>NZ_QHHP01000042.1:211689-480830 GCF_003184125.1 Pseudomonas sp. RW409 | reverse complement strand
ATGTTCTCGCCCAGCACCTGCGGCTGCTTGCCCTCGTGGATCACTTCCAGCAGCAGCCACAGGTCGTTCCATTCGCTGCGCGGGTGTTCGGCCAGGGTCAGGAAGTGGCCGCTGACCAGGCTCGGCTCGTCGCCTTTGCCTTCGGCCAACTGGTAGTCGCTGCGGTGGCGTTCCAGGGCGCGGGTCGCCAGTTGCTTGCCGCGGGCCTGCTGGGTGAACAGGCCGGGGTAGTCGTAGTCTTCCAGGTCCGGCATGGCCCCGGACTTGGCCGCGCCCTCGGGCAGCAGCCGTGGTTTCTCGAAGTCGTAATCGCGGCGGCTGACGCGGCTGGTGCGGGTTTCCAGGCGCAGGTTGAAGCGCTTGATCACCGGCTGTTCGGCGGCCATGCCCGAGTCCTGCTGGTAGTTCACCGCCGTCAGCTTGCGGAACACCGTCTGGTCGTCGCCGAACACCAGCTTGTGGCCGCCGGCACTGTGCTGGAAGTGGAAGTGAATGCCTTCTTCTTCACACAGGCGCTGGATGAAGTGCAGGTCGGACTCGTCGTACTGGGTGCAGTAGACCCGCTCCGGGTAGGTGGCGCCGAGCTGGAAACTGTAGGCGTCGGCCAGGATGCCGCGGGCCTCGAGGACCTGGGCGATGATCTTCGGCACGCTCAGATGCTGGTAGATCTTCTGGTTGAAGTTGTGGCGCAGGTAGTTGAGCTGCGGGGTCAGGCTGATGCTGTAGCGGGTCAGCTTGCGCCCGGAATCACCCTGGGCGATGCGGTACACCAGGCCATGGATCAGGCCTTTGCCTGTGCTGCCGAACGTCAGGCAGGCCGGCTTGTGCAGCAACTCCTCGAGCTTGAGGTCGGGACGCGCGCTGACCAGTTCGATATCGAAGCAGAAGGGTTGATTGAGGGCTTCGCGGCCAACGAAACTGAGGACCTGAAGGTCGACCGAGGCGCCTTCGATCGTCAGGGAAATATGGGTAGCGTTAGCATCCAGCATGCCGTGAAATCCATCCATTGAATAAGCAGGGGGCGGATGGTGCAGGAATAAGCCAGTCGATTCAAGCAGGGTCGGCCGCCGCCATCCGCCCCCCTGGAACATTCAGAAATGTCCGCGCCAACTATCCCTTAGGCCTGACAACCGATCCGGCTAACGCCCTACGGGGATCAGCGCAACTGGCTGTAGGCGATATGCCGATGGCCCCTCAGGGTTTCCCGTAGCAACCGGTCCAGGGACTGCCCCTCGGGCAGGTAATCGTCACCGAAATCGCCGTCGGCCAGCAGGGTCGGATGGACCACCACTTCCAGCGCACCGGCTGGCTGGAAGCCTTGCAGCAGGTCCCGCGGGGTGCAGACGAAGGCCACCGTGGCGCCGCTCAAACGGACGATCCGCCGGTTCAGGGCGTTCTTGAACAGACGCTTGGCCAGGCCGATATTGCCCCCGACATTACGCGCCAGGCGCACCGGCACGCCCTGTTGCGCGGCGAAGCGGGCGACGATCGGGGCGATCGGCCACAGGTTGTGCACATGCTGATGGGAGTCGATATGGCTCGGGCGCAGGGCCTGGTCGACGCAGCGTTGCCATTGCGCTTCGAGTTCCTCCCGGACCGCGGCCACAGTGCTGGCGGGCAGGTGCAGCACCGAGCGCGGCAGCCTGAGGTCGAACTCGCCGCTGCTGTTGCAGAACCGCCGCTGGCTGCGGATCGGCACGCTCAGCGGCTCGCCGTAGGTCAGGTTGAAATGCAGGCCGATGCGTCCTTGCAGACTGTTCTCGCGAGCCAGCCGGCAGGCGTCCTCGAAGGCCGGCATATTGGCCATCAGGGTCGCGGAGCTGATCACCCCACGCTCGAAGGCGCGCAGGGTCAGCTGGTTGTACTCGGGGTCGAGGCCGAAGTCGTCGGCATTGACGATCACCGCCGGCAGGTTCGCCGCGGTCGTTGTGCTGTTCAAACGGCTGTTCAAAGTAGCGCTCAAGGTCGGCTCTCTTGCTGGTGGCGGGCGGCACGGCGTTCGCGCCAGTTTTTGACATGGGGTTTGAGGGCTTGCCAGAGGCGATCGGCGAGGCCCAGCAGCAGGCCGCCGGGGCGGCGCGAATAGAAGCTCCAGCGCTGGTGCTCGACCTGGCCGCTCATGCGTTCGTGCAATTGATGGCTGGAACGGCTGAGGCTGACCCGCGAGGCATCGACCCACTGCCAGCCTTCGTCGAGGCCCCAGTGGATCCACTCGTCGAGCAGCAGCCGGCCGCTGCCCAGGCTGGCGTAGTCCGGCAGGAAGGCGATGTTGTAGTCGTACAGCCGCCCGCGCTCCAGCAGCCCCAGGCGATAGCTGATGCAGCGGCCCTGGTGTTCGAGCAGCACCACGCGCACGCAGCCGTCGGCGGCCAGCCCACGCAGGGCGCTGCGCATCCACTGCTGGCGCTGGGTGCCGGAGAAGATCCCCAGGCCATCCGCGCCTTTCCAGCTGGCCTGTTCCACGGCGCCGATAAAGTCCAGCAGCGCGTCGATGCCCTCGCCATCGGGGCTGACGCGGATCACCCGGGCGTCGATTTCGGCGCAGCGTTTTTTCGCCCGGCGCAGCTCGTAGCGCAGGTTCTTGTCCCGGGCTTCCTGGCGGTCGGCTTCGACGATCAGGTGTTCCGGCGCCCGGCAACTGATCGCGCAGGCGCTGTACCAGCTGTGCTCGCGCCAGCTCGCCAGGGTGGGTTCGGCCGCCAGCAGTTCGCTCAATTGCAGCAGGGCATGGGGCAACTCGCGGCGGATTTCCTCCAGTGCCCGGGGCATGGCCGGCAGCGCGTCCTCGGCCACCAGCAGCGCCAGGCGGTCGCTGAGGGGGAAGCCCAGGTGGCGCACCACCTGCAACGGCAGGCCGGCCTTGCGCTCGCGGCCATGCAGCAACGGCAGGCACAGCACCAGCCGTTCCCCGTGCCAGCCCAGCAGCACCCGCAGGCGTTGCCCGGCGTCCAGCGCTTGCTCGGCGCCGCGCAGCCAGGCCAGGCGATTGAAGGGCGTGGCCAGTTCGACCGCGTTGCGCAGTTGCTCGAAGGCGGCGGCGGGAAAGTCATCGTCCAGCAGGCTGGAGCGCCAGGCGAAGCGGATCGTCACAGCGGCTCCCTACCGGCGTCGGTCGAGGTGCCTGCTTGTGCTGTCGGCCGCGACTTGCGCAGGTGCAGCAGGCGGGGCTGGTGATAGGGCACGCGCCGATGGAAATGCAGGCAACGCAACAGGCAATAGACGTGGATCGATTCGCCGACCTCAGTGAAACCCATGCGCATGTGCATCTTCAGCGCCGCCTCGTTGCGCACGTTGACCACCGCCCGGGTGGCCTTGAAGCCGCGTTCGCGGTAGTGCTCCCAGATCAGTTTCTGCGCCAGCACCACCACCCCGGTACCGCGGTAAGGCAGGGCGCACTCGCCGGCGAACTGATAGATGCAGCCCGGCGGGATGCGGATCCAGCAGCGGTACAGCTGATCGTCGTAGTAGTCGCGCTCGTTGATCCAGATCATCAGCATCACGTTGCCGTCGGCGTCGAGGTGGGCGTAGCCGCGACAGCCCTTGTCCAGCAGGCCGCGGATCGCCGGCAACTGTGCGGAAAAGTATTTCTCGAAGGCCGGCAGCAGCGCGCGGTCGATTGGCACCTGGGGCCAGCGCCGCGTGGTGACCGGGCAGGGCACCGGCAGCGCCAGGGAGCGTTCGACGCTGAGCAGTTCCCAGTG
Organism: Pseudomonas sp. RW409; assembly: GCF_003184125.1. Classification (NCBI taxonomy): domain Bacteria; kingdom Pseudomonadati; phylum Pseudomonadota; class Gammaproteobacteria; order Pseudomonadales; family Pseudomonadaceae; genus Pseudomonas; species Pseudomonas sp. RW409. The sequence continues at coordinate 477,129 of NZ_QHHP01000042.1, read as the reverse complement.
GTAATAGAAGTAGCGCTCGCGCAGGACCCGCAGGCTGTCGCGCAGGCCCTTGCGGCGGATTTTTTCCAGCAATGCGCTCAATCGGCTCATAAGGCTTTCCAGGTCAGGGCAAACAGGGTTTCGCCGGGCAGCTCGAAGTGCACCCGGCCATCGCGGCATTCAACGGCCGCGTCGCGAGGCTGGTCGTCGGGGCCGAGCAGGCTCAGCTTGAGCGGCGCGGCCTGGCACAGGTCGCCGGGGCCGTCGAGGCTCACCGCCTGCACCCGCGACGCCTTGTTCACCCCCAGCAGGCTGTGGCGGCCGGCCTCGCTCATGGCCAGGGCATCGACCTCGAAGGCCGGGTTGTCCAGGGCTTGCACATGGGCCAGCCAGTGCCGGGCAATGAACTGCTGGGCCACGGCCACCGGCTTGAGGCTGAACTGGTTGGCGCTGCGTTGCGCGAGCATGCCCTTGGGGTAGTCCGGCTCGTCGGCGGCCTGGAACCAGTTGAGCATGTCCAGCAGGCCGTCCGCCGAGGCGTTGATCACCACCGAGGCCCACCACAGGCCGGCGTAATGGGTGTCCTGCTGATAGGGGCTCAGATCGCGGCCGCTGGAGATATTGGTCTGGCTCAGCAGCAGGGCCTTGCGCGGCCGGCCCGCGGCATCCAGGCCCACCAGCTCGGCGGCGGCGCGCACGCTGTCGCGGTAGCGGCGGGTGGCGAGCAGGTCGCGGACCATCCATTCGTGCCAGGCCAGGGCGTCGATGTCCTGACCGTGCCGCTCCAGCAGCTTGCGCGCCCAGTCGATGCCGCGGCGTTGCCCGGCGCCGACCCGGAACGGCCCGTCGAGCAGCCGCGAACTGGCCGGCATGGCGATCCGCACCCCGGCCGCGCGGGCCTCGGGGTTGGCCTTGGTCCGGGCCAGCATCTGCTCGAAGTACAGGGCGTAGCTGCTGTAGTCCGGGTAGTTGAGGTTGGGCTCGTCGGCGAAAGCCAGGTAATGCAGGCCGTTGCCGGCCAGGCGCACGCTGTCGGCCAGCCAGGCGTCGAGGCCGGCGAAACTCTGGGCGTCCGCCGCGAGCACGGCGCGGCGCCCGGTGCCGGCCAGCAGGGTGATGTCGCGGTCGATCCCGAAGCGCTCGCGGTACAGCCGGCGAAAGCCGATTTCCCGCTCGGGCTCCTGCTCGATCACATCGACGAAGCTGTAGAAGTTGGCCGCGCGGGCGCCAATCGCCTGCAACAGGCCGAAGGTGGACTGCGGCGGCTGGGCATAGGGCAGGGCGATGCCCAGGCGCGGCGTGGTCCCCAGGATCTGGGCTTTCAACTGCAGGTGGGCCTCGCCCCGGGGCTGGTCCAGCGGGTGCAGTTGCTGGACCTCCTGGGCAAACAGATTGGCCGTGCCGTCCAGCCAGAACGCCGCCTTGCCGGAGCCGCCCAGGGCCAGGCGCCAGACTTCGTCCTGTTCGGCCGGCGGCAGCGCCACCTGGTCGAATTGCCCGTAGGCCGGATGTTCTTTCAGTTCCAGGCGAACCTTGGCGCCATCGCTCAGGCGGCTGGCCTGCAAGACGCTGACGCCGCCGTAATATTTGCCGGCCAGTATCGCCTGCTCGCCGGCCGCCACCCGGAAGTACAGCTCGGCGCCGCTGTGCACTTCGGCGCTGAAATGCACCTTGGTCGGCTCGAATTGCGCCGCCGTGCTACCGCGGTGGCTGACGGTGAATCCGCGAAAGCTGTAGCCGGGAATCTGCAGGCGATAGTCGCCCGCGGCCGCTGGCAGCTCGATGTCCTGCTCGCCATAGGCCTGGTCGGCGCGGATCTCCAGTTGCTTGAACAGCTGGCCGCCGGGCTGCAGCAGGTACAGCTGCTCGCGATTGGCGTCGCTCTGCCAGGCCGGGCTCCAGCCGATCTTCAGCCGGTCCGGCTGGGCGGCGCGCAGGTACAGGCTGCCGTCGCGGATGCTCGACCACTGCATGGATTCGGCCTGGGCGCCCGGGGCCAGACTGAGCAGGGCCAGGAATGTGTAGAAAGCGGTCTTCAGCATGCCGCCTCCCGAGGGCGCAACAGCGCGCGCAGTTGCATCAGATCTTCGGGCAGCAGGAGCAGGGTGCGGTACCAGGCCACGCCGCTCAGGCGGCAGTACATCACCAGCATTGCCAGGCTCACCGCCAGATAGGCCAGGGACGAGGCCAGGCCGGCGCCGACTATGCCCAGGGTCGGGATCAGCACGGCGTTGAGCAGCAGGTTGAGCAGCGCGCCGCCGCCCAGCAGCCACGACAGCGCGCCGGGGCGCTGCTTGCCCAGCAGGTCCAGGCGCAGGATGCTCGCGTAGCACAGGCCGAACAGCCCCGGCAGCAACGCCAGCAGGGCCGGATAGGCCGGGCCGTAGGCCTCGCCGAACAGGCTGATGATCAGCCAGTGGCCGACCAGCGCCATGCCCAGGCAGGCGCCAAGCATCACCGTGGCAGTGATGCGCAGGGCCAGCGGGGTCAGGCGTTCGATGCCTTCGCCCTGTTGCAGCAGGCGCTTCATCAGCGGCGTGGTCACCGCCTCGGGAATGATCAGCAGCAGTTCCGCGGCGGCGCTGGCCATGGCGTACAGGCCCAGGGCGACCGGGTCGAGCAGGGCGCCGATAAACAGGTAGTCGCAGCGCAGCATCAATTGCTGCGAGAGCACGCCGGGGTGGCTCTGGGCGCTGTAGCGCAGCAGCTTGCCTTGCTCGCCCGGCTGCCAGCGCAGCCGCAACCGGTGATAACGCCCCAGCCAGTACCAGCCCGCCAGTACCACCAGCAGGGTGCCACCGAGCCAGCCGGCCAGCGCCGCCGACAGGGCCTGGTCGCGCCACAGCCACCAGAGCACGACAAACAGCAGCAAGGGCACCAGGGATTCCAGCAGACGCAGGCCATTGAACGCGCCGACCCGACCGTCAGCGTTGTGCAGGGTCAGCAGGCCGCTCTTGAGCACGGTCAGCGGCACCGCTAGCAGCAACAGCCAGGCGAAGGGGCCGAGCTGGGTGGTGATCGACCAGTCCTGGCCCAGGCTGTTCATCAGCAGCAGGCCGATCACGGTCAGGGTCCCGGCCAGCAGGCAGCCGTAGACCAGGATCTGCGTCAGCAGCAGGCCCATCGGTCGCTGGCGCGCCGCTTCATAACCCACCGCGGTGTTCAGGCCGCCGCTGGTGAGGGCGGCGATCAGGTCGGGCAGGGCGCTGAGCAGGGCGAACAGGCCGCGATCCGCCGGGCCCAGCAGGCGCGCCAGCAGCACGTTGCGCAGCAGGCGAATGGCGATCATCGCCAGCCGCGTGCCCATGCTCAGCAGCAGGTGCCAGACATAGCCGTTGCGCTTCATGCCCGCGCCCCTTTCAGCAGGCGCCAGGCCAGCAGCGACGGGCAGCGGGCGCTGGCCTGGCTGACGTCGATGCGCGGCAGGGCCAGGGGTTCGTTGCGCGAGGGTTCGATCAGCCCCGGGGCGGTGCCCAGGGCATAGCGGTAGCCGAGGTCGGCGACGGCCTGGCGCACGCTCGGGTCATGGTCGCCATTGGGGTAGCAATAGATCGGCAGCGGCGCGGCGCAATGGTGCTGCACGCAAGCATGGGAGCGTGCCAGGTCGTCCTTCAGGGCCGCGTTGTCGAATTGGGTGAGGATGCCGTGGCTGGCGCCATGGGGTCCGAAGCGCACCAGCCCGGAACGTTCCAGGCGCTTGACCTGGCTCCAGTCCAGGCTGTGGGGCGCGGTGTCTCGCGGGCAGCTGTCGGCCAGCAATTGCAGGCTGTCCGGGGCCAGGGTTTTCAGGCGTTGCAGCAACAGCCCGAGGTCACGGCTGCGGGCCTCGTCGGCGCCGGGTTGTCTGAGGCTGGCCGGCAGCACCACGCCCAGTACCCGCAGTTGCTCCTGCAATTGCCGGCCGGCGATGCTCTCGGGTTGGCGCCACAGGGTCTCGCCGATGGCTTCCCACCAGAACGCCTTGCCAGTGCCGATAAAGTCGGTGGAGAGAAAGATGCTCGCCGGTACTTCATGACGTTCCAGCAGTGGATAGGCCTGCTCGGCGTTGTCGCGCCAGCCGTCGTCGAAGGTCAGGGCCAGCCGTGGGCGATCGCCGCCGGGGTACAGCAGCAGGTGCTCCAGCGGCACGCAGTCGAAATGCCGGCGCAGCCAGCGCAGCAGGTGCTCGAAACTGTTGCGGCCGACACACAGCGGCCCGCGATGGGGCAGGTTCGCTGCGTGTTCGTCCGCCAGCACCCGGTGCAGCATCAGTACCACGCCGGCTTCGCTCAGGCGCGTGCGCCCGAAGCTATTGAGGTAGGCGCTGCCGGCCAGGCGCTTGAAGTGTTGTCTGAGTGTCATGTCAGCGGTTCTGCTGCGGGTTCCACAGGCTGTAGCGCTGCCCGCGGAGAAATTGCCAGAGGCCCATGCTCATGCCGGCCAGGGTCACCAGGACGAAACCGGCCAGGCGAAAGGGTTTGGGCAAGCGCCCGCGCTGATCGAGCAGGCCAAGCATACCGGCGCCATAACCGCACAGCTGGGCGATCAGGCACAGGCTGTAGAAGGCCCCGGCGTTCCACAGCCACAGGTTGCTGAGCAGCAGCGGGATCAACAGCACCGGCGCCAGGCGGCGGATCAGTTTGTGGCTGATCAGCGCGATCGCGTAGAAGCCGTGGCGCCAGGGATTCATCAGGCCACGGCGCTGGGCCAGGCTTTGCAGGCCGCCGACCGTGACCCGCAGGCGTCGGCGGTATTGCTTGCCGACTTCATCCACGCCCTGGTCCAGCACCTGGGCCTCCTCGACGTAGACGATGCGTTTGCCCGCGACTGGGGCGCAGGTGCTGATAAAGAAGTCGTCGTTGACCTCGGCCGGCACCCGCTCGAACAGTTCGCGGCGCAGGGCCAGCAGCGCGCCGTCCGCCGAGACCATGCAGCCGGTGCGGTTTTCCGCCTCGCGCAGCCAGGCTTCGTAGTGGCGGTAAAGGCTGTCACCCAGGCTCAGGGCGTGGCCGGGGGTGGGGATGATCATATGCCCGCCGCAGGCCCCGACTTCCGGATCGGCGAAGGGGGCGAGCAGCTTGCCGAGGGTGTCGCCGGACCATTGGTTGTCGGCGTCGGTGAACACCAGGATCTCGTTGCGCGCCAGTTCCACCGCGGCATTCAGCGCTCCGGCCTTGCCTACTCGCGGCAGGTCGAGCACCAGCACCCGCTGGTCGTGGATCGCCAGCGCGGTGGCCACGGTGGCGTCGGTCGAGCCGTCGCTGGCGAGGATGATCTGCAGGTCGGTGGTCGGGTAGTCCTGGGCCAGCAGGGTGCGCAGCTTGTGCTCGATGTGCCGGCTTTCGTTGTGCGCGGCGATGATCACGCTGACCGACAAGGGCGGCCCCGGCTCGACCCGGGGCTTGCGGATAAACAGGCTGATCAGCGCCAGGATCAGCGGGTAACCGATCCAGGCGTAGACCGGCAACAGCAGGCATAACCAGAAGAGTGTCTTAGCCACGATCGGGCCTCACGGCAGTACGGTTGAAAAGGCCCTGCAGCAGGGCAGCGGCGCCCAGGTGCAGGCGCAGCCAGTGCAGCAGCCAGAGTTGCAGGAAAAACAGTGGGTCGCGGTGCCGGTAGCTCTGGCGTAGGGCCAGGCCCAGGGGCGCCAGGGCGCTGCCGAGCAGGGCCAGCAGCGCCGCCGGCCATTGCCCGCCGAGCAGGCAGAGCACGGCCAGCAGGCTGAGCAGGGCGGTGGCCAGGCACAGCAGGGGGAAACGCAACAGCCGCGGGCTCAGCCCGCCATTGCGCAACAGCTGCACATGGCTGCTCTGGCGCCAGAACTCCTTGCCGCTCCATTCGCGCCAGCTGCCCTCGAAGCCCCAGTGCTGCACCACGGGTGTGGCCAGGCTCAGCTGGCGGGCGCCGGCACGGTTCAGGCGCAGGCCGAAATCCTTGTCCTCGCCGGTGCGCAGACCCTCGTCGAAACCGCCGATGCGGTTGAACCAGACCCGGGCCATGCACAGGTTGGGGGTGGGCAGCCATTGCAGCAGGCGTTCCTGCTGGTTGCCGGACAGGCTGCGGCGCTGCCAGGCGCGGGCGAACCAGGGCGCGCTGCGCGGTGCATCGCAGTCCAGGGCGAAGACATCGGCGCGCTGGCTGGCCTCGGCGGATTTCCACAGCAGCAGCCAGTTCAGCGGCACCTCGATGTCGGCATCGAGGAAGGCCAGCCAGTCGCCGGTCGCACAGGCCGCGCCGCGATTGCGCAGGGCGCCGATGGACAGCCCGGGGTAATGCAGCACCCGCGCGCCCTGGTCCATGGCCAGTCGCGGACCGTTGTCGCGCGAGCCGTTGTCGACCACGATCAGCTCGCATTCGAGCCCCGCCACCGCGGCGGCGCTGCTGACGCTGTCCAGGGTGCGCACGATATGCCGCGCCTCGTTGTACATCGGCACGATCACGCTGATCCGTTTCATGCTCGGCTTTCCTTGTTCCTGACCGGTAGCTGCTGCCGCAGCGCATGGCCTGTGTAGCCGCTGCCGAGCCCGCGAGGCTGCGATCGGCTGCGCAGCAATCGCAAAACCTGAGCCCTCGATTTGCCTGGAGAAACGCATCGGTCGCCCTTGCGGCTGCTGCGCAGCCGATCGCAGCCTTCGCCAGCGGCTGCAGGGTTTGCGGTGGCCGTGTAGCCGCTGCCGGGCCTGCGAGGCTGCGATCGGTTGCGCAGCGACCGCAAAGCCTGAGTCCGCGGTCTGCCTGGATAAACGCGTTGGCAGGCCTTACGGCTACTGCGTAGCCGATCGCAGCCTTCGGCAGCGGCTACAGGGTTCGCGGTGGCCGTGTAGCCGCTGCCGAGCCTGCGAGGCTGCGATCGAGTGCGCAGCAATCGCAAAACCTGAGCCCTCGATTTGCCTGGAGAAACGCATCGGTCGCCCTTGCGGCTGCTGCGCAGCCGATCGCAGCCTTCGGCAGCGGCTACAGGGTTCGCGGTGGCCGTGTAGCCGCTGCCGAGCCCGCGAGGCTGCGATCGGTTGCGCAGCGACCGCAAAGCCTGAGTCCGCGGTCTGCCTGGATAAACGCGTTGGCAGGCCTTACGGCTACTGCGTAGCCGATCGCAGCCTTCGGCAGCGGCTACAGGGTTTGCGGTGGCCGTGTAGCCGCTGCCGAGCCTGCGAGGCTGCGATCGATTGCGGAGCAATCGCAAAGCCTGAGCCCTCGATTTGCCTGGAGAAACGCATCGGCCGCCCTTGCGGCTGCTGCGCAGCCGATCGCAGCCTTCGGCAGCGGCTACAGGATTCGCGGTGGCCGTGTAGCCGCTGCCGAGCCTGCGAGGCTGCGATCGGTTGCAACGCAACCGCAAAACCTGAGTCCGCGAACTGCCTGGAAAAACGCATCGGCAGGCCTTGCGGCTGCTGCGCAGCCGATCGCAGCCTTCGGCAGCGGCTACAGGGTTCGCGGTGGCCGTGTAGCCGCTGCCGAGCTCGCGAGGCTGCGATCGATTGCGGAGCAAGCGCAAATCCTGAGTCCGCGACCTGCCTGGAGAAACGCATCGGCAGGCCTTGCGGCTGCTGCGCAGCCGATCGCAGCCTTCGGCAGCGGCCACAGGGTTCGCGGTGGCCGTGTAGCCGCTGCCGAGCCCGCGAGGCTGCGATCGGTTGCGCAGCGACCGCAAAGCCTGAGTCCGCGAACTGTCTGGAGAAACGCGTTGGCAGGCCTTGCGGCTGCTGCGCAGCCGATCGCAGGCTGCGCCAGCGGCTACAGGGGGTGAGTACATCGTCATGGGCGGCTCTCCGGGGCTTCGGCCTGGCGGCGCAGGACGCTGGACAGGGCCAGGAAGATCCACAGGTATTTGTGGTTCGGTGCGCTGAGGAACAGCAGGAACACCGCCAGGGCCAGCAGGCTTAGGCCCAGGTGGGTGGCGATGTCGGCCTGGTCCTGCCGGCCCTTGCTCAGCCATGCGACCCGCGCCCGCTCGAAGTTGCGCAGGCCCATCAGCAATAGGGCGACAAAGCTCAGGCCGCCGGGAATCCCCAGTTCGCTGAACAGTTCCAGGTAAGTGTTGTGGGCGCGCCGGTAGAGGTCCGGCTCGTTCATGTTCTCCGAGAAGCCGCTGGCAAAACCGGTCTGCGCGTAATGGATCGGGAAGGTGCCCAGGCCCGAGCCGAGCAGCGGGTTCTCGCGGATCATCTGCCCGCCGACCACCAGGTACGAGGTACGTCGGCCCAGGGAGGTGTCGGCGGAGTGGGCGCCGGACTTGAGCAGGCTCAGGGACTGGATCCGCGCCACGTAGTCCGCCGGCAGCGCGGCGATGCCCAGGGGCACGACGATTGCCACGGCGAACATGACGAACCCCAGGTGCTTGGGCCGCAGCCGTTGCAGCCGATGGCGGTAGTGCCAGGCGCCGATGGCGATGGTGAACAGCACGACCAGCAGCCCGGAGCGCGAGTCGGTCTTGGTCATGCCGGCCATCAGCGTCAGGGTCACCCCGGCCCAGAACAGCCGCAGTGGCCAGTGTGGGTCGCGCAGGGCCAGGAGGATCGCCGGCGGCACCGCCATGGCGATCAGCAGGGCGAAGTAGTTGGCGTCCTGCAGCAGGCCGATGGCCCGGCCGCCGACCTGGTACTTGGCCGAGAACAGGGCGATCACGCAGGTGGCGGCCACACTCAGCGCCAACAGGCGGCAGAGCATCAGCAGGTTGACCTCGCGGCCGATCAGCAGGGTCACGAAAAACAGCACCAGGCCCACCGCCAGTTCCCGCAGGCTGCCCAGGGATACGTCGAGGTTCTCGCTGTACATCAGGCTCAGCAGCAGGCACAGCAGGAACGGCAGCAGCGCCCGCCACAGGTTGCTGCGCAGCCGCGTCTCGCCGATCTGGCGCATCAGCAGCTTGAACAGCAGGATCAGGATCAGCGAGGCCCCCAGCAGCTTGGCCGCGGAAAAAGAGCTGTCCTTGAACAGGCCTTCGAACGGCACCAGCGCGCAGATGCCCAGCAGGCCCCAGCCGGTGCGGCGGTACAGCAGCGCCAGGCCGAACATCCCGACCACCACCAGCGGCGCCAGGTAGGGCCAGGGGCTGGCGAGCAGCAGCAGGCAGGCCAGCCCCAGCAGGGCGCCCAGGGAAAGGGAGGCGATCATCGGTTCCAGGCCTCGCTGGTCGCGCGGTACAGGGCCTGCCAGCGCAGGGCCAGGCGCGGCAGGTGATAGTCGCGGCGTTGCCGCTGGCGCGCCGCCAGGCTCAGGCGTTCACCCAGGTCGGGGTCGTCCAGCAATTCGGCGATATGCCCGGCCAGCTCAATGCTGTCCAGCGGCCGGGCGAGCAGGCCGCTGACGCTGTGTTCGATCACATCGGGAATGCCGCCGACAGCAAAGGCGGCGATCGGCGTGCCGGCCTGCATGGCTTCGAGCAGGATCATCGGCGTGCCTTCGGTGCGCGAGCTGAGCACCAGCACGCTGAGGCGGTGCATCCATTTGCTCATGTTGTTCTGGTAGCCCGGCATCAGGATCTGCAACGCCAGGCCGGCGTCCTGGATGCGCTGGCGCAGCATCTCGCTCAAGGGCCCGTCGCCGAGCAGCACCACCTTCAGCGCCGGGCGTTGCTGGCACAGCGGGATCAGCGCGTCGAGAAACAGGTCCGGGCCTTTTTCCTGGCTCAGGCGGCCGACGAAGCCCACCAGCGGCGCATTGCGGTCGCGCAGGTTCTGGTCGGGGATGCACTGCTCGGGCAGACCATTGGGGATCACCTGCAGTTTCTCCGCCTCGACCCCGGCCTGGCGATGCAAGCGGGCGATGCTCTGCGCCACGCAGGCCACCCGGCGCACCGTGCGCCGGCGGCACAGGCGCAGGCTGAGCCAGGTGTAGAACTTCTGTTTGGCGCTGCGCGGAGTGAACCCGTGCTGGGTCCATACCAGCGGCAGGCCCAGGCGCCAGGCGCACAGCAGGGCAAACAGCTGGGCCTTGAAGTTGTGGGCATTGAGCAGCACCGGCTGTTGGCCCAGGTGGCTGAGCATGGCCCGCAGTCCGCTGCAACTGTGGCACTCGACGCCGCCCGCGCGAAAACGCTCGAGCAGGGCCGGCGGCGCGTCGATGAACAGCACCCGATGCTGCCCGGGCATGCCCCGGCAATGATCCAGCAGCATGCGTTCGGCGCCATAGAAGCCGCCGCTGTGGATCACATGGACAATCGGCAGGTCGGCCATGAGCCTCTCGCGTTCCGTGCGGTTCACTGCTTGGCCCAGTGCCAGAGCCACTGCCAGGTCCAACGCGGGTAGGGATTGACCACCGGCGCCTGCACCGCGTCGAGCACCATCAGCACCGGCAGGTTCAGGTGGTCGCCGACCTGGGCCGGATGCTTGAAGCGGTGATCGAAGAACTCGTAGACGTAGCCCAGGGCAATCGCCAGCAGCAGGCCGGTAAGCAGGCCCAGGGGGATGATCAGCATCGGTTTGGGGAACGCTGCCTCGCTGGGTTCATAAGGCTGGCTGAGCACCCGGGCGTTGGACAGCTCGCCATTGATCAGGCGCTCGCCGCGGCTTTCTTCGTAGCGCTGGGTGTAGGTGAAGAAGGCCTTGTGCAGGGCGTCGATCTCGGTGTCGAGCTGGCGCAGCTTGCTCAGTACTTCCTGCAGGTCGCGCACGCGGGTCTTGTATTCGTTGATCCGCGCGGTCTTCTGGGCGATCACCGAGTTGGTGATCTGCAGGTCGCTGGTGCGCTCGCGCACGCGGTTTTCCACTACCTTGAGGAACTGCGCGCGGGCGCGGACGATCTGCTCGCGCTGTTGCTGCATCGGCACGCTGTCGGCGCGGTAGGTGTCGGAGGTGGTGCCGTATTGGCTCACCAGGTTGGTCAACTGCTCGCCCAGCTGTTTGATCTCGCGGTCCTCGTAGGCCACGTTGTCCACGGTGTTGGCGAAGGCGAAGGGGAAGGTGTAGTCGGTCAGGCTGCCCTTGCGCGCGGCCTTCAGGTTGTTTTGCAGGTAGTCCAGGCGGCGCTGGTTCTCCAGGGCCTGGTCGCGGTAGCCGTTGAGCGACTGCTCCTCGGTGTTGATCGCGTTCAGGCGGAAGGTGATCTCTTCCTTGGGATCGGAGGCATGGGCCGCCTCCAGCAGGGCCTGGCGCAAGCCTTCGAGGTCGTCCAGGCGCTCCTGGTACTGGACTTTCTTCTGCTCGAAGAAGGCCTGCGGCAGCTCGTTGGATTGCAGGTCCTGGCGGTTCTTCAGGTAGTTGGCCAGCAGGCGCTCGACGAAACGCGTGCCCTGGGTCGGGTCGGCGCTGGCGTAGACCACCGAGATCACGTTGGAGCCGGGCAGGGTGGCGATCTTCAGGTCCTTGACCGCCTGGTTGGTCATGGAGTCGAGGGCGGTGTCGCGCACCGGTTCGATCTTCAGGCCCAGGGCTGAGCGCAGCGGGGTGGTCACATGATCGCGCAGCGGATTGAAGAGCAGCCGGGCGAGCAGGCCCTCGCCGTCGCCGAACTCGCCGGCCTCGCGCAACTGGCCGATGGTTTCGCGGATCAGCGTCGGCGAGCGCAGGATATTGCTCTCGGTTTCCATGTCCGCCAGGGACGGCGGGATGAACTTGTCGCTGTCCGGGGTGAGCACGGTATTGGCGTCGCTCTGCGACAGCTTCTTCGACTGCACTATGACTTCGGCGGTGATCTCGTAGCTCTGGCGCAGCACCAGCGGCAACAGCAGGGCGATCACGGCGAAGCCGAGGAACACACGTTTGATCAGCCGGCGATTGACGAAGAACACGAGGAGGAACTCGTGCAGGTAGTTTTCGATTCTGTTCATCGCGGGAAGGCTCAATTGTTGTCCGATTCTTTGTTGTCGACGCGGTAGCCGAAGCTGAAGCCGACGCCCTGGAACATGATGATGTCCGCCAGTTGCTTGCTGAACGCGCCGGCCTTGGCCAGGCGGGTCTTGGGCACATAGAGCAGGTCGTCCGGCTGCAGGTAGGCGAACTGCGCGGCGTTGCGGTCCAGGGCGGCGGCGACGTCGTAGGTGCGGGCCTGCACCTGGTTGCCGGTGCGGCGCATGATCACCACCGAGTCCAGGCGCGCGGTGGGGCCGGCGCCCTTGGCCAGGGTCAGGGCCTCGAGCACCGACACCGGGCGGCGGATCGGGTAGGCACCGGGCTGGCCGACTTCACCGAGCACGAACACTTCGTTGGCCGCCGTCGACTTGAGCAGCACGTCGGCGCTGACCTGGCCGACTTCCTTGGCGTAGCGCTGGTTGATGGTCTTCTGCAGCTGGCTGAGGGTCATGCCCTGCAAGGACATGGCGCCGAGCAACGGGAAGCTGGCGCGCCCGTCCGAGCCGACGGTGATCTCGCGGCTCAGGCCCGTGGCCGGGTTGGTCAGGCTGGTGCGCAGGTTGTCCAGCTGAGCCATGGCGTGGGAAATCGAAAAGGTCACCTGGGGTTTCTTCAGCACCCGCGCATAGGCGCTTTCCAGGGTCCGGCGCGCCTCTTCGGCGGTCAGCCCGGCGACCTGCACGTTGCCGACGTAGGGCATCTCGATGCTGCCGTCGGGCAATACCAGCTTGTTGCCGCCCAGCTCGGCGGCGCTGAGGAACGAGACGTCGACCTGGTCGCCCGGCTGCACCCGATAGCGGGTCTGGCTGGTGCTGCCGATGTGGAAGATCACGTCGAGCACGTCCTGGGGACGCAGGACCTGCTCCACCGGCAACACTTCGGTCATCTGGCCCTGGCCGGCGTCGGCGCTGAGGACCTGCACCGGCATTTGCTCGACGTCGGGGCTGGAACAGCCGGCGAGGGCGGCCAGCAACAGGCAAAGGGGGAGCGCTTGAGGTTTCATGTGCAGACTTTCCTTGTGCCGGTCAGAGACGGTCGTAGACCCATTTGGGCATGTAGTACTTGCGCGCGTTGAACACGCTGCCGATCAGTTTCGCCTCGGCCTGGACCAGCCGTTGCGCCGCGGCCTGGGCCACTTCCCAGCGGGTTTCCTCGCTGCGCACCACCAGCACCACGCCATCGACCTGGGTACTCAGGGTGAGGAGGTCGCCGTTGCTGTACACCGGGTCGCCGTCGACGATCACGAAGCGGTACACCTCGTTGAGCGCGGCGAACAGTTCCCGCAGCGGCTGGCTGGTCAGGCGTTCGCCGTACTGCTGGCGACGCCCCAGGGGCAGGAAGTCGAAGCCCGGGGCGCCGGGATGCTCGATGCAGGACGCCAGGCTCGGCGGCTGTTCGGCCAGCACCAGGTCGAGGAAGCCCGGGTTCTGTTCCAGGCCCAGGCGCTGGGTCAGGCTGTCGTCGGCGAGGCTGGTGTCCAGCAGCAGCACCCGTCCGCGGCTGGTGCGCGCCAGCTCGTTGGCCAGGGCCAGGCTGCTGGTGGTCACGCCGCTGTTGCGATTCGGCGCGGTAAGCAGGATCACCCGCAGTTGCTGGTCGAGTACGGTCACGGCCAGGTTGCTTTCGGTGGGGGTCTGGATGTCCAGACTGGCAAAGGTTGCAGCCGCCATTTCAACTTGCTCCGTGGCCGTTGAGGACTTTGAGAGGGGTTTTGAGCAGGATCTTCAGGTCCAGCCAGGGGCTTTGCTGAAAGATGTAGGTCATGTCCAGGGTCACCCGGCCGTCGAAATCCACATCGCTGCGCCCGGACACCTGCCACAGGCCGGTGATGCCGGGGTAGATGCTCAGGCGGCCGAGGTGATGTTCCTTGTAGGTCTGGGCGTGGAACGAGGTCGGCCGCGGGCCGACGATGCGCATCTGGCCGAGCAGCACATTGATCAGGTTCGGCAGTTCGTCGAGGCTGGTGCGCCGCAGGAAGCCGCCGATTCCGGTGATCCGCGGGTCGCGGTCGATCTTGAAGTCCACCGAGTCCGGGCCGTGCTTGTTCAGGTGGCGCACCGAGTCCTTCAGGGATTCGGCGTTGACCACCATGGTGCGGAACTTGTACATGCCGAAACGCCGGCCACGAAAGCCGGTACGCAGCTGCACGAAAAACACCGGGCCGGGGCTGGTCAGCTTGATCAGCAGGGCGATCGCCAGCAGCAGCGGCGCGATCAGCAGCAGGATCAGCGCGGCCAGCAGGGTCGAGGTCAGGCGCTTGCTCAGGGACAGGGTCCAGGGGCAGCCGCCGCGGCGACCGGTCAGCCAGCCACGGCGTTGCAGCTCGACGGCGGCCTCGACCTTGCGCCGGAACGGGTCGTTGCGCCGGTCGATATGGACGGGGCCGGCAGCCGGCGTCGGCTTATCGGGAACAGAAGGCGCGGGCGATGAGAATGGTCTCTCCATGTCCATCGGGGTATTTCCATAGGCAGTGGGTAGAAGCGGCGAGCGGGTTCGCCGGTGCAGCTCGGTGTGATTCGTCAGTCCCGTGGCGGCCGGTAGTAGCTCTGGAACCAGTCGACGAAGCGTCCCAGGCCTTCGGCCAGGGGCACCTGCGGGCCGAAACCGGTGACGTTCTCCAGGGCGCTGGCATCGGCGCAGGTGTTCAGCACATCGCCGGGTTGCAGCGGCAGGTACTCGACCAGCGCCTTGCGCCCGAGCAGTTGCTCCAGGGTGGCGACGTAGTCCTTGAGTTCCACCGGGCGCTGCCCGCCGATATTGAACAGGCGCCAGGGCGCCATGCTGGTGGCCGGGTCGGGCTGGTCGCGGTTCCACAGCGGGTCGCGCACCGGCGGTTTGGCCAGCAGGCGCACCAGGGATTCGACTATGTCGTCGATGTAGGTGAAGTCGCGCTGGTGCATGCCGTAGTTGAACAGCTTCAGCGGCCGGCCTTCGCTGATGGCCTGGGCGAACAGGATCGGCGACATGTCCGGGCGGCCCCAGGGGCCGTACACGGTAAAGAAGCGCAGGCCGGTGGCCGGCACGTCGAACAGGTGGCTGTAGCTGTGGGCCATCAGCTCGTTGGCCTTCTTGCTCGCGGCGTACAGCGACAGCGGATGGTCGACGTTGTCGCTGACCTTGTACGGCGTGTGATGGTTGGCGCCGTACACCGAGCTGGACGAGGCGTAGATCAGGTGCTCGACCGGGTAGCGCCGGCACATTTCCAGCAGGTTGAGAAAGCCGCCGAGGTTGCTGTCCAGGTAGGCCTTGGGGTTTTCCAGGGAATAACGCACCCCGGCCTGGGCCGCCAGGTTGATCACCACCTGCGGGCGGACCTGGGCGAACAGCCGGTCGAGGGCGTCGGCATCGCTCAGGTCCAGGCAGTACAGCGGGAAGGCGCCCACCTGTTGCTCGACCCAGCGCACCCGGTCGCGCTTGAGTTGCGGGTCGTAGTAGTCGTTGAAATTATCCAGCCCGGTGACCTGATGCCCATCCTTGAGCAAACGCAGTGCGGTATGGGCGCCGATGAAACCGGCGGCCCCGGTGATCAGGATATTCATGCGTAGAGCGCCCCCGGTAGACGATAGGGTAGTCCGATGCTCAGGTAATGCAGGCCGGCATCCGCCGCCTGTTGCGGGTTGTAGAGGTTGCGCCCGTCGACGATCAGCCGTGCCTTGAGACGCTCGCGCAGCTGGTTGAAATCCACCACGCGAAAGGCCTTCCACTCGGTGCAGATCACCAGCGCATCGGCGCATTGCAGGGTGTCGTCGCGGGTCGCGCACAGCTGCAGGTCGGGGCGGTAGCCGTACAGGCGCCGGCATTCGGTCATGGCTTCCGGGTCGTAGGCATGCACCGTGGCGCCGGCCTCCCACAGCGCTTCCATCAGGTAGCGGCTGGTGGCTTCGCGCATGTCGTCGGTGTTGGGCTTGAAGGCCAGCCCCCAGAGGGCGATGACCTTGCCGCGCAGGTCGTCGCCCAGATGCGCCTTGAGCTTGCGGAACAGCACGTGGCGCTGCTGCTCATTGACGTCGCGCACGGTCTTGAGCATGTGCGGCTCCAGGCCATGGCTCTCGGCGGTGTGGATCAGCGCCTTGAGGTCCTTGGGGAAACACGAGCCGCCAAAGCCGGCGCCCGGGTAGATGAAGTGGTAGCCGATCCGCGGGTCGGCGCCGATGCCCTTGCGCACGGCGCTGATGTCGACGTCCAGGCGCTCGGCCAGGTTGGCCATTTCGTTCATGAAGCTGATGCGCGTGGCGAGCATCGCGTTGGCGGCGTACTTCACCAGCTCGGCGCTGCGGTTATCCATGAACATCAGGCGGTCGCGGTTGTGATTGAACGGCGCGTACAGCTCGCTCAACTGCTGGCGCGGCTTGTCATGGGCGCAGCCGACGATGATCCGGTCCGGACGCATGCAGTCGGCCACCGCGCTGCCTTCCTTGAGGAACTCGGGGTTGGACACCACATGCACCTTGAGCTCGGACTTGCCCAGGTCGGTGAGCTGCTCGATGACGGTTTCCAGCACCAGGTCGGCGGTGCCCACCGGCACCGTGGATTTGATCACCAGGGTCTTGTCGCTGTGCATCAGGCGGGCGATGTCGCGGGCGACGGCAATCACATGGTCGAGATCGGCGGAGCCGTCTTCGTTGGACGGGGTGCCGACCGCGATGAACATCAGCTCGCCATGGTTCACCGCGTCCTGGGCCTGGGTGGTGAAGGACAGGCGGCCGGCTTTCAGATTGTCTTCGATCAGCGTCGTCAGCCCCGGCTCGTGAATGGGCGCGATGGCGCGCTGCAATTGGGCGACTTTCTGGCCGTCGATGTCGACACAGACCACGTTGTGGCCGACGTCGGCCAGGGCGACTGCTTGTACCAGGCCGACGTAGCCGGTACCAAAAACGCTGACATCCAAGGGAGGAACCTCATCCGTGATGGGTAATGAGTGAGTTTTTTCTGCCCACTTCTTAAAGAACTGAATAGGTGCAAGTCCTTTTCGCGTTCTTTTTTTGACACTACCACAGCATGGAGACGGTTAATTGGCGTTTTGCCGTGTTGTATAAATGACGATGGCGTTTTGGATCCTTTTATAAATTAATTAATTGTTTTTAAAATCAAATAGATAGTTAGTCTGAAAGGGTGGTGAAAGCATTGTGTCAATTCCTTGATACAAAACTCGTAAGGGCAAATAAAGCCGACGAACGGTAGTTTTTTGAGTGAAAAAAACAGCGTTTTTATCGTCGGCGGACGCTTGCTTGGATCCAAAACTTCTGGAATCGCCCAATGAATGGCGCCTCGGTCAAGGGCCTCCACGACGGAAAAAAGTGTTGGAAATGATCGCTTTATCGCAGGCGGGGCAGTGCGCTGGAAGAGCGCGGGAAGTGCCAAAGGCTGTAGCAGCTTCAGACTAAAGTCGAGTGTAGCCCGTCAAAGCCATCTGCCATCATTGCGGGTCAACATTGATTTGATCAATTCACCTGGCCAGAAATGATTCGCCAGATGGATTGCTATTGCCTTTCTTTCATCCGCGTTACCGATGCACTGCTGGAGCTTTTCATGCGTCCCCCTTTCCCTTTGCTGCACTCATTCCGACCGCTGCGTTATCCAACGGTGGGCCTCGGCGCCCTTTGCCTGTGCGCGGGTTTTACCGCCCAGGCCGAGGCCGCGGGCTTCTTCGAAGACAGCAGCGCCAAGCTCGAGTCGCGCACCCTCTACTTCAACCGTGACTTCCGCGACGGTCATACCAGCAACGATCAGGGCGCTTCCAAGCGCGAAGAGGCGGCCCAGGGCTTCATTCTCAACCTGCAATCGGGCTACACCGAAGGCACCGTCGGTTTTGGTATCGACGCGCTGGGCATGCTCGGCTTCAAGCTCGATTCCAGCCCCGACCGCAGCAACAGCGGCCTGCTGCCGTCCAGCGGCCAGGACCCGCGGGGCTCCAAGGACCAGTACGCCAAGCTCGGCCTGACGGCCAAGGTGCGCGTGTCGCAGAGCGTGCTCAAGTACGGCGCGCTGCTGCCGGACCTGCCGCTGCTCAAGTACAACGACGGGCGCCTGCTGCCGACCATGTTCAATGGCGCCATGCTCACCTCCAAGGAGATCAAGGACCTGACGTTCATGGCCGCGCGCCTGGACCGCTACACCGCCCGGGATTCCACGGACGCCCAGGACATCCGCGTGCACTGCAAGAACAAGCGGTACGCCTGCAACGTCACCGCCGACCATTTCGACATGTACGGCATCGACTACAAGTTCAACGACCGTCTGACCGGCCAGTACCACTACGGGGAGCTTGCAGACATCTACCGCCAGCACTTCATCGGCCTGCTGGCCAACCAGCCGCTGGGCCCGGGCGTATTGAAGGCCGACCTGCGCCTGCTCAAGAGTGCCGACAGCGGCGCCGAGCGCGCCGGTTCCATCGACAACCGCGCCCTGAGCGGCATGCTCGGCTATGCCATCGACGGCCACACCTTCAGCGCCGGCTGGCAGCGCATGAACGGCGACAACTCGATGCCGTACCTCGATGGCAGCAACCCGTACCTGGTCAACTACGTGCAGGTCAACGACTTCGCCGCCGCCCAGGAGCGTTCCTGGCAGCTGCGCTATGACTACGACTTCAAGGCCATCGGCATCAACGGCCTGAGCTTCCTGACCCGCTATGTCAGCGGCGACCATATCAAGGTCCCGGGCAGCGACCAGGAAGGTCGCGAATGGGAACGCGACAGCGAACTCAAGTACGTGGTGCAGAGCGGCACCTTCAAGGACGTCAGCCTGCGCCTGCGTAACGCCACCTACCGCAGCAACTACGAGAAATACGCCCGGGACGTGGACGAGACGCGGCTGATCGTCAGCTACAACTTCTCGATCCTCTGACGGCGCTGCCGGAAGCTGAATCCGCGAGCTGCCTGGATAAACGCGTCGGCAGGCCTTGCGGCTGCTGCGCAGCCGATCGCAGCCTTCGGCAGCGGCTACAGGGGATCGCGGTGTCTTGTAGCCGCTGCCGAGCCTGCGAGGCTGCGATCGGCGGCGCAGCCGTCGCAAAACCGGTAACCGCGTTGCATCAGGTCCACCGCGTGCGCTGGTTGGGCGGCTGCTTCGCAGCCGATCGCAGCCTTCGGCAGCGGCTACAGGGTTTGTGGTGGCTGTGTAGCCGCTGCCGAGCCTGCGAGGCTGCGATCGGCGGCGCAGCCGTCGCAAACCCGGTAACCGCGTTGCATCAGGTACACCGCGTGCGCTGGTTGGGCGGCTGCGTTGCAGCCGGTCGCAGCCTTCGCCAGCGGCTACAGGGGATCGCGGTGTCTTGTAGCCGCTGCCGAGCCTGCGAGGCTGCGATCGGCGGCGCAGCCGTCGCAAACCCGGTAACCGCGTTGCATCAGGTACACCGTGTGCACTGGTTTAGCGGCTGCGTTGCAGCCGGTCGCAGCCTTCGGCAGCGGCTACAGGGGCCGTGGTGGCTGTGTAGCCGCTGCCGAGCCTGCGAGGCTGCGATCGGCGGCGCAGCCGTCGCAAACCCGGTAACCGCGTTGCATCAGGTGCAGCGCGTGCGATGGTTTAGCGGCTGCGTTGCAGCCGGTCGCAGGCTGCGCCAGCGGCTACAGGGGATCGCGGTGTCTTGTAGCCGCTGCCGAGCCTGCGAGGCTGCGATCGGCGGCGCAGCCGTCGCAAAACCGGTAACCGCGTTGCATCAGGTACACCGCGTGCACTGGTTTAGCGGCTGCGTTGCAGCCGGTCGCAGCCTCGCGGTGCTCGGCAGCGGCTACGGAGCGCGAAGGAGGCGGGGAGATCCGCGTCAGGCGCTTACAACCAATTCCAGAAGCGGCTCCAGAAGCCGCGGTTCAGCTCTTCCCGGCAACCGGCGTACTGCTGGCCGTACAGGCTGGAACGGCTTTGCACCTTCATCGCCACGGTCTGCAGCCAGGGCTTGGCCGCATAGGTCTGCCGGCGGTAGCCGCCCCAGCCTTCGTGGTAGTTCAGGTACTGGCGGTAGGCGTCCTGCTTGGTCACGCCGTTGACCCGCGTGGTCTGGTCCATGTACCAGCCGATAAAGTCGGTGGCGTCGGCGAAGTTGGTGCGGCTGGCCCAGTAGTTGTCGCCCTTGCGCTGGTAGTCGCCCCAGACTTCGTCCTTGGCCTGCGGGTAGCCGGCCGCCGAGGTCACCCGGCCCCAGGGAATCACCCACAACAGGTATTTGCGGGGCGGCAAGGCGTCCTGCTTGAAGCTCGATTCCTGGTAGATGATCGACAGCGGCACCTGGATCGGCACCCCCCATTTCTCTTCGGTGGCCTTGGCCGCCTTGTACCAGTCGCTTTTCTCGCGAAAGATCTCGCAGATGTCGTTGGGGTTGGCCGGCGGCGAGGTCGCGCAACCGGTCAGGATGAAGGGGAGGACTACGGCGGCATAGGCGAAGCGGGTCAAAGGCAAGGCTCTATTCGGGTCGATGGGAGCGCCGCGTGGCGCTCCTGCGATCAGTTCAGTTGGTGGCGATAGGGCAGGTCCGGTCCGGTCTTGCCACAGGTCAGCGCCGCGGCGCGGATGGCGAACCTGAGCATCTGGTCGATCTGGTCCCGGCTCAAGCCCGCCACACCCTCCAACGAATCCAGCTGTCGTTCGGTCAGCCAGGCAATCAGAGCGGCCTGGAAGGTGTCGCCGGCGCCCACGGTGTCGGCCATCTTAATCGGCATGGCCGGCGCCGACCAGCGGCCATGTGCCCGACTGAACACCGTCGCGCCCTCTGCGCCGCGGGTCAGGAACACCAGCTGGCAGTGATGCTGCAGCCAGCCTTCGATCACGTGCTGCGGGTCCTGGTCGGGGTAGAGCAGGTGCAAATCCTCGTCGCTGACCTTGATCAGGTCGGCCAGCCGGACCAGGGTGTCGATGCGCTGGCGCCACAGCTGGATGTCCGGGGCCGGGTTGAGGCGCACGTTGGGGTCGAGGCTGATCAGGCGCTGGCCACGCTCGCGGCGCACCAGTGCCAGCAGGGTGTCGGCGATCGGTTGCACCACCAGGGAAAACGAACCGATGTGCAGGCCGCGCACCCGACTGTCGAGCGGCGGCAAATCGGCCAGTTGCAACTGGCGGTCGGCGCAGCCTTCGCCACGGAAGCTGTATTGCGGCGAGCCATCGGCGCCCACCGCGACCATCGCCAGGGTGGTCGGTGCCTGGACGTGCAGCAAGTAGTCTTCGCCCACGCCTTCGTCGCGCAGCACCTGTAACAGGCGCCGGCCGAGGTAGTCGGTGGACAGCCCGGCGAACAGCGCCGCGTCCACCCCCAGGCGGCGCAAACCCACCGCGACATTGAAGGGCGAACCGCCGGCGATTGCCTGGAAGTTGACCCGCGATGCCCGACCGCTGGCATCGTCTTGGCTGAAAAAATCGAACAGTGCTTCACCACAGACCAGGTACATAGTCATTCGCTCTTCAAAAGGGTTGCCACATGCTGTTGGTAGCCTTCATAGGCTTGCTGGTAGGCCGCGACATTGGCCGCTATCGGCAAGGTTTCGCTGCTTGCATCGAGCCTCACGCAGCGCTGGCACAGCTGCGCCAGGCTCTGCGCCTGGCCACTGTGGTGCGACTGGCACCAGGCCGCCTGGATCGCCGCGCCCAGGGCCGCCGCTTCGCTCTGCTCGGTGCAGACCACCGGGGTGTGCATGATATCGGCGACCATCTGCCGCCACAGCGGGCTTTTCGAACCGCCGCCGATCAGGCGGATGCTCTGGCTTTGCAGGCCGTTGTGGCGCAGCAGGTCCAGGCCGTAGCGCAGGCCGAAGGTGGTGCCTTCGACCGCCGCGCGGCACAGGTTGGCCCGGGTCAGGTTGTTGGCGGTCAGGCCCAGCAGGCTGCCGCTGGCATGGGGCAGGGCGGGGACCCGCTCGCCGTTGAGGAACGGCAGCATGCACACGCCCTCGGCGCCGATCGGCGCCTGCGCCACCCGTTGGTTGAAGGCGTCGATATCCAGCTCGAACAACTCGCGCACCGCGCTTGTGGCATTGGTCAGGTTCATGGTGCAGATCAGCGGCAGCCAGCCGCCGCTGGAGGAACAGAAGGTCGCCACCGCGGCGTCCGCGCTGACCCGCGGTTGCTCGGCGTAGGCATACAGGGTGCCCGAGGACCCCAGGCTCATGGTGATCGCCCCGGGCTGGATATTGCCGGTGCCGATGGCCCCCAGCATGTTGTCGCCGCCACCGCTGGACACCAGCGCCCGCGGGTTGAGGCCCAGTTGCCGGGCGATCTCCGGCAGCAGGGTGCCCACTGGCTGGTGGGCTTCGAGCAGTTCCGGCAAGGCAGCTTCCAGGCGGCCGTCGGGGTCGATGTGCCGGAGCAGCGCCAGGTCCCATTGCCGGGTGCGCACATTGAAATAGCCGGTGCCCGAGGCATCGCCGTATTCGCTGCAGCAGCGACCGGTCAGCCAGAAGTTCAGGTAGTCGTGGGGCAGCAGCACATGGGCGATGCGCTGGAAGATCTGCGGGTGTTGCTCCCGGGTCCACAGCAGTTTCGACACCGTGTAGCCGGGGGCAATCGCCACGCCGAGGCGCTCCAGGGAGCCTTGTTCGCCGCCCAGGTAATCCAGCAGGCGCTGGTTCTGCAGGGTGGATTCAGTGTCGCACCAGAGCTTGGCCGGGCGCAGTACCTGGCCCTGTTGGTCGAGCAGGACCAGGCCGTGCTGCTGGCCGGACACGCCGATGCCGAGGATGTCCAGGCCGCTGACACCCGCCGCCAATAACGCCCGGCGGGTGGCCAGGGCAAACGCCTCGCGCCATTGCCCGACGTCCTGTTCGCGGCGGCCATTGGCGCCGCTGATCAGGCTGTGGGGCGCCGCGCCCAGGCCCAGCACTTCGCCGCTGGCGGCGTCGAGAACGATGGCTTTGGTGCCCTGGGTGCCGCAGTCGATGCCGAGGAAAAGCTGTTGCGTCGTCATGGATGAACCTGCACAAAATTCAAATCAAACCCACTGTAGCCGCTGCCGAGCCTGAGAGGCTGCGATCGATTGCGTAGCAATCGCAAAGCCTGGGTCCGCGATCTGCCTGGAGAAACGCGTTGGCAGGATTTGCGTCGGCTACGCCGCCGATCGCAGCCTTCGGCAGCGGCTACAGGATTCGCGGTGGCCGTGTAGCCGCTGCCGAGCCTGCGAGGCTGCGATCGATTGCGTAGCAATCGCAAAACCTGAGTCCGCGATCTGTCTGGAGAAACGCGTCGGCAGGATTTGCGTCGGCTACGCAGCCGATCGCAGCCTTCGGCAGCGGCTACAGGGTTTGCGGTGGCTATGTAGCCGCTGCCGAGCTCGCGAGGCTGCGATCGATTGCAACGCAATCGCAAAACCTGGGTCCGCGATCTGCCTGGAGAAACGCATCGGCGACAGGCAAGCATCAGCGGCCCCTGGCCAATACCCGCTCCAGGGTGTGGGTCACGCCGTTGTCGCGCAGGCTGCTGTAGCAGCGCTCGAAGGCCGCGGTGAATGCGGCGCTGGCGGGGATCGCCGGGCCGAAGATTTCCTCGACCGCCAACAGCCGCTGGCCGATCAGCGCGTCATCCGCCACCAGCGCCTGGCAGAACGCGGCACGCGGATCGGGAATGGCGTAGGTGTCGCCGTTTTCGTCCACGCCCTTGAGGTACAAGGCCCAGGCGGCGACCACCAGGGCGGCGTGCTCGGTGTCGCGGCCGTCGGCGATCAGGCGGTTGAGGGTCGGCACGGTGAACTTGGGCAGCTTCGACGAGCCGTCGGAGCAGACCCGCTCCAGCTGGTCGGCAATCGCCCGGTTGGAGAAACGCGCCACCAGGGTGTCCTTGTAGTCGTCCAGGTCGATGCCCGGCACCGGCGCCAGTTGCGGGGTCACGTCCAGATCCATGTAGGCGCGCATATAGGCGACGAACAGCGGGTCGGCCATGGTCTCGTGGACAAACCGATAACCCTTGAGGAAGCCCAGGTAGGTCAGGGCCAGGTGGCTGCCATTGAGCAGCTTGATCTTCATCTCCTCATAGGGCGTGACGTCGTCGGTGAATTGCACGCCGACCTTTTCCCAGGCCGGCCGGCCGCTGACGAACTGGTCTTCCAGCACCCATTGCGCAAAGGGCTCGCAGACCACCGGCCAGGCGTCGTCGATGCCGTGCTGGTCGTGCAGTTGCAGGCGGTGGGCGGTGCTGGTCATGGGCGTGATGCGGTCGACCATGGCGTTGGGGAAACTGACGTTGGCGGCGATCCAGTCGTGCAGGTCGGCGTCGCGCTGGCGGGCGAAGGCCAGCAGCGCCTTGCGGGTCACCGCGCCGTTGTGCGGCAGGTTATCGCAGGACATCAGGGTAAAGGCCGGGACCCCGGCCGCCCGGCGCTGGGCCAGGGCCGCGCAGAGAAAACCGAACACGGTCTTCGGCTGCTGCGGGTGGGCCAGGTCGTGCTGGATCTGCGGCAGATGGGCCATGAACTCGCCGCTGCTGTCATCGATGCAGTAGCCACCTTCGGTGATGGTCAGCGAGACGATGCGGATCTGCGGGTCGGCCAGTTTGTCGATCAGCGCCTGGGCGCCGTCCTCGGCCAGCAGCATGTCGCTAATGGCGCCGATTACCCGCACTTCGGCGGCGTCGCTGTCACCCAGCTCGAATAGGGTGAACAGATAGTCCTGGCCGGCCAGGTCGTCGCGGGCGCGGCGGTCCTCGGCGCGCAGGCCGACCCCGCAGATGCTCCAGTCCAGGCCTTCGCCGGTGTTCATCAGGGCATCGGTGTAATAGGCCTGGTGCGCCCGGTGGAAACCACCGACGCCGATATGCACCATGCCTTGCCGGGTCTCGGCCAGGTCGTAGGCGGGCAGCCGGACTTCAGGGGCCAGGCGGTGGAGGTTGTGTCGGTTCAGTTTCATCGTTCGGTTCTCGTTCAGGCGGCGGCGCGCAGCGGCCTGGCCACGGCCACGCCGTCGGCATCGAAGAGGTGGCAGTGTTCGGCATCCAGGTGCAGGTTCAGTTGCTGGCCATAGGCGCTGGCCAGGTCGCCGCGGATACGCAGGGTCAGCGCTTCGCCGGACGCGGTGCGGACATGGCAGAAGGTGTCGCTGCCCAGGCGCTCGCTGACGTCGGCGGTGACCTGCAGGGTGCAGTCGCCGGGGCGGGCCAGTTCCAGGTGCTCGGGACGGATGCCCAGGGTCACCGGGCTGCCGACGCTCAGGTGGGCGCCGCGCTGTGGCAGCTGGATGCGGGTGCCGGCCTCCAGCAGCACCTCGCAGCCCTGGCCATCGACCCGGCTCAGCCGGCCCTTGAGGAAGCCCATCTTCGGCGTGCCGAGGAAGCCGGCGACAAACAGGTTGGCCGGGCTGTGGTACAGCTCCAGCGGCGAGCCCACCTGTTCCACGCGGCCGCCGTTGAGCACCACCACCTTGTCGGCCAGGGTCATGGCTTCGACCTGGTCGTGGGTCACGTAGATCATGGTCGCCTGCAGCTCTTTATGCAGGCGCGCCAGCTCCAGGCGCATCTGCACCCGCAGCGCGGCGTCGAGGTTGGACAGCGGCTCGTCGAACAGGAAGATCTTCGGGTTGCGCACGATGGCCCGGCCGATGGCCACGCGCTGGCGCTGGCCGCCGGACAGCTGCTTGGGCTTGCGCTCCAGCATCGGCCCCAGTTCGAGGATGCGCGCCGCTTCGTTGACCTTCTGTTGCACCTCGGCTTTCGGCACGCCGGCCAGGTCCAGGGCGAAGGACATGTTCTTGCGCACGCTCATGTGCGGGTACAGGGCGTAGGTCTGGAACACCATGGCCAGGTCGCGCTTGGCCGGGCTGACCTCGGTGATGTCGCGACCATCCAGTTCGATGCTGCCGCCGCTGACTTCCTCCAGGCCGGCGATCAACCGCAGCAGGGTGGACTTGCCACAGCCCGAGGGGCCGACGAAGACCACGAACTCCTTGTCGCGCACCTCCAGGTCGATGCCCTTGATGATGGAAAAACCTTCGAAGCCTTTTTGCAGATTCTTGATTTTCAGGTTGGCCATGGAATCTCTCCGGATTTCAGAATTTCGGTGTAGCCGCTGCCGCAGGCTGCGATAGGCACCGCAGGGGCCTGGGCGCCTGTGCGGTCGCTGGCGAGCCTGCGGCTCGATCGCAGCCTTCGGCAGCGGCTACAGGTAGTGGGTCGTCTGGTTATTTCACGGCGCCGAAGGACAGGCCGCGCACCAGCTGTTTCTGGCTGATCCAGCCGAAGATCAGGATCGGCGCGCAGGCCAGGGTCGAGACCGCCGAGAGCTTGGCCCAGAACAGCCCTTCGGGGCTGGAGTAGGAGGCGATCAGCGCGGTCAGCGGCGCGGCGTTGGACGAGGTCAGGTTCAGCGACCAGAACGCCTCGTTCCAGCACAGGATCAGCGACAGCAGCACGGTGGAGGCCAGCCCGCCCTTGGCGATCGGCAGCAGCACCCGGAGCATTTCCTGGCCCAGCGTGGCGCCGTCCAGCCGCGCGGCCTCGAGGATGTCCCGGGGGATGTCCTTGAAGTAGGTGTAAATCATCCAGACCACGATCGGCAGGTTGATCAGGGTGTAGATCACGATCAGCGCGATGCGCGTGTCCAACAGGCCAAAGCTCTTGGCCAGCAGGTAGATCGGCATCAGCACGCCCACCGGCGGCAGCATCTTGGTCGACAGCATCCACAGCAGGGTGCGCTTGGTGTTACGGGTCTCGTAGAAGGCCATGGAATAGGCCGCCGGCACCGCGATCAGCAGGCACAGGGCGGTGGCGCTGAAGGAGATCACCACCGAGTTCCAGGCGAAGGCCAGGTAGTTGCTGCGCTCGTTGATGTGCAGGTAATTCTCCAGCGTCGGTGTGAAAATGAACTGCGGCGGCGTGGCGAAGGCATCGATTTCGGTCTTGAAGCTGGTCAGCAGCATCCAGAAGATCGGGAAGAAGATCAGGATGGCGATGGCCCAGGCCAGGGTGCCGAGCAGCAGGCTTTGCAGGCGGCGGGATTGTTGCAGGGTCATGGCGCGCACCTCAGGGCTTGTCAGTCAGGTTTTTGCCGAGCATCCGCACCAGGATGATCGCGGCGATATTGGCGATGACCACGGCGATCAGGCCGCCGGCCGAGGCCATGCCCACGTCGAACTGCACCAGCGCCTGGTTGTAGATCAGGTAGGCGAGGTTGGTCGAGGCATAGCCCGGGCCACCGTTGGTGGTGGTGAAGATTTCGGCGAACACCGAGAGCAGGAAGATGGTCTCGATCATCACCACCACCGCGATGGGCCGCGCCAGGTGCGGCAGGGTCAGGTGCCAGAAGATCGCGATGGCCCCGGCGCCATCCAGGCGTGCGGCTTCCTTCTGCTCCTGGTCCAGCGACTGCATGGCGGTCATCAGGATCAGGATGGCGAACGGCAGCCACTGCCAGGAGACAATGATGATGATCGACAGCAGCGGGTAGTGGGCCAGCCAGTCCACCGGCTGGGCGCCGAACAGCTTCCACACGGCGGCGAGAATCCCCGACACCGGGTGGAAGATCAGGTTCTTCCAGATCAGCGCGCCCACCGTGGGCATGATGAAGAACGGCGAGATCAGCAGCACCCGGACAATGCCGCGGCCGAGGAACTCGCTGGCTTCCAGCAGGGCGCTGATCAGTACCCCGAACACCACGCTGATCAGCAGCACGCTGCCCACCAGCAGCAGGGTGTTGCCGGCCCCGGGCAAAAAGCCCGAATCGCTGAGGAAGTAGCTGAAATTTTCCAGCCCGACGAACTGGTTTTCCCCGGGGTACAGCAGGTTGTAGCGGATCAGCGAGAAGTACAGGGTCATGCCCAGCGGCACGATCATCCACAGCAGCAACAGCGCCACCGAGGGGCTGACCAGGAACCAGCCGGGGTTGAGCAGGCGGTGCTTGCGCGCGACCTGGGGCATTGGCAAATGAGCTTTGGCAGTCGAGGTATTCATGGCGATCACAACCGTTCAGGTACGCGTAACGCGGTTCCCTGTAGGAGCGAGCTTGCTCGCGATGGTCGTCAACGATAACGCGCCCAACCTGGGTGAATGCGCTGTCTTGACGTTTTTCGCGAGCAAGCTCGCTCCTACAGGTTTTGGGGGATTACTTGGGATAGCCGGCGCGTTTCATTTCGCGTTCGGTGGTCTGCTGCGCGGCGGCCAGGGCCTGGTCGACCGTGGTCTGGCCGATCAGCGCGGCGGAGAACAGCTTGCCGACCTGGGTGCCGATGGCCTGGAACTCGGGAATGGTCACCAGCTGGATGCCGATGTAGGGCACCGGCTTGAGGGTCGGCTTAGTCGGGTCGGCGACTTTCAGCGATTCCAGGGTCACCCTGGCGAATGGCGCGGCCTGCATATAGGCCTCGCTGTAGGTCGAGGCGCGGGTGCCCGGCGGCACGTTGGCGATGCCGTCTTTCTCGGCGACCAGGGCCCCGTACTCCTTGGAGGTGGCCCAGGTGGCGAAGGTCTGCGCGGCATCCTTGGCCTTGGAGCTGGTGGGGATCGCCAGTGCCCAGGAGTACATCCAGGCGCTGCCCTTGTCGGTCACCTGTTGCGGGGCGTAGGTAAAGCCGACGTGTTCGCTGACCTTGCTCTGCGACTTGTCGGTGACGAAGGAGCCGGCGACGCTGGCGTCGACCCAGATCGCGCACTTGCCGCTGTTGAACAGCGCCAGGTTCTCGTTGAAACCGTTGCTGGAGGCGCCGGGCGGGCCGGCCTTTTTCATGGTGTCGACGTAGAAGGTCAGGGCGTTCTTCCATTCGGTCCCGGTGAATTCCGGCTGCCACTGCTCATTGAACCAGCGCGCGCCGAAACCGTTGGCCAGGGTGGTGATCAGGGCCATGTTCTCGCCCCAGCCGGCCTTGCCGCGCAGGCAGAGGCCGTACTGTTCCTGCTCGGGCTTGTTGAGCTTGCCGGCGAACTCGCCGATCTGCTCCCAGGTCGGGTGCTCGGGCATGACCAGGCCGGCGTCCTTGAACAGGTCGGTGCGGTAGTAGGTCATCGAGCTTTCGGCGTAGAACGGCAGGGCGTACAGCGTGCCCTTGGCCGATAGGCCTTCGCGCACCGCGGGGAAGATGTCCTGCAGGTCATAGGCGGCGGGCAGGTCCTGCATCGGTTGCAGCCAGCCCTTGGCGCCCCACAAAGCGGCTTCGTACATGCCGATGGTCAGCACGTCGAACTGCCCGCCCTGGGTGGCGATGTCGGTGGTCAGGCGCTGGCGCAGCACGTTCTCTTCGAGCACCACCCAGTTCAGCTTGATCTCCGGGTGTTCGCTCTCGAAGGTTTTCGAGAGCTTCTGCATGCGGATCATGTCGCTGTTGTTGACGGTGGCGATGGTCAGGGTCTGGGCGCCGAGGCTGACGCCGCTCAGGGTCATGCAGGTGGTGACGAGCAGGGCGGTAATGCAGGGTTTCATCGTGCACTCCTCTTCCGGGCCCGGTGGGCGGCAGAAGGACGGTTATTGTTGTTGTGTCTTCCGGATGCAGGGAAGAATGTGCGGCTGATTACAGCCCTCAACGCCCGCGCTGACAAATCATCCCTGACACTCGAATCGATACTTTTTTGCACTGCGATGAAATCCTTCGCCCGGCGCAAGCCGCCATGGGCCAGGGATTCGCCCGTTCGCGCCGGGTAAAACCGGGGAGATAACGTATTGGTTTTTTTTGCCGTGGCGGCCTGGGCCGGAGAACGGCGAGAAGGTGCCGATGACAGCGGCGAAACCCAGGTCGACCGGGGCTTCGCGCTGAGGGGAGGGGTCAGAAGCTATAGGTGGCCGACATGATCGCCGCGCGCGCGTCGCCGTATTCGATGGCCGAGGAGCGCGCGGTCGAGCCGTTCTGCTGGCGCACCCGTTCCACGTAGTCCTTGTCGAACAGGTTGTTGACGTTCAGCTGCAGGTCGAGGTTGTGGTTGACCTTGTAGCCGAGCATGGCGTTGTGCACCCAGTAGGCGTCCAGCTTGGCGCGGGTGCTGGAGCTGACGTTGCGCTCGCTGACATAACGCGTGCCATAACCCAGGGTCCAGCCGGCCGGCAGTTCGTAGGTGGTCCACAGATTGAGCGAACGCGGCGGCGTGTTGCCCAGGGCCTGGCCCTTGCGCGCGATACCCGAGGCGGTGTTCGCCGCTTTCAGGGTTTCGCTGTCGAGGAAGGTGTAGTTGGCGAACACATCCCACTGCTCGGTGACATGCCCGGTGACGCCGATCTCCACACCCTGCACCCGCTGCTTGCCGGCCAGTTGGGTCGAACCGTCGGCCATGGTTTCCCGGGCGTTGCTCTTCTCTACGCGAAACAGCGCTGCGTCCAGTTCCAGGCGCTTGTCCAGCAGCTCCCACTTGGTCCCCAGTTCCCAGGTTTCGTTCTTCTCCGGCGCCAGGTCCTGGTTGCCCTTGCTCAAGCCACCGCCGGTCGAGGCCAGGTTCTCGGCGGACGGGTTGAAGGAGTTGCCCCAGGCGGCATAGATGCGCCCGTTTTCGGTCGGTTTGAACACCAGGCCGGTGCGGGCGCTGGCCTTGTTCGTGTCCGAGACCAGGCTCTCGCTTTTCACATGGCTGCCCGAGTATTTGTCGACGTCGCCCTTGATCTTGTCGTAGCGCAGGCCGAGGTTGAGGTCCCAGCGCTCGCTCAGGGCGATGGTATCGAACAGGTAGTAGGCCTGGCCCTTGAGGGTGGTCTCGGTATAGCCGCTGGTGGCCTTGTTGACCGGGCCGTTCCAGCGCCCGGGCGGGCTGCCCAGGGCATAGCCGTCGCGCGGATACAGCGCGCTGCCCAGGCCATGGTTGTAGGTCTTCAGGTCGAGGGTTTCCCGGGACAGTTCCACGCCCGCCACCAGGTCGTGGCGCATGCCGGCGAACTCGAAGTCGCCGATCAGGTTGCTCTGGTTGATCCACATCTCGGTGGTGGCGTCGCGCCCGTAGGCCTGGGGCCCGGCCGGACGGTAGCGGCCCGCCGGCACGCCGCTGGTGTTGACATGGGACGCCGAGACGATGGTGTCGCGCGCGGTGCGGCTGTAGCGCGTAAGGTTCTGCAGGCGCAGGTGGTCGCTGAAGTCGTGCTCGAAATCGGCGGTGAAGGCGTTCTGTTCGATCTGCTCCTTGTCCAGGTTCTTCCAGCCGAAATAGGCATCGCGCTTGACCCCGGCCAGCTTCTTGCCGTCCAGCGCCGGTACGCCGTAGTCCGGCAGGTTGTCGTCGGTCTGGTGGAAGGCGCTGAGGGTCAGCCGGGTGGCGTCGCTGAACCCCAGGCGCAACGACGGCGCGATGCCCCAGCGCTCGCGGTCGATCTTGTCGCGGCCGGGCACATCGTTCTGATGGCCCATCAGGTTGATCCGCACCGCGCTGTCCTGGCCGACGCTTTCCAGGGGCTGGTTGCTGTCCAGCGTCAGGCGGTAGTAGTTATCGGTGCCGAGGCTACCGCCGAGGCGGGTGAACGCCTGGTTCTTCGGTTGCTTGCTGACCACGTTGATGCTGCCACCGGTGGTGCCGGCGCCGCCGAACACCGAGTTGGGGCCCTTGATCACCTCCACCTGCTCGACGTTGAAGGTGTCGGAACGGTTGGTCTGCGCGCTGTCGCGCAGGCCGTCGATCTGCAGGTTGCTGTTGGCCGAGAAGCCGCGGATGTTGATGCTGTCCCCCGAGCCGCCACCGCCTTCGCCGGCGTTGAAGGTGATGCCGGACACGTTCGACAGCACCTGGCGCAGGCTCAGCACCTGCTGTTCCTGGATCAGCTTGGGCGGCACCACGGTGATGGTCTGCGGGGTGTCCAGCAGCGGCGCCACGTACTTGGCGGAAGACGAACGTTCGGTCTTGTAGCCTTTGCCTTCCTCCGCCTCGACCTTGATGTTGTCCAGTTGCAAGACGTTCTGCCGTTCGCCAGCAGCGGTGAGACCGGAGGCAGAGACGATGGCGAGGCCTATTGTGGGGGCCAGCAGACGGTGCTGTGGCAAGGAGGAGGGGGCTTTGCTATCCATGAGAATCACTCTTTGGGTTTGATGAGATTAAATCCTATTTAAGATTGATTATTAAAAACGGAATGTACAAGAACGCTTACAATTTTTTGGCGTTAATGAGATTTATCTTTTTGTGGCGAAGGCAAGATCAGGACTTGTAAGGGATTTTTCTTTCGGTGTGCTGAGGCTTATCTGCCTGGGGCGACGGCGAATGGGCGGCAGCCTGTCGCTGCGCAGAGCACTGCAGGCAGCGGCGCACAAAGGTCAGGAGCCGGGACGGAACGAGATGGGCCGCTTAGCCAAAAGCCCACTGGCTTTTTCCTCGTCACTGCCTAAGATGACCGACAAATCTCCTTATGCAGGAAGCAGTTACGCGCGATGTCGGAAAAAGACACGATCTCCATGCAACTGGTGCGCGAAGCGCTGCTGCAAAGCTGCGCCCCGGGTGCCGCCAGCGAAGAAGTGCTGCTCAAGGTCGGCATCGACCCGGCCCGGCTGGACGTCAGCGCCGCCCGCGTGCCGGCGGTGGCCTATGCCCGGCTGTGGCGCCTGCTGGCGCGGCGCACGGACGACGAGTTCTTCGGCATGGACCCGCGCAAGCTCAAGTCCGGCAGCCTGGAGTTTCTCTGTCGCACCGCGATGGCCCGGCAGAACCTGGCGGCGGGCCTGGAATCCGGGCTGGCTTTTTTGTCGCTGATGCTCGAACACCTGCCGGCCCAGCTGGTGCGCCAGCAGAGCCTGGCGGAGATCGTCCTGCTGGAGGACGAGCAGGCGCCGCGCCGGGCCTTCACCTATTTCACCTACTGGATGATCGTCCACGGCGTGGCCTGCTGGCTGGCCGGGCGACGCATCCCGATCCTGGCCATCGAGCTGCGCTGCCCGGAACCGGATTTCTGCGACGACTACCAGGTGATGTTCTCGCAGAACCTGCGGTTCGACCGGCCGCGCACGCGGATGATCTTTGCCGCCGACTGCCTGGACTTGCCGATCAAGCGCACTGGCGAGGAGCTCAAGCGTTTCCTGGCCCAGGCGCCGGCCAATATCCTGGTCAAATACCGCGACCCAGAGAGCCTGGCCAGCCGCATCAAGCACGATCTGCGCCAGCTGCCCGCCGCGCAGTGGCCGGAAACCGAGAGCCTGGCCCACAGCCTGTGCATGTCGGCCTCGACCCTGCGTCGCCGCCTGGCGGAAGAGGGGCAGACCTACCAGGGAATCAAGGACGGGGTGCGCAAGGAACTGGCGATCGCCTGGCTGGCCGAGCCGCAGATCAGCTTCACGGAAATCGCCAGCCGCCTGGGCTTCGCCGACGCCAGTTCGTTCTACAAAGCCTTTCGCAAATGGTCCGGCTCCAACCCCGGGCATTACCGCAGCCTGATCCTCAACGACCCGACCTGAGCGCATCCCTGTAGCCGCTGTCGCAGGCTGCGATCGACCGGAACCGTCGCAAAGGCGTGCGGCGCGGTGTTTCTGATGCACCGCGTCAAGGCTGATAGCGAGTCCTGCGGCCTCGATCGCAGCCTGCGGCAGCGGCTACGGGGAGCTTGGGTAGCCGCTGTCGCTCGGCAGCGGCTACAGGGCGCCTAGTCGTTTTGGCTAGCACGGGGTTCTTGGCCAAACCAGTCACGCAACTTGAAAGCTTTGACCATTGTCCCGTTGGGGCCGTGGCGCCAGTATTTGCCCGATGTTTTTGTAGTTCCCATCCTAATAAGAACAGCGAGGGATTCTGGCAATGCGCGATTACCTGTCTGCCACGGCACACTTCAATTACCAGCACACCGTCGATGCGGCCCTGCAGGGCTCCTTGTCGGCACTCAATGCCTGCGTCGAATGCTGTGACCGGCACGCCTTGCCGGGGCGCATCGCATTGTTCTGGGAGGGCCGCGACGGCAGCAGTGCGACCTACACCTTCAGCGAATTGCAGGACCAGGCCGCGCGTTTCGCCAACTTCCTCCTGGCCCAGGGCGTGGGCAAGGGCGACAAGGTCGCCGGCCTGCTGCCGCGCAACGTCGAACTGCTGATCGCGGTGCTCGCCACCTGGCGCATCGGCGCGGTCTACCAGCCGCTGTTCACCGCCTTCGGCCCCAAGGCCATCGAACACCGCCTGAACAGCTCCGGGGCCAAAGTGGTGGTGACCGACGCGGTCAACCGGCCAAAGCTCAATGAGGTGGCCGACTGCCCGACCATCGTCACGGTCGCGGGCACCAAGGGCCAGGGCATCGTCCGTGGCGACTTCAGTTTCTGGGCCGAGCTGGGCAATTACCCGGCGCAGTGTGAACCCGTGCTGCTGACGGGCGAAGACCCGTTCCTGCTGATGTTCACCTCCGGCACCACCGGCCCGTCCAAGGCCCTGTACGTGCCGCTCAAGGCCATCGTCGCGTTCCAGAGCTACACCCGCGACGCCGTCGACCTGCGTCCCGAGGACGCGTTCTGGAACGTCGCCGACCCGGGCTGGGCCTACGGCATCTATTTTGGCGTCACCGGCCCGTTGGGCCTGGGCCACCCGATCACCTTCTACGATGGGCCCTTCACCCTGGAAAGCACCTGCCGGGTGATCAACAAATACGGGATCAGCAACCTCACCGGTTCGCCGACCGCCTACCGCCTGCTGATTGCCGGCGGCGACGAGTTCGCCCGCTCGATCAAGGGCAAGCTGCGCATCGTCAGCAGCGCCGGCGAGCCGCTGAACCCGGAGGTGATCCGCTGGTTCGCCGACAACCTCGGCGTGGTGATCCATGACCATTACGGCCAGACCGAGCTGGGCATGGTCCTGTGCAACCACCATGGCCTGGAGCATCCGGTGCATGTCGGCGCGGCCGGTTTCGCCTCGCCGGGCCACCGCATCGTGGTGCTCGACGAGCAGCACCAGGAACTCTCGGTGGGCCAGCCGGGGATCCTCGCCATCGACCGCAGCCAGTCGCCGATGTGCTGGTTCAACGGCTACGACGGCGTGGTGACCAAGGCCTTCGTCGGCCACTACTACCTCAGCGGCGACACCGTGGAGCTGAACCCGGACGGCAGCATCAGCTTCGTCGGCCGCAGCGACGATGTGATCACCACCTCGGGTTACCGGGTCGGCCCGTTCGACGTGGAAAGCGCGCTGATCGAGCACCCGGCGGTGGTCGAGGCGGCGGTGATCGGCAAGCCCGATCCGGAGCGCACCGAGCTGGTCAAGGCCTTCGTCGTGCTCAGCCCGCAATACCGCGCCGCGCCGGAGCTGGCCGAAGAGCTGCGCCAGCATGTGCGCAAGCGCCTGGCCGCGCACTCGTACCCCCGTGAAATCGAATTTGTCAGCGAATTGCCGAAAACCCCAAGCGGCAAGTTGCAGCGCTTCATCCTGCGCAACCAGGAAATCGCCAAGGCTCAAGAGGCCGCGGCGCACAAGGCTTCGGCCTGAATTACCCAGGAACTCATGATGCACATCGAAAACAAGGTTTTTCTCGTCAGCGGCGGCGCTTCCGGTCTCGGTGCGGCCACCGCGCAGATGCTGGTCAAGGCCGGCGCCCAGGTGATGCTGGTGGACCTCAATGCCGAGGCCGTCGCGGCCCAGGCGCAGCAGCTCGGCTGCCGGAGCACGGTCGCCGATATCACTGACGAAGCGGCCGCCGAAGCGGCGGTGCAGGCCACGCTCAAGGCGTTCGGCAGCCTGCATGGGCTGGTCAACTGCGCCGGGATCGTGCGCGGCGAGAAGATCCTCGGCAAGCACGGTCCGCATGCCCTGGCCAGCTTCAGCCAGGTGATCAACGTCAACCTGATCGGCAGTTTCAACCTGATGCGCCTGGCCGCCGCGGCCATCGCCAATAGCGAACCGAACGCCGACGGCGAGCGCGGGGTAATCATCAACACCGCTTCGGCGGCAGCCTTCGACGGGCAGATCGGCCAGGCCGCCTATGCCGCGTCCAAGGGCGCGATCGCCAGCCTGACCCTGCCGGCCGCCCGCGAACTGGCGCGCTTCGGCATCCGGGTGATGACCATCGCCCCGGGCATTTTCGAAACCCCGATGATGGCCGGCATGAGCGACGAAGTCCGCGCTTCCCTGGCCGCCGGCGTGCCGTTCCCGCCACGCCTGGGCAAGCCGGACGAGTACGCCGCGCTGGTCGGGCATATCATTAGCAACAGCATGCTCAATGGCGAGGTGATCCGTCTCGACGGCGCCTTGCGCATGGCAGCCAAGTAAGGAGGACTCTTCATGAACCAAGATCCGATCGTTATCGTCAGCGCCGTCCGCACCCCGATGGGCGGTTTCCAGGGCGAGCTGAAAAGCCTGACCGCGCCGCAACTCGGCGCCGCCGCGATCAAGGCCGCGGTGGAGCGCGCTGGAGTGGCCAGCGACAGCGTCGATGAAGTGCTGTTCGGCTGCGTGCTGCCGGCCGGTCTCGGCCAGGCGCCGGCCCGTCAGGCGGCGCTGGGCGCCGGGCTGGACAAGGCCACCCGCTGCACCACCCTGAACAAGATGTGCGGCTCCGGCATGGCCGCGACCATCGCCGCCCACGACATGCTGCTGGCCGGCAGCGCCGAGGTGGTGATCGCCGGCGGCATGGAAAGCATGTCTAACGCGCCGTACCTGCTGGATCGCGCCCGCAGCGGCTACCGCATGGGCCACGGGCGGGTGCTCGACCATATGTTCCTCGACGGCCTCGAGGATGCCTACGACAAGGGCCGGCTGATGGGCACCTTCGCCGAAGACTGCGCCGAGACCAACGGCTTCAGCCGCGAAGCCCAGGACGCCTTCGCGGTGGCCTCGCTGACCCGCGCCCAGCAGGCGATCAAGGACGGCAGCTTCAAGGCGGAAATCGTGCCGCTGCAGGTCACTGTCGGCAAGGAACAGCAGACCATCAGCGACGACGAACAACCGCCCAAGGCCAAGCTGGACAAGATCGCCACGCTGAAACCGGCGTTCCGCGACGGCGGCACGGTTACCGCAGCCAACTCCAGTTCGATCTCCGACGGCGCCGCGGCCCTGGTGCTGATGCGCCGTTCCGAGGCCGAGAAACGTGGCCTCAAGCCTCTGGCGGTGATCCACGGTCACGCGGCGTTCGCCGATACCCCGGGGCTGTTCCCGGTGGCGCCGGTCGGGGCGATCAAGAAACTGCTGAAGAAGACCGGCTGGTCGCTGGACCAGGTCGAGCTGTTCGAAATCAATGAAGCCTTTGCCGTGGTCAGCCTGGTCACCATGCAAAAGCTGGAAATCCCCCACGACAAGGTCAACGTCCACGGTGGCGCCTGCGCCCTGGGCCACCCGATCGGCGCGTCCGGCGCGCGGATCCTCGTGACCCTGCTCTCGGCCCTGCGCCAGAAAGGCCTGAAGCGCGGCGTCGCGGCGATCTGCATCGGCGGCGGCGAAGCCACGGCCATGGCCGTCGAATGCCTGTATTAAGGAATCACCATGCTGCCTAATGACGAACAACAGCAGATCAGCGACGCGGCCCGGCAGTTCGCCCAGGAACGCCTGAAGCCGTTCGCCGCCGAGTGGGACCGCGAGCATCGCTTCCCCCGCGAGGCCATCGGCGAGATGGCCGGGCTGGGCTTCTTCGGCATGCTGGTGCCGGAGCAGTGGGGCGGTTGCGACACCGGTTACCTGGCCTATGCCATGGCCCTGGAAGAGATCGCCGCCGGCGACGGCGCCTGCTCGACCATCATGAGCGTGCACAACTCGGTGGGTTGCGTGCCGATCCTCAAGTTCGGCAACGACGAGCAGAAGGAGCGTTTCCTCAAGCCCCTGGCCAGCGGCGCGATGCTCGGCGCCTTCGCCCTGACCGAACCCCAGGCCGGCTCCGACGCCAGCAGCCTGAAAACCCGGGCGCGGCTGGAGGGCGAGCATTACGTGCTCAACGGCTGCAAGCAGTTCATTACCTCCGGGCAGAACGCCGGGGTGGTGATAGTGTTCGCGGTGACCGACCCGGCGGCCGGCAAGCGCGGCATCAGCGCCTTTATCGTGCCCACCGACGCGCCGGGCTACAGCGTCGCGCGAGTGGAAGACAAGCTCGGCCAGCACGCCTCCGACACCTGCCAGATCCTTTTCGAGGATGTGAAGGTGCCGGTGGCCAACCGCCTGGGCGAGGAGGGCGAGGGCTACAAGATCGCCCTGGCCAACCTCGAAGGCGGTCGCGTGGGCATCGCCTCGCAATCGGTGGGCATGGCCCGCGCGGCTTTCGAGGCTGCCCGTGACTATGCCCGCGAACGGCAGAGCTTCGGCAAGCCGATCATCGAGCATCAGGCGGTGGCTTTCCGCCTGGCGGACATGGCCACCCAGATCGCCGTGGCGCGGCAGATGGTGCACTACGCCGCGGCCCTGCGCGACAGCGGCAAGCCGGCGCTGGTGGAGGCGTCGATGGCCAAGCTGTTCGCTTCGGAAATGGCCGAGAAGGTCTGTTCCGCCGCCTTGCAAACCCTGGGCGGCTATGGCTACTTGAACGACTTTCCGCTGGAGCGCATCTACCGCGACGTGCGGGTCTGCCAGATCTACGAAGGCACCAGCGACATTCAGCGCATGGTCATTTCGCGCAACCTCTGACTTTTAGCAGGAGCTGATCCATGAGTTACGAAACCATTCTGTTGGAGATCAAGGACCGCGTCGGCCTGATCACCCTCAACCGCCCGCAGGCGCTGAACGCCCTCAACGCACAGATCGTCAGCGAAGTGAACCAGGCCCTGGACAGCCTGGAAGCCAATCCGCAAATCGGCTGCATCGTCCTCACCGGCTCGAAGAAAGCCTTCGCCGCCGGTGCCGACATCAAGGAAATGGCCGAGCTGACCTACCCGCAGATCTACATGGACGACCTGTTCAGCGACAGCGACCGGGTGGCCAACCGGCGTAAGCCGATCATCGCCGCGGTCAATGGTTTTGCCCTGGGCGGCGGCTGCGAGCTGGCGCTGATGTGCGACTTCATCCTGGCCGGCGACAACGCCAAGTTCGGCCAGCCGGAAATCAACCTTGGCGTGCTGCCGGGCATGGGCGGCACCCAGCGCCTGACCCGCGCGGTGGGCAAGGCCAAGGCCATGGAAATGTGCCTGACCGGGCGTTTCATCGATGCGGTGGAAGCCGAGCGTTGCGGCATCGTCGCGCGCATCGTGCCGGCCGATGAGCTGCTGGACGAAGCGCTGAAAGTCGCGGCGCTGATCGCCGCCAAGTCGGTGCCCGTGAGCATGATGATCAAGGAAAGCGTGAACCGCGCCTTCGAAGTCAGCCTGTCGGAAGGCGTGCGTTTCGAGCGCCGGGTGTTCCACGCGGCCTTCGCCACCGAGGATCAGAAGGAAGGCATGGCGGCGTTCATTGCCAAGCGCGAGGCGCAGTTCATGGACAAATAGTCCGGGCTGTCGTTACCCATAAAAAATCGCAGCCAAGGCTGCGGTTTTTATTTGTGCGGTGTCTGTGAAGACGCTATCGCGGGCAATCAACATGCGCTGGATCTCGCTGGAGCCTTCGTAGATCTGGGTGATCCGCGCGTCCCGGTAGTAACGCTCCACCGGGTAGTCCTCGAGGTAGCCGTAGCCACCGTGGATCT
The DNA here is from genome assembly GCF_003184125.1 of Pseudomonas sp. RW409. Lineage (NCBI taxonomy): Bacteria > Pseudomonadati > Pseudomonadota > Gammaproteobacteria > Pseudomonadales > Pseudomonadaceae > Pseudomonas > Pseudomonas sp. RW409. Next base: position 438,033 of record NZ_QHHP01000042.1, on the reverse strand, counting down.
GGATCGCCGAGGAGCAGACCTGCTCGGCCATTTCCGAGGCGAACAGCTTGGCCTGGGAGGCTTCCGACAGGCACGGCTGGCCGGCGCTGCGCAGGCGCGCGGCATGCAGGATCAGCAGGCGCGCGGCGTTGAGGCGGGTGTGCATGTCGGCCAGCAGGTTGGCGATGCTCTGGTGCTCGATGATCGGCTTGTCGAACTGCACCCGCTCGCGGGCGTAGGCCAGCGCCGCCTCGAACGCGGCGCGGGCGATGCCCAGGGCCTGGGCGGCGATGCCGATGCGGCCGCCTTCGAGGTTGGACAGGGCGATGGCCAGGCCCTTGCCGCGCTCGCCCAGCAGGTTGGCCTCGGGGACGGTGCATTGGTTGAAGGTCACCGCGCAGGTGTCCGAGGCGCGGATGCCCATCTTGTGTTCGCTGCGGTCGACGACAAAACCCGGGGTGTCGGTGGGCACCAGGAACGCCGACAGGCCTTTCTTGCCCAAGTCCGGATCGGTCACCGCGAAGACGATGGCCAGCTTGGCGCGCCGGCCGTTGCTGACGAACTGCTTGGCGCCGTTGATCACCCACTGGCCGTCCTTGAGTTCGGCGCGGGTGCGCAGGTTGTGGGCTTCGGAACCGGCCTGGGGTTCGGTCAGGCAGAAGCAGCCGATCGCCTGGCCGCTGGCCAGGTCCGCCAGCCAGGTCTGTTTCTGTTCCTCGCTGCCGTAGTTGAGGATCGGCCCGCAGCCCACCGAGTTGTGGATGCTCATCAGCGCGCCGGTGGCGCCGTCGCCGGCGGAGATTTCTTCCACCGCCAGGGCATAGGCCACGTAGTCGACATAGGTGCCGCCCCATTCCTCGGGGACCACCATGCCCAGCAGGCCCAGCTCGCCCATCTTCGCCACCAGGGCGTCGTCGATCCAGCCGGCCTTTTCCCAGGCTTGGGCGTGGGGGGCGATTTCACCGCGGGCGAAGTCCCGGGCCATGTCGCGGATCATCACCTGCTCTTCGCTCAATTCAATGTCGTGCATGGCTCAGCTCCGGCTCGGGTCGAAAGTGCTGAAGAAACTCGCCACGTGCGCGGCGTCCAGCGCCTGCAGGGTGGGCGGGTTCCAGCGTGGGTTCTTGTCTTTGTCGATCAGCAGGGCGCGCACGCCCTCGATCAGGTCGCCGCGCTCGAACCACTGGCGGTCCAGGTGCAGCTCCAGGGCGAAACACTGTTCCAGGCTCAGCTGGCGACCGCGCCGGAGCATTTCCAGGGTCACCGCCATGGCCAGGGGCGAGCGGGTCGCCAGCAGGTCGGCGGTGCTGCTGGCCCATTCGTGGGTATCGCCAACGGTCACTTCGCGCAACTGTTGCACGATGCTCGGCACGTCGGCCTGGGCGAAGAAATGGTCGATGGCCGGGCGCAGCGCCGCCAGCGGCGCGTCCGGCAACTGCTGCACGGCGAGCTTGGCCAGCAGGCCTTGCAGGTCCTTGAGCGGGGTGTCGCGCCATTGCAGGTTGTCGAGGCGCTGATCCAGCAGGCTCAGTTGGTCGCTCTCCAGGTACCAGTCCGCCAGCCCGCAGTAAAGGGCATCGGCGGCGCGGATCTGCACGCCGCTGACCCCCAGGTAGACGCCCAGCTCGCCGGGGATGCGCGACAGGAAGTAGCTGCCGCCGACATCCGGGAAATAACCGATGGCCACTTCCGGCATCGCCAGGCGGCTGCGCTCGGTGACCAGCCGCAGGTCGGCGCCCTGGACCAGGCCCATGCCGCCGCCGAGGACAAAACCGTCCATCAGCGCCAGCACCGGCTTGCGGTAATGGTGGATCGCCAGGTCCAGCGCGTATTCCTCGACGAAGAACGCCTCATGCAGGGTCTGGCCGTTCTTGTAGCTGTCGTAGAGGGTGCGGATATCGCCGCCGGCGCAGAAGGCTTTTTCGCCGGCGCCGCGCAGGACCACCGCGTGCACCTGCGGGTCCTGGGCCCAGGCATCGAGCTGGCGCTGCAGGGTGCGCACCATGCCGAGGGTGATGGCATTGAGGCCGGCGGGGCGGTTGAGGGTCAGGTGACCAATATGGTTGCGGACTTCGGCCAGCACGTCCTGTTGCGAGGCCTCGACCGACGTGGCGCCGGCGTCTCGCGTGGCCTGGGATGGAACCTGAGCAGTCATCACTAACTCCCTGCTTTTATTGTTCTTTATAGGTGTGTTCGCGCGCGAACGATGAGGGATCGTAACAGTGCAAATTTGCCATGTACAACCCGGATAACTGCAGGTTGGCTGTGCATTTTTGCATGAGGCGCAGATGCCCTCGACGCTGTTTGTCGTGCCGTCCGGGCCAGTATGGCGAGCCCGTATTTATCCGCTGTCCAGGCGCACCGGACGACCAGCGCCGCTACAATGGCGCTCGACTTTCGTGACCCAGAGGCAACATGGACATCGACCTGGCCCGCACCTTTTTGCAAATCGTCCGCAGCGGCAGCCTGATCGCCGCGGCCGAGCGCTTGCACCTGACCCAGACCGCGATCAGCGCCCGGGTGCAGAACCTCGAAGGCCAGCTCAACTGCAAGCTGTTCGTGCGCAACCGCGCCGGGGCCCGGCTGACCGCCGACGGCGAGGCGTTCATCGTCTATGCCAACCAGCTGGTGCAGACCTGGGAGGCCGCCCAGCGCGACCTGCCGTTGCTGGCCGGTTATCGCAACGTGCTGCACATCGGCGGTGAAGTCAGCCTGTGCAATCCGTTGATGCTCAACTGGGTGCGCCGCCTGCGCCAGGCGATTCCCAGCCACGCCGTGCGCAGCCAGATCGCCGAGGGCGCGAGCCTGCAACGCCAGCTGGAGTTGGGTGTGCTGGATGCGGCGCTGGTGTTCCAGCCGGTGTATGGGCCGGGGTTGCAGGTCGAGCAGTTGCTCGAGGAAAAGCTGATCCTGGTGCGCCTGGCCGGCAAACCCGAGCCTTATGTGTACATCGACTGGGGCGAGGATTTCCGCCGCCAGCACGACGCGGCGCTGCCGGACCAGGCCAAGGCCGCGGTGGGTTTCAACCTCGGGCCGCTGGCCTTGCAGTTCATCCTCGAAGGCGGCGGCAGCGGCTACTTCCGTACCCGGGTGGTGCAAAGCTACCTGGACAGCGGCGTGCTGGAACGGGTGGAAAAGGCCCCGGAGTTCAACTTCCCGACCTACCTGCTGTACGCCCGCGAACGGGATTCGGCCCAGCTGCAGCAGGCCTTCGAAGTGCTGCGCGAAGTCATCGCCAGCGACACCGACTGGTCGCAGCGTTGGGATCCGATGATCTGACTTAAAAAACGCGGCATCTGGTTTTACGACTGCTTCGCCCGAACGCGGACCGGGCCGATCGCAGCCTTCGGCAGCGGCTACAGGGACCGCGGTGTTTGTGTAGCCGCTGCCGAGCCTGCGAGGCTGCGATCGGCAACGCAGTTGCCGTCAAACCTGAGTCCGCGATCTGTCCGGATAACCCCGATCACACCCGCGACGCCAACACCTCGCCAATACTGCGCCGGCGCGCATGGGCTTCGCTGGCATGGATCAGCTGTTCCAGGTCTTGCGGGGTGACGTCGAAGAACTCCTGCATCTCATCCAGCGCCAGCTTGAGGTCGGCGGCGGTGATGGCCAGGGCATCGGTGGATGGCTGCTCGGCGGGCAGCCTGGTGGCGGATTCACTCTGGCCCTTGGGGTAGCGGATGCGGGTCAGGTTGTTGTAGGCCAGGGCGCTGAGCAACAGGCACAGGGCCGCCAGCATCACCGGGCCGAGGGCCAGCCAGTCGAGGGCGATGGTCGCCGGGTCGGCCAGCACCATCGTCAGGGCCACCGCGCCGGCCGGCGGGTGCAGGCAACGCAGCCAGCACATCAGCACCAGGGACATGCCGGCGGCCAGGCAGGCGCTGCCCAGGGTACGCCCGAGCACATGGGATACCAGCAACGCCAGGACCGCGGCGCACAGGTAGCCGCCGAGGATCGACCAGGGTTGCGCCAGCGCCCCGGACGACACCGCGAACAGCAGCACCGCCGAAGCCCCCAGCGGGCCGATCAGGTGCAGCGCCACCTCCATGCCGAACACCCGGCTGCACAACCAGACACTGAACAGCGTGCCCAAGGCCATGCCGAGCGCGGCGCGGCTCCATTCCGAGGGGCGGGTATTGATGGCGGCGGGTTTCCAGCGAGCAAGCATGACGAAGCGATCCAATTCCGGTTCAGCGGGCAAAAAGAAGGGCTTGTCTGGATTACCAGAAAGCCCTGAAGCGTTCCAACATTTGGGGGGAGGAACCGGCACAGTGTGCCGATCAATCGAAGTGCCTACAAATTCATAATAATGCTGTTTAAGTGCACTATTTTTGCACTATCGCAACCTGCGCCACCCGCCGTCCGCTGATGAAACACAGCAGCCCGCCGAGGGCGGTCAAGGCGCTCAGGGCATAGAACATGGTCGGTGCCGGGGTGTGCACCAGCAGATAGCCGCAGATCACCGGGCTCAAGGCGCCGCCCAGGGCCGCGAGGTTCTGCGCGCCGTAATAGCTGCCGCGCAGTGCCTCGGGGGCCAGGGTGTCGATGAACAGGAATTCCGCCGGGTAGATGATCATCTCGCCGAGGGTGAAGACGAACATCGCCAGGCACCAGCCCAGCAGGCTGTCGGCCAGGCTGAAGCCGATCAGGCCGAGGATGAACAGGCTGGTGCCGACGGCGATCCAGTAGCGCAATTGTTCGCGCTTGAGGAAGCGGCCGATCTGGTACTGCAGCAGGATCACGCTGATGGCGTTGCAGGCCAGCAGGGCGGCCATGGTGTCGAGGGCGCTTTTCGCGTCTTCGGTGACCAGCAGATACTGCGACAGGTACAGGGTGAAACGCCCGTGGACGATGGTGCTGAGCAGGCAGCCGCAGGTGAACATGATCAGCGTGCGGTCGTTTTTCAGGGTCACCAGGGTATTGAGGAAACTCTGCGGCTTGCTCAGCGAGGACAGGCCCGGCGTGGGTGGAATGCCGCGCATCAGCAGGGTGCTGAGAAAGGCGATGGCGCCGGCGATCAGGAACGGCGCCAGCGGCAGTTGCCCGGCGATCACCACGCCGAGCATGGGGCCGGTGGCGTAGCCGATATTGGTCAGGGTGTAGCGCAGGGAGAACACCTTGGCCCGCTGACTCACCGGCAGGTTTTCGCTGATGATCGCCTTGGAACCGATCAGGAACAGCGCCGAGGCGGTTTCGGTGATCACCAGGATCGCGGTGGTCAGGTAGAGGTTGTGGGCGAAGGTCAGCAGCACAAAACCGATGCCGCTGGAGAGCATGGTCAGGATCAGCAGCCGGCGCTTGTCCAGGCGATCGAGGATGTAGCCGCCATAGAGCGCGAGCAGGGTGGCGATGAACACCGCGATCCCCAGCAGCAGGCCGACGTCCTGCTGATCGAGGCTGAGTTTTTCGCTGAGGAACAGGGTGAGCAGGGGGCTGGTGATGGCGCGACTGACGACAATGGTCAGCGAGCAGATCATCAGGCGGCGGATAACCAGCGAATAAGTGGCCACGGTGGTGCACGAGTCCTTGTTGTCTGAGTGGGCTATGGGAGGCCTATGGTTGGAGCCAGCGGTCCAGCACGGCGACGGATTCCATATCCGCCAGCCGCCACAACTGTTGCAGCAATTCGCCGGCCCGTTCGGCGGGCAGCACCCGGGTCGCCAGGCTGAGAAACTTTTCTTGCAGCGCCTGATCGCCGAGCGGGTTGCCCGGCGCGCCCAACGGTACCCCGACGCACAGGCTGGCCTGGCGCCCGTCACGGGTACGCAGGGTGACCACGGGCTCACCATCCTCTGACAGTTGTGGATCCACTTCAAGGCGGATCCGTGCCATGGCGCTGGCGATCCGCGGTGTTTCGCGGCACGGGCGATCATAGGCATCCAGCCCGGCATGGCCATGCACCAGGCGTGCCGCGAGGGCGTAGGGCAGGCTCATCTGCGCGGCGGCCAGGGAGTCGATGGCGCGACTGCCGCACATGCCGTCGAGGAAGGCGCAGAGGGACACCTGAATGTCTTCCACCTGATCCGCCGTCACCTGCAGTTGTTCGAGCAACAGGCCCAGGGCATCGATGGCCGAGTGGGTGCCCCGGCAGGAGGCATAAGGCTTGATCGAGCAGCGTGCGAGCTTCCACACCTGGCCCAGGTTTTCGTCCAGGGCCTGGGGGATCGCATCGCTGCCGGCCAGGGTCTTGAGGAAGCCGCCCCAGACCTCCTCGAACAGCTGGCCCGGCCCGGTCACGCCTTGCCGGGCCAGCCGCGCGGCCAGCAGACCGCCTTCGGCCGCCCGGCCGCTGTGCAGTTTCTTGCTGTGCGAACCGTCGTGAATAAAGGCCCAGAGCCCGCCGCTGAAGCTGCCGGCCAGGCCCAGGGCCGAGCCCATCTGCCGGGCATCGAGGCCGAGCACCCGGCCGCAGGCGACGGCTGCGCCGAATACTCCGCAGGTGGCGGTGGAATGCCAACCGGCGCCGTTGTGGGCGGAATAACCGCCGCAGGCTTCCAGTACCCGGCGCCCGACTTCGTAACCCATGACCACCGCGGTGAGCAGTTCGCGGCCGCTGAGTGTGGTGCCCCGCAGGCTGACGGCGGCCATCACCGCCGGCAGCACCACCGCCCCGGAATGGTCGCAGCCGCCGGTGTCGTCCAGCTCCAGGGCATGGGCGGCGATGCCGTTGAGCAAGGCCGCCAGGGTGGCGCTGGTGCTCAGGTCGGTGCCCCATACCCGACTGGGGCCGGTTTCGTCGCCGAGGGCCTGTCGCGCCGCCGCGGCGACTTCGCTGTGCGCCCCGGCCAGCGCGGCACCGAAGGTGTCGAGGATATGCCGGGTGGCCTGGGCCACCAGGGCCGGGGGCAGGTCTTCGAAACGGCTGTCGACGCAGAATTGCGCCAGGCGTTGCAAACGATCGGTCATGGCAGGTAGGCCCGATAGTGACGTTCATAAATCGCCGCGGGGTGATCCTCCGCCAGCGGTTGCGCGCGTTCCGCCCACCACTGGGCGATTTCGCCGGCGCGGGCGATCCACGCATCCTCGTGCCGCTGGATGCCCTGCAACAGCTCGCGCAGCAGGCCGATGCGCCCCGGGGTGGCGATGATCTCCGGGTGCAGGCGCAGCACGTAGAGCAGGCCGAAGCGGTGGAAGCCGGCGAAGTCCAACTGCAGGTTGCCCAGGGTGTGGCTGTAGGAGGCGATCCGCGATTGCCCCGGCGGTACCGCCGGGCTGAGGTTGAAGGCGAAGTAGGGCTCGTCTTCCAGCTCGTAGTGCAGGGGCAGCTCTATCACTTGCGGCCGGGTCGCGTGGGGGAAGGGCAGGTCATCGCCGCGCCAGGACGACGACCAGCGAATGCCTTGCCCATGCAGCGCCTCGACGAACCCCGGGGCCCAGTTGCCGGCCGGAATGCGAAAGCCCCTGGGGCGCTGGCCGGTGAGGTCGGCCAGGGCCTGGCAACCGCGTTGCAGTTCCAGCTGCTGTTCGGCCAGGCTCAAGCGGTCGTAGTTGGCGTGGCGATAACCGGCGCAGGCGATTTCATGCCCGGCGGCCTGGATCGCCCGTACATGCCCGGGGTTTTCCTCGGCCACGATCCCCGGAACGAACCAGGTGGCCGGCACCCGCAGTTCGTCGAGCAGCGCCAGCAGGCGTTCGACGCCGCGCTGGCTGCCATAGCGCCAGACCGACAGGGTCTTGTCGCGCCCGGCCACTTCCGGGGCCTGGGTGAGGATGCCGTGGATGTCGTTGTAGTCGACCGTCACCGCCACGGCGCAGCGGTAGCCCTGGGGCCAGGCCTGGGGTTCAGCCATGGTGATGCTCCTTGAGCCACCAGCGGGCGACGTCGCGGCAGGTGGCGAACCACACGTCCTGGCGCTGGCGCATATGTTCGAACAGGCGCTCCAGCAGCAGGATGCGCCCGGGTTTGCCGGTGATCTTGGGGTGGAACAGGGTGGTCAGGCACAGCCCTTCGTCCATGGCGCCGTCGTACTCGCGGCGCCAGTTGTCCAGGGTCAGCTCGTAGCTGGCAGTGCGGTCCAGGCCCGCGGGGAAATCGGGGGCGCGGGTGTAGGCGATGGAGGCGTAGTCGTCCATCTCCCAGCGTCCGGGGATCTCCACCAGCGGCGTGGCATGGCCCGGCACCCGGACCAGGTACGGGCGGTCGTCGCCGCGCATGCTGCTGGAGTAAGTGACGCCGGCTTCCACCAGCATGGCCGGGGTCTCGGCCCGCCAGTCGCCGGACGGGGTACGGAAACCTTCGGCGCGGATATTCAGGTGCTTCCAGAACACCTCGCGGGATTTGGCCATGACTGCTTTCTGCTGCTCCAGGGGCAGGGCATAGAAGGACTCATGCCGGTAGCCGTGGTAGGCCACCTCGTGCCCGCGCTCGACGATCGCCTGGCATTGCCTGGGCCAGTTCTCCACCACCCAGGCCGGAACGAAAAAGGTGGTCGGGATCCGGAAGGCATCGAGCAGGTCGAGCAAGCGCGGCAGGGCCCGATAGGGGCCGTAGCCGCCAAAGCCGAAGTATTCCGGCTTGCGCCAGATCGAGCCGTCGAGCATGGCGTCGCCGGTCGGCCCGTCGAGGTCGAAGGCCAGGGCCAGGCACGCCTGGTGCCCGTCCGGCCAGGTGGGTTGGGGTGAGGAGGACATCGATAGCGCTCCAGTCATTGGGGCGGGCCGGTTTGCCCGCCATCCGCCGAGCAATAGCCACCTCCCGCGGACACGAATGGGCTCGCGCCCGCGGGGGGATTGCTCGGGTGGTTATTTACCGGCGTTGAGGGTCACGGTCTTGATCGCGCCCAGCTCCAGGTTCCATTTTTTCAGGATGGTCTGGTAGCTGCCGTCGTCGACCATGCTTTGCAGCGCGCTCTTCAGGGCTTCGGCCAGCTCGGGCTTCTTGTTGCTCACGCCCAGGCCGGTGAACTGCTCGGAGATCGGCAGGCCCAGGGTCTTGTAGGTGTCCTTTTCCTGGGTCTTGAGGTACGGCAGGGTCTCGCTGCCTTGCATGGCCGCGTCGATGCGGCTCTGGCGCAGTTGGGCGCGGGCGTCGGCCGAACCTTCGGCGCCGATCACCACCACCGCCGGCTTGCCATGGGCTTCGCAGTTGGCCTTGCTCCAGGTGGCGATTTCCGCCGGGAAGGTGGTGCGACGGCTGGTGCCGACCTTCTTCCCGCACAGGTCGGTGGCTTCGTTGATCGCGGTGTTTTTCTGCAGGGTGTAGAACTGCGGCCCGCTGGTGAAGTAGTCGACGAAGGTCACGCTCTTCTGCCGCTCGGCGGTGTCGGTCATGCCCGACAGCACCGCGTCCACGCGGTCGGTGGTCAGGGCGTTGATCATTTGCTCGAAGCCGGTTTCCTGCCAGGCGATCTTCACCCCCAGGCGCTCGGCCAGGGCGTTGCCCAGGTCGTAGTCGAGGCCGGTGAGCTGGTTGGTGGCCGGGTCCTTGAAGTCCATCGGCGGGTAGTTGGGCATGATCGCTACGACGATCTCGCCCTTGGCCTTGAGGCTGGCGGGCAGCTCGGCGGCGAAGGTCAAGCTGCTGGCCATCAGGCTTGCGAGTACTGCTGGAATGACGAAGTTCTTCATGGTCGTTCTCTTATGAGTGTTGTGAGGTCCGCTCCGGGTTTGCGAGCTCGGGCCTAGGTTCGAACGGCAGAAATGAAGCTTTGGGTGCGCGGGTTTTGTGGGCTTATTAGTATTTCTTCGGGGCTTCCAGCCTCCACGATCTGGCCGCCGTCCATGAACACCATGCGGTTGGAAACCTCCCGGGCGAAGCCCAGTTCATGGGTGACGACGATCATGGTCATGCCGGTCTGCGCCAGGTCGCGCATCACCGACAGCACCTCACCGACCAGTTCCGGGTCGAGTGCCGAAGTGGGTTCATCGAACAGCATCAGCTTGGGCCGCATGGCCAGGGCGCGGGCGATCGCCACCCGCTGCTGCTGGCCGCCGGACAGCTCGATCGGGTAGCTGTTGCGCTTGTCGGCCAGGCCCACCCGGGCCAGCAGTTCCAGGGCTTCCTCGTGGGATTCCTTGGGCGAGCGCTTGAGCACCTGGCACGGGCCTTCGACGATGTTTTGCAGCACGGTCATGTGCGGGAACAGGTTGAAGCGCTGGAACACCATGCCGGTGGCCAGGCGCTGGCGGGCGATCTGCGATTCGTTGAGCTCGTGCAGCTTGTTGCCGACGATGCGGTAACCCACCAGCTCGCCGTCGACCCACAGGCCGCCCTTGTCGATCTTCTCCAGCTGGTTGACGCAGCGCAGCAGGGTGCTCTTGCCCGAGCCGGACGGGCCGATGATGCACAGCACTTCGCCTTGCTCGACCTCGATGTTGACGTCCTTGAGGGCGTGGTAGTTGTCGTAGTACTTGTTCAGGCCCACAGCCTTGACGATGTTTCTCATGATCGGATTCTCCAGGGCTGCTTACGAGCGCTTGCCGGCGCCACGGGCGAAACGGCGTTCCAGGCGGCTTTGACCAAAGGACAGGACAGTGACGGCGGCCAGGTACCAGATGCCGGCGACGATCAGCAGCTCCATCACCCGGGCGTTGGCGTAGTAGATGTTCTGGGCGTTGTAGAGCAGTTCCGAGTACTGGATCACGCTGGCCAGGGAGGTCATCTTGACCATGCCGATGAACTCGTTGCCCACCGGCGGGATGATGATGCGCATGGCCTGGGGCAGGATGATCCGGCGCAGGGCCTGCAGGCGAGGCATGCCGATCGACTTGGCGGCCTCGTACTGGCCGGTGTCCACCGACAGCAGGCCGGCGCGCACCACTTCGGCGGTGTAGGCGCCCTGGTTGATGCTCAGGCCGAGCAGGGCGGCCACGAACGGCGTCATCAGGCTCACGGTGTCCAGCTCGAACACCCCGGGAATGCCGATGGTGGGGAAGATCAGCGCCAGGTTGAACCACAGCAGCAGCTGCAGGATCAGCGGCGTACCGCGGAACAGCCAGGTGTAGGTCACGGCCACGTAGCGCAGGATCGGGTTGGCCGACATGCGCATGATCGCGGTGATGACCCCGAACACGATGCCCAGGGCCATGGCCAGGATCGCCATGACCAGGGTGTTGAGCAGGCCGAACAGGATCGCCCGGGACGTGAGGAACTGGCCGATGTACGACCATTCGATCTTGCCTTCGGCGAAGGCCCGGACCAGGCCGACGAGGGCGATGACGATCACCGTGGCGAAGAAGATCCGCCCGTAGTAGCGCCGCGGCACATGTTCGTACTGGGTGATGTCGAACTGGTTTTCGGCTTGTTTGCGCTCGGCGAGGAGGCGCTCTGCCTGGGTCTGGCTCATGGTGTTTCTCCCAACGCAGGCGGATGGCGCCTGCGGTCTGTCGGTCATCATCCCGGCGGAGCGAGCGGGCGGCATCGACGCCGGCTCGCTCCCGCGGGACTGCGTTCAAGGTTTCAGAGACGGAAACCGTCGTACTGCGCGGCCCATTGCCGCTGCGCCGCCAGGGCGGTTTTCAGTCGGGCGATCTGCGTGCGTACCTGTTCCGGCGCGGTGCCGCCCCAACCGCTGCGGGCGGCGATGGCGGCTTCCAGGGTCAGGCTGTCGCGCACCTGCGGGGTCAGGCGCGCATCGATCTCGGCCAGCAGGGCCGGGGACGCTTCCCAGAGTTCGAGGTCGTGTTTTTCGCAGGCCTGGACCAGCGCGCCGGTGATTTCGTGGGCTTCCTTGAATGGCACCCCGCGCACCGCCAGCCAGTCGGCGACTTCGGTGGCCAGGGTGAAACCCAGTGGCGCCTGGCGCCGCAGTTCCTCGACGTTGACGGTCATGGTCGCGACCATCCCGGCCATGGCCGGCAGTACCAGCAGCAGGGTGTCGACGCTGTCGAGCACGCCGTTCTTGTCTTCGCTCAGGTCGCGGTTGTAGGACAGCGGCAACGACTTGAGGGTCGACAGCAGCCCGGTGAGGTTGCCGATCAGCCGGCCGGCCTTGCCCCGCGCCAGCTCGGCGATATCGGGGTTTTTCTTCTGCGGCATGATCGAGCTGCCGGTGGCGTAGGCGTCGTCCAGGGCCACCCAGCGGAACTGCCGCGACGACCACAGGCAGAACTCTTCGGCCAGGCGCGAGATGTTGATCCCGAGCATGCTGGCGACGAACAGGAACTCGGCCACGTGGTCACGGCTGGCCACCGCGTCGATGGAGTTCTCACAGACGCCGGCGTAACCCATTTCCCTCGCCGACTGCTGCGGCTGGCGGGCGATGGCCGAGCCGGCCATGGCCGCTGCGCCCAATGGCGACAGGGCGGTGCGGGCATCCCAGTCCACCAGCCGCTGCACGTCGCGCAGCATCGACTGGGCGTGGGCCAGCAGGTGATGGGCGAAGACGATCGGTTGGGCCTGCTGCAGGTGGGTGAAGCCCGGGCAGATGCTGTCCACATGCTGTTCGGCCTGTTCCACCAGCGCCTGTTGCAGGTCCAGCACCTGCACCGCCAGGGTGCGGACATGGTCGCGCAGGAACAGGCGCAGGTCGTTGGCGGTCTGGTCGTTGCGCGAGCGGCCGGCGCGCAGCTTGCCGCCGAGGGCGCCGAGACGCTCGGTGAGCAGGCGCTCGATGAAGGTGTGTACGTCTTCGTCGTCCAGGGTCGGGCTCACCCGGCCGGCGCGGAAGTCTTCGCCAATGCGTTCCAGGGCCTCGAGCATGGTGCGGGTTTCCTGCTCGTCCAGCAGGCCGGCGCGTTGCAGTTCCCGGGCATGGGCCTTGGAGCCGGCGAGGTCGTAAGGGGTCAGGCGGAAGTAGCGCTCGGGGCAACGCGACAGGGCGGCCAGGGCCTCGGACGGGCCGCTTTTGAAACGGGCGCCCCAGAGGCGATCGGTAGGCTGGTTCATTGTTTTTTCCTCGTCGATAACGCGAATTGAATTCGGTACAGCCGACCGGAAGGACACTCTGACAACCCGCGAAAGGGCATCGGAAAGTCTTCGGGTCAGGCAGGTTTCAAGAGGGCAGTAGCAAGTGGCGAGAACTGATCGAAGTGTCAGTTTTTAATTGCATTGAATCAGCGAGTTGCAGCGGGTCCAGGGAATACTTTGATGGTTGCCAAGCCTTGTTTTCTGTGTTCATTATTATTTGTCGGCTGTGTTTTTGTTGTGCAGCAAAGCCTGTTGAATATGCCGCCCGAGGTCAATAAGCATTATGGAAACCCCACTTTCCAATTCTGGAAACCCACCGATTAAAACCGCCCACAGAGCACCGCTGGCACTCAGCGGACTGGACTTCAAACTGCTCAAGGTGTTCAAGGCGGTGGTCGAGGCGGGCGGCTTCAGCGCTGCGCAAAACGAGCTGAACGTGGGCCTTGCGGCTATCAGCAAGCAGATCTCCGACCTCGAGATCCGCATCGGCATGCGCCTGTGCACCCGGGGCCGGGAGGGCTTTTGCCTGACCGAGGAAGGCAGCCTGGTGTACCAGGCCTCGATTGATCTGTTTGCCTCGGTGGACAACTTTCGTGATCGGCTTAGTTGCGCGCAGAATGAAATAATCGGCGATCTTGGAGTGGGGGTGATTGATAACACGATTACTGATGTTAATTCTCCGCTAGTTGCTGCCTTGCGGCGCATCAATATTGAATCTCCGAAAGTAAGGTTCAGGCTGTATGCTTCACAGCTGGATGAAGTTGAACGGGGGGTGGTGGAAGGACGCTTAGTTGCCGGAATAGTGCCGGTTTATCAAAAACGTGAAGAGTTCGACTACTTCAAATTATATGACGAAGAGTCCGCGGCTTATTGCGCCGAAGGGCATCCGTTGTTCAGCGTGGCCGATAGCGCAATCGACGCCGAGACGCTCAAGCAGCATGAGTTCATCAACCACCGCTACGCGATCCATCAGGAGAAGAGCCACTTCGCCGCGTACGACAGCTTTTCGGCGGCGGCCTCCCAGGTGGAGGCCGTGGCCATACTGATCAAGACCGGGCGTTTCCTCGGGTTTCTGCCCCGGCACTATGCCGCGGCGCTGGTGGAGCGCGGTGAAATGCGCGCGCTGCTTCCAGACCGGGTGCACTACAGCACGCCTTTCAGCCTGATCCTGCGGCACAACACGGTACGCAGCCCTTTGGTGAAGGCCTTCGCCCAGGCGCTGGGAGTGGATCTCAAGAGTAATGGCTGACACTACCCAAGTTCTCGGAGCGGGCTTGTCGGGGATTAAGGGGCTGTTGCTGAAGTCGCTGTGGAAAGTACAGCGGTCAATCAGGCGAGGCGCCTGCAGCGGGTGGCCGATATATCCTGCGTAATGGCATTTTCAACCCAGGACTACTGTCTTTTAGATTCCCGCGCGGTTATCCGCATGAAGTAACCGGTGAGTACAAGACATGCCATTGGCGGTCCCGCCCGCAAGCCACTTTAAATAACGCGGAGTGGCAGCCTTAGATGCCTGGAAACACCCCCGAACACCCCTCTATAGGAACGAAGCGTGCCCGCGATAAAGCCGGCACATTCAACATCGATATGGCCAGCCAGACCGCCACCGCGAGCAAGCTTCGCTCCTACGATGGGCTTGGTTTCGCAGGCAATGTCAGGCGCATGGCGCAGCGCCGGGCCGCTGGCAGGCCGTGGCGAACTTCCTCGGCCAGCACCTGTTGCAGGCGCGGCCCCAGTTGGTCGGCGTCCAGGGTGACGAAACCACAGCGCTGGTAGAAGGGTTCATTCCACGGCAATTGGCGAAAGGTGCTCAGGGTCAGGGCGGCGAAACCCTGCTGGCGCGCCTGTTCGCGCACCGTCTCCAGCAGGTGGCGGCCAATGCCGCGTCCCTGGGCGCTGCTGGCGACCGAGATTTCCCAGATATGCAGCGCATCGGCGCAGGCTTCGGCGTCGAGGAAGGCGCACACCTCTCGATCGAGCACGGCGACCCACACCCGCTGCTGGCGGATATGAGCCAGGTGATGCATAGCATCGGGCACCTCGGCGTCGGCCAGCCAGGCCAGTTCGGGGGCGCGGCGAAACAGCGCGGCGGCGCTGCGTTCGATGGCGGGGAGCAGAAGGGCATCGGCCTCGGTGGCCGGCAGTTGCAGCATGACGAAGTCGTTCTTGTCGAAGCGCCCGCTGAGCACCGGTACCAGCCGCGCCAGGGGCGTGGCCTTGAGCGTCGCCAGGTCACTTTGATCCATGATCACCCAGGCTGGGCCGGGGATGGCGGCAAGGGCCTCGGGGCGTTCGGTGAACAGTGGCTGCAGGTCCTGGTCGAGGTGGACCATGAACTTGATGGCCTTGGCATCCTTGCCCATATGGTGCAGCACCACCGGGGCCGGGTTCTGCTCGATCAGCGTCCAGGCGGCCAGGGTGAAGGTGCGGGTGTCGTAGAGCTGGCGGGCCAGCGGCTCGAACCCAAGGATATAGGCACTCCAGACGGCCAGCACGGCGCCCAGGGCCAGGCCGCCAATCCGCCAGCGCGGCATGCGCAACAGGCCCAGCGCCGCCAGTTGAAAAACGCCGAGCAACACCAGCAGAGGGGTCAAGCCGGACAAGGGTTCGGCAAAGCGCCGCTGCGCCACCAGCAACGCCGCTATCAGCAATCCGGGTGTCAACAGCCACAGGCCCTGGATACCCCGACGCAGCCAGGCCAGGCCGCGACCCTGGATATCGTGGAAGGGATAAGCCGCGACGATCGCCAGCATGGGCAACATCGGTAGCAGGTAGCGGGCTTTTTTCGCCTGGGGAATCGACAGGCCGATCAACACCAGCAGGGCCGCGGCGCTGCACAGCACCAGCAGCCTGCGCGCGCGGTCCTGCTGTTCACGGGGGCCGAGCCACACTGCCAGCCAGGTCAGGATCGCCAGCGGGTAGGCCAGGGCATAGTTGCCCAGGGAGCTGCTGAAGTAATAGAACGGGCCGCTGCTGCCTTCGCTGCCATCCATGCGCCCGGTGAACTGCATGCGGATCACCTCCTGGACAAAGGCCGGGCCGCCGCTCAGTCGGGCCAGCCCCAGCAACAGCGCCACGCACGCCAGCAGCAGGAGCAGGGCGCAGCCACCGAAGATGAACATCCGCCGCCACTGGCCTTCGAGCAGGTAATAGCTGCACAGCATGCCGCAGGGAATCACCAGGCCGATCGGCCCGCGAATGGCGAACCCCGCGACCAGCAACGCGAGGATCAGCCACAGGCGTCGCGGCGCGGCGAAATGATCGTGGGCATACCCCAGGTAGAACACCGCCAGGGCGATGGCCGCGAGCATCAGGTCGAGGGAGACGGCGCGGGTTTCGCTGATGAAGGTGCTGCTGAGCAACAGCAGGGCGATGCTGGTCAAGGCCCAGGTTTTTGAACTGGGCGCCAGCAGGCGGTACATGAGGTTGACGATCAGCGCCCCGGCAATGGCCGTGGGCAGCCAGGCCGCGAGGGTCGTGACCCGGCCCGAGGCCAGGGCGAACAGGTCGATCAGCAGGGTCGAGGCGCTGGAGTAGTCAGCGTAGGGTTGGCCGTAGGTGGTGGGAAAGAAGCCCGGTCCATGGCGCAGCATTTCCTTGGCGAACAGCACGAAGCGCGAATCGAAGCCGATCACCGTCACTTGCCCGGCGCCGGCACAGAACAGCAGCAGGGCCAGCAGCCCCAGCCCCCAGGCTTGCCAATGCAGGGTGCTGGAAGGCGTGCTGCCGACCCTGGGCATTCAGGCCTTGGCCCTGGCGTCGGCCCATTGCCGGTGAGGAATCGGCAGCTGGCGCGACTCGCCGCGACCGATCGGGAAGTAGGTGAAGCCGCCACGGGCCAGGCGCTCGGCGTCGTACAGGTTGCGCCCGTCGAAGATCACCGGGGCCTTGAGGCGCTGTTGCAGCAGCTGGAAGTCCGGCGCCTTGAACTGCTGCCACTCGGTGCAGATGATCAGCGCGTCGGCGTCGTTGAGCACCGATTCCGGGGTGCCCATCAGCATCAGCTTCGGCTCGTCGGGGTACAGGCGTTGGGTTTCCTGCATGGCTTCCGGGTCGAAGGCGCGCACATTGGCGCCGGCGGCCCACAGCGACTCCAGCAGCACCCGGCTGGGGGCATCGCGCATGTCGTCGGTGTTGGGTTTGAAGGCCAGGCCCCAGAGGGCGAAGGTCTTGCCTTTCAGGTCGCCCTGGTAGAAGGCGTTGATGCGCTCGAACAGCTTGTGTTTCTGCCGTTCGTTGATGGCTTCCACCGCTTGCAAAAGGTCGCTGGAGCAATGGGCCTGCTCGGCGCTGTGGATCAGCGCGCGCATGTCCTTGGGGAAGCACGAGCCGCCATAACCGCAGCCCGGATAGATGAAGTGGTAGCCGATGCGCGAGTCGGCGCCGATCCCCAGGCGCACCGATTCGATATCGGCCCCCAGGTGTTCGGCCAGCTCGGCGATCTGGTTGATGAAGCTGATCTTGGTCGCCAGCATGCAGTTGGCGGCGTACTTGGTCAGCTCGGCGCTGCGCAGGTCCATGAACATGATGCGGTCATGGTTGCGGTTGAACGGTGAGTACAGGTCGCGCATCACGTCGCGGACTTCTTCGCGCTCGCAACCGACGATGATCCGGTCCGGACGGCGGCAGTCGGAAACCGCCGAGCCTTCCTTGAGGAATTCCGGGTTGGAGACGATATCGAACTGCAGGGCGCGCCCGTCCAGGGCTTTTTCGATATGGGCTTTCAAGGTGTCGCCGGTACCCACCGGCACCGTGGATTTCTCCACCAGGATCACCGGCTGCTCACGGTGCCGGGCCACGGCGTCGCCCACCGACAGCACATAACGCAGGTCGGCCGAGCCATCCTCGCTGGACGGCGTGCCGACCGCGATAAACAGCACCTGGCCATGTTGCACCGCGAGCTTTTCGTCGCTGGTGAAGCTCAGGCGTTTGCTTTCCAGGTTGTCGCGCACCAGGCTCGACAGCCCGGGCTCGAAGATACTGACGTGCCCCTGTTGCAGCTGCTGGACCTTGTGCTCGTCAATGTCCATGCAGATGACATCGTGGCCGACTTCGGCCAGCACGGCGGCCTGTACGAGGCCGACGTAACCACTTCCAAATACGCTGATTTTCATGGGGTATTCCTGGGACTTGTCGCGGGAGCAGGTCGTGAGTTGATGGTAATGACGCCGAGGATGACCAGGGCCACCCCCAGGGTTTTCGAGAGACTGAACGGCTCGTTGAACAGCGGCAGCGCGGCGGCCAGCAAGTAGACCAGGGCGTAGCTGATGCTCAGCAGGGAATAGGCCCGGCCCAGCGGCAGGTCGCGCAGCGCCGCCAGCCAGCAGAGCATCGACAGGACATAGGCGAGGATTGCCGCCAGCACCACGCCCAGCGCCAGCAGGTCGACCTGGCCACTGGACAGCGCCGCCAGCCAGTCCGCCGGCGCCGGCAGGCGGGTCATGCTCCAGCGCATGCCCAACTGCGCGGCGCTGACCAGCAGCACGCTTCCCATGGCGAAGGTGAAACCCAGAGCCCGGCTCATGCGTGGCGACTCAACAGCAGTACGCCAGCGAGCACCAGCGCCACGCCCAGCCAGTGGCGGCGGTCGATGGCTTCATGGAAGACGAAGCGGGCGATCAGGGTGATCAGCACGAAGTTCAGGCTGAGCATCGGGTAGGCAATGCCGACCTCGACCCGTTGCAGCACCAGCAGCCACACCAGCAAGCCCAGGCCAAGGCTGGCCAGGGCCAGCCACAGCCAGGGCGAGCGCAGTTTGTCGAGCGCGCCCGAAGGCTGGCCGCGCCAGCTTTCCACGGCGAACTTCTGGGCGATCTGGCCCAGGCAGGTCAGCAGGCAGGCGACGAGCAGCAGCAACAGGCTCATGGTTGGCTCTGAGGGAAGATCAGGATCACGAGATTGCCCTGGTCATAACGTTTGAAATCCTGCGGCAACAGATCGATTTCGTAGTGTTCGTCGCCATTGATACGCATCACCACGGCCACCTGGCCCAGCTTGCGGGCCGCAGGCATCCATTCGCCGACCTTGCGCAGGTCGATGTAACGATGCTGGGTGTCAGGATAGGCCAGGCCATATTTCACTTCGCCTGTCGTGTTGTACAAGGCGATATCCGGGCGCTTGAGGCGCCAGGCCAGGGCCGAGGCGGCGCCCAGGTCGTTGCTCACCAGGGTGTGGCTCCGGGCGAGTTCCTCGGCGTGATCGATGATGAATTGATCCGGCATCTTGTTGTAGACCACCGAGTTCGGCAGGCCGGCGGGCAGCAGGGCGATGAACAGCCAGCTGCCAAGGGCCGGCGCGGCCCACAGGCGCAGCGGGCGGAAGGCCGGCAGCAGGTTGCTCATGTTCCAGCCAAGCAGGGCCAGGAACACCAGCACCAGATGCCCGGGCTCGTTGCTGTACAGCGGCTTCTTCAGCTGGAAGTACACCAGCGCCAACAGCAGCAACAGGCCCAGCACCAGGTTGAGCACCGCGTTGAGGCGGATGATCCGGGTCTGCCCGGCGTGCAGCCGGTCGCTCAGGCTATTGCCCATCAGCAGCGCCAGCGGCAGCAGGCACGGCAGGATATAGGCCGGCAGCTTGCCCTTGCTCAGGCTGAAGAACGCCAGCGGCAGGATCAGCCACAGCAGCAGGAAACCGATGCTCGCCTGGCGCCGGGCCTGCCAGGCCTGCTTCAAGGCGCCCGGAAGCACCAGGACCCAGGGCATGCTGAACGCCACCAGCAGCGGCAGGTAGTACCACCATGGCGAAGCGTGTTGGGCGTCTTCCCCGGCAAAACGACGGATGTGTTCATGCCAGAAAAAGAAGCGCCAGTAGTCCGCTTCCTGGGCATGCACCGCCAGGGCCCACGGCAGGCTGACGACAATCGCCACCAGCACCGCTACGCCGCCGTAGATGAACAGCTCGCGCAGGCGTTTCTGCCAGGCCATGTAGGGCAGGGCGATCAGCACCGGCAGCAGCCAGGCGAGGAAACCCTTGGTCATGAAGCCCATGCCACAGGCGAAGCCCAGGCCGGCCCAGGCCAGCAGGCGGCCGCGCAGCGTCTGGTTGTCCAGGGCGAACCACAGGGCCACCAGGCTCAGGTTGACCCAGAAGGTGAACTGCGGGTCGAGGTTGGCATAACCACCGGCGCCGACCACCACGCAGAAGCTCATGTACAGCAGGGCGCAGACCAGACTCTTGCGCGGGTCGTTCCACAGCCGCCTGGCCAGCAGGTAGGTGAGCAGCACGCTGAGGCCCATGCTCAGGGCCGAAGCCACGCGCACGCCGAACAGGTTCTGGCCGAACACCGCCTGGCCGAGGGCGATCATCCAGTAGCCGGCGGCCGGCTTCTCGAAATAACGGATGCCCATGAAATGCGGCGATGCCCAGTGGCCGGTCAGGAGCATTTCCTGGCTGATCTGCGCATAGCGGGTTTCATCGGGAATCCACAAACCGTGGGTGGCCATTGGCAGCAGGTAGAACAGGCCGAAGGCAAGCAGTAGAAGAGGCAGGGCCCAGCGTCTGGTCATGCGCCTTGCACCCCCAGCCAGCCTTCGCGGCCTTCGAGGGCGCCACGAATGACCTGCCCCTGGGGCAGGCTCTGCAAGGACGTGGGCAATAGGTTGCCCAGGGTATTGAAATGAATGTCGCGCTGGCGGGCTTGCGCCAGTAGCTGACGAAAATCGTTGGCCATCAGAATCCCTTCGACTTCGGCGTGAATGGTGTAGACGTTGAGCCTCTCAGGGCTGAACCGGTCCAGGATGAATGTGTTGAAGTCGTGGGCCACGACGGTCGGCCCGACCACCTCGTCGAAGGTCGGCAGGTCGACCGGAATCTGCGGGGCGCCCAGGCCTCCATCCGCCAGCCGTGGCTGGAAGATCGAGGTGCCGCGGCAGTCGCTGTTGTAGCGAAAGCCGAAGCCCTGCTTGGCTGCGATCACCGCCTCGTCGGCGCGCCAGCCGGCGGCCGCCGAACAGTCGATGCGCTGGCCGAGAATGTCATTGAGGGTGTCGACGCCCTGGCGGATCTGCTCGATCAGCTGCGCCTGGTTCCAGCGCCCGGCATTGGCCTGCCAGCCGTGGTGATCCCAGGCGTGCAGGCCGACTTCATGACCGGCGTCCCGGGCCTGACGCATCAGGTGTCCGAGGTCGCGGCCAATCGGTTTGCCCGGCCAGGCGGTGCCCGCCAGCAGGATGTCCCAGCCATACAGGCCGGCGGCGTTGGAGCGCAGCATCTTCCACAGAAATTGCGGACGGATCAGGCGCCACAGGTGGCGCCCCATGTTGTCCGGGCCGACGCTGAAGAAGAAGGTGGCCTTGATCCCGGCCTCGTCGAGCAGTTCCAGCAACCGCGGCACCCCCTCACGGGTGCCGCGATAGGTGTCGACATCGATTCGCAGACCTGCCTGCATCAGCATGCTTCTTCTTTAGAGGACTCCGCGATTTCGAGCATGGCTTCGCGCAGGAAGAAGTCCAGCGTGTTGCCGATGGTTTGCTTCATCTCGACGGTCGGTTCCCAGTTCAACAGGCGCTTGGCGTTGGCGATGCTCGGTTTGCGGTGTTCCACGTCCTGGTAGCCGGCGCCGTAGAACGACTTGCTCTCGACGTCGCGGAAACCGGCGAACGGCGGGAAGTTGCCACGCAGCGGGTGGGCTTCGAACTGACGCAGCAGCTCCTCGCCCAACTGGCGGATGCTGGCTTCGTTGTCCGGGTTGCCGATGTTGATGATCTGGCCGTTGCACACATCGTTTTCGTTGTCGACGATGCGCGCCAGGGCCTCGATGCCGTCGGCAATGTCGGTGAAGCAGCGTTTCTGCTCGCCGCCATCGAACAGGCGGATCGGCGTGCCTTCCACCAGGTTGAGGATCAGTTGGGTGATGGCCCGGGAGCTGCCGATGCGCGCCGAGTCCAGGCGGTCCAGGCGCGGGCCCATCCAGTTGAACGGACGGAACAGGGTGAAGTTCAGGCCCTTGCTGCCGTAGGCCCAGATCACCCGGTCCAGCAACTGCTTGGACACCGAGTAGATCCAGCGCTGCTTGTTGATCGGGCCGACGATCAGGTTGGAAGTGTCTTCGTCGAAGTTCTGGTCCTGGCACATGCCGTAGACCTCGGAGGTCGACGGGAAGATCACGCGCTTGTTGTACTTGACGCAGTAGCGGACCAGCTTGAGGTTCTCTTCGAAGTCCAGTTCGAACACGCGCAGCGGGTTGCGGGTGTATTCGATCGGGGTGGCGATGGCCACCAGCGGCAGGACCACGTCGCACTTCTTGATGTGGTATTCGATCCACTCGGAGTGAATGCTGATATCGCCTTCGACGAAGTGGAAATGCGGATGGTCGCGCAGGCGCTCGATGGCGTCGGAGCCGATATCCAGGCCGTAGACTTCGTACTTGTCGTCACGCAGCAGGCGCTCGGACAAGTGGTTGCCGATAAAACCGTTGACGCCGAGGATCAGCACCCGGGTGCGCCGCGGGGCACGGCCGGATTCGGCGCCGCGCAGCAGCGAGCCGTCCACCAGGCCCAGCTCGTTGGCCAGTTGCGGGCCGCTCAGATACAGGCCGTTGTCGTTGCGCTGGCCGGCGTTGATCAGCAGCGAGTCCTGGCCGCAGGCGATGCGCAGTGGATTGGTGCTGATCACCCGGCCCGGGGCCTGGCCTTCATTGCCCTTGACCACCTCGGCGCTCCAGACGATCAGCTTGTGCTCGCCCACGGCGCAGAACGCGCCCGGGTAAGGCTTGGTCACGGCGCGCACCAGGTTGAACAGTTGCTCGGCCGGTTTGCTCCACAGCAGCTTGCCGTCGGCCGCGGTGCGGCGACCGAAGTAGCTGGCCCTGGATTCGTCCTGGGCGGTCTCGCTGACCTTGCCTTGCGCCAGGGCTGGCAGGGTGTCGCGCAGCAGGCTGGCGGCGGCGTCGCGCAGCTTGCCGTGCAGGCTCAGCGCGGTATCGCTGCGCTCGATGGCCACCCGCTGCTGGGCAATGATCGCCCCGGCGTCGGCGCGCTTGACCATGCGGTGCAGGGTCACGCCGGTTTCGCTTTCGCCGTTGACCAGCACCCAGTTGGCCGGCGCGCGGCCACGGTAGCTCGGCAGCAGCGAACCGTGCAGGTTGAACGCGCCCTTGCTGGCGGTGGCCAGCAGCGCTTCGCTGAGCAGGTTGCGATAGTAGAAGGAGAAGATGTAGTCAGGCTTCAGCTTGGCGATGCGCTCGATCCACAGCGGGTGGTTGGCGTCTTCCGGGGCATGCACCGGGATGCCCTTGAGCGAGCACAACTGGGCCACGGAACCGTAGAAGGTGTTTTCCTGCGGATCGTCGGCATGGGTGAAGACCGCGCCGATTTCATAGCCTGCATTGAGCAGGGCTTCGATGCCTGCGCAGCCGATATCGTGATAGGCGAAGACAACAGCTTTATGACTCATGGCGAAACCTGATCGGAGAGAGTGGAAGTTAGACCGTCGACCGTGACAGCGGGAGCAGGGGCGGCAGGCTGGCTGCGCAGAACTTTTTCAATGAAGAAGCGCGGGCGGGCGCGCACATCGCTGTACATGCGGCCCAGGTATTCGCCCAGCAGGCCCATGCCGATGAACTGGCCACCGGTGAACACGAACAGGATGGCGAACAGCACGAACATACCGTCGCCGGCCCATTCGGCGCCGAACACCAGGCGCAGGAAAATCAGCAGCAGGGCGAACAGCACGCCGAGGCCGGCCATGCTGAAACCGATAATGCTCAGCAAGCGCAGCGGCGTGGTGGTCATGCAGGTGATCAGGTCGAACATCAGGTTGATCAGGCGCATCGGGCTGTACTTGGAATCGCCGTGTTCACGCTCGGCGTGGTTCACCAGCACCTCGGTGGTGTGGCGGGCGAAGCTGTTGGCCAGGATCGGGATGAAGGTGCTGCGTTCGCGGCAGGCGAGCATGGCGTCGACCACGCTGCGGCGGTAGGCGCGCAGCATGCAGCCGTAGTCGTTCATGGCCACGCCGGTGGAGCGTTGCACGGCCAGGTTGATCAGCTTCGACGGCCAGCGGCGCCAGGCGGAATCCTGGCGGTTGTTGCGCACCGTGCCGACCACGTCGTAGCCCAGCTCGGCCTGGGCCACCAGGCGCGGGATTTCTTCCGGCGGGTTCTGCAGGTCGGCGTCCAGGGTGATGACCACGTCGCCGCGGCACTGCTCGAAGCCGGCCATGATCGCCGCATGCTGGCCGTAGTTGCGGTTGAGGATCACCGCCACCACCGGGCTGCCTTCGCGGCTGGCGGCGTCCTCGAGGATCTGCGCCGATTCGTCGCGGCTGCCGTCGTCGACCAGGACGATCTCGAAATCGTGCTTGAGCTGGCGGCAGGCCGCTTCAGTGCGGCGCAGCAGTTCGGGCAGGCTCTGTTCTTCGTTGTAGACCGGAATGACGATCGACACGAACTGGATTGGATAAGGTTTCAAAGGTTTCGGTCCAGACAGGTTTTGATGGCGCCGACGACCCGCTCGACATCGTCGAGGCTCATGTCGGGGAACAGCGGAATCGAGCACAGGCGTGCCGAGTTCCATTCGGTGTTGGGTAAGTGCACATCCGGGAAGCGCTGGCGGTAATAGCTGTGCAGGTGAGTGGCGACGAAGTGGATGCCGCTGCCGATGTTCTGCTCCTGCAAGGCCTTCATGAAGCCGTCGCGATCGATGCCGCAACGCTCGGCGTCGATGCGCAGGATGAACAGGTGCCAGGCATGTTGCTGCGGATACGTCGGAAGCTGCAGCGGTTGCACCGGCAGGTCGCGCAGTTGCTCAAGGTAGGCGTTGGCCAGGACTTCGCGCCGGCGATTGATCGCGTCCAGGCGCTGCAACTGCACCAGGGCGATGGCGGCATTGATATCCGCCAGGTTGTATTTGAAGCCGGGTTCGATCACCTCGGCCTGGGGCTTGCGCCCGTGGGTCAGGCGGTCATAGGCGTCGACCCCCAGGCCATGGAACTTGAGCATGCGCACCCGGTTGGCCAGGGCCTCGTCATCGCTGACGAACATCGCGCCTTCGGCGCAGGTCATGTTCTTGATCGCATGGAAGGAAAAGATCGCCGTGCCCCGGGCGCCGACGGGCCGGCCGCGATAGGTGGTGCCGGCGGCGTGGGCGGCGTCCTCGATCACCGCGATCCGGTGTTTTTCGGCCAGGGCGTACAGCGGGTCGAGGTCGAAGGCGGCACCGGCGTAATGCACCGGGATGATCGCTTTGGTCCGTGGGGTGATCGCGGCTTCAACCGTGGCGGCGTCGGTCATCAGGGTGTGCGGGTCGACATCGACGAAGACCGGCGTCGCCCCCAGCAGGCAGATCATGTTGGCGGTGGAAACCCAGGTCTGCGAGGGGGTGATCACCTCGTCGCCGGGGCCGATGCCCAGCGCCAGCAGGGTGATGTGCATGCCGCCGGTGGCCGACGACAGCGCCACCGCGTGCTGGCAGCCGACCCGCGCGGCGAATTGCTGCTCGAGCTCCTGGTTTTTCGGTCCGGTGGTGATCCAGCCGGAACGTAGAACCTGCTCGACCGCGGCGACCTCTTCATCGCCAATACTCGGGCGCGAGAAAGGAAGGAAAACCTGGCTCATTGAGACCTCGGGGAAAAAGGATTTCAGCAATCGAAAGAAGAAAAAGCGCCTGTGCTACAGCGGGGGGCATTCAAAAAAGGCGTTTTTGGTTCGGTCATTGAAGCGCGTCCATAAGTGAGGTCGGTGTGGTCATCCATGCCTGATTGCAGTAAAGACCATGCAAGGTAAAAGTAAAGCCATATCAATGTGTTAGCTTTTGTTTCGATTAGATGACCGGGCTGACTCCCAGCGCCCCTGAATGGATTCAGGTTAAGCGGAAAAATGTGAAACGAACATGAAAAAAAGGCCAACGGCGCGTTTATCTTTCACCTAGACAGCCGGTGTTCAGACTTCGCCACGCGTTGACCGGGAAAACCCCGGTTACAGCAATCCCAGCGGTGTTTTTTTGCGCTGATGACACAGGTGAAAGTCGCTTGGCCGAGAGACGTTTTTTGCCTTTGCAGGCGCCACTGTTTTCAAACACCACCTGAACTAAGGAGCATCCGTTTGCCCACCAGCGATCCGTGGACGCTCTATCTGGCTGCCTTGACACCTTCGGGGCGCTCGACCATGGCGACCGATACGACCTGTGATAAAGCCATAGCGTTCCCGTCATATACTCCGTCGGGCTTGTAGCGGCGCCCGATCGTTTGCCTGAAGTCAAAAAACAGGGGGAAAAACCGACGCTATCGCTGTCCGAATCGGCAGAAGCAGGGCACGGACAACGACACTGCTCTACCATTCACCCCCTGACCACCAACCACTCGATATCGAATAAAAGCCAACAAGAGGCTCGTTGTGTGATTGACAGAACATCAGCCAAAGGCGTCTCTCTTTTCAGCTTATTGCTACTGCCGCTATTCCTGGGAACGGTTCCTGTGCTTGAGGCACACGAATCTCTCGAGTTCCTTATTCCGGACGCGCCGCCCCTGACCATGGCCAATCAGGGTGATCGTCACGGCATAGTCGGCGACATTGTCTTGCAGGCGCTGAAAAACAGTGGCTATGCCAGTGAACCCAGAACCCTGCCGTGGGCGCGGGCGCAGAAATACGCCATCGAAAAGGACAACGTCCTGATCGCTCCACTCAGCCGCACACCCGAGCGGGAACATCGCTACACCTGGATCGCCCCGATCATGCAGATGGACCGGGCATTTTTCAGCCTCGAACATAAAGTGGCGAACTTCGAAGAAGCCCGGCGACGTTTCAAGGCCATCGCCGTGGGGCTGGGCAGCGCCCAGGAAGAAATCCTGCGTAGCAAAGGCTTCGCCCCGGAACAGATCTATGCCATCAAGATCGGCGAGAACCCCGCGCAATTGCTGTTGAAGGGCAGGGTGGACGCCTGGTTCAACGGGGTCCAGGAAAGCCGCTATATCTGGAAGCGCGTCTCCAGCCGGCCGCTGTTGATGAGCCCGCCCATGGTCGGCCATGAGCTTTACCTCGCCTGTTCCAAAGTGTGCGACGTCGAGGTCGTGACCCATGTCGCGAAAGCCATAGAAACGATGCGTCGTGACGGTTATATCGAGAAAGTCAAAGGCCGTTATCTAAATAACGATCCGATGGAAAAGTCGACAAGGTCAGGCAGCTTGTAATTGAGTGGCCCACCAATTCTGGCAATAACGAAGTTTGCCTGGCAGCCAGGGTAGATTTATTCGGACAGCACATCCTCATTGACTCGAATGATCTCATTGAGGTTTTTCAGGGTGTTGTTGAAGTGGTCCTTGGCATGGTTGAGCTTCTTGAATTGCTGCGCCAGTTCCCTGGTCTTTTGCTGCAGTGCTTCTTCACGTTTATCCAGTTCGCGCTGACGTTCTTCTTGTTGCGCGCGTAGCGCACTGTCGGCTTGTCGATCCTGATCAAGTTGCCGTTGCCATTGCTGTAACTGCTCTTCCTTCTGTTCGAACAGGCGCTCTTTCTCCTGCAGTTGGGACTCCCTGGAGTTCAAGGTCTGTTGTTGTGCCTGGCTGTGCTGTTTCTGTTGCTTGAGCCGGTCGGCGATGCTGGAGAATTCCATCAGGCTGGCCTCGACATCCTGCAGGAACTGCTCGGGGTCGGTGCCCGGGAAAGGCCAGTCGTCATCCTGGAGGCCGCCCGGGTTCTGCTGCTCGGCCGGCATCGGCAGGGGGCCGGCGTCGGAGTAGCGAATTTCGGCCGCAGGCGCCTCTGGCCGGGGGCTTTCCGCGTCGCAGCCATCGGCCGTCTCGGTGGATTCGTGGTGTTTCTGTTCTTCAGCGCTGTCGTCCAGCTGTTCGTCGAGCTGTGCCAGGGCGGCGTCGAGTTGCTGGTCGTCGATGACGGTGGGTGAATGTTTGACCGCCGGGCCAAATTGAGCCGAAGCCTGGAAGCTCAGCAGCCTGGCGACCCATTCCTTCTTGGTGCTCAAGAGTCGATGGTGCGCCGCGGCGGCGGCAGGCAACTGTTGTTTGTTCAGGTCCAGCAGATGGTAGGGCACATCGCTTTCACGGCGTTCGCCAGTGGCGGCTTCGCGCAGGATCTGGCCGAACACGCGCATCGCCAGTTGTCCGTCTTCTTCCGAGTCCAGGGCGCCCAGGCAGTAATTGCCCCCTTCGTTGAATAACAAGGCGATATAGACGCGCAGATTATCCTCATCAATGCTTTCGTTCAGGCTATAGGCGAGAAAGTTTCGACCTGCTTCTGGAACAGAAAAACTGCAGAGCAAAGCCGCTGTCAGCATTTGCTGCTCTTTGTTTTCGATGAAGATAGTGCGTAAGAGCATATGTCACCCAGTAAACTCAAGTAAAAATATGAGCGGTAGGATACTAGGAAATAATGTCGGTTGGCGTTAAGAGCAATACTTCGAATGCGTAAGATAAATCTTATATTTCTATTGAATGGTCTTATTCATATGGCCTTATCCCCTCATTAAAAATATCAACGTGTATTGTATTGCGCCCATTCCGGCACAACACAGCTATTGATCCTGTTGCAACTACTCAATCTCAACCCCCGCTGAATATGAATGGCCTTTAGCTGTTCACCTCAGACTTCTCTTGCTGAACCTGGAAGCCATGATTGAAATATCCAAACTAACCAAGTCTTTTTCCGGACAGGTCGCGGTCGACGACCTGTCCTGTCATATCGGCCCGGGAGAAGTTCTGGGGATTCTTGGGCCAAACGGTGCAGGTAAATCCACCACGATGAAAATGCTCACCGGCTTTCTGGCGCCGACCTCCGGCACCGCGAGCATCATGGGCTTCGACATCCGCACCCAGACCCGTCACGCCCAGCAGCAGATGGGTTACCTGCCGGAAGGCGCGCCCAGCTACAGCGACATGGCGGTCCAGGGGTTTCTCGAGTTCATTGCCAGTGTTCGCGGCTATCGCGGCGCGCAGAAGCGCGAACGGGTGGACCGGGTGATCGACCTGCTGGAACTGGGCGACGTCCGCCGCCAGACCATCGAGACCCTGTCCAAGGGCTTCACCCGCCGGGTCGGCCTGGGCCAGGCGATCCTCCACGATCCGCGGGTGCTGATTCTCGACGAACCCACCGACGGGCTCGACCCGAACCAGAAGCAACTGGTTCGCCAACTGATCCAGGACCTGGGCCAGGACAAGATCGTGATCATCTCGACCCACATTCTCGAGGAAGTATCGGCCGTCTGTAACCGCGCCCTGATCATCAGCAATGGCCGCTTGCTGGCCGACAGCACGCCGTACGAGCTGGAACGCAGTTCGCGCTATCGCCAGGCGGTGACCTTGCAGGCCGACGAGCCGCTGGACCTGCTGGCCCTGGTGGTATTGCCGGGCGTGGCGGGCGTCGAGGAGAACGCGGCCGAGGGCAGCCTGACGCTGCTGGCGCGGCCTGGCGAAGTGATTTTCCCGCAGGTCAACGCGCTGGTGACGGCGCGTGGCTGGAAGATGAAGCGCCTGGAACTGGAGCAGGGCCGTCTCGATGAGGTGTTCCAGACCCTGACCCGGGGAGAATCGGCATGAGACAGTTACCAGTGATTTTCAAGCGCGAGCTGGGCAGTTATTTCGCCACGCCGCTGGCCTTCGTGTTCATCGAGATCTTCCTGGTGCTCTCGGGCGTCTTCACCTTCTACCTGGGCAGTTTCTACGAGCGCAACCAGGCGGACCTGGCGCCGTTCTTCGACGTCCATCCCTGGCTTTATCTGTTCCTGCTGCCGGCCCTGGCCATGCGCCTGTGGTCGGAGGAGCGCAAGTCCGGCAGCATCGAATTGCTGATGACCCTGCCGGTGAGCTGTTTCGAAGCGGTGGTCGGCAAGTTCCTCGCCGCCTGGGTCGTCGCTGGTCTCACCCTGCTGCTGACCCTGCCCATGGTGCTGACCGTGAATTACCTGGGCAACCCGGACAACGGCGTGATCCTGACCGGCTATCTGGGCAGTTGGTTGCTCGCCGGCACCTACCTGGCGATCGGCTCCTGCATGTCGGCCATGGCCAAGAGCCAGGTGATCGCCCTGATCCTCGCCTTCACGGTGTGTTTCCTGTTCGTTGCCTGCGGTTTCTCCCTGGTGCTGGATGCCATCAATCCGTGGGCGCCGCAATGGCTGTTGGACTTGCTGGCCTCGCTGAGCCTGCTGACGCATTTCGGCGCGATCAGCAAAGGGCTGATCGACCTGCGCGATCCGCTGTATTTCCTCAGCGTGATCGTCGCCTGGCTGATGGCCACGGTGGTGACGGTCAACCTGAAGAAAGCCGAGTGAGGACGATTCGATGAAACGCATGCTGTATTCCACTTCCGGCCTGTTGCTGATTGCCTTGCTGTTCCTGGCCTTCAATCTGGCGACCGGGTTGCTGCTCACCGGTGTCCGGCTCGACCTGACCCAGAACAAGCTCTACTCCATCAGCGCCGGCACCCGGCAGATTCTCGCGGAGCTGAAACAACCGCTCGACCTGTATTTCTACTTTTCCGACAGCGGCTCGAAGGAGCTGGTGCCGATGCGTGGCTATGCCCAGCGCGTCCAGGAACTGCTCAAGGTTTATGAGCGCGAGGCCGACGGCAAGATCCGCCTGCATGTCATCGACCCGCTGCCGTTTTCCGCGGACGAGGACAAGGCCAGCGAGTTCGGCCTGCAGGCCGTGCCGCTGGGGCAGGGCGGGGCGCCGGTGTATTTCGGCTTGGCCGGCACCGATGAGCAGAACAACGCCCAGACGATCGAGTTCTTTGCGCCGGACCAGGAGGAGTTTCTCGAGTACGACATCAGCCGCTTGCTGCAGGCCCTGGCCAACCCCAAGCGCCCGACCCTGGGCCTGCTGAGCAGCCTGCCGGCCAACGGTGGCTTCGATATCCGCACGCAGAGCAAGACCGAGCCGTGGATGCTGATCCAGGAGCTGCGCCGGGAGTTCGATCTGCAACAGCTCAAGCCCGATACCCAGGACATCCCGAAAGACCTCGACATCCTGATGCTGCTGCACCCGAAAAAACTCTCGCAGCCGACCCTGTACGCCATCGACCAGTTCGTGCTGCGCGGCGGCAAGCTGCTGGCCTTCGTAGATCCCTACAGCGAACAGGACTCCGGCGAGGAGTACTTCGGCATCCAGAGCAAGGACAAGTCGTCCAATCTCGAGCCATTGTTCAAGGCCTGGGGCATTCATATGCAGCCGGGCAAGGTCCTGGGGGACAACCTCTATGCCTTGATGGAGACTTCCGAGGAGGACGGGCGTCCGCTGCCGCGGCCGTTCACCCTGGGTGTGCCGCAAGCCGCGTTGAGCCAGCAGGACCCGAGTACCGCCGGGCTGAAGTTCATCGCCCTGAGCACCGTCGGCATCCTCGAACCGCTGGCCGGCGCCAGTACGCGCTTTACCCCGCTGATGTACAGCTCCGACTCGGCCAAGGCCTTCGAGGCGGACCGTTTCGACAAGCCCGCCGACCGCAAACAAATGTTGCGTGACCAGGAGCAGCCCAGCCAGCGCTACATCGTCGCTGCCCGAGTGCAGGGGCCGGTAAAGACCGCCTTTGCCGAGGGCATCGAGGGGCGCAAGGACGGCCTCAAGGAAGCGCAGCAGGTCAACCTGGTGGTGGTGGCCGATACCGACCTGTTGAGCGACCGGATGTGGCTGGAGATGCAGGACATCAACGGGCGCCCGGCAACGCGGCCATGGGCCGATAACGCCTCCTTCGTGCTCAACACCCTGGACAACCTCGCGGGTTCGGATGCCCTGAACAACCTGCGCTCGCGCGGCCCCTACAGCCGTCCGTTCGTGGTGGTGGAGCAATTGCGCCGCCAGGCTGAAGACAGCTTCCGCGCCAAACGCTTCGCCCTCGAGGAAAGTCTCGAGGAAACCGAAGGCAAGCTGCAGCAGCTGCAGGGCTCGTCGGAAAAGGGCGAGAGCCTCAGCACCGAACAGCAGGCGACGGTGCGCCAGTTCCTGCAGGAGAAAACCCGCATTCGCAAGGAACTGCGCGAGGTGCAATACCAGCTGAACGCCGATATCGATGAGCTGGGCAGGACCTTGAAGATGCTCAACATCGCTGCGGTTCCGCTGCTGTTGAGCCTTGGCATGCTGCTGGTCTGGGCCGTACGTTACCTGCGTCGGACCAGGACCCTGTCGCGCAAGCCTGCACCGGCCGGCAAGGTAGCCGGCACGCGGCGGGCGTAAGTGACCAGGGCCCGACCTGCCATTCGTACGGCAGGTCGGGCCAGCCAAGGGCGCCAGGGCGAAGCGCTGCTACGCTGGGAGCAACTCCCTGACCTGCGATCCCGCCATGACTGACCCGCTCCCGCCCAAGCCTGCTTGCAGCACCCAACAATTGCTCAGCGCCCTCAACCTGGAACCGCACACGGAAGGCGGCTACTACCGCCGGACCTTCCAGACGGACCAGCGGCCGATGCTCGCCAGCGCGGGCGGGCAGCGTTACTTGATGAGCTCCATCTATTACCTGCTGACCGGGGATTCGCCCATCGGTCACTTTCATCTGAACCAGTCCGACATCCTGCATTACTTCCATCTCGGGGATGCCCTCGAATACTGCCTGGTGTTCCCGGACGGCCGCCTGCAAACCCGGGTGATGGGCAGCGATGTCCTGGCCGGCCAATGCTTGCAGCTGCACGTTCCCGGCGGCGTATGGAAGGCCTCGCGGCTGCTGCCCGGCGCGGCGGGTTATGGGCTGATCAGTGAGGCGGTATGTCCCGGGTTCGACTACGCGGACATGCAGCTGGGCTGCAAGCATCGGCTCAGCGAACGCTTCCCGCAGCACGCCAGACTGTTCGAGCAACTCTGCCAGGCCTGAAGAGGCCGCCACGGGGATTGCTCATTGCGATCAGTCAAGTGTCACTTGCGATCATTGTTGCGCGCGGCGCCCGGCGCTTATGGTGGCTCGGTCATCGAAGCGAACCACAGCTCCCCAGTCCGACCCTTACCAGTGACAGGAGAACACCATGTCCGATCTGAAACTGCATCCCCAGGCTGCCGCCTCCCTGCAACGCTGGCACGCCATGCTTGCCCAGGGCGACCTGGGCGCCTTGCCTGAACTGCTGGATTCGAAAGTGGTATTCCGCTCGCCCATGGCCCATACGCCTTATCCGGGCGCGCCGGTGGTTTCGACCATCCTCAACACCGTGTTCAAGGTGTTCAGCGACTTCGCCTATCACCGCCAACTGGTCACCGCCGATGGCCTGAGCGTGGTGCTGGAGTTCAGCGCGCGGGTCGGCGAAAGGCAGATCAAGGGCATCGACCTGATCCGCTTCGACGAAGCCGGCAAGATTGTCGAATTCGAGGTGATGGTCCGTCCCATGAGCGGCCTGCAGGCCCTCGGAGAAGAAATGGCGCGCCGCCTGGCGCCCTATCTGGCGGCGAGCAAGGCGTCTGGCTGAGCAGCGAGCGAGAGCAGGGCGGCCATAGGCCAACGATCCGGGCGCCGTGACAGGCGCCCGTTTTTCGTGGGTTTCACAGGCCGTAGCTTTTCGGTTCCAGGCACCAGCAGCCGTTTGCCCTTGGTGTGGCGCTGGGCAGGTGATGTCGGTGGAGCCTTTAGCGCACCAGGATTTGCTGCTCTGCCGGGTCTTTCTGCAACAGGTGCTGCAACTGTTGGCGCGCCTGTTCCTGCCCGCCGTAACGGGCTTCGACATAGGCCTCGAGCAAGCGGGTGAAGTCGCTGGCGATCCCCGGCCCCTTGAGGGTCGTGACCCGTTCGCCATCCATGTACACCGGTGCCGAAGGATGCTCGCCGGCCCCTGGCAGGGAAATCCCGATATCCGCCAGCCGGCTTTCGCCCGGGCCGTTGACCACGCAGCCCATCACGGCCACGTGCATTTGCTCGACCCCGGCGAAACGGGTTTTCCAGACCGGCATCCGCGCTGCGAGGAACTGCTCGATCTGTTGCGCCAGTTCCTGGAAGAAGCTGCTGGTGGTGCGGCCGCAGCCGGGGCAGGCGACCACGGTCGGGGTGAAGGCCCGCAGCCCCATGACCTGGAGGATCTGCTGGGCCACCAGTACTTCGCGGGTACGCTCGCCGTTGGGCTCCGGGGTCAGGGAGATCCGCAGCGTATCGCCGATGCCTTCCTGCAGCAGCACCGCCAGGGCCGCCGTCGAAGCCACGATACCCTTGGAGCCCATGCCAGCCTCGGTCAGCCCCAGGTGCAGCGGAAAGTCGCAACGGGCGGCGAGATTGCGATAGACGGCAATCAGGTCCTGGACATGGCTGACCTTCGCCGACAGCACGATACGCTCCGCCGGCAAACCCACCTCGATGGCTCGCTGGGCGTTGTCCAGGGCCGAGACCACCAGGGCCTCGCGCATTACCGCATCAGCTTGCAGCGGCTCGGGCAACGCCGCATTGGCGTCCATCATGCGCGCCAGCAGGTCCGGGTCGAGGCTGCCCCAGTTGACGCCAATGCGCACCGGTTTGTCGTAACGACAGGCGACCTCGATCATGCTGCAGAACTGCTCGTCGCGCCGCGCGCCCTTGCCGACGTTACCGGGGTTGATCCGGTACTTGCCCAGGGCCTGGGCACACTCGGGGTAGGCCGCCAGCAAACGGTGGCCGTTGAAGTGAAAGTCGCCCACCAGGGGCACCTGGATATCGCGGCGGTCCAGCAATTCGCGAATACGCGCGACCTGGGCCGCCGCCTCATGCCCATTGACCGTGATGCGCACCAGTTCGGCGCCGGCCAGCGCCAGGGCTTCGACCTGCCGGGCCGTTGCCTGGGCATCGGCGGTGTCGGTGTTGGTCATGGCCTGGACTACGATGGGGCTGGCGCTGCCCAAGGTGACCGGGCCGACGGCAACCTGTCGGGTCTGGCGCCGGGCGAGGGGCGTGTTCATCGGTTCGACTCCTGTGGAGGGCGTCTCACTGGCGGGCGATCAGCCCGGCCGGCAGACGAAACTGGACCTGCTCTTCAGGCCCCGGCAGGCTCGTGATATCCAGTGGTGCGATGCGTGCCAGGGCCGCCAGCACATCGTCGATCATGGACTCCGGCGTCGAGGCCCCAGCGGTAATACCGACGGTCGGTCGCTGATCGAACCACTCGCGACGCAACGCACGGCCATCGGCAATCAGGTAGCTGGGAATGCCGCTTTCGCCGGCGATGTCGCGCAGGGTCACGGAGTTGGCGCTCTTCTGGCTGCCGACCACCAGCACCAGGTCGACACAGGCACTCAAGGCCCGCACGGCGACCTGGCGGTTCTGTACCGCGTAACAGATATCCCGGGTGTCGGGGCCGACAATCTGCGGGTAGCGCCGACGGAGCGCTGCCACGACCTGACGGGTGTCGTCGACGCTCAAGGTGGTCTGGGTGATGTAGGCCAGTGGTGTATCGGCCGCAAACTCGAGCGCCTCGACCTGGGCCACTGTCAGCAAGACCGTCACCTGTGCCGGAATCTGCCCCAGGGTGCCGAGCACTTCCGGGTGCCCGGGCTCGCCGATAAGAATCAACCGATAGCCGCGGGCCGCGTACTGACGGCCCTGGTTGTGCACCTTGCTCACCAGCGGACAAGTGGCGTCCAGCACCCGCAAATGGCGTTGGCGGGCCTGGTCTTCGACGACCCTGGCCACGCCATGGGCGCTGAAAATGACCAGCGCATTCGCCGGTACTTCATCCAGTTCCTCGACGAACAGCGCACCCTTGCGCCGCAGGCTATCGACCACATGCTGGTTGTGCACGATCTCGTGGCGCACATACACCGGGGCACCCTGCAGCTCGAGTGCCTGCTCGACAGTCTCTACCGCCCGCACCACGCCTGCGCAGAAACCGCGGGGCTGGGCAAGGATGATTTTCATGGCGATCCCTCAGTCGGTTGTTGCCGCACAGTGTTGGTCTGGCGTGAAGACTTGCCGGGCGTTCATTCCACCCCATAGCCCTGGAAGCATTGAATGAGGTCACTCGGTCAATTTCGCAGAAATTTTTTGCGCAGTCTGTTCCGCTCCGCGGATATCTAACTGTGGTTCGACTTCATGGGGATAAAACCGGGACGCCCAACGTCGGTACGCCATCAATGCGCCCTCGCCAGCGATCAGTTTCGGATCCACCACATAGCGTCGGTTGTTCCAGATAGGAAAGTCGTCACTGACCACTCGCACGAACCAGAGGTGTGCAAGCTTGATCAGAAGGGCATACGCAGGCTTGCGCAGAATGGCCGGGAACCTGTCCAAGTATGCAACGCGAACGATATCGGACCAGCGGAATGTCCACTCCAAAGGGCGCGTCTGAGTGGCAAACCCTCGGGTCTTTACTTGCACCCCGAAGCGCGGCATTTGGCTTTTTACAAGTACGTATCCAAGGCCATGACTTGTAACGTGCATGTGTAACGGCACCCCGCGCCAGCGAGCACTTAGATTGAGCTCCATCTTGGAGCTGTCTGTCTGGTGGGACATGGCGACGTCCGTGAACCCATGGACCCAGGCAAAGTGCAGCATATCCGCGCTATTTTCGATCATGTCCTGGGCATACCCGGCCAGGTCGTAGCGGCTATAGGCGGGAAGGGAGAACCCGGTGGTGTCGAGCTCCGGTATTTCCCAGTCAGGCGGGTATCCGCCGCTACTGTTCCATACCAGTACTACGCCATTGGATTCACGTGTCTGCTTGTGGGGCAATTTTGCACAAGGCGGCTTTTGCCCGATTCCGGTGCGTATGCAATGGCCTTCGGGGTTGAATGCCAAGCCATGAAACGGGCAGACCAGATTCTCGCCTTCGACTTTGCCACCATGCCCAAGATGCGCTCCGAGATGTGGGCAATATGGATCGACGGTGCGCACCTGCCCCGATCGAGTGCGGTACACCACAAGCTCCTGGCCCATGAACGGCAACGCAAGAACGGCTCCCTGCTTGAGTTCATGGCTGAAACATATCGCGAACCAACCATTGGCATAGGGCAATGGCTGACGTGTGTCGACGCTGGATTGGCGCTGATTCATGTGCACTCCCAGGCTTTTCAGGCCGCATATCAACGGCTGCCAATCTGCAGAGGGCATGCATCTTCAGTCCTTGACTTGCCGATGCTCCAAGTTCTGCTCAGCCGTTGTTTGATCGATGTGTTCAGCCCCGCTGTTGCTTGTAGACATAGGGCACTTGACGGGCGTTGAACTCACGCCCAGCTTGTCTGGCCGCTGCAACATGATCATTGGGATGGAACTTTTTGACAGGTGCAGGACGAGCAGGGTCGTAGTCCCACCACCATTGAATCGACGGTATGGGAACCGGATCGAGGCTGTGATCATGTGACTGGTCGGTACTGTGGCCACCTTCGTAACAAGGCGTGGGGTCTCCGGGGCCCAGAATGCGATAGCGCTCATCCATTCGATGCCACTCGAGGACGCCTGTCTGATAATGAATCAGCGCTTCAATATATTGTTCGACCTCGGCAGAGGCGTCCTGAAGCAGTTGTTCGCGCAAGCGGACAAACAAACCGATAATCCGGTCGTGCATCACGTTGAACCATGCCAGTGCTTGCCGCTCGGTGTAGTTGAACTCCCTCCTTACGGCATCGATGAGGTTGTGTCCACGCTCGTCGAGGCTGGCGCGCATACTCTCTTTCGCGTAGGAAAAAAACTCGTTTTCCCATACCACGAGAGTGGCTGCCATTTCCGTCATCGCCACTATCCGGCGGTCAAGAAACTCTTCCTGGCTAATATCGATACCGGCAACAACATGGGTAAGGCTCGGAAAAACCATCCCGCCGCCGCCCGTCAGACGCATGAACGTAGACTCATTCAAGCCGGGCGAAAGGGACGCCGCCTTGATCATTTCGATCATGAAATAGCCTTTTTGGGCTTCAACCACACGATTCACCTGAATGGGAGTGGCGTGTTGCTCGAGGCGGATGCGCAGTTCTTGCATGGACAAGGCATAACGGTCATCCGGGGCGACGGGGAACTCCGGGCATTCCAATGCCCGGTTCATTCTTGCGAATGCGACGATCATGTCCTCCGGCTTCTTTGTAACCGGGCTTTCATCGCACCACTCATCGTCCCAGGCAAAGGCCCACGCCATCCAGTCGGATGCGATCTGAATCAATTCGTCAGTGCCTTTGGGGTAGGCCAGTGATGCCAATACTCCCCAGCCAGGCCGAATCATTCTCTGTCTCTGTTTATCATCCCAATAGAGCTCCCAGTGTTGCAGCCAGTCCGCCGTGCATTGGTCGAACTGGTCGGCCTTTGGGTGTTGAGTGTGTGAAAAAGGGCAATAGATACTAGGTAACGTAATAATTGCCATGACACTCTCCTTAATTATGAATAGTCCTAGGCTGAATAGAGGGAAAGTGCTCCATCCATAACGCAGACTGGGCATCGGTGTGCTCGGAATCAGGATGAATGGCACTGGTGATGGGACGGTGGACTGTTTCATTTCCCTCTCCTTGGAACAAACCGACAAACCGAGTACATCATCAGGTTTTATATCGGGTCGTTAGGGTACTGCTGGGTTTTCGTCCGGTTATGCACGATCTTGTGACGCACATACATCGCTACGCCATACAGCCTAAACACTCGCCGGACGATACTTAAGGGTAGCCCCATCTGATGCTTGTTTATTGAGTGGGTCGTATTCCCACCACCATCTCACCCCGTCTATATCAATGGGCTTTGTGTTGCTGAAGACCTCCGGTGGTTGTGGCGCTGTTAACTGTCCTCCTACAAAAATATGGTCATCTATGTTGCCGCTCAATGACTTGTATCGCCTGGTATTTTGCGACCAGACAGTCGCGCCAACATAGTAGCGAATAACAGATTCAATATAGGCTTTAACCCCTTCGGAGGCATAACTGTCTACCTCAGCCTTCAAACGTAGAAAAAGACTTAGCAAGCGCAAACGCATTTCCAGATAATCTTCAACAGCCGAGTCGAAACTGCACTGGTTTTCGCGCATCATCACCCGGATCAAATTGTGCTCTTTATAGTTTGCCCCTCGCTCCATCTCCTTGCTGAAGGCATGGGGTTCCGTTTCCCAGGCCATTAAGCTGGAGAGCATTTCGAATAGCGCTCGCACACGCCGATCTTCATATTCCCGCTGGGTAATATCGATATCGGCAATAGCATGTCCCAATGCCGGAAATGCCCAGGCCCCACCGCCGGTAGCCCGCATAAAAACACAATCGCTGACAGTAGGCGTGGCATTGGTCGCTTTCCACATCTCCGCCATCAAATAGATACGCATGGCTTCGACAAACCTGCCGGTCTGCTCCGGCTTGGCATACTTATCAAGGCGAATACGCAAGTCCCGGGCAGCCAATGCATAACGATCGTTGGTCAGTTGGTATTCCGGAGATTCGAACTGCCGCCAGATTTCCACCGATGCCTGTATGAGTTTATTCGGGTCTCGGGCAATCGGCCCCTCGTCGCAATATTCATCATCGTAGGCAAAAGCCCACATGCAAAAATCAACACCAACCTGCAATAACTCCTCCGTCCCAGTCGGATACATCATGGCACCCAACCAACTACAGTGAATGTTTGCCAGGCGCTGACGCTGAATCTCGTCCTGATACAATTCAAAACGATCCGCATAGCCCCTGGTGACCCGCTCGAACGGACTATGATCGTAAATATCCAGATCAAGAAACGGACTCGGATTTCCAGGGCAATAACTCGGGTGCACGGCAAACGAGAAGGGTTGAGGTAGCGGGGGAAGTTTGATAGTCATTTCATGATTTTCCTGTTGGGTAGAACTGTGCGGACCAGCGGCGATAGATGGCAATGTTGCCTTCACCACTCATAAAGTGCGGGCGCTCCATATATTTCCGGTTGTTCCAGATTTCGAAGTCCTCCTGTACCGTTTTCACAAACCAGCGATGAGCATAGGGCAGCAAAATGGTGTAGCTGATGTAGCGCAGAAAACGAGGAAGTTTTTCTATTTTTGCAATATGGAGATCGTCGCTCATTCTCAGCGTCCATTTCCGCGGTGCGGTTTGTGTTCCTGTCACTTGCGTTCGAGCAATCAACCCCAAGCGCGGGAATGACGCTTCACCGAAGGCAAACCCCAGGCCATAGCAGACGATTTTCATACTGACCTGCTGACCAAGAAACTTGGCTTGCATAATGTAGGTCATCTTTATGCCGTCCTCTTGATGTTGAGTGTCAACGTCTTGAAGTCCGTGCAAGTAAGAAAAGTGGAGAACATCGGAACTGTTTTCTGTCATGTCCTGACAGAGCCCTTGCAGGTTGAATGTCTTGTACCTTCTCTGAGAAAAACCTTCTGGATGCAATATCGGCAACTGCCAATAGGGAGGGAGAGAGCCTTCATGGCACCAGATAAATATCCCGCCATTGATTTCGGTCGAGTAACGCTGCGTCAACGCGGCGGTCGGCGGCTTTTGGCCACTGGGGATCCCCACACAAATGCCATCTGGGTTAAATGCCATCCCATGAAAAGGGCAAACCAGCTCCTCCCCGACAATATTCCCGCCATGCCCCAGATGGGCACCAAGATGGGGGCAATAAGGGTCAATGGCTCGGGCAATACCGGACATGGTTCGATATATAACCAGCTCCTGCCCCATAAACGGGACTGTCAGTACCTGTCCGGGTTTCAGGTCATGGCTGAAGCAGGCGCAGAACCAACCATTGGGGTAGGGCAACACCGTTTCTTCCAGGCCGGTTTCGCTGCGCTTGCGCCCAGGCAAGAAGGTGATGGGGACGATGCTGTCTTGCTCTACCATCGAGAACACTTCCATGATTAATCTCCGGTCGCTGCCCTATTTTTTGCAGACAATCACGCTATAGGTCGAGACCTTGTTCTTGAGCAGCGCCACCGACCAGTTCTCCGCCAGCACCCGCAGTTCCTCCAGCGCGCCCGTGACCCCATGGGGAAATAGCTCTTTGTTTTCGATGTTGGCCTTGGCGTCCATCAACCAGCGGGCGACATCGATATTGGCCGGCAGGACCCGCATGTCATGGAGGGTGAAACCGCTCTGTTCGAGCACATCGCGAAAGTACCCCGGCGCCTTGCGGTGCTTGCAGGCCAGCCGGTCGACCTCGTCCGGGGTATCGGAGGTATAGGCTTGCGGCGGAGTGTTGTAGAGGTTGTCCGAGATGATCACGCTGCCGCCCTGGCGAACCCGGCCGGCAAGGGCGCGCATGGCGGTTTCGTACAGTTCGTCGGGGAAGTGCGAGATCACTCCGCGAATGATCACCAGGTCATAAGGCTCATCCGCGTCGGGCAACAACTCGATGTCCTTGGCATTGCATAGGTAGAGATCGATCCGCTCCGACAGCCCTTGCTCGGCGTGAAACTTCGCGCAGTACTCCAGCTGGCGCCGGCTGACATTCACCCCGTCCAGGCGCTGGCATTCCGGGAAACGTTCGGCCAGGTACTTGAGGATGTAGCCCCAGCCACAGCCGATATCGAGAATGCGCCTGAGCGGCGGCCGATCGGGCTCTTCCAGGCCGGCCAGTTTCAGTTGTCGCTCGAAATAACGAATTCCCGATTCGTCGAGGCTGATTGGCGGCGTCGAGCGAGGATCGTCATAGACTCCGAACTGGAACAGGATGTAGTTGCCAATGGCCTTGCGCCAATCTTCGGGGCTGTCTCCGTAGGTATAAACGACCTTTTCCTGATAGGTATCGACACTGGAACCCTGGATGACGCGATACGGCAGACGGGTTTCATCGGCGATGGCTGGCTCTCTGGCTTGAATGCTCATGGCTGTCTCCTTGTGAAGATTCACTTCAGGCTCTGGCACGCAGCGAAAGCCTGTCCGTTGCGTGGTCACTGACCGGGTCTTGCAGACTGTGCTCGACGAGGAAAGCGTGGATCGATGCGCTGATGCCCTCGGCATCGAGGCCGCAGAGCCCGAGCAGTCTTTCCGGCGCGCCGTGCTCGATGAATTGATCGCCCAGGCCCAGTTGCAGCACGGGGCGCGAGAGCCCGGTGGTGGCCAGATACTCCAGGCAAGCCGAACCGGCACCGCCCATCACGCAACCTTCTTCCAGGGTGACCAACAGGTCGTGGTTGCACGCGAGCCGCTCGATCAGGGCGCCGTCGAGAGGCTTGATAAAGCGCATGTTGGCGACGCTGGCATCGAGGGTTTCGGCCGCACCCAGCGCGGGTAGCAGCATCGAACCGAAGGCCAGGATGGCGATGCGACAGCCCGACGACTGGCTGGAAATCCGCCGCATTTCGCCCTTGCCCAGTGCCAGCGGCGTCAGCTCGGAGCGGGCCGCGATCCCGCTGCCGACACCCCGTGGGTAGCGCACCGCGCAAGGACCGTCCTGGAGCAGGGCGGTATGCAGCATCTGCCGGCATTCGTTTTCGTCCGCCGGGGCCATCACCACCAGGTTCGGCACGCAGCGCAGGAAGGCGATGTCGAAGGCACCCATGTGGGTCGCACCATCGGCGCCGACGATGCCGGCGCGGTCGATGGCGAGCACCACGGGCAGGTTCTGGATCGCGATGTCATGAATCAACTGGTCATAGGCCCGCTGCAGGAACGTCGAGTAGATCGCCACCACCGGTTTCAGCCCCTCGCTTGCCAGGCCGGCGGCGAAGGTCAGCGCGTGCTGTTCGGCAATCCCGACATCGAAGTAGCGCGCGGGGAATCGTTGCTCGAATTCCACCAGCCCCGAGCCTTCGCGCATCGCCGGGGTCACCGCGACGACCCGCGCATCCCGTTCTGCCTCATCGCAAAGCCAGCGGCCGAACACCTGGGTGTAGGTCGGCTGGCTGGCTGCGCCGGGCAGGATGCCTTGCACCGGGTTGAACCTGCCCGGGCCGTGATAGAGCACCGGGTCGGCGGCGGCCGGCGAGTAGCCGTGGCCCTTTTGCGTGACGATGTGCAGCAACTGGGGCCCGCGCAGGTCCTTGAGCGCTTGCAGCGCCGGTATCAGTTCGTCCAGGTTGTGACCGTCGATGGGGCCGCTGTAGTTGAAGCCCAAAGCTTCGAACAGCGTGGCCGAGGTCATCAGGCCCTTGACCTGGGTTTCGGCGCGATGGGCCAGCTCGCGCAGGACCGGTGCTTCCTGCAGCAAGTGCTTGATGCGTTCCTTGACCGCCACCGCACAGCGCTGGGCGGTGAGCTTGCCGAAATAGTGCCGCAGGGCGCCGACGGGGGGCGAAATCGACATGTCGTTGTCGTTGAGGATCACCAGCAGCGGCAGGTCCTGGTACAGGCCGGCGTTGTTCATCGCTTCGAATGCCATGCCACCGCTCAAGGCACCATCGCCGATCACCGCAATGCTGTGCCGTGGCTCGCGACTGTGGCGTGCCGCCAGCGCCATGCCCAGCGCGGCGGAAATCGAGGTGCTGGAATGGGCCGTGCCAAAGGCGTCGTATTCCGACTCCTGGCGCCTGGGGAAGCCGGAAATCCCGCCCAACTGACGAATGCCGGCCATGGCCTCGCGGCGTCCGGTAAGGATCTTGTGGGCA
Source organism: Pseudomonas sp. RW409 (assembly GCF_003184125.1). Taxonomy (NCBI): domain Bacteria; kingdom Pseudomonadati; phylum Pseudomonadota; class Gammaproteobacteria; order Pseudomonadales; family Pseudomonadaceae; genus Pseudomonas; species Pseudomonas sp. RW409. The sequence continues at coordinate 394,893 of NZ_QHHP01000042.1, read as the reverse complement.
TAGGACTGATGGCCGACATCCCAGACGATCCGGTCCCGTGGCGTGTCGAACACATAGTGCAGGGCGATACTCAACTCGACGGTGCCCAGGTTCGCGGCCAGGTGCCCACCCGTGCTCGAGACGCTATGCAGGATGAACGCCCGCAACTCATCCGCCAGGGGAGCGAGGGCCGCACTATGCAGGGCGCGCAGGTCGGCCGGGGTGTTTACCGTGTTCAGTAGCTCGAACATGCTGGGATTCCTTCCGTTGAGCCATGCCCACGTATTCCCGTGAGCGGGGAGAGCGAGTCAGTGCAAGCGGTTGATCACCAGGTCGGCCAGCTCGTGCAGCTGCTCCGCACGTTCAGCCAGCGGCTCGAGTGCCTGGTGCGCGCGCTCGTCCAGTTGCCTGACGAGTCGTCGCGAAGGCTCCAGGCCAAGGAGCGAAACGTAGTTGGGTTTGTGGTCCTGGGCATCCTTGCCGGCGGTCTTGCCCAGGGTCGCGGTGTCGGCCGTGGCATCGAGGATGTCGTCGACCACCTGGTACGCCAGGCCGATCGCGGCCGCGTAGCGATCCAGGGGCTCGAGGTCGAACGGCGCGCCCTCGGCACACAGGGCGCCCATGCGCAGCGCGGCCCGGATCAAGGCGCCGGTCTTCATCCGGTGCATCTGCTCGAGCCGGGTGAGGTCCAGCGCCTGACCGACACTGCCGATGTCGATCATCTGACCGCCGGCCATGCCCAGTGAACCGACCGCCATGGCCAGCTCACCCATCAGCAAAGCCTGACGCTCGGCCGCCACCGGCACACGGCGCAAGGTGATGAATGCCTGGGACTGCAAGGCATCGCCCACCAGAATCGCCGTGGCCTGATCGAACTGCACATGCACGGTGGCACGGCCATGGCGCAGCTCATCGTCGTCCATCGCGGGCAAGTCGTCATGGACCAGCGAGTAGACGTGCATCATTTCCAGCGCGGCCCCCACCATGTCCAGCGCCGCCGGGTTGGCTCCGGCGGCCAGGCCGGCAGCCTGGCACAACAGTGGGCGCATACGTTTACCACCCCCCAGCACGGCGTAACGCATGGCCTGGTGCAGGGCCGATGGCAAGGTTTCGGAGGAGGGCAATTGCTGCTCGAGCATGCGTTCGGTGCGCTCGACGATGGCGTGCCGCCACGCATCGAACAGGGCGCTTCGCGCCTGCTCTTGCCAGGCGCGCAAACCGATGATTCCGTGGCGTTCGAAGATCCGGCGAAACCAGATGCTGAAGGTCTGTGGCGCCTGGCTGAGGCGCTGGGATACTTGCGCCAGGCTCAGCCATTGCCAGGCGAGCGCTTCCTCGGGATTGGCGACCGGATCCTGCTGGCAGATGCCGGCGAACACATGGTCGTATTCATGCTCGATCAACTGGTTGGAAACCTGCTCATGGTAGAGCAGCTGGGAGACGAGCCGCAGCTCGCATTCAAGCCCCATTTCCTCGAACAGCCGGCGCCTGGCCGCGGCCTCGGTGGTCTCGCCGCGACGTGGATGGCCGCAGCAGGTATTGGTCCACAAACCCTGAGAGTGATACTTGCCCAGCGCCCGTTGCTGTAACAGCAAACGGCCCTGTCGATCGAAGATGAAAATCGAGAAAGCCCGGTGCAAGAGCCCTTGCTGATGGATATGCAGCTTTTCCGCAAACCCGGTCTGACAGTCGTCTTTATTGACCAGAATAAGTGTTTCTTCCATGAAACCTCCGATACAACTCCATAATTGTGCTGGCAATTTTTATTGCGTAAAGCGCATGACAACTATATCGGGACAAGACTTTGTCGAGATGAGACTTTTTATGCGATGTAACGTGAGTGCTCACATTAGGCAGTTTCCAAAGCGCTGCAAGAGTGCGCCCTATAATTTTTAATTTCAGGCTGCGATGGTTTTATTTCGAATGCTCGAGTCTGCTAGATGCCTACATTAATTCAATTTTTTGCTCGATAGAACAATTGGCAGCGCTTTGTAATTCGCTTATTTCGATTTATTCAGCGGCTGCACTGGCTAATGGATTTTGCCTTGCTAGCCTTGGCAAACCGGAAATCCGGGTGCCCGGCGCCGTTGCCAGCGAGGCAACATTCGAGTGCGGTTTTTTTACTGCCATTTTTTAAAGTGATCGTTTCATTGTTCTAAGTAAGTTGCTGTTTGTTCTGTAAGAACATGGATTAACTTTCTACTTCAGGACGATAAATCATGTCGCAGCGGCTGTTTGTTCTCGGTTCCACCGGGTCTATTGGCGACAATGTGCTGGATGTCGTCGCGCGCAATCCGCAGACGGCCGTTATTCATGGCCTGACGGCACATCGCAACATAGGAAAACTCTATCGGCAGTGTTTGAAGTTTCGTCCGGCACTGGCGATTGTCAGTGAGCCGCACCACGCCATCGAACTTCAAGCCAACTTGCAGGCAGCCGGGTTGAATACCGAAGTTCAATGCGGGGCACAGGCTCTGTGTGCGGCAGCCTGTGCCGCCGACTGCGACACGGTGGTGGCCGCTATCGTCGGCGCAGCCGGATTGCCGCCCACTTTGAGTGCCGCGCGGGCCGGGAAAAAGATACTTCTGGCCAACAAGGAAGCCCTGGTCATGTCCGGTACGCTGTTCATGGAAGCCGCGGCGAATTCGGGGGCGACCATCCTGCCGCTGGACAGCGAACACAATGCCATTTTCCAGTGTCTGCACGGCGCACAACGGGCTTCCGGAGACGTGCAGCGACTGATCCTTACCGCGTCTGGAGGCCCGTTCAGGAATCGCCCGTTACAGACATTGGATCAGGTCACTCCGGACGAAGCCTGCGCCCATCCGAACTGGCGCATGGGGCGCAAGATTTCCGTCGACTCGGCGACCATGATGAACAAGGGCCTGGAGCTTATCGAGGCGCGCTGGCTGTTCGATATTCCCGCCGAACGCATCGAGACATTGATACACCCGCAAAGCATCGTTCACTCGATGGTGGTCTATCGCGACCAGTCCGTGCTGGCGCAACTGGGCAGTCCGGATATGCGCATACCGATTGCCCATGCGCTGGCCTACCCCCAGCGTATCGATTCTGGTGCCGAACCGCTCGACCTGGTGAAAGTCGCCACGCTGACCTTCGAAGCACCCGACCTGGCGCGGTTTCCGTGTCTGGCCCTGGCCCTTGAAGTCATCCGTGAAGGCGGGGCGATGAGCACCGTGCTCAATGCCGCGAATGAGGTGGCTGTGGAGGCCTTTCTCACCCACCGTATCCGCTTCACCGATATCGCCCGGGTCGTTGATGAGGTCCTGCAAAAAATACCCGGTGCAGCAGTGACCAGCTTCGACGAGGTCATGGACATCGATCAACACTCCAGGCGTATCGGGAGCGCGGTCGTGCAGCGTGTTTGCCGGATGCCGCACTCAAGTCCCAGCCTCTATGCCGCGTCCAGCGCGGCGGCGGTGAGTTTCCTGCAAGGAGGCCGTTAGAACCTCGGGTGACTCGCCTGCAGCCGGTGTTACCGCCAGCACCTGTTCTGCGCACCATGAGCCCCGTCCTGGGGCGTTTTCACTCGCTGTCGTGATCAGCAATTCTCTTCGCCAGCCTTTCTGATTAACCAAAAACCAACCGAATCAAGCACCTGCACAACGCGGCGGGTCCTTGGCACGCAATGTGCTGTTTTGGCTATATGGATAATTGGATACAAAAATACAAAAGGTGCCGCCGATGAAATTCGCCCCAGCCTATACCGAGCGCCAGCCCGTGACCGCGGAGGAGGAGGCCTACAACTTTCTGTTGGAAGCGATCTGCAAAGGGCGCTTCCGCACTGGCGAGCGGTTGATTGCCGAGGACATCGCCAGCGAAATCAACATGAGCCGCATGCCGGTGCGCGAAGCCTTCCGGCGCCTGGATGCCGATGGCCTGGTGACCTTGCGGCCCAATCGCGGGGCCATTGTCCGTGGCCTGAACATCGATGAAATGCGCGAAGTCTTCGAAATGCGTAGCGCCCTCGAAGGCCTGGCGATCCGCGTGGCGGTGGGCAAGATCACCGAGCGCCATTTCAGCCATCTGGAGCGCCTGCTCGATGAGATGGATGACTACCGCGAAGACGGCGCCGAGTGGGTCAGCCGCCATCGCGCCTTCCATGAATACCTGTGCAGCCTGAGCGAACGCCCGCGGCTGATGCGGCAGATCTCGGCGCTGTATTCGGTGATCGAGCCGCACATGCGCCTGTGGCTGCAACACGCCGACAAGCCCCGCAGCGCCCGTGACGAACACGCCTCGATCATTGCCGCGCTGCGTTCCGGCGACCCGGACAAGGCGGCGCAGGTGGTGTGCGAGCACATCGAAGGCACCATCCCGCGGCTGATCCAGTTCCTGGAGGCCCATCAGTAAAAAATCGCATTTCTTGCCGAGCGCTTAACGCCTGCCGTGAGCGCGATCCCCCCTTGCTACCCGACATGACTGGAGTAATGCCATGCACAAGCCTTGCGCGTCAGCTGCCGTTCTTACCTTGAGTCTATGTTTCCTGAATCTAGGTTGTCCCCAATGGGCGCAAGCCGCCCCCGAGTTGCCGGAGCGCTTGAGCAAGAGCGAGAAGATCGTCTACTGCTCCGGCATGGACTCGCCGCCGCTGGTGTCCTTCGACACGCAACAGAAACCGGTCGGGCTGCAGGTGGACATGGGCGAGGCGATTGCCCAGCGCCTGGGCGGCAAGCAAGTCGAGTGGCGCATCTCGCCTTTCGCCGGGTTGATCCCGGCGCTGCTGGCGCAGCAATGCGACATGATCGTCGACCAGTTGTTCGACAAGCCCGAGCGCCGGGAAGTGATCGACATCGTCAATTTCATGTACTCCAGCCAGTCGATCGTGGTGCCCAAGGGCAACCCGAAAGCGGTAAACAGCCTGGAGGACCTGTCCGGGCTCAAGGTGGCGGTGAGCAACGGTTCGACCATCCGCCTCCTGCTCGGCGCCGAGAACGACAAGCTGGTGGCGGCCGGCAAGCCACCGATGAAACTGGTGGTGTACAACGTCGACGCCGATGCCTTCCAGGCGCTGCGCATCAACCAGGTGGACGCTTTCGGCACCACGGTGGAATCCGCCGGGCACTATCAGCAACTGGCCCCGGACCTGTTCCAGTCGGCGGTGCCGGCGTTCAACCGGATCCTCACTGGCTTCGGCGTGCGTAAGCAGGACCCGCAACTGAGCGCGGCGCTGGGCACGATCCTGCAGGACATGCGCGCCGACGGCAGCTACGCCGCGTTGCTGGATAAATGGCATGTCGGCAGCGACAAACTGGACTGAGGGCAGGCTCGATGAACTTCAATTGGGACGTGTTCTGGCAGTACCTGTTGCTGCCCAGCGATGTCTACCTGACGGGGCTCGGGCTGACCTGCCTGATCAGCGTGTCGGCCATGCTCCTGGGCTGTGTGCTGGGGTTGCTGGCGGCGCTGATGAAGCTGTCGCGCAACCCGCTGTTGCAGTACCCGGTGCGCTTTTATGTGTGGCTGATGCGCGGCACGCCGCTGCTGGTGCAGATCGTGTTCCTGTACACGGCGCTGGCGGCCGGGGGGATTTTCCGCTTCGAGGACCTGGACCTGGGCTGGTTCGTGGTGCCGGGCAATATCCAGGCGGCGATCATCGCCCTGGGCCTCAACGAAGGCGCGTACATGGCCGAGATCATCCGCGCCGGCATCGGTGCGGTGGATAAAGGCCAGTACGAGGCCGGGCGCTCCCTGGGCATGACCTTCCCCAAGCTGATGCGGCGCATCGTGCTGCCCCAGGCGTTCCGGGTGATAGTCCCGCCACTGGGCAACGAGTTCAACGTGATGCTGAAGAACACCACCCTGGTCAGCGTCATCGGCGTGCAAGAGCTGTTGCTCAGTACCCAGATGGTCACCTCGGCGACCTTCCGGGTGTTCGAGCTGTACCTGGTGGTTGCTATCTACTTCCTGGCGTTGACCACGCTCTGGGGCTTTTTCCAGCGTTGGCTGGAGAGCCGTTTCGGCCAGTCCGAGCGGCCGGCGCCGGCGGCCAGCCGCCTGTTCGGGCGTAACACCATGAAGCTGCTGAGGGGGCGTTGAGCATGGCGCACATGAGTGAAGAACTGGTCATCGAAGCCCTGGATATTCATAAGTCCTTCGGCGACCTGGAGATCCTCAAGGGCATCTCCCTGCAAGTCCGGCGCGGCGAAGTGGTGGTGCTGATCGGCGCCTCCGGCTCGGGCAAGACCACCTTTATCCGCTGCATCAATCTGCTGGAAGACATCCAGGCCGGGCAGATCCGCGTCGCCGGCCAGCCCATGGGCTACCGCACGCGGGCCAATGGCAGCCTGGTGCGCGACTCGGAACGCAACATCGCCCGCCAGCGCCGGGACATCGGCATGGTGTTCCAGCGTTTCAACCTGTTCCCGCACATGACTGCCCTGGAAAACATCATCGAGGCACCGGTCCACGTGCTCGGCGTTCCGCGCGCCGCCGCGGAGCAACAGGCGCGGGCACTGCTCAAGCGGGTGGGGCTGGCGGAGAAGGCCGGCCACTATCCTTCAATGTTGTCTGGCGGCCAGCAGCAGCGGGTGGCGATCGCCCGGGCGCTGGCGATGAAACCCCAGGCGATGCTGTTCGACGAGCCGACCAGCGCCCTCGACCCGGAGACGGTGGGCGAAGTGCTGCAAGTGATGAAGGAACTGGCGGAGGAGGGCATGACCATGGTGGTGGTCACCCACGAAATGGGCTTTGCCCGCGAAGTGGCCGACCGGGTGGTGGTGCTCGACCAGGGTGAGCTGATCGAGCAGGGCCCGCCCGAGCAGATCTTCAGCCAGCCCCGCCACGCCCGGACCCGGGCCTTTCTCAGCCGGGTGTTGTGAACCCGAATCCTCAATCTTGTGTGAGTCTTGCCATGTTCAAATTTTCTGCCCACGAGTATCCCTACGCCTCCCAGCGGCAAAGCGTGTTCGCCAAGCGCGGCATGGTCGCGGCGTCCCAGCCATTGGCCGCCGAGGCCGGCATTGAAATCATGCGCCGCGGTGGCAACGCCATCGACGCCGCGATCGCCACGGCGGCGGCCTTGACCGTGGTCGAGCCCACCGGCTGCGGCATCGGTGGCGACGCCTTTGCCCTGGTCTGGACCCAGAACAAACTGCATGGCCTGAATGCCAACGGCGTGGCCCCCCAGGCCCTGAGCATCGAGGCGGTGAAAGCCGCCGGCCATGAACAGATGCCGTTGCACGGCTGGACGCCAGTGACGGTGCCGGGTTGCCCGTCAGCCTGGGCCGAGCTGTCCAAGCGTTTCGGCCGTCTGCCATTCGCCGACTTGCTGCAGCCCGCCATCAGCCTGGCGCACGACGGTTTCCCGGTGTCGCCGGTGGTTGCCCTGCAATGGCAAAGCGCGCTGGAGAACTTCACCCCGAGCCGCAACACCGTGCTCGACAGCTGGTTCGACACCTATCTGATCGACGGCCGGGCACCCCGGGCCGGGGAGATGTTTCGCAACCCCGCGCAAGCCCGGACCCTGGCGGAACTGGCCGCCAGCGGCTGCGAAAGTTTCTACCGGGGTGCCCTGGCGCAACGCCTGGACCAGCACTCGCGGGCCACCGGCGGTTACCTGCGCGCCAGCGACCTGCAGGATTACCGCGCGCAGTGGGTCGAGCCGATCAAGGTCAACTATCGCGGCGTGGACGTCTGGGAGATTCCACCGAGCGGCCAGGGCCTGGTGGTGCTGATGACCCTGAAGATCCTTGAAGGCTTCGACTTCGATCACCGCGACAGCCAGCAGACCTGGCACCGCCAGCTCGAGGCGATGAAGCTGGCCTACAGCGACGGTCTGCACTACATCACCGACCCCGCGCATATGCGGGTCGCGGTGGAGGATTTGCTCAGCGACCGCTATGCGGCCCGGCGCCGGGCGCAGATCGGCGAACAGGCGCAGGCCCCGCAGCCGGGCGACCCGCACGCCAGCGGCACGGTCTATCTGGCCAGCGCCGATGCCGAGGGCAACATGGTGTCGTTCATCCAGAGCAACTATCACGGTTTCGGTTCGGGCGTGGTGCTGCCCGACAGCGGCATCGCCCTGCAGAACCGCGGCGAAGAGTTCAGCCTCGATCCTGCGCACGCCAACTGCCTGGCGCCCGGCAAGAAGACCTTCCACACCATCATTCCGGGTTTCCTCAGCAAGGGCGGCGTGCCAATGGGGCCGTTTGGCGTGATGGGCGGCTACATGCAGCCCCAGGGGCATGTGCAGATGGTCATGAACCTGGTGGATTTCGGCCTCAACCCGCAGGCGGCCCTGGATGCGCCGCGCTGGCAATGGCTGGGCGGGCTGCAGGTGGGGATCGAACAGAACGCCTCGCGGGACATGAGCGCCGCCCTGGCGCGGCGCGGGCACGAGGTGCAGGTGGCCTGCGACCTGACCAGCTACGGGCGCGGGCAGATCATCCTGCGCGACCCGCAAAGCGGCGTGCTGTGCGGCGGCACCGAACCGCGCACGGATGCCCATATCGCGGTGTTTTGAGCCTGGGACGAGCGGGCGGGGGCGCTGGTCCTCGCCGCGCTCCCGGCCGGCCTGGGCAGCCCTGTGGATGGCGGATCATCGACTAGACTCACGCGATCTATAACGTCTGGCACGAGGTTCCGGTCATGGCAAAAAACAACAAGGGCGCCACCAAGGGCACTGCCGTTGAGCACGCGAAGCTGAGCAAAAAGGACTATGAGGACGAGTTGCGGCGGCTGCATGTCGAGCTGGTCAAGCTGCAGGAATGGGTGCGCGAAAAGGGCATCAAGATCTGCATCGTCTTCGAAGGGCGCGACGGCGCCGGCAAGGGCGGCACCATCAAGGCCCTGACCGAACGCCTGAGCCCGCGGGTGTTCCGGGTGGTGGCGCTGCCGGCGCCGACCGACCGCGAGAAAAGCCAGATGTACCTGCAACGCTACCTGCCGCACCTGCCCGCCGCGGGCGAAGTGGTGATCTTCGACCGCAGCTGGTACAACCGCGCGGGCGTCGAGCGGGTGATGGGCTTTTGCAGCGAAGAGCAGGCGGTCGCCTTCCTCAAGGCGGTGCCGCTGGTGGAGCGGGCGATCGTCGATTCGGGCGTGATCCTGCTCAAGTACTGGCTGGAAGTCAGCCCGGAAGAACAGACCCGCCGCCTCGAAGCGCGGATCAAGGATGGCCGCAAGATCTGGAAGCTGACGCCCATGGACGTCAAGTCATACAGCCGCTGGTATGACTACTCCCGCGCCCGCGACGAGATGTTCAAGGCCACCGACACCGAACATGGGCCCTGGCTGGTGGCCGACTCCAACGACAAGCGCCGCGCGCGCCTGAATATCATCTCCGACCTGCTCAGCCGCATTCCCTACAAGGAAGTGCCACGAGAGAAAGTGGTGTTGCCCAAACGCCAGAAGCCGGGCGGCTATCGGGCGTCGGACCATCCGCTGCGGCGGGTTCCACAGAAGTTCTGACCGGCGCCTCCAGGCACATCCGCACCGCACACAAAGGACCAGCGTTCCATGAACCACTCGGGTTCTCCACCGCCCGTCCCGGAGCCCGGCCGGATTGCCCGCCGGGATGCCGGCGCCGGGCACAACCGCTGGAGCCGCTGGCTGCCCGGGCTGCGCATGCTGCAGGACTACCGGATGGCCTGGTTGCGCCACGACTTCGAAGCCGGGCTGGTGCTGACCACGGTGCTGGTGCCTGTCGGCATCGCCTACGCGGTGGCGTCGGGCCTGCCCGGCATCTATGGCCTCTACGCGACCATAGTTTCGTTGCTCGCCTATGCACTGTTCGGGCCCAGCCGGATCCTGGTGCTGGGGCCGGATTCGTCGCTGGCCGCGGTGATTCTCGCCGTGGTCCTGCCATTGTCCGGCGGCGACCCGCAGCGCGCGGTGGCCCTGGCGGGGATGATGGCCATCGTGGCCGGGGCGGTGTGCGTCCTGGCCGGCATCGCGCGCCTGGGGTTTGTCACTGAATTGCTGTCCAAGCCGATCCGCTACGGCTACATGAACGGCATCGCGCTGACGGTGTTGATCAGCCAGTTGCCGAAGTTCTTCGGCTTTTCGGTCGAGGCCGACGGGCCGCTGAGCAACCTGTGGGCCATCGTCACCGCGATACTGGAGGGCAAGACCAACTGGACCGCCTGCCTGGTCGGCGCCGCGACCCTGGGGGTGATCCTGCTGTTCAAGGACAGCAAGCGTGTGCCGGGGATCCTGATCGCCGTCACCGCCGCGACAGTCGCCGTCGCCGCGCTGGACCTGGCGGCAAACTCCGGCGTGTCGGTCCTCGGCAAGCTGCCACAGGGCCTGCCGGCGTTCGCCATCCCCTGGATCACCCGCGCCGATATCGGCCCGGTGCTGATCGGCGGTTGCGCGGTGGCCCTGGTTTCGTTCGCCGATACCAGCGTGCTTTCGCGGGTCTACGCGGCGCGGACCCGCAGCTATGTCGATCCGAACCAGGAGATGGTCGGGCTTGGCGTCGCCAACCTGGCGGCCGGTCTTTTCCAGGGCTTTGCCATCAGCAGCAGTTCCTCGCGCACCCCCGTGGCCGAGGCCGCCGGCGCCAGAACCCAGTTGACCGGGGTCGTCGGCGCGCTGGCCGTGGCCTTGCTGCTGATGCTGGCGCCGGACCTGCTGGAGGACCTGCCCATCAGCGCCCTGGCCGCGGTGGTGATCGCATCGGCCATCGGCCTGATCGAAATCCGCGACCTGCGGCGGATTTACCGCATCCAGCGCTGGGAGTGCTGGCTCTCCATCGTCTGCACCGTCGGCGTGGCCGTGCTGGGCGCGATCGAAGGCATCGGCCTGGCCATCGTGATTGCCGTCATCGAGTTCCTGTGGGATGGCTGGCGCCCTTACTCGGCGGTCCTGGGACGGGCGGAAGGGATCAAGGGCTATCACGACATCACGCGTTATCCCGATGCGCGCCTGATCCCCGGCGTGGTGCTGTTTCGTTGGGATGCACCGTTGTTCTTCGCCAACGCCGAGCTGTTCCACGACCGGGTGCTGGACGCCGTGGCGGCCTCGCCGACACCGGTGCGCTGGCTGGTGGTGGCGGCGGAACCGGTGACCAGCGTCGACGTGACGTCCGCCGACATGCTGGCGGAACTGGACGATACCCTGCACCAGGCCGGCATCAAGCTGTGCGTGGCGCAGATGAAAGACCCGGTCAAGGACAAGCTCAAGCGGTTCGGCCTGTTCGCACGGTTTGGCGAAGCGGCGTTCTTCCCGACCATAGGCGATGCCGTCGACAGCTACCTCGCGCTGTATCCGTCGGAGGAGGAAGGGCGCGAGGATCGCTGAGCGGCAGGGTCGAGGTTCAAGGGCATGGCAAGGTCGCAGGTGATCAGCCCCCGGCCCTGCTCAGGACCTCGTCTTCCAGGGGCGACTCAGCCGAGCCGCATCGACAGTTCCACGTCGTCGCTGAAGGGCACGGACAGATAGCCGCTGCCGGGCGAACGGACCCGGGCCAGGTAGTCCGGGCAGTAGTCCGTGTTGTCGGCGACGATCAGCGCGCCCGGGCGCAGGCGGCTTTCGACCAGGGCCAGGATATCGGCATACAGCGCCTTGGCGCCGTCGAGCAGGAGCAGGTCGATGGATTCCGGAAGGTCGACCGCCAGGGTCTTCAGCGCGTCGCCCTCGCGGATCTCCACCAGGTCAGCCAGGCCGCCTTCGAGCAGGTGCTGGCGCGCCCGTTGCACCTTGGACGCCTCGAACTCGCTGCCGATCAGGCGGCCGCCGCCGTTGTCGCGGAGGGCCGCGGCCAGGTGCAGGGTCGAAATGCCGAACGAGGTGCCGAATTCGACGATGTGCCGGGCCCGGGTGCTGCGCGCCAGCATGTACAGCAGCCCGCCGGTGTCGCGTGAAACCGGCAGCCAGAGGTCTTTCAGGCGGCCATAGAAATCCAGGTATTCGGTCTTGCTGTGCATCAGGCGCTCGCGTTCTTCGCGGGAGATGCCGGCGACGGCCGGGCTGGTTGCCGTATGGGCCTGGTCGAACAGGCGATTGAGCAAGGGCGCGAGCGGGGAAGTAGTCAGTGTGCTGGTCATGGGGGTATCCCTTCCAAAATTGACGCCTGGCGGCGCGTGGCTAAAATGCGATCAATTCGTCGCATTTAGAGGATATGAGCAAGTGCCCCCACCCGCTATTCGCATTGGCTCCGGCCCCGTGGGGCCGTCATGAGCAATCGCCGGACCCCGCAGGTTTCCTCGCGAAAAGCCCCTAAACAGGCGCGCTCGACGGAGCTGGTCGCGGCGATCCTGGAAGCCGCTACTCAGGTTTTGGCCAGGGAAGGCGCGCAGCGTTTCACCACCGCGCGGGTGGCCGAGAAGGCCGGCGTCAGCATCGGTTCGCTGTACCAATACTTCCCGAACAAGGCGGCGATCCTGTTCCGGTTGCAAAGTGATGAGTGGCAACAGACCACGCAGATGCTGCGCAGCATCCTCGAAGACCTTGGCAAAGCCCCGCTGGAACGGTTGCGCGTGCTGGTCCGGGTGTTTATCCAGTCCGAGTGCGAGGAAGCCAGGATGCGCGTGGCGCTCAACGACGCCGCGCCGCTGTATCGCCACGCCCCCGAAGCGCAGGCCGTGAAGGCGCAAGGAGAGAGGATCTTCCAGGCTTTCATGGAAGAGGCGCTGCCCGACGCACCGCAGGCAACCCGCGCCCTGGCTGCCGACTTGATCACCACCACGCTCAGCAGCGTAGGCAAGGACTTTTCAGAAAGCCCGCGCAGCGCCGCAGAGATCCAGACCTACGCCGACGCGATGGCAGACATGTTCTGCGCCTACCTCACGCAAGTGGCGCGCGGTGCTGGCTGACCGGTACAGGCCGCGAGGTTGCCGGGCGCCCCGGGCGGCGTTCGATGCCGGCCAGGCGCGCGGGGCAGGCCTTCTGAAAAGGCGTTTTATTCAGCCGTCAGCACCTCGGGCGAAACCACCCATACGCTGCAAGGCATCTTGTACAGCAACTGCTCTGTCGTGCTGCCGATCAGGCGCCCCAGGCCGCCACGATGACCGACCCTGCCCATGACAATCACGTCGACGTCATAGGCGTCTGCGTAGCTGGTCAGGACCTTGGCCGGGTTGCCCATGATCATGTGCTGGCGTTCCGCTGGAATGCCGTTGCGTTCGGCCAGTTCGTTGAAGGCGGCGCCCTGTGCGTCGAACAGGGTCTTGACTTTGCTGGACGAGAAAAACGTCGAGCTCTGGTCGAAGTTGAATTCGTCCGCGTCGATGGAAGACAGGTCATGGGCATAGATCACGTCGAGTTCGGCGTTACAGGCGCTGGCCAGTTTCGAGGCTTCATGCAGTATCCGGTCGTTGAAGTCCTGGTACTGACCATCGCGATGGAACGGGTCGACCGCTGCGACGATCTTGCGTGGCAACGCATGCTGTAGATGGCTGACAAAATGCAGGGGCACCGGGCACTCGCGCAGCAGGTGGATATCCAGGGGGGTGAAGAACACCCGCGACAGCCGCGATTGATGCTCCAGGGCCTTGATCAGCAGGGCCATGGGCTGTTCCTTGAGGTGCGTCAGGATCTCCTGCAGCGGGTTTTGCACCCACACCACTTCAGTGGTGACGGTGACACCCAGTTTGCGCATCGGGCGGGCCTGCTCTTCAAGCCATTGACGATGGCGCTCGACGTAGCCCAGGCGCATCTGCTCCAGGGCCTGTTCGTTGACCAGGCTGGCCGTGGCCAGACCCTCCAGGTAGTCGAAGGCGACGATGTGCAGGGCTGCATCTTCGGCCCTGGCCAGCGCGGCGGCCCGATCGAAGGCCGGACTGTTCTCCATCAGTGGCGAGGCGACCAGCATGAAACGTGCTTGCTCGGACATGACAAATCTCCCGTGGGTAGTTGCAGGTATCGGCAACGATGCGTCTTCGGTCGTGAAACCTTGCCCCGATCCTGCCTCTGGCCGGTGGCGCGCGCTTGATCTGTATCAACCCGTCCGGTCGTGGAGCAGGCCGGCAGACGTGTGGTTGGGCGCAAAGGGCTCCATCGATGAATTGTTGATCATGATCAACCCCAGGGCCTTCCTTCCGGCGCAGCCTGAACGTCTTGCTGGACTCTAGAGCGGGCACCGGACCGGAGAATCGTCATGGCCACCATGAAAGCGGCAATTTTCGTTGAAAAGAACCGGATCGTGCTCGATGAAAAGCCGATCCCCGAAGTGGGCCCGCTGGATGCCCTGGTGCGTATCACCACGACGACGATCTGCGGCACCGACGTGCACATCCTGCGTGGCGAGTACCCGGTGGCCAAGGGCCTGACCATCGGTCATGAACCGGTGGGCATCATCGAGCGGCTGGGCTCGCAGGTGCGCGGCTTTACCGAGGGGCAGCGGGTGATTGCCGGGGCCATCACGCCCAGCGGGCAAAGCTATGCCTGCTTGTGCGGCTGCGCTTCCCAGGACGGCCCGGACACCCGTCATGGCTTTCGCGCCATCGGTGGCTGGAAGTTCGGCAACATCATCGACGGTTGCCAGGCCGAGTACGTATTGGTACCGGATGCCCTGGCCAACCTGTGCCCGATCCCCGACGGCCTCAGCGACGAACAGGTGCTGATGTGCCCCGATATCATGTCCACCGGGTTTTCCGGGGCCGAACGTGGCGAGGTCAATATCGGCGACACCGTCGCGGTATTCGCCCTGGGCCCGATCGGCCTCTGCGCGGTGGCCGGTGCGCGGCTCAAAGGCGCCAGCCAGATCATCGGCGTGGATGCCGTGGCCGAGCGCATGACGGTGGCCAAACGCTTGGGGGCGACCCAGGTGGTCAACTTCAGGGACGGCAACGTGGTCGAGCAGATCATGGCGCTCACCGATGGCCGTGGCGTCGACGTGGCCATCGAAGCCCTGGGCACCCAGGGCACCTTTGAGTCCGCCTTGCGCGTGCTGCGGCCCGGCGGGCGGTTGTCCAGCCTCGGCGTGTATTCCAGCGACCTGCACATCCCGCTCGACGCCTTCGCCGCCGGGCTGGGCGACTACAGCATCGTCAGCACCCTGTGCCCCGGCGGCAAGGAACGCATGCGTCGCTTGATGGCAGTGGTGCAAAGCGGCGGGGTCGACCTGTCGCCGCTGGTGACCCACCGCTTCAGGCTCGACGATATCGAAGCCGCCTATGAGCTGTTCGCTCACCAGCGGGACGGGGTCATGAAGGTCGCGATTACCCCGTGATACCGGGGCGGTTGACGTTCGTGTTTGCGCGGAGGTGATCGATGATCATCGACATTACAGAAAAACCGGCAGGCCACGGCTGGGTGGTGCACATGGATGCCCTGGAAGTGGACTTCGACAGCCTGGAAGCCGCAACGGCCTTCGTCGGTCAACTCAGGGCGCGCATCGATGCGCCGCATGCCTGGCCGGCCAGCCCTGGCCAGACGAGGGATGCCCCTCGGGCCGCCGGCAACCGATCCGCCCCGACGACCAGCAAGGGAGCCTGCCCAGGCCTGGTGAAGTGACCCTCGTGGCCAGGGCGGCAGGTTCATCCGGATGGAGGTTCTATGAGTGCGACCCTTGGCCTGGAGGGCGCGGCGGCTGCGCTGGGCATCGGCCTGCTTATCGGCCTGGAGCGCGAGCGGCACAAGGGGCGAGGAGACAGCCGTGCCTGTGCCGGGTTGCGCACATTCGCCATTACCGCGCTGCTGGGGTACGTGGCCATGCAGGTCGGTGGTGGCCTGCTGCTGGGGATCATGGCGATCTGCCTGGCCATGCTGGTCACCGTGGCGTATTGGCGAAGCCTGGGCAGCGACCCGGGCGTGACCAGCGAAGTGGCGTTGCTCACGGTACTGGCGCTGGGGGCGATGTGCGGTACGGCGCCGGAACTGGCGATTGCCATTGGCGTGGTGATGGGCGGGCTGCTGGCCTATCGACAAAAGTTGCATCACTTCGCCCGCAGCCAACTGAGCGAAGCGGAAATGCGCGACGGCCTGGTACTGCTGATCGCCGCGCTGGTGGTGTTGCCGCTGGCGCCGGATCGTTACATCGGGCCTTATGCCGCGATCAATTTGCGCACCATCTGCACCCTGACCGTGTTGCTGATGGCCGTGGGCGCGATAGGCCATATCGCCGTCCGTAACCTGGGCACGCGTTACGGTTATGCGATCAGTGCCATCGCCTCGGGGTTCGCCTCCAGCACGGTGACCATCGCCGCCATGGGGCATATCGCTGCCAAGGAACCGGACAGCATCAAGGTCCTGGGCGCGGCGGCGTTGCTCTCCAACCTGGCCACCCTGACCCAGGTGGGCCTGATCCTCGGCGCGGTCGATACCGGTCTGCTGGGGCCGATGTGGGGGCCGCTGTTCGCCGGTGCGGCCGCCACGGCATTGTATGGCCTGTGCCTGATGTTTCCCGCACCCGCCCAGGGCACCCGCCAGCCGATCAAGGTCGGCGGCGCGTTCAACCTCAAGCTGGCCTTGCTCGTCACGCTGGCCATGACCGCTATTACTTTCCTGTCGTCGGTGATGTTGAGCCACTTTGGCGAAGTAGGGGTGATGGTCACGGCGACCCTCAGCGGTTTCGCCGACGCCCATTCCTCGACGGCGTCGATAGCCTCCCTGGCCAAATCCGGCCAGTTGCCGTTCCAGGCCATCGCCACGCCGGTGCTGATCGTGGTCAGCAGCAATTCCCTGAGCAAATGCCTGGTGGCCTGGGTCAGCGGCGGGCACCGCTTCGCCGCTTATGTCATTCCCGGCCAGGTACTGCTGACGTTGGCGATGTGGGCCGGCATCTGGTTGTACTGAAGCCTGTCGCTTCGGGTAGCTGACAAAGATCAAGTCACCCGGTCCTGAAACCTTCAATCTGCAATTCCAGCCAGGGTTTTTAGACGACCGCGTGCCGAGGTGCCTTATGTCACAGACTCAGCGTTTACTGCTCATTGCCCCGCCAGCCATGAACCGGACGCCAGCGTTCGACCGCGCCGCGGCGCTGGCTCGGGCGATGCAATTGCCCTTGCATATCGTGGCCTTCGATTATCTGCAGGCGCTGGCGGTGGCCGGCCTGTTCGCGCCCGAACAGATCGCCCAGGCCCGGGACGGGTACCTGCAAAACCATCGGCAATGGCTTGACGAGCAAGCTCGCTCGATGAGCGAACAGGGCATCGAGGTCACCAGCGAAGTGGTCTGGGTGCACCGCCCGTTCGAAGAAATCCTGCACTTGGTCAATGAGATGCCCCTGGCCCTGATCGTCAAGGATGCCGAAGAAGAGCCGGCCTTGAAGCGCGTGTTCTTCACCCCGCTGGATTGGCAGCTGCTACGGGATTGTCCGGTGCCGGTGCACCTGGTGACCAATGCCTTCAACCCGCGGCCACGCAATGTGCTGGCCATCGTCGATGTGCTGCGCAGCGACGAGCAGGACAAGGTGTTCAATGACCAGATTATCGATGCCGCGGTAAAGCTGGCCGGGCAATGTGCCGCCGGACTCGAGCTGGTGCATGTGTATGACTGGGCCGCGGTGTATGCCCAGGACATGGGGGTTGGCGTGCTGCCGTTGAGCGCCGGGATCTACGAAGTGTTGGGCGAGGCGCAATTCGAGGCATTCGCGGCACTGGCCGAACGCCATGGCGTGCCGCCGGAGCGTCGCCACTTCATCGAGGGTACGCCGCTGTCGTGCATCTGTGATTTCGCGATTGCCCACCGCACTGACGTCATTGTCATGGGAACCGTGCGGCACAAGGGATTGAAAAAACTCTTGGGCAGCACCGCCGAGCAACTTTTGCATCGGACACCTTGCAGTGTGCTGGCAATAAAACCGGACAAGAGGCTGTAATCGAGGGTGAGTCGCCCCTGGCGGACCGCTGGCCGGCACGCCAAGGGCGGCGGTTTTACAGATGGAGGCGATGGATGACCTGGCGGCTGTCGTCGGGATCGTGACTGCGTTCGAAACCCAGGGCCTTGGCCAGGTCGCGCATGGGCGCATTGCTGGCGGCGTCGATCGAATACATCTGGCGAAAGCCGTTCTGGCGGGCCGCCTTGATCAGGTGCTCCATCAACAAGGTGCCCAGGCCCAGCTGCGTCCATTCGTCGGCGACGGTCACCGCGCATTCGCATTCGTGCTCGCCCGTGGCGGCGTAGCGGCTGATGCCGATCTCGATCAGTTGTCCGTTATCGTGAGCCAGCGCGACGTAGGCCATGCGCTGCTTGCCGTCGGTGTTCATCAACTGATCGAGCAAGGCGCCACTGGGGTCGCTGATCTGGGCAAGAAAGCGCATGTGCCTGGATTCGGGAGACAGGCGCTTGATAAAGGCGTACTCCCGCTCGCGGTCCTTTTCCGCCAGAGGCCGGATCAGCACATGACGGCCGTCCCTCAGCGCTTCGATCCAGTGTTCTCCGGGGACCGCGGCGTAGACGCCGGCGGCCCGTTCGTTGTGGTCTTTGACAGTGAGCATGATGGGGTTCTCCATACGGCCGCAGGGGCGTGTGCGGCAGGGCGCACACGCGGTTTGTTCGGTTTTATTTACCCTGCTGACAGCACGCGGATCTGATCTGGATCAGACACAGGCGACAGGCCTCGTTCATTGATCGGCACCTGATGTAAATCAAACCGCGCATCGGGGGACAAGGCGCACTCTTGGCGCATGCCGGCCTGTTCGACCGGTGCCTGAGCGAGGTGTGTGATGGGGCATTACCAACATTTGCTGCTGATCGCCGATCCAACCCTGCATCAGTCGCCTGCCTCGCTGCGGGCGGTTGCGCTGGCCAAGGCCAGCGGGGCTGCGCTGCATGTACGTGCCTTCGCCGAGCCAGCACCGGTCGTGCGCTTGTGGGAAGAGAAGATCGACGAGGCGGGTTATCAGCGTTATATGCGGCGCCATCGCCGCTGGGTGGCCGAAGAGACCCAGCGGCTCGGCGACCTGGGGCTGGAGGCGACCGTCGACGTGCTGTTCACCACCCATCCGCTGCTGGACATCCTGAAGACGGTCGAGGAGCTCGGCCCCGACCTGCTGATCAAGGACGCCAGCCTGGAACCGCTGCTCAAGCGGGTGTTCATCACGCCGCTCGATTGTCATTTGCTGCGTGAGTGCCCGGTCCCCGTGCACCTGGTCAATCAGGCCCGCTACGGGTTGCCGCACCGGGTCGTGGCGGCGGTGGATCCATTCGATCCATCGACACAGATCAGCGGCCTGAACGACACCATCATCCAGACCGCCAATGCCCTGGCCCTGCAATGCGATGCGCCACTGCACCTGCTGTACGCCTATGACCTGTCGCCGGCGTTCAATGGCGATGCACCGCTGGTCAGCGGTGGCTGGGGCATGGACGTCGTCGAAGAGCTGCGTGAGTCCCTGCACCAGGCGTTTGTCACCCTGGCGGAGCGCTACGCCATCCCGCCGGAGCGCCGGCACTTCGTCCCGGGCCCGCCGGTGCCGGCGATCGGTGACTTCGTCGAGCAGTACCTGGCCGATGTGGTGGTGATGGGGACTGTGCATCGGCTGGGGATTGACCGCTTGATCGGCAGCAATACCGAGCGGGCGCTGTATTCGGTGCCGGGCAGTATCCTGGCGGTCAGATGAACGGCTCGGGCGTCACGGGGTGAGCACGATTGCACCGTTGAACTGACCGGCCCGCAGATGCTCCAGTGCCTGGTTGGCATCGTCCAGGGCGAAGCAGGTGACGTCGCAGTGAACCGGGGTGTGCTGCAATTCTGCGAAGAACGCGATGCCGTCTTCGCGGGTCAGGTTGGCCACCGAGCGCACGCTGCGTTCGCCCCAGAGCAGTCGATAAGGGAATGCCGGGATGTCGCTCATGTGGATGCCGGCGCAGACCACGCAGCCGCCCTTGGCCGTGACGGCCAGCGCCAGCGGCACCAGCGGGCCGACGGGGGCGAAGATCAGGCTGGCGTCGAGCGGGTGCGGCGGGGGCTGGTCCGAGGGGCCGGCCCAGCAGGCCCCCAGCGACCGGGCATAGTCCTGGCCCGCGTGGTCATCGGGTCGGGTGAAGGCATACACCTGCTGCCCACGCCCCAGCGCCACCTGGATCGCCAGGTGCGCTGCCGCGCCGAAACCGTAGAGGCCCAGGTGCCGTGCGTTGCCAGCCATGCGCAAGGCGCGAAAACCGATCAGCCCGGCACACAGCAACGGTGCGGCCTGGGTGGCCGAGAGCGCTTCGGGAAGCGGCAGGCAGAAACGGGCGTCGGCGAGGGTGTAGTCGGCGTAGCCGCCGTCCAGGTGACAGCCGGTAAATTGCGCCTGGTCGCACAGGTTTTCCCGGCCCGTGCGGCAGAACTCGCATTCGCCGCAGGTCCAGCCGAGCCAGGGCACGCCCACCCGCTGGCCGATCCAGTCCGGCGCGACGTCGGCGCCCACCGCGGTCACCTGGCCAACGATTTCGTGGCCCGGCACCCGTGGCAGCACCGCCTGGGGCAACTCGCCATCGACCAGGTGCAGGTCGGTGCGGCAGACGCCGCAGGCCAGGACTTTGATCAGCAGTTGCTGGGGGCCGGGTGCCGGGACCGGGCGTTCTTCCCGGCGCAGCGGCTCGCCGGGGATATGCAGGACCATGGCGCGCATGATGGTTTTCCACGCTTCCAGGGATCAGCGCGGGGCTGAACGGTGGCAACCTGCGACCAATTGCTTGAGCCCCTCCATGTTCAGGACCTTGACTTCCCGGCCGGAAATTTCCACCAGCCCCTGGTCCCGCAGGTGCGCGATGCCGCGGCAGATGGTTTCCAGTCTCAGCCCCAGGTAGGAGCCGATCTCCTCGCGGCGCATCTTCAGGATGAAGTCCCTGGACGAGTAGCCACGCTGGCTCAGGCGTTGCGACAGGTTCAGCAGGAAGGCCGCCAGGCGTTCGTCGGAGTTCATGTTGCCCAGCATCATCAGCATGTCGTGATCGCGCACGATCTCGCGGCTGAGGATCCGGTTCAGGTTGTGCTGCAGCGACGGCAGCTCCAGGGCGAGCTTTTCCAGGTGGGCAAAATGGATAGGGCAGACTTCGCTGTCTTCGAGGGCCAGCGCGTTACAGGTGTGCATGTCGCTGCTGATGGCGTCCAGGCCAAGCATTTCGCCCGGCATCTGGAAGCCGGTGACCTGCTCGCGCCCATCGAGTGAAAGCACGCTGGTCTTGAACGAGCCGATACGCACGGCATACAGCGAGCGCAATGGATCGCCGGCGCGATAGAGGGCGGCGCCTTTCCTGACCTTGAACCGTTGCACGATCAGGGTGTCCAGGCGCTCGATTTCGTGCCCGGTCAGGCCAAGCGGCAGGCACAGCTCCAGGACGCTGCAGTTGGCACAGGCAGTCTTGAGATGATGGTTCGGGTGCGTCCGGGCGTCCGGCATGCCATAAGACCCCTCTATCGGTTGGTAAAGCATAGTCCTTGAACCTCGCTAGGGCGGGCCGTCCGGCTGCTGGCAAAAAGCAGGCGACGAGTGGAAGGGCCTGGTCAAGACGGCGTCGATGGAACGATGGCTTATTCAGCTTCAATGGCTTCATCGGTGCTTGATGTAAATCAAGTCCTGAGCGTTCCAGGCTCCCAGAATCGATGCATGTTGATCGGTGGGCCGGGCCCTGGCGGAGAACTTCATGAGCGGTTTCCTGAGTGCGGAACAACTGGAGACGCTGGATGCCTACTGGCGGGCCTCCAATTACCTGGCGGTCGGGCAGATCTACCTCAAGGACAACCCGCTGCTGAGGACGCCGCTGGCCCTGGCTCATATCAAGCCGCGGCTACTGGGGCACTGGGGCACCACGCCGGGGCTCAACCTCATCTACACGCACCTCAACCGGCTGATCAACCAGTACGACCTGAACATGATCTTTGTCGCCGGCCCCGGTCATGGCGGGCCGGCTGTCGTGGCCCAGACCTACCTGGAAGGCACCTACACCGAGCTCAATCCGGAGGTGGGGCGCAACGCCAGCGGCCTGAGCCGCCTGTTCAGGCAGTTTTCCTGGCCATACGGGATCTCCAGCCACGTTTCGGCGCAGATTCCAGGGTCGATCCATGAAGGCGGCGAGCTGGGTTATAGCCTGGCCCATGCCTACGGCGCCGCCTTCGATAATCCGGACCTGATCGTGGCCTGTGTCATCGGCGATGGCGAGGCGGAAACGGCAACGCTGGCGGCCAGCTGGCATTCCAACAAGTTCCTCAACCCGGCGCGCGACGGCGCGGTGTTGCCGATCCTGCACCTCAATGGCCACAAGATCGCCAATCCGGCGCTGCTCTCCAGGATCAGCGAGGACGAGCTGTCGGCCCTGATGTATGGCTATGGCTACGACCCGTATTTCGTCGAAGGCGATGACCCGATGGAGGTGCACCAGGCGCTGGCCAGGACACTGGACACGGTGCTGCAGGAAATTCGCGAGATCCAGCGCATCGCCCGCCGCAATACCCAGGACCAGGCTCCGGAGCGGCCTCTGTGGCCCATGCTGGTGTTACGCACCCCCAAGGGCTGGACCGGGCCGAAATTCGTCGACGGCCATCGGGTCGAGGGTACCTGCCGTGCGCATCAGGTGCCCCTGGCCGATTTCCAGCAGCCGCTGCACCTGCGCCAGCTCGAGGAGTGGCTCAACAGCTACCGTCCCGACGAGCTGTTCGATGCCAACGGTGCCTTGCTGCCCGAGCTTGCCGCACTGGCGCCCACCGGACACCGGCGCATGAGCGCCAACCCCCATGCCAATGGCGGCGTGTTGTTGCGGTCGCTGGATCTGCCACGGTTCGCCGACTACGCCGTGCCGCTCGCGGCGCCGGGCTGCCTGCGGGCAGAGGCCACCCGCGTGCTGGGCAGGTTCTTGCGCGACGTGATGAAAAACAGTCTGCTGTCGCGTAACTTTCGCCTGTTCGGCCCGGATGAAACGGCCTCGAACCGGCTGGACGCGGTCTATGAGGTCAGTGCCAAGGCCTGGATGGATCCACAAGAGCCCGATGACAGCCACCTGGCGGCTGACGGTCGGGTGATGGAAATCCTCAGCGAACAGGTCTGTGAAGGCTGGCTCGAGGGCTACCTGCTGACGGGGCGGCACGGCCTGCTGTCCTGCTACGAGGCGTTCATTCATATCGTCGATTCGATGGTCAATCAGCACGCCAAATGGCTGAAAACCGCCGCCGAGGTGCCGTGGCGCAAACCCGTGGCCTCGCTCAACTATCTGCTGACTTCCCATGTCTGGCGCCAGGACCACAACGGCTTCTCCCACCAGGACCCGGGGTTCATCGACCTGCTGGCGAACAAAAAGGCCGATATTGCGCGAATCTATCTGCCACCCGACGCCAATTGCCTGTTGTCGGTAGCCGATCACTGCTTGCGCAGCCGCAACTACATCAACGTCATCGTGGCCGGCAAGCAACCGGAGTGGCAGTGGCTGGATATCGATGCGGCCATCCGCCATTGCCAGGCCGGGATCGGTCGATGGGACTGGGCCAGCCGGGATGACCAGGACCCCGACGTGGTGATGGCCTGCGCCGGCGATGTGCCGACCCTGGAGACCCTGGCCGCCGTTACCCTGCTGCGCGAGTACGTTCCGGACCTGCGGGTGAGGGTGGTGAATGTCGTCGACCTGATGGTGCTGCAGCCCTCATACCAGCACCCCCATGGTTTGCCGGACAGCGCCTTCGAGGAGCTGTTTACCCTCGACCAGCCGGTGATCTTCGCGTTCCACGGTTACCCGGCGCTGATCCACAGGTTGCTGTACAAGCGAAACAATCCCGAGCGTTTCCATGTGCGTGGTTTCAAGGAGGAGGGCGCGACCACCACCCCGTTCGACATGGCGGTGATCAACAACCTGGATCGTTACCAGCTGGCGCTGGACGTGATCGAGCGGGTACCCCGGCTGCATGATCAGTTGCAGCTGGCGCGGTCGCGCTACTGGTCGACCCTGGAAAAACACAAGCTCTACCTCATCGAACACGGTCAGGACATGCCCGAGGTGCTGAACTGGCAATGGACGCCCGCGACCGGTACTTGAGTGTCAGAGCGCGCTCAGCCGCTGCGAAGCCTGGGCCGGCACCAACGGCCGGAGCGGTGGAAATTCCTCGGGAGTCAGGGTCTCCTTTTCCAGCAGCAGGCGGGCTCCGGCATCCAGGTCGTTCCGGCGGTTCTGGAGCAGGGTCTTGGCCTTGTCATAGGCTTCATCGAGCAAGGCGCGGATGGCCAGGTCAATTTCCCGGGCGGTTTGTTCCGAATAGTCTCTCTCGCCACCTCGCGGCAGGCGTTCGCCCAAATAGCTTGCAGGTTGCCGCTCGAGTACCGACTGGCCGAGGGTCGAGTCCATGCCGAACCGAGTGATCAACTGGCGGGCAATATCGGTGGCGTGCCCCAGGTCGTCAGCGGCGCCGGTGGATATCTGACCATAGGCAAGGAACTCGGCGGCGCGTCCGGCCATCAGCACGACAATCCGGTCCTTGAGCATCTGGCAACTGATCAGGAAGTGGTCCTCGGTCGGTCGCTGCAAGGTATAGCCCAGAGAACCGGCGGCGCGCGGGATGATCGACACCTTGTGGACCGGGTCCATGGCCGGCAGGCTGCTGGCGGCCAGGGCATGCCCCATCTCGTGATAGGCCACCACCTTGCGTTCGTCGGGGTGCAGCAGGCTGCTCTTGCGTTCGATCCCCGCGACAAGGCGCTCCACCGCCGAGGTGA
Organism: Pseudomonas sp. RW409; assembly: GCF_003184125.1. Taxonomy (NCBI): domain Bacteria; kingdom Pseudomonadati; phylum Pseudomonadota; class Gammaproteobacteria; order Pseudomonadales; family Pseudomonadaceae; genus Pseudomonas; species Pseudomonas sp. RW409. Next base: position 370,384 of record NZ_QHHP01000042.1, on the reverse strand, counting down.
AGTCGTCGAGGTGGACCGACTCGGCGCCGCGGCGGGTGGCCACGATGGCGGCTTCGTTGACCAGGTTGGCCAGGTCGGCACCCGTGAAACCGGTGGTGATGTCGGCGATACGCTGGCAATCGAGGTCCGCGGCCGCGGTAATTTTTTTCAGGTGGACCTTGAGAATCGCCTCTCGGCCTTTGCGATCGGGGCGATCGATCAGCAACTGCCGGTCGAACCGGCCCGCCCGTAACAGTGCCGGGTCCAGAATCTCGGGACGATTGGTCGCGGCCAGCAGGACGACGCCTTCGCGGGGATCGAATCCGTCCAGCTCGGCCAGAAGCTGGTTGAGCGTCTGTTCTTTTTCGTCATTGCCACCGAACGCGCCGATACCCCGCATCTTGCCCAGGGCATCGAGCTCATCGATGAAAATAATGCAGGGTGCGGCCTGCCTGGCCTGCTCGAACAGATCACGCACTCGGGCGGCGCCGACGCCAACGAACATTTCGACGAATTCGGAGCCTGAGATCGAGAAAAACGGTACCCCGGCTTCCCCGGCGATGGCCTTGGCCACCAGGGTCTTGCCTGTACCCGGTGGACCGACCAGTAACGTCCCCTTGGGAATATGCGCCCCAAGGCGCGCGTACCTGGCCTTGTCCTTGAGGAACGAGACGATCTCCACCAGTTCGGCCCTGGCTTCATCGATGCCCGCGACATCGGCGAAGGTCACCCCGGTATCGCGCTCCACGAACACTTTGGCCCGGGACTTGCCAATGCTCATCAATCCACCCAGGCCCTGTTTTTCCGCCAGCCCGCGAAACAGGAAGTGCCAGACCGCCATGATGAGGACAAAAGGTAGCAACCACCCCAGCAGGTTACTCATCAGGGTGTTTTCATTGATGCCTCTGAATCCGACAGTCGATCGGGCAAGATCCGCCGCCAGCGCCGGTTCGACCCGCACCGTCGAGAACCGGTCGTGCCCATCGATGGGGGGCTGCAGTTTGCCGCTGATCCGATCCTTCTCAATCCGCAAATCGCTGACCTTCTGCTCGTTCAGCAGTTGCAGAAACTGGCTGTAAGGAATGTCCTGCACGGCATGACGATCGAAAAAGAGAAACTGAGCGAGGGCGACCATGGCCAACGCGATCACGAAGTAGGACAGGTTCCATTGGTGACTTTTGTTCATGGCCTTGGCTCACGGAGAGGGCATGGGGGCCGGACAGGCCGCCTATCACCCGGGGAAGCCGTGGGCGCCCCGGGTGATCGATTCAGGCAATCAGCAAATGATCGTCTACCTTCCTTACTCCCGGCACCGACCAGGCAGCTCGTTCGGCTATCTGCCGTTCGCGCCACAAATGGACCTTGCCTTCAAGCTTTACCACATCGCCGTCGACCTTGATGTGAATGGCCTTGGCATCGATTTCCGCATTGCGCTTGAGGGCGTCCTCGATACGCTGCCGGATATCGCCGGCATCCACTCGCGGACGCAGGGTGAGCTGGTTGTCCACGCCCACCACGCCAGACAATTTACGTACCGCCCGCTCCGCGGTTTCTTTCTGGTACTGCCAGTCGACTTCGCCTTCGAGGGTGATCCAGCCGTTCTGTACCATGATCTTGATGTCTCCTTCAGGTACGTCTGAACTCCAGTTGAGGATGTTCAAGGCTCGGTTGGCAATGGTGTCGTCCGCCGTGCCGGCGCCTTTTTCCAGCCTGACCTGGATTTCCTCGGCCAGCGCACGCACTCCCTTGATGCCTTTTACCGCACGTTCGGCACTGATTTTCTGGGCGTAGCTGTTGACGTGGCCAGTGAGCGTGACCACACCGTTCTCCACTGTCACACCGATGTTGGCGGCATCGATATCGGGCTGGAACTCCAGCTCCTCCAGAATGAATTTACGCAGATTCAGGTCGCTCATGATGGTGTCCTTTGGCTGATGCGTTGGTTGTCCGGGTCATAAACCGGCCTCTCTGGTTTTTTTACGCCTGAGCGACGCTGTGACATTGAGCTAAATCAACAAGGCTTCGCTGACGCCGCCCGCTGATCGCTAGCCGGTATTAGTTGATAAAGATCAGAGGCTCGGCTCGATAACGCCCGATACTCGAAGCACAGCCTGAAGCTATCCAGTCGTAATCGACTGAGGGGGAAACCATGGATAAGCACTTGCCCGTTGTACTGCTGGGCATCGTGTTGGCGACGACGGCCGGTTGCAGTCAGCGACATGCCCAGGAAATCGACGCGCGCCTGGAGTCCGCGGAAAACAACGCCGCGACGGCGAGGCTCAGGGCCGATGAAGCTTATTTGAAAGCGGAACGGGCAGAGGCAACGGCCAGCCAGGCGCAACGGACCGCGGATGAGGCGAATGAACGTGCTCGTCGGATGCTCGATAAGGCGACCCGCAAGTAATGAATGATTTTTGAACGATGCTCCCGGCAGGAAGCCGGGCTGGCAGCTACACGGGTAAAGCGTTTCCAGGACGAGGTGTGTGATGTTGAAAATACAACGTTTACTGCTCATTGCGCCGACGGAGATGATTCGCACCCCCGCATTCGAGCGGGCGCAGGCGCTGGCCAACGCAACAGGTGCGATGTTGCATATTGTCGCGTTCGATTACGTCAACGCACTGGCGGTGGCCGGCCTGTTCGACCACGACGCGATGACCCAGGCCCGGGAAGGTTACCTGCAGGTGCACCGCCACTGGCTCGAGCAACAGGCCAGGCTTGAGCGATGCAAAGGAGGGCAGGTGACCACTGAAGTGGTCTGGGCCAGGTTGAGCCCGGCCCACGTGCTTGAATACGTGAACGACTTCTACCCGGACCTGGTGATCAAGGATATGCAGCCGGTGCCGGCACTCGACCGGGTGTTCCATCGGCCTCTGGACTGGTTGTTGCTGCGTGACTGTCCCGCCCCCTTGCACCTGGTCATCCGTGCGGAAAACCCCAGGCCGTTGAAGATCCTCGCCGCCATCGACCTGTCCCACCTGGAAGCACTGACCCAAGGGCTCAACGAACGGATTCTCGACCTGGCCTCGACGCTGGCAACGTCCTGCGGCGCGACCGTGCACCTGCTCAATGTCAGCAACTGGTCGGTGGTGGGCGACACGGTGACGAGTGTGCCGACCTCGAGCCTGGACGACAGCCTGCGGGATGCGGTCAACGATGCCCAGCAAGAGGCCTTCGATCTGCTCGCCGAGCGCTATGGGGTCGAGCAGAAACACCGACATCAGCTGGCTGGCATCCCCCATCAGGTGATCGGCCATTTCGCCCGCCGGAACGTGTTCGACATGGTCGTGCTGGGCACGGCCTGCCGCCACGGCGTCGAGGTTTTCGTCGGCAGTACCGCCGAGAACCTGCTGCACCATCCCCCCTGCAGCCTGATGCTGGTCAAGCCGCCCGCCGAGGCCGGCTGAAATGACCGCGGGCACAGCCACGGTTGATAAAAATCAACGGTCGCCAGGGCGAAAGGAGCGATCAATAGCGTTCCCATGAAGGTTCAAGGAGACAAGCATGCGAATGTCATTTCTCGGCGCGGCCGGTACGGTCACCGGCAGCAAGTACCTGCTGGAGCATGAAGGCCAGCATGTACTGATCGATTGCGGCCTGTTCCAGGGCTACAAGCAATTGCGCCTGCATAACTGGGACCCGTTCCAGCTACCGGTTCGCGAGCTGGACGCCATTGTCCTGACCCATGCCCACCTGGATCACAGCGGCTACCTGCCGGTATTGGCGCGCAACGGTTACCGCGGCCCGGTGTATGCCACGGCCGCCACCTGTGAGCTGGTGAAAATCCTGTTGCGCGACAGCGGCCGCCTGCAGGAGGAAGAGGCCGAGTTCGCCAATCGCCATGGCTACTCGAAACACACCCCGGCGTTGCCGCTCTATACCGAGCAGGATGCGGAGCGCGCCCTGAAGCTGCTGCGGCCGCTGGAGTTGCACCACCGGGTCGATATCGTCCCGGGTATGAGCATCCAGTTGCGCTGCGCCGGGCATATTCTCGGCGCGGCCACGGTGGAAGTCGTGGCCGGCGGCATCACGCTGGTGTGCTCCGGGGACCTGGGGCGGCCCAACGACCCTTTGATGTTCGCCCCGGAAACCATCGAGCACGCCGATTATCTGCTGGTGGAGTCGACCTATGGCGACCGCCGGCATCCCGTCGAGTCACCGGAAGAGCAACTGGCACAGGTCATCAGCCGAACCGCGATGCGCCGTGGCATCACCCTGGTACCGTCGTTTGCGGTAGGGCGCGCGCAATTGCTGATGTATCACCTGTACCGGCTGTTGCAGAAACGTGCGATCCCCGACCTGCCGATCTACCTCAACAGTCCCATGGCCACCGATGTCACACGCCTGTACCAGCGTTTTCGCAGTGAGCACCGCCTCTCCCAGGAGGAGTGCGAAGGCATGTGCCATGTCGCGCATTTCGTGCGCACGACCCAGGAATCAATCAACCTGGATCTGCAGCGCACGCCCGCGGTGATCATCGCCGCCAGTGGCATGGCCACCGGTGGCCGGGTGGTTCACCACCTCAAGGCGCTGGCCCCCAACCCGATCAATACGTTGCTGGTACCGGGCTTCCAGGCTGGCGGCACCCGCGGCGCGCAGATAGTCGCAGGCGCCGAGTCGGTGCGTATCCACGGCAAGGATGTGCCGATCCGCGCCGAAGTCGTGCCGATGGAAACCTTGTCCGCGCACGCCGACGCCGATGAAATCATGCAGTGGTTGCGCGGGTTCAAGCGGCCGCCGAAACACACCTTCGTGGTGCACGGCGAACCCAACGCCTCGGACGTACTGCGCCGCCGCATCAGCCAGGAGCTGGGATGGTCGGTCTCGGTGCCGGAGTACCGCGACAGCGTCGAGCTCTCGGCTGCCGACCAGCCTGCAAGCTCATCGCTCTGACAACCCCCCCGGTGTTGCCACTCACCGATCGAGGCGTCGTGGGGGCGACGAGAGTAATCCTATGAAGGACAACGGTTTTCCCAGCGCTGAATGCGAATCGCCTTTTGAGGAACTCTCCTCGATGTTCGGCAAGTGGCTGAACCCGCTGCTATTGCTGTTCTGCGTGTTGACGCTCCTGGCCGGTGGCGTTGCGTACATGGCGCAGAAGCCCGGCTGGGCATCGCTAGGCTGGGCCGCAGGCAGCCTGGTGATGGCCCTGGTCCTGCTCGTCGAGATTGCCCAGCGCCTGGCCCGGCGCGAGGCGGGTGTAGACCTGATCGCGCTGATGTCGATGGTCGCCGCACTGGTCCTGGAGCAGATGCTGGTGGCGGCGGTGATTGCCTTGATGCTGGCTACCGGACGCACCCTGGAGTTCTTCACCAGGCAACGCGCCGAGCGCGAGCTTCGTGCGCTCATCGATCGGGCACCACGTTTTGCCTGGCTGCAGGAGCAGGGCGGCTTGCGCAGGATCCCGGTCGAGCAGATCCAACCGCAGCAGACATTGCTGGTGCGCCTGGGGGAGGTGATACCGGTCGATGGTCGCCTGCTGAGTCCCGCGGCCATCCTGGACGAATCGGCGCTCAGCGGTGAGTCGTTGCCGGTAACCCGTCGCCAAGGTGAGCAACTGCCCAGTGGCGTATCCAATGTCGGCGCACCTTTCCTGTTAACCGCCACGCGAACGGCTGCGCAAAGCACCTATGCCGGGATAGTGCGGCTGGCGGAGACGGCACGACGTTCGCGCGCACCCTTTGTGCGCCTGGCCGACCGCTATGCGCTGCTGTTCATTCCGCTGACCTTGCTGATCGCCACCGTGGCCTGGCAAATGAGTGGCGATCCCTTGCGGGTGCTGGCGGTCCTGGTGGTCGCCACACCTTGCCCGTTGATCCTGGCGGTGCCGATTTCCATCATGTCAGGCATTTCGAGGGCGGCGCGGCGCGGGATATTGATCAAGGACGGCACGACCCTGGAGGCGTTGGCCGGGATCAGGCAGGTGTTTCTCGACAAGACCGGCACACTGACCAGCGGCCATGCGCGCCTGCAGTCGATAGAGGTCAACGGGCTGGCCAATCCCCAGCACCTGCTTGGCCTGGCCGCCTCGCTGGCGCAGGCTTCGACGCATCCGATCTGCCAGGCAATGGTCGAGGCGGCACATCAACACCATTTATCACTCAGCGCTCCGCGGGAGGTTCAGGAACATCCTGGCTCGGGGCTTTGTGGTCTGGTCGAAGGCCGGCGCGTGCGTTTCGGCACCTTGTCTTTTGCACATGAACAAGCGCCTGCGACTGACTGGAGCACGGCCATGCTGCGCCACATGGATTACCTGGCGTGTAGTGGCAGCTTCATCGACGTGGACGGGGAGCTGGCTGGCCTGCTGGTGTTTTCGGATAAGGTGCGCCGAGAAACCCCGCAAACCTTGCGGCGATTGCGCAACCGAGGCATCGAGAAAATCGTCATGCTCACCGGGGACCGCCTGGAAACCGCCGAGATGATTGCCCTGTCTGCCGGGATCGACGAGCTGCGAGCCGGGTTGACGCCCAAGGATAAAGTGCAGGCTGTCCAGCAGGGCTGCCAGCGTGCCAGCACACTGATGGTCGGCGACGGCATCAACGATGCCCCCTCGCTGGCGGCGGCCAATGTCGGTGTGGCGATGGGCGCCAGCGGTGCCACGGCATCTGCGCAAGCGGCGGGTGTCGTATTGCTGGTCGATCGCCTGGACCGTCTGGTCGATGCGCTGGACATCGCTCGCCGGACCTGCCGGATCGCCCGGCAGGGCGTATGGGTCGGCATGGGCATGTCATTGCTGGCCATGGTCGTGGCTGCGCTCGGTTACCTGCCACCGCTTGTCGGTGCCGTTGTGCAGGAGGGCATTGATGTGTTGATCATCATTAACGCCCTGCGTGCATTGGGACCTCTGCAGGGAACGGGCCCACGAAAGCTTGCCGCAGAACATATCGATCGCCTGCAAGACGAACACCAGCAACTGGCCGCAGTGCTGAGCGATCTGCATCAACTGGCCAGTGACTTTTCGCGGCGCCCCCTTGAGCAGGCGCAGGCCGACTTGCGGGAACTGGTTGGAAAACTGCAGACATCGCTGGCGCAACATGAGCGCGACGATGAAAACACCCTGTACCCGCTGCTGACTCGCAGCCTGCCGGGCGAGGACCCCCTGTCGACGATGAGCCACGCCCATCGGGAAATTTTTCGCCTTATCCATTTGCTGGTACGCATGAGCGCCGACTTCAGTGCCGACCCCGCCACGGCTTCTGCCGAGGAGATTCAGCATCAGTTGATTCGCCTGGACACCCTCGTGAGGCTGCATTTCGATCAGGAGGAAGAACTGTTCCGTTATCTCGACTGGCGCTAGTCGTGTGAAGCCGGCCCCAGCATTTGACGGCACTCGTCATCGGTCATCCGCGCATTGGCCTTTATGCGTGGCGCAGGGGCTCGCCGACAACGTGGGTTTGTTGATGAAAGTCAAGGTTTCAGGGGCTGTTTCATGGAAGCTGAAAGGACTATCGAACGGGTAGGAGAGCGACTTCATGGCTCACAGTAAAATCGTGTTTCGTGCTGCTGCTCGCGAGAAGATCCTGAGTGGCGCCACACAGTTGGCGGACGCCGTGCGCGTGACGCTGGGCCCGAAATCGAAATCAGTGCTGATTCAGAACAAGTGGGGCAATCCGACGGTCTGCAATGATGGCGTGACGATTGCCAAGCGCATCGACCTGCTCGACCCCGAGGAAAACCTCGGGGCTCAAATGCTGCGTCAAGCGGCCGAGCGCACAGGCGACGCGGTAGGCGATGGGACCAGCACGTCAACGGTATTGGCCCATGCGATCCTGGCCGATGGCATACGCAACGTCGTTGCGGGAGCCAGTGCGATCGACCTCAAGCGCGGCCTGGATCGGGGGTTGTCGTTGGTCGTGGCGTCGCTCCAGGCCCAGTCGCGGCCGGTGGGCACGCCCAGGGAAAAGGCACAGGTGGCCTCGCTGTCGGCGCATAACGATGCCGTCATCGGCCAACTGGTGGCTGACGCTCTGGAAAAGGTGGGCGTTGAAGGCGTCGTCAGCGTCGAAGAGTCCAAGACCACCGAGACCGTGGTCGAGGTCATGGAGGGGATGCGGTTCGACCGGGGTTATGTCTCGCCTTACTTCGTCACCGATACCGAGAAGATGCAGGTCGAGCTCGATGACGCCTACTTGCTGCTCTGCGACCATAAGATCGGCGTACTCAAGGACTTGCTGCCATTGCTTGAGCTGGTTGCCAAAAGCGGGCAACCCCTGGTGTTGATCGCGGATGACATCGAAGGAGAGGCGTTGACCACGCTGGTCGTCAACCAGATACGGGGTGTCCTGCGCGCAGTGGCGATCAAGGCGCCAGGCTTTGGTGACCGACGCAAGGAGGTACTTCAGGACATGGCTGTCCTGACAGGGGCAACGGTGGTTTCCAACGAGTTGGGCGTCAGCCTCGAACAGGTGGAACTGGGCCAGTTAGGACGCGCGCATCGAGTCGTGGTGCAAAAAGACAGCACGGCGCTGATTGGCGGGGCAGGTAGCCGTGAAGCTATCGAGGCGCGCCTGCAACAGATTCGCGCGCAAATGGGCAGTTCTGCCAGCGATTACGACCGGGAAAAACTTCAGGAGCGGCTGGCCAGGTTGTCTGGCGGTGTCGCAGTGATCCGGGTCGGGGCGCCTTCCGAGGTTGAAATGAAGGCCCGCAAGGATGCACTGGATGACGCGATCTCGGCGACCCGGGCGGCGATTGCCGAAGGCATCGTTCCGGGGGGCGGCCTGGCCCTGCTCAAGGCTGTCCCGACGGTTGCCGCCGAGGAGACCTTGCATGAGGGCGATGCCAGGACCGGTCTGCAGATATTGCGTCGGGCGTTGGAAGCCCCGGCGCGGCTCATCGCCGAAAACTCGTCGGTGGACGCCGGCGTCGTCGTTGCGCGCATGCTGGCGGAACCTGGGAGCATTGGCTTCGATGCATCCACCAACAGCTATGTCGACATGTACGAAGCCGGCATTATCGACCCGACCAAAGTGGTGCGCATTGCCCTTGAAAATGCCGTTTCGGTGGCCAGTATCTTGCTGCTGACCGAGGCGACCATGACCGATATTCCGGAAAAGGAATCGCCTGCCCAGCCACCATTCCCTGAGTGATGGCCGTGAGCCGGGTCGTACTCGCGCATGGGTGAAGAAGGGCGCTCCCGCCCTGATTGATATTGATAAATATGCTGGATAACAGGCCGGGTGTCCGGGCCGGAGGGGGCATTTTGCCTGCCTTGCGCGGGCACTTGATATAAATCAACGCCAAGGGGGCATCGACGGAGGACGCTGGATTGCAAGCGCTGGTGCCTGCGCCAGCGAGGACGCCGCGGCGGCCGTCGAAAGGGCCACGGCAGGCGTTGAAACCCATCTGCCCGGAGCCCGCTCATGAGCCAGTATCAACGGTTATTGCTGATCATCAACCCGGCCCTGCGTCACTCCCAGGTCATCAACCATGCCGCAGCCCTGGCCAAGGCCAGCGGAGCGAGCCTGCATGTCTGTGCCTTGATGCCTTCCTGGAAACTCTTGGCGTTGCTCGAAGAAGGCGACCGGAAAAAGGCGCGCGCCGATTACCTGCAAGACCATCGCGACTGGCTCAAGGAACAGGCGAAAAACCTGCGCGACAAGGGGCTGGTGGTGACGACAGAGGTGACCTGGGCCGATGACCTGCAGCAAGACATTCTCGATCACGTCATGGAGATGCAGCCCGACTTGCTGATCAAACAAGTGCAGCACGAACCGGCACTCAAGCGCGCGTTTTTCACCCCGCTGGACTGGCGCTTGCTGCGCCATTGCCCGATACCGGTCTATCTGGTTGGCGAAGGTGGCCATGCCATGCCGCGCAAGGTGGTGGCGGCGGTCGATGCTTCGAGTTCCGAGCCACAGGGCGACGAGCTCAATGAGCGGATCATCAAGCAGGCCTGCGACCTTGCCATGCAGTGCGACGCCGAGCTGCACCTGCTGTATGCCTGCGATATTTCAGCCGCCTATCTGGCCGACATGGGCGGGCTGACACTTGCCGACCTCACTAAGGAGCAGCTCAGGGACATGGAGAAATCGTTCCTCAAGCTGGCCGGTCGGTATGGCGTGTCCTCTGACCGCCGGCATTTCATCCAGGGCCACCCCGTTCCGGTGCTGAGCGAATTCGCCCATCAGCAGCAGGTGGATGTGATCGTGATGGGCCGAGTCCAGTCCCGGGGCCTGGAGAAGCTGCTGGGCAGCACGACCGAACATATCCTCTATCAGGTGCCTTGCAGCGTCTTGGCGATATAGGGAAGGCCGCATCCCCACGTTACGCGGCGAGCGCCGTCATCGCCTGAGGAAGTTCTCCGATGTCCAAGAGTCCTTCATTGCAAACCATCTTGCGCGATCGGGCAGATGCCGGTCGCCGCCTGGTGGAGCCGTTGCTCGAATATGCCCATCGGCCCGATGTCATTGTCCTCGCCTTGCCCCGTGGCGGTGTTCCGGTTGCCTATGAGGTGGCCAGGGCCCTGGACATTCGCCTGGACCTGATGCTGGTCCGCAAGCTGGGCGTACCCTCTCGCGAGGAGTTCGCCATGGGCGCCATAGCCAGCGGCGGCATTCAGATCCTCAATGAAGACGCCCTGCGTGCCCATCCAGTCGATCAAGCCCGTTTCAATGCCGTGGTCACGCGGGAAACGCAGGAGTTGTTGCGTCGTGAACAGGTTTACCGGGAGGGCCGTCCACCGTTGCAGCTCAAGGATCAGGTGGTGATTCTGATCGACGACGGCCTGGCCACAGGCGCCTCGATGATGGCGGCGGTTCACGCGGTGCGTGCGCAAGCACCGGCGCGCATTGTCGTTGCGGTGCCGGTTGCACCGCTTGAGACAGCGGAGGCGCTGCGCAGCGAAGTGGATGAACTGGTCTGCCCGCTCACCCCCGAGTGGATGATGTCGATCGGCTATTGGTACCTGGATTTTTCCCAGACGTCGGATACCGAGGTCATCGATCTGTTGCAGCGCGCCTGGCAACGGGAATCGGTTCCCGGTCCCTCGGCCCAGGAGCCTCGCGATGTTTGAACCTCGAGTTCGACAGCTGGACCTGGAGGGCATCGAACTATCAGCCGATTTGCGCCTGCCTCCGGGCGCCAGGGCGCTGGTGGTCTTCGCTCATGGCAGTGGCAGCGGCCGTTCAAGCCCGCGCAATCGGTACGTTGCCGAGTCGCTGGCCAGGCGCGGGCTGGGGTCGCTGCTGTTCGACCTGCTCACGGAGACCGAGCAACGCCTGGATAACCGGACCCGGGAGCTGCGTTTCGACATCGCATTGCTTGCCAGGCGCCTGACTGAGGTGCTCGACTGGATCGATCGGGACCTGGAGTTGCAATCGCTGCGGGTCGGCCTGTTCGGCGCAAGTACCGGCGCGGCCGCGGCGCTGCTGGCCGCGGCCGCGCGGCCGGATGTGGTGCACGCCGTGGTCAGCCGGGGAGGGCGCACCGATCTGGCGGGGCCTGCGCTGTCTCGGGTGAAGGCACCGACCCTGCAGATCGTCGGCGCACAGGACCCGGTGGTGTTCGGCCTGAATTGCCAGAGCAGTCGTGCCCTGCAGTGTGAGCAGCGCCTGGAAGTCGTGGCTGGCGCCACGCATCTGTTTGAAGAGCCCGGTGCCCTCGAGGAAGTCGCCAGGCTTGCTGGCGACTGGTTTGAGAAGTATCTGCACGCCCCCCCTCCATAGAAGGGGCTGGCATTCGTTGACCGGCCTCACACACCGAACGGAAAGGTTTCGTCTTCCGGTTCCAGCTCCTGGCTTTTCGGCAGTGGCAGCGCCGTTACCGGTTTCGTTTGCTCGATCCAGATCATGGCGTCGAACTGTTCGGCCAGCACCGCTTCGAAGTAGTGACTGCCACGCTCGCTCTCGGGGCGATAAATCACACCGATGGCTCGCTCCAGCAAGGGTTTGGAAAGGGCTCGACGCAGTTCTTTTCGCTGTGGATCGCGCCAGTCGGTCAATGACGCGGCGACGCCGGCCTTGAGGAACTGATACTCCCAACTGTCCGGGCGCGACGGCCGGATATCCTTGATCAACAGGTCGCCATCCCAGTCATCGGCCGCAGCCACCTGGCCACGATCAGTGCCCATGCCGATCAGGACGACCTCTCGCCCGAAGGCACTGCGGCACAGTTGACCGATATTGAACTGGCCCTTCCAGCCCATCTCCGTGGCTGCCGCATTGCCGATATGGGAGTTGTGCGCCCAGACCACGGCCTTGGCTTGCGGGCCTCGGTGTTCAAGCAGCGCGCGCAACGTATCGAACATATGTCGGTCGCGCAGGTTCCAGGAGGCCGTCGAACCTCGATAAATCGCGCGGTAGTACTGTTCCGCCGCCAGCACCACCCGGGCGTTTTGCGCCGCATCGAAGAACGCCTCGTCGTCCTTGATAAGCCCGGCCAGTTGCTCGGCCAGCAGGCTGTTGAGCTGTTCGACCACTGACTGCTCACACGGCATCAGGCCACCGCGCTCGACGAAGTGACCGTAGCGCGCCGGATCATCCTGCCAGGGCGTCAAGCAGCCATAGCGCTGGCGAGCTTCACGGGCCAGCTGCGGGTCGACCCGGTCCAGATAGCTCAGGACTTCATGAATGGAGTTGCGCAAACTGTAAACGTCCAGGCCACGGAATTCGACGCGGCGCTGCGGGGCGTGCTGGTGGTTGAATTGGTGCAGCCAGTGGGCGAATCCCTTCACTTCGGTGTTGCGCCACATCCAGGTCGGGAATCGGCTGAAGATATGGCGCTTCCAGGCCGAGTGTGCCAACCCGCGCACGTAACGGTCGACATGGCCCGCGTCCGGCCAGTCGGCTTCAACGGCAACGATATTGAACCCGTGCTGCTCGATCAGCCTTCGGGTGATCGCTGCACGGGCTTGATAGAAGTCGCTGGTGCCATGACTGGCCTCGCCGATCATCACCACACGCGCCTCCGCGTAGCGGTCGAACATTTCACCGAAAGCGGGCGAATCCAGCTCCGGCAGGGGCTCGGCGTATTGGCGCAAGAGCGGGGTAATGGCGGCCTGGTCAATGTGCGCAGGCAAGCCGTACAGACTATCGAGCATGTCTTGGGAAGGGGTGTTCATGACGGTCATCCCCATCAGGATGGATTACCCGACGTGCAGCATCACGTCGACTGCCAGGAGCACAGGCGGAGGCGTTTCATTCAACGTCTCAGGCTTGCGCCGCCTCAGCCATCATTCCTACGCCTGCAGACCGTCGCCCGCTTGAGTTTTATCAATAAGGTGCCGCCTGCAGTCATTGCGCCTGGCTGGAAAAAACGACGCGCTCGATGCCCGTTCGCTGACCGAACTCAAACGAGTTCTGCAACTTGTTCCAACTGCCGCTGGTTGACGCTCGGGACGAACTCGCCTGTATCGACTAGTCCTCTTATCCATGGCGTTGACAACAAAAAGCCCCATGCCGGGTTCCCGGCAAGGGGCAGGCTGGTCCGGACTCAATCGGCTTTGATCGGCACGACTTTCTCGGCCTTCATGGCTTCGGGCTTTTTCGGTAGCGAGATGCTCAGCACGCCTTTGCTGAAACTGGCTTCGATCTTATCGGCGTCGACACCTTTGGGCAGGTTGAACACCCGCTCGAAGGAGCCGTAGTGACGCTCGCTGAGGTGATAGCCTTTTCTTTTCTCTTCCTTGTCCTCTTTCTTTTCTCCCTTGATGATCAGGCAGCCGTTGGACAGCTTGAGCTCGATGTTCTTCTGATCCATGCCCGGCAGTTCGGCGGAGATCTCGAAGCTCTTGTCTTTCTCGGTAATGTCCACGGCGGGCAGGCCATGGCCGATCAGCTCACGCCGCCAGAGCGGCTCGACATCGAACAGCCCGCGGCTGAAGGGAGACAGGCCGGAGCCGCGATTGAAATCTTCGAACAGGTGATCGACCTGCTGCCGCAGTTTTTCCAGGGGCCGCCAGAGGTCTGTCGTCAGCGATGGCTGACGGGCCTTGTCTTCGCTGGTCACTGGCATTTTTTTCACGGAACTGCTCATTTTTCACTACTCCTCTTGGGTAAAGGGCAGGTTGCGAACGCTAAGTGTCAATTTCTGCGTAAATGCCCGGTTCGTGTTTGATTTAGGTCAGAAGCCGGAAAGCATTTCGTCGCCCCAGCCGTCCTGCCGGATCGTTTCGCCACCTTCAGATTCCGTTAAGAAACACCACCGATACTCCTCCCGAACTTAACCAGGGAGGCATCCATCCATGCCCGATCACGACTGGCACATCCCTCTGCCTCTGCACTTCGGCCAAGCCGAAGCGCCGCCGATGTGCCTTGCCAGGGCCTTGCCGGGCGAGCCTCAGCGTCCGCTCCTCGAAGCCTTTATCCAGCGCCGTTTCCGCAAGGCCCACGGTGCCGACATCCGTCATTTCATGCCGCAGCTGTTTGGCATGCGCAACAACGCATCGGGTGAACTCTGTGCCGTGGCCGGCGTGCGCCTGGCAATCCACGAGCAACTGTTCCTGGAGCGCTATCTGGACGATCCGATCGAGCCGCTGATCAGCGCAGCAGCTGATCGCGCCGTGGACCGGGCGGGCATCGTCGAGGTCGGCAACCTGGCCGCCAGCGATACGGGCAGTGCACGGCTGAGCATCATCGCCATGACCTACCTGCTGGCCATGGGGGACCTGGAATGGGTGGCGTTCACCGGCAACATCGGGCTGGTGAACAGCTTTCATCGCCTGGGCCTGAAACCCGTGACCCTCTGTGCCGCCGACCCACAGCGGCTGGGCGATGAGCGACACAGCTGGGGCAGCTATTACGAGAGCAAGCCTTGGGTGCACGTTGGCAACATTCGCGCCGGTTTCATTCATCTACGCAACATCGGGATGTTCGATCGCCTCGGGTTGCCGTCGTCTTTTGCAGAGGTCAGCCATGTCGCCTGAAAGGGAGCGCTTCAAGCAGGTTCTGCGTGACCATGCCGAGCACAGGCCCAATGCCATTGCCTTGTGGGGCGATCACCTGAAGCTGGACTACGCCACGCTGTACGCACAAGTGATGCAGCGCCAGCAGCGTTTGCGCGACGAAGGCGCCAAGGTGGTTGCCCTGGCCCTGGACAATGGCGTCGAAGCCATGCTCTGGGACCTGGCCGTGCTGTTCGAAGGCCTGACGTGCGTGCTATTGCCGCCGTTCTTCAGCCCGGCCCAGCGCGCCCATTGCCTGGAACAGAGCCAGGCAGGCTGGGTGATTGCCGAACCGGAACTGGACGCCGAGCTGGAAACGGCCGGCTACGAGCAGGCCGCAACCTTCTGGCGTCGCACCTTCAGTGGCCCGCGCCGGATGTTCGAAGGCACCGCCAAACTGACCTTCACCTCGGGCACCACCGGCACTCCCAAAGGCGTGTGCCTGAGCGCCGAGAGCATTCTGCGGGTGGCTCGCGAGCTGGATCAGGCCAGCAAACCGGCGGATCCGCAGCACCACCTTGCGCTTCTGCCGCTGGCGATCCTGTTGGAAAACCTCGGCTGTTATGCCGCCTTGTATGCCGGCGTGCCCCTGAGCCTGCCCAGCCAGAAAACCCTGGGCATCCAGGGTGCCAGTGGCGTTGATGTGCCGCGCCTGCTCGGTTGCCTGGCCAGCCGTGCACCGCAGAGCCTGATCCTGGTGCCGCAGCTGTTGCAGGTGCTGGTCGGCGCCGCCGAACACAAAGCCTTCAACCCCGGCACGCTGCGTTTTGCCGCGGTGGGCGGGGCACGGGTTTCTGCAGCGCTGCTGCAGCGTGCGCAACGCGTCGGCCTGCCGGTCTATGAAGGTTATGGCCTGTCCGAATGCGCATCGGTGGTCTGCCTTAACCGGCCGGAGGCGAACCGCCCCGGCAGTGTCGGCCAGCCGCTGCCCCATGTGCAGGTCCGCCTGGGCGAAGACGGCGAAGTGCTGATCAAGGGGGCGACCTTGCTCGGCTACCTGGGCGAACCGCCGCACACCGATCAATGGTGGCCCAGCGGCGATCTCGGCGAGTTCGACCCCGATGGCTTTCTTTACCTCAAGGGGCGCAAGAAGCATCAGTTCGTCACCAGTTTCGGGCGCAACGTGAACCCGGAATGGGTCGAGGCCGAATTGACCCAGCGCCGCCATATCGCCCAGGCGTTCGTCTATGGCGAAGCCATGCCGCGCAACCATGCGCTGCTCTGGCCCCATCGCCCGGACTGCAGCGACGATGAACTGGCCGCCGCCGTGACCGAGGCCAACGAGGCCTTGCCCGATTACGCCCAGGTCCACCACTGGGCCCGGCTGGATCAACCCTTCACCTTTGCCAATGGCCTGCTGACCGCCAATGGCCGGCCGCGTCGCGACGCCATCGTCGAGCGTTACCGGGCGCAACTGACCGAATCCCTACCTTGCGAGGAATCCGCATCATGAGTTTTTTTGACCGCCTGCAAGAAGCTACCCACCAGGAACGTAACGAGCTGTTCAACCTGCCGATCATTCTTGATGCCCTGCAGGGCCAGGTCAGCCTGGACAGCTACCGGGCTTTCCTGGCGCAAGCCTATTACCACGTGCGTCACACCGTGCCCTTGATGATGGCCTGCGGTGCACGCCTGCCGCTGCGCCTGGAGTGGCTGCGCAAAGCGGTGTGCGAGTACATCGAGGAGGAATACGGCCATGAACAATGGGTGCTCGATGACATCGAGGCCTGCGGCGGCGACAGGGACGAGGTGCGCAACGGTCGTCCCTCCTTGCCAATCGAATTGATGGTCAGCTTTCTCTACGACCTGATCGCCCGGGACAATCCGGTGGGGCTGTTCGGCATGGTCAATGTGCTCGAGGGCACCAGCATTGCCCTGGCCACCCATGCCGCTGGCAGCATTCGCCAGCGCCTGGGCTTGCCGGAAACGGCCTTCAGCTACCTCAGCTCCCATGGCTCGCTGGATGTCGAGCACATGCAGACTTACCGCCGGCTGATGAACACCCTCGATGATCCGGCCGACCAGGCTGCGGTCATTCATGCGTCCAAGGTGGTCTACAGGCTTTACACCGACATGTTCCGCGGCTTGCCCCGCGGCGGGGAGGCGCTGCATGCGCCTGTCTGACGCTCGCGTAGTACTCACCGGGGCCAGCGGCGGCATTGGCCTGGCGATCGCCGGCGCCCTGTGCGCCAGTGGCGCCAAGGTCCTGGCGGTGGCGCGCCGGCGCGACCCCCTGGAGCCTTTGCTCGCCCGTTATCCCGGCCAGTTGTGCTGGGTGGCGGCGGACCTGACCTTCCTCGCCGACCGGCGCAAAGTGCTGACTGCCGCGCAGGCCATGGGCGGCATCAACCTGCTGATCAATGCCGCCGGGGTCAATCACTTCGCCATGCTCGAACAGCTCGATGACAGCGACATCAATGCGATGCTGGCGGTGAACATCGGCGCGCCGGTCTGCCTGACCAAGACCTTGCTGCCACTGCTCAAGCAAGCCGAGAGCGCGATGGTGGTGAACGTCGGCTCGACCTACGGTTCCATTGGCTACCCCGGTTATGCCGTTTACTGCGCCACCAAGTTTGCCTTGCGCGGGTTTTCCGAAGCCCTGCGCCGGGAGCTGGCAGACACCCGGGTCGGTGTTCTGTATGTCGCGCCACGTGCTACCCACACCAGCATGAACAGCCCGGCGGCCCAGGCCTTGAATGACGCCCTCAAGTCCAATGTCGACGATCCGCAGACCGTCGCCTCGGCGGTGATCCACGCCATCGCCGGTGACCGCCGTGACCTGTACCTGGGCTGGCCGGAGCGCTTTTTCATGCGCCTCAACAGCCTGCTGCCCAATCTGGTGGACCGCGGCCTGCGCAAGCAGCTGCCGTTGATCCGTCGCCTGAGCCAGAAACCTGATAACGAGCATCTCAAACCATGAAAAAACTCATCATTGGTCTGCTGCTGGGGGCCTTGGGCCAGAGCGTCTGGGCGCTGGAGCCCGCTGACCAGCAACGCCTGAACGGTATCCAGCAACGCTGGGCACAGATTCAATACGAACTCCCGGAAGAGCAGCGCAGCGCCGCGTTCGAACAACTGGCCAGCCAGACCTCCGCGTTCACCCAGGAGCGTCAATCGCTGGCCGAAGCCTGGATCTGGTCCGGCATCGTCACCAGCAGCTGGGCCGGCGCCCAGGGCGGTCTCGGCGCGCTGAGCAAGGCCAAGGCGGCGAAGGGCTACCTGGAAAAAGCCATGACCCTGGACCCCCAGGCCCTGCAAGGCTCGGCCTACACGAGCCTGGCCGCACTGTACGACCGGGTGCCGGGCTGGCCCATCGGCTTCGGTGACGCGGAAAAAGCCGAGCAGTTACTCAAGCAGGCCTTGCAGGTGAACCCGAACGGCATCGACAGTCTGTACTTCTGGGGCGATCATCTCTACCGTCAAAAACGCTACGGCGAAGCCCGGGACGCGCTGCAAAAGGCCCTGCGGGCAGCCCCGAGGCCCGGCCGGGAAACCGCCGACGCCGGGCGCCGCAAGGAAATCGAGGCACTGCTGGTGGACGTGAACAAGAAACTCAACTGACAGGAGTCCATGTGCGCTTACTACTGATTGAGGATGACGTGGCCCTCGGCGAGGGGATCCAGCATGCCCTGGAACGCGAGGGCTACACCGTCGACTGGCTGCAGGATGGGAGCAGCGCCCTGCATTCGCTGCTCAGCGAAACCTTTGACCTGGCCGTGCTCGACCTCGGCCTGCCGCGCATGGACGGCCTGGATGTGCTGCGGCGCTTGCGTGACAGTGGCTGCAACCTCCCGGTGCTGATCCTCACCGCCCGGGATGCCACGGAAGACCGTATCGCCGGGCTCGACGCCGGGGCCGACGACTACCTGATCAAGCCCTTCGACCTGGCTGAACTCAAGGCGCGCCTGCGCGCCTTGCTGCGGCGCAGCGCCGGCCGTGCCCAGATGCTGATCGAGCATGCAGGCATCAGCCTGAACCCCGGCACCCAGCAAGTCAGCTATCTGGGCGAGCCGGTGGCCCTGACCCCCAAGGAATACCAACTGCTCCACGAACTGTTGTCGCCGCCTGGCCGCGTGATCACCCGCGACCACCTGATGCAGTTGCTCTACGGCTGGAGCGAGGAGGCGGAAAGCAACACCCTGGAAGTGCATATCCACCACCTGCGCAAGAAGTTCTCCAGCCATCTGATCCGGACCGTCCGGGGCGTCGGTTACCTGGTGGAAGGGCGCCCATGACCTCCATCAGGCGCCGTACCCTGAGGTTGATCCTCGGGCTGTTGTTCCTTGGCCTGCTGATCATGACCGTGCTCAATCTGCACGACAGCAATCATGAAATAGACGAGGTCTACGACGCCCAGCTGGCGCAGAACGCTCGCCTGCTGCAAGGGATCATGCGCATGCCGATGGCCAGCAAGGAGCACGCCGAGCTGTATCAGGCGTTCAACCAGGCGCTGGGCCAGGCAGCCCCCAAAGTCGATGGCCACCCCTATGAAAGCAAGATCGCGTTCCAGGTCTGGAACGCCCAGGGCGAGCTGTTGGTCCACACCTTGAGCGCGCCGGCCTTTGCCGCGGCGTCGGCCGCGCCCGGCTTCAGTGACGTGACCGATCCAAGTAGCCATAAATGGCGGGCATTCACCCTGGATGACACGCAATACGGCCTGAAGATATGGGTCGGTGAGCGGGACGATGTGCGTGCCGACCTGGTGGATCGGATTGTTCGTCACACCGTTGTCCCTAATCTGCTTGGCGCCCTGATGCTCGCCGCGGTGATCTGGCTGGCAATCGGCTGGGGCTTGAAACCGCTGGAGGATATGGCGGCGACGCTGCGCGCGAGGCATCCCGGCTCTCTCGAACCGTTGCAGTTGATGCCACTGCCCACCGAGCTTGAGCCCATGCAGGCGGCACTCAACCGGGTGCTGGCACAGATCCAGGAAGTCATGGGCCGTGAACGGCGTTTTATCGCTGACGCCGCCCATGAAATGCGCACGCCATTGGCGGTGCTCAGGGTGCATGCGCAGAACCTGATGGAGGAGGGGAGCGAGGAGGATCGCCGTGAATCGCTCGAGCATTTGATTGCCGGCGTGGACCGCACCACCCGGCTGGTCAATCAGTTGCTGACGATGGCTCGTATCGAGCCGCAAACGGACACTCCGGCGGCCCCCAGCATCGATCTGGCGGCGACGGTTCGCGACAGCCTGGTCCAGCTGACGCCCTGGTTGTTGGACCAGGGGCTCGAACTGGCTTTCGATGTCGACGAAGACATCGGCCGGGTCAGGGTCAACGCGGCCGCCATCGATATCGCCCTGAACAACCTGGTGACCAACGCGGCAAACTTTTCGCCGCCCCACGGGCTGATCAGGGTGCGACTGGCGAAGCAACAGGATCACTACGAACTGTCCGTCGAAGACCAGGGGCCGGGAATCGATGAGGCTGAACGCGAGCGGCTCTTCGAACGTTTCT
Organism: Pseudomonas sp. RW409; assembly: GCF_003184125.1. NCBI lineage: Bacteria > Pseudomonadati > Pseudomonadota > Gammaproteobacteria > Pseudomonadales > Pseudomonadaceae > Pseudomonas > Pseudomonas sp. RW409. The sequence continues at coordinate 350,065 of NZ_QHHP01000042.1, read as the reverse complement.
ATAGCCGCGGAAACGCTCAGGGAGCAGGGTTGGGGCTGACCATAGTGCAGGCCATTGCAGCGCGCCTGGGCGGGCAGATCAGGCTGGAGAATAGCCACGCTGGCGGGCTGCGGGCGACGTTGGAGATTCGTCGCTTTTAATGCAGCCAGGGCCCACGACGCCAACCGAAGCTCGATGAGCTTCGTTGCATTGCGCAGGTACGACGAATCCGTCATGCAGGGCGGTCGGGGTACTTCCTGTTGCCATCGGGTAGGCCCGTATGTTCCTGGTCATTGCCAGCGTCGCCGGGGTGATGGCCACAGCCACTGCCATGTTCAGCCCTGTCAGCGTGTCCATGCCTGCCATGCCCATGCCCATGCCCACGATGCATGAAGACATGCATCAGGGGGCAGGCCAGGAGCAGCAGGAATGGCAGATACGGCACGACATGGGCCCTGTGCTCGGTGAACAGGAAATAACCGACGATGGCAAGGAAGCCTAAAAAGTACCCGTTGATACCTCTTGCGCGATGCTGGGGCACGTTATGTTGATTCATGACAGCACTCCTGAGGGAGCTGGAGGGATGGTTATGACGCAAGACCTCTGGACCCACACCACTCACCAGGAGGCAGATTGCAAGAACTTCGCGCTTCATGATCCGGGCTCCTGGCTCAAGCCAATACGGGCACGTTTGAGCAGCGCGGAGTTGGCAATCACCGACAACGAGCTGAGTGCCATGGCGGCGGCAGCGATGATGGGATTGAGCAGGCCAAAGGCTGCGATGGGAATGCCGACGCTGTTGTAGATGAACGCCCAGAACAGGTTCTGTTTAATCTTGACCATGGTCGCGCGCGACAGCTTGATCGCCGTGACCACGTCACGCACATCGTTCTTGAGCAAGATGATGCCGCCGGTTTCCTTGGCGACATCCGAACCCGAGCCGATGGCGATGCCGATGTCGGCGGTGGCCAGGGCCGGCGCATCGTTGACACCATCGCCAACCATGGCCACGACCTGCCCATCGCTTTGCAATTGACGGATCACGGCGGCCTTGTCATCCGGCAAGACCTCGGCGATCACCCGCTCGATGCCGACCTGGCGCGCGACCGCTTCGGCGGTACGGTGGTTATCGCCACTCAGTAGCACGACCTTGATGCCGCTTGCCTGCAATGCCGCAACGGCTTCAGCCGCTTCGGGCTTGATGGTATCGGCCACGGCAATCACCCCGAGCAGGCGTTCATCGGCACCGACCAGCATGGAGGTCTTGCCATCGGCTTCCAGGCGGATGAGGTGCTCTTCGGCCGCTTCGGTCGAAATGCCTTGGCGGGCGCACAATCGCCGGTTGCCCAGCCAGATGTGTTGATTGTCGACACGGCCTTCGATGCCGTGGCCGGCGATCCCCTGGATGCCGGTGGCTTGCGGCAAGCGGATGCCACGATGCCGGGCGGCGCGCACTATCGCTGCGCCGAGTGGATGTTCCGAACCGGACTCCACGGCGGCGGCGAGCATCAAGACCTCGTTTTCCTGTGCGGTCCCCAGCGTGATGACTTCGGTTACATTCGGTTCGCCTCGGGTAATGGTGCCGGTTTTGTCGAACACCACCGTCCGCAGTTTTTCTGCCCGCTCCAAGACTTCGCCGCCGCGGATAAGGATGCCGTTATCGGCCCCCTTGCCCACACCGACCATTAATGCGGCCGGCGTCGCCACGCCCAGCGCGCAGGGGCAGGAAATGATCAGAACCGCGATAAAGGCCAATAATCCCTGGGCAAAGTTTCCCGCAAGGGACCAGCCGATCAGGGCCAGCATCGCGACTGCCAGCACTGCGGGCACGAAGTAGGCGGTGACCTGATCGGCCAGCCGCTGGATCTGTGCCGTGCTGGCCTGCGCCTCCTCGACCATCTTGATAATCTGCGCCAGCGCGGTGTCGGCACCGATCCTGCTCGCCTTGAAACGCAATACCCCGCTGCCATTGAGCGTGCCTCCGATCAGCGGACTGCCCGGGTGCTTGTCGACGGGCATCGACTCGCCGGTCAGCATGGACTCATCCACCGTGGACTGGCCTTCACTCACGTCGCCATCGGTAGGGATTTTTTCGCCTGGCTTGACTATCAGCAACTCGCCGGCCATGACGCTCTCGGCAGGCAGGTCGACTTCTTGCCCGTCACGCATCACATGGGCGATCGCCGGTTTGAGATCGAGCAAGCGCCGTACCGCGGCAGAGGACTTCTTCTTGATGATCTCCTCCATGTACCTGCCCAGCAGCACGAAGGCGATGATGACCGCCGACACCTCGAAATAGACGTCGCGCTCGGCCACCTTGACTGGCAGGACGTCCGGGAAGAACAACACCACGACGCTGTAGAAATAGGCGACTGAGGTGCCGAGGGCGATCAGAAAATCCATGTTGATGTTACGGGTGCGAACGGCGTTCCACGCCCCCTTGTAGAAACTCCAGCCACCGATGAACTGCACCGGTGTGACCAGCAGGAATAGCCAGATGCCCCATGTGAACCAGGGGAGCGCCGGGATCGGCACCCACGTCAGCAGCGTGGCGCCCGCCGCCAGTGCAATGAAGGCGCCTGCACGCAGCAGCGCCAAGGCCAGAACCCCGGTCAGGGCGATAGTGACCCGGGTTTTCATCGCCTTCAGTTCACGTTCTGGCGACTCGAAGGTGCGCAGGCAGGTATCGCTGCAAAAGTAATAGCGGCGCCCGCCACGTTCTCGTGACAAGGCTGTGGTCTTGTCCACCATCATTCCGCAGATCGGATCCTTCGCCATGGTTTCTGACGCGAGCGCCTGCCGATGGTGGCTGTGCTGCATGTGTGACGGGTTCATCGCGGCCTCCTGCTCGAAGCGGTTATCAGGGCCGGCCATGGAGCTTGTTGGACAGCCACGCGAACACGGTGCCGACGATTGCGCCCCACGCACTCAAGACCAGCAGCGGCCCGACGAACGTCGTCACGCTGTAGTCCCGTGGCGCCTGGAGGCGAGCAAAGTCGAGGCCATGGAACAAGGCACTGAGAAAAGCGACACCCTGCGCCGGCCACAGCGCATAGAGCAGCGCACAAAGGGTGTAGGAAATGGCCATGGTCAGGGCCAGAGAAATGCCGGTTTTCCAGGGAGCGTTCATGACTGTTCTCCTGGGCCCGGAGGGGCACCAGTAGGGGGGCTGTGAGGGGTTGTCCAGGGCAGGAATGCCGGCGTCTGTTGCGAGTAAGTGCGGTAGGTATCGCCGAAATGCGCAAGCATCTCCTGTTCTTCCCGCTTCGCCAGCCTGGCGTAGACCACCAGGAGGATTGGAAACATCACCAGGGTGATCAAGGTAGGCCACTGCAACAGAAAGCCGAACATGATCAGCACGAAGCCGACGTACTGCGGGTGACGGATCCGCGCATAGGGCCCGTCGAGGGCCAGTTGCCCGGTACTTTGGGCCGTGTAGAGCACGCGCCAGGCGGCCGCCAATAACCAGAAGCCGCCGGCGATCAGCAAGTTGCTGAGAATGTGGAATGGCCCCCAGTGCGGATTGACCTTCCAGCCCATGACCATTTCCAGCAAATGCCCGGCATCGTGCGAAAGGAAGTCGATGCCAGGGAAGTTGCGCGTGAGCCAGGGCATCAGCAGGTAGATCGTCAGCGGAAACCCGTACATTTCGCTAAACAGCGCCACCAGGAACGCCGAGAACATGCCAAAGGAGCGCCAATCGCGGTTCGTCCTGGGCCGGGTGAAGCTGAAGGCGAACAAGATGAACACTAATGAATTGATAATGACCAGCGACCAGAGGCCGTAGGCCGGTTCAGCATGATTCATGGTTGGCGCTCCTCACTTGCCAGGTGTGTTTGCCGTTCATGCCTTTACTGATGATCGCCGTGGCGTGGGGCATGAACAGCTGCACAAGTGGGCAGTCAGTGTCGGCTCGGCCAGTGACTTCGCCTTGCCGGATTCTTGGCGACACACATCAGGTTCATTTCTTCATTGGCATATCCATCATCGACGACTGTTGCTCCATCATCTGCATCATCATGTCCATCATGCCTTTGCCTGCGCCGTCCTTGGCTCCGGACATCCCCATGCACCCCATGGAGCTCTGCTCCTTGCTCATCATGGCCATGCCGTTCTTCAGCGCTTTCATGCCTTCCTGCAGGGCGGCCTGGCGCTCGGCAGGCGTTTTAGCCGCCGCGGCCTTGTCATGGGCAGCCTGCATTTTCTCCATCTGCTCGGTCATGGCGCCAGTCATGGCCGTTGGCGCCGGTGCCGTGCTCTGGATTGCTCCGCCTGGAGCATCGGCCGGGTGATGCGCGTCCTCGGCAGAGGCCATGAGTGCTCCGCCAGCCAAGACGGCAGCCAGGACGAATGTTGAATGTTTATGCATGATGAACTCCTGAGTTCGTGGGGGAATAAGCAGGAATGACAGAGGCACGAAAAGCGGCGCAGCAGAACGGAGCGACCCGTGCTCTGCCAGTTTGAAAACAGGGGGGCTAATCGTTGAAGCGGACGAAAGCCAGGCGGGCCGGTTCTTTCGGCGGGGCAGGGCGCTTCAGTGCAAGGGCGGCAAAGGAGAAATCCTTCACGGGATCGAGCACCAGTATGACTGCCGCAGTTAACAGCAAGAGGGCGGCCCACTGGAGGGCGTCCAATGCTGGATGCTGCAATGCAGGTTTTATCGCCGTGACAGTGTCCTCACAGCTTTGCAGGCAACCACTGGCGTGGAGGGCATGATCATCCGCCACCTGCTGCTCGGCATAATGTGGCGCGGCTATCTCGTGATTCGGTTGCACCAGGCAACCCTGGATGGCCATCACGCCCATGGCTAACACCCACACCACGAGGGTGAGGTGCAACAGGCGTTGGCGATGACGGCGGAACCAGGACATGAAGTACAACCTCGACTGATGGCGTCGTATTGGTTTTCAGTCTAGCCAGCAAGGCAATGGAGAGTTTGATCAAAATCAAACTTCAGTAACAGGGTGTGCGCGATCGACCGAAGAATACCCGCGGTTTCTGAAGCGCGAGATTGCAGCGATCTGTGTTGAAGGCCAGTGCAGGCATATTCAGTTGGCATCGAAGCGCTTCGCCCATTGCTGCTCGCGGGCATGATTCACCAGCAGGTCTACGAAGACACGCGTCTTGGCCGGCAGCAGCTTCTGGCCAGCGAAGTACAGTGAGATAGGCCCCGCGTCGACATGCCAGCCCGGCAGTATCCGTTCAAGGGCGCCACTTTCCAGCGGGCCAAGCACATCGGGAATCGCCAGCAGCGCGACCCCCAATCCCATGAGAGCGCTCTGGCAAAGTGCTTGAGGGTCGTTGACCAACAACCGTGGGCGCAATTCCAGTGCCGCCCGCTGCTCCTTGGGGCCTTGAAGTGTCCAACTGCGGACCTTGCCGCTTTGTAGCGAGCGCATGGCCAGATGCTCGAGGTCATTCAACTGCTCAGGACGACGTACAAGAGGGTGCCTGGACAGGTAGTCCGGCGCGGCTACGAGAACCAGATGCGCCGGCGCCAGATCCCTGGCGACCACTCCGGGCGAAAGTTCGATCCCACCTCCGATGGCAACGTCAAATCCATCGGCGATAAGTTCCACCTGGCGATTGTCGAAGTGCCACTCAGGAACCACGGCCGGATATCGCTTCATGAACTGCGGCATCAACGGCAGCAGGTAGTCACGGCCAAAAGCGGGTGCCGCGGAAATACGCAGCACTCCAGCCGGTTCTCCGGCGTGACGGGTCACATCGGCAATCGCAGCCTGGACAGTCTCCAGCCCACCCTCGAGATTGCCGAGAAAGCGCTCCCCAGCCTCGGTCAGGGCCAGTCGGCGCGTACTGCGTTGAAACAGCCGTACCCCCAGGTTGGCCTCCAGTTGGGCGACATTCCTGCTCACTGCAGCGGGCGTGATACCCAGGCGCCGTGCGGCGGCAGAGAAACTGCCTGCCTCTGCGCTGCGAACAAAGGATTGCAGATTGGCCAGGGTCTCCATGATCGATACCTTCAAGTAAACGTTGAAAGTGATTCTAGCCACTCCCTACTACTTGATGAAAAAAGAAAAGCGTTTCATAGCCTCACCAACCACCACCTGAGGCTCACGCCATGAACCCTGCAATTCTTCCTCTCTCTGGCAAGATCGCCATCGTCACCGGCGGCTCACGCAGCATTGGGGCGGCCATTGCCAAACGCCTGGCCGCAGACGGCGCCTCTGTCGCCATCACTTACAACGCCTCGCCAGACCGTGCCGCGGCCCTGGTCGAGGAGATCGCCTCCGCCGGCGGTCGAGCTGTCGCGTTGGCTGCCGACGCTGGAAACCCCGAGGCTGTACGCGCAGCCGTGCAGCAAGTCGCCACGTTATTCGGCAAGGTCGATATCCTGGTCAACAACGCCGGTATCAGTGTCCTGGGGGCTCCTGAAGACATTGCTTTCGAAGACTTCCAGCGCATCCTTGCGGTGAATGTCACCGGTGTCTTTGTGGCCACCCAGGAGGCGCTCAAGCATATGGGGCAGGGTGGGCGGATCATTCATATCGGCAGCTCGATGGTGCAGTACGCCGCTTTCGCCACAGCCTGCGCCTACACCCTGACCAAGGGGGCCGTGGCGGGCTTCAGCCGAGGCCTGGTGCGAGACCTGGGACCACGCGGTATTACTGTGAATACCGTTCACCCCGGGCCGACCGATAGCGACATGAACCCCGCCGATGGTCCGGTGGCCGACTTCGTCCGTCCCAATATCGCCGTGGGACGTTACGGAGAAGGCCAGGACATCGCCAGCGCAGTGGCCTATCTGGCCAGCCCCGAGGCCAGTTTCGTCACGGGTGCCGAGTTGCTGATCGATGGCGGCTTTACCGCCTGAGGAGCCCGTCATGAGCATAAGCATCATTGGTGCCGGGGCCATTGGCAGTGCCATCGCCAGGTTACTGACGCAGGCCGGCCTGGAAGTCAGCATCGCCAATAGCCGTGGCCCCGAAAGCCTTGCGTCGTTGATCGCCGATCTGGGGCCCAAGGCTCGAGCCGTTACGACTGCACAAGCTGCCTTGGCAGACCTGGTCTTCCTGGCGGTGAACTGGTCGAAGATCCCATCGGCACTTGTTGGCCTGGGGCCATGGGAAGGACGGGTTGTGGTGGATACCAACAATCCGATTGAGGCGCCGCTGTTCACCCCCTTTGACCTGGGAGGCAAACCTTCGACCCAGGTCGTGGCGCACAGGCTGCCCGGGGCGCGTGTGGTCAAGGCATTCAACCATCTACCGTCGCATCTGCTGGCCACCCCGAACGCCGAAGGGGGCAAGCGCGTGTTGTTCATCTCTGGCGAGCATGCGGACGCCAAGCAACAGGTCATCGAGCTGATCAGGCAATTGGGGTTCCATGGCGTCGACTTGGGTGACTTGCAGCAAGGGCAACTGGCGCAGTTTCCCGGAGGGCCTTTGCCGGCGCTCAACCTGGTCAAACATGGCTAACGAGTAGGTTCAAGGAATCCCTGGGATCAGGCCACGGACGCCTCTTGCTCGCGGGCCTGCTTGGCGCTTGAAACGTCGACGGCGCGGGGCAGGGCGACACTGTTCTTGGCGGCGAGGATCTCGGCCATGACGCTCACCGCAATCTCGGCGGGCGTCTTGCTGCCGATGTAGATCCCGATCGGGCCGTGCAGGCGCTGGAGCGAGGCTTCGCTCTCGCCGAAGTGCTCGATCAGGCGTTCGCGGCGCAGCTGGCTGTTGCGCCGCGAACCGATCGCGCCGATGTAGAAGGCCGGGCTGTGCAGTGCCTCGAGCAGGGCCAGGTCGTCGAGCTTGGGGTCATGGCTGACGGCGACGATGCAACTGCGCAGGTCCGGGGCGAAGGCCCGGACCACATCGTCCGGCATGCCGAGCAACTGCTCCACGCCCGCCACGTTCCAGCCGCCGATATATTCCGGCCGGGGATCGCAGACCGCGACCCGGAAGCCGTTGAACAGCGCCATGGTCGCCAGGTATTCGGCCAGCGCGCCGGCCCCGATCAGCAGCAGGCGGTAGCCGGGGCCCAGGGTGTTGACCATCTGCTGGCCATCGAATAAGAACTGTTCCGGCGCCGTGCTGGTGGCCAGGGTCACCTGGCCGGTGCCCAGGTCCAGGCTGCGGCGCACCAGCTTGCCGGCGTTGAGCTGCGCCAGCAGTTGTCCGAGGGCGGGCCTCGATGGGGTGAATTCGAGGATCAGTTCCAGGGTGCCGCCACAGGGCAGGCCAAAACGGTGGGCCTCGTCGGCGCTGATGCCGTAGCGCACCACCTGCGGCGGACCGTCCGGCAGGGCGTTGCCACTGTAGGCGCTGGTGTAGCGGTGGATCAGGTCGTCCTCGATACAGCCTCCCGAGACGCTGCCGACCACCCGACCATCGCCGCGCAGGGCCATCATCGAACCCACGGGGCGGGGCGAGGAGCCCCAGGTGCGGGCCACGGTGGCGAGCAGGACGCGATGGCCGGCCTGGAGCCAGTCATGGGCGGTACTCAGGACCAGTAGATCGATGCTTTCCATGGGGGCCTCTGTTGTTCATGCAAGGGGCTGCTGGCAAACCCGGTCCTGGTGGAGAGGGATCGCCTGCAAGCCCCCGCTTTCAGCGCATGTGCAGGACGATCGGGCTGCTGCTGGCCGGGTCGGTATGCCCGCGCAGCTTGCCGACCGCTTGCGCATCGACCGCGCCTCCCTGGTTGCCCCAGGTGCCGCGCACGAAGGTCAGGACCTCGGCGATTTCCCGATCCGACAACTGCTCGCGAAAGGCCGGCATGCGGTAGGCATCCGGCACGCCGGCGGCGACCACGCGCTGCGAGCCGTTGAGGGTGATGTTGATCGCCGATGCGTTCTCCTTGGCCAGGGCTGAAGTGGCTCCCGCCAAAGGCGGCATCCACTCGGCCTGGCCCTGGCCGTCCAGGCCGTGGCAGGAGGCGCAGCGGGTCACGTAGGTGTGGGCTCCGGGGCTGTCCAGACGGGCGGCGGACACGGCCTGGTACTGCCAGGGCGTGCCGTCGCGCTGCGGATCGCCGGGCAGCGACTTGAGGTAGCGGGCGATCGCGGCCAGGTCCTCGTCGGCCATGAACTGGGTGGAGTTGTTGAACGCCTCGGTCATCGAGCCGTAGACCACCGCATGCTTGTTGCGCCCGGTCTTGAGGAACTGCACGATCTGCGGCTCGCTCCAGCGCCCCAAGCCGCTGTTGGCGTCCTGGCGCAGGCTCGGCGCGTACCAGCCGTCGAGCAGGGCGCCGGCGAGGAACGGCGCGCCGGACTCGTCCAGGGCCTTCTCGTTGAATGCCAGGCCACGCGGGGTGTGGCAACTGCCGCAGTGGCCCGGCCCCTGGACGATGTAGGCGCCGCGGTTCCACAGCGCGTCCTCGGCGGGCTTGGCCGCATAGGGCGTGGTCGGGGCGAACAGGCCGTTCCACAGCGCGATGGGCCAGCGCATGTTGAGCGGCCAGGGAATATCGCTGGGGACATTCGGCTGGCTGGCCGGTTGCACGCCTTTCATGAAGAACGCGTACAGCGCGCGCATGTCATCGTCGCTGAGCTTGACGTAGGACGGGTAGGGCATGGCCGGGTAGAGCCGCCGACCGCCCGGCGCGACGCCCTGGCGCACGGCGCGGTCGAAGTCGGCCAGGCTGTAGGCGCCGATGCCGGTGTCCCGGTCGGGGGTGACGTTGGTGGCGTGGATGGCCCCCAGCGGCGTGGCCATCTCCAGGCCGCCGGCGAAGGGCGCCTTACCCGGCAGGCTGTGGCAGGCCACGCAGTCGCTGACCCGGGCGACATATTCGCCGCGGCTCACCAGGGCGGGATCGAAGCTGGCCGCCGCGGCCTGTTCCTGCTCGAAGGGCGAGGCGGGCTGGCGGGTCACATACCAGGCCAGCAGGCCTGCCGCGACCAGGCACGGCAAGGCCAGCCAGCCTGCGGTTCTTGCGAATCGGCGGTTATTCATGGGCAGTCCTTGTCGTTAGCTGAAGGTGTATCGGCTCAATGGCAGGCTACGGATGCGCTGGCCGGTCAGCCGCGCTACCGCGTTGGCCACTGCCGGCGCCACCGCGGGGAGCGGGGGCTCGCCGATGCCGCCCATCTTTTCGCCACTCTCGACAATCCGCACATGCACCCGCGCCATGCGTGAAGGCGGCAGGATCGGGTACAGGTCGTAGTTGCGCGCCCGTGGCTTGCCGTCGACGTAGACCGCTTCTTCCACCAACGCCTGGGACAACCCCAGGGCCACGGCGCCATTGACCTGGGCCTCGATGATCGCCGGGTTGACGATGCTGCCCGGGTCGATGGCCTGCCAGATGTCGTGGACCTTGACCTGGCCGCCTTCGATCGACACCTCGGCGATCACCGCCGTGTACGAGCCGAATGGCGAGGCCATGGCCACGCCGCGGGCGCGTCGAGTGCCGTCCTCGGCGGTGAACGGGCCACGCTTCCAGCCGCCGGACAGTTCGCCCACCGCCTGTAGCAGCGTGGTCAGACGCGGGTTGTCGCGCAGCAGGTGCTGGCGGAGCTCGTAGGGGTCGCGGCCGCCTTTGTCCGCCAGTTCGTCGAGGAAAGCTTCGTAGAAGAAGTCGTTGAGCGAGTTGCCCACCGAACGCCAGTAGCCGAGCATCACCGGCCCCTTGACGTAGATCTGCGCGATGCGCTTGTTGGCAATCGCGTAGGACTTGCCCGACAGACCTTCAAGGGCCGAGGGGTCGAGTTTTTCGCCCTGCTTGCCGGCGATGGCTTCGGTGGGGCCTTCGGTGGCGCTCACCGCTTCGATCGCCACCGGCAAGCCTTCGGCGTCCAGCGCGGCGCGGAACTTGACCACGGCGACCGGGCGCAGCGCATCGCGCACGAACTCTTCCTCACGGCTCCAGATCAGCTTGACCGGACGGCCGACGGCCTTGGCCAGGGCGATGGCCTGCGGGTAGGGATTGGCCGAGTCATAGAGAAAATGCCGGCCGAAAAAACCGCCCAGCAGCGGCGAGTGCAGGGTGATCTGCGAAGCAGCAAGGCCGGTGCGCCTGGCGATGTCGTCACGGAACATGTCCGGTGCCTGGTTGGGCAGCCAGACCTCCAGCGAGCCATCGGGGTTGTAGCGCGCCAGGGCCGAAGGCGGCTCCAGCTGGGCGTGGTTGAGGTACTGGTTGTGATAGGTGGCTTCGACCCGGGTCTTGGCGCTGGCCAGGGCGGCGGCCACGTCGCCTTCGTTCTCGTCGTCGCGGGCCGGGCCTTGCTGGGCGGCGAGAAAATCGCGGAACGCATCGCTGGAAAAATCGGCGGGCATCGCCCGCACCTTCGAATCGGCCGCCGCTTCCAGCCAGTCGACCTGGATCGCTTCCACCGCGCGCTTGGCGTGCCACCAACGTTCGGCGACCACCGCCACCGCGCCGGGCAACTGGTGAACGGAGTGCACACCCTTCATGGCCTTGACCTGCGCCTCGTTGCGCAGGCTGCCCACGGTCATGCCCAGGCGCGGCGCGTGCTGCACGGCGGCGTGGAGCATGCCGTCGACCTTCAGGTCGATGCTGTACAGCGCCTTGCCGGTGGATTTCTCGTAGGCATCGACGCGCCGCACCGGCTTGCCGATCCAGCGGAACTGGCTCGGGTCGCGCAGGGTGATGCTGGCCGGGTCGGGCACCGGCATATCCAGGGCCCGACCGGCCAACTCACCGTAGCCCAGGGAGCGACCGGAAGCGGCATGCAGCACCCGGCCAGGCGCGGTGGACAGCTCGGCCACCGGTACGCCCAGTTGTTCGGCGCCGGCCTGCAGCAGCATGGCGCGGGCGAGGGCGCCCAGGCGGCGCATGGTCGGGTAGCTCATGCGCACCGACATGCTGCCGCCGGTGATGCGCAGACCGTTCTCCATCACCACGTAGGCTTCGCCAGGCGGCGCGCTCTCGACCACAAAGGTGGCGGGATCGGCATCCAGCTCTTCACCGACGATCTGGGCCATGGCGGTATGGGTGCCTTGTCCGCCTTCCATGAAGGGGCTGAGCAGGCGCACGGTGCCATCCGGGCGAATCTCGAGAAACGCCGGAACCTGGGTCCCGCGTTCCGCGGCGGTGGCCGTGGCGGCCAGGGCCCTGGCCGAGCCAAGTGGCAGGCCGAAACCGAGCACCAGCGCACCCACGGCGGTACCGGTCAGAAAGCGCCGGCGGGACAGGTTGACCGGCTCGTCCAGCGGTAGGTTCAGGAGGTCTTCAGCGGAGTCGATGGGCTTGTTCATCAGGCGCTTTCCTTCTTGGCAGGCTGTGCGGCCAGGTCATGCACGGCGGTACGGATGGCGTTGTAGGTGCCGCAGCGGCACAGGTTGACCATCGCCGCATCGATCTGCGCATCACTGGGCGCGGCGTTGTGCTTGAGCAGCGCGGTGGCCGCCATCACCTGCCCGGACTGGCAGTAGCCGCACTGCGCCACCTGATGTTCGACCCAGGCGGACACCACACGCTTGCCGACCTCGTCCGTTTCGATCGCCTCGATGGTGGTCACCTCGCGGCCGACTACCCCGGCCACCGGGGTGACGCAGGCGCGCACCACGTTGCCGTCCACCAGCACGGAGCAAGCGCCGCACTGGGCCAGGCCGCAGCCGTACTTGGTGCCGGTCAGGCCCAGGTCATCGCGGATCACCCACAGCAACGGCGTGTCGGCGTCGGCATCGACCTGATAGGTCTTCTGGTTGATTCGTAGTTCCATGGCTCACCTGCTGATCATCGGTTGGTGTGTCGTTGTTTTTTCTTCAGGGAGGCGCTACGAGGCGCCTCCTTGGTCAATAAACGCGGGTAAAGGCGCGGGTACGCCAAGCCGCTGCCCCGTGCGCCGGGCTGGCCACAAGCACGTTGGAGTGGGCCGGCAGGCCCGGTGAGATAACGGGAAAATGCGAGGAGGTATCGAGAGTGTGTGCCAGGGGCGATGCCTGGCCGGCGCTGGCGTGGGTCATGGCGGCTGGCTCCTAGTGACCGGAACTCTAGCCCAGGGGCCAAGGGTTTCCTATCCGATACCCGGCAAGCTCATAGGATCAGGCAAGTATTCCAGAGGATTGCGCAAAAGCTGGGGGGCTTGGCTGGCTGGAGTAACCGCACAGGGTAGGGGGATGGGGCAGTTGCTCAGGAGGAGGGCGAGGAGGGAGAGCGTCGCGATGAACCATCGGGCCGCGCAACCTGTGCGCGACCCGACGGGTTTGTCCCTGCTTAGATCCGGTGGATCTGGGTGATGTGCGGCTTGCCTTTGATAGGCGCGTAGATTTCCACTACCGCTTGCCAACTTTCCGACGAGCCAGGCAGCGTCGCTTTCGATTGATAGCGATAGTTCGTGCCGTTGACGACCTGGGTCGAAACCAGTTCAGGTGTGTACTGCACACCCACGAACCCGGCCAGGGCTTCTTTGAATACTTCCTGATCCTTTGGGGTCAGTTTGTGATAAGGAGTCCATCCGCCAACAAAGTTCTCTTGAGCCGACATACGATATATCTCCATATATAAGTTCCTACTCGTCTGGCTTTTCGGAGTCCGCCCCGTTTATTGAATGGTTTCCGGAATCCATTGTGCCGGGTGGTTTTCCCGAGTGCTGTTCCTCGTGGAACAGGGCGTTTGGGAGAGCACCGGCACGTACTGCACACATCGCGCACTGCAGGCCAGCAAGTGGCGAGCGCGAATGTCGGGTCATGGAGGATGGGGTGGTAGTCGCCGGCTTCAGATCCTTGTCCCTGATAGAAACAGCCTTCGATGAACGATGACTGCCAGACCTCCATGTCTTGTCCGCAGCAGCTCTGCTTATGGGGCATGCCGCTGGATGGCCTTAAGCTATCAGGCATCGGCGGAAAGTCTGTGCGCATTTGGCTGTCCGAGCTGTAAGGCGTTGGCTATTGGCTACCAACGGCCACAGGCATTGTCGTTAGAACGTCGATTTGCCAATGGACGCTCCGCCATCGACAAACAATGTCTGGCCAGTGATAAAGCCGCTCTGTTCCGATAACAGGAAAGCAATGGCCGCCGCGATTTCATCCGGCTGACCGAGCCTGCCCATGGGAACGCTCGCCAGGTAACGTGCTTCACCGTCGCTGCCGAGCGGATTCCCGGCGCGGAACAACTCAGTTTCCGAGGGGCCTGGAGCAACGGCGTTGACGGTGATCCCGCTGGTTGCCAGCTCCAATGCCCAGGAGCGCGTGAAGCTGACCAGCGCGGCTTTTGCCGCGGCATAGGCGGTACGGTGCGGGATCCCCAGGATGGTCAGGCTGGAGATATTGACAATCCTTCCCCAACCTCGATTGCGCATCCCCGGCAGCAAGGCTTGCGTTGCCTGCAAGGCGCTATGCAGGTTGATCCGCATGACTTCATCAAAATCGTCGAGCTGTACATCGCCCAAAGCCTGCGGGCGCACCAGGCCAACGTTATTGATCAAACCATCGAAGGCATAACGTGAAACCAGGCCCGCCAGCGTTTTTTCGGTCTGCTCCCGGTCGCCCAGATCGAGGGCAACAAGGGTGCCGGGAAAGTCTGGATCGTCGCTGTTGCGAGCGATGCCGACCACATGGTGGCCCGCTTGGGACAATTGGTTCGCAAGCGCACGGCCGATGCCTTTGCTGGCTCCGGTGATAAGGAAAGTACGAGTTTTCATTGCGATGCTCCAAACACCCGGCAACATCCGGGATTGGGGGAGGGGACAGGTTCATAACCAGGATGTGGTATTCGCGATGGCTGCAGTCAATGCAATACGAGGCGATTCAGGTCGGGTCCAGAAATAATCAGGAGAGCCGTTGTCGCCCCTGCCTGGATACTCTAGTGAGGCGCGCCGTGACGATAAACCACCCCTGGTGGAATTCATCTGGACTTAAAAAGCAATATTCACGGTCGGCTTTGCCGATCATTCAACCGGCTCTGAAGCAGAAATGGTTGTCTGCGTAACCCCAACTGCTTCTGGCATTCCAGCGGGGACATGCCGAACCAGCGATTGAATGCTCGGGAAAAGGTGCTGACGTCGGCGTAGCCGAGCAGTTGCGCCACGTGGGTCATGCTGATCGAGGGGATTTTCAGGTAGTTGTGCACCATTCCCTGGCGGGTCTCATCCAGCAGTCGCTGGAAGGAGGTACCTTCCTGCGCCAGGCGGCGCTGCAGTGTGCGTGGGTTTATCGCCATGCAGTCGGCAACCCGCTCGATCGTGACCCGACCGCTGGGCAACAGGTTGCGCAGCAATTGCCTGACGTAGCCCGGCATTTCGTCCGCGGCCAGGCGCTCCATGCCGCTCAGATGTTCAGCCATCAGTTGGTGCAGGGTTTCATCGGCAAGACTCAGTGGCAGCGCCAGCACCGAGGCGTCGAACAGCAGCCCGGTGTGGGCCGCGGCGAACGTCGGCGTAATACCCAGCGCCCGCCGATAGGCCGACTCATTGTCAAGGGGAGGGTGGCGAAGCAGCACCGCCTTGGGTTGCCAGTCTCCGCCTGCCAAGGTGCGCATCAGTCGCAGGCCGACACCACAGGCCAGCTCTTCTGCCTGGGGCAGTCCGGGAACGGCCTGTTCACCGGCCCGATAGCTGAGGAGTGCCATGCCGTCGACGACATCCAGGCCGATTTGCGCCGCGCCGTTGTAAAACCCGTAGTGGGTCCGCAGTTCGAACAGCGCATCACCGACGGTCCTGGTGTTGTGGATCAGGTAGAAAATATCGCCAAAGACATCGATCCCCTGGTAGAGCCCATACTCCAGGCCGAACAACGCGTTGCTGGAGCTCTGCTGGCAGAGCTCCAGCAACTCGCAGTAGCGACGGAAGGACAAGATATCTTCCGGACGGCGCAGGGATGCCGGCGGCAGGGAAGCGCAGCGCAACATATGGGTCGGATCCAGACCCTGACGGGCAGCGAATTTGTCGAAACCCGCAAGGCTGAGTGCGCGAATGAAAGGATTGATCGTCATGTTCCGCCACTTCTATTGCCGATGAGGGGGTTGCAAACGCTGCTTCCACTTTTGCGGGCTCATGCCGTTCCAGCGGTGGAAGGCCCGGGAGAAGGCGCTCAGGTCCGCGTAACCGAGCAGGCTGGCCAGCTGCGTCAGGCTGATCGACGAGTCGCAGATATAGCGCGTGGCCATTGCCTGGCGCGTCTTGTCCAGCAGCTCCTGAAAGCCAGTGCCTTGGGCCTGAAGATAGCGCTGCAGGGTACGCGGGCTGATCATCATGTACTCGGCGACCTGGCGTATCGTCACCTGGCCGCCGGCAAGCCGGCTGCGCAACAGTTTCTGCACGTAGGACGGCAGCTCCTGCAGCGTCACCCGGGCCAGCTCGTCGATATGCTGCTGGACCAGTTGCTGGCATCTGGCATCCGTCGGGCCCAGCGGGGTCGCCAGCAGCGACTCATCGAATACCCAGGCATTGACCGGGCTGTCGAAGCGCGGAAGCACACCCAGCAGGGCCCGGTAGGCTCCGCGGTCCGCGGCGGCAGCATGGCGCAACATCAAGGCCCGCGGTTTCCAGGCGTGCCCCAGCAAGTCATGCAGCAAGTGCGCGGCCACGCCCATGGCCAGCTCCACGGTCTGCCGCACCGAGGTCAGATCGCCGTCGGTGATGTCGTACAACAGCAGGGCACTGCCGGCCTGTCGTTCGAGACGCACTTCCGCACCATCGCTATGGACATGGAAATAACGGGTCAGCAGCGTCAGCGCTTCCCCCAGGTTGCCGGTGCTGCGCATTGCGTACAGCAGCGGCCCTAGCCCTTGCGGCCCTTGGCGCAGGCCGAACTGCAGACCGAACAGGGGATTGTTCGCACGCTGTGCGCACAGCTCGATCAAGGCATTGAACTGCACGCCGGAAAGCTGCCCGGGTAACGGGTCTGCGGGCAGCTTGACCTCAGCCAGGGCCTGGGACGGATCGAGCCCCAGGCTGCTGACAAACTCAGTGAACCCAAGCAGGGCGGTGCCTCGGACAGTAGACGTCATCTCAAGCCCTCGAGTGAGCCATGGGGCGTGGCCAGGCGCGCGGCTGCCGGCCTGACACCCGCCTGTTGCCAGAGCGCCCGAGCCGAGTCGCGTCTGGCAGGATTTGCACAATAACTGGCGCGATCTGCAAAGCTTTTACCCCTGCCGGCGACCAGACTCGAATCACCAATAACAAAAGACCTGCGTTCAGCCCGAGGCTGGATGATGGAGGTATTCGATGCGCCGGTTCCTGTCCGCTTTCCTGGTTGTCGCCCTGATCTCGGGCGCCGTCTATTTTCAGTTTCAGCCTTCGAACAAGACGATTCACCATCAACCCAAGCACCCTCCGGTTGCCAGCATCAGCGAAGCGCTCGGCCATTTCTGAGGGCGCGCACTCACACCCAAAGAGCCGTTTCCGGCGTGGGCGAACGCTCGTTCGACACGCCGGGACACAGGGCTCCATGCAAAAACATCTGCTCCAGTGTGCGGGCTGAATTGGCATTGGCCGCGCGCCCGCGTTGTTCGGCATCGACCATGCCGTAGATCAGGGTGATGAACAGTTCGCTGAAGATCGCCGCGGTAATGTCGATACGAAACACGCCTTTTTGCTGGCCGCGCAGGAAAAACGCGTCCAGCGCTTCGATGTAAGGCCGCCAGCGCGCGTCGCCGCGTTCGAAGTCGAGGAAGTCGGGGCGGTATTGCACCATCAGGAACGCCAGCAGCTCACGATGGGCCAGGTGTTCTCTGATCAAGCGGCGCAGTGCCTCCAGCGGCTCGGCGTGCTGCAACCCGGCGCTCTTGATGATCCGCTCGAGCGTGCCCTCGGCGTACGCCTCCAACTGGTGTTCCAGGTTTTCCCGTGTGCCGCAGTAGCGATGCAGTGTCGCCTTGCTTACCCCTGCCAATTGCGCCAGCTCCTTCATGGTGGCGCGCGGTCGATTGACCACCGCCAAGGTCAGCGTCTTGAGCAGATGTTCATCATGGGAAGTCGGGGTCATCACCAAGCCTCGGATGGATTTTCCGGATGGGCACCTGTGCAGGTCACTATCCAGGTTTCTGAAATATGACAAATATTACCCATATGAGACATTGTTGACTCATTGGGATTTAGAAAGTAGCATTCGAGTCGTTTTCAATCAAGCCTCGGGTGATTTATGGGCAATTTGCGTGCAATAGGGATGGCAGGCTCGTTGGCAGCAGCCATTGCGCTGGCCGGATGCGGTCCGGCGAATGAACAAGAGAGCGTGGCCGAAGTGGCGCGTCCGGTAGACGTGGTAGCGGCGGTGACCGAACCCCTGGCCCTGATCTCGGAGCTGCCGGGCAGGGTCGAGCCCATGCGTGTGGCGGAAGTGCGTGCACGGGTGGCGGGGATCGTCATGAAAAAACGTTTCGAGGAGGGGGCTGATGTAAAGGCCGGCGACCTGCTGTTCCAGATCGATCCGGCGCCGCTCAAGGCGGCGGTATCGCGGGCCGAAGGCGAGCTGGCGCGTGCCCAGTCCGCAGTGCAGGAGGCGCAGGCGCGAGTCAAGCGCTACGAACCGCTGGTGAAGATCGAGGCGGTCAGCCAGCAGGACTTCGACAGTGCCACCGCCGACCTGCGCAGTGCCCAGGCCGCGACCCGTTCGGCCCAGGCCGATCTGGAAAGCGCCCGGCTGAACCTGGGTTATGCCTCGGTCACCGCGCCGATTTCCGGCCGTGTCGGCCGCGCCCTGGTAACCGAAGGCGCTCTGGTCGGCCAGGGTGATGCCACGCTGATGGCGCGGGTTCAGCAGCTCGACCCGGTGTATGTCGATTTCACTCAGTCGGCGGCGGATGCGCTGCGCCTGCGGGAATTGCTCAAGGACGGAAAACTCTCCGGCGACGACAACAAGGTGCTGTCGATCCGCGTTGAAGGCACGCCTTTCGAGCGCCAGGGCTCACTGCTGTTCACCGATGTGGCCGTGGATCGCGGCACCGGGCAGATTGTCCTGCGCGGCAAATTCGACAACGCCGACGGCACTCTGCTGCCGGGCATGTACGTGCGGGTGAGCACACCCCAGGGAACGGATAACCAGGCGATCCTCGTGCCGCAGCGCGCGGTGCAACGCACCAGCGATGGCAGCGCCCAGGTGTTCGTGGTCGGCGCGGACGAGCGGGTCGAGGCGCGCGCGGTGCGCACCGGCACCATGCAGGGTTCTCGCTGGCAGATCAGTGAAGGGTTGAAGGCGGGGGACCAGGTCATTGTCGGTGGTCTGGCCGGCCTGCAACCGGGTGCCAAGGTCACGCCTAGCCAGTCGCAGGCCCAGGCTCAGTTGCCTGAGTCGAAACAGTAAGGCCGAGTTCGCCGCGAGGATTTTCCGATGTCTCAATTCTTCATCAAGCGCCCGAACTTCGCCTGGGTCGTGGCGCTGTTCATTTCACTGGCGGGCCTGCTGGTCATTTCCAAGCTGCCGGTGGCGCAGTACCCCAGCGTCGCGCCGCCGCAGATCACCATCACTGCCACCTATCCCGGCGCCTCGGCGAAGGTGTTGGTGGACTCGGTCACCACCGTGCTCGAGGAGTCGCTCAACGGTGCCAAGGGCCTGCTCTACTTCGAGTCGACCAACAACTCCAACGGCGTGGCCGAGATCGTGGTCACGTTCCAGCCCGGGACCGACCCGGACCTGGCCCAGGTGGACGTGCAAAACCGCCTGAAGAAGGCCGAGGCGCGCATGCCGCAAGCCGTGCTGACCCAGGGCTTGCAGGTCGAGCAGTCCAGTGCCGGCTTCCTGCTGATCTACGCCCTCAGCTACAAGGAAGATGTGGAGCGTAGCGATACCACGGCGCTGGGTGACTACGCCGCGCGCAACATCAACAACGAGCTGCGGCGCCTGCCGGGCGTCGGCAAGTTGCAGTTCTTCTCCTCCGAAGCGGCGATGCGCGTCTGGATCGACCCACAGAAACTGGTGGGCTACGGGCTGTCCATCGACGACGTGAGCAATGCCATTCGTGGCCAGAACGTCCAGGTGCCGGCCGGTGCCTTCGGTGCCGCTCCGGGCAGCTCCCAGCAGGAGCTGACCGCGACGCTGGCGGTCAAGGGGACCCTGGACAATCCGGATGAGTTCGGCCAGATCGTGCTGCGCGCCAACGAAGACGGCTCCCTGCTGAAGCTGGCCGATGTCGCGCGCCTGGAAGTCGGCAAGGAGAGCTACAACCTTTCCTCGCGCCTGAACGGCAAGCCGACCGTGGGCGGCGCGATCCAGCTGTCGCCTGGCGCCAACGCCATTGAGACCGCCACCCTGGTGAAGGCGCGCCTCGCCGAGCTGTCGGCATTCTTCCCCGACGACATGGAGTATTCCGTACCCTACGACACCTCGCGCTTCGTCGACGTGGCCATCGAGAAGGTGATCCACACCCTGATCGAGGCGATGGTCCTGGTGTTCCTGGTGATGTTCCTGTTCCTGCAGAACGTGCGCTATACGCTGATTCCATCGATCGTGGTGCCGGTGTGCCTGCTGGGTACGCTGCTGGTGATGTACCTGCTGGGCTTCTCGGTGAACATGATGACCATGTTCGGCATGGTCCTGGCCATCGGTATCCTGGTGGACGACGCCATCGTGGTGGTGGAGAACGTCGAACGGATCATGGCGGAAGAGGGGCTCTCTCCGGCCGAGGCCACGATCAAGGCGATGCAGCAGGTCTCCGGGGCCATCATCGGCATTACCCTGGTGCTGTCGGCGGTGTTCCTGCCGCTGGCGTTCATGGCCGGTTCGGTGGGTGTCATCTACCAGCAGTTTTCGGTATCGCTGTCGGTATCGATCCTGTTCTCCGGTTTCCTTGCCCTGACCTTCACCCCGGCGCTGTGCGCCACGCTGCTCAAGCCGATTCCCGAGGGGCACCACGAGAAGCGCGGCTTCTTCGGCGCCTTCAACCGGGGTTTCGCCCGCGCCACCGAACGCTACTCGTTCCTGAACACGAAGCTGGTGGCGCGCACCTCGCGCTTCATGCTGGTGTACGTCGGCATCATCGCCGTACTCGGCTATTTCTACCTGCGCCTGCCGGAAGCCTTCGTGCCTTCGGAAGACCTGGGCTACATGGTGGTCGACGTGCAACTGCCGCCCGGCGCAGCCCGCTCCCGTACCGACACCACCGGTGAAGAACTCGAGCGTTTCCTCAAGTCCCGCGAGGCGGTGGCCTCGGTGTTCCTGGTCTCGGGCTTCAGCTTCTCCGGCCAGGGTGACAACGCTGCGCTGGCCTTCCCGACCTTCAAGGACTGGTCGCAACGCAGTGCGCAACAGTCGGCCGAGGCGGAAATCGCGGCGGTCAACGAACATTTCGCAATGCCTGGCGATGGCTCCATCATGGCCGTGTCGCCACCGCCCATCGATGGCCTGGGCAACTCCGGCGGTTTCGCGCTGCGCTTGATGGATCGCGGCGGCCTTGGCCGCGAGGCGTTGCTGCAAGCCCGGGATACGCTGCTCAGCCAGGTCTATGGCAACCCCAAGTTCCTCTACGCGATGATGGAAGGCCTGGCCGAGGCGCCACAGCTGCGCCTGGTGATCGACCGCGAGAAGGCACGCACCCTGGGTGTGAACTTCGAGACCATCAGCGGCACGCTGTCCTCGGCTTTCGGCTCGGACGTGATCAATGACTTCACCAACGCCGGGCGTCAGCAGCGCGTGGTGATCCAGGCCGAGCAGGGCGCACGGATGACTCCGGAGAGCGTGCTCAAGCTGTATGTGCCCAACGCCAAGGGCGACCTGGTACCGCTCAGCGCCTTCGTGACCATGAAGTGGGAGGAGGGGCCGGTCCAACTGGTGCGCTACAACGGCTATCCGTCGATCCGCATCGTTGGCGACGCCGGGCCCGGTTTCAGTACCGGCCAGGCCATGGAAGAAATCGAGCGCCTGGCCTCGCAGTTGCCGGCCGGTATCGGCTACGAATGGACCGGCCTGTCCTATCAGGAGAAGGTTTCCAGCGGCCAGGCGACGCAACTGTTCGCCCTCGCCATCCTGGTGGTGTTCCTGTTGCTGGTGGCTCTTTACGAGAGCTGGGCGATCCCCCTGACGGTGATGCTGATCGTACCGATCGGCGCGATCGGCTCGGTGCTCGCGGTCATGGTGGTCGGCCTGCCCAACGATGTGTACTTCAAGGTCGGCCTGATCACCATCATCGGCCTGGCGGCGAAGAACGCGATCCTCATCGTCGAGTTCGCCAAGGAACTGTGGGAGCAGGGCTACAGCCTGCGCGACGCGGCGATCGAGGCGGCCCGCCTGCGTTTCCGGCCGATCATCATGACCTCCATGGCCTTCATTCTCGGCGTGGTGCCCCTGGCGCTGGCCACCGGTGCCGGCGCGGCCAGTCAGCGCGCGATCGGTACCGGGGTGATCGGCGGCATGCTCAGCGCGACCTTGCTGGGTGTGCTCTTCGTACCGATCTGCTTTGTCTGGGTGCTGTCAATGCTGCGCAGCAAACCGGCCCCCATCGAACAACCGGCCCTGGCCCAGGAGTGACTCCATGCGTATCTCAGCCTTTTCTACGCTTCTGATCGCCATGGCGCTGGGCGGGTGCTCGCTGGCGCCCACCTATGAACGTCCTGTCGCGCCGGTGGCCGACAGTTGGAGCGGCCAGGCCCATCAGCGGGGCAGTGCAGTCAACGAGATGGTCTGGCAAACCTTTATCGTCGACCCCGACCTGCGCCGCCTGGTCACGACCGCGCTGGACAACAACCGCTCGCTGCGCCAGACGCTGCTGGACATCGAGCAGGCCCGGGCGCAGTACCGGATCCAGCGTGCCGACCGGGTGCCGGGGCTGAACGCGGGTGCTTCGGGCAATCGCCAGAGAGTACCGGCCGACCTGTCCAACAACGGCAGGTCGGGCGTAGTCAGCAGCTATCAGGTGGGCTTGTCGCTGCCTGAATACGAGCTGGACCTGTTCGGTCGGGTGAAGAGCCTCAGCGATGCCGCGTTGCAGGAATACCTTGCCACCGAAGAAGCCGCGCGTGCTGCGCAGATCGCCCTGATCGCCGAGGTCAGCCAGGCTTACCTGATTCATGATGGCGCCCTGCGCCGCCTGGACCTGACGCAACAGACCCTGGCCAGCCGCGAGTATTCTTTCGCCCTGATCAGCCAGCGTCGCTCGGCCGGTACCGCGACCGCGCTGGACTACCAGGAGGCCTTGGGCCTGGTGGAGCAGTCCCGCGCCGAAGAGGAAAGCAATCAACGGCAGAAGCAGCAGGCGTTCAACGCGCTGGTTCTGCTGCTCGGCACCGCGGACGCCGCGAAGTCGATACCTCAAGGTGTGCGCAAGGAACCGATGCTGGTCCAGGACATCGCGCCGGGCACCCCCTCGGCGCTGATCGAGCGGCGCCCGGACATCCTCGCCGCCGAGCATCGCCTGCAGGCGCGTAACGCCGATATCGGCGCGGCGCGCGCGGCGTTCTTCCCGCGCATCAGCCTGACCGGCAGCTTCGGCACCTCCAGCGCACAGATGTCCGGTCTGTTCGATGGCGGTTCGCGCTCCTGGAGCTTCGTGCCGAACCTGTCCCTGCCGTTGTTCGACGCCGGTCGCAACAGTGCCGGCCTGAGCCTCGCCGAAGCCCGCAAGGACTCCGCCGTGGCGGCGTACGAAGGCACTATCCAGACGGCGTTTCGCGAAGTGGCGGACGCCCTGGCGGCCACCGATACCCTGCGTCGGGAAGAGGCGGCCCGGCGCGCCCTGGCCGACACCAGCAGCGAGTCGCTGAAGCTGGCCAAGGCCCGGTATGAAGGGGGCGTGGACAGTCACCTGCGTTATCTGGACGCCCAGCGCAGCAGCTTCGTCAACGAGACGCTGTTCATCGAAGCCAGCACTCAGCGGCAGATTGCCCTGGTCGACCTGTTCCGCTCCCTGGGCGGGGGCTGGCCGTCTGCACGACACCAGGCCGAGCAGGCCAGCAGATAAGGGTCGGCAATAACTTCCTGGGTTGGCGCATCCAACCGAGCTTTAGCCCCGTGGACCTTCAGGTCGCGGGGCTTTTTTTGGCCTGCGCCATGGCTGGAGAATGCGGCAGTAGAGCGGGGCAGCGATGTCGATTGATAAGCCTGGAGCAGGCTACTTGGGGCTCACCGCCGCGGCTGCGCCATGCAGGAACATCTGTTCCAGCACGTTGGCTGAATTGGCGCTGGCCGCGCGACCGCGGCGTTCGGCATCGATCATGCCGAAGACCATGGTCAGGAACAGTTCGCTGAAGACCGCAGCGGTGATGTCGATGCGAAAGGCGCCCGCTTGCTGGCCACGCAGGAAGAACGCATCCAGGGCATCGATGTAGGGTTGCAGGCCTGTAGCTTCACCATTTATGCCGAAGGTGTCGGGGCGATACTGGAACAGCAGGAATACCAGCATTTCGCGGTGCGCCGGGGCCAGGTGTTCGTTAATCAGGCCACGCAGTGCTTCCTGAGGTTCATCCTGCTGCAGATTGGTGGCAGCGATGATCCGGTTGAGCACCGTATCGCCGTGGCTTTCCAGGATCTGCACCAGATTGTCGCGAGTGCCGCAGAAGCGGTGCAGGGTGGCCTTGCTCACCCCGGCGGATTCAGCCAGTTCCTTGAGCGTCGCCCGAGGGTGGTCGACAATGGCCAGCGCCAGCGCCTTGATGAGTCGTTCGTCTTGAGGGGTCAGGGACATCAGTCGGTCTCGGATCAAATTTCAATGGCTGGTATTGTGCAGGAAAAGCTCATTGCTTCAACGAAAAGCGATGAAGATACTTCATCTGAGACATTATTTCCTCAGGCAATCCATGAGGAAATCTCTCTTCTCGTTCCCGTACCCGTCACCGCGCACTGACCTCCAGGGCGCGGTTTCGCCGCGGCTGGACAATCGCCATGGTCAGGTTTTTTGAGCGTCATGATCTGCATATTCTGTGGCGTGATCTGCAAAGCTTTTGCCTGTACCAGCCCCCAGAATCGAAACCCTCAATAACAAAAGACACTGCATTTGGCCCCGGCCGAATGACGGAGGTTTTCGATGCGCCCATTCCTTTTTTCCTGCCTGGCCGTGACGCTGGTTTCACTCGCCGTCTACTCCATTCACTCGTTTTACTCGCTGGCTTCCTTTGGCTCTGTGGCTTCGGGGGCCGCCGCCAGCTCCCCGCAGAATTATCCCGTTGCCAGCATCGGCGAAGTCTTCAGGAACTTTTGACGACCAGGGCCCCATGAGCCCACGAGCGCATGCGCGGCGACAGCCCCGATGAAATGCACAACACCCGTTCGCAGTCCTGGTAATGCCAATTAAGGATCTCCCATGTGCGACCTGATCCACTTCCGTCTCGAAGGCAGCCTGGCCTTGATCGGCCTGTCCCGTCCGCCGGTCAATGCACTCAGCCAACCGCTGCGCGCCGCCATCATTGAGGCGTGCGAGCGCGCGGCGGCTGACATCAGGGTGCAGGCCATCATTCTTTATGGCGAGCATGGCCTGTTCAGTGCCGGTGCCGACATCGGCGAATTCGGCACCGAGGCCTGTTTTGCCGAGCCGGACCTGCCCAGCACCCTGGTCCGCCTGACCGAAATCCCCAAGCCCCTGGTTGCCGCCATGGGCAAGCTGGCGCTGGGCGGCGCCCTGGAGCTGGCCCTGGCCTGCGGATACCGGATGGGGGAGCCGGGCACCCGGGTCGGCCTGTCGGAAATCAACCTGGGCCTGCTGCCCGGGGCGGGCGGGACCCAGCGCCTGCCCAGGCTGATCGGTGCCGAGTCGGCGCTGAACCTGATTCTTTCGGGTGAACAGATAGACGCCGAACGCGCCCGCATGCTGGGTATCCTCGACCGCATCGCCAGCAGCGCCGAGCAGTTGCTCGATGAGGCATGCGCTTATGCCAACGAGTTGATCGAGTGCGGTGCACCGGCGCGCCCGGCGGAGGCCTGGCCGAAGCCGGCCGAGGACCTGCCGGACGATTTTCTCGCGCGCTACCGCGCCGAGCACGAACCTCGCTGGAAAAGCCGCCTGGCCCCGCGCCTGGTGCTCTCGGCGCTGGAGGCCGCCTGCCTGTTGCCACTGGAAGAGGGGCTCGCCCGCGAGTTGGCGCTGTTCAAGCAGGCCGAAGCGTCCCGCCAGTCGAAGGCGCTACGCCATGTGTTCTTCGCTGAGCGCGAGGCCGGGCGCGTTCCAGGTATCGGGTCGGACATTACCCCGCGCAAGCTGGACAAGGTCGCGGTCATCGGCGCCGGCCCCCTGGGTGCCGGCATTGCCATGAGCTTTGCCGACGTCGGTATCCCCGTGGCCTTGCTTGAACCCGAAGGTGGCGCGCTGGATCGCGGCCTGATGCAGATCCGCAAGCTCTACCAGGCCAGCGTCAAGCACGGAAAAATGAGCGCCGCACAGCTGCAGCAACGCATGGACCTGCTGTTCGGCACCCTTGACTACGAAGATCTGGCCGACGCCGACCTGGTTATTGAAGCGCTGTACGAGAAGCCGGGCGTCAAGCGGCAGGTGTTCCTCAGCCTGGAACAGGTCTGCAAGCCAGGCGCGATTCTCGCAACCAGCACGTCGTCGCTGGATATCGATGCCATCGCGGCGAGCCTCGGTCGTCCGCAGGATGTGATCGGCCTGCATTTTTTCAGCCCGGCCAATGTCATGCGCCTGGTGGAAGTCGTGCGCGGCAAGGCCACCGCGCCAGAGGTGCTGGCCAGCGCCATGCAGATCGCCAAGCGGATCGGCAAGCTGCCGGTGATCTCCGGCGCCGGCCAGGGTGCTATCGGCGAGCGCATGCTCGAGCCCTATGCACGCGAAGCCCATCGCCTGGTACTGGAAGGCGCAACGCCGGCGCAGGTCGATAGCGTACTCACAGGCCTGGACTTGAACATGGGAGTGTTCAGCATGCTGGACCTGGCCGGCATCGACGTGAGCTTCCTGACGCGCGACGCCAATCGCGCCGCCACGGCCCATGATCAGAGCTACTGCTGCATCGCGCAGGAACTGTGCGCCCTGGGACGCTACGGGCAGAAGACCGGGCGGGGTTTCTACCTCTACGAGGGCCAGAACCGCCAGGAAGACTACGAGGTAACCGCGCTGGCAGAACAGCTTGCCGGTGAGCTTGACGTTCCCCGGCGCGCGATCGAAGACCTGGAAATACATGATCGCTGCCTGTTCATACTGATCAACGAGGGCATCCAGCTACTGGACGAGGGTATCGCCCTGCGGGCCAGCGACATCGATCTGGTGTGGATCAACGGCTACGGTTTTCCCGCCCATCTTGGCGGCCCGCTGCATTACGCCGAGCAACTGGGGCTGGACCAGGTGCTTTGCGGCATCCTCCACTATCGCCAGGCTCTCGGTGAGTACGGCCAGATGTGGTTCCGCCCGGCGGCGCTGCTGGAGCGCCTGGTCGCCGCTGGCAAGACCCGCATCGAACGAATCTGAAGATTCCCCCTTTCTCCGGGGGAGGGCGAGGCCTGGGGGCGACCACGCATCAACCTCAGCCTGGCCCGATCCCGAAGAAAGAGGGTCCAACCTGCCTGCACAACACCCTGTGCATTGTCCGCGCAAGACGTGCCGCCATTCTTTATCGAGGTGTACCGATGAGTCACGATTTCGCCCAGAACTTTTCCCTCGCCGACCGGACCGTGCTGATCACCGGCGCGTCGAGCGGCATCGGTGCGCACCTGGCGCGGATTGCCGCTCGCGCCGGTGCCCGCGTGGTACTGGCGGCGCGGCGCCTCGATCGACTCGAGCAAGTGGCCAGGGATGTCGAGTGGGAGTGCGCCCAGGTGCTGTCGGTCGCTCTCGACGTCACCGATCGGGCCAGCGTCGAGGCGGCTTTCGACGCTGCCGAGGCGCGTTTCGGAGTGGTTGATGTGGTGCTCAACAACGCCGGCATCGGTAACGGCCAGCGCCCGCTGGAGATCAGCGAAGAGGAGTGGCGCGCCATGCTGGCGACCAACCTGGACGGCGTCTGGCGGGTGGCCCAGGTCGCCGCGCAACGGCTGGCCAAGGCCGGGCGTGGCGGCAGCATCGTCAACATCGCGTCGATACTCGGGCTGCGCGTCGGCACTGGCTACAGCCATTACTGCGCCGCCAAGGCCGGCGTGGTGCAACTGACCAAGTCACTGGCGCTGGAGCTCGCGCGCTACCGGATCCGGGTCAACGCCATTGCCCCGGGCTACTTCAA
The DNA here is from genome assembly GCF_003184125.1 of Pseudomonas sp. RW409. NCBI lineage: Bacteria > Pseudomonadati > Pseudomonadota > Gammaproteobacteria > Pseudomonadales > Pseudomonadaceae > Pseudomonas > Pseudomonas sp. RW409. The sequence goes on along the minus strand of NZ_QHHP01000042.1, from coordinate 322,134 downwards.
GACCGAGATGAATGCCGCGTTCTTCGAGAGTGACAAGGCCAAGAGCTACATCCGTGACCTGATTCCCATGCGCCGCCTGGGCCAGCTTCATGAGCTGGAGGGACCGTTCCTGCTGCTCGCCAGCGATGCCGGTGGGTTCATGACCGGGAGCGTACTGGCCGTGGATGGAGGCCATCTGGTCAGCAGCATTTGATAGGCCTGTTGATGTTCGAACAGGACTCAGTGACTGGCCACCAACAGTGCCAGCGCCTTGCAGGCTGTCTCGGTTTCGCTCTCCAGGCGCGCCAGGTCGTCATGGGCGGACCAGGCAATGATCAGGCCATCGACCAGGTGAATGAGCAGGCGGCTTACGGCCTGTAGAAAGGGCTTTTCGAGCTGCGCCCCCATGGCGCGCTCCAGGGCCTGCTCCGTCGCGTCTATGGCAACCGAGTAGATCTTGTTCGCCAGCTCGGGATTGTTGCGCATGGCCCAGAAAAACAGCTCGGTTTGCGCCCTGGCCACGTCGGGGTGGCTGGTAAGCCAGGCAATCAATTGGCGAAGCACCTCGGCAGCCTTTTCCGCGGCCGTGGTACCCGTGGGTACGTGTTCCAGGGCTTGATGGGGCAGATCGAAAAGCGACTCATAGACCGCATAGAAGAGGTCGTCCTTGGTGTGGAACACGTAGTGCAGCGACGCCAGCGGGCAGCCGGCGGCAGCGGCGATGCGCCGCGTGGTTGCATTGGCGACCCCGTGTTCGGCAATGACCTTGACCGTCGCCTCGACGAAATCCTGCCTGCGTAATTCAGCACCCATTCTGGCCATGGATCAGCAATCTCCCCTAGTGCGCTCGCGCCGTACCTGCGGCTTTGGCGGTGTCAGTGCTGGCGGATGCTACAGCAAGCGCTCCGAGCGCGTCAGGGCCTGCGGAGCATCACAGTGATGTGTATGCCTGTTTGAACCAATTTAGGTAACAAGTGTTTCGTGAATTCCCATTCTGGTGCGATCCGACGAAACAAACCGCGGCAGGGCAGGACAGCATTTCGTCCGCCGAATCCATTGCCCGAACTTAAACACTTGATACAAAAAGAGAAATCCAAAGCCATGGAATCTTGGCATCAGGTTTGCCTCTTGATCAATGGACTTGGTCATTTGATCAAGTCAGTTGACTAGATTAGCCCAGGCAACGTGTTGCGGCTTTCCCGGAGCGCACGCTGCCGCTCGAGGCCCATGAGGATCTTCCAATGAAAGACGTGATTGAGTACCCGGGCGCCGGGATTTCCATCGGTGGTGGAACCAGACAACTGATCCTGGCATTGGCCGTATCGGCTGTCATGTGCAGCGCTCAGGCAGCGGACAAGGATCCGGCGTCACTGGGCAGCAAGCTGACGCCCTTGGGTGGGGAGGTCGCGGCCAGCGCCGATGGGGTGATTCCGGCCTGGACGGCGCCGGGCCCGCAGGCGGTTGGCTGGAGCCATGGCCAGCCGCGGGGCCAACACTGGAAGTTCAAGGGCGACAAGCCACTCTTCAGCATCGATTCGAGCAATGTCGCGAAATACGCGAGCAAGCTCTCTCCTGGCCAGGTGGAACTGTTCAAGAAGATCCCGGGTTATCGCATGGACGTGTACCCGACCCGTCGCAGCTGCGGCGTACCGGATTTCGTCGCGGACAACACCAAGAAGAATGTCGGCTTCGCCAAGCTGGACGCCGATGGCCTGGCACTGCAGGAAGCCTACGTACCCGGCATTCCGTTCCCGTTCCCGAGCAACGGCGCCGAGGTGATGTGGAACATGAAGATGCGTTACCGGGGCGTTGGCTTTGAAATGTCCAAGACCGTTTCCGGCATCTCGCCGCGCAAAGGCAGTGAGGACTGGCTGCGTACCTCGACCGACTGGTTCATGTATACGCCGTGGGGAGAAAAGGGCAGCGCGTTGTTCTCTTCGGTCGATCGCCTGGAAGTCGCCACCTACTTCTCCTACTACGATCCCGCCGCCCTTGCCGGGCAGGCCGGCGTGGTGACGACCAAGGCCGGCGAGCAGGCCAGCACCTTCTATTACTTCCCCGGTCAGCGCCGTGTGCGTCGCATGCCGGCCTATTCCTATGACGCGCCGCAAATCGGCCTGGACAACCAGTACACCATCGATGAGTCGAACGTGTTCTTCGGGCCGATGGATCGCTTCGACTGGAAGCTGGTCGGCAAGCAGGAGTTGCTGGTGCCTTACAACGCCTTCGGCCCCTACGACAACTCGGCAAAAATCGAGGATGTGGCCAAGCGTGATTACATCGCCCCCGAATCCCGCCGCTATGAATTGCATCGCGTCTGGGTGGTCGAGGCCACCGTGCGTCCGGGCATGCGCCACCAGGCACCGAAGCGCCTGTTCTATATCGATGAGGACAGCTGGAACGCCCTGATGGCAGTCGATTACGACAAGCAGGGGCAAATCTGGAAAGTCCGTGAAGGCTACACCATTCCTGTCTACGAGACCGGTACCTGCGACATGGAAGCCCAGGCGCAATACAACCTGGTCGACGGTCGCTACCTGTACGACATGACCTCCATAGGCGTGGGCAAGAACGACCACCGCTGGCTCACCGAAAGTACCGGCAACCCGCGACTCAAGCGTGACTTCTATACCTCCGACAATCTGCGCGCCACCAGCGAACGCTAACCGCGGCCTATCGAGAACTGACATGAAAAGAATAATTACCAAAGCCTCAGGTCTTGTCATTGCGTGTGCAACCCCTCTGGCGATGGGGTTCACGTTTGAAACCGAAAACATCCGGGGCTCGTTCGACTCCACCATCGCCATGGGCATGGGCCTGCGTACCGAGTCCCCAGGCTGCAACCTGATCACCAGTGGCGCCAGCGGACACCATCCGCCCAGCGGTTGCCTGTCGCCCAGCGCGGGCATCGGCGACCAGGGCAACATGAACTACGACAAGGGCGACCTGTTCACCAACTACCTCAAGGGCACCCATGAGCTGCTGCTGAAGTTCCCCGAGGACTACACCTTCATGGCGCGCGGCAGCTGGATCCGTGACTTCGCCGCGACCGACACCAGCGGTGCGTTGTCGGCCACCAGCCCGGAGAGCGTGGGCAGCGACGGCCTCACCAGCAGCGCCCGCGACGATCTCAGGTTCAAGGCCCGCCTGCTGGACCTGTGGGTGAGCAAGAGTTTCGATGTCGGCGAGCAGCACGTCCGGGCCAGGCTCGGCAACCAGGTGATCAACTGGGGCGAGAGCCTGTTTGCCGCCGGCGGCATCAACAACACCAACTCCTACGATGTCATGGCCCTGTCGCGGCCGGGCACCCAGCTCAAGGAAGCCTTGTTGCCAGCGCCGATGCTGAGCCTCGCTTCGGGTCTGGGGGCTGGCGTCAACATCGAGGCTTACTGGCAGTTCGGCTGGAACAAGAGCGAGATGCCGCCCGTGGGCAGCTACTGGTCCACCACCCATGCGCTGGGCGAGGGCAGGGGGGCTTATGGGTACGAGGAAAAGGACGCCCGCGACAGCGGCCAGTGGGGTATCTCGCTGCGCTGGCAGCCCCAGGACAGCGACCTGAACCTCGGCCTCTATGTGATGCGTTATCACGACAAGCTGCCGTCCCTGACCATGCAGGTGCTGGACCCGGACACCTTCGCCCTGGCGCAGAAGTGGGAGTACCCGGAAGACCGCATGCTCTATGGCATCAGCGCCAACATGCCGATCGGCGACTGGGCCGTGGGCACCGAGCTGTCGTACCGCCCCAAGGATGCGGTACCGCTCAACCCGGTGATTGATGCCTGCACCAGCAACGGTGGCAAATGCTGGAAGGATGAGAAGAAGTTCCAGTGGCACCTGACCGGCATCTACAGCCTGACCCCGTCCAACTCGCCGAGACTGCTCGACTTCACCGGAGCCAGCACCGGCACGCTGCTGACCGAACTGGTCGTCGTCAAATACCCGGGCTTGCATGACAACTACAACGGCGAACCGATCTCCGCCGGCTTGAACACCTGGCAGCTGGATCCGGCCACGGCGCCGACGGCCAAGGGCAACAAGACCTCTTCGGGGATAAGCCTCGACTTCAGCCTGACCTACGACAACACGCTGATCCCGGGCTGGCAGGTCACGCCGGGGGTGTTCTATTCGCAGTCGCTCAAGGGCCGCACGCCCAACCTGTCGGCGACCTTCACCGAGGATGCCAGCAGCATGAACCTGTACCTCAACTTCGTGCGCAACCCGGCGAGTTGGCAGGTTTCCTTCAACTACGCGAAGTTCTCGGGGGGCAAGACTCCCTACGACCAACTGTTGCGTGACCGCGACTACGTCGGTCTTGTGGTTTCCCGAACCCTGTGAGGCGTGCAGTGAACAGTTCCGTAAAGATGTCGGAGAAAAAGGTGCGTGGCGTGCTGCCACGCATCGAGCAGTGGTTGTTTACCCATCGTCTGCTGACGCTGGTGAGCCTGGGTGTCTTCACCCTGGCCATGGCCTGGTTCGCCGTGCAGTTGCGCATGGAGGCCGGCTTCGAAAAACAGCTGCCGATCGGTCACGAATACATCGAAACCTTCGAGGCCTATCGCAACGACCTGCTGGGGGCCAACCGCCTGACGGTGGTGGTCAAGGCACGCCAGGGCACGATCTGGAGCAAGGAGGGACTCAAGCGCCTGTACGACGTCACCCAGGCGCTGATCTTCCTGCCCAATGTCTCGCGCAGCAGCGTGCGCTCGTTGTGGACACCCAATGCCTTCGTCAACGAGATCACCGAAGAAGGTTTCCGTGCCGATCCGCTGGTGCCGGGCACGGTTACCCCGGAAAACCTCGATGAGGTGAGCATTGCGATGATCGCCGACTCAGCGGCCCAGGGCGGCTTCATCGGTACCCTGGTCGCCCGTGACCAGAGCAGCGCGATGATCACCGTCGACCTCAATGAGTTCGATGCCAACGGCGAGCATCTTGACTATGTGGCCTACAACCGGGTGCTGGAGCAGCAGATCCGCGAGAAATTCGAGGACGGCGACTTCGACATCCAGATCATCGGCTTCGCCAAGCAAATCGGCGATATCGCCGACGGGGCTTCGGCGGTACTGGAGTTCTGTCTGCTGGCTCTGCTGCTGACGGCGCTCGCGGTCTACTGGTACTGCCACTCGCTGCGCTTCACCCTGTTGGCCCTGGGCTGTTCGCTGGTGTCGCTGGTCTGGCAATTCGGCAGCCTGCGCCTGCTCGGTTACGGTCTTGACCCGCTGGCGGTGCTGGTGCCGTTCCTGGTATTCGCCATCGGCGTGTCCCATGGCGTGCAGCAGATCAACTTCATCGTCCGCGAAATCGCCTGCGGCAAGTCCATCGAGAGCGCGGCGCGTGCCAGCTTCCGCGGTTTGCTGATCCCTGGCACGCTGGCCCTGGTGACGGCGTTCGTGTCCTTCGTGACCCTGCTGCTCATCCCGATCCCGATGGTCCGCGAGCTGGCGATCACTGCGTCGCTTGGGGTGGCCTACAAGATCATCACCAACCTGGTGATGCTGCCGGTGGTGGCCTCGATGTTGCGGGTCGACGGCGGTTATGCCGCCGCCGAGGAGCTTTCCCGCCAGCGCCGGGCCCGCTGGTTGCGAGGCTTTGCCCGACTGGCCGAATGGCACAACGTGCGCTGGGTGTTGGGCATGGCCTTGCTGATCTTTCTCACGGCGGCCTGGCAGAGCCATGACCGGGTCGTCGGCTCCCTGCAGGCCGGGGCCCCGGAGTTACGCGAGGAAGCCCGCTTCAATCGCGACGCGGTGGCCATCGCCAGCAACTACGACATCGGCCTGGACTGGCTCAGCGTGGTCTTCGAGGTCGTTCCCGACACGTCCGGCGCAAGCCCGGCGGACGCCTGCGAAGACGTTGCCCTGGGCCAATATCAGGATCGTTTTGTCTGGGCCATGCAGGGCGTGCCCGGGGTGCTGTCAGTGACCTCGTTCTCCAACAGCATGCGCCAGTTCAACGAGGGCTATAACGAGGGCAATCCGAAAATGAACGCGGTGCCCATCGACCCGGCGAACTACTCATCGATGGCGGCCGAGGTGGCCCGTGTCCCCGGGATGATGCGCCCCGATTGCAGCATGACCGCCGTGCACCTGTTCCTGGCGGACCACAAGGCCACGACCATCCACCGGGTGATCGCCGCCGCCAAAGCGTTCCGTGCCGAGTTCAAGCAGCCTGGCGTGAGCGTGCGCCTGGCGTCCGGCAACGCCGGGGTGATTGCCGCGATCAACGAGGAAGTGGAGCGCAGCGAGCTGCCGATGATGCTGTACGTCTATGGCGCCATCGCTCTGCTGGTGTTTGTCGTCTACCGCGACTGGCGTGCGGTCCTGGTGTGCTGCCTGCCCCTGACCCTGGGCACCTTCATCGGCTACTGGTTCATGAAGGAGCTGCAGATCGGCCTGACCATCGCGACCTTGCCGGTGATGGTATTGGCCGTCGGCATCGGCGTGGATTACGCCTTCTACATCTACAACCGCCTGCAACTGCACCAGGCCCTCGGCCAGCCGATCACCAAGGCGGTCGAGCATGCGTTGCTGGAGGTCGGGGTAGCGACCATCTTCACTGCGATCACCCTGGCAGTGGGGGTGGCGACCTGGGCGTTTTCCGACCTCAAGTTCCAGGCCGACATGGGCAAGCTGCTGGCCTTCATGTTCCTGGTCAACATGGTCATGGCCATGACCGTGCTGCCAGCGTTCGCCGTCTGGCTCGAGCGGGTATTTCCGCGCCGGCGCCCCGTGCGCATGATCGGCGCCCTGGCGCACTGAGGAGAGCACTATGCGAAACCTGATTTGCCTCATGGCGACCCTGTTCGCCAGCGCGCTACCGCTGGCCACAGTGCAAGCCGCACCGGTACAGCCAGTACCGGCGACCCGGACAGCCAACGCCACGGCGGCCACCATGCTGGGTGCCAGCTGGGCCCAGGAACGCCTGGTCGCCGTTGGCGACCATGGCACGGTGTTGCTGTCCGACGACAAGGGCCACAGCTTTCATCAGGCGGCGGCCGTGCCGCTGTCCACGCCCCTGACCGGTGTCTCGTTCATCGACGCCAGGCAGGGATGGGCGGTCGGCCACTGGGGCGCGATCCTCGCCAGCACCGACGGCGGTGACAGCTGGCAGCTGCAGCGGCTGTCCAGCGCCGAGGATCGGCCGTTGTTTGCCGTGCATTTCTTCAATCCCAGGCAGGGCGTCGCCGTGGGCCTGTGGTCGCAGGTGCTGACCACCGACGACGGCGGCCTCAACTGGAGTGAGCAGAAGCTGCAGGCACCGCCTGGAGCGAGTCGCGCCGATCTGAACCTGATGGGGCTTTTCGCCGACCACCAGGGGCGCCTGTACGCCACCGCCGAGCGCGGCCAGGTGCTGCGCTCCGATGACCAGGGCAAGCACTGGCGCTACCTGGATAGCGGTTATGCCGGCACCCTCTGGACGGGAGCGGTGCTGGCCGATGGGTCGCTGCTGGTCGGCGGCCAGCGGGGCACGCTGTTGCATGGCTCCGCGGACGGACTGAGCTGGAAACGCGTACCCCTGAAGAGCAAGAGCTCGGTAACCGGCATCGCGGTAGCGGGGCAGCAGGTCGTCGTGGTCGGCCTTGATGGGCTGATGGTGAGCAGCAGCGACGGCGGGCTGAACTTCCAGGAACAGCAGAGTGCCGAGGGTGTTTCGCTGACGGCTGCGCTGTTGAACGGCAACGGCTCGCCCATCCTGTTTTCGCGACGGGGTGTGGTGTCCATGCAAGGCCAGGAGGAGGGGACGATACACCCGAGTGAGTGAGTCCGCGGTACCTGTTCCAAGTGGACCGGCGCGGCGCTTCAGGCGTCGAGCCAGGTCCTGATCTTCATCCTTTAAGGGGCCCGTGCAGTACTCCACTCCAGGCGTGGCCCCTTCTTTTTAAGCCTTGCCAGGTAGGGCTTTTCTGCCTGTGTCGACGAGGGCCCAGGCTCTTTTTCCGGTCTGCTTTCGCGGACATTTCGCGCTTGTAGATTGCCCGTTCATGCACCCGCGATTAATTTACGTAACACATGTTGCGTTAAATAAATCACCTTGTTAGAGTCGATCTCAAATAACAAGACGCAGGAGGTTGCACATGAAAGCTCGCATCACTGGATCGCGCTCGGGAGCACTTCCCGGCGGATCGCTCGGCTTCGATCGTCCCGGCGCGCGTCGCGCGGCGGCTCGCAACACGTTCTCGCTGGAGGTGCTCTGATGATCTCGCTCAAGCCCACCCTGACCTTGCCCGCTGCCGGGCTGTCCGGTTTCGAAACCCCGCTGAGCGAGGAAGAAGCTGCGATCCAGGCTTCCGTGCATCGTTTTGCCAAGGACGTCTTGCGGCCGCTGGGTCGCGAGCTCGATCGCATGAGTTCCGAGGAAGTCGTCGCCCCAGGCTCGCCTTACTATTCGTTGTTCGGCGAGTTCGCCAAGCTGGGACTCGACCCGGCACTGCTGGCGGAGCTGCCGCCGGAGATGGCGGTGCGGATCGAGTCGCTGATCGGCGAAGAACTCGGCTGGGGCGATGCCGGCCTGGCGGTTTCTCTCGGCTGCGCCGGCTTTCCGCTGCAGATGGCCGTCGCCGCCGGTAATACCGAACTGATAGAGCTTTGCCAGGGGCGGATCGGCTGCTGGATGGCCACCCAGCCCGATCGCGGCAGTGACAACCAACTCTTCGATATAGCGCGCGACTGGCCCGCGGGGCAGCAGGCCAATATCGGCAACCTGACCGCCAAGGTGGTCGGCGACGAGATCATCATCAACGGCCAGAGTTCGGCCTGGGTCTCCAACGGTGCGGTGGCGCAGGTGGCTTTCGGCTTGATGTGCGCCGATTACGGGGATGGTTTCTACGACCGTGACGGCTTGCCCCATGGCATTGCCGTCATCATCCCGCTGGATCTCAAAGGCGTGTCCAAGGGTAAGCCGTTGGACAAGATCGGTCAGCGCTCTCTGCCCCAGGGCGAGATCTATTTCGACAGCGTACGGGTGCCCCGGCGCTACGCCATCGCCGAGCGCGATGCTTATTACGGTGCCGTCAGCTCCTCCTGGTCCTATGCCGGTACGCACATGAGCCAGGTGTTCACCGGCGTCGCCCGGGCGGCCTTCGAATATGCGCTGCAGTACTGCCACGAGCGCCGGCAGGGCGGGCGGATGTTGATCGACCACCAGATGACCCGCCTGCGCCTCGGCGAAATGCTGCGCCGGGTCGAAATCGCCCGCGCAGTCGCCCGGCGTTCGCTGAGCTTCGCGCGCCTGTCACCGCAGACCCATCCTTACGCCACTGCCTCCGCCAAAGTCACGGTGACCGAAGAAGCGATGGCCGTGGTCGAGGAAGCCTTCCGCCTGTTCGGCGGTAACGGCACCACCCGTGAATACCCGATCGAGAAATTGTTGCGCGATACACAGTCCGCGCTGATCGAGGACGGCGAGAACCGTGTCCTGACCATGCGCCTGGGGCTGCTGGCCCAACAGCTCTACGCCGAAGGCTGGGCGAACAACTGATCCTGAAGGATCCCCCGGCAACACTCATCCAATAACAACAATGAGGAACACTCCAATGGCTAAATATCCTGTCGTTGTCTATGGCGCCAGTGGTTACACCGGCATGTTGATGATGGACTGGTTGATCGACCAGAACATTCCGTTTACCGCGGTCGCACGTAACGCCAGCCGTGCCCAGGAAATGATGGCGCAACGTGTCGTCGGACTGGAGTCGGCCACTTACGAAATCCTCGAGTGCCCGCACGAAGTCCAGGCTCTGAGCGCCGTGTTCAAGGGCGCGCGCGTGGTCTGCAACACGGTCGGTCCATTCGTCAATTTTGGGTTGACGGCCGTCGAGGCGGCGTTGAATGCCGGCTGCCACTACCTGGATCCGGCCGGCGAGCAGCAGCATATCCTTGCCCTGCGCGATCAGTTCGGCGAAAAATTCCGTCAGGCCGGGCTGCTGCTTTCTCCCTCTCTTGCCTATATGTACACCTTCGCTGAAATTGCCGCCGAACTGGCGCTGGAAACCCCGGGGGTCGACTCCCTGGAAACCGCGACCCTGACCCGCGGGCCTCGTGGCCGTGGCGCTGGTGTCACCGTGGGATCGACCGCCACGATTTTCGAGGGCTGCCGCCATGACTCCTTTTACCTGTGGGAGAAAGAGCTGGTCATGTACGCCCCCAATGCCAGCTTCAATGTCGTTTCGCCCGACCTCATGGAGTCGGTGTTCTGCCTGCCCTGGGGCGGCACTTCGCTGCCCGTGTACTTCGAGCGCGACGCACGCGTTCGCAGCTGCATGTCCTGTGTCGGTTTCTACGACAACCCGGTGATGAAAGTCGTCCATGGACTGAACGAGAAGTGGGACGCTGAATACAAACACTTGCCCAAGGAACAACAGGACGCCGTCATCCAGAGCCTGGTGAGTTCGACAACGCCGAGCATGCCCCCTCGTGAACGCGGCACCTTGCAGCGCACCGTGGACTTCGCCATCGGCCGCGGTCAGTTGACGGCGGTGCGTGCCACCGTGCACGGCATCACCCCCTACATCGCCACCGGCGCCCTGCATGCCGCGGCAGTGACCAAGCTGCTGGACAACGACACCGCCAAGGTCGGTTTTGCCTCGGCCTCGAAGGCTTTCGGCCATCGCTACCTGCTGGGTTTCCTCGAGCAGCGTGGCCTGGCCCGCGCAACCATCACCCAACTCTGAAGTGACAGACATGGCGATTATTGATTTCTTCGACCGTGGCTGGCGGATCAATCCGCAGGGCGCGGCTTATATCCAGGACGATCGGGTGTTTACGTTCACCGAAGTCCGCGATCGGTCATGCCGTATCGCCAACGCCCTGTTGGCCGAGGGTTTGCCCAAGGGCACCAAGGGGGCGATCTGGTCAACCAACGATGTGGTGGGCTGGACCTGCACGCTGGGACTCTGGCGCGCCAACCTGTGCTGGATTCCCGTCGGCGCGCGCAACAGCGCCGAAGAGAACCGCTACGTGCTCGATGCGTTCGACTGTGAGGTGTTGTTCTTCCAGAAGGAGTTTGCCGCGGTCATCGACTCGCTGCGCGCGAGCCTGCCGAAGATCAGGTTGTGGATCTGCCTCGACGGCGACCTGCCTGGCGCGACTTCTCTTTCGGCCTGGAGCGATGCCCAGCCGAGCAGCGTGCCCCAGGTCGACTATGACATGGACGACGTGGTGGCGATCTCGCCCACGGGGGGAACCACGGGGATGCCGAAGGGGGTGATGAACACCCATCGGAGCGTGCAGACGTTCTGTGCCCACTTCATGATCAACTTCCCTTATGAAGACGAGCATCGTCCCGTCAACCTGGCGGCGGCGCCGATGACCCATACCGCCGGCACGCTGTCCCTGCCGTGTTCCGCGCGGGGCGGCACCGTGGTGGTGATCACCAAGCCGGATCCGGCGCTGATGCTGGCGATGATTCCCAAGTACAAGGTCACCGAGACCTTCCTGCCGCCCACGGTCATCTATCGCCTGCTGGATGTGCCCGATCTGGCGCAGAAGGTCGATTTCAGCTCGCTGAAATACTTCCTCTACGGCGCGGCGCCGATGTCGGTGGAGAAGCTCAAGCAAGCGATCGAGACCTTCGGCCCGGTGATGGCGGGTGGCTACGGCCAGACCGAAGCGCCGGCATCGATTTCCAACCTGCCGCCGAGCGAGCACCTGCATGGCGGCCAGCTGGCGTCGGACGAGCGGCTGTCTTCGGTGGGGCGTCCCAATCCGCTGATCCGGGTCGAGATCATCGACGACGCGGGCAATATCCTGGCCCAGGGCGAAACCGGCGAGATCTGCGTGCGCGGCGACCTGGTGATGAAGGGGTACTACAAGGCCCCGGAAAAGACCGCCGAAACCATCATCGATGGCTGGCTGCACACCGGCGATATCGGCCACCTCGACGCCAATGGCTACCTGCACATCACCGATCGCAAGAAGGACATGATCATCTCGGGTGGCTTCAACGTCTATCCGAGCGAGGTCGAGCAGGTGCTCTGGGCCCACCCGGCGGTGCAGGACTGCGCGGTGATCGGCGTGCCGGACGAAACCTGGGGCGAGAGCGTCAAGGCGGTGGTCGAGTTAAGTTCAGGCCAAAGCGTCAGCGCCGAAGAACTGATCAGCCTGTGCAAGGCCAGGCTCGGTTCGGTCAAGGCTCCCAAGAGCGTGGATTTCATCGATGCGCTGCCACGGAGTCCGGTCGGCAAGGTATTGAAGAAGGATCTGCGTGCCCATTACTGGCAAAGCGTCGATCGTCAGATCTGAAGTCGAGGAGTTATCTGATGGAACCCATTTATATTGCCGGCATCGCCATGACCCAGTTCGGGCGGCATCCGGAGCGCAGCCTGCAGAACCTGGCCCTGGAAGCTCTGCAGGGCGCGCTGGCGGATGCCAACGCACAGCGTTCGGACATCGGCGCCGTTTTCTACGCCGGCATCACCAACGGCCCGTTGCAAGGCCAGTTTTCCATCCCGGGGCAGGTGGTATGCAGCAAGATCGGCATCGAAGGGGTGCCGGTCTATAACGTCGAGAACGCCTGCGCTTCTGGCAGTACCGCGGTGCACCTGGCGGTGCAGAGCCTGCGCGCCGGCGCCACCGATGTGGCGCTGGCGCTGGGCGTCGAAAAGATGAACGTGGCGGACAAGCTCAAGGCCCTGTCACTGTTCGAGACGGGCTGGGACGTTTCCACCGCCGAGGAGAACTACGAGATCCTGGTGAAAATGGGGGAGGGCATCGTCCCCCCGGCCGGGTCGGAGTCCGATCGTCCATACAGCAAGTTCATGGCCATCTATGCGGCCATGTGCCGTTGGCACATGAAGACTTACGGCACCACCCAGCGGCAGATCGCAGCGGTGTGCGCCAAGAACCACCAGCATTCGGTACACAACCCTTATTCCCAGTTCCGCAAGACCTTCAGCATCGAGGAGGTGCTGGCCGCGCCGCCCATCACGTATCCGATCACCTTGCCGATGTGCGCGCCGCTGTCCGACGGCGCGGCCGCCGCCATCCTCTGCACGGAGGCGGGCCTCAAGCGCATCGGTGCCGATCCCAAGCGCTGCGTGCGGATCGCCGCCAGCGTGATCCGCAGCTTCACCCTGCGGGACCTGAGCGAGCCGGAGAAGCATGTCAGCCTCCTTGCCGCCCGCCAGGCCTATGAGATCGCCGGCCTGGGGCCGCAGGACATGCACGTCGCCGAGGTGCATGACGCCTCGGCGATGGGCGAGATCATCCAGTCGGAAAACCTTGGACTGGCGCCCCTGGGGCAGGGTGGTGTGTGCGCCGAGCGCGGTGACTTCACCGTGGGCGGGCGGATCCCGATCAATCCCTCTGGCGGGCTGGAATCCAAGGGCCACCCACTGGGCGCCACGGGCATCGGCCAGTTGTATGAGCTGACTACCCAGTTGCGGGGCGAGGCGGGTGCGCGTCAGGTCGAGGGCGCGCGTCATGCAATCCAGGAAAACGGTGGCGGGCTTCTGGGTGTCGAGGAAGCTGCCGTCGCCATTCACATCTTGAGTCGATAGGAGAACAGTCCATGTCCACGACCCGTCGGGGCGATGAAATCAAGGCCACCTCTGGCCCGGGGCAGTTTCGCAGTCTCGGCGGGTGGATGGAGCGACCGGACGATCTGCAACCGGAACTGGAGGGTAATGTCAGCGCCGACGTCATCGTGGTCGGCGCCGGCTTCGCCGGCCTGTCCACCGCGCTAGAGCTTACCGCCCTTGGCGCCAGGGTGATCGTTCTCGAGCGAGAGTGCGCCGGTTTTGGCGCCAGTGGCCGTAATGCGGGTTATCTCGCCGGTAGCCTGGGGATCGAGTTCGAGATGTTCCTCAAGCGCGTAGGTCATGAGAAGGCGAAGAAAGTCGTCGCCTTCTATGACGAGGGCGTTGCCTACGTGGAAAGAAGGCTGCGCGAACTCAGTATCGACTGCGACTACAACGCCTCCGGGATCATTCGGGCGGCGGTTCATCCCTCACAGGAAAAGAAGTTGCGCGAGAGCATGCAGATCGGTCTCGAGCTGGGCTCGTCCGCGTGCTTCCTCGACCAGGCCGAGATGCGCGCTCGTGGCATACCCCCGGCGTTTCTCTTTGGCTGCCTGCAGCGACACGGCGGTACGCTGGACCCCGGCAAGTACGTGATGGGACTGCGTCGCGCGGCGCTTCAGGCCGGTGTGAAGATTTATGAGAACACTGAGCTGCTGTCCTACAGCGAAGGCCCGATCATCCAGTGCAACACCGCGCGGGGCAGTGCCAGCGCCCCGCATCTGGTGCTCGCCACCAATGCCTATACACCGCAGCTTGGCCTGCTGCGCGACAAGGTGGTGCCGTTGCGGGTGTCGGCGATCGAGACCCAGCCGCTGTCCCCCGCGCAGTTGGCCTCGTTGGGCTGGCCAGGCCGCGAAGGTCTGGTGACGCCTCACTGGACCATGGAAAGTCATCGTCTGACCGCTCGCAATACGCTGGTTGTCACGACCAAGCGACTCAGCTATGTGTATGGATCCCAGACACCGAATGTGCCGGACAACGTTGCTTATCACGAACTGGCAACAGCACTCGAAGACCGCTTCCCGACCTTGCGCGGCCTGGGTATCCAGTCATGCTGGAGTGGCTACATCAGCCTTGCCTACGACGCACTGCCGGTAGTCGGTGAAACGGGAGAGCAGGGCAATATTCTCTACACCGCCGGGTGCTCCGGGCATGGCGTCGCCACCCAATCACTCATGGGCCACCTGCTGGCCGAGCGAATTGGCGGCATCGAGCATCCGTTGCTCGCGGCCCTGCGCCACAAGACCCCCTCGACGCTGCCCGAGCCGTTGCAGTGGTGCGCCGTCAACCTGGCGCTGGGCCTGGTGCACAGGATGGACGAGCACGTCAATCGCAAAGCACGCCGTGTTTCCAATCAGTAACTAACAGACTTGTCGATGTTCAAGATTCGACAGATGGCTGGACATATAACAACAACTTGATGCACTTGGCTGCGCACCCTGGTTTTTAAACTTGATGACTTCGCCCGTTGTGTTCTGGCGAACTGAAAGTTGCTGTCGGGTACAACGCCGCTGTCACTCTTCTATTGCCGAAATGACACTCATCAATGAGTGATTACTTTAATAAAAAACACGTGAGGCACCCTGTATGAACAAGAAGCCCACCCCTGACACTCCGCTCGATTTAAGACGAAGGCAACTGCTCAAGTTTGCCGGCGCCTCGGCAGCGGTAGGAAGCCTCGGCCTGAAAGCGGGGCTGGCAAATGCCGCTGAAGGGCCAGGAAAAACAGACTCCGCCACTGACAGGGGAGATGTTCTGGACGTCGTCATCATCGGCGCCGGGCTGGCCGGCCTGACCGCCGCCCGCGACCTGCAACAGGCAGGTTGCCGCTCATTCGTGGTCCTCGAGGCCAGGGATCGGGTAGGGGGCCGAACCCTCAATCACGACCTGGGCTCGGGTTATGTGTCCGAAGCCGGCGGCCAGTGGATCGGGCCTGGACAGACCGCCGTGGCGGACCTTGCCCGCGAACTGGAGGTGGGTACCTTCCCCACCTATTACGAGGGCAGCACGGTCATTCTTGGCGGCGACGGGCGGGTCGAGATCGACCTGAAGGGCACCTTCGGCACCGATGAGACGCTCGCGGCGAAGCTCAGCGAACTGTCACGCGACGTGCCTTGCGGCGCGCCCTGGAAATCTTCGAAGGTGGCCGAGCTGGACAAGCTTTCTGCAGGCGACTGGCTGTCCAGGCAGGCCATCAAGCCCGAGGACCGGGCAGGGTGGAATGCCAGCTTCCTCCTGACCTGCGGCGTGGCGCCGGCGAAGATGGGGTTCCTGCATTTCCTGTCGATGATCAACTCGGCCAACTGTGAGTACATGCAGCTCGACTCGATCAAGGACAGCGCCCAGGGCACCCGGCTTGTCGGTGGTTCGCAGATTCTCTGCATCAAGATGGCGCAGCAACTGGGTGACCGGCTGCGCTTGTCGTGCCCGGTCCGGCAGGTTTCCGACTGGGACCGCGAAGTCGTCCGGTTGCAAACGGACCAGGGGGAGATCCGTGCTCGCCGGGTGATCATGGCCATCCACCCCGCATTGTGCCATCAGCTCCGGTTCGATCCGCCGCTACCCGAAGAGCGCGCGGCGCTGCAACGTGCCTGGCCCGCCCACTCCCCGGCGCGCAAGACGTCCATGGTCTATTCCCGTCCGTTCTGGCGGGAAAAAGGCTTGAACGGGCATGTCATCCAGGCGGATGGCCCCGTCATCTGGGCTTACGACAACTCCCCGCCGGGGGGCGAAATCGGCGTGATCAATGCCTTCGTCACCAACGCCATGGTGTCCTCCGACCTGAAGGAAGCACAGCGCGTGCTGGCCCAGATTTACGCCAGGGCACTGGGCGACGAGGCATTGAAGCCGGTGTCGTATCACGAGCATGACTGGGGGCAAGCCGACCCCTGGACACTCACCTGCGTTTCCCCCATTCCACCTGGTTTCTGGAGTACCCATGGCGAGGCCCTGCGTCCTCCCTGCGGCAATCTCTTCTGGTCGGGTACGGAGACCGCCGATATCTGGGCGGGCTACATGGACGGGGCCGTGCGCTCGGGCCATCAGAGTGCCTTGCAGGTGCTCAATGCCCTGCGTCGGGCGTAGGAGGCGAAGATGAAAAGAAAGATTGTGCTGGGGATTATCGCAGTCGTTGCCGTCCTGCTGGGCCTGTATGGCCGGGATTTGCTCGACCTCTATCGTTTGCAGAACTACATCAGCGCCTCGACCGAGGCCTACGAGGCCGACGGAGGCCCATGGCCGCAACTGACCGACGTCTGTACCGGTTGCCATGGAACCAAAGGCAGCTCGCAACATCAGCGCTACCCCAGCCTCGCGGGGCAGCCGGCCCCATACCTGGCGGCGCAGTTGCACAACTTCGCCAGCGGGCAGCGGATCAACCCGAACATGGCGCCGCTGGCGATGACCCTGAGCCGGGAGGACATCGACCGACTGGCCAACTACTACGCCAAACAGCCTTTGAGCCGCGACTCGTCCTTTCAGCCCGACCCGGGCCTGCGGGACAAGGGGCAGAAACTGGTCGCCGCAGGCGGCTGCGTGGCCTGCCATGGCGAGCGCCTGATGGGCCGCGAACAGTTCCCGCGTCTTGCCGGGCAAGGGTCCGACTACCTCCGGGTGCAGCTCGATGCCTTCGCCGACGGCCGGCGAAAGGACCTGACCGGGGCAATGGGGGCCATTGCCGCGACCTTGTCAGCAGACGAGCGCAAGGCCATTGCCAGCTATCTCACAAGTTTGTCTGCGCAATAAAACAACGAATCGAACATCAATAAAAACATTGAGAGTATGTGTCATGGAACTCAGGAATATTGTTATATGCGCCGCTTGTTTCATATTGGTTTCGGCGGGACTGGTTTATGGGCTCAAGCTCCTGCGCAAGCGTAACTATCTGCTTGGCCTGGAATGGCTGGTCGTTGCGTTCTCGGCGACCAATGCTTTGCTGTACTTTTCATTGGGATCGGAAACGGCTTATTTGTTTTCGTATTTCTGTGATGCGTTTTCCAGGGGCGTCGGAATTCCAGTCATTACCATCATTGGCTTCATGGCGGTCACCCATGATTACAAACCGTCGGTCTTCAAGGATGTCATGCTGTTCGCGGGCGGTATGCTGGTCACCCTTGCTCTTGTCCTCTCTGCCAATGCCCTGGGCGGGTTCCTGGCGTATTTCTACGTCGTCATGTGGACTGTCTTCTCCCTCTACCTCGTTTACCTGGTCCTGCGTCTGCTGAGTGCCGGGGAACACATCCTGGCGCTGGGCCTGTTCCTCGGCATGCTGGCGGCGCAGACGATTGCCTGCATCTACGATTTCTACAAGATCCCGGGGGACGAGACCAACGTGCTGTTCAACTTCTATGTGCTGGCGTTGCTTAGCTGGGCCTGTCTGTTGGTCCTGATGTACTACGCCTATGGCGCCCTGGAGCGCACCAAGGAATCGATGCCGCTCCTGCAGCCACGCTGACGAGTCGTTTTTTCAAGAACGGGCCTGCTCGCGCCCCACGTGTCGCGGTGTGACAAACCAGCCGCGGCACGTGGGGCGCGAGCATGTTGGATGTGAAGCTGGTCGCGTCTGTCCGCATGCAGCCACCTGAGCCTGAGCTCGGGGCAACGTCGGACGCGGATATCCATGATGTTTTGTGCCCGCAGGAACGTCAGGGCAGGGCGGAGGTCGAGGAGGGAAGGCAGGGAGGAAGGCAAGGAGAGGTGAGCATCCTTGCCCACGCTCACCCACAGCGGACTACTTGGCGCCTGGTGCGGGTGCCAGGGTGCCCAGGTAGTGGGCCACTGCCTTGATGTCGTCTTCCGATAACGTACTGGCCAGGGCGTTCATGGCCTGGGTGGGGTCCTTGCGCTGGCCCTGTTTGAAGGCGGTGAGCTGATCCGTCAGGTAGAGCGGCCCCTGGCCGGCGATCCGCGGCGCCAACGGGCCGCCCGAGAGGTTTTCACCATGACAGGCGACGCAGCCAGTGGTGGCAACCTTGGCCTTTCCGCGTTGCTCGAGGGCCTGGTCGCTTGCCGGGGCCTCGGTCTGGCCGGCTGTCTGCCGGGAGAAATAATCCGCCAGGAACTTGATCTGCTCCTGCGTCAGATTCGCCGCAAGCGGGCTCATTTGCGCACTGTGCCGACGCCCTTGCGCGAAGGCCTGCAACTGCGCCTCGATATAGGCTGCGGATTGTCCAGCCAGGGAGGCATATCGGGTGTTTGCCGGCTGGCCCCTCGCGCCATGGCACAGGGCGCAGGTGTCCTGAAGCTGCGGCCAGGCGCCGCCGTTGGCCAGGTACCTGGCGTTGTGCTCGTCGAGGGTATTCATGAAGCGGTAGCCGGCCACCAGCTCCGGGCCGTAGAGCGCACCAGCCCCAGCCAGCGCCGTGGCCACCACCACCGTCCCGATCACTATTGCTCGTTTCATCAGGCGCTCCTCCGGTCTTGGACCAGGGCCTGGAGCGCTTCCAGCGCCGCCCGGTGGCCGGCACGGACCGCGCCGTCCATCGAGCCGGCCCAGAGATCCGCGGTTTCAGTGCCGGACCAGATCAAGCGACCGGTCGCGGGGTTCAGGTACTCGCCCCATTGCGTCCAGAACCCGGGCGGCATTGGCGAGATACAGGTGAGGGTCCAGGGGTCGACCTTGCCCCAGTCCTGGTCGTGGAACTGGACAGGGTGCAAGGCTTCGTCCCCCAGGGCCTGGGCGTAGATCGCCGACAAGGTGCTCTGCGCGGCTTGCGGATCATGGGGCAGTTGCCCGGTCCTGACGAACCCGCTGAGGACCCCGAGGCTGCCATCCGGGGGCGAATTGTCATAGGCCAGGATCAGCGGCCCTTCGACCTGGATGATCTGGCCGTTCAGGCCCTTGTCTCTCCAGAAGGGGCGTTCATAGACATGCACGGTCTTGCGCATGGGCGCGTGGGCCGGCCAGAGTCGCTGCAGCTGCGCACGCCCGGTGGGGAGGGGCGGGTCGAAGGTGATCTGGTTGCACAGGGCCGGGTTGACTGCCGCAATGACCTGCCGGGCGCGGATGATGCCGCGGTCCGTATGCAGTTCGACGACGTCGCGGTCCCAACCGACGATCTTGCGCACCGGGCAAGACAGCTTGAGCTTGTCCCCCAGGGCCTGCGCCATCTTGAGGCTGAGTACCTGGGAGCCGCCAACAAAACGTGTCTCCTGGGCGCCGCCCTTTATCCCCTCGAGTTTCTCCAGGCTGCAATCGGAAGAGTTGATCATCGACAGGTAGTGCAACAGTCCCATGCCGGCTGGGGTGGTGCCGAAGGTCAGGCTCACGGACATGTTGAATCCGATCTGGTCCTGGTTGCTGATGCCTTGCCTGACCAGCCACTCGCCAACCGAAAGCTTGTCGAGGGCGGCGGCATCCGCTGCCTTCCAGGGTGCTTTGCTGGGGACGCCCCTGGCCAGCTCGTTCAGCTTGCCGACCAGCTCGGTGTTGGAGTTCGGGCCGTCGGTCACGTCCTCTTCCACCTTGGTGTCATCCAGCAGATAGACGGTTTTGCCTTGGTAATAGGTGGGGAAGGTGCCGACCTCAAGCTGGCGTGCCAGGTCGGCGATGGCTGTTTGTCCTGGCCCGATCCACTGGCCGCCCGCTTCAGAGACCACGCCATGGCCGAGGTCATGGTTGTAGGTACGTCCGCCCACGCGATCGCGGGCCTCAAGCACGGCGAAAGACTCGCAGCCGGCGCTGAGCAGGTCCCGTGCCGAAGTCAGGCCCGCCAGGCCGCCACCGATGATCGCTACGTCCAATATGCCGTCGCGATTGTCTTGTAGCGCCTGCGCCGCGGCACGCGTGCTCAGCGCGAGCCCTCCAACCACTGCCGCGCTGCCAAGCGCTTGCAGCAGCAAGCGCCGCTGCGGTGATTGAAGGGATGATTCATTGTCGGTCGAATGCATGTTTGTCCCTGCCAGATCTGAGTTTTATTTTTAAAAACAGGTGTTATGCAAAATAACGCATAATCTGATCCGGGCAAAGGGGAAAACCGCCGCGAATCAGGGACAGGGCAAGGGGCGTCGAGCTATTGAAGCCTTGCCTGAGTAGGCGTGATGGAGCAGGGAGGAGGAGGGGGCCGCAACGACCTGGATGGCAGCGCTATTTCGCGGCGCAAAGCATGAAGGCCGGAAGCGTGCCGGCCTTGTGCTGGTTCTGAAGAAGCTCCGTTACCGATTCCGGCAACGCTACGGCCTCATTGCTTCCGGGGACTCTTGCCGTTCGATGGCGCCGCCGGTGAGATCAGGGTGATGACCGCATCGAGCAGGGCCTGGCTTCTGGCGGGGGTGAACCTTTCGGGCTCGATCGGCAACATCATCATCCAGCCGTCGCTCATGGCGCTGATCTGATCGGCGAGCAGATCCGCTTCGATGTCGCTGCGGATCTTGCCTTGTTTCTGTCCCTTCTCCAGCATCGACGTGAGTACCTGGCGGAACAGTGCGTAGCGTTGCTTGATGATGCTCGCGAACGCTGGTTCGTGCCTGGCATGGGCCAGCAATTGGAACCAGGCGAGCCAGCCATTTGGTTCATCGACGCGCATCCAGTTCAGCCATTGTTCGATGAGTGACTTGATGTCGACCTGTTCCTGGCTGCCTTCCAGCAACGTGTCGATCTGGTCGAACAGGCTCTGGGCGACAGCCGTGACCATCTCTTCCTTGTTGGCGAAGTAGTAGGTCACCGCACCCGTGGTGCATCCGGCATGCTGCGCCACTTTGCGCATCGAAGCGCCAGCGTAGCCTTCCTGGGCGATCACGGCGATCGCCGCTTTCAGCAACTCGGTTCTTTTCTCGTCGCGGTTGCCGACAGGGCGCCCGCGCCGTACGGCAGGCTTGGGTGGGGAGAGGTGAGAATCATGCATGGGAAATGGGCAACTTCGCTGGCTCGATTATCTGGAGCACCATCGGTTTGAAAATGGTGCCTTCTGGCTGTGGAGCAGCATAGGGAATTTGCTCGCAGAAAGCACATGGGAAAGCAGCGCAGCGGCCAGGGCTTGAGTCCGCCGACTATTCGTCATCCGCGCGGAAGATCGTCGGGGTGATATCGGTGAAGTTGGCGACATCGCCAATCACCCTGGCAGTCCCGGGCGAGGACAGCGCGGCATTGATATCGGCCTGCTCGCGAAAGCGCAGTATCACCATGGCCACCAGCGGCGTTGGCCCGGTTGCCGGAAACAGCACCTCTGCCGATTGCAGCCCGAACTCGCTCCAGGCGGCGCGCGCCAGTGGCAGGTGGGTTGCCAGATAGTAATCCCGGTCGAATCGCCCGCCTTTGGCAGCGGGATAACTCACGATCAGTGTTGCCATGTTGTGGTCCTTGTTCCTGTCAATAAGCATCCTCGAAAGGGCGCGAAGATACTTCGCAGCCCCTTGGAATCTTGAGGCGCCTGTATGCGTCGACGCCCTCGGATCAATCCCGGCCGCAGCCGATGACCGCCACCGCGCGTATTTCCACGCGCAATGCGGGAAGGGCCAGTTGCGTGACGCCAACCGCGCTCCAGGATGGGTAACGATCGGGGAAGTACTTGTCCTTGATCTGTCCGAACGTATGGATCTCGCCTTGCAGATCGATATGGAAGGTCATCAGCTCGACAACGTCGGCCAGGCTTGCACCCGCTTCCTCGAGAATGCCGCTCAAGGCCTGGAACGCCAGGTGCGTTTGTGCCTCGATGCCTTCGGCCGGAGTCATGGTCGCGTCGACGCCAACCTGGCCGGACACCCAGATCATGTTCCCCACGCGGGTCGCCTGGGAGAAGTGAAAGTTGTCGTAAATGGCCTGGGTATGGCCAGGGTTGATGGACTGTCGACGCAAGTCTTGGGTGGTCATGGACGATCTCCTTATTAGGCTTAGGCGATTTGCCGGAACGTGGTGTGGCGAAAGGAATCCCCGGCCTTCAGGTCTGCCAGCTCCTGGGTGAAGAGCACGCCTTGCTGCGGATAACCGGCTGCGCTGTGTTCCGGCAGCGGGCGGAAGGTTGCGTCGTCGCCGAAGAAGCGGAAGACAAAGGTGTGACGATCCGGGAAGGTCTCATCGACCGGAGCGCCACCGTGCAGCGCGCCGGGATGGAGCACGACTATGTCTCCAGGCTCGGTCGCCCAGGAGAGGATTTCGTAAGCGTCGGGATCCTGCTTGCGCTGGGCCTCGACATCGGGAAGCCGAGGCAGTGCGTTGCCGCCATGCAGGGGCTGGGTCGGGTCGTTCGGATCGAGGAAGGTGGTGCCGTCGTAACGCGGCCCTTTGTGCGAGCCGCGGACGATCTCCAGGGCATTGCGCTTGGGCACCGACTCGAAGCTGATCCAGGCATTGCCCCAATGCAGGCCAGCCCAAGGCAGATAGGAGGTGTCCTGGTGCCAGAGCGTACGGGAGCCGCGGCCGCCCGCCTTGAGAAACACTTCCTCGGCGAAATACCAGACATGTTCAGAGCCCCAGAGCTGCGCAAACAGCTTGCCGAAGGGCAGGGAAGCGACCAGTTCCTCGAGCCGGGCCTTGGCCTTGGGGTTGGCATTGTCGACATGCGATTGCTGCTCGGTCCCGTCGAACATCCTGAAAGCATGCGGGCCGTGATTCTCGACAGCCCAGTCGTAGGCGGCCCGGCACTGGGCCAACTGTTCTACGTTCAGAAAACCTTTGATCAGGACGGCCCCGTCTTCCAGGAACGCCTTGCGCACAGAGTCTTGCATGAGAGCTTCCTCCTAGGAAATGCCACTTGGCGATCTGGATCCTAGCAAGCCGCTTTATTTTGCGCAACACATGTTATTATAATTTGAAAAAGGCGTCGACAAGGCCAGATTCCCAGGCCTGGCTAATGCTTATCGAGTTCATCACCCGCTGACCTTCGGCGGCTCGGAGTACGAAACCTGCTGCGATGCCGAGCAGTAACGGAAACGCTGTCAGAGGGAAGGCGGGTTCGGCTGCAAGGTGCCGCAGATGACGCGAATTCGGAGCGGGTAGCCGAGGGTAGTGGGCTGCATGCACTGGATGGAAGCGATAGCCCAGGCGGACAACCGTATTTTAATCAGGACTCTTACCCGGTTTTTATGGACAACTTAGATCTCGTTAATGTCTTGCTCGTTGAAGACGATCGGAAGCTGGCGGCGCTGATCGCAGAGTTTTTGCTCCGGCATGGTTTTGAGGTGCGGGTGGTCCACCGGGGCGACCAGGCGCTGGCGGCATTTATCGAGTTCAAGCCGAACGTCGTGCTGCTTGATCAGATGCTCCCAGGCCAGAGTGGGCTGCAAGTGTGCCGCGAGATTCGCAACCTGTCCGATACTCCCATCGTCATCCTGACCGCAAAAGGGGATGACCGGGACCATGTTCTCGGCCTGGAGTCCGGTGCCGACGATTATGTGATCAAGCCTTTCAAACCCTCTGTGTTGCTGGCTCGGCTACGCGCCTTGCAACGCCGGCTGGCACAAAACTCAACGACACTCGATGTCCTGGAGTTCGGACGGTTATCGATCGACCGCGGTTGCCGGGTGGTCAGCCTGGCCGATGAAAAAATCAACCTGACCACCATGGAGTTCGAATTGCTGTGGGTGCTGGCCAGTGCGGAGGGCAAGCTTCTTTCTCGCGACGACATCCTCAACCGTATTCGCGGGATCCCGTTCGATGGGTTCAACCGTAGTGTCGATGTCTACATCAGCAAGTTGCGCGGCAAACTCAATGACAACCCCCGGGACCCGGTATGCATCAAGACTATCTGGGGCAAGGGCTACGTTTTTAATCCGTTTGCGTGGGAAGTCTAGATAGCGCTACGCCAATCATGGCTATTGGCTTGGCGAGAGAGACTTGGCTCAACCATTAATAGATGCAAGGTAGGACATGAAAAAGGTTTTTTTATTTTTGCTGTTTTTTGTCTGGATTCCGACATCTCTGTATTCGCTTTACTGCTGGAAAATGGCGGATAGTTGTTCGATGCAGGGAGTAGGACTGAAGCAGCAGAGTTCGGCATGTTGTGTCGCAGAACCTCATCAATGATCGCCTGCTTTGGCACTTATCCATCAGCCCGGGCATTCGGCTGGTTGAAGAGGTGAGGGGATCTGTATCTTCGAAGTCGTGTGTGGGTGCCACTCAATCTGGACTGATCCTGGGGAGCCTGCAACAGGCTCTGGTGCGCGCTCACCACGCAAGTCACGCACCAGGCCCGTCAATAATTACCACTGGCCGCTGATGAGACAGCCGACGATTTCCCAACCGCTGTATTCCCACCAGGAATATCGTTCATCGGAGCAACTTCTGGCCAGACTGGCCATCTGGATTTCGCCAGCTTTTTGATGGGTTCCGAAAGGCGTGTCAATAGAAGCTGTCACCTGATTGACGGTCTGGGGAGCCTTGATGGTGGTCGGATGCACGGAAGCGTTCGCGACAGTTGCGGTGAAAGCGAGCGTCGCGGATACGGCCAGAGCAGTTATGGACTTTTTCATGTTCGAATCCTTTCAGTTATCTGACATGCGGCTTATACGTCGGCCTGACCTGCCTTTATCAATAATCTGAACAGATCGGGCACTCGCGTAGTGTGACGCTATGAAAGCCTACTACCGTGCTGCCTCCCGCACAGTCGCTCAACGGCACTATTGACAAGCTGGTAAAAGCCTGGATTTTTTTCTGCGGAGAGAGCTCCCAAGAGTTCGAGCTTGACGAGTCTGTTGTTAACGGTCTCGCTGAAAATGTCAGCTTTCGTCATGGTTTGAGGCGATGGTTCGCTGGGGGCAGTTCACTCGGATCCTCAAAGCTCAGTTGGAGTTGAGCAATAATCGTGTCCAGTTGCTCAGGGCAGCCCAGCGACTCTATGCATCCAGCCGAGGTGTCTTCCTGACACCGGCCCCCCTAAGCGGGTCTTTCGGCTTTTTTGAGATTGGGGCGAATCAACGAGAGCTCCCGCTCGAATGGCCGCATCGAAACGCTCCTCCACGAGATCGACACGACGATCGAAGCACTCCGCTCCTCCAGGTCCGAGATCCTCCAGCTCACTGTGGACTTCGGCAGGTTCAGATATCGCGCCGCTTCACTCAGGCTCTCCGCCTGACTGATCCATACCAGGAACAAGAGCCAATCATTCGTTCCACTCATGGAACGGTGATGCCAATTTTCCATGGCTTGTACAACAGCAGGCCGGGACATATCTTTTGGATGTGAGAAGACACCACAAACCGAAAGAGAAGGAGAAACTGTCATGGCGGATATTCCGCAACTGATCAATGGTCTGGCCAGAGGCCTCAGCAGCCCGGTCCGTGCACCGATTCTGCACACGCCGGACGAATACGGGATGGCGTATGAGGATGTCACCTTCCCGTCGCTGGACGGCACCCCGCTGGAGGCATGGTGGATACCCTGTCCAGGCTCGGACAAACTGGTCATCGCCAACCACCCGATGCCTATGAACCGCTATGGCTTCCCCTCGCACCTACCCCAGTGGCAGTTCGTGCCCGGCAACGACATCGAGGTCAACTACATGCGGGAGTACCAGCACCTGCATGAGGCCGGCTATAACGTGCTGACCTACGACGCGCGCAACCACGGTCACAGCGGCGTCGCCAACGGCGATATCTTCACCTGGGGCCTCTTCGAATCCCGTGACGTGGCCGGTTCGCTTCACTACATCAAGTCCCGCCCCGACACCCGCGGCATGAGATTGGGCCTACTCAGCCGCTGCATGGGCGCCAATGCCACCTTCGTCGCGAAAACTCGGTACCCCGAGCTTTTCGCGAGCGTACACGCCTTGGTCGCCCTGCAACCTATCTCAATGCGCGCCATGGTCGAGCGCAACCTCGAGGCGATGGGGATCGCGGACCAGTTCGACGCCGTTGACCGGGAGGTTCAACTGATCACCAGCTTCACGATCGATCAGGTGTCGCCGCTGGAATACGCCAAGAATTGGCAGGCGCCTGCCTTCATCCTTCAGGTGCGCGACGATGCGCTGACCAAGCCCGCCGACGTGCAGGCGATCTTCGACAACATCCCCGTCGCTGACAAGAAGCTGTTCTGGATCGAAGGCAGCACCCGGCGCTGGGACGGCTACAACTACTTCTCCGAACATCCGGCGCAGATGATCGAGTGGTTTGATAAACACATGAATTAAGCCGATTTCACTCTGGCCGCGTGGCTTCGTTGAGACCACTGACATAACCCTCGAGGACTTTGGGCGTGCGTGTCGAAAATCTACTGGATACGCTGGTGATCCCGCCGATGCGCGACTACATGAGCGCTTTACTTCCTACGCCGCGACTGAGCGTATGACAACCGCCAAGGACGTCGCTCACACAGAGCGGCGCTCCTTGCCTCCTTTGTATCAATAGCCATCAGCAGAAAATGCAGGAGAATAATCATGTCGGATAAAACCATTGTTGTGTTTGGCGCAACGGGTCGGCAGGGGCAGGGGGTGGTGAACGCGCTGCTCGACCAGGGTGGCTACATTGTCCGGGCGATCAGTCGCGATGCCAGCTCGGACCAGGCCAAGGAGCTCGCCGCTCGTGGGGTCGAGGTGGTCGCTGCAGATCTGAACGCAGCGGATACGTTGGCATCGGCGCTCAGCGGGGCCTATGGCGTGTTCCTGGTCACCAATTTCTGGGACCCTGCAACCGGGGCGAGCGAGTACGACCAGGTCAGGAATGTGGTCAGCGCCGCAAAATCCGCCGGTATTTCTCATGTTGTTTGGTCGACGCTGCCCAACGCTCTCGACATTTCAGACGGTAGGTATGAGGTTTCGCATTTCACCAACAAAGCTCTGGCCAACGTTGTGATCGCTGACGCGGGCTTTCCCTACTACAGCTTCGTCGAAGCGCCGTTCTTCTTTCAGAATTTTCTTGCCCAGATGGCGCCGCAACCCACCGGAAACGGGGACCAAAAGGCCTGGGCGGTTCCGATGGATATCACCAACAAAAACGTCCATGCCGGCGACATCCTGGAGCTGGGGAAATTGGTCCGGCAGGTCTTTGACCACCCGGAGACAGCCGGTCAGGGGCAAATCCTGTCGCTCTGCCCCGACGCTTACAGCTGGCAAGAGTTCGCGGATATTCTGAACGCACAGGGCCACAACGTGGTGGTGAGCCAGGTGCCAGGCGAGGTCTACGATACGTTCTATCCCGGCGCGGAGGAGGTCTGCGAAATGATGAGCTACTTCGAGGACTACAGCTACTTCGGCCCTGATGCGGACACCAAGAGGGCGCGCGCAGATGCGCTTGTCGGTGGGCAACTCACCAGTTTTGCTGACTGGGCCAAGGTCAACATGCCGGCCTGATCCACCGGCTGATGGCGTGGAAAGGACGAATACCATGACGACAAGCACGACAGAACGCGAAAACACCCAGCTCCACCTCGGGCACAATCAGCGTCCACGCGACATCGTTCACCGGGCGCGCGGGATAAGCAGCGGCCCGATTACGCGGCTCGTGAGCCCCTCTGACTGGGGTGGGTTCATCAAGCCGTTCGTATTCCTCGATCTCTTCGATTTTGAGGGGGGGCATGCCCCCTCTCTTGAACTTGGCTGGCACCCGCACTCAGGTATTGCCACAGTAACCGTCCTTCTTGATGGCTCGGTCCAATACGCCGAGACGACGGGCAGCGTGGGCGTATTGCCCGCCGGCGGCGTGGAATGGATGCAGGCGGGGGGCGGTGTTTGGCACACCGGTACCGTGAACTCGGCGCCCGTGAGAGGTTTCCAGCTCTGGGTGGCGCTCCCACCCGATCTTGAAAATGCGCCTAGCATGAGCCACTACGTGATGCCCGAAGATGTGCCCCACGTTGGCCCGGTGCGGGTGATCCTCGGCTCGTATAACGGTCTTTCGAGCCCTATCGTTGCGCCACCAATGACGTACCTCCTGGTCACGCTGAAGGACGGCGAACGATGGACGTTCCTCCCGCCATTGGGGCATGACGTCGCGTGGCTATCGTTGATGGATGGTGCGCTGCATGCGTCATCTCGCATCACACGTGGAGAGATCGCGATCTTCGAGCACGGCGAGACGGCCATCGAACTAGTCGCGGAGGGTGACACACAGTTCGTGCTTGGCTCGGCCAAGCAGCACCCTCACGAACTGGTGCTCGGCCACTACTCTGTGCATACCAGCGTCGAGGCATTGCGACGGGGCGAGGCCGAGATCCGCCGCATAGGGCATCAACTTCGCGCCGAGGGCAAGCAGAGCTACGCGCTCTGGTCGATCTGAGGCCGGGACGTGATTCAGAAAGAAGAGAAGAAACATTCATGGCCCAGACTCGAAAGTGGCGTCCATCACTACAAAAATGATGGGCGCCACTTTGATGTCGATTCCGGCTTGCGACTACGACACCCTCGCGAGTCGCTCTACAGGAAGTCAGTCGCGAACAGCATGCACAGGAGGCACGCCGACGGGGTCAGCAGTCGCAGGTCGAACAACGCCAGATGGTTATGTGCCCGACGGCCTACCACGTTGTTCAACGAGCCATTTGTCGAAGGTACGCACGTCGGGCTGGCGCGCCAGCAGCGCCGGTATGTTGGCGAGGTAGCCGGCCTCCCCAAACCACTCAAACATCTTCCGAACGTCATGGGGCAATGAACGTAATAGCAACCTGGGCAGTGGGAAGGGTAGCCCGGCCGCCCAGCCGTGGCTCTTGAGGGCGACGACGATCTGCGCGCGGGTCAGCTCGACGCCGGCGATTTCCTCGGACTTGCCAAGAGACTCACCCGGATGGGTGAAGGCTTGCGCAACCCAATTGCCAATGTCGGCCGTTGCAATCATTTGGAGTGGCTTCGTCTTGGGCACATAGCTGCGCAACAGCGCCAATAGCACGGTTCGTAGTGCAGGCTTACTAAAGTTCTCCATGAAGAACGCTGGACGAACGATGCTGGCGGGTAGACCAATACTGCGAATGTGTTCCTCGATAAGCCACTTGCTTTCAAAATGCGCTACGCCCGAGCGCCGATCGGCTCCTCCCACCGATGCATAGATGAAGTGTTCTACCCCTGCAGCTAGCGCAGCATCCGCCACGGCAATGCCCCGGCGAGTTTCGAGCTCCGTGCCTTGTTCTGAACCTTGAACGGAAAAAACTCCATGGGCGCCGGCAAAGGCGCTTCGCAGTGAGGCATAGTCGTCCATGTCGGCCGCAACGACCTCGATGCCGTTCGCGGCCAATTGCTGCGCCACGTTGGAGCTCGGCTTTCTCGAAAGCGCGCGAATGCGCCAATGGCCTTCGGTCCATAATGAGCGGATCACGGCACCGCCCTGTTGCCCAGTGGCACCTAGAACAACGATGGTTCTGAAAGTCATGGTATGAAACTCGACTGTTTTATCGAAGAGATCAAGGAACACAAATAGCTTGACGAGCCCCCCAGGTCAGAGGGATTCACGAGATGCGTAATCGGACCGCTGCTCACTCCTATGCGTGCGCTGAGCGATATCGCGCGGACGCTGATTGTGCCTGGGTAGAGCAGGGGGGCTTGACGCTTGTCGTCATGGTGTTCGTTCTTGTTTGTGGGGACTTTTTGCAGGCTTCGGCCAGTGCGGTGCCGCCGAGACGAAGCACATCACGGCGGCTGAGTGGGTTGCTCGTCGTCCCTGGTGTCCGGGGCCGAACGTGTTGTCACACCAGCCCGAGGCCGAGCAACTCGGCGAGCGCCTGTCCTCGCGGGGTGGTCCAATCGACGGCCAGCTCCGACACGACCTGTGCCGTCGACGTGATCACGGCTCCGGCCTGCTCCATACGCCGCAGCGCGGCGGCGTCCCCTGTCTTTGTGAAAGAAGCAGACGCGTCCGTCACAACCTGAACGTGATACCCCTCGTCAAGCAGCTGGAGCACTGGAAAGACGACGCAGATCTCGGTCGTGATGCCAGCGACTATGACCTTCTTCCGTTCTGTGGCCTTGACCGTGTTGCTGTAGTTCGGGTCGTGCATCGCGTTAACGATTCCCGTGCGCTTGACCCGCTTGGCGAAGGCGTCCGGTGCGACTTCCTCCAGCTCGGGAATCAGCGGGCCCTGGATGTTCTCCTCCATGCTTGAGGTCAGTACCAGTGGCATGCCGACACCCTTGGCGATCTTCGCGAGTTGCACGGTGTTCTTCCTGACTTGCTCGACGTCGTGCGATCGCGTCCAGGATATCGTCCCCGTCTGATGGTCGATCAGCAGCATCGCGGCGTTTTCTGCGATATAGACATTCTTATGCATGGTTCGCTTCCTGTCTGGTGGTTACCGACGCTTCACGTGCACAATAGGTTCTGTCATTTCGTTGCACAAGCCATGGTATTTTGGCAACATCGTTCCATGAATAGAACGACCGATCTCAACCAACTCTTGATTTTCGTACGGGTCATTCAGGCGGGGAGCCTGAGTGAAGCAGCGCGACGTTTGAACCTGCCGAAGTCCACGGTGAGCCGGAAGATCTCTGACCTGGAGGAACGGGTCGGTGAGCGGCTTATCCAGCGCACGACGCGTAAACTGGGCCTCACCGAGGCGGGCCGTCTGCTCTTCGAACGTGTCTCTCCGGCCATGAGCGACATCGAGGAGGCCGAGAGCGCAGTGGCGGGAATGCGTGGGGCGCCGCGCGGCGTGCTGCGGGTCGCGGCTCCCATGTCGTCCAGCACGCTCGGACCGATCGTCGCCGAGTACCTGGTTCGTCATCCGGACGTGGCCGTCGAGATGGTGTGTTCCGATCGTCTTGTCGATCTCGTAGAGGAACGCTTCGATGTGGCCATTCGAGCGGGAGAGCTCGTCGATTCGACCCTTGTTGCGCGTAATCTCGGAAAAGCGAAGTTCATGCTCGTCGCGGCACCCGAGTACTGCAAACGCCATGGCGTCCCGAAGACGCCTGCCGAACTGACGAGCCACGCATGCGTCGCATTCGGCGGCGGAGCCGCACCGCACGTCTGGCCCCTGGAGTCGGGGGGCAAACGTGTCGAGGTCCGCGTTACCCCACGACTGACGGTCAATGATATGGAGATCGTTCGCGAGGCCGCCCTCGCGGGCGTGGGGATCGCATGGCTACCCCAGCTCTTCTGCGCCGATGACTTGCGCCATAAGCGCTTGCTGCCCTTGCTCGTCGACTGGTGCTCTGCGGAGATCCCCGTGCATGCGCTCTACCCAACGAGACGTCATCTTTCGCCAAAGGTGGTCTCCTTCGTCGACCTGCTCTCCGAGCGGATCCAGCTGCACGATCACTAACGCGCAGCTTTTGCCTACGCCCACATGCGGCGCCGTCCCTCTTGTCCCGGCGCTTTGTCGACTTCTCGCCAACCCTCCAGGCAAAACCCGGCGGGGAGAAGGGATAACATTTTGAACTAGGCGGAATTTTGGGATTGCCTATCCAGATTGGCCGAGTCTATCGGTCGGTTCTGCCTACCTACATTTCGATGCCACCCAGAGGGCAGGGCGGATATTTCTCATGGTCGACTCTCCCTTTTCCCATACAGGATCCACACCCGATGCCAGGGCGGTTTGAGCCTTCTCATATCCGTACGTTTGCCTGTGCCTGCAAGGCCGCTTATTGCCTGAGGCGTGTCGGGGCAGGGCGTTGAGATTGGATATGCATGTGCTGGCGGTCATGGTACTGGCGACCTTTGATAAAGGACGGATCGAAGCTATCCTCACCAAGGATAGGGATCTTAATTATTTTCAATCTGGGCAGGAGCCAAGAGACATGACAGGGGAAGATCTGATTAAGGCAATAAACAATAACAAGACACTCATGGAGTTGAATGATTGTCCTTCTGTGTCAGTTCAAATGGGCTGTGCTGTTTATGGGAAGGTGCAAGATGACGTTGGCAATGATGAAATTACAAATAATGGGAGCATGAAGTACCAAATCGATCAGGCACTTTTATTTCGTGGTTTGCACTCGGAGACAGCTGTTTGGCACTTTAGTACGGATAGTCCGGAACCAAAGGTTCATCACTTTGTCGTTATCCCTTGGTTCAAGCAGTCAGCCGGGACAGTGTATACGGTATTTATGGCCTACGAGAAAAAGTACATGGTGGTTAATTATGTCGAGCATAAGAGTCCAGCTCCTGGCGAGATTAAAGGCTACAAGACAGTTTGGACGGCAAACGACCTAAGCACCATGCTCTCTGACTTACTAACTAAGAGTAACGCTTGGGAAGAATATTTCGGTAATGTTGGGCCAGCTCAGGCAAATAAAATCCGCTACTTTAAATACAAAATAACAACACTAGACTCTGCAGTTTCCAACGTGAATCAATACAGAGAGCTCTGTCGGTAAACTACTTGACCATCCTGGCGACCGTCTCACACTTGGCCTGCGGTTACCCAAAGCCCACCTTCAGTGACTCGATGTGCAGGTGGGCCTCGGCCAACAGCTTCTTGAGTTTGGCATTCTCCGGCTCGATCTTTTGCAGGCGTTACGAATTTCGAGAGATACCGCGACGTGTTCACCAACAGCCGGTATCCGTACGAGTCAAGCAGCTGGAAATTTTCCGATCCAGTGCCGGTGGGGTTCTGGATAGGAGCAAAGGACTCAGGATCCGTTTGTCCTGGATTACCTGGATTACATTGCTGAGGTCCAGACGCGAGCTGCGGCAGAGTGATCGAGGCCTGGCTTCGAATCTGCTGTCGCCGTTTTCTAAAAAATGGACTGCTGTATGTCTATGATGGGTGTAGAAAAATATTTAGAAAGTGGGAGTTAAAAATGAAAAATTACCGAAGTTCCATCTTTTAAAAAACAAAGAGGTGCTCCTTAGAAAATTGGGCTGAAATTGTTAACCGGAGCATGCCTAGTGGCGGCAGGTGAATATGCCCCTTGTCCTGGCAAGTTCTTTCTCCAGCGCGGCATGCACCAAGGCGCTAAAGCCGGTGATCGCCTGACCACGATTAGCGAATTCATTCCGCGTGCCTTCATAGGATTTCGAGCGCTTCGGCATCGGGGCAAAGCGTCCGATGTTGTAGTCAAACAGGGCGCCGTTGGCGCTCAGGACCTCACGCGCCCAACCCTCAGTCTCTTGCATGGGGTGCTGAACATACACCTTCGTCATGGAGGCGTACTCGTCCAACATGATCCCTTCGTCCTGCTTCTGGGACAGGTGGTAGCACAGCATCTCCGTGGGCGTGAGATTCCCCGACATGCGAAATAGCTGGCCCTACTGGAAACTTTCGATCGGAAGCCCGGACTGTTCATGTAGCTGGGCGTAGCGCGTGCTCGTAGGCGCCGGTTGCACACCTTACGGATTCTCTCGCGATGGCCGCGAGTGTTCATCAAGACCTTCGCCGTATCCAAAAACTATTGGCGCCTTGTAGCTGGCTAGCCTCTCCCACGCAACAGGCGATTTGGCAGAGCGGTTGCCCATTCGATCTCCTACTCGGAGAGGGTATCGCTCCTTGGCGGCAACTTGATTCGAGAGCACAGGATAAGCAGAGCGCTCGACTGAAGCCATTAATATGCCCCCAGAAAGACTAATGCCTCAGCATAGCCTTGGATCACTGGTTAGAGGCTGTGAAATATCCTTCATCGGCAGATGGTTTTGAAATCAAAAGCTTAGGAGGTAAACGTCTTAATTTCTCCATTATTTCGGTGCCAATCCCATCAATCTTGACTAAATGAATATTATGGTATTTAAAGTAAGTGGGAAGTCTTGGGTTTGCCGAAATTGATTCTATATGTGGCGCACTGCCATTTCGGTGTGGCGGTGAGCATGGTGGAATTTTCTTGTGTGGACTTAACTTTATGAGTGGCGTGGAGATAAAAAAAGGGCTTGTGGTAGTGGCAAAGGGGGCTGCCTGCAAGATTGCAAGAGTTATTTCTAGCGAGAAAATCTCAGTCGTAAGTCAGAAAGAAAATAAGAGATTTATCGTTTCTCTCGATGAGATAGAATTTTTGCCGGCTGTCACTGATGATGGCGTCGCGCTAATACCTCCAGAACTTGATGATCTGGCTTGCAGTGTGTCCGATGATGAAATCGTTTTAGCAGAGAAACGTTTCAATGTCATTAGGTGCTACTCTTCCGGAGAGGTGGATCTCGAAGAGGCGCTCGCTAGCCTGGAATTGTCTAAGTCGAACTTCTACAGATTGAAGAAGCGCTACAGCGAGGCGGTCGGAGTCTATTCGCTATTAAGATACCGCAGAGGGGCTGTCAAGAACTCATTAAAGCTGAATGATTTAGTTGAGAAATACATTCAAGAGAGTATTGATGAAGCATATGCGGGGAAAGCTGCCTCCATTTCTGGGGTTTGGCGGGATGTTGAGGCGAAGTGCATTGTCGGTAATCTTCCCATACCCTCGATAACTGCGGTGAGAAAAAGATTTAAGATGCGCAATGAGCGGGAGTTGTACAAGAAAAAGCATGGTGCTGATGCGGCAAGCCAAAAGCATGACGCGAGACCAGGGAAGAAGCTTGTTTCTCGTCCGTTGGAATGGGTTCAAATGGATCATACGCTGATAGATATTATCCTGGTGGATAACAATCTAAGGCAGCCACTGGGTAGGCCATGGTTGACTGTTATCATTGATAAGTATACTCGAGTAATTCTTGGGTACTATCTTAGTCTGCATGCACCATCCACAGTTTCTGTTGCGTGCGCAATTTCTCACGCCGCACTTCCAAAATTTTCATTCCTGAATCAACTTGGTGTTGATTCTGAAAGATACCCGTACTATGGAGTGCCTGATGTAATCCATATGGATAATGCAAAGGAATTTAGAAGCGTAAAGTTCGAAAGTGCATGTTGCCGGAACAATATAAGGCCAGAATGGAGGCCGCTTGGCAAGAAGCATTATGGTGGGCATGTGGAGAGGCTTATTGGGACTTTCATGACTGATAAAGTACATTTCCTGCCTGGAACAACATACTCAAACGTAGTAAAGCGTCGTGGTCACGACAGTGACAAAACGTCGGCCTTGACTTTTAAAGAGTTTACAAAGTGGTTTGTTAAAGAAGTCTGTATATATCATGGTCGAAAGCATTCAGAGCTTGGCTGTTCGCCTGCCTCAAAATGGAGCGAATATTTTAATGCTGAGGGCGGCGCTCCAGTTCACCCTCCTTTAGTCATAAATCCATTTAAATTCAAGCTTGACTTTATGCCTGAGGTGAGCAGGAGTATTGGTCGTGAAGGGATTGAGTTCAATAAATGCTTTTACTGGGATGCAGCCTTGAGATCGTGTGTGGGGACGGCTGGAGTCATGATTAAGTATGACCCCTTCTCCCTGAAGACCATTTGGGCATACCTTGATGGGGAATATTTCCCTGTCAATTTTTCTGATGCAACAAAGTCGGATTTTAGCCTTGAAGAGTATCGTGCAAGAAAGAAGCAGAGTCGACGTACGGAAAATACACCACCAGGAGGGTTGGAGGATCACTCCCTGGCCGATTTTATGCTCGACAACAAGGAACTTGTAAAGAATAGTCAGCGCGAGACAAGACGGGTTCGAAAGGTTGAGGCGGCGCGCTCAGAATATCTCTCATCTCAAAACGGAGAGTTGAGCGGGGCCGGCGTGCCAAGTGAGGAAAAGGATAGGAAGGACCGACCTAATTATTCGCAAAGGGCGATACCATTCAAGGGTAAGAGCTATGATTGATAGTCAGCATTTAAGTTCTTGTTGCAGGAAGCTTTTGAGTTTAAGTGATGATCGCCGCATTAGTGAAATCCAGAATGATCAAGTCTGGATTGATTACCCACGGTCCGAAGACGTATTCAGGATAGTTGACAATATATTGGCTGTGCCCGACAGGAATCAAGCGCCTTGTCTGTTGGTGTACGGTGAGGGAGGGACTGGAAAGTCAAGCATTGTTAGAAAGCTACATTCCTTTAAGCGATTTAGCGATAAATTGGTTTTTGTTGATTTGACGGTAAAGGCAGATGGACTTAAGTTGCCCGAACTTCTTGATCGCGCCCTGGGCATACCGAATGGGTTTGTGAGATATTCCCGCTCGCACCCAAATTACTTGCCTGTTGAGTTGTTGCACATGATAAAACTTAGAAAAATCAAAGGTATTGTACTGGATGAACTACACGATGCATTTTTAGTCCCCCGAAATGAACAGCAGAGAAATCTTTCGCTGATTAAAGGACTATCGAATGCGCCGTACGGTATTTCTGTGCTCGGCTTTGGGACAAAGTCGGCCCATGCTTCTCTGAAGAGCGATGGCCAATTTTATCGGCGATTTAATATGGTTGAACTTGGTGATTGGTCGGACAGTGATGACTTTCGTTCCTTCCTCCTTGGTATCGAGGGACATATTCCGCTGAAAAGACCTTCCCTCTTGGATTCAGAAGAAATTACAGGTTTTTTGCTGGAGCGGACTGGCGGTAGAATGGACTCTGTAGTTCGCATGATTCGTTCTGCAGCATGTTATGCAATAAGGAGTGGCGAGGAAAAAATAACTGTAGACTTGATGCGCAAAGCTTATTCAAACCCTTGGGGGTATTGAGGTCGGATGAAGTTATTCGGTTTCCCTGTAATCAAGTATGACGAGTGCTTAATGTCATGGTTGGTTAGGTCCTTTAGCGGCATTGGCGAGAGCAGTATATTGCAATATATAAGCTCTCTTGCAGATCCCGATTTTGACCTCGAGAATGAAAAAGTGCTTGACTTTCTTTCCGGCCTTGGAGTGGGGGGAAGGGTCGCCAGAGACTGCTTTGGTGCACGGACAGCTTGGTTGCTTCCTTGGGAAGAACGCACTGCATATTGCTTTCGATGTCTACAGGAGGATATTTCTTCTGGTAGTTCCCCTTATTGGAGAAAATCATGGTGCTATCTCCATAATCCAATATGTGTAAAACATAGGGAGTTATTGGAAATTGCGGATCCGATCAGTAATGAGTTGCAGAAATCCTGGACCGTTTTTATTCAAAAGTGCAGCGAAAAATATGGTCTTGTTCCAGATTTTGAAATTTCGTGGGCGCATCCTAATAGGTTCGGCAAAAAATTAATGCTGGCCCTGCGAGTTCAGGATTTCCTGACTAGAGCACATAAAGCAGACTATATCCGATTACGAGGCCATGATGTCGTGGTGAGTGGCGCGGCTGTCTTGGCGGTGGCTCGCTTGCTTTTTGAAAGTTTTTTATTTCCGCGTCTGCGTCCCCCTTGCGGTGATGGTATAGCCACAGGAGGGCGAGCCGGGTTTCCACGCACTGCTGGGATAATATCTATAGAGCAGGCTAGGCAGCGCGGATGTTCTGACAGCAATGTGCATTCGCGAATGACGGCGCTTATTTTGATAGGCTGTGTGTTTAAGCTTTTCCCGCTGGAACGATTCAAAGATGTGCGAGATGCCCTTGAACTGACTGCCGACGTCTATAGTGGCGAGGCATACGATATAGGTCGTCACGGCATGAGGCTGTCATCGAGTAATGAGTATAAATTGACAATAGAATTTCTAGATGGGCTTCCGGCGGGGTTGAAAGGGTGTTTGGGTGAGTTTATTAGTGGCCTAAATAACAGCGCACCTGATGTAATTCTGGGTTGAGTGGTTAGATAGCTGTTTGGTTACCGTTGCGATCAACTAGGACGAAAAGGCGCGATCTTCTAGGGAAACTCTGAAGAAGACTTCCAGATTTTGGCAAAATGCCCGGATTCCACTCACCGAGTTTTTCAATGAAGCAGATGACCTTTGCCGACGCCGAATACGCCGGTGTTGAGGCCGTTTGAGTTAGGCCTCAAAAGACTCACAGAGCGGGACTGATGTTCAAAATCGGAAGGACAGGTATCCTGTATGCATTGCGAACGTTTAGCGTGTAGCGGATCGGGATACAGGATTTGATGTGGGCTTGGTGGGCTCTAGGGGTCTGGGTTGACTGGGATTATTCGAATATTGGGGTAATCGACGAAGCATCTAGTAGCAACTTCGCTCCACTCAGGGCAATACCAGCAACTCCGGCCAGGTCGGGGCAGCGGCCAAGTTGTATCAATCTTCAAGGACTTCGATCAGCCCAACCAGAATCTGACTGGGGCGACTCTATTCAAGAGGATGCTGGTGGTGGTCTGAGCCACTGTGCGGCCAAAGTAGTGGCGTCCGGCAACGCGTAGGGCTCGCTATCGAAACCGAGATCGGCTAGGTCTGCCGGGGTTGCGAGGAAGGGGTTGGCCTCAGCAATGGCGCCGGCCAGCGTCTGCTGCAGGAAGGCTCGTGTGCGCTGGGGATTCGGCGGCAAATTGGGGTCCAACTCGTCGCGGCCGACCAAAGGCCCGAGCTGTTCGCCGATGCGCTGGTTGAACAGGTCGGCGAGCGGATCAGGGTTATGCGGTGGGTGATTGTCAACCAGTCGGTCGAGCACTGGCTTCAGCCAGTTACGGAAGCCCTCCTGGAGGGGCAGGACGTGCGCCGCCAGATCGTGCAAGAAGCGCAACGTGTCGAACAGGTCGCCCTCATAGGCATAGCCGTGGGCCAGCCCTTGGCGGAGGTGGGTCATCGCGCACCACAGCGCACCGTCCACTGGGCCGATCCACTCATTGCGGTCGAGTTCGAAATAGCGGAGGTAGCGGGGATCGACGGTGGCGCACCAGGCGGCCTGCAGCACCTGAGTGGGTTCGGCATGCGCATGCAGCCCGTCGAAGCGCCACACTACCCATTCGTACAGGCCAATGGCGAGGGCCATACGGGCGCGGATCGACATGTCGACCGCAGCTTCCAGCACCTCGTCGTCATTGCCTGTGAAGTCGGCGTCGACGCGCGCATCGTCCCAGATGAAGCGCAGATTGCGCCGCATTGCGTCGTCCAGCGTGATCCAGCCCGGTCGCTGTAGGGGCATCAGGGCTTGCCGGGATAAGGGGTGGTCATACCCAGTGCGTTCAACTCGTCCACCGGTCGCAGGTAAGGATTGCGATCCGGATCCAACGTCGCGAGAAAAGCATCTCGCAGCGCATCCTCGCTGCCTGCCACGTATCCGGCAGGGTCAAAGGTTTCGCGCAGCACAGGGGCTTGGTTGGGCAGGGGCTGGTGTCGGTTGGGCGATATCTGCTGGAGGCGCTGCAGTGTGTCGGGCAGCCAGGTTTTGAATAGCGGTGAGCGGCCGACGACATGCTGCCCGAGCAGGACTAGGGAGATGCTGCTATCGAAGAGGCCAGTGCCGTCGGAGGTCTGAATGCTTTCTTCGAAAGAGTCGCACATCATCGTAAGCGATGACCAGAGCGGGCCGGTCAGAACGAATCGTTCATCGACATCGGGTGCGTCGGGTGCGGAGAGTTGCGCATAGCGAGGATCGATCATCGCCGCCCAAGAGGCCTCCACGCGCAGCAGAGCATCGGAGACGTCCAGGTGCCGGGACAAACGCGCGACTACCCATTCGACGCAT
Organism: Pseudomonas sp. RW409; assembly: GCF_003184125.1. NCBI lineage: Bacteria > Pseudomonadati > Pseudomonadota > Gammaproteobacteria > Pseudomonadales > Pseudomonadaceae > Pseudomonas > Pseudomonas sp. RW409. The sequence continues at coordinate 282,457 of NZ_QHHP01000042.1, read as the reverse complement.
GCGATGACTAGGCCGTAGGACGCCTTCTCGTTGATTTGGCCGAGTGCCTTGCCCAGCTTAGGGTTATCGTCGTTGGTCACACCGTGGAATTTGTTTCCAATACTGACACTCCACTTGTAGTCGATCGGTAGCTCGTCGACCTTGGCGGTCAGCAGGTAGTTTGCAATTTTCATTCATCAACCTTTTAGATTCAGCCTGCCGCTCAGGTGCCGGGCGCCTTCAGGCGGCCTCCCTTTGCGCGGCCGTTGATAAGTATGACCAGTTTTCTATAGCCGCCGGGCTTTTTGCAGTCGCTCTTCGACATTGGCTGTGGTTTGTTTTGATGATCGCAGATCAAGATCTCAATATTGCACTCGTTAGCTGCCTCGCAGAGCATGTCATAGCAGGTGGAGCAAGGTGTGCCGTGGTACTCCGTCGTGCCGGTCTGGAGGTTCTTCGGACGCCAGTCAATGCTGAGCAGCACCGAGCCGCCGCGCAACGCGCCCTCCACCTGGTTGGTGAGGTCGTTGAATATCTTGCATTCGGCATGGCCACCGTAGCCGCCACCCGGGTGGACACGGCGGAAGTTGCAGAGGGTACCGGCCTTGCTTTTTGCATCGGTATGTTGGTTCGACGGGCTGTTGCGGATTGCTCCACTGAGGCCGACCTTCTGCGCGCCGGTACCGCCCTTGCCACCGGTGGTGATGTACTTGTTGGCCAGTCCACTGCTGGATTGTGTCGCGACTCCTCCGGCGTTCGGGATCGCGCTTACTGCCGAGGAATACGTCATGCCCGTGCGTTCGGCCAGCACGAGCGCGCGGCGCTTGTCCTTTGGGAACTTGAGACCATTCTTGTTCGTCTCTCTGAGCTCGTTCTTCATCTTCTTGATAAAACTCTCGCGTTCATCGATGTTCTTCTTTTCTAGGTCCTTGCAGTCCGGCTTTTTGCCGTCCGCCACGGTCCCTCCTTTGGGCAGGACGGATGTCGACATGTTGCTGCCTCAGCGGTTGTTGTTTGTGGTCAGGTCCAGTAGCCGGACGGCATGCTTGCCTTCGATCTTAACGTCGAAGGACCATGCCTGCGCGATCGTCTTGCTCTGTAGGCAATGCTCAGTTACGTTCATCCCATATGAACGTGTAGCCGCTTCGTCACCAGTACATCGGGCGTAGTTGGAAATGTTCTTCAGGCCAACTTGACCGCCTTTGACCTTGACCGTCCGCGCTCCCTGAGAAGTGTTACTGGCCTTTGCGAAGTCGGGGTAGGGAATAGGGGTAGGACCGGCTGGTGGCGCCGGGGGCGATAGGCAGACATCCGGCATCGCTCCCAAGACATGGGTATCGTCTTTCTCCGCCGAAAGCTCTCGCCCGTTGACGAATACATTGGCACTCATAACGTAACCTCCCTTCCGATGTCGTTATCCTTAATGCCGCTTTGGAGCACGAAGGCAGCTCTTTCTCCGGTATCGCTGCCCACATGGCATAGGACATGGCGTCCAGGGGCATACTTCATGCGCATGGCATGCTCAGTCCAGCCCAGCAGACACGGCAGAATGGCTGCACCGATCTCGCCCAGGTATTCGATCGGATGCCACATATCCAGCGTTTTTCTCCGCTCGCTACGATCCAGCCGCATGGCAACGAACATCGCTTCCTTGAACTTGTAGTGCTCACCCGAAAGGTCGCTCAGTCGAAACGCAATATCGGACATGGTGACTCCCGCCATTTCCAAGGCATTGCGCACCGCCTGGGTCATGGCCTCTCCCCGCAACGGTTTGGAACCATCTATGGGTGCAGTCTCAACCGCTTGGCCATACCCCATGACGTACAGCGCGCTTCCGGTCGCTACAGGGGCAGAAAGCAATACGGCAGAGCCCGCTTCCCCCGGAAGAAATCCATTGAAGTTACCGGTGCAAAGCACTCGTCGATGCACTTCGTAGGCATCCAATGTTTCATGATCGATGTAGCTATCGACACCGGCTATCAATACATACCGGGCATGTTCTGCCGCTATCAGCGTCTGGGCATCGATCAGTGCTTGCGCGCAACCGAATTGCCCGGCGGGGTAGATACGTGAGGCTGGATGCAGAGGAGCATCCAGGCGCTCCGCCAGGGCATCGAGCAGTTGCGACTCGATCATTTCCGGCCGGCCTGGGCGCGATGGATGCGCGGTCCCTATTAACAACGGAATTTCCGATAATGTTTCCTCACGGCAGACCTGCAAGCACTCGACAATTGCAGGCGCCACCAGATCGGCCAGCAGTTCAACACCGGTCCAGCGCTGTGGCAGGACGATGCGGGCACATCGATAGGGTTCTCCTCCCTCTCGATCGGCCCAAGCCCTCGTCATCACGCCGCTGATACCGGCACGCAAGGCCGCCAACGTGGAGGGCGCGTTGTAGCCAAGCGCGGTAACGAGCCCCGACGCACGAACGGCAATAGGAATCCTCATCGCGCCATCCTCTTTCTCTTGGCCGCTACCGCCTCAGCCAGGCTGCGGTAGTAGGTCTTATACGGAAAGCGCTGGGTACGGTGCCAGGCTTCGCTCATTTCGCCGACGATGGTTTCCTTCACCTCGAACACACTGCCGTTTAGCGCAATACCGGTGCGCCATGTCATCGTGAAGCGCTCGCTGTCCGGCTCCAGGACGATGGTGTCGAGGACCGCCTCCTGGTCGATGTCTCGGCCTCGATAGGGGATGAAGGTGACCGGCATGGTCTGGCGCGGCAAATGGAAGGTGCGGAGTCCATCATGTGTCAGGTGTTTCAAGATCACATCCTCACCGCCCTGGGGGTAAGGGATGATTTGATCCTCTGGCGCAGCTTGGAAGTAACGCTCGTCGAAGTCGTCTGGCCAGAACGGCGCCTGCTCGTTCAGCCAGTGTTCATCGTAGGTTCCGGCATAGCGTTGCCGCGGCCCCCAGGAGCGGCCGATTGGCGTCAATGCCATGGGGCGATATTTACCGTTGTGGCGGGTGACCGGGCGATCGCTCTCTTCGGTGTTCGGCAGTGGCTGGCCGTCGATTTGCTCCGTGTGCCGCCAGTAGCCCCGTCCCGCCGGATTGGCAAGGAAGGTTGCAACCTTGCCGGTACGCGACAGGCGTGTAGCGTCTATGCCTCCGAAGGCGCGTTCATATCCGACGGGCATTGTCGTAAACGGCAGGGCTTCACTCACACTCACGGTGGTGCCGAGCAAGCTTTTGCGCCAGTGGCGGTCCCCCACCACGTTGAAATGCTTGATCAGGGTGCCGACTCGCAGGCCGACGTGCAGGTGCGTGGCGATGCCGCCATCCGGGACCTGTGCCTGACCGATCACCAATACATCGCAGGCCGGTTTGAAATGCGCGAACTCGCTTTCCCGTAATGGGGCGCTGACTCCTGGCTCGCCAATGAACTCGTCGGCCTCTATCAACGGCTGTTGATCGACATGTAGTTGGGCCGGCTGCCCCGGTTTGCTTGGCATTCGATAGGTGGCCTTGACGATGACCACCAGCAGTTCGCAGCCGTCACGTTGAAAGCCCATCGTCCAAGCGGCCTCGAACGGGGTGACCTTGGTGAACCTCATGCTGCCAACCACCGTTGCTGGCGGTCGGCACGGGCGGTTACGGGGAAAACCGACGCCCCTTTCCGCAAACGAGCCAACTCGATGGCTGCGCCCCGTCGCTGGCGTTGCGTCCCGCCATGCAGGAGCCTGATGGCGGCAGCCTCACTGATCGGTCGCCCGGCTAGATAACGAGAGCCCGGGGTGAACCGCCCCTGTTCGGCTTGCCACCAGTCGTGCAGTGCTTCAGTGCTGACCCAATATGCGAAAGCGTCATCCGGGTGTTCATCCTCCAAGTCGAGTGGATCGCGACGTAAGGATGGATCCTCCAGATCGACTCCCGTGATGAGAGCGAATGCCTCGGCCGCAACGCAGGAGAACGCATCATCCCCGCAAAGCTCCAATAACCAGGGCATGACGGCAGGATCGCCAAATGCACCGGCGGCAATGACGGCCTGGCGCAAGGTTGTGCTGTTGCCTGCCAAACCTCGAATGAGGCTGCGCACCCAGTCCGGGTATCCTGCACGCGCGGCGATTTCCAATGCCGGGCCGGTTTGCTGTGCGGCTTCGCTGACTTCGAAGGCCAGTTCGGCCGCGCGGAAATCCCCTTGCAACGCACGCGACCAGTAAGACCAGAATCGACACCCCTCATGCGAATCTGAAGTGGCGCTATCCAATGCTCCCTCGCACTCTGTCAGACCACGCTCGCCAATCGCACGCAGGGCTCGGGCACGTAGTTGAGGATCAGGGTCATTCAATGCTGCGATGATTTCTTGCCGTACCGGTATGCATTGAGCCACCCGCACTGCCAGATCGATGGTGCGATGAGCCGATAGTGGTGATTCCACCAGCCGTTGCAGAAGGGGTTCGAGGTTGTCCCAATCGAGCCAGGACAACGCTGAGATCAACGCGTCACTCAACTCCGGATCGCTGAGTGCGATCGAGAATGTATGGCTCATCGCCTCGCGATTTTGAAGGGCGAAGGCGAGCCACCCCGCGACAAAAAGGGTGCCGCTATTAAGGTTCCCCAACGCTTGGGTGGCCAACTGTAAGCCTACTTCCCCGGCGACACGTAGACCTTCAAGATGGGCCAGTACGCGCTCATCCAACAATGCGAGTTGGTCGAGGTGGTAATGCGGTGCTAAGGCCGCACGCTCCCGTGTCGACCACAAAAACGAAGCCTCGTCAGCATGCTCAGTTACGACGGGAATATTCAACAAGGACGAGATCTCGACCGGAGCGAATCCATTCTTCATGGCGAACCTTAATTCAACTGGACAGAGCCACCCTGCACTTTGTTGGCTCCAGCAGCACGGGTGACAATGGTTTCTCCGTATACTTCTACCCGTCCATCCTGACGTAGAGTCAAATGAGACTTTCCACAGCGAAGGACCAGTTCCGTATCGGCATCCAGAAGCACGCGCCCGCCGTCATACCTGACTTCCAGCGGCACTAACGCCTGTGGTCGATTTTCTTTAGTCCGTAGCACCCCTATTATAATGGGGCGACTTTGATCGGCCTGCTCGAACATCAATAGGACTTCCCGTCCGACATGATCGTTACGCAAGTCGACAATGCTGCGTGCCGGTAGAGCGACAGAGGCCTCCTGCTCGGACCATGACACCAACGGTATTTGCCCGTCATCGATCATGCCGAGTAAACGGCCTGTCACTGAGCTGTGGAAATCGATAGGCGTTGACTGCTTCAACGCTGTTGAAAGAAATGAAGCGGGATGTGTCCCCTGTGGGGATATTGAGACTTTTTCCTGCGCCCTTTTGGGGATATTAATTTTCAGGTAACTCATGGAACACTTCTCCCTGTGTAATGAAGTGCATTATGAGACCCTCAAACTCGACCAACTGCTCTCGTTATTGAAGAGGGATAAGGCATTGGTGTTCAATTATATTGATGGCGGAATTTGGGTGAGCTCGTGTTCAGTGAGGTAAAGGGAAAGTTAGCTTGATTGTCACGAGTGTCAATAAAATTTCTGGGGAAATAATTTTGGGTGTGATTATTTTGATTCCAATATGATATTAATATGATTTTATTTTGACAGCGGTCTAGGAATACCCTGAAAAAGACTTCCTAATTTGGCAAAATCCACGGACACCTGTCACCGAGTTTTCCGATGAAACAGATGACCTTTGCCGACGCCGAGTACGCTGGCAAGCGCAAGCAAACCCGCAAGGAATTGTTCCTGATCGAGATGGATCAGGTGGTGCCGTGGAAGGGGCTGATCACCCTGATTGAGCCGCACTACCCAAGGGGGAAGGTGGTCGTCCGGCTTATCCATTGATGGCGATGCTGCACATACACCTGATGCAGAACAGGTTCGGTTACAGCGATCCGGCGATGGAAGAAGCGCTGTACGAGACCACGATCCTGCGACAGTTTTCTGGACTGAGCCTGGAGCGTATCCCTGACGAAACCACCATCCTCAACTTCCGTCGCTTGCTGGAGAAACATGAGTTGGCAGCAGGCATTTTGGGCGTGATCAATGGCTACCTTGGGGATCGCGGCCTGTCGTTGCGTCAGGGCACCATCGTCGATGCCACGCTGATCCACGCGCCCAGTTCGACTAAGAACAAGGACGGCAAGCGCGATCCTGAGATGCACCAGACCAAGAAAGGAAACCAGTATTACTTCGGTGCGAAAGCGCACATCGGTGCCGACGATGAGTCGGGTCTGGTGCATAGCGTGGTGGTCACGGCGGCCAATGTCGCGGACATCACCCAGGTCGACAAACTGTTGCATGGCGAGGAACACGTGGTGTGCGCTGACGCCGGTTATACCGGGGTCGAGAAGCGTCCTGAACATGAAGGTCGCCAGGTCATCTGGCAGATTGCGGCCCGCCGCAGCAGCTACAAGAAACATGGAAAGCACAGTGCCTTGTACAAGGCGCTGCGCAAGATCGAGAAAGCCAAGGCTCAGGTGCGGGCCAAGGTCGAGCATCCCTTCCGGGTGATCAAGCGTCAGTTTGGTTATACCAAGGTGCGGTTCCGAGGCTTGGTCAAGAACACCGCGCAGATGGTGACGCTGTTCGCGCTGTCGAGCCTGTGGATGGCTCGTCGGCATTTGCTCTCGAAGACTGGAGAGGTGCGTCTGTAGTACGCGAAATGGTTGCTACGAGGTGCTCGCAGTGGCGAAAAAACATGAAATAGGCAGCAGATCCGATCGCATCTTGACCTGCTGCCGCTTTTGGCATCGAGGATGAAGAATTAGCCAGAAAATATTGGGCTACTTCAGACCATCCCTAGGTTGCCGACTATGGTTTGGTTGCCGATTTGTTTGAAGCTGTACCGGAGATAGAACGGCTATATGCCACGTGGGTGCCTCCGGTCATAGAGCGAAGCCTTCGGCGATTTGAATCAACATCTCTTCGACTTGGCTCGTGCCTTGCTGGGTTGTGAGTAAATGTAGTGGCGCCATACCGGAGAATCGTTTCTTGGGTTTGGATAGCCATCGCGAGGCCTTGTCGGTGTTGCCAAAGATTACTTCAGCCATCGATCTTATGTGAGCTAACCGAAAGAGCCTGTCGCTTTCTTCAATGGTAAGCGGCCGGTCGTTCTTGATCCGTTTCCTGAGGGTTCGCAGCGAGATGATCTGACTTAGATCTAGTGATGTAAAAACCTCATCGTCAACGAGCCTCCTCAGACGTGCAGCAGGAAAGCCAAGACTGATCATGGTATGAATCTCGAGATCGCTGGCAGATTCAGGGATTTCCAGCAGTGCTTTCAATCGAGCACGATATTCGCCATAGCCATGATGTTTAAGACTCTCAGCAAACACTATATTCCTCCTTGCCGTCGCTTGCCGTCGAGGTTGGGGAGAATGCACGCTCAGTTTTATTTTCAGCCCCTTACTGAGTGCGCTTTCTGTTCGTAAAGAGAGTTGTAGTAGATATTCTAGGTGGTGCTGAGGCTGTTGTGGCGAAGATCCGCCAGCAGCAGGTCCCCCCATGTCCCGGCGCGGTGCATTAAATGTCGCAAGTGTATGCCGTCGCCATTACCGCGGGGCCGAGCACAATTGGTCCCTTTCCGTTATCATTGCAGCCTTCTTGGGGCGTGCGTGCCAGAGTCCTATGAACGGATGACAGCGACTAGCCTGGCTCATGAGCGCACTCTATTCATTGCCGTCACTCTTGTCTCTGGTAATCAATAGATTTGTAGCACGACTATTGAGTAGCGCTCCAGCTTGGAAGTAGCCCATCACCGTCGGGATCGAACGGTGCTCGGTCATCGCCATGATTTCACCCAGTGGTACGCTCTGGCGCCCGGCTTCGCTGACGAAGCCCGAACGCAAACTGTGCTCGGCCCAGTCCCCAGGCAAGCCGGCGGCTCAGCGCGACGCTTCACAAAGCGTGCTACCTGGTCGCCGCCATCCTTAAGCCGTCGGCGATAACGCAACTGCAGCCATGCTGACCAGTAGGTAAAGGCGCAGCAGTAGCTGCGCACGGTATTAGCGGCAGCCCAGGATCCGCGTGAACGCTCTCGCATCATTCATGCGCTCCAGGAACTCGCGTCCGCAATTCTACGCAAGACCTCCACGCAGTGCTGATCACTCCTGGTTCACGCGTCAAGAAAGTTGTCCGTGTCGCATTCAGGAATTTTCGCTGGGGTAGCAGTTCTTGAGACCGACCACGCTGCTCGTAAGCCATATCCAATGCCTTGGTCACCAAGTCCGTGTCCGGTTTGCTCGACAGCGCCCAGCCCACAACTCGACGTGCATAGAGATCCAGCACGACAGCCAGGTAATGCCATTTCCCTTGCGCCCAGATGTAGGTGATATCGCCACACCAGACCTGGTTGGGTGCCGGCATTTCAAACTCTCGATTCAAGATATTCGGAATATCCGGTCGCTCAACTTTTAAAATGGATTTCTCCCGTTCAAGACGAGCGATCCGGGCTTCCAGCTCCTGGAGCTTCTGCTGTTCGGGCGTCAGCGCTTTTGTCTGCGGAGTAACACCGCTGCGCTCCTGCTGGGGTTGGTTCACCCAGCGACGCAACGCGGACTCGACTACCCCCAGCGAGCGGCAGGCCTCGATATGGCTATAGCCTTGATCGAGCACGAGGGCTGCAGCCTCGTGTTTGAATTCAGCGGAAAAGGAACGACGTTGCTTGGTCATCTGACACCTCTATCTGGCGAGCATTTTCGCCTAAATGGGTGTCCGGTTTCATTAGACCACTACAAGCTGAATTCTCCAACCGACTGATTTAGGTAGTCGAATAGGGCGCAGTTCTTCCTTGAACGTGAAATAATGGCAAGTGGCCTTTATCGAGAGGGGGCGAGGGCGCTGGACCAAATCGCACCAGCGACTATCTCGGGCTGCCCTTACAGGGGGGTTAGCGTCAGTAGCCTTTCTATAAGCCCTACAGCGCTGTACGATTTGCCGACCTAGCGAGCCACAGCTTGAACGCTTGGGGAAGTGACATTTTGAACGCCATAACGGGCATGCTGACGCTGATCGATATGGTTGGCGAGTGTGTGCTCACTAGCTCTCCATGCACGCATTGCTTTGCAATTCCACGATCTACGTTTTGCTAAGACCACTAGCATCATCCGTGTATTAGTACAGGAACCCGAGCCCTTTGTTTTTAAGGAGCTCAATTGGAAGAGTATTGAGCAGGAAGCAGCTAATGCCAAAAGGCGATGCAATCATCATCGGGATCAATCCCCGGGAAGCGAACCTCAAGAGAAAGCTGCGCGAACATCTGCACTCCTTAGGCTTCACCAAAACGGATGAGGGGGCTTTACGAGCCCCAGGTAATACCAAAGACGCGATCCGCACCCTTCACAGCGCCCAGCGTGAAGAGCGACTTCTCGCGAGCGAGAAATTTGTGTCGCGGGCTGGGGGGAAGCTGATGCAGTTTTTTGCATCGGGCAAAGATGTGAACCCTGAGAAGATTTCTCCGGTTTTGGAACGGGTTTCCTCAGATACTTGGCAGGGCGATTTATTCAGGCTCGCTGCCTTGTCCTGGTCTGTGCCGGTTTCAAACGGTTTCGGCAGACGTCTGCGTTACCTGGTTTGGGATGAAAGCAACGGCAAGCTCATGGGGCTTATCGCGATCGGCGATCCTGTTTTCAATCTGGGTGTTAGAGACAAATTCATTGGCTGGGATATCCATGACAGGGGGGCTCGACTAGTCAATCTGATGGATGCCTATGTTCTTGGGGCGATCCCACCTTACAACTCGCTCCTTGGAGGCAAGTTGGTCGCGTGCCTGCTTCGTAGCCGTGATATTTACGACGATTTTGCGAAGGCCTATGGCACCTCGACAGGGATCATCTCGCAGGCAGAAAAGAAGGCTCGCCTACTGTCCATCGTCACAACATCATCGATGGGACGATCCTCGGTCTATAACCGGCTGAAGCTGGATGGCACTCAATATCTCAAGCCAATTGGTTATACCGGCGGCTGGGGGCATTTTCACATCCCTGATTGGTTGTTCATGGAGATGCGTGACTACCTGCGTCACATCGACCATACATACGCCGACCAGCATGGTTATGGGCAGGGGCCCAACTGGCGCTTGCGGACCACACGCGCTGCGCTTACGGCATTAGGGTTCAAGGATGATTTGATGCGCCACGGTATTCAGCGTGAGGTCTTCATCTGTCAGCTTGCATCCAATGCAACTAAAATCTTGCAGTCTGGGAAGGGTAAGCCTGACGTAAGTTCGCTCCTGTCTGTAAGCGAAATTTCCGGCCTGGCGTTGGATCGATGGATGATCCCGCGCTCCAGGAGTATGCCGGAATACCGAGGCTGGACGCCGACTAACCTGATTGATTTGTTTGGTAGTCAAGCTCAGATTCTCCGCACCGAGGCTAAGCGAGAAGTGATGCTAGGCAACAGTTGCGGGTACTAGGGACGCAAGGGGAAGTGCGTTGGAATACGCCGTTAACAAACTGTCGAACAAGCTAGAGTCCGCTGCGCAATCGTCGGGGATTGGGTTGTTCATTTGCCCGTGCTGCAAAGCAATGGTGAATTTTAAGTCGGGAGCCAAACAAAAAAAACACTTTGGTCACTGGCCCGGATTCGGATCACCAGAGTGCGAAAATTTTATCCCGAGCCAATACGGACAGAACGCAGAAGGCAGCGCTTTCGCCACCGTGATGAAGCGCCGGATGGATCTGCGTCTGATGATTACCAGAGGGCAGCGTGCTGCCTGGTCGCTTGAGCTGGCAGTACCTGCATGTCGTGTGTGTGACGCCACTGTCACAATCGACGTGGGAGGAAGGCTCCAGCACTTAAATATGCGCGGTATGACCAAGGGCTTTCGGGTGATGGCCGAACTGTCCGTCGAAAATTATCGCATCGTGTCCTATAGCGACCATGCCGATCCTTCTTTTATGGCCAGTGTGGATCGCGAGTGTCCGGGACTTCCATCCTCGGGAGCTGCTGTCTTTTCAGCGTCAGGGCGCGAAGGGGCAACCGGCTTTCCCCGAGCACTGGAGCTCAGAGGTTCGGAAACATACGCTTTTTTATGGAGTGAAAGTGCCGCTCCAGTTTTTCCTGATGAGATCGTACTCGATAAGTTTCAGGGCAGGCAGGGCTGGAACCTGGCTCTTGCCACCATCCCGGAAAAGCTCTCTGAAGGCTGTGTGGAATGGCTTCATAACTTTACGGGGCTGTGCGTAAATCCACCTGCCCCCTCGATTACCCCGATATGGCCGTTTCTTACGAGAAACTCGAGCCTTAACGCTATTGAATGCATTCAGTCGCCTGCGGTACTGCTGTCGACACAGATGATGCCCGTAGGACAGCAGGACAAGGGGCCGACAATGCAAGTGCACGGGGGGGGAGAGCGCCTTTCTGCCACCGGGATTGAAAAGTCGCCAGCGTTCTTTGTTTTGGCAACCGAGAAAACCCAAGACTTCCGAGTCGCAAAGGCGGACTACCCCGACATCGAGAAATTTATCTCCTGCACACTTTCGCCGTACCGAAATCAAAAGTTGCCGGCTGTAGAGATTGCATTTAGGGACCGGGAGTTGAAACAACACGTCATCCCTTTGCACCAAAAAAAATGCAGGACCTTTGTCATGGCTGCCAGAGCTCAGACAATGACGCTTGAGTATCTCTCCATGCCACCCGGCTGTAATGGGCGACTTATTGCCGACAAGTCCTCTCAGCGCAGTGAGATCTTACTTTTTTCCGGCGACACAGTGCCTGAAGACAGCCAGCATAAGCGCCTGCTTCCACCAGAAGTGCAGACCTTGCTCATTGCGCACTTGGTCGATCCGACATGCCACGTCGACATCAACTTCGGTGGATTCGGGCGGTTGCACGTTGCCGGCGACCTTTCCAGCAGACCTATCAGCGAGGCCTTCGTTACCCTGGGTCCTTCGCTTCGATCCAGGCTGCTCAGCTTCATGGTTCAGTTGCAACCAGGTGGCCCAATCGCCGCGGTTTCCGATGACTATGCGCTGGTTAGAACCTTCGCTAGCTTGAGACCCCATCAACAACTTATTCCGAATTACCGTACGCTGGTGAAGGATGTCCTCGCCTGCGGCTTTGAGCTCAAACAGCTAGGGGAAGGAGTCTCATATGAGCTACCAATATAGCCAGGAGGCAAGGGATCGTATCTCTGCGTTCGGACAAATTGCGATTACTGAATTCATTGAGGAGATTCCTCATGGTATTCGTAAAATTTTTTATGATCGTCAGCCGGCAATCCAGGGATTCCGGCGGGGATCGCCCCCCGAGTTCAAGGAAAAACAAAAGCGTTTGGTCGGGCACCTCATTCACACTCAGCCTGGGCAAAAAGGGGCTGCCGATTGGAGCACATTTGCCAAACTGTGGGAGGCGTGGGGAAAGAGTCGATTGGGTGCAGCTTTTCCTGCAAGTGACATCTCATCGGCTACACCGGACGCTGGGCCCGTTTTTTTAACTGGCTTGGCAGAGCTTTTCCCTGACGCAGCCAGGGAGAATCTGGAACGTCTGTTGGACTTCAGTGGCTTTGCAGACGGTCCCGAAACCCAAGTCGCACTCGGACGCTTTCGTCCAGCATCGACGCTAGCTCGTGACCTTATGATCGATGCGCTTCCGGGGCGGTTGCATAAGATTGAAGGTTACTTCGAAATCGCTGAGGCCGCGGCAGAAGAGGTGGCGGAGAGAATTGATCAACTTGAGTCCGAGACGGACACTCTGGCTAAAGGCATTGCAGACGTCATCTCGAGTGTCGAAAAAAGTCAGGGTGACGTTAAAGAATTTCGGGCTGCACTCGAACGTATCGCTGAGCGTGCCAGTGGACTGGAAGAGGTTGTCGACGCACTTGGCGCTGCAAGGCAAAAGATCAAAGAAGGAATCGCCGCCGCCGACGCGCGAGCCGATCAGTTCCAGCACAGTTTGGAGGCTCTTACAGAACAGAGCCGCGCGTGGGACAAAACTCAGGCAGAGGTTTCAGCGCTCAAGCAATCAATCGATGCTCTCTGTGCGCAGGAGCTCGAGTGGAACCATGCCGTCACGGCAGTCAGTCACTTGGCTGACCGGATCGATATTTTAGAAGCAGCCGTTGCAAAAGGAGGCAATGGCACGGCGACCAAACCACAGGTTCGGCTTTTTGAAGTTGAGTCACCGGGGCCGATTGTAGATATCCAGTCTGTCAAAGGCGCCTGTGAGCTGATTGCATGCAACCTTCAGGCTTGCGGAGTTATGAAGGGAGCGGCAAATACCACGGCCCGCGAGATATTATCCGCGCTGTCCGCTGGGCAGATGGTGCAGTTTTCGGGCTCAATTTCTGACTTAGTGGCAGACGCCGTTGCAGCAGCCATTGGGGGTCAAACGTTTCATGAGTGGCGTGTACCAGTCGGATTAGTATCCGATGAGGCGGCGATTGATTGTCTAGAGGTGGTCTCGGAAACGTCTGGTTGTTTGCTGATGAAGGGAGCAAACCGTTCAGCTTTTGAGGTGTACGGTACTGCGATTCGAGACGTCGTTATGCGCCGTCAATTCTCACTACCAAGCTACCAACATCTCTCGCTGATAGCCGCATGGGCACAGGGTCCTGCCACGTTCCCTGATGGGGGCACGCTCGCGGAGATCGGTCCGGTTTTTGATACGGATAATTTTGCTATGCGTGGGGTATCGGCCAAGTTACCCGAGCTCAAGTTTGGCCACCTGGTGCGCAACTCTTGGGATCAGATTGACGGCTTTGACGATGATTCACCGCGGGCACTTGTCTCGGAGCTGAAGGAACTCATAGAAGAGAGTTCGTTTGTCCCCGGCAATCTTTGGACAAGAATGGCCGACCGTGCTTACTCACGACTGCGGACTATCCCCGGCGGGAGATCAGAAGAAGACCTGCACTCGGTGTTGACGTTGTGGGCTCTCCCATGGGCGAAGGCAACGGCCGGCCCCGTTGAGGATATCGCTCGTATCGCGGGCCGGATGTTGGCCGAATTGCAAGCCGAGGCAGAAACCTGAGGGGACGCAGATGAAGTGGCAGGCGATGTCCCGCGAAGGAACGCGAAAAATTCTCGCGGCAGGTATTCGTTGTAGGGTTGTGGGTGAAGGGCTTCGTATCGCTGCGATAGCCGAGTGTCTGCGAGCGGCGTCGTACCTCGCTTCTGCACCGGTCGCTGGCAATGGCAATTGGGAGCCCGCTGCCTCCCTTAGCTTGACCAGTATGGTCCGAAGGCGGCTATCACCACTCTGGCCAGATCTTGCAGAGGATACTGATGCTCGCCCTGGTGTGCTGTCGGTCTTGAATAGTTTGGGCGAGTTGGGTGACTTGGTCAGACTTCAAGGCGGAAACTGGCTGACGCCACCAGCACATGCCATCAAAGCTGACAACGACAGCGCAGTGATATTAGGCGGCGGTCCCATAGAGGCTCTCCCGCACCACATCCAGGCACAAGCCGCAGGTAGGGTGCGACTTGTCGATGCAATCGCCTGTAATGATTGGATCGACGTCTGGGATGCTAGCGAGTGGATTGGTGCACCTGTCGAAGGGCTCGAAGCTTGGTCTATCCGACTGATAGCAATGATGAAGTCGCGGTTCACCGACGTGCCCTGCGAGTTGGGTGAGATTGCGATTTACGATAAAGGTAGATGGGGAGCCCTGGCGGAATTGCCCAACGCTGGAGGGGTTTTTCTTTCAAAATGCCAGACAGGTCCGGTGGCCTTACATTTCATCGGGGATTATTTCCGTGGGCGCATTCGCAAAATGGCGTCTCTCGACTTTCAGGATGCCAGACGCCTCCGTTTTCATTTGGACGCCCAAGCTGGTCGCCCCATGAGAGTCAAAGCGGTGACCTCTCAGGGCTTTGTAAAACTTCGATTAGAACGTCGGTTACCCCAGCAGGAAGCGAAAGCTCTTTTGCTTGGTTGGCAAATACCCACGCCTGAAGGCCAACACCCTGGCGTGACGTATCACGTTTTACCTATAGAAATGCTATCCATCGTGAGCACTGCGCTCGACGGGTTAGGCGTGGTTTTGGATGAGCGCTGCGGCGCAGAAGGAGGGAACCAATGAGTGTGAAGTCCACGTTGACTGAAGCGGCAGGCGTCCATGAGACCGCGAGCAGCTTGGCTGATAGCCTAAGACAATATATCGAGGCTCAGTATCACATACTCGATGAAGGTCTCGTCAGGGAGCGACGCGCGCTTCTCCAAGCGAATGAAACTATTGCTCAAACACCATATGTAGAGTCAACGCCGGTCTACAAAGTTGGAACTCCCTACGAGGACTTGCCAATACCACAGGCTGCCTCAGATGCATTGACCAAATTGTCGGTGATGGGACTTGGTCTTTACCCTCTGCCGTATGAGCACCAATCACAGGCGCTCACCTCATTCCTCGGCGATGAGGCTGCTGACCTGGTGGTGGCAACCGGTACGGGCTCGGGTAAAACAGAAAGCTTTTTGATGCCGGTCATTGGGAAACTGGCAGTAGAAGGCGCCGAGAGACCTGAGTCTGCTGCTTTGCCCGGTTGTAGGGCGATGTTGCTGTACCCCATGAACGCCCTGGTGAATGACCAACTCGCACGTATCCGTCGAATACTCGGTAATCCTGAGGCAGCAAAACTGCTGGCGAACGGTAGGAAAACACCGATTCGCTTCGGCAGCTATACCGGCAGGACCCCATACCCGGGGCAGCGTTCTTCCACGCGAGACGAGCAGTTCATCAAGCCGCTCTTCGAGGAGTTTTATAAAAAAGTGGCCAAGATACCGGCCATCCAAAAAGACCTGGCTCGTATTGGCCGTTGGCCGAGCAAAGATCTTGATGCTTTTTACGCGGATGATGTGGTAGAGACCAAAACCTATGCCTCCGGGAAGAAAATCGGCAACCAATTCGTTTCAAAAAACTGGAAGGGGCGGCTGCTAACTCAGCCAGGTGACCGTGAGCTCATGACACGGCACGAGATGCAGGCACGCTGTCCTGAACTGTTGGTGACGAACTACTCCATGCTCGAATACATGCTCATGAGGCCGATTGAGCGTGGGATCTTCGAGCAGACAAGAGACTGGCTAAAAGAAGACATCCGGAACGAGTTCATACTCGTTCTGGATGAGGCGCATATGTACAGGGGGGCTGGAGGTGCTGAGGTCGCGCTTCTCATTCGCCGCCTATGTGCCCGACTGGAAATTCCACGAGAACGCATGCGCTGCATTCTCACCAGTGCGAGTCTTGGCGCCGGCGAAACTGCCGTCGCGGACGGTGAACGATTTGCACGCGACTTGACTGGTTTGTTGGAAAACTCCTCCCGCAAGGTCAAAGTTATTCAGGGGACGAGCGAGCAGCGCTCCTCGGTACACACGGTTACCCGTGAACAGATTGATGCCTTGGCGGGCTTTGATCTCGACGCCTTCCAAGAGGCAGCAAATGATCTCCCTTCTGCCCAAAATGCCGCGGCGGCGCTTGCTGGACAGCTTGGTTGGGAAGCTCCGCGTGCTGGCGATCACTCATCATTTCGCGACTGGCTGTTTCGAAGCCTTACTGACTTCGGACCGATGGAAAAACTTATTACCTTGGTGTCAGGTAAGGCGGTCAAGCTAGGGACTTTGAGCCAAACTCTTTTTGAAGGATGTCCTCTAGAAACAGCCGAAAAAGCTACCGACGCACTACTCTCCCTGGGGAGTCATGCACAGCGAAGCTCAGATGGTCGCGTACTGCTTCCGACTCGTCTGCACCTATTTCATCGCGGATTGCCAGGGCTCTATGCTTGCGTGGACCCAAACTGTTCGAAGCGCTTGGGCGAGCATGGCGGACCTACCATTCTTGGCCGCCTTCACACTAAACCATTGAGTCATTGCGGTTGTGAGTCCAATGGTCGGGTCTATGAGCTGTTAACCCATCGTGATTGTGGCGCCGCCTTTATCCGAGGGTATGTCAGTGCTGAAATGGATTTCGTATGGCATCAGCCAAGTGGGCCGTTGTCCGAAGGCGGAACCTTGGACCTTATGCCGGTTGAAATTTTCGTAGAGGAAACTGCTCACCCGCGCAGTCGACACAGGGACATGTGGTTGCACATCTCTACTGGCATTCTTTCTGCAACATGCCCAGCGGAGGGAACCGGTTTCCGCAAAGTCCGTATAGCAGATAAGGTCGCAGTTGGTCCTGATGTAGCTTTCGATAATTGCCCTATCTGCATCCGTAGGACCAGAAGCTCCAAAGACGAACCGTCGAAGATCATGGACCATGTTACGAAGGGCGAAGCACCGTTTACCACGTTGGTTCGGACTCAAATGGCCCGTCAGGCGGCGAGTCGTGCTAACGATGCAAGACATCCCAACGGCGGTCGAAAAGTTCTCATTTTTTCCGACGGTCGCCAGAAGGCTGCTCGCCTGGCGCGAGATATTCCTCGTGATATTGAACTCGATGTTTTTCGTCAGGCTATAGCCCTGGCATGTGGGCAATTGGATGAGCAAAGGGTAGAGCCTCGACCAACGCCGACGCTGTATCTAGCTTTCCTTGCCGTTTTAACCGGTCACGATCTCGCTATATTTGATGGCACGGATGCCAAGAAAATTGAGGATGCGCGTGACGTCTTTGAGCGTGATTACGACTCCGATTTGGGTCAAGCGTTGGAGGATAGGTTCAACCCACAGGAGGCACCCGCACGTTATCGAATTGCTTTACTCAAGCTCCTATGCGGCAGCTATTACTCGCTTTCAGGTACGACCGTAGGCTTTGTAGTGCCTGCGCGAGCAAAGCTCAAAAAGCTGAAGGAGGTCTTGAGTAACAAAGGGATTTCAGTTGGGGACGAGGATCTACTTGCGCTCGCGGTTGGCTGGATTGATTCCATGCTTCAGGATTTCGCCTTCGACGCGACAATCGATAAGGGTTACCGTTACAAGGCCGCTGGATACTACAAGCCCGCGTGGGGTAGTAAGGGACAGTTCGACAAGGCTTTGAGAGAGGCACTCACTAGTCGTTGGGGCTGGGATACGTCCACCTATGAAGCTATAGAAGTCGCTTTCCGTGAGCAGCTAGCCGATGAGGTCGATGGTGCGTGGTTCCTTGCTCCTAATTCTTTGCGCCTCGTGATTGATCTTTCCCACATCTGGACCCAGTGTCCAGATTGCACCGCGCTGATGCCATTTGCGTTAGGTGGAAACATTTGTCTGTCCTGTGGGAGTGAAGGCGCCGTACCGATCGACCCCTCGACGAGCACCTATGTCACTGCACGCAAAGGTTTCTGGCGTCTTCCAGTAAAAGAGGCGCTCGAACCGGGAGCACGCCTCTCAAACTTGAGCGTGGAGGAACATACCGCGCAATTGTCGAATCGGGACCGAAGCAAAGTCCATGCAACCACTGAGTTGTACGAATTGAGGTTCCAGGACGTTCTTGTTGGCGCCAAGGATAGGCCCATCGATGTTCTAAGTTGTACCACCACTATGGAGGTCGGCGTCGACATTGGCTCACTGGTGGCGGTCGCACTGAGAAACGTGCCCCCTCAACGCGAAAACTATCAGCAACGCGCCGGGCGGGCAGGGCGTCGAGGTTCTTCTGTCTCCACCGTGGTGACATATTCGCAAAATGGACCACACGACAGCCATTATTTCTTAAACCCGGAACACATCGTCGCCGGTCCTCCACGTACTCCTGAGGTCAAGGTAGATAACGCGAAGATTGCCCGCCGGCACGTGCATGCTTATCTGGTTCAGACTTTCTTTCATGAAGTGATGGCTGACGGCACCAATCCTCCCGCAGAAAAAACCTCACTGCTTTTAAAGGCGCTCGGATTAACCCAGGACTTTTTTTACGGTGCCGATGATACGGGCCTCAATCTAGCGAGCTTCGAGAACTGGGTATCACGTCGCGTTCTCGCATCAGATGCGGATCTGAAAGCCTCTGTTTTGGCTTGGTTGCCGCCTAACTTGGACACTCGCGGTTCTACTCTTTGTGAGTGGTTGGTGGGAACGGTTGAGGGCTTGCTGTCGACTCTGCGCGAGCTCGCTTCAGATATACCGCCACCCATCGCGTCCAATGAGATTAGTGAGGAGGAAACCGAGGTAGATGAAAACCCCGGAGCCGGTGTTGAGCAGAAGGAGCTTTTGGAGTTCCTGTTTTTCCATGGGCTGTTGCCGAGTTATGCCTTCCCAACGAGTCTCTCCAGCTTTCTGGTCGAGGAGCGGAAGAGAAACTCAAATGGCAATTGGGAGATCCGTACGCTTCAGCGACCGCAGCAGGCAATTTCTAAAGCCCTTAGCGAGTATGCGCCAGGCCGGCTTATCGTAATTGACAAAAAAACCTACCGATCGGGAGGTGTTTTTGCAGACATGCCCGCCGGTGAGGTGAATCGCGCTCGTCCTCTTTTCAAAAACTCAAAAAAACATGTTCACTGCGAAGCATGCTCATTTGTACGAGATCCCAACAAAGCTGGAGGCAATGGTGAAATCTGCCCGGTATGTAGTGGAGAATTGAAAGAGGAAACGATGATTTTGCCGGAGGTATTCGGCCCGGAAAATGCTCGAGATCTTCCGGAGGATGATCGTGAGCAGGACATTACTTTCGCCACCATGGCTCAATTTCCTCAACCAGTTGACCCTGAGGTGTTTACCTTCACTGAGTGTGGGCCTAACGCAAGCTTCACCCACGCGACCGACCGAACATTGGTGACAGTCAACCGGGGCAAGGAGGGTTCGCAACTTGGCGGATTTTCGGTTTGTGTCGACTGTGGGCATGCCACCGTATTCGATCAATATGCACCGCAAGCCGGAGTGCATGACCGTCCATACCAACAACTGGGTCCAAAAGGGACACCGCAGCACTGCGCTGGCGCATTCCGGCGAGTCTTGCTGGGACATGACTTCAGCACCGACCTTCTCTTGTTGAGGCTAAAGATTGCCGAGCCGTTGGTAACAAACACGGTTGACGTCGTGGTGTTGCAGATGCTTGAAGATGCATTGCACTCGATAGCGGAAGCACTTCGACTTGCTGCAAGTCGGCACCGGCAATTGGATTTGGACCCTGCTGAATTCGGTTCAGGTTTCCGCATTGAGCCCGCGCTTAAGGACAACGCTCGAATGCTCGACATCTTTTTGTATGACACCCTTTCAGGGGGAGCAGGGTATGCCGAGGTCGCAGCTAGGAATTTGCCTGAAATTCTCGAGTCGACACTTGCGCTTCTGGAAGGCTGCACGTGCGAAACCTCCTGCACTGAATGCCTAAACCATTTTCACAATCAGCACCTTCAGAAAAGACTCGACCGAAAACTTGGCGCATTGCTACTCCGCTACGCAGTGTTGGGCGAGAAGCCTTGCTGCTCCTCTCCTGACGAGCAGGTAGTCACCCTGTCTCAACTTCGCTCAAGTCTCGAATTGGATGGTTTTCGCTGTACGCCAGTCGGAACCCCAGAGATTCCCCTGCTGGTAGAACGTGATGGCCGGCGTGTTGCGATTGGCTGCTATCCTGGCCTCATTGGAACGCAAGAGTTTGTGCATCCTGTCAGGCACGCCGCAGATGTCAGCGACAGCCTTGAGCTGAACGAGTACTTGCTCAGGTCTAACCTGCCTGACGCACATCAGAGAGTACGAGCAACGTTTCAGTAATTGGGTGGTAGGTTGCTGCTTTTGACTAAGGACTCTGAGACCTACCTCGACGTGGTCGCCCGGAAGGGCTGCTGTGGGTTTCATTTGATGGTTGAAAGGGATAAACCATACTGGTCTGAAGTCGAGGGCAGCCAAGAGCGTTGGCTGATCTCCGAAGGGCTGGTCAAGGGGGAAACGAAGTTTGGCGAATCCTCAAGCGGGAGCAGTTCACCAGCACTCGGCCATAACAAAAACGTCCCCCTACATCTGCCCCGCCTTTTCGAGGCTTCGGCCGTATAGGGATGCAACTTTCGCGTTCGTGGATTGTTTGGAGCTTAAATTGATTCGCCATGTCTATTGTGTTGACCGAAACGTCATTTCCAAGATCAAGGATAAATCCTTGTCCAGTGACGAGGAGGCACTGCTGCGTTCGATTGATCAGGAAAGCAATCGTGTCAGTCCTATTCTTGCTTGTTTCGAAGGGCAAATCGGTGTTTTGCAGACGGTAGAACAGCTCAAGGAGTCCATTGAGAAGGACACTGCTGCGCTGGCCAGTTTTTTCAAACTAGCGCTGACGGATGACATGGCAAAGGTAGCTCACCCGGAGCACATGCTTGCGATCGTCAATCGTCAAAAAGAACGGTGGGATACCAATGCCGAATTTGTTGGGTATGCGCAGCGTAGGTTGTACCAACCTATTGCCAAAGACCAACTCAGGGCAGTCCAACAAGAGCTCGCCCAAGAGGCGATACGCCTTGGCGTGCCGATCGGAAGTATTTTCGTTCTCTGCGCTCTTGCCTGCCTGTACCAGCAAAAGGACGCTCATGAAATTCTCAAGCCTTCGAAGAAGGAGGCGCGGGCCGAAAATCGGATTCATAACGCCATGCAAGACCTTGCATCCATTGGGCTGTACTTCACGGTCTCAATGTTTTTCAGCGCAGGTCGGCAAAAAATCGAAACGACCTATATCACCTTCGACGGCTGGGTAAACCGATTCATGAAGCTCACCAATGCGCGTGCCGGTGCGCTCCTGGTGACTAACGAAATGGTGAGTCAAACCAAATTTGACTTGAGCCGTGAGGTGTTTCCAAAGGCATCCGAGGCCGACTTCAAAAGTATCTGCGAACTGCTGGGTGCAACGGATGATCAACCTGGCTACAGCCGGCCAGGCTACGCCCCTTCTTGGTACCCATCCCCACATAAAATTCGCATCAAAATGGACTTGCGCGTATACCGAGAATAACCGCTGATTGAACCTTGATCGTCGATACGGATTTCGAGGTGTAGCCCTAACGATGGCACAACTCGGAAGCTATGGCTGTCATCCAATTGAATGAGCAGTTGAACCTTACCGGGTCGACGGCTTTCTTTCGAATGTGGCTTTCTGGGCTAATCTAAGAACCCAACGTAAGCGGCTGGGGAAGTCACCTTCCGAACTCCAGCATTAAGGGCGATGGTGTCCGCGTATTTTTAAGCGGACGCGATCGCCCTTAACGTCAGGATTTCCATGCGCCAACGAAGCTCTTACCCGAAACCCTTCAAGGCCCAGGTTGTTCAGGAATGCCTGCAACCGGGCGCAACCCTATCCAGCGTCGCCATCAGCCACGGCATCAACGCCAACGTGATCCGCAAGTGGCTACCACTTTACCGAGATCAGTCACCAGCGGCGTTGCCAGCTTTCGTTCCGTTGAGAGCTACGCCCAAACGGCAGGCGGAAGCATTGGCGATCATCGAGCTGTTGCTTGGCGAGCAATCGATCACAGTGAAATGGCCAACCTCCGATCCTGACGGCTGCGCCCGCTTTGTCCGTGGACTCACGCAATGATTCGCATCGACGCCATCTGGCTTGCCACCGAGCCCATGGACATGCGTGCCGGCACTGAAACTGCGCTGGCCAGGGTGATCGCGGTGTTCGGTGCGGCGAAGCCGCACTGCGCTTATCTGTTTGCCAACCGCCGCGCCACTCGTATGAAAGTGCTGGTGCATGACGGGTTTGGAGTCTGGCTGGCTGCTCGCCGATTGAACCAAGGAAAGTTTCACTGGCCCGGCATTCGACAAGGCTGCGAGATAGAACTGGATACCGAGCAACTTCAAGCGTTGGTGCTCGGCCTACCTTGGCAGCGTGTTGGGGCTGGCGGTGTAATCACACTGCTTTAAAAAGCTGTAATTAGCTCCTTGGCCTACTGCCGCAAACGACCTGCTTTGGTAAAATCCAGGGCATGACTTCCTCACCCAATCTCGATCAGATGAGCGCCGACCAACTGCGCGCCTTCGCGGCGCAGTTGCTGTCCCAGGTTGATTCGCTCGGACAGCAAGTCGACAGGATGGGCAAGAAGAATGACCGCGACCAAACCATCATCGAGCAACTCACCCACGAAATCGCCTGGTTCAAACGTAACAAGTTTGCTAAGCGCAGTGAGCAATTAAGCCCTGCTCAAGGCAGCCTGCTCGATGACCTGCTCGACACAGACATCGCGGCCATTGAAGCCGAGCTGAAGGCGTTGAATCCGCCGGCTGCGCCGGCCGAGCCACGCAAGCAGCCCAGGCGTGTTCCATTGCCTGCGCAGTTTCCGCGTACCGTGATTTATCACGAACCAGACAACACCCAATGCCCCTGCGGATGCCAGCTCCAGCGGATCGGCGAAGACGTCAGCGAAAAGCTCGATTACACGCCGGGCGTGTTCACCGTGGAGCAGCATGTGCGCGGGAAATGGGTCTGCCGCGAGTGTGAAACGCTGACTCAGGCACCGGTTCCGGCCCAGGTAATCGACAAGGGCATACCGACCGCAGGGCTGCTGGCTCACGTGATGGTGGCCAAATTCGCCGACCATTTGCCCCTGTATCGCCAAGAGAAAATCTTTGGCCGCGCCGGCCTGGCTATCGCCCGCTCGACACTGGCGCAATGGGTCGGCCAAACCGGCGTGCAACTCCAGCCCTTGGTCGACGCGCTGCGTGAAACGGTACTTGCCCAAGGCGTGATTCACGCAGACGAAACCCCAGTGCAGATGCTCGCGCCGGGCGAAAAGAAAACCCATCGTGCTTATGTCTGGGCCTACTGCACAACGCCGTTTTCGGCACTTAAAGCAGTGGTTTACGACTTCAGCCCGAGCCGTGCGGGTGAGCATGCACGCAACTTCCTTGGGCAATGGAACGGCAAGCTGGTTTGCGATGATTTCGCCGGCTACAAAGCAAGCTTTCAGCAAGGCATCACCGAAATCGGCTGCATGGCCCATGCCCGCCGCAAGTTCTTCGATCTGCATGCGACGAACAAAAGCCAACTGGCCGAACAGGCGCTGCACTCAATTGGCGGGTTGTATGAAATCGAACGGCAAGCGCGGGAAATGACCGACGAGGATCGCTGGCGAATACGTCAGGAAAAAGCGGCGCCCCTTATCGATGCACTGCATACCTGGATGCTGGCCCAGCGCGACCTTGTGCCCGAAGGCTCGGCTATCGCCAAAGCTCTGGATTACAGCCTCAAGCGCTGGGGCGCACTGGTTCGATATCTCGAGGACGGCGCTGTGCCCATCGATAATAACGCGGTCGAAAATCAGATAAGGCCATGGGCACTCGGACGCTCGAACTGGTTGTTCGCCGGATCGCTACGCAGCGGCAAACGGGCGGCAGCAATCATGAGCTTGATCCAGTCTGCGCGCATAAATGGGCATGATCCGTATGCGTACCTGAAGGACGTTCTTACTCGGCTGCCAACGCAGCGGGCGAGTGAGATCGCTCGACTGCTGCCACATCAGTGGGGCACTGTTAATTTATCGGAGATGGCAACGTTTTAGAGTGGCTGAAAGCGAAATGACAAAAGAGACGGCACGTTACATCTTGATCACAGGCGCTGCAGGTACCGGCACCACGACCTTAGCGGATGCTTTAGCAAAGGAACTGAGCACAACTCACCTGGAAGCAGATGATTTTTTGTGGCTGCCCAGTAACCCGCCATATCAGCATCTGGCAGACAAAACGCAACGAGGAGCGCGCTTGCTACAAGAAATGCGCTCTCATGGCCGTGCAGTGGTTGCCGGATCAGTAATGGGCTGGGGTCAACCGCTTGAGAGCGAATTTGATCTTGTGGTGTTCCTTTATCTTCCTGTTGAACTCAGATTAGAGAGACTAAAACGTCGAGAGGTAAAACGCTTCGGTCAAGCAAAGCCGGAGTTTCTGGCTTGGGCAGCTCAGTATGATGAGGGGGGCGTCCCTGGACGTAGCTTGGCCAGGCATCAGGAATGGCTGTCTGCGCTTACCTGTACTGTCTTAAAGCTTGAGGGGGACATATCCGTTACAGATCGGGTACGGCAAATACTGGATGCAGTCGACGGACTGAACCACACACCGTCAGTCATGTGAACGTGTGTTGGCTATACGCTTACATCAAGAGCACTTAATCGAAGGGCGTAGCGAACAAGATATTCTTTATGAGTTGCTTATCAAACGCGGTATTGATCTTGCTGCACCTATCGAATGCAAAAGTATCTCCGGGAAAAATGTCTATAGCATAGGCTTTGGAGTATTGCTGGTTTGCCTTGATGAAGTTATCACTCAAGCTGACACTGAGGATCTAGCCCAAGGAATTCTCAAGTGGCATGTAGAGCTTAAGCCCGCTTCAGATTCTCATGTCTTCTTCCGAGATAGCGCCTTCAGTGATGATGTGGCGAAGACTAACATGGCAGCCATTCTGGAACAGAACGGCATATCCCATGTGCGCAGCTTGTAAGGGACAGAACTTATGAAACTGCACTTTGAGGACAATCTCGATTATCAAATGGCGGCCATAGAATCCGTCGTCAATCTCTTTAAAGGGCAGGAAATTTCACGCTCTGAATTCACTGTAACTCATCGTCCTAAATCCGAACCACAGGGATCACTCCGCCTTGCCGAAAATGAGCTAGGTGTCGGCAACCGTTTGCAGTTGATCGATGATGAGGTCTTAGAGAACCTTCATGCAATCCAACTCGCGAATGGCCTTCGCCCCTCCAATGATCTTAAGAGTGGCGATTTTACAGTTGAGATGGAGACAGGTACAGGTAAGACATATGTCTATCTGCGTACCATTTTCGAGCTAAATAAAAACTTTGGCTTCACTAAATTCGTCATTGTTGTACCTTCCGTGGCTATTAAGGAAGGAACGAATAAAACACTTGAAATTACCCGCACCCATTTTGAGGGGCTCTATCCCAAGGCAAAGGGGTATGAGTTTTTTCTTTATGACTCCTCAAATATCGGGCAGGTGCGAAACTTTGCAACAAGCTCTAATGTCCAGATAATGGTGACTACTGTGGGGGCTATTAACAAAAAGGATGTAAATAATCTCTACAAGGAGCATGAGAATACCGGCTGGGAAAAGCCAATTAATCTAATCAAAGAAACCAACCCCATTATTATCGTCGACGAGCCGCAAAGCGTCGATGGTGGCCTGCAGGGCCAGGGCAAGAAGGCTCTGGAAGCCATGAACCCGCTTTGCACGTTGCGCTATTCGGCGACCCATGTGGATAAGCACCACATGGTTTATCGTCTGGATGCCGTTGACGCCTATGACCGTGGTTTGGTCAAGCAGATCGAGGTTGCCTCCCTTCAGGTAGAGGGTGGAAACAACAAGCCTTATGTAAGGCTTGAGTCTACGCATAACCGTCAGGGCTCGATCACAGCCAAGATCGAAATCGACGTACAGCGCGGCAAGAATATCAAGCGCGAGATTCTCACCGTTGAAGACGGTGACGATCTGGAGCAAATTGCCAACCGCGCCATCTACGAGAACATGCAGATCGGCACGATCACCTGCGGCAAGGATAACCAGTCAATCCAGATCAAAGGACCGGGTATCGACCAGGTGTTGCGCCCTGACGAGACTATTGGAGCTGTGAGCCCGGATGAGATCAAGCGCCTGATGATCCGGCGCACGATCAAAGAGCACCTTGATAAGGAGCTCACCTTCGCCGCCAACAAGCAGCCTATCAAGGTTTTGAGCCTGTTCTTCATCGACAGCGTTGAGCATTACCGTCAATACGATGAAGCTGGTAATCCGGTCAAAGGCAAATACGCTCTGATGTTTGAAGAGGAGTACTCGAAGCTCGCTAACTCCAGCGACTACCAGAGCCTCTTCAAGGAAATTGACCTGGATACAGATGCTGCCGCAGTACACAACGGCTACTTCTCCATTGACAAGAAGGAGCGTCTGGTCGACACCGCAGAAAGCACCCAGGTAGGCCGTGACAACTCCGAGCGGGCCTACAACCTGATTATGAAGGAGAAGGAAAAACTGCTGAGCTTCGATACCAAGCTCAAATTCATCTTCTCTCACTCGGCTCTCAAAGAGGGCTGGGACAATCCGAACGTCTTTCAGATTTGCGCCCTGCGCGAGATGGGAACGGAGCGGGAGCGTCGCCAGACCATTGGGCGAGGGCTGCGGCTTTGCGTAAACCAGGACGGGCAGCGCCTGCGCGGATCGGATATCAACACGCTCACCGTCATCGCGACCGAGAGCTACGAAGAGTTTGCTGAAAATCTCCAGAAGGAGATTGAAAAAGATACCGGTATCCGCTTCGGCGTCGTTGAATCCCATCAGTTTGCGACCGTTCTGACCGTAAATGACAAGGGGGAAACTGCCCCGCTGGGCGTCGAGCAGTCGGAGAAAATCTGGCAGTTCCTGAAAGGCGAAGGTTTTGTCGACGCCAAGGGCAAGGTCCAGGACTCCCTGCGCGCCGCGCTCAAGGATGGCAGCTTCCAGCTGCCCGATGACATCAAGGCTGGGCTCGGCAGCAAGCCTGATGTTGCGGTGGAAGACATCCAGGGCGTCCTGAAGAAGCTTGCTGGCAAGCTCGATATCAAGAATGCCGATGACCGCCGGATTATCCGTACCCGCGAGGCCGTTCTGCAGAGCGAGGAATTCAAGGCCCTATGGGACCGTATTAAGTACAAAACTACCTATCGCGTGGACTTCAACAACGAGAAGCTCATCGTCGATTGCGCCAAGGCCATTCAGGATTGCCCGCCGATCACCAAAACCAGGGCGCAATTCCGCAAAGCCGATATTGCGATTGGTAAGGGTGGCGTGACAGCGGAAGAAACCTCTGCTTCAGCTTTCACCACCATCCACGAGGATGACATCGAGCTTCCTGACATCATCACCGACCTCCAGGACAAGACGCAGCTGACCCGTAGCAGTATCGTCAAAATCCTCACCGCAAGCCGTCGTCTGCAGGATTTTGCCCGTAACCCACAGCAGTTCATCGAGTACGCTGCCGAGGCTATTAATCGCACCAAGCGGCTGGCTCTGGTTGGTGGTATCAAGTACAGCAAAATTGGTGAGGAGCACTTCTATGCACAGGAGCTTTTCCGGCAGGAAGAGTTAAAGGGTTATCTGAAAAATACTCTCGAAACACAAAAGTCCGTTTATACGCATGTCGTCTATGACTCGGCGGGTATTGAAAGGGTCTTTGCCGAGGACTTGGAAAAGAACGAAGCCGTAAAGGTGTACGCGAAGCTGCCGTCTTGGTTCAAGATTCCAACACCGTTAGGCACCTATAACCCAGACTGGGCAGTGGTTGTAGATGATAGTGGCCAAGAAAAGCTTTACTTTGTGGTGGAAACTAAAGGCAGTATCTGGTGGGGGGATTTACGTCATGTTGAGGGTGCCAAAATTCTCTGTGGTGAGCGGCACTTCGAAGAAGTTGCGACTGGTAGCAACCCCGCGCGGTACATACGTGCAGTCAATGTTGACGGAATGATGACGCATATGGAGTAGCAGGCGGATTTCCCAAAGTTACAGGGAATAAGAAGTCCTAAGGAAGTTTGCTCTTTATAGTCGTATTTCAATGGTGTATTAAAAAGCCGGCTTTTAGCCGGCTTTTTCGCTACAGGTCAAACGCTAAAAACACGTGTTTCAATCACCGCCAGCACATCTCGCACATCCTGCAGCAACAACCGAGCGGTATTGGTCACTGTACCAATATCCTTATCACTGGAGTCTCGCAACGTAGTACAGGCCATCAAGTTCAGGTAATCGAGGGTGGTGAGCAAGCGCTCGCTGGCGCATGCATGTAGATCCGCTAAAGGCGCGTGGCTATCGATAAACAGTACAGGCGTGTCGCTGGCGATTGGGGTCAGCGGGATGAAGCGTTGGGGCTCATCTTGAGTCTTCATGGCATTGCTCCTCGTATCGGAAAATACAGCTGCCATTCGCTGCGAATCGAATTGGGTGGCAGCTATGCGCGGGTTCGCAGACCGAAGATACGAGAACTCGGCAGATCCGAAGATCTCCCGCACACAGCCGCCATAAGAAAACTCAGGACGCGGTGGGCGACCAGTGTTTTATGGGGGGCTTAGATTAATCGTATCTGTAGGGCTGCGAAACCCTGTCGCTGACCGGAATCAGCAGACGTGAAAACTATAGGTGTGGGTTGGATTCGGGACAACGGCAGGGCTGTAGGAAAGGTCTCGATTGTGGGTAGGACGAGGCTGAGTTGTTGATCCTGCTGCAAACGAGATGGTCACCATGGACTCCGTTACCGCAGGTCTAGGACGTGGGGGAGCGTCCACTATTCAGCCGCTGAGGTGCATCTGAACAATCGTGGTGTGCCGATTCAGGGCCGCTGCGCGCCCCATCGCAGCCTCGCGGGCTCGGCAGCGGCTACAGGGCCGCAGCAACACCCTCTGATCCCCCCAGCCAACTTTGCTATCCTGCGCGCCTTTTATCCATTGCAAGGAGCGCAGGCATGACCCAGTCCGTTGGTGGCGGGAGGCGAGTAGGGGCAGGGAAGCGGGGGTGTGTGTCTCGCCTGGGGGATTTTCTATTCCGGTTGGCGCCGGTGTTTTTAGTGGGCATGGCGCTGAGTGTGCCCACGGCCAACGCCAACCCCATCACCACCTACCGTGGCACGCTTGGCGATACGCCGGTGGAGCTGGCGCTCACCTATGACTCGCAATACGGCGGCGGGATGTCCGGCTATTGGTTTAGCGGGGCCGAGCGGTTGCCGATTCCTTTGGAGCTCACGCCGTTTCGCACGGGCGGGGGGCTGTTGATCAATATCATGGACAACCCGACCTTGCCGGCGGCGGCTGTGTCGTTGCAGCCCTTTGCCGAGGGGGCCGAGGCGTTGCAGGGGGCCTTGGTCGATTTGCGCACGGGCGCGCAGCAGCCGTTGCAGTTGCAGCGGGTGATGCGTTTTGGCGGGAGTCAGCGCGAGGCCTTTGACGGTGAGTTGTTGCAGCCGGCGGCCGACAAGCAGTTCTATTTCAGTGTGCATGCCGTGCGCAATGCCGGGGAGGACACGGGGCGGGTGGACAACATCCGGGTACTGAGCCGGGCCACCGGCGAGGTGGTGCAGGAGGTGGGCGGGCAGTGGTGCCTGGCTCCGACCGGGACCCGCACCCTGACCTTCGAGCATTTCGATGCCGATTCAACCATCGATTTCCAAGTGCAGAGCTACAGCTTGAACGGCCCGTACGGCGGTGTGCTGTGCGCGCCGACCGAGTATTACCTGTACCACCCACAGACCCAGGCGTATCTGCGCCATCCGCAGCTGGAGCAGTTCGCCGCGGAAGGCACTGTGCGCTTTGCCGCGGGCGGGCAGATGGAGTTCAGCAAACAGGACTTTGTCAACTTCAGTGCGGGCACCCGGCGTTGGGATTATTACCGTGTGATCAGCCCTGACCGGCTGGAATTTATTCAGTCTGGCGAGGAGCGTTTCTGATGCGGGTGGTTGATCTTTTTCGTGGGCTGGCGGCGTTGTTGCTGGTGTCGTGGTTAGTGCCGGCGCAAGCGGCCCATGGGGTGTACCAGGGCACCTTGGGCAAGCAGGCCATTGTGCTGACGCTGGGCAGCCAGAACGCGCTGTACCAGGGGACCTATGCCTACCAGCGCTATCGCACGCCGATCCGCCTCAAGCCGACCTTCAGCTTCAGCAACAAGGTGCTGGCCATGGACGAGCTGGACGAGCAGGGCCTGCCGGTGGCGCGCTTGCAGTTCAACGACCTGATGGTCAGCCGCCAGAGCGAGCAGGTGCGCGGCAGCTGGACCAGCTATCGCACCGGCAAGACCTTGCCCATCGCCCTGAAGTTGGTGGCCCTGGTGGACTCGGACCGCTCGTGGCCGCAGCCGAACACCACGCTGTTGCAGAGTGCGTCCACCAAGCGCTGGTATTTCCAGGTGCCGATGCAGGGCAATGATCAGCGGATAACGGCGATCGAAGTGGTGGACAAGGCCAGCGGCAAACCGCTGCAGACCCTGACGCTGGCGGCGCCGGGTTGTCTGTATCAAGGGGTGGATATGTTGCAGGTGCAGGCGGAGGGGGAGAGCCTGCGGATCAGTTTGAGCGACTGCAAGTTGCCGGGGTTTCAGTGGAATGAGGGGAGTGGGCGGTTTGAGGCTTTGCCCTGAGCCGGTTTTGGTTTTGTAGGTGGGCTTGGTGTTTAGTCAGATAGGCTGTGTTTGCAGGTTTGGCGACTGCTGCGCAGTCGGGCGCAGCCTCGCGTTGCTCGGCAGCGGCTACAGGGGCGGTGTCAGTTCGCGCTGCATGATCAGGGTGCGTTCTTCGCCATGGTATTGCTCGCGCAGGGTACGAAAGCCCAGGTTGGCGTAGAAGCCTTCGGCGGTGATCGAGGAGGGCACGGTCAGCTGGGTGATGCCGGCGTTCAGGGCCTGGCGTTCGAGCTCGGCCATCAGCTGGCGGCCGACGCCTTGGCCTTGTCTTTCCGGGGCGACGAAGACCGAGCGCACTACATGGCCGTCGAGGCTGGCGGTGCCGACGATTTCGCCGGCCGCCTGGGCCACCCAGACCTGGCGTTTGCTCAATAACTGGCGCACGGCGGGCGGGCTGAAGTTTTGCCGCACCTGGGCGATCACGGCGGCTGGGTAGTCCTGGGCGTTGCTGGTCTGCAGGGCGGCGATGATCAGGCGGCTGATGGCGTCGGCGTCCTGCTCATGGGCGGGGCGGATTTCACAGTCCATGTGGGGGCATCCTTCGATCGGTAGACCCGGACACTAACCTTGGCGGGTCCGGTTCGCCAAGGGCTCAGTGCGTGCGGCGCGCTTCCAGCCATTGAAACAGCAGCATGCCCGCCAGCATGGCCAGGACAAATACCCAAGCCTGCCAATGGAGCGTGAACAGCAGGGTCAGCCCCGGCCCCGGGCAGATGCCGGCGATGCCCCAGCCGATGCCGAACAGCAGGCTGCCACCGATCAGGCGGCGGTCGATGTCGCGGCGGGTGGGCAATTGCATGCTCGCGCCGAGCAGGGCATTGGGCTGTTTGATGGCCCAGTGGAACGGCCACCAGGCAGCGCCGATGGCGCCGAACATCACCAGCGCCAGGGACGGGTCCCACTGGTCCGCCAGATCCAGAAAGCTCAGAACCTTGGTCGGGTTGGTCATGCCCGACAGCAGCAGGCCGAGGCCAAATAACAGACCGGCGATAAAAGCCGTGACCTTGCGCATGTTCATAGCCCCATCCCGTGACGCAGCAGCCAGACAGTGATAAAGCCGGTCAGCATAAAACTCAGGGTGGCGACCAATGAGCGCGGCGACCATCGGGAGATGCCACAGACGCCATGACCACTGGTGCAGCCCGCGCTGTAGCGCGTACCCAGGCCCACCAACAGCCCGGCGCCGATCAGGCCGGCGATGCCGCTTTGGAACTCGATTGTCGGCAACACCTGGAACAGCCCCCAGAACAACGGCGCCAGCAGCAGGCCCGAGAGGAACAGGGCCTTTTCGCTCCAGCCTTCGCTGCCTGGTTGCAACAGACTGCCCAGCAAGCCACTGATCCCGGCGATGCGCCCGTTGGCCATCACAAATATGCCGGCGGCCAGACCAATCAGCGCGCCACCGGCGAGGGCGCTCCAAGGCGTGAAGTGCAGCCAGTCGATGTTCATGGGGATATGGGGCTCATGAGAGGGAAGGGTGAGTGGAGTTTAGTCTTTGGGGTGGTGGTGCGATATGTGCGAGGTGGCTAGAGGGGAGTGGTGCTGTCAGGTGGGGAGTTGTCTGTGAGAGCAGCGGTATGCGGTAGAGCATTAGCGCGTCAGTTGGGCGATGAGTGCTCTCATTACCAAGGCGTCCCTCTACCAGAAGGGGAGCCTACCAACTGCCATAGGGAATGCCATATTTCTCTATGTAGCGCTTGGAATTCTCGGGTAGCGGGTAGTAGTGCCCGTTTGATTTACCCAGGTGCGGCCCCAGCGGTTCAATCTCAGCTTGCGCACGGGCGACTTTGACTGTGTTGCGGCATTCATCTCTGACCCAGACTTGTACGATGCCGCCGGGGGCCAGACCTAAATAGACCGATGCCATATAGCGGGCGGCCTGATGCGGTGTCTCCGGGCAGCGCCGGTTAGTCGAGGTCCACATGATTTTTCGGGCTTCTTCCGGGATATCGACCCAGGTGCGATAAGTCTGTGGCTCTACTATGGATTGCCAGCGTACGAAAATGCGCTTTGGTAGGTCAGCGCCAACCACCGACTTACCGCTACCTCCAACTCCCCTCCCTCCCCATCCTCTGGCCCACTCTTTGTCGTACCCCATATCACCACCCGCAGCGGAGCCGCCACCAGTGTGAAGAAATAGTTTGCCGTTGATATCTTCAACAGCGCTGTCTTCGACCCAAACTTTCATATAGAACGGCTCGCTGAAGCCAAGCTGCCACCAAGGTGCCTTGGGGTCGTTTTTCCCAGATAGCGGGTCGCTAGCCAGACAGCCAGTCAACAGCAGTGCGCCTAGCAGGGCGATGAATACTCTCATTACCAAAGCGTCCAGTCAGGTACGTGAGGGGACGTAGTCATTTAGCAACGCGCTTCGATATCAGAAGAGTTCTGTCTACCAACTGCCATAGGGAATGCCATATTTCTCTATGTAGCGTTTGGAGTTCTCGGACAGGGGGTAATAGTGCCCGTTTGATTTACCGAGGTGCGGTCCCAGCGGTTCAATTTCAGCTTGCGCACGAGCGACCTTGATCGTGTTGCGGCATTCATCACGCACCCAAATTTGCACGATACCGCCTGGAGCCAGACCTAAATAGACCGATGCCATGTAGCGAGCGGTCTGGTGTGGAGTTTCCGGGCAGCGTCTGTGAGTCGAGGTAAACATGATTTTTCGGGCTTCTTCTGGAATATCCACCCAGGCCCGATAAGTCTGTGGTTCTACGACCGATTGCCAGCGTACGAAGATGCGTTTAGGAAGGTCGGCCCCCACTACCGACTTGCCATTGCCTCCAACTCCGCTCCAGCCCCGGGCCCATTCCTTCTTTAAGCCGGGATCACCATCTGCAGCAGAACCGCGCCCGGTATGCTTGAAGAGTTGCCCGTTGATGTCTTCAACGGCAGTGTCCTCGACCCAGACTTTCATGTAGTACGGCTGGGTGAATCCCATCTCCCACCAGGGATCTTTAGGGTCGTTTTTTCCGGATAGGGGGTCGCTGGCCTGACAGCCAGTCAACAGCAGTGCGCCCAGCAGGGCGATGAATACTCTCATTACCAAAGCGTCCAGTCAGGTACGTGAGGGTGTTGCACACGCACGGCATCTGCCGTGGGGGCGTTGATGTAGACGACTTTAAGGCTGCCGCCATCCTGTTTGCCAAGCGGGTGGTTCCAGTGGGCCGAGAGATGGATATAACGCAGCTTGAGCATGGTCTCCTCGGCTGGAGTCGTACTGTAGTCACCGGCGACAAATCTGTCACAAAGGGCTTGCAGCTCTTGCGGGATGGCGTAGTCCGGGTCTTGTTTGTCGATGGTGTTGAAGCGTACGTCGTTCTCCTTGGCCAACTCATACATCACACGGAGATACACCCTCGATAGTCTGTTGCTCATCGGGCGCTTGAGCTGCAAGCCCACATACACTCGTTTTTGTCGTAAGCCGAGACGGTCCTGTGGATCTTGCGGTAGAACCATTGGCTCCGGTGTGACGATCTCCAGCCATTGTGCAGGCCAGCCCTTGGCCAGCCAGCGCGATTTTGCCTGTACCGCGTCTCGGTAAATCGAGGTTTGGGTCACATCAGTATTGAATGGCACCTCCAGCGCCTGCATCGGACTGACCAACACACACTCCTGCACCTCATCCAGATAACCGCCGCCGATATCCGAATGCGCGCCGGGCAGGGTGATTTCCACATGGTCGGGTTTGACCCGGCTCAGGGCAAAGTTGGCGCGGTACTCGTCGCGGGCGACCAATTGGACCACCGAGCGAAAGTAGCGACGGTCGAGGTGCAGCTTGATACCCGGGGCAATAGCGCTGCGTACGTTACCCAGATTACTCACGCCAGCAACCGACGGCACTGTGTCAAACAGGCCGATAAAACCCATGTCTACGTCGTTGCCGTACTGTCGGTTGAAGTGGCGACTAAAGGCTTTGGAGTGGTCGTGCAGAATCAGTTCAAGCGGCCCCAGCCAGCGTACGACTTCATTGGCAAAGTGCCGGGCTGCTGCGGCGCCTCGGCTGAAGCCGAAAGTATCGAAGATCAACGAAGTGATCTCACCCTCGGGGTTCTCCTTGTGAATGTCATCGATACGTTCCTTGATTGCGCGGAAGGCCTTCTGCACACACCCTGATATTCCCGTATCGCCACGTCCTGTACCCGAGGTAATAAGGCTGTCCTTCTCGCCAGTCCGAGTTCCTATACCTTCGATATAAATTGAGAGAAAGGCGTACTTTTTCAGGTCCTCTCCCTCAGCTTTCTGGTTGGAGAAGTACAAATCACTCAACCGCTTAACATTGCTCACATCATTCCCATAACTACTCTCCGGATCCCTCATATACGGCTTGCAACTGCCATCGAGATCCTTGGCTTCAATGGCGTGCTGCGCCCCGCAAATCTGGCCCATAGCCGAGTTGCTGGCGTTGTTTCCGGTACCGTCGAAGAACACACCGATACGCAGCGCCACCTGAACCTTTTCAGGCGGTGGTGCGGGTTCCTTGGCGTACTTTTCGTACTGGGCCCAGAGCTGTTCGCCGTAGCTGGGCTGTTCGGTCTCGGCGGCGCGTTCAGCAGAGTGCTGGTTGGGGTTGGCGGGCCGTAGAAGGTTGGGCATTGGCCCGGGTCCGTTGCTGGCCATGGGTGGTCCTGGTTCAGGCAAAAGGGGCGCTGGAAACCGTACCGGGAATGGCGGGCGATGGATTTAGGAGGAATCTGCAAGAGGCTGGGCAGGTGCTGATTCGGTTGTAGGGGCGATTGATTGCCGAGATATTTTTGCCGTCTGGGCGGGCGCTATCGCGAGCAAGCTTCGCTCCTACAGAAGAGCGTTTGCTCGCGATTGCGGGTTCAACGCCAGGCGCCGAGTGCTCCGAGGCTGAGCATCACCGCCGCCAGCATCCCCACCAAGGCAAACAACTGCTGCAGCCGCGGCCCCGCCAGGTAACGGGCGACCTGACGGCCGGCAATCAGCCCCAGCACCGCGCCGCCGGCGAAGGGCGCACCCACCGCCCAGTGCATCACGCCGCTGAGGCTGGCGGTGATCACGCTGCCGGTGGACACCAGGGCGATCACCGCCAGGGAGGTGGCGACGATGCTTTTGCTGTCCAGGTTGGTGTAGCGGGTCAGCGCCGGGATGATCACGAAGCCGCCGCCGACCCCGAGCAATCCGGAGAGCAGCCCCGAGAGCATGCCGGTGACGGTCAGGGCGCGGGCGCAGGGCAGGGTCCAGCGCAGCCGGCCCTGCAGCGGGTTGAGCACGCAGGGGCGGAACTCGGCGCGGGGTGCCGGTTGACCGTGGCGCAGTTCGCGGGTGGCCTTGAGCAGGATGCGTCCGCAGGCGTACAGCAGCACCGCGGAAAACAGCAGGGCCAGGGGCAGGTTCGGCAGGCGGTGGGCCAGCCACAGGCCGACCGGCGCCATAAGGATGCCGATGGCGGCGACGAAGCCGGCGGCGCGGTAACGCACGATGCCTTCGCGCAGCCCCAGCACCGCGCCCACGGCGGCCGCCAGGCCCACCGCGAGCAGGCCGATGGGCGCGGCCTCGACCATGCTCAGGCCGAGGCCGAACACCAGCAGCGGCACCGCGAGAATCCCGCCGCCGGCCCCGGTCAATGCCAGGATCGCCCCGATCAGCGCGCCGAGGCCG
Organism: Pseudomonas sp. RW409; assembly: GCF_003184125.1. NCBI lineage: Bacteria > Pseudomonadati > Pseudomonadota > Gammaproteobacteria > Pseudomonadales > Pseudomonadaceae > Pseudomonas > Pseudomonas sp. RW409. Next base: position 245,916 of record NZ_QHHP01000042.1, on the reverse strand, counting down.
GCGCCCAACAAGCTGTACTCACTCATGATTCCGGCAGGTCCGTCACCAGGCTGGGCCGCGCCAGCCACTCATGGCCCTTGAGCATGCCGCGCCAGTACAGCGGCGGCAGGATGCGCTCCTTCAACCACCAGGCACGCCGGGTCGGCTGGCGACCGTCCAGCAGCCACGCCGGAAAGCTCGGCGCGACCTTGCCGCCGTAGGTGAATTCGGCGAGGACGATCTTGCCGCGCTCCACGGTCAGCGGGCAGGAGCCGTAGCCGTCGTACTGCGCCCGGGTCGGCAGGCGCTTGAGGTTCACCAGCACGTTGGTGGCCACCACCGGCGCCTGCTTGCGCGCCGCCGCGGCGGTTTTCGCGTTGCTGGTATTGGTCCCGTCGCCGAGGCCATGGATGTTGCTGTAGCGCTTGTGCCGCAGGCTGTGCGGGTCGACGTCGATCCAGCCGGCGGCATCCGCCAGCGGGCTGTTGCGGATAAAGTCCGGGGCGGTCTGCGGCGGCACCACGTGCAGCATGTCGAAGGGCAGCTCGATGCGTTCCGGCTGGCCTTCGGCGTTGTTGCGCACGAAGGTCGCCCGTTTGCCGGGGCCGTCCACCGCCACCAGGTTGTGGCCGAAATCCAGGGCGATATCGTACTTCTTCACGTACTCCATCAGTGCCGGCACGTAGTCCGGCACGCCAAACAGCACGCCGCCGGCATTCAGGAAGCGGGTGTTGATCTGCCCCAGCCGGCCGTTGCGCAGCCAGTGATCGCAGGACAGGTACATGGCCTTCTGTGGTGCGCCGGCGCATTTGATCGGCATCGGCGGCTGGCTGAACAGCGCCTGGCCCTGCTTGAGGTTCTGCGCCAGTTGCCAGGTGTAGGGCGCGAGGTCGTAGCGGTAGTTGGAGGTCACGCCGTTTTTGCCCAGGGTTTCGCTCAGGCCCTCGATGGCGTTCCAGTCGAGCTTGAGGCCCGGGCAGACCACCAACTGGTCATAACCCAGCACGCGACCGTCGTTGAGTACCAGGGCATTGTGCTCCGGCTCGAAGCTGCTCACCGCGGCCTGAATCCAGGTCACTCCCTTGGGGATCAGCGAGGCCATGCTGCGGGCGGTGTCTTCGGCGCGGAACACCCCGGCGCCGACCAGGGTCCAGCCGGGCTGGTAATAGTGGGTGTCGGCCGGGTCGATAATGGCGACGTCCAGGTGCGGTTCGCGGCTGATCAGGCTGGACGCGGTGGCAATGCCAGCCGCGCCGCCGCCGACGATCAGCACCTGGTGGCTGCCGTTGACGGCTCGTTGGATGGGGGAAATCGGGCGCATGGCAGCGTCTCCTGGTGGAGTGGCGTTATAGGTTTTAAAGGGCGTTCAGCGGGATCTTCAGGTAGCTCACGCCGTTGTCGTCGGGCTCCGGGAACTGGCCGCTGCGCATGTTGACCTGCACCGAGGGCAGGATCAGCACCGGCATTTCCAGGGTGGCATCGCGGGCTTCGCGCATGCGCACAAAGGCGTCTTCATCGATCCCTTCATGGATATGGATATTGTTGGCGCGCTGTTCGGCGACCGTGGTCATGTATTGCAGCTCGCGGCCGTTGGGCAGGTAGTCGTGGCACATGAACAGCCGGGTCTGCGGTGGCAGGGCGAGGATCTTGCCGATGGAACGGTACAGGGTGCGCGCGTCAGCGCCGGGGAAGTCGCAGCGGGCGGTGCCGTAGTCGGGCATGAACAGGGTGTCGCCGACAAAGGCCACGGTCTCTTCACCGACCTGTACCAGATAGGTCATGCATGCCGGGGTATGGCCGGGGGTGTGCAGGGCGCGGGCCTGGAGGTTGCCGATGGCGAAGCGGCTGTCGTCTTCGAGCAGCACGTCGAACTGGCTGCCGTCGCGGGCAAAACCCTGGCCCTCGTTGAACAGCTGGCCAAACACCTGCTGCACCACGGTGATCTGGTTGCCGATCGCCACCCGGGCGCCGAGCTGCGCCTTGAGGTAGGCCGCGGCGGACAGGTGATCGGCGTGCACGTGGGTCTCGAGGATCCAGTCGACCTGGGCATCGAGTTCACGCACCCGGGCAATCAGTTTGTCGGCGGACTCGGTGCGGGTGCGGCCGGACTTGGGGTCGTAGTCCAGCACACTGTCGATCAGCGCGCAGCGCCGGGTGTCGAGGTCCATCACCAGGTAGCTGATGGTCCATGTCTGGTGGTCGAAAAAGGCTTCTACGCACAGCGATGCGCCGATGATCATTGGGCTCTCCGAACAATAGGGTGACGCCGGCCGGGGCGGGCAGTCATCCCTTGGACTGTCAATAAGCGTGCCAACCGGCGCGCGCTGCTTTTACCGCCCATTCATTGAATTCAAAGGCCTGGGGCGGGCGTTCTGGCTGTCACTGTCAATTGTAGGTGGCAGTCGATTGGCAGTTTCTGGCAGAAAATGGCAGAAGCCGGGCTCATGGTTTAAGCTGCCGCGCAACGCCCAGGAGTTGCCATGCCCCAGTCCACCCATGCCCTCGTCAGTGCTGAAATGTTAGCCCTGATGTCCTATCTGGAACATGACGCGCAGCCGACGATTCTGTTAGACACCGACTACAACATCCTCGCCGCCAACACCGCCTACCAGCGCCAGTTCGGCGTCGAGGGCAAACCCCATGTCGGCGCCAAGTGCTATCGGGTGTCCCACCAGTTCGCGGTGCCGTGCGACCAGGCCGGCGAACATTGTCCGATGCGCAAGGCCTTCGAGACCCGTCTGCCGGAGCGCCTGCTGCATATCCATCACACCCCGCGCGGGCCGGAGCATGTGGACGTCGAGCTGCGGCCGATCCTCGGTGACACGGGGCAGGTGGTGGCCTATGTCGAGCGCTTGAGTTCGGTGGCGGTGGCCTCGGTGCAGCCGCAGCAGAAGGGTTTGGTGGGCCGTTCGCCGGCCTTCAACGAGGCCTTGAGCGCCCTGCAGCGGGCGGCGCCGTCGCAGATCCCGGTGCTGTTGCAGGGCGAGTCCGGTACCGGCAAGGAGCTGTTCGCCCGCGCCCTGCACGATGGCAGTCCGCGCGCCGGTGGGCCGCTGGTGGTGGTCGATTGCACCGGCCTGACCGAGACCCTGCTGGAGAGCGAACTGTTCGGCTATGAGAAGGGCGCCTTCACCGGCGCCCTGCAACGCAAGATCGGCCTGGCCGAAGCAGCCCATGGCGGCACCCTGTTTCTCGACGAGATCGGTGAAGTGCCGCTGGCGATGCAGGTCAAGCTGCTGCGGCTGATCGAGTCCGGCAGCTTTCGTCCGGTGGGCAGCCTGCGCACTGTGCATTCGGACTTCCGCTTGGTCTCGGCGACCCACAAGCCGCTCAAGGAAATGGTCGCCGCCGGCACCTTCCGCCAGGACCTGTACTACCGCATCAGCGCCTTCCCGATCCGCCTGCCGGCCCTGCGCGAGCGCAGCGACGACCTGCCGCTGCTGATCGACAGCCTGCTGCAACGCCTGGCGCCGGGCGCGGTGCCGCGGGTCGCGCCGCAGGCCCTGGAGCGCCTGGGCCTGTATGCCTACCCGGGCAATATTCGCGAGCTGCGCAATATCCTCGAACGGGCGCGGCTGTTCAGCGACGACGGGGTGATCCGGGTCGAGGACCTGCCCGAGGAATTACGCGCCGGCAGCGCCGCCGCCACCACCCAGCCGAGCCGGCGCCGCGCGGGCAAGGACCTGGAGCAACTGGCCCACGCCCTGGAAGTGTTCGAAGGCTCACGCAGCGAACTGGCCAAGGCCCTGGGCCTGAGCGAACGCACCCTGTACCGACGCCTGAAGGCCCTGGGCATTTCCTGAACCTGTTCACCCCTTGATATCCCAGCCCTGCTCAATGCGCGTGTAGCCGCTGCCGCAGGCTGCGATCGAGCGGCACGCTCGCGGCGATCTTGCTGGCGCCGGAGACCCTTCGGGTCTATCGCAGCCTCGCGGGGCTCGGCAGCGGCTACAGGGAACGGGGACACCCTCGATATTCCGGCCCAGCTCAATGCGTGTAGCCGCTGCCGCAGGCTGCGATCGAGCGGCACGCTCGCGGCGATCTTGCTGGCGTCGGAGCCCCTTCGGGTCTATCGCAGGCTGCGCCAGCGGCTACAGGGGCGAGCGGGGTGACAATCGGCTGTTGTGGCCGGGCAGGTCGCAGGCCATCACCCACATCCCTATTTGCTCCAGGTCGGTGTTGAAGGGGACCTCGCCTATCTGGCGCAGGCCGGCGCTGGCATAAAAGCGCTGGGCGCCAATGTTGCTCTTGAGCACGTCCAGCCACAGGCAGGGTTCACCCGCATCGGTGGCGCGCTGCAGCACATGCTCAAGCAAGCGGCGACCGTGCCCCTTGCCGGCCTGGGATTTGAGCAGATAGATCTTCTGCAACTCGGCACCGGAATGCCGCTGCCCGGGGTGGGCCGTGCCCAGTTGAGTTTGGCGAAACCTATGGCCTGCTGTTGCTCGTCCAGGGCCAGCAGCCACAGATGCTCGCTCTTGGCGGCAAGAGAGTCTTGCAGGCTGCGGAGAGAGAAGTCCTGGGCGAGAAACTGCTGTATGCCTTCAGCGCTCCAGATCGAGGAGAAATGCTCGCGGTAGGTGGCGCATCCGATGGCTTGGAGGGCATCGATATCGCGGCTGTCAGCTTCACGGATGGTGATCATGCTTCGCTCCTTGATGGCATTGGCGGATCGGGCCGGGTGCGCAGCTTAGCCTTTGCGCAGGTGAGGCTCCAGTACTCCGCTGTCATTGGCGCGTCAGCTCCAGGGCACGATGGCGATGCGCCGTGGTCGTAGCTTCTGCCCCTTTTATCCGCCGCCTTGCCCGTAGAGCCGGGCCTTTCAGGAGCTGACATGAGCCAGGATCTACTCGCCACCGAAACCAATCGCCGCCAGTTGCAGCAGATCATTTCCGGACTGTCCGACGGGGTCATCCTGCTCGAGGCGGACCGGCGTATCGTCTGGGCCAACGAGGCGGCGCTGGCCATGCACGGGGTCGAAGACATCAGTGAGCTGGGCGCCGACGATCGCCAGTACGCCGAGCGTTTCGCCCTGCGTTATCGCAACAATCACCCCCTGGCGCTGGAGAGCTACCCCATCAATAGGGTCGCCGCCGGGGAGACCTTCAGCGATGTGGTGGTGGAGGTGCGCAGCGGCGAGGGCGAGGAGGCGCGTACCTGGGTGCATCGGGTGCGCAGCATGATCCTCACCGACCGTGCCGGCGAGGTGGAGTCCCTGGTGCTGATCCTCAGCGACGCCACCGAGTGGGCCAGCGCCGAGCAGCGTTTCGAGAAGACCTTCAATTCCAACCCGGCGCCGGCGGTGATCTGCCGCCTCAGCGACCTGCGCTACATCAAGGTCAACCAGGGCTTCCTGGAAATGACCGGCTATGCCCGCGACCAGGTGATCGGCCGCTCGGTGTACGAGGTGGATGTGCTGGAGGGCGCCGAGCGCAAGGACCTGGCCATCGAGCGCCTGAACCAGGGCGCGACCATCCCGCAGATGCAGGCCGAGCTGCGCCTGCCCGAAGGCGGCAGCAAGCTGGTGATAGTCGCCGGCCAGCCGCTGGATATCAACGAAGAAGACTGCATGCTGTTTTCCTTCATGGACCTGGAGCCGCGGCGCAAGGCGGAGACGGCCCTGCGCCAGAGCGAGGAGCGTTTTGCCAAGGCGTTCCGCCTGACGCCGGTGCCGACCCTGGTGTGCGGCGCCGACAGCCAGCAGATCGTCGACGTCAACGAGGCCTTTCTCGACAGCACCGGTTATGCCGCCGAAGAGCTGCTGGGCAAGACCGTCGAAGAAGTCGGTTTTATCGCCAGCCCGCAGGCCTGCGCCAGCCTGTTCGGCGCCCTGGAGAAAAGCGCCGATGTGCGCAACCTCGATCTCAGGGTGCTGAAGAAGGGCGGCGAACTGCTCGACTGCGTGGTCTCGGCCGACACCGTGAACATCCAGGACAAGCCCAGCTACCTGCTGGTGCTGATGGACATCACCGAACGCAAGCGCTCCGAGCTGGAGCTGGTGTCGGCGATCGAGGAGGTGATGCGCGATGCCTCGTGGTTCAGCCAGACCCTGATCGAAAAGCTGGCCAATGTCCGCAGCGCCAACCAGGCCGAGCAGCCCAGCGCGTCCTTTACCGACCTGACCGCCCGCGAGCGCGATGTGCTGGGGCTGATCTGCGAGGGCCTGGCCGACAAGGAGATCGCCGCGCGCCTGCAACTGGCGCCCAGCACGGTGCGCAATCACGTGGCCACGGTGTATTCCAAGCTGGCAGTGCACAGCCGCGCCGAGGCCATTGTCTGGGCTCGCGAGCGCGGGCTGTTCAGTGGCGACCGTCGCGGCAAGGCGCAGCGCTGAAAGGTGCAGCGCTGACCGGTGCAAATGCACCAGTGTCACCAGTACAAATGACGCTTCTGCGGCGTCACGGGGTTTCTTAGGCTGGGTGATGTGCGGTGCCGTGGCGGACACGGGCCGCTCACGAAAATCATCAGCTGAAGGAATGCACGATGCGTAGCGAACAGATCAAAGGTGCGATGGGCACGGCGGCCGGCAAGGCCCGGGGTGCAGTAGGCGAACTGCTGGACGACCAGCAGATGCGCCTGGAGGGCGCCGCCCGCCAAGCCGCCGGGCAGTTGCAGGAAACCTATGGCGAGGCCCTGGACAGTGTCTCCCGCTTCGTCCGTGACAAACCCTTGGCCAGCGTTGCCATCCTCGCCGGGATCGGCCTGCTGGCCGGCCTGTTGTGGCGTCGCCACTGAAGGAGGCCTGGGTGATTTCCCAGGCGCAGTTGCGCCGCTACATCGAACAGGGCTTCGCGCCCTTGGCCTGTGCCTTCAGCACCGGCTCCGATTCCACACTGACCCTGCGGGTCTTCGAGCCTGAAAGCGGCCGGGTCGACTTGGTGGTCACCGGCATCGACCCGCGCACGCTCGCGACAGAGGCGGACGTGCTGGCGATGATCGAGGAGCTGCTGTACGAGTTGCGCAGCAATTCCATCAGCCTGGTGCACATGTCCTGACCGGGGAGCCGCCTCTGTAGGAGCGAGGCTTGCCCGCGATGGTGGTGAACGATAACGCGGGTTGTCTGAAACACCGCGTTGTCATGAGGATTTTTCGCGGGCAAGCCTCGCTCCTACAGAAGAAGAACGTGTTCTTCTGTATCAGTCCTTGGCGATCAAGCTCGGCCGGCAATCGAGGCTCAGGCGCGCGCCGCCGCTGTCGCTGCTGCCGACGTCGAGCTTGAAGCCGTGCAGGCTGACGATGGCGGCGACGATGGACAGGCCCAAACCAAAGCCGCCGTGGGAGTTGCTGTCGTCGACCCGGTAGAAGCGCTGGAACACCGCCTTGCGTTCGGCCTCGGGAATGCCGGGGCCGGAGTCGAGGACTTCCAGGCGCGTGCAGCCGCCATCCTCCATACCACGCAGAATCACCTCGCCGCCCGGCGGGGTGAACTTGATCGAGTTGCTCAACAGATTGGCCAGGGCTTCGAACAGCAGGGCGCGGTCGCCGGTCAGGCTCGGCAGCCTGTCCGGCACATCCAGGGTCAGGGTCAACTGGCCTTCCTCGGCCAGCGGCAGGTAAAAGTCATACAGCTCGCGCAGCAACGGCAGCGGGTCGAGCTCGACAAACCCCGAGCGGCGCTGGTGGTCCTCTATCTCGGAAATCCGCAGCAAGCCGCGAAAACGCGCCATCAATCGATCGGCCTCGGCCAGCACCTGGTCTAGCTGCAAGGCTTCCGGCGTGCCCTCGACCGCCTGTTGTTGCATGCGATACAGCTGGGCGCGCAGGCGGGTCAACGGGGTGCGCAGGTCGTGGGCGATGTTGTCGCACACGCCCTTGACCTCGTTCATCAGCCGTTCGATGCGGTCGAGCATGGCGTTGACGATGGCTGCCAGCATGTCCAGCTCGTCGCGGCGGTTGGACAGCGGCAGGCGGTGGGTCATGTCGCCGGCGACGATCGCCTCGGCGCTGGCCTGGATGCCACGAATGCGCCGCAACGGCCGACGCCGGAGCAGGTGCCAGCCGGCGGCGCCGGGGATGATGGTCAGCGACACGCCCCACAGCAGCGCGTGGAGGATGATCCGCGTCACCGCGAACAGCGAGCCGTTGTCGCGCACCAGGATCAGCCAGCGGCCGTCGCGGGTGTAGGTGGCCACCGCATCGCAACTGTCGCGGGGCAGGCTGGGGTCGTCGGAGTCGATGCAGCTCTTGAGCTCGTGGATCTGCCCGTCCAGCGGCAGGTCGTCGGGGATCTCGCGGATCGGCCCGCTGAGGTAGTGACGCCGCTCGTCGAACAGGCCGTAGGCGTCGATGGCGCGCATGTCGAAGGTCATGCTGGTGGTCAGGGCTTCTTCCAGCTGCTCGCCCTGGAAGCGCGCGAACAGGTGCTGGCGCTGCATCAGCGAGTGCTTGGCGAGGCTTTCCAGGTAGCCGGACACCTCGTAGTACATGACGCCCATGAGGATGCAGCTCCAGGCCACGAACAGCGAACTGTAGAGCGCCAGCAGGCGGCTGCTGGAGGAGCGCCAGCCCTTAGAGGGGTTCAGCAATGACATAACCCGAGCCTCGCACGGTGCGGATCAGCGGGGTCATGCCTGGCGGATCGATTTTTTTACGCAGACGGCCGATATGCACGTCGATCAGGTTGGTGCCCGGGTCGAAGTGATAACCCCAGACCTCCTCGAAAATCATCATCCGCGAGAGGATCTGGCCGGTGTTGCGCATCAAAAATTCCAGCAGCTTGTATTCGGTGGGCAACAGGCTCAGCAGCTGGTCGGCGCGGGTCGCTTCGCGGCTGATCAGGTTCAGCTCCAGGTCGGCCACCCGCAGGCTGGTTTCGAATTCCTGCACCGTGCTTTTGCGCCGCAGCAGCACCTCGACCCGGGCCGCCATTTCGTCGGAGGCGAAGGGTTTGGTCAGGTAGTCGTCGCCACCGGCACGCAGGCCACGCACGCGCTCGTCGACGTCGGACAGGGCGCTGATCATCAGGATCGGCGTCGACACGCCGATGGTGCGCAGGGTGGTGACGATCGCCAGGCCGTCCAGCTCGGGCAGCATGCGGTCGAGGGTGATCAGGTCGTAGTCGCCGCTGACGGCGCGCACCAGGCCTTCGCGACCGTTGTCGACCCAATCCACGTCCAGCCCGTGGCTGCTCAGTTCCGCCACGATTTCGCGGGCGGTTACGGCATCGTCTTCGATGGTCAGAATGCGGGTCATAAGGGCTTACCTGATTGGGGATTTCATGACGCAGGCCTGCATTTTGCCAAGAAATCGCCGCGGGCTTTCTAAAAAATCTTTCATCTTCGCGCCAGTGCCCTGGCGAACGCAGGGTAGCAGGCGGGCCGGGTGCGGCAATCGTTGATATCATCCAGCTATTACCGGCTGGCATGGATGCTGCGCAATGTACCTACCTCATTACCTCGACTTCAAAGCCCTGGGCGTCGGCTTGTTGCTGCTGGCGGCGGCCCCGGCGTTCGCCGCCAATCAACCCTGCTCGGGCAAGAAGGGCGGGATCGCCGGTTGCGACGGCGAGTTGTTTTTATGCAACGACGGCTCCATCAGCGGTTCCAAGCAAAACTGCGCCGCGCGCTACGGCGACTCGGGGCAGGCGGCGCGTCCACAAACCCTGTTGCGCAGCAGCGACGGCTGCTCCTGTGGCAGTGGCAGTTTCTGCACCGGGCCGCGGGGCGGGGTCTATTGCCTGACCCCGAGCGGCAACAAGAGCTACAAGCGTAAATAACGCCGTAGACGCCGATTGGACAGGCCCGGGCGCCTCTACTAGCGTTGCCGGCACGGCGCCGCCGGGGGCCACTATCGGGGGCAACACGGATGGACAAACAGCAAGCCAAGCGCCAGGTCATCGCCAGCCTCGAGGCCGGGCGCTCCAGGGGCGAAACCTTTGCCGCGTTTGCCGGCAGCGGGATCAAGGAGCGGCTGCTGGCGTTCTGGATCGCCGCCTATTCCGACCCCAAGCTCTATGCCCTGCACCGGCGCAAGATCCAGATCCTGCTGGTGGTGATGCTGTTGCAGGCGGTGGTCGGCGCGGTGGCCGGGTTCTTCCTCGGCTCGCTCATAGGTCCGAAGGCTGCATGGGTATTCGGACTGTTGGGCGGGGTGGTGCCGCTGCTGTTCGCCTGGGGCTTCCATAAACCTTCGGTGAACGCCTACAGCCTCTATGCCCTTCTGACCCTGTCACAATTCCCCCGATTGTTCGAAGGTTATGCCGAGGACCCGTTGGGTACCCTGATCGGCGCGGCCATGACCTTGGGGGTGGTGTTTTTCGCGATGTACGTGCGCAGCCGGATCTTTCCGGATTTCGCTTTCATCGGGCCGCGCAAGGTCAAGGGTCGCTACGTGTTTTCCAGTTAGGGCAGGGCGGCGGGAGGCGCATTCCAGGGCCTTGTGCTTTGCTTGGCCCAGATCAATGTTCTTGTTCGACAAACCTACTAGATTGGCCTGGTGTTCAGCTCCGAGGAGCTGGCGTCGCGCAACCCTGAACCGGGTCGAAGTCCAGGTTCAGGGTGATGCACAGCAGGACGCTGGCATTCCTCTTCACTCAAGGACGAATTTACTGATGCGCCATACCGAACGAACTTTCGATATCCAGCCGCTGCAACAGGCGGATATGACCATCAGCCTCAATGGCCAGCCGGTGACGGCGGCGATTGGTGAAACCGTACTCAGCGTCATCCAGTCCCTCGGGCTGCGTCAGGTGGCGCGCAACGACCACGGCCAGCTGGCCGGCGCCTATTGCGGCATGGGCGTGTGCCATTGCTGCCTGGTGCAGATCGACGGCCGACACAAGCGCCGGGCCTGCCAGACCCAGGTGCGGCCGGGCATGCAGGTGCAGACCGAGGTCAACCGTATCGTCGCGGCGGAGGAGGTGCTATGAGCCTGAATCCACTGATCGTCGGCGGCGGCCCCGCGGGCATGGCCGCGGCCATCGAACTGGCCGAGCACGGGGTGCGCAGTACCCTGATCGATGAAGCTTCGCGCCTGGGCGGTGTGGTCTACCGCGGGCCGCTGCGCGACGGCGTGCAGCTGGACTACCTGGGGCCGCGTTATTGCGAAGCCCTGGCGAAACTGCACGGCGCTTTCTCCGATTGCGAACAGATGATCGACGTGCGCCTCAACCACCGGGTGGTGGGGGCCGAAGGCAAGGGCAGCCTGATCCTGCTGGATGCCGACGAGCAGTTGCAGGAAGTGGCCTATCCGCAGCTACTGCTGGCCGCCGGTTGTCATGAGCGCAGCGTGCCGTTTCCCGGCTGGACCTTGCCCGGGGTGATGCTGCTGGGCGGCTTGCAGTTGCAGATCAAGAGTGGCGTGGTCAAACCGCGCGGGCCGGTGGTGATCGCCGGCACCGGGCCGCTGCTGCCGCTGGTGGCCTGCCAGCTGCACGCCAGTGGCGCGAAGGTGGCGGCGGTCTACGAGGCCTGCGCCTTTGGCCGGATCGCCAAGGAAAGCCTGGCGCTGCTGAACAAGCCGCAACTGTTCCTCGATGGCCTGAGCATGCTGGCCTACCTCAAGCTGCACCGCATTCCTGTGCATTACGGCTGGGGCGTGGTCGAGGCCCAGGGCTCGGACGGCCTGGAAAGCGTCAGCGTGGCGCCGTACTCGGCGCGCTGGGAACCGGACCTGAGCCGCCAGCAACAGGTCGCCGCGCAGACCCTGGCGGTGGGCTACGGTTTTATCCCGCGTACCCAGCTCAGCCAGCAGATGGGCCTCAACCATGGTTTCAGCCACGACGGCTACCTGCGGGCCACGGCCAATGTCTGGCAGCAAAGCAGCGAGCCGCACATTCACTTGGCCGGCGACATGGGCGGGATCCGCGGCGGTGAGGCGGCGATGCTCACCGGGCGCATCGCCGCGCTGTCGATCCTGATGCAGCGCGATGTGCTGAGCAACGAGGCGGCCCTGGAGCGGCGCCAGAAGTACCAGAACAAACTGGCCTCCATCACCCGTTTCCGCGCGGCGGTGGACCGCTACACCGAACGCGGCACCGGGCAGATCGAACTGCCGGCCGCCGACACCCTGATCTGCCGTTGCGAACACGCGACCCGTGGCGATATCGACCGCGCCCTCGAGCAGGGCGTGCAGGACATGGCCAGCCTGAAGATGCGCACCCGGGTGAGCATGGGCGACTGCCAGGGCCGCATGTGCGTCGGCTATTGCAGCGACCGTTTGCGCCAGGCCACCGGGCGCCAGGATGTGGGCTGGCTGCGCCCGCGTTTCCCCCTGGACCCGATTCCCTTTTCCGCTTTCCCTCAACCGAGCAAGGACGCTTTGAATCATGAGTAAGTTCTACGACGTGGTCATCGCCGGCGGCGGTGTGATCGGCGCTTCCTGCGCGTACCAGTTGTCCAAGCGCAAGAACTTGCGGGTGGCGTTGATCGACGCCAAGCGCCCGGGCAATGCCACCCGTGCCTCGGCCGGCGGCCTGTGGGCCATCGGCGAGTCGGTGGGGCTGGGCTGCGGGGTGATCTTCTTTCGCATGATGTCGGCCCGTAACAAGCGCCAGGCCCAGGGTTCGGCGGTGCTGGTGGACTCCAGCACGCCGCATATCCTGCCGCAGTCGTTCTTCGACTTCGCCCTGCAATCCAACGGCCTGTACCCGCAGCTGCACCAGGAGCTGCGCGAGCGCCATGGCATGGACTTCAAGTTCGAGCGTACCGGGCTGAAGTTCGTGATCTACGACGACGAGGACCGGCTCTACGCCGAGCACATCGTGGCCTGCATCCCGCACCTGGCCCATCAGGTGCGCTGGCTCGACCAGGCGGCGCTGCGCGAGGCGGAGCCGAACGTCAGCCATGACGCCCAGGGGGCCCTGGAATTTCTCTGCGACCACCAGGTCAACCCGTTCCGCCTGGCCGACGCCTACACCGAAGGCGCGCGGCAGAACGGCGTGGACATGTACTTCAACACCAACGTCACCGGCGTGCTGCACCAGGGCAGCCGGATCAGCGGGGTGCAGACGGCGGAGGCGGGGGTTTTCCATTGCGACACCCTGATCAACGCCGCTGGCGCCTGGGCCGCCGAGCTGAGCCTGCAAGCCACTGGCGCGAGCATTCCGGTGAAGCCGGTCAAGGGCCAGATCCTGCTCACCGAGCGCATGCCCAAGCTGCTCAACGGTTGCCTGACCACCAGCGATTGCTACATGGCGCAGAAGGACAACGGCGAGATCCTGATCGGCAGCACCACCGAGGACAAAGGCTTCGACATCAGCACCACCTACCGGGAAATCCAGGGCCTGGTGCAGGGCGCGGTGCGCTGCGTGCCGCAGCTCGAACAGGTCAACCTCAAGCGCTGCTGGGCCGGTTTGCGCCCGGGCTCGCCGGATGAACTGCCGATCCTCGGGCCGATGTGCGGGGTGGAGGGCTACCTCAACGCCTGCGGGCATTTCCGCACTGGCATCCTGACCTCGGCGATCACCGGGGTGCTGCTGGATCGGTTGGTGAATGAGGAGGCGTTGCCGCTGGATATCACGCCGTTCCTCGCCGAGCGTTTCGGTCTGCAGGCGGTGGCGCCGTTGCAGGTGGCGCTGGCTTGAGGTAGCGCGTCGCCCTGAAGTTTTTTCGCGAGCAAGCTCGCGCCTACAAGGACTGCGTCGTTCTCGATCTTATGAACAACGCGACCTTCTGTAGGAGCGAGCTTGCTCGCGATGAACGTGAACGATGACGCGGTGCTGCGGTAACACCGCGTCGTCCCGGGGCCTCAAACCAACGGCGTACTGACAAACAACTCCAACCCTTGCGCATACTCCGCAAACGCCTTGACCCTTGGAAACCGCGTGGCATCCAGGTGCTCGGCCACCACCAGCTGGGTAAAGCTCCAGGCCACGGCCAGGCTGATACCGGCCTGATCGATGCCGCCGTCGGTGGCCAGCGGACGTTTCTCCAATTCTCTTTCCAGCTCGCCATAGGCCGCCGCCAGTTGCCCGCGAACCCGCTCCAGCCACGGTTCGTGCTGTTTTTCCGCGGGGCGCAGCTGGTACTCGTAGTAGATCTGCACCGACTTCTCGCACGCCGCCAGCGCCAGGCCGATCAGCCGCAGGTCGTGGGCTCGTGCCTGGGGCGCCGCCGGCAACAGGCTGCGGCCGGCCAGGGCTTCCAGGTAGTCGATGATCAGGCACGAATCCATCAGCACCGTACCGTCGTCGCAGATCAGGGTCGGCGCCTTGACCACCGGGTTGATGCGCTGGAACTGCTCGAAAGTGCGAAACACCGACAACGCCTCATGCTCGAACGGGATATCCAGGCGCTTGAGGGTGAGGGCGACACGGCGAACATAGGGTGAATCGAGCATACCGATCAGTTTCATTGAGCATTTCCTTGTGCGGAACAACGAGGCAGGGGGAGGGCAGCGGCTAATTTAGCGGCAAATGTCCGGGATTGGCTATCGGGGGCTGGTGACTGCTGTCAATCACCGATGACGGCTATTCCAGGTGCAATAAGACGAGGGTGAACGTTCTCGGGTGGCTGTTGGCGCAACGTTCGCGGGCGATCTGAAAACATGAGGCGGGCTATAAGCGTCGGAGTTGTACAAGTCCCGCCAAGTACTCCTGTCTATATACCGTTGATAACGGTTGAAAACCCGCAGCCTGATATTGCACTGCGGGTTCAAGTGCCCGAAACAGTAGCGAGCCCGTTCGACTGTTTCGGTTTGGCCGGCTCAATAAACCGCCGTGCATTTCAAACCGCTTGTTTATTGTTCACTCCAGGCGATTGCCCGATTGAAGGCCTCATAGGTTTCGGACTCGGTAAACTCTGCAGTCGGAACAATCTTGAGTGATTTCAGCAGGTCCTCAACATCGTCCTGCAGCCCGACTTGCACGAAGAACTGCTGGATACTGCTCATCTCGCTGTTGGTCAGGCTGCCCAGGAAATTCTTGCCCTGGTAGTTCTCGGCTACATAAAAGCTGTAGTTATTGTTGCCAACCCTGGACTTGTAGATTGACGTCAACCCACCGCTGCCCAAGGTGATTTTACCGTCGCTTTCCTCTTTCATCTCTCGGGCGATAGTGTCGTGATCGGTCTCTCCCGCATTCTTGGTTCCGCCGAAAAACTGCGGCATGCCGCCATACACGAGATTGGCGCGTTTAATGGGGAAGTAGAGGTAGCCATTATCCTCGTCTTCGGAATGAAGAAGAATTGCGTATGCTTTATCGACCATGATGCGCTCCTTGCGTGAGTTTGAACGTTTAACCTCAAACTTCCCTGGCACTACGAGGGACGTGTCCTGATGCCCATGACCAGCACTTGATTGAGCAGCGCAAGCACGAGTGTGCTGTGGAGCATCCGTTACCCAGCGTAGGTGAGCGATGTAGCCGGTGCCGGTCTTTCAGATGAAAAGCATGCGATGGCACGGGAGTCGCCAGACGGCCTCGTAGCGGAGTGTGGCAGCGCTATTGTGTAGGAAGGCTGAGTGTTGGCAGGAGAAGCGTTATGCATCCCACCAAAACCGCCCTTGTCCTTGCCGGTGGCGGCAGCCTCGGGGCTGTCCAGGTGGGGATGCTGCGGGCGCTGCTCGAAAAGCACGTGGTGTTCGACCTGGTGGTCGGGGCGTCGGTCGGGGCCCTCAACGGCGCCTACTTTGCCGCCAGGCCCAATGCCCGCGGCGTCGCCGAACTGGCCGATTTCTGGCGTGGCTTGCGCAAGGCCGACGTGTTTCCGTTTTCCGTGATTGACGCGCTGTCCTCCGTGCTCAAGCGTCGCGGCTGCCTGTTGCCCTCGTCGGCGCTGGCGAGCCTGGTGCGCCGGGTGCTGCCGGTCACCCGCATCGAAGACACCGAACTGCCCCTGCATATCGTCACCACCAACCTGCTCACCGGGGCCGAGGAGCTGTTATCCAGTGGCAGCGTCGAGCAGGCCCTGCTGGCCAGTGCCGCGATTCCGCTGGTGTTTCCGTGGGTGCAGATCGGCGACAAGCTGCTGGTCGACGGCGGCGTCGCCAGCAACACCCCGATCGCCGCGGCGGTGTCGCTGGGCGCGACCCGGGTCATCGTGGTGCCGACCGGATTCGGCTGTGCCTGCCCGCGACCGCCGAGCGGCTTGATCGCCCTGGCCTTGCACACCCTGAACCTGATGAGCATGCGCCAGCTGGTGCGGGACATTGAGCTCTATTCGCCACAGGCGGCGATCCATGTGGTCGCGCCGTTGTGTCCGCTGGGCATTTCGGTGTTCGACTTCAGCCAGACCGAGCAACTGTTGCAACGGGCCCACCGGCAGACCCTGGCCTGGGTCGAGGAGGGCGGCCTGCTGCGCACCGGCGTGCCGGGGGCGTTGCAGGCGCATACGCACTCGGCGGGGTGAGGCTCAGTCCTCGAACCCCGCCTGCTCGTGAATCTCGTCGACCTTCAGTTCCAGGCGGTAGGCCACGGCGATGAACAGCGCCTGGCACAGGCACAGGGTCGCGCTCAAAGAGCGGAAGGCGAAGGAGCTGCCTTCGTTGACCAGCAGTACGCTGTTGGCGCGCTTGGCCAGGGGCGACAGGTTGCTGTCGGTGATGATCAGGGTCTTGGCCTGATGGTGCTGGGCGATGCGCAGGCAGTGCTGGGTTTCCTTGGCATACGGGGTGAAGCTGATGGCGATCACCAGGTCGTTGGGGCGGATGCTGCGCATCTGTTCGCGGTAGCTGCCGCCCAGGCCCGACACCAGATGGATGCGCTTGTTGGTGTGCTGCAGGTTGTACACCAGGTAGTCGGCCACGGCGAAGGAGCGGCGCACCCCGACCACATAAATGTTGTCGGCGTTGACCACCAGGTCCACGGCCTTGTCGAAGGCCGCGTCATCCAGTTCCAGGCCCAGGCGCTCGATGCCCGACAGGGTGGCGTTGATGCACTCGCGCGCCAGGTCGCCGCCGCTGGCCTTCTGCGACTTGTTGGCGATCATGCTGCGGATGCGCTGCTGGTAGTTCTGTACCGGGGTGGTCTTGTGGGTGTAGGCCTCGCGGAACAGCGCCTGCATCTCGCTGAAGCCGCTGAAACCGAAGCGTTGGGAGAAGCGCACGATGGCCGAAGGGTGCACCTCGCATTCGCGGGCGATGTCGCTGATGCGGTCGACCATGATCCGGTCGCTCTGCTGGCTCATGTAGCTGGCAATGCGCTTGAGCTGGCGCGGCAGGCTTTCGTATTCCTGGGTGATCAGTTGCAACAGGCGTTCGGCATTGATCGGGGGGCTGGCGAGGTCGCTGTCTTGCGGGCTCTCGGTCGTGGCCGGCTGATCGGTGCGGGACATAGGCAATCCTTCTGTGCTTACTGGCTTGTACTTGATGGGAACGGGCTGGTGATCCATTCCCTGACAATAGGTGGGCTGTGCGCAGTCTACAGGGTCGGCGCAGGGAAAATCTTGAGGCGCGGGCCCACAGGCCGTCTGCTGAAACGATGCACGCTGCCTGGACCGGCCTTGAAAAAGTTTATTGGAAAAAATATTCCACGTAAAAATTTTATAGAAAAAATATTGATTGGTGCCGGTGAACGTTTTAGTCTGCATCCACCACGAGCGTTCGGCACCTTCCTCGGTGCCACGCGCAGGCTGATAAAAATAACAGGAGCCAGCATGGGCCAGACTCGTTTTGCCAATGGGCGTCAATTGGATCTGATTTGCCTCGGACGCCTGGGCGTCGACCTCTATGCGCAGCAGGTCGGGGCCCGGCTGGAAGATGTCTCAAGCTTCGCCAAATACCTCGGCGGCTCGTCCGCCAACATCGCCTTCGGCACCGCGCGCCTGGGCTTGCGCTCGGCGATGCTGAGCCGGGTCGGCGACGATCACATGGGGCGTTTTCTGGTGGAGTCCCTGGCCCGCGAAGGCTGCGATGTCAGCGCGATCAAGGTCGACCCGGAGCGCCTGACCGCGCTGGTCCTGCTCGGTCTCAAGGACCGCGAAACCTTCCCCCTGGTGTTCTACCGCGAGAACTGCGCCGACATGGCCCTGCGCGCCGAAGACATCAGCGAAGCCTTTATCGCCTCCAGCAAAGCCTTGCTGATCACCGGCACCCATTTCTCCACCGACAGCGTGTACCAGGCCAGCCTCCAGGCCCTGGAGTACGCCGAGCGACACAACGTCCAGCGCGTGCTCGACATCGACTACCGCCCGGTGCTCTGGGGCCTGGCGGGCAAGGCTGATGGCGAGACCCGGTTTGTCGCCGACCAGAACGTCAGCGCCCATGTGCAGAAGATCCTGCCGCGCT
Organism: Pseudomonas sp. RW409; assembly: GCF_003184125.1. NCBI lineage: Bacteria > Pseudomonadati > Pseudomonadota > Gammaproteobacteria > Pseudomonadales > Pseudomonadaceae > Pseudomonas > Pseudomonas sp. RW409. The sequence goes on along the minus strand of NZ_QHHP01000042.1, from coordinate 227,778 downwards.
TCGATCTGATCGTCGGCACCGAAGAAGAATTCCTGATCGCCGGTGGCAGCGACGACTTGCTCAGCGCCTTGCGCGCCGTGCGTTCGCTGACCGCCGCGACCCTGGTGGTCAAGCTCGGCCCCCAGGGCTGCACGGTGATCCACGGGGCGATCCCGGCGCGCCTGGAAGACGGCGCCATTTACCCCGGGGTGCGGGTCGAAGTGCTCAACGTGCTGGGGGCGGGCGATGCCTTTATGTCCGGCTTCCTCAGCGGCTGGCTGGAGGAAGCCAGCGACGAGCGCTGCTGCCAGCTGGCCAACGCCTGCGGCGGTTTAGTCGTGTCGCGCCATGCCTGCGCGCCGGCGATGCCGACCCGCGCCGAGCTGGATTACCTGTTCAGCAGCCCGGTACCCATCACCCGGCCGGACCAGGACAGCACCCTGCAGCGCCTGCATCAGGTCAGCGTGCCGCGCAAGGCCTGGAAGCAGCTGTTCATCTTTGCCTTCGATCATCGTGGGCAGTTGGTGGAACTGGCGCAGAAGGGCGGGCGCGAGCTCAAGGCTATTGGTGAGCTCAAGCAGCTGTTTATCCAGGCCGTGGAGCGGGTCGAGGCCGACTTGCGCGCGCAGGGCGTCGAGGCCGATGTCGGCCTGCTGGCCGACCAGCGTTTCGGCCAGGACTCGCTGAACGCCGCCACCGGCCGTGGCTGGTGGGTGGCGCGGCCGGTGGAAGTCCAGGGCTCGCGGCCGCTGGCCTTCGAACACGGGCGTTCGATCGGCAGCAACCTGATTGCCTGGCCCCAGGAGCAGATCATCAAGTGCCTGGTGCAGTACCACCCGGACGACGAGCCGCTGCTGCGCCTGGAGCAGGAAGCGCAGATCAAGGGCCTGTACCAGGCGTCCCAGGTCAGCGGCCATGAGCTGCTGCTGGAAATCATTCCGCCCAAGGACCACCCCTCGACTCACCCGGACGTGCTCTACCGCGCCCTCAAGCGCCTGTACAACCTGGGCATCTTTCCGGCCTGGTGGAAGATCGAGGCGCAAAGCGCCGAGCAGTGGAAGCAGCTCGATGAGCTGATCGAGGAGCGCGACCCCTATTGCCGTGGCGTGGTGCTGCTGGGCCTCAACGCCCCGGCGGCGGCCCTGGCCGAGGGCTTCCGCCAGGCCGGTAACAGCCGCACCTGCCGCGGGTTCGCCGTGGGCCGCACGATTTTCCACGAGCCGAGCCGAGCCTGGCTGGCCAGCGAGATCGACGACGAAACCCTGATCCGCCGGGTGCAGGCGACCTTCGTCGAGCTGATCGACGCCTGGCGCGCCGCCCGCGCCTGAACATAGAGCCTGACCGCAAGAGCCTTGACGCAACACCTGTAGCCGCTGCCGAGCTTTAGCGAGGCTGCGATCGAGTGCGAAGCGCTCGCAAAACCTGACAACGCGTAGTGTCAGGTACAACGCTTGCGGTGGCTGCGCCACCGATCGCAGCCTCGCTAAAGCTCGGCAGCGGCTACAGGGCTACAGCGGCTACAGCGGCTACAGGGGCTGCAGCAGTGGGTACGAGGCCGGGAATTTTTCAGAACTGGTTTAGAAAACAATAAAAGGTGCAGCCATGCCCGCAATCCGAATTGGCATCAACCCGATTTCCTGGAGCAACGACGACCTACCGTCCCTCGGCGGCGAAACGCCTTTGAGCACGGCGCTGAGCGAGGGCAAGGCAATCGGCTACGAAGGTTTCGAGCTCAACGGCAAGTTCCCCAAGGATGCCAAGGGCGTCGGCGATGTGCTGCGCCCGTACGACCTGGCGCTGGTCTCGGGCTGGTATTCCAGCCGCCTGGCGCGGCGCTCGGTGGCCGAGGAGATCGACGCCATCGCCAGCCATGTCCAGCTGCTGGCGCAGAACGGTGCCAGGGTGCTGGTCTACGGCGAGGTCGCCGACTCGATCCAGGGCCAGCGCATTGCCCTGGTGGAGCGTCCGCGTTTTCACAGCGAACAGGCCTGGCAGGAATACGCCGACAAGCTCACCGAGCTGGCGCGTTTCACCCTGTCCCAGGGCGTGCGCCTGGCGTACCACCACCATATGGGCGCCTACGTCGAATCGCCGGCGGACATCGATAAGTTGATGAGCCTGACCGGCAGCGAAGTCGGCCTGCTGTTCGATTCGGGCCACTGCTACATGGGCGGCGGCGAACCGCTGGAAGTGCTGCGCAAGCACATCGGTCGTGTCTGCCATGTGCACTTCAAGGACGTGCGCAAGCCGGTGGTGCAGCTGGCGCGCAACAACCTGTGGAGTTTCCCCGACTGCATCATCAACGGCACCTTCACCGTGCCGGGGGATGGCGACATCGATTTCGCCGCGCTGCTGGACGAGCTGTTGGCCGCCGATTACCAGGGCTGGCTGGTGGTGGAGGCCGAGCAGGACCCGGCGGTGGCACCGAGTTACATCTACGCGAAGAAGGGCTACGACACCCTGCGCGCGTTGCTCGATGAGAGGACTGCCCCATGAGCCTGCTGGTAAAAAGCGCGGCCAAGGGCCGGACCATGGTCCAGTTGACTGAGGGCCGATTGCAGTACGTCGGTTTTGCCGCCTACCGCCTGAGCCTCGGTGAAAGCCTGCCCCTCAGTGCCGGTGATAAAGAGCTGTGCCTGGTGCTGCTCAGTGGACGCATCGGCATTCAAGGCGAAGCGCCGGGGCAGGGCGCGTTCGGCTGGGACAACCTCGGCGACCGGCAATCGGTGTTCGAGGACAAATCGCCCTTCGCCGTCTACCTGCCACCCGGCAGCCAGGCCCAGGTCACGGCCCTGAGCGATGTGCAGATCGCCGTCTGCGCCGCGCCCGGCTGCACTGCAAAAAGCTCCGCCGCAAACGGCCTCGGCCCCCGGCTGATCCGTCCCGAAAGCATGAAGCGCAGCGTGCGCGGCAAGGGCGCCAACACCCGCTATGTCTGCGACATCCTGCCGGACAGCGAGCCAGCCCATTCGTTGCTGGTGGTGGAGGTGCGTACGCCGTCCGGGCATTCCTCCAGCTACCCGCCGCACAAGCACGACACCGACGACCTGCCGCACCAGAGCTTTCTCGAAGAGACCTATTACCACCAGGTCAATCCGCCCCAGGGCTTTGTGTTCCAGCGGGTCTACACCGACGACCGCAGCATCGACGAGGCCATGGCCGTGGAACACGGCGACCTGGTGGTGGTGCCCAAGGGTTACCACCCGGTCAGCGTGCCCTATGGCTACGAGTCCTATTACCTGAACGTCATGGCCGGGCCCAAGCGGGTCTGGCAGTTCCACAACGATCCGCAGCACAGCTGGCTGCTGGATCTGTGATTTCCAACCTTCGAATGGAGAACAAGAATAATGAGTGACGCCCCGGTAATCGGCCATTACATCGACGGTCAGGTGCAAGGCAGCGGCGAGCGCTTCGCCAACGTATTCAACCCGGCCACCGGCCGCGTGCAGGCCCGGGTCGCCCTGGCCAGCCAGAAGACGGTGGACGACGCCGTTGCTTCGGCGATGAAGGCCTTCCCGGCCTGGTCCGAGCAGTCGGCGCTGCGCCGTTCGCGGGTGATGTTCAAGTTCAAGGAACTGCTGGACCAACACCACAACGAACTGGCAGAGATCATCACCCGCGAGCACGGCAAGGTGCTGTCCGACGCCCGCGGCGAAGTGACCCGCGGCATCGAGATCGTCGAGTTCGCCTGTGGCGCGCCGAGCCTGCTGAAAACCGACTTCAGCGACAACATCGGCGGCGGCATCGACAACTGGAACCTGCGCCAGCCCCTGGGCGTGTGCGCCGGGGTCACCCCGTTCAATTTCCCGGTGATGGTGCCGCTGTGGATGATCCCGCTGGCCCTGGTCAGCGGTAACTGCTTCATCCTCAAGCCGTCCGAGCGTGACCCGTCCGCCAGCCTGCTGATGGCCCGCCTGCTGACGCAAGCCGGGCTGCCCGATGGCGTGTTCAACGTGGTCCAGGGTGACAAGGCGGCGGTGGACGGGCTGTTGCAGCACCCGGACATCGAAGCGATTTCCTTTGTCGGCTCGACACCGATCGCCGAGTACATCCACCAGCAGGCCACCTCCCGCGGCAAGCGCGTGCAAGCCCTGGGCGGGGCGAAGAACCATATGATCGTGATGCCCGATGCCGACCTCGACCAGGCCGCCGACGCGCTGATCGGCGCGGCCTACGGCTCGGCCGGCGAGCGCTGCATGGCGATCTCCATCGCCGTGGCGGTGGGCGAGGTCGGCGATCGGTTGATCGAGAAACTGCGGCCGCGCATCGACCAGTTGAAGATCGGCAACGGCATGCAGGGCGACAGCGACATGGGGCCGCTGGTGACCGCCGAGCACAAGGCCAAGGTCGAAGGTTTTATCGACCAGGGCGTGGCCCAGGGCGCGCAACTGCTGGTGGACGGCCGCGGCTTCAAGGTGCCGGGCGCGGAGCAGGGCTTTTTTGTCGGCGCCACCCTGTTCGACGGCGTGACCACGGAGATGAGCATCTACCAGGAAGAAATCTTCGGCCCGGTGCTGGGCATCGTCCGGGTGGCGGATTTCGCCAGTGCGGTGGCGCTGATCAACGCCCATGAATTCGGCAACGGCGTGTCCTGCTTCACCAGTGACGGCGGCGTGGCCCGGGCCTTCGCCCGCAACATCAAGGTCGGCATGGTCGGCATCAACGTGCCGATTCCGGTGCCCATGGCCTGGCATTCCTTCGGCGGCTGGAAGCGCTCGCTGTTCGGTGATCACCACGCCTACGGCGAGGAAGGCCTGCGTTTCTACAGCCGCTACAAGAGCGTGATGCAACGCTGGCCGGACAGCATCGCCAAGGGCCCCGAGTTCAGCATGCCGACCGCCAAGTAAAACCCTTCAACCCGTTGCTCTGGAGAACAAGAATAATGAGCCAGCCCCTGCGTTTCGCCCTGAATCGTATGGTTGCCCCACGTTTGAGCCTGCCGGCGTTCATCGAGTTGGCGGTGACCCTGAAAGCCGATGCCATCGAGATCCGCAATGACCTTGCGGGCGTGGAGATCGAAGACGGCACGCCGCCGCAGCAGGTGCGCCAGTTGTGCGCGGCCCATGGCATCCAGGTGCTGTCGATCAATGCGCTGTACCCCTTCGATGTCTGGAACGACGAGCGTCGCGCCCAGGCCCTGAAGCTCGCCGCCTATGCCCGCGACTGCGGCGCCCGCGGTCTGGTGATGTGCCCGCTGAACGACCGCGCCGATACCCGCAACGAAGCCGAACGCGCCGCCGGCCTGCGCACTGCCTTGACGCAGCTGGCGCCGATCCTGCGCGAGCACGGGATTCTCGGTTTTATCGAGCCCCTGGGCTTCGAGGAATGCTCCCTGCGGCGCAAGCGCACGGCGGTGGAGGCGATCCGCGCCATCGGCGGGCTGGATGTGTTCCGCCTGGTGCACGACACCTTTCACCATCATCTGGCCGGGGAGCAGGAGTTCTTCCCCGAGCTCACCGGGCTGGTGCATATCTCCGGGGTCGAGGATCGCGAGGCGCCGCTGGCGAGCATCCGCGACGGCCACCGGGTGCTGGTGGGCGAGGGCGACATCCTCGGCAACGCGGCGCAGATCGAGGCTCTGCTTGCCAGTGGCTACAGCGGCCACCTGTCGTTCGAGCCGTTCGCCGACAGCGTGCATGGGCTGGCGGATATCCAGCGGGCGATCGGCGCGAGCATCGACCACCTCAAGCACGCCCTGGCCTGATGCATTCCCCCACTGTAGGAGCGAGCTTGCTCGCGATGGACGCTAACGATGACGCGATATGCCTGTAGAAACGCGGTGCGTCTGAATCCATCGCGAGCAAGCTCGCTCCTACAGGGTTCAGCGTATCTATTGAAGGTGCAGATATGACTACGACACGACTGACCATGGCCCAGGCCCTGGTGAAATTCCTCGACAACCAGTACGTCGAGATCGATGGGGTGCAGAGCAAGTTCGTCGCCGGGATCTTCACCATCTTCGGCCACGGCAACGTGCTCGGCCTGGGCCAGGCCCTGGAGCAGGACAGCGGCGAGCTGCTGGTGCATCAGGGCCGCAACGAGCAGGGCATGGCTCATGCGGCCATCGGCTTCGCCAAGCAGCACCTGCGGCGCAAGATCTACGCCTGCACCTCGTCGGTGGGCCCGGGCGCGGCGAACATGCTGACCGCCGCGGCGACCGCCACCGCCAACCGCATTCCTTTGTTGCTGCTGCCCGGCGATGTCTACGCCAGCCGTCAGCCCGACCCGGTGCTGCAACAGATCGAGCAGTTCCACGATCTGAGCATCAGCACCAACGATGCCTTCAAGGCCGTGAGCAAATACTGGGACCGCATCAACCGTCCCGAGCAACTGATGACCGCGGCGATCCACGCCATGCGCGTGCTCACCGACCCGGCGGAAACCGGCGCGGTGACCCTGGCCTTGCCCCAGGATGTGCAGGCCGAGGCCTACGATTACCCGGATTACTTCCTGCAAAAACGCGTGCACCGCATCGAACGCCGGCCGGCCACCGCGGCCATGCTCGAGGATGCTGTGGCGGCCTTCACCGGCAAGCGCAAGCCGCTGATCATCTGCGGCGGCGGGGTCAAGTACTCCGGGGCCAACGAAGCGCTGCAAGCCTTTGCCGAGCGCTTCGGCATTCCTTTCGCCGAAACCCAGGCCGGCAAGAGCGCGGTGGTTTCCAGCCATCCGCTGAACCTCGGCGGCATCGGCGAGACCGGTTGCCTGGCGGCCAACCTGCTGGCGAAAGAGGCGGACCTGATCATCGGCATCGGCACCCGCTACAGCGATTTCACCACCGCCTCGAAGTCGCTGTTCCGCGCCGATGCGCAGTTTCTCAACCTGAATATCAGCCCCTGCGATGCCCTGAAGCTCGACGGCGTGCAACTGCTGGCGGATGCCCGCGAAGGCCTGGACGGGTTGGCCGAGGCCCTGGCGCGCAGCGACTACCAGGCGGCCTGGGGGGCGCAGATCAGCCAGGCGCGGGCGCAGCTGGAGGCGGAGGTGGACCGGGTCTACCAGGTCGAATACCACGCCGAGGGTTTTGTCCCGGAGATTAACGACCACATGGACCCGGCGGTGCTGCGCGAATTCATCGAACTGACCGGCTCCTGCCTGACCCAGAGCCGGGTGCTGGGGGTGCTCAACCAGACCCTGGCCGACGACGCGGTGATCGTCGCCGCCGCCGGCAGCCTGCCCGGCGACCTGCAACGCAGCTGGCGCAGCAAGGGGGTCAACACCTACCACGTCGAGTACGGCTATTCCTGCATGGGCTACGAGGTCAACGCGGCCCTGGGGGTCAAGCTCGCCGAGCCCCAGCGCGAGGTCTACGCCCTGGTGGGCGACGGCTCCTACCTGATGCTGCATTCGGAGCTGGCCACCTCGATCCAGGAGCGGCGCAAGATCAACGTGGTGCTGCTGGACAACATGACCTTCGGCTGCATCAACAACCTGCAGATGGAACACGGCATGGACAGCTTCGGCACCGAGTTCCGCTTCCGCAACCCGGAAACCGGCAAGCTCGACGGTGCCTTCGTGCCGGTGGATTTCGCCATGAGCGCGGCGGCCTATGGCTGCAAGACCTACAAGGTGAGGACGGTCGAGGAGCTGCAGGCGGCCCTGGCCGATGCGCGGACCCAGAGCGTGTCGACCCTGATCGATATCAAGGTCCTGCCCAAGACCATGATCCACAAGTACCTGTCCTGGTGGCGGGTCGGGGTGGCGCAGGTGTCCACCAGCGCCCGTACCGATGCGGTGGCCAGACAACTCAACGAACGCCTGGCCAAGGCCCGGCAGTACTGATTGCTCTCGAACGAACAACAACAGGAGTAGCACCATGTCTTTGAAACTGGGCGTCATCGGTACCGGGGCCATCGGCCAGGACCATATCCGTCGTTGCAGCCAGACCCTGCTGGGCAGCCAGGTGGTGGCGGTCACCGATATCAACCTGGAGCAGGCGGCGAAGGTGGTGGCCGAGCTGAAGATCGCCGCCGAGGTGTATCCCGATGGCCACGCGCTGATCAAGGCGCCGGAGGTCGAGGCGGTGCTGGTCACCTCCTGGGGGCCGAGCCATGAAGAGTTCGTGCTGGCGGCCATCGCCGCCGGCAAGCCGGTGTTCTGCGAGAAGCCGCTGGCAGTGACCGCCGCCGGCTGCCGCAAGATCGTCGAGGCCGAAATGGCCCACGGCAAGCGCCTGGTCCAGGTGGGCTTCATGCGCCCCTACGATACCGGCTACCGCGCGCTGAAGGCGGTGATCGACAGCGGCCAGATCGGCGAGCCGCTGATGCTGCACTGCGCCCACCGCAACCCGCGGGTCGGCGAGAACTACAAGACCGACATGGCGATCACCGACACCCTGATCCATGAGCTGGACGTGCTGCGCTGGCTGCTGGCCGACGACTACGTGTCAGTGCAGGTGGTGTTCCCGCGCAAGTCGAGCAAGGCGTTGGCGCACCTGCGCGACCCGCAGGTGGTGCTGCTGGAAACCGCCAAGGGCACGCGCATCGACGTCGAGGTCTTCGTCAACTGCCAGTACGGCTATGACATCCAGTGCGAAGTGGTGGGCGAGACCGGCATCGCCAAATTGCCGGAGCCGTCCCAGGTGCAGTTGCGTAGCGAGGCCAAGCTGTCCAACGCGATCCTGATGGACTGGAAGGACCGCTTTATCGCCGCTTATGACGTCGAGCTGCAGGCCTTTATCGACGGCGTGCGGGCCGGGCAGGTGGGCGGTCCTTCGGCCTGGGACGGTTATGCCGCGGCGGTGGCCGCCGATGCCTGCATCGAGGCGCAGAACAGCGGGCAGATCGTCAAGGTCGCGCAACCGCCGCGCCCGGCGTTCTATGGCTGAATGCTGATTTTGTAGGAGCAGCCGGTCGACGCTCGATTGCCCGCGATGAACCTGAGAGCGCCGCGTTTATCCAGAAAATACGCGTCATCGTTAACGTCCATCGCGAGCAAGCTTCGCTCCTACAGGGTAGGCAGCGGCTACAGGTCATCACTTCAGATTCGGGGAGAACAATAAAATGCGTATCGCACTGGACCCCTACATGTACCGCCACCTGCCGCTGGGCCAGATGACCGACAAGGCCGCCGAGCTGGGGTATCAATACATCGAGCTGTCGCCCCGCGAGGATTTCCTGCCGTTCTACAAGGCGCCCCGGGTCGACCGGGCGCGGATCAAGGCGTTTCGCAAGGCCCTGAGCGACAGCGGCGTGCAACTCTCGTCCTTGTTGCCGATGTACCACTGGGCCGCCGCCGACGAAGGCTTGCGCGTGGCGGCGGTGCGCAACTGGAAGCGGGCGATCCAGATCACCGTGGAAATGGACTGCGAGCTGGTCAACACCGAGTTCACCGGCCAGTCGGACAACCCGCTGGTGTGCGAGAACCAGTTCATGCGCTCCATGGACGAGTTGATCCCGGAGTTCGAGCGCGAGGGCATCAAGCTGGATATCCAGGCCCATCCCTATGATTTCTGCGAGCGCAACAACGAGTCGGTGGACATCATCCGCGGCTTCGACCGGGACTGGATCAACTACCTGTACGCGGCGCCGCACACCTTCTTTTACGACGACGGCAAGGGCGATATCGCCTCGATGCTCAAGTACGCGGGCAGCAAGCTCAGCCACCTGATCATCGCCGACACCTACAACCACAAGGCGTCGTCGAGCCTGCGCTATATCGTCAACCCGCCGGGTGTCACCGCCACCGTGCACCAGCACCTGGACATCGGCCAGGGCGAAGTGGACTGGACGGCGTTCTTCGATACCTTGCGCGAGATCCAGTTCGACGGCATCGCCACGGTCTCGGTGTTCGCCTGGGAAGACCGCCCGGACGAATCCAACCGGATGATGCTGGAGCGGGTCAGCAGCGAACTGTGCCGCTGAAGCGACCCTTGTGGTCGGATCATGCGGATCGAATGGGGAGCGGCCGGCATTTCTACGTACCGCCGTTTGTAGGAGCAGCCGGTCGACGCTCGATTGCTCGCGATGAACCTGAAGATGCTGCGTTTCGTCAGGAAATACGCGTCATCGTTGACCTCCATCGCGAGCAAGCTTCGCTCCTACAAGGGCGAGTTGATTACCGTTACCGCGTGGTCGATCGCAGGCTGCGCCAGCGGCTACAGCAGTACAACGGTTCTATATAAGGAGGGCTTTGCGATGCGCATTGGTTTGGTGGGTTACGGCCATGGCGGCCGACATTTTCATGCACCGCTGATTGCCAGCCTGCCCGGCGCGACTTTTGTCGGGGTGGTCACCCGCTCGGCCGAGCGCCGGCAACTGCTGGCGGCGGAGCATCCCGGGGTGCGGGCCTTCGACAGCATCGAGCAACTGGTCGCGGCCGGGGTCGACGGGCTGGTGATTTCCACCCCGCTGGAGGGCCGCGCGGCGTTGGTGCTGGAAGCCATCGAGCGCGGTGTCCCGGTGGTCAGCGACAAGCCCTTCGCCAGCGACGTGGAACAGGCGCGGGCGCTGATCGACGCCGCTGCAACCCGCCGGGTGCCGCTGAGCCTGTACATGAACCGGCGCTGGGACTCGGACTTCCTCACCCTGCGCAAGCTGATCGACAGCGGCACCCTGGGCAGCGTCAGCCGCTTCGAGTCGCGGGTCGAGCGCTATGTGCCGCAGGCCGTGGGCAATGCCAGCGGCGGCGGGTTCCTGCGCGATCTTGGCAGCCATCTGGTGGACCAGGCCTTGCAGCTGTTCGGCCCGGTGACCCGGGTCTACGCCGAGTTGCAGTACGCCGCCCAGGCGCCGACCTGCGACTACGGTTTTTTCCTCGCCCTGAGCCATGCCAATGGCGTGGTTTCACATTTGTCCGGTAGTTGTCTGCAGAACTGCCAGGGACCGCGGTTCCGGGTCAGCGGTTCGGCCGGCAGTTATACGGTCGAGGGCCTGGACGGCCAGGAGCAGGCGCTGGTCGCCGGTCTGTCGCCGCAGACCGAGGGCGAGCGCTGGGGCGTCGAGGAACACCGGCGCTGGGGCTGGTTCGAGCAGGGCGAGATTCGCGAGCGGATAGCCTCCGAGCGGGGCGACTGGTTGCAGTTCTATAAACGCTGGCAGGCGGCGCTGCAAGGGCAGGGGCCGCTGCCGGTGACGCCGGCCGAGGCCCTGGCCACCACCCGCGTACTGGACGCCGCGCGCCTGAGCTGGCGCCAGCGCCAGGTGGTGGAAATGGCCGATTTCCGGCTGCAGAATGAATTTGGAATAAAATTCTAAAATGAGTTGATATAGAAATTATTTTCCAATAAAGTCCTTTCCAGGTTGCCGACTAGCAGGGTTCTCGCACCGACCTCAAGCCCGCCTTGAGCCGAGTGGAACCCGCCAACAAAAACAACAGGTACCGTCGATGAAAACCTTCAGTTCCGCTTTGCATCTGCTTCGTCGCGCATTCTTGCGCCGCCGTCCGCTGTCTCGCCAAACATCCCGGCCTGCCGCCATCGTCCAGTCCCTGGTCCGCCTGCTTTGCGTCGAACGCAAGGGCGCGCTGGTGTGCTGCATGCCCGGCGCGCCGATCGTGCGTCTGCCTCACTGAGTGGTTTCTGCGCCTTATCCATAAAACCTACAAGAATGTGGAGAAAGACCTTTCATGAAGACCAAGACCCGTTTTGCCACGCTCGCCCTGTCCCTGTTGCTGGGTAGCGGCTCGGCGTTCGCCGACCTGAAGATCGGCGTGAGCATGTCGCAGTTCGACGACACCTGGCTGACCTACCTGCGCGAATCCATGGACCAGAAAGCCAAGTCCCTGCCGGACGGCGTCACCCTGCAGTTCGAGGACGCCCGGGCCGACGTGGTCAAGCAACTGAGCCAGGTGGAAAGCTTTATCAGCCAGAAGGTCGACGCCATCGTGGTCAACCCGGTGGACACCGCGGCGACCCGCAAGATCACCGAGGCGGCGGTCAAGGCCGGGATTCCGCTGGTCTACGTCAACCGTCGTCCGGACGACCTGAACCTGCCCAAGGGCGTGGTCACCGTGGCCTCCAACGACCTGGAGGCCGGGCAGATGCAGATGCAGTACCTGGCCGACAAGATGGGCGGCAAGGGCGAGGTGGTGATCCTGCTGGGCGACCTGGCGAACAACTCCACCACCAACCGCACCAAGGGCGTCAAGGAAGTGCTGGCCAAGTACCCGGGGATCAAGGTCGAGCAGGAACAGACCGGGATCTGGCTGCGGGACAAGGCCATGACCCTGGTCAACGACTGGCTGACCCAGGGCCGCAAGTTCGATGCGGTGGTGGCCAACAACGATGAAATGGCCATCGGCGCCGCCATGGCGCTGAAACAGGCCGGGGTGGAGAAGGGCAGCGTACTGATCGCCGGGGTCGACGGCACGCCCGATGGCCTGCGCGCGGTGCAGAAGGGTGACCTGGCGGTCTCGGTGTTCCAGGATGCCAAGGGCCAGGCCGACGGCTCGATCGACACCGCGGTGAAGATGGCCAGGCACGAGCCGGTGGAACAGGCGGTGTGGGTGCCTTATCGCCTGATCACCCCGGAAAACGTCGCCCAGTTCAAATAGGCCCGCTTTAAAAAACGGGTTCAAAAAAGCTCGCCCGTTCCATCACAACAATAAGCCGGCGGGGTGGCCCAGCTGCCCCGCGGATGGAGTACCTGATCATGTTCGCTTCAGCGACTGCTTCGAGCATCCCGGCGGCGGCCGTGCCGCCCGCCGCCCAGTCCGGGCAAGAGCCCTACCTGCTGGAAGTCATCAACGTCAGCAAGGGCTTTCCCGGGGTTGTCGCCCTGTCCGATGTGCAGCTGCGGGTGCGCCCCGGCACGGTGCTGGCGCTGATGGGGGAGAACGGCGCGGGCAAGTCGACCCTGATGAAAATCATCGCCGGGATCTACCAGCCCGACGCCGGCGAGCTGCGGCTCAAGGGCCAGCGGGTGAATTTCGAGACGCCGCTGGCGGCCTTGCAGGCGGGGATCGCGATGATCCACCAGGAACTCAACCTGATGCCGCACATGAGCATTGCCGAGAACATCTGGATCGGCCGCGAGCAGCTCAACGGCCTGCATATGATCGATCACCGCGAGATGCACCGCTGCACCGCGCTGTTGCTGGAACGCCTGCGGATCAACCTCGACCCCGAGGAGCAGGTGGGCAACCTGAGCATCGCCGAGCGGCAGATGGTGGAGATCGCCAAGGCGGTGTCCTACGACTCCGACATCCTGATCATGGACGAACCGACCTCGGCCATTACCGAGAAAGAGGTGGCGCACCTGTTCTCGATCATTGCCGACCTCAAGGCCCAGGGTAAGGGCATCATCTATATCACCCACAAGATGAACGAAGTGTTCGCCATCGCCGATGAAGTGGCGGTGTTCCGCGACGGCGCCTACATCGGCCTGCAACGGGCCGACAGCATGGACGGCGACAGCCTGATCTCGATGATGGTCGGCCGCGAACTGAGCCAGCTGTTCCCGGTGCGCGAGAAGCCCATCGGCGAGCTGCTGATGTCGGTGCGCGACCTGCGCCTGGACGGGGTGTTCGAGGGCGTGTCCTTCGACCTGCACGCCGGGGAGATTCTCGGCATCGCCGGGCTGATGGGCTCGGGCCGCACCAACGTGGCCGAGACGATTTTCGGCATCACCCCCAGCGACGGCGGCGAGATCCGCCTCGACGGCCAGCCGGTGCGCATCAGCGACCCGCACATGGCCATCGAAAAGGGTTTTGCCCTGCTGACCGAGGACCGCAAGCTCAGCGGCCTGTTCCCCTGCCTGTCGGTCCTGGAAAACATGGAGATGGCGGTGCTGCCGCACTACGCCGGCAACGGCTTCATCCAGCAGAAGGCCCTGCGCGCCCTGTGCGAGGACATGTGCAAGAAGCTGCGGGTCAAGACCCCGTCCCTGGAGCAGTGCATCGACACCCTGTCCGGCGGCAACCAGCAGAAGGCCTTGCTCGCCCGCTGGCTGATGACCAACCCGCGGGTGCTGATCCTCGACGAACCGACCCGCGGCATCGACGTCGGCGCCAAGGCCGAGATCTACCGGCTGATCGCCTACCTCGCCGGCGAAGGCATGGCGGTGATCATGATTTCTTCGGAGCTGCCGGAAGTGCTGGGCATGAGCGACCGGGTGATGGTCATGCACGAGGGCGAGCTGATGGGCACCCTCGACCGCGGCGAAGCGACCCAGGAGAAGGTCATGCAACTGGCTTCCGGGATGTCCCTGGTCCACTAGCCGGCAAACGTATCAAGGCCATCGGCGAGCTGTGTTCGCCGCCGGCCATACAAGAAGAAGGTGAAGGCTTATGAACGCGATACTGGAAAACAAACCCGCGGCGGCGCCAGCCAGAACGCGCCGGCGCCTGCCCACCGAACTGAGCATCTTCCTGGTGCTGATCGGCATCGGCCTGGTGTTCGAACTGTTCGGCTGGATAGTGCGCGACCAGAGCTTCCTGATGAACTCCCAGCGCCTGGTGCTGATGATCCTGCAGGTGTCGATCATCGGCCTGCTGGCTATCGGCGTGACCCAGGTGATCATCACCACCGGCATCGACCTGTCGTCCGGCTCGGTGCTGGCGCTGTCGGCGATGATCGCCGCCAGCCTGGCGCAGACCTCGGACTTCACCCGCGCGGTGTTCCCGTCGCTGACCGACCTGCCGGTGTGGATCCCGGTGGTGGCCGGGCTGGGGGTAGGGCTGCTGGCGGGGGCGATCAACGGCAGCATCATCGCCATCACCGGCATCCCGCCCTTTATCGCTACCCTCGGCATGATGGTCTCGGCGCGCGGCCTGGCGCGTTATTACACCGAAGGCCAGCCGATCAGCATGCTCTCGGATTCCTACACGGCCATCGGCCACGGCGCGATGCCGGTGATCATCTTCCTGGTGGTGGCGGTGATCTTCCATATCGCCCTGCGCTACACCAAGTACGGCAAGTACACCTACGCCATCGGCGGCAACATGCAGGCGGCGCGGACCTCGGGGATCAACGTCAAGCGCCACCTGGTGATCGTCTACAGCATCGCCGGGCTGCTGGCGGGGCTGGCCGGGGTGGTGGCCTCGGCGCGGGCGGCGACCGGGCAGGCGGGCATGGGCATGTCCTACGAGCTGGACGCCATCGCCGCGGCGGTGATCGGCGGCACCAGCCTGGCCGGTGGCGTGGGGCGCATCACCGGCACCGTGATCGGAGCGCTGATCCTCGGGGTGATGGCCAGCGGTTTCACCTTCGTCGGTGTCGATGCCTACATCCAGGACATCATCAAGGGCCTGATCATCGTGGTGGCGGTGGTCATCGACCAGTACCGCAACAAGCGCAAGCTCAAGCGCTGAGCCCTGTGCTTCTGTAGGAGCGAAGCTTGCTCGCGATGGACTTCAACGATAACACTTAGCATCTGATGCACCGCGGCGTATTGACGATTATCGCGGGCAAGCCTCGCTCCTACAGAAGCCTTGCACCACGGCAGCGGCAGGCCTTTTTCGGGCCTGCCGTTGCCGTTTGTCTTCTAAAAGACCCCGGCCGATGGAATTTCTTGTTATAAACGCACTCCGATAACCGCCGCCAAAGCCAGCCCTGGCGGGCTTTCAGGGCTTGTCGGACAAATTCGATGTCATTTCAGTTGCTGAGGTCTCAAACGGGCCTTAGACTGCCGCCCCTCGTAAATTGAGTGCCGGGTGGCGCTTGGAATGTATGGCGCCTTTCCGATGCCCCGAAAGGGGGCACGGAAAACAGCTTTAATTCGCCTTAATGCACGTATTTTTTATAGAGAAATCAATGACAAAGGAAAAGTTGCTGGCCATGCCGGCGGATGACTACATGAACGCCGAGCAGCTGGCTTTTTTCACTGAGCTGTTGCAGGCCATGAAGGTCGAAACCCACGAGCGCATCGAACAGAACCGAATCGCCATTGAGAGCCTGGACACCCCGGCCGACCCTGCCGACGCGGCTTCCGTAGAGGAAGAGCGGACCTGGCTGGTCAACGCTATCGACCGCGACCAGCGCATGCTGCCGCAACTGGAGCAGGCCCTGGGCCGTATCGGCGACGACAGCTTCGGCTGGTGCGACGACAGCGGCGAGCCGATCGGCCTGAAACGCCTGCTGATCAGCCCGACCACCAAGTACTGCATCGAAGCTCAGGAACGTCACGAGCAGATCGACAAGCACCAGCGTCAGGCCTGATCGCCAAGACTTCT
>NZ_QHHP01000042.1:130334-211679 GCF_003184125.1 Pseudomonas sp. RW409 | reverse complement strand
CGAGCAGCGCCTGGTCGACCGGCAGACCACCAAGATCTACATCGGCGGCCACGGCGACGCGGCCTTTGGCAAGGTGATCAATGAACTGGTGCTGGGCGCCGATTCGCAGCTGATCACCGAACGACGCGCCGGCGCCACCCAGACTCCGGGCGGCACCGGCGCGCTGCGCCTGAGCGCCGACTTCATCGCCCACTGCCTGCCGGGCCGTGGCGTGTGGTTGAGCAACCCGACCTGGCCGATCCACGAAACCATCTTTGCCGCCGCCGGCATCCAGGTCAGCCACTACCCTTACGTCGGCAGCGACAATCGCCTCGACGTCGAGGCCATGCTGGCGACCCTGAACCAGGTGCCCAAGGGCGACGTGGTGCTGCTGCATGCCTGCTGCCACAACCCCACCGGTTTCGACCTGAGCCACGACGACTGGCATCGGGTACTGGACGTGGTGCGCAGCCGCAACCTGCTGCCGCTGATCGACTTCGCCTACCAGGGCTTCGGCGACGGCCTGGAGCAGGATGCCTGGGCGGTGCGCCTGTTCGCAGCCGAACTGCCCGAGCTGCTGATCACCAGTTCCTGCTCGAAGAACTTCGGCCTGTACCGCGACCGCACCGGCGCACTGATCGTCTGCACCCGGGACGCGGAAAAGCTGCTGGATGTACGCAGCCAGCTGGCCCACATCGCCCGCAACCTGTGGTCCACCCCGCCGGATCACGGCGCCGCGGTGGTCGCCACCATCCTCGGCGACCCGGAGCTGAAAAGCCTCTGGGCCGACGAAGTGGAAGCCATGCGCCTGCGCATCGCCCAGTTGCGCTCGGGCCTGGTGGAAGCGCTGCAACCCTTCGGCCTGGCCGAACGCTTCGCTCACATCGGCGTGCAACGCGGGATGTTCTCCTACACCGGCCTGACGCCGGAACAGGTCGCCACGTTGCGCAACCAGCACAGCGTGTACATGGTCAGCTCCGGCCGGGCCAACGTCGCCGGTATCGACGCCACCCGCCTGGACCTGCTGGCCGAAGCCATCGCCGAAGTCTGCAAACACTGAAAAAAGCTATCGCGGGCAAGCCTGGCGCCTACGGATGTCACCTGATTCCGTAAGCGCGAGGCTTGCCCGCGATGCCGTTAAAAGCCCCCCGTCCGATGAAACTCCTTTCATCCTAAACCCCAGATAAAAATCTTTTTGTCATTTCCAGTGCTGTATCCTGCCCAGGCTTTTTAAAAGCGCGGATCTACCCAGCGATTTAAAAAACAGACCTTGCGAGGAGCAACGAACATGCACGAGATTCCTAATCTCCCCTTCCCAAGCCTGCACGAAACTGAGCAGACAACCCCGCAACAAGCCGGCGCTCAACAGCCCGAGCCGAAAGAAGCCGCCTCCAGCCACAAGGCCGACAGCGAAGACTGACCGCAACACCCAGACAGTGTGGAAAGCGCTCTTTGATGCGCTTTCCACACCGCCTGAAACCCGCTTTCGAGAACCGCCTCCATGACCGACACCTTCAGCGAAACCCAAGCCAGTGTGCTGATCGGCACCGCCGAAAAAATGATCGAGATCTGGAACCGCCTGACGCCGGAAAAACAGGCCGCCCTGCTGACGCGCTTCGGTACCCAGGAAAACGCCCTGGCCGCCCTGGTCACCACGCAATTGCTGGCCCCAGCCCAAGCCTGAGCCCGCGGCGCGCAAAAACTTGCGCCAACCCATCGATTTCTCCACCTGAATCGTTTCAACCCTCGGTATCATAAGCAGCCTATCTATCTCTGCCGCGTCCGTGGACCTTTCCCATGCCAGATACCCAGCGCCCCTTGGCGGTCACGCTGCAAGTCGTCTCCATCGTCCTTTTCACCTTTATCGGCTACCTGAACATCGGCATCCCCCTGGCCGTGCTGCCGGGCTACGTGCACAGCGAGCTGGGCTTCGGCGCGGTGATCGCCGGGCTGGTGATCAGCGTGCAATACCTGGCCACCCTGCTCAGCCGCCCCTATGCCGGGAAGATCATCGACAACCTGGGCAGCAAGCGCGCAGTGATGTACGGCCTGGCCGGCTGCGGCCTGAGCGGCGTGTTCATGCTGCTGTCGGCATGGCTGAGCAGCTTGCCGGTGCTGAGCCTGGCCAGCCTGCTGGTCGGGCGCCTGGTGCTGGGCAGCGCCGAGAGCCTGGTGGGCTCGGGTTCCATCGGCTGGGGCATCGGCCGCGTCGGCGCGCAGAACACCGCCAAGGTGATTTCCTGGAACGGTATCGCCAGCTATGGCGCGTTGGCCGTTGGCGCGCCGCTGGGGGTGCTGCTGGTGGATCGCCTGGGGCTGTGGAGCATGGGCGTGAGCATCATCCTGCTGGCACTCCTCGGCCTGGCGCTGGCCTGGCCGAAACTGGCGGCGCCGATCGTTGCCGGTGAGCGCCTGCCGTTCATCCATGTCCTGGGCCGGGTGTTCCCCCATGGCTGTGGCCTGGCCCTGGGCTCGATCGGTTTTGGCACCATCGCCACCTTCATCACCCTGTATTACGCCACCCAGAACTGGTCCAACGCAGTGCTGTGCCTGAGCCTGTTCGGCGCCAGTTTCATCGGTGCGCGCCTGCTGTTCGGCAACCTGATCAACCGCCTCGGCGGCTTTCGCGTGGCGATCGCCTGCCTGTCGGTGGAAACCCTGGGCCTGCTGCTGTTGTGGCTGGCGCCGGATGCCCACTGGGCCCTGGCCGGCGCGGCGCTGAGCGGCTTCGGCTTCTCCCTGGTATTCCCGGCGCTGGGGGTGGAAGCGGTCAACCTGGTCCCCGCCTCCAGCCGCGGCGCGGCGGTGGGCGCCTATTCGCTGTTCATCGACCTCTCGCTGGGGATCACCGGACCGCTGGCCGGGGCGATCGCCGCCGGTTTCGGCTTTGCCTCGATCTTCCTGTTCGCCGCCCTCGCGGCCTGTAGCGGTTTGCTGCTGAGCCTCTACCTGTACCGCCAGGCGCCGAAGTACCGCGAGGAGCGCGGCGAACGCTAGGTCGGTACTTGTCGTACAGAGCCTAGTAGTCGACCTTGCCGCGGCCGGCCTTGATGTTGCCGCGCTTGCTCTTGGATTCCAGGCGCCGGGTCTTCGAGCCCAGGGTCGGCTTGGTCGGGCGGCGCTTCTTCTCCACCTTGATCGCGTCGAGGATCAACGCCACCAGGCGCTCCAGGGCATCGGCGCGGTTCTGTTCCTGGGTCCGGTATTGCTGGGCCTTGATGACGATCACCCCATCGCTGGTAATGCGACTGTCACGCAGCGCCAGCAGTCGCTCCTTGTAGAACGGCGGCAGGGACGAGGCCGGAATGTCGAAGCGCAGGTGCACCGCGCTGGAGACCTTGTTGACGTTCTGCCCACCCGCGCCTTGCGCGCGAATGGCGGTCAACTCGATCTCGGCATCGGGCAGATGCACGTTGTTGGAAATCACCAGCATAGAAAAGGAATCCGCTTTCAGGGCATTCAGGATACCGCGCCTGCGGATTTGCAGCGCCCACAAAAAACCCGGCCGAGGCCGGGTTTTCCGTTACCGCGCGGGTGTCACTTCAGCGAAGCGTTGGCCGCCTGCAGGCTGTGCTGCGCGCTGCGCTTGTTCTTGATGCCGTAGCAGACCCACATGAAGGCGACCCAGACCGGAATCGCGTACACCGAGATCTGGATGCCCGGGATCATCAGCATGATGCCGAGGATGAACACCACGAACGCCAGGCAGACGTAGTTGCCGTAGGGGTACCACAGCGCCTTGAACAGCGGCGATTGTTTCGTGCGGTTCATGTGCTGGCGGAACTTGAAGTGCGAGTAGCTGATCATCGCCCAGTTGATCACCAGGGTCGCGACCACCAGCGACATCAGCAGCTCCAGGGCGTGCTGCGGGATCAGGTAGTTGAGCACCACGGCGACGAAAGTCACCAGCGCCGAGGCCAGGATCGACATCACCGGCACGCCGCGCTTGTCGATCTTCGCCAGGACTTTCGGCGCGTCGCCCTGCTCGGCCATGCCCAGCAGCATGCGGCTGTTGCAGTAGGTGCCGCTGTTGTACACCGACAAGGCCGCGGTCAGGACCACGAAGTTGAGGATGTGCGCCGCGGTGTCGCTGCCCAGCATCGAGAACACCTGGACGAACGGGCTGCCGCTATAGGCATCGCCGGAGGCATTCAGGGTCTCCAGCAGGCTGTTCCACGGGGTCAGGGACAACAGCACGACCAGGGCACCGATGTAGAAAATCAGGATGCGGTAGATCACCTGGTTGATGGCCTTGGGAATCACGGTCTTCGGCTTGTCGGCCTCGGCCGCGGTAAAGCCGAGCATCTCCAGGCCACCGAAGGAGAACATGATGATCGCCATGGCCATCACCAGGCCGCTGACGCCATTGGGGAAGAACCCGCCGTGTTCCCACAGGTTGCTCACCGAGGCCTGCGGGCCGCCGTGACCGCTGACCAGCAGGTAGCTACCCAGGGCGATCATGCCGACGATGGCCACCACCTTGATGATCGCGAACCAGAACTCGGCCTCACCGAAGACTTTGACGTTGGCCAGGTTGATCAGGTTGATCAACACGAAAAACGCTGCGGCCGAGGCCCAGGTCGGCACCTCCGGCCACCAGTAGTGCACGTACTTGCCGACCGCGGTCAGCTCCGACATGCCCACCAGGATGTACAGAATCCAGCAGTTCCAGCCCGACAGGAAACCGGCGAAACCGCCCCAGTACTTGTGCGCGAAATGGCTGAAGGAACCGGCCACCGGCTCTTCGACGATCATCTCGCCGAGCTGGCGCATGATCATGAAGGCGATGAAGCCGCAGATGGCATAGCCGAGGATCATCGACGGCCCGGCCGACTTGAGCACGCCAGCGGAGCCCAGGAACAATCCGGTACCGATCGCGCCGCCCAGGGCAATCAGTTGAATATGGCGATTTTTCAGGCCGCGTTTCAGCTCGCCTGAATGCGAGTTTTGTCCACTCATGAAAAGGGTCTCACGCAAGGTTTGATGATGTTCGATAGACGTTGCAGCCGACAGCAGGCTTAAGCAGCGCGGATCAAACCCCAGCGCAGGCACCAGGAGTTCAGCGTTTGTTTAACGGTCATGCGTCACCTGTTTGTTTTTATCTGTGACGAAATCGAACCCACCACGCTTGTGACGCGGCGGAGTGAACAAGGCGGATAGCCTTGAAATTATTGGCCTTGGGAGCGTGTCTCGAGCATTCGAGCCAGGGCTCGTCATGCGTCGAAAGCAGTCGTTGGGGCGCAAAATGCGCGGATACGCAGTTGGGTCACAGTTAAAACGCCGCGCATTGTACACCCCTGACTCCCCGCCGCCAGACGCGGCTTATCAGCGCGTCGGGTGCCGGAATCGCACGGGGCCTGCTCGATGCTTGGCATCGGCGGCAAGGTTCGGGACAGACCCGTCGGGGTCGTCGACGAAGGTACGACAGCAATCGCCCTTCGGAGGGAATCGGTTGAGGTGAGCCACGGCGTACATTGCGCCTCCTTCTTGTTATGCACCTGCACACAGGCATGGGCTGCATCACACCCGCCTTGAGGCCGCGGAACAAGCGGCCTGGAGCCCGGCGGCGGGCAATATCCAGGCAGCGCCGGAAGGTTTTTCTTACAGCGCTGGACGAGGCTCGATTCCATGACTCGATAGCGGGTTTTTCGTCAGCATTTCTTTACAGAGTGGAACGTATTTTTTCCACTTCAGATCGGCATCCGCGGCGACTGCAAATTGACGGCCAGCGGTTTTTTATCTGTCTGTTCGCTCAGCTTTTTGTTTTTTCTTGATAATTTTTCAACACAAAAACAGAACAAAAAGTTCAATAAAAATATTTCAATTATTTTTTTGCATTTCAAAAAACCCTGGACTAGGTTTCCAGCCACTTGCCGGACCACACCCCCGGCAAGCCGAGCGGCCACGTTGAAGCAGCCAGGGTTTTCAAGCACTCCCCGTGGAACACCCGAGCCGTCTCACCGACTGCTTTTATCCGAAAGTCATCTAGGAGATTCACGATGCAAGCACTGGAAAAAGACTTGGACACTGAACTGCAACTGGACGATTGGTTTGAAGCAGCGACCCACGAGGCCGCGGTGGAAATGATGCAGGCCGATGCGGTAGTACCGTTCGGCACGGCGATGTGGCCTTTGTAAAAACGGCCATCAGGCAGGAGCGGCCCGGCGGTCGCCCCTGCCTCCACTCGCTGTCCGTCAGGGAGGATCCATGGACAACACCGCTGCCATCCGGCATTTCCTTTACTACCTCGAACACCATCCGGCCCTGGCCGACCGCCAGAGCACCAGGGTCCTGATCGGCCACACCGCCGAGTACACCGCCACCAGCGCCGCCATCATCGAGCAGGCCGGCGAACCCTTCCATTTCACCGCCCTGCGCCTCGACCTCGAGCCCACCTCGGTGCTGACCCAGGCCATCGCCGACTGCGATCTGTATATCTTCTTCTACGACTCCTCCACCCTCTCGCCGCCCCGCCCGCAAGGCCCGGAATTCATCCAGGCGCTGCAGGGCGTGATGGCCGAAAACTGGAAGAAATCGCTGCTGTTCAAGGACTACGGCGACTACTTCTACGACACCTTCAGCGTCGAGCCGCAGCGCATCGCCGAGCTCAACGCGACCCTGATCCGCCATATGTCCGAGGCCACCACCCTGAGCTTTCGCGACGACCACGGCTCGTACTTCGAAGCGCCGCTGGACAGCATCAAGAAGTGGACCAACATCAACGGCGTGGGCAACTACGACCTGGCGCCCGGAGAAATCGCCAGCCACAGCGAGGCCATCAATGGCCGGGTGAAATTCGTCGGCACCTTCCTCGGCACCATCCCCTTCGCGCGCAAGTACGGCGTGCTGCAATCGCCACTGGAACTGTGGATCGAGAACTCCACCATCAGCCGTATCGCCACCGATGTGCCGGGACTGGCGGAGGACTTCAATAAATACCTGGATGCCAACCCGTCCAACCGGCGCATCGAGGAACTGGGCATCGGCACCAACGAAGGGGTGAAAGACCTCTACGCGCGCAACTCGGGGTTCGAGGAGCGCCATTGCGGCCTGCACCTGGGGCTGGGCGGCGGTGCCAAGGGTAGCCATCACCTGGACCTGATCTTTGCCAGCGGGGTGCTGGCGCTGGACGACAAGCCGGTGTTCGATGGCAGGTTCGTGTTCTGAGCCAACGAGGGTGTCGATATCGATTCCGCTATCGCGAGCAAGCTCGCTCCTACAGGGATGGATCGCTCTTCTGTAGGAGCGAGCTTGCTCGCGATGCGCCAAAGCGCAAAAAAAACGCCAACCCTGAGGTTGGCGTTTTTTCTTGTTGCCTACAGCTTGCAGCTCAAGGCTGCCTCACTCAGGCTTGCGGCGACCGAAACCCGGGCGCTGGCCGGAACCGGCCGGGGCGCCGCGGCGCTTGCCCGACGGTGCATCCTTGTCGACCAGGACGATGCCCGGACGCTTGGACTTCGGCGCTGGCTTGGCCGGGCGCTTGGTGTCGCTCGGACGATCCGCCACTGGCGTACCGCGACCCGACTCACCACGACCGGCAGCCGGACGCGGCGCCCGTGGAGCGCGCTCGCCATCCTGGCGTGGCGCGGGCTTGCGGCCCGGACGCTCGCCTTCGATCTGCGGCTCGCGCGACGGGCGCGGAGCACCGGCGGCAGGCGCGCCATGGGCCGGACGCAGGGTCCGCACGCGCTCGCTCTTGCCCACCGGGCGCGAGGATTTGCGCTGCATGCGCTCCAGCTTGTCCTTGCTCTTGGCGTTGAGCTGCGGCAGTGCCACCGGCGTCAGGCCAACCTCGGCGCTGAGGACGTCCACTTCGTACTGGCTCATTTCGCGCCAGCGGCCCATCGGCAAGTCGGAGTTGAGGAACACCGGACCGAAACGCACGCGCTTCAGGCGGCTGACCACCAGGCCCTGGGATTCCCACAGGCGACGTACTTCACGGTTGCGGCCTTCCATCACCACGCAGTGGTACCAGTGGTTGAAACCTTCGCCACCGGGCGCCTGCTGGATGTCGGTGAACTTGGCCGGGCCGTCTTCGAGCATCACGCCGGCTTTCAGGCGCTCGATCATCTCGTCGTCGACTTCGCCACGCACACGTACCGCGTACTCACGGTCCATTTCATAGGACGGGTGCATCAGGCGGTTGGCCAGCTCACCGTCGGTGGTGAACATCAGCAGGCCGGTGGTGTTGATGTCGAGGCGACCGATATTGATCCAGCGGCCTTCCCGTGGACGCGGCAGCTTGTCGAACACAGTCGGGCGGCCTTCCGGGTCGTCACGGGTGCAGATCTCGCCGTCGGGCTTGTTGTACATGATCACGCGGCGGACCGATTCGGACGCTTCTTCGCGCTTGATCACCTTGCCATCGATGGAGATGGCGTCATGCAGGTCGACGCGCAGGCCAAGGGTGGCTTCTTTGCCATTGACCTTGATCCGGCCCTGGCTGATCCAGGACTCCACGTCGCGGCGCGAGCCGACGCCGATACGGGCGAGGACTTTCTGCAGCTTTTCGCCTGCTGGGCCGATTTCCTGTTGGTCTTGCTGATCTTCACTCATCTGGGCACCTCCCGGTGTGTCGATTCAGGCTTGAGTGGCCTGAACGGTAGTAAAAACAGGTCTTGTGGCGAAGGGATCGCCAAAGGGTCGCGAATCATACGCTCATGGCGCCGGTTGCGCATCAGAGACTAGTCGATAAGTGGCGGCCTACCGGTTTTTCCGCTGGCCGGTGGTAGCCCGACATTTGGCCGCCTGACCTGTAGGAGCGAGCGGGCGGCGATCCGGCTTGCCCGCGATCGAGAACGACGCGACATGCCTGGCACACCGCATCAACGTTCATCGCGAGCAAGCTTCGCTCCTACAGAAGCGTGGCGTGATCAGTCTTCCTGTTCGCGTCTTTCGTTCTCGATAGCCTCAGCCAGCGCCAGGGCTTCGGCCTCTTCGTCGCTCAACTCTGGAGCCGGCGGTTCCAATGCCGCCACGGCGGCCAGCAGCTTGGCGCGGGCTTCGGCGACGCCGAGCACATCGTCATCGACCTCCTGCTCATCGCCAGCGTCCGCTTCGAGTTCGGCCTCGTGCTCGGTTTCAAGCTCCGCTTCGTGCTCAACTGGCACTTCGGCTTCGGCTTCGGCACGAGTTTGCGTTTCGGGGTCGATCTCGGCGCCAACCTCGGCGTCGGCAACAAAGTCGTCCCCGGACGAATCCACCGCGCCATCGCGATGCAGGTCGTCGAAGTCGGTCTTGATCCCCTCCTCCATCGAGTCCAGTTCCAGCAGCAAGGTGTGGAAACTGGTCTCTTCCTTCGGTTCTTCCGGCTCGGCACTGGCGTCGGCCAGGGCTTGCAGGCTGGCGGGCACCGGCGCGTCGTCGAAGTCGAGGACCGGCTCGGTTTCGATCTCGCGCAGCTCGGCCAGCGGCGGCAGGTCGTCGAGGTTCTTCAGGTTGAAGTGATCGAGAAACGCCTTGGTGGTGGCGAACATCGCCGGCTTGCCCGGCACGTCACGGTAGCCGACCACCCGAATCCACTCGCGCTCCAGCAGGGTCTTGACGATCTGGCTGTTGACCGCCACGCCCCGCACATCCTCGATCTCGCCACGGGTGATCGGCTGACGGTAGGCAATCAGCGCCAGGGTTTCCAGCATCGCCCGGGAGTAACGCTGGGGCCGCTCTTCCCATAGCCGACCGACCCAGGGTGCGAACTTTTCCCGCACCTGCAGGCGATAACCGGAGGCCACTTCCTTGAGTTCGAAGGCCCGACCTTCGCAGGATTTACCCAGAATGGTCAGGGCCTTCTTGAAGACCGCAGGGTCCGGCCGCTCACCTTCCTCGAAGAGCTCGAACAGGCGCTCCATGGATTGCGGTTTTCCCGAGGCCAACAGAAAGGCTTCAAGCAGCGGCGCCAGCTCGCGGGGTTCATTCAGATTCATTGTTTCAGCTCGTTATTCGGCTCGCGCCCGCACATGGATAGCCGTGAAAGGCTCATTCTGTACCAGCTCGACCAGGGATTCCTTGACCAGCTCGAGGATCGCCATGAAGGTCACCACCACCCCCAGGCGTCCTTCTTCCGCGGTGAACAGCTCGACAAAGGGCACAAAACCACCGCCCTTGAGCCGCTCCAGCACCTCGCTCATACGCTCGCGGGTGGACAGCGCCTCGCGGCTGATCTGATGGCTTTCGAACATGTCGCCCCGGCGCAGCACCTCGGCCATGGACATCAGCACCTCTTCCAGGGCGACATCCGGCAGCAGCTTGCGCGCCCGGGCTTCCGGGGCGTCGAGCTTGGGCACTATGACGTCGCGGCCGACCCGGCTCAGGCCGTCGATGCCTTCGGCGGCGGCCTTGAAGCGCTCGTACTCCTGCAGGCGGCGGATCAGTTCGGCGCGCGGGTCTTCCTCTTCCTCTTCCACCTCGGCCGAGCGCGGCAACAGCATGCGCGACTTGATCTCGGCCAGCATGGCCGCCATCACCAGGTACTCGGCGGCCAGCTCCAGGCGCACCGACTGCATCAACTCGACATAGCCCATGTACTGGCGGGTGATTTCCGCCACCGGGATGTCGAGGATGTCGATGTTCTGTTTGCGGATCAGGTACAGCAGCAGGTCGAGCGGGCCTTCGAAGGCTTCGAGAAAGACTTCCAGGGCGTCCGGCGGGATGTACAGGTCCAGCGGCATTTCCATGACCGCCTGGCCGTAGACCATCGCAAAGGGCAGCTCCTGCTGCGCTCCGGCCTGGTCGTCAACGTGTTCCACTGCGGACATTCAGGCCTCGACCATGAAGGGAGCCGGGTCGCCGCAGCCGATACGGATCACTTCCGGCTCGCCATCGGCCAGGTTGATCACGGTGGAGGCCATGATGCCGCCAAAACCGCCATCGATGATCAGGTCGACCTGATGCTCGAGCAGTTGGCGCATTTCATAAGGATCGTTCATCGGCTCGGTTTCACCGGGCATGATCAGGCTGACGCTCATCAGCGGCTCGCCGAGCTCGGCCAGCAGCGCCAGGGCGATCGGATGGCTCGGCACCCGCAGGCCAATGGTGCGTTTCTTCGGGTGCAGCAACAGCCGTGGCACTTCGCGGGTGGCGTTGAGGATGAAGGTGTAAGGCCCCGGCAGGTGAGCCTTGAGCAGGCGAAAGGTGCCGGTATCGATCTTGGCGAACAGGCCCAGCTGCGACAGGTCGCTGCAGATCAGCGCGAAGTTGTGTTTGTCATCCAGTTGCCGCAGGCGCCGCACGCGCTCGACCGCGCTCTTGTCGCCGATCTGGCAGCCAATGGCGTAGGACGAGTCGGTCGGGTAGATCACCACGCCACCTGAGCGGATGATTTCGACAGCCTGTTTGATCAGGCGCGGTTGCGGGTTTTCCGGATGAATCTGGAAAAATTGACTCACATTCTCTACCTGTTCAGACGGCGGCAATAATTGGGTCATGTTTGAACCGACACCAGAGCGGCGGCAGATCCTCCGGAACAGGGCGATACTCGCCTATCTCGGACCAGCCTCCAGGGCCATGAAAATCACTGCCGGCGCTCACCAGCAGACCGAACTCCCGAGCAAGGATGGCCAGGCTGCCCACCTGCTCGGCGGGTTGATGGCCGTTGACCACCTCGATCGCGTGGCCACCTGCTTGAATATAGTCGGCAATCAGGCGGCGACGTTTGCTGCGGGTGAAATCGTAATGCCAGGGATGGGCCAGGCTGACCCAGGCCCCCGCCGCGCGTAGCGTCTCGACGGTTTCCTCGAGGGTCGGCCAGTGCTGCTTGACGTCGCCCAGCTTGCCGGCCCCCAGCCACTTGCGAAAGGCTTCGGCGCGGTCCTTCACGAAACCGGCGCGCACCAGGTAATCGGCGAAGTGCGGCCGGGCCGGCGCATTGCCGCTGTCACCCAGTTCCTGCTGGATCGCCCGGGCCCCTTCGAGGGCACCCGGCATGCCTTTGAGCGCGAGCTTGCGACTTATTTCTTCGGAACGCAGCCAGCGACCGTCGTGCAATTTGCCGATGGCTTCGACCAATGACGGCGCATTGACGTCGAAACCGTAGCCCAGCACATGAATGGTCGCCCCACCCCAGGTGCAGGACAATTCGACGCCATTGACCAGTTGCATGCCCAGTTCCCGGGCCGCGAGGCGAGCCTCGTCGAGGCCTTCCAGGGTGTCATGATCGGTCAGGGCCAGGACTCGCACGCCTTTCTCGAACGCACGCGCAACCAGAGCCGCGGGCACCAGGGCGCCATCGGAGGCCGTGCTGTGGCAGTGCAAATCAACATTCACGGGACTGTTCAACCTCAAGTCAGCTGGCGCTTTCGCTGCCATGGATGTTTGTTATTATGCCGCCACATCCTGCTTCTGGCTGCCACTGTGAAACAATTCATCGACTTCATCCCGCTGTTCCTGTTTTTCATCGTCTACAAAATCGATCCCCGAGTCGTCGACATTGCCGGTCAACAACTGACCGTAGGCGGTATCTACAGCGCCACGGCGGTGTTGATCATCAGTTCCCTGGTGGTATACGGCGCGCTGTTCATCTCCCAGCGCAAACTGGAGAAAAGCCAGTGGCTGACCCTGGTCGCCTGCCTGGTGTTCGGCAGCCTGACCCTGGCCTTCCACAGCGAAACCTTCCTCAAATGGAAGGCGCCGGTGGTCAACTGGCTGTTCGCCCTGGCCTTTATCGGCAGCCACTTCATCGGCGACCGCCTGCTGATCAAGCGCATCATGGGCCACGCGCTGACCCTGCCGGAGCCGGTCTGGACCCGCCTGAACATCGCCTGGATCGCCTTCTTCCTGTTCTGCGGCGCCGCCAACCTGTTCGTCGCCTTCACCTTCCAGAGCATCTGGGTCGACTTCAAGGTCTTCGGCAGCCTGGGCATGACCGTGCTGTTCCTGGTCGGCCAGGGCATCTACCTGTCGCGCCATCTTCACGACACCGAACCCACCACTTCGAAAACCGAGGACTGACATGCTTTACGCAATCATTGCTACAGACGTCGCCAACTCCCTGGAAAACCGCCTGGGCGCGCGCCCGGCGCATCTGGAGCGGTTGCAGCAGCTCAAGGCCGAAGGTCGCGTGGTACTGGCCGGGCCACACCCTGCCGTCGACAGCAATGATCCCGGTGCCGCGGGCTTCACCGGCAGCCTGATCATCGCCGAATTCGACTCGCTGAGCGCCGCCCAGGCCTGGGCCGACGCCGATCCTTACGTCGCCGCCGGTGTCTATGCCAGCGTCGTGGTCAAGCCGTTCAAGCAAGTCCTGCCGTAAATCCTCTCCCGCGCGGTGAACCTTATGGGTTCATCGCGCTCTCAATCGCTCATTATTCTCGTTTGACTGCCGACAACTTGCCCAACACTCGATTGGAATCAGGAGTTCCGATGCGCCAAGCTCCGTTGTGCCTGTTGTTGGTCATGTTAACGATCGGGGCGAGCGCCTCTGCCGAAGAAACCGCGGACCCGGGACATTCCACGCCTTTGTCCCTGAGTGCCGGCAACCAGATCAGCGAATTGCAGCAACGCCTGAAAGATAGCGAGCACCAGCGCGAAGAGCTGACCCGGCAATTGCAGAGCGCCGACAGCGAGCGCGAAAGCGCCCAGCTAAGCCGCCTGCGCCAGGAGAACCAGCGCCTCAAGCTGCAACTGCGCGAGGCCCAGGCCAGTTCCGCGCCGCGCCTGCTGACCGATCAGCAGCAATGGTTCGTCACCGGCGCCGGGGTAGCGCTATTGGCCCTGCTCTGCGGTATCTTCGCCAGTGGTGGACATAGGAAGCGTCGACAATGGCTAAATTGAGTGATTCATGAGCGAGCTGTTACTGATTGACGATGACCAGGAGCTCTGCGAACTCCTGACCAGTTGGCTGGGCCAGGAAGGTTTTCAGGTACGGGCCTGCCACGATGGCCTGAGCGCCCGGCGCGCCCTGGCCGACCACGCTCCGGCGGCGGTGGTGCTGGACGTGATGCTGCCCGACGGCAGCGGCCTGGAACTGCTCAAGCAGTTGCGCAACGACCACCCGGACTTGCCGGTGCTGATGCTTTCGGCCCGCGGCGAGCCCCTGGACCGCATCCTCGGCCTGGAACTGGGCGCCGACGACTACCTGGCCAAGCCCTGCGACCCACGTGAACTGACCGCCCGCCTGCGCGCCGTGCTGCGCCGCAGCCACCCGACCGCGGTGTCCAGCCAGATGGAGCTGGGCGACCTGTGTTTCAGCCCGGTACGCGGCGTGGTCAGCATCGACGAACAGGACATCACCCTCACCGTTTCCGAAAGCCGCCTGCTGGAAGCCTTGCTCAAGCAACCGGGCGAACCGCTGGACAAGCAGGAGCTGGCGCAGATCGCCCTGGGCCGCAAGCTGACCCTGTACGACCGCAGCCTGGACATGCACGTCAGCAACCTGCGCAAGAAGATCGGCCCGCACCCCGATGGCCGCCCGCGCATCGTCGCCCTGCGCAGCCGTGGCTACTACTACAGCCTCTGAACAGATTCCTGATCCTTGTAGCCGCTGCCGCAGGCTGCGATAGGGCCGCAGGCCCTCCCGCATTCGCAAGATCCCTGCGACCGTACCGGTCGTTCGCAGCCTCGCAGGCTCGGCAGCGGCTACAGGGGTTATGTCAGTTTCGCCAAAAACGTCTTTACCCAAGCTTTACCCTTCGCTGACCGCCGCTGACCTTGATCTCCGTAATCTGCACACATCCGGAACTGACCGGGAATGAGACAAGGAGATACACCATGCGCAAGACCCTGATCGCTCTGATGTTCGCCGCCGCCCTGCCGACCGTGGCCATGGCCATGCCGGAAGGCGCAGGTCCCATGGGTCCGATGGATGGCCCGCGCCACAGCGAACACATGCGCGGCAAAGGCCCCTACAGTCAGCTGGACCTGAGCCACGAACAGCGCCAGCAGATTCGCAAGCTGATGGGTGAGCAGATGCACGAGCGCAAAGAGCTGGTGCAGAAGTACCTGGAAAAACTGTCGCCGGCCGACCAGAAGGCCATGAAGGACGAGATCGCCGCCAAGCGCCAGAAAACCGAAGCGGATATCCGCGCCCTGCTCAAGCCGGAACAACAGAAAGAGTTTGACGCCATCCAGAAGAAACACGCTGAGCGCCGCGCCGAATGGGCCGAATTCAAGGCCTGGAAAGCGCAACAGCCGCAAAAAGCGCAATAATGCTCTAGCGCTTATCCCATAGCCCAGTGGCACCCCACTGGGCTTTCCTTGTTTGAGGACTTCCCGTGCGTTCATTGTTCTGGCGCATCCTCGCCAGCTTCTGGCTGGCCATCACCCTGGTTGCAGGGCTGTCGATTCTGCTTGGCCATATGCTGAACCAGGATGCCTGGATCCTCAGTCGCCATCCGGGCCTCAATACCCTGGCCGAGGAGTGGACGCGCACCTACGAAGAACAGGGCGAAGACGCCGCCCAGGAGATCCTCGAGCAGCGCAAGCACCAGTACCACGTCAACGTACAGGTGCTGAACGAAGCTGGCGACCCGGTGGTCCGCGGCACCTTCCCGCGCCGCGCGGCGGCCCTCGAGGCCCGGCAGAACAACGATGACCGGCGCCTGCCCTGGCGGCGCCTGACCGCCGAATACACCAGCCCGAAAACCGGCGACACCTACCTGCTGATCTATCGCATTCCCCACCCGGAACTGGACGCCTGGCACCGCGACAGCCTGCTGTGGCCGCTGAGCGCCCTGACCATCGCGCTGGTGGTGTTGACCCTGTTCAGCCTGCTGGTGACCCTGTCCATCACCCGCCCCCTCAGCCGTTTGCGCGGTGCGGTGCATGACCTGGGGCAAACCACTTACCAGCAGAACAGCCTGGCTCGCCTGGCCGCCCGCCGCGACGAATTCGGCGTGCTGGCCAAGGACTTCAACCGCATGGGTTCGCGCCTGCAAAGCCTGATCGGCAGCCAGCGCCAGCTGCTGCGCGATGTCTCCCATGAGCTGCGCTCGCCGCTGGCGCGCCTGCGCATCGCCCTGGCGCTGGCCGAACGCGCCACGGCCGAGGAACGCGAGCGCCTGTGGCCGCGCCTGACCCGCGAGTGCGATCGCCTGGAAGCACTGATCAGCGAAATCCTGGTGCTGGCCCGGGTCGATGCCGACAACGCCAGCGCCGAAGAGGTGGACCTCAATGCCCTGCTCGACAACCTGCAAAAGGATGCCCAACTGGCCTGTCCGGAACAGCCGGTGAAGATCCAGGCCGAATCACCGCTCAGCCTCAAGGGCTGGCCGACCATGATCGAACGGGCGCTGGACAATCTGCTGCGCAATGCCCAGCGCTTCAACCCGGCCGGACAGCCGATCGAAGTGCGGGCATTGCGTCAGGGAGACCGAATTGTGCTCAGCGTGCGCGATCACGGCCCCGGGGTGGAAGCCGAACATTTGCGTCAGTTGGGCGAACCCTTCTACCGCGCCCCGGGCCAGACCGCGCCGGGTCACGGACTGGGCCTGGCCATCGCCCGGCGCGCCGCGGAACGCCACGGCGGCAGCCTGACCCTGGACAATCATCCCCAGGGCGGCTTTATCGCCAGCCTGGAGTTGCCGTTGGTGCCTGACGTTACTGCCCAGGCCTGAGAAGCTTCGCGGGCAAGTCGGATCGCCGCCCGCTCGCTCCTGCAGACTCGCGTCGTTCACCTATCTGGCGAACGGCACTAACTTGTAGGAGCGAGGCTTGCCCGCGATTAGCTATCCGCGACACCACAACTCTACGATCAGGCCTTGCCCGACCAGCCACTGACGAACTCCGCCGTATCCACCTTGGGCGCGACCCGTGGCTCGTTCAGCGGCGTGCCCAGGTACAGGAAGGCGATGATTTCTTCACCGTCGCCCAGGCCGAGCCCCTTGGCCACATGGGGCGAATAGGACAGCTCGCCGGTACGCCACACCGCACCGATCCCCTGGGCGTAGGCCGCCAGCAGGATGCCGTGGGCAGCACAGCCGGCCGCCAGCCGCTGCTCCGATTTCGGCACCTTGACGTGCTCCTGCAAGCGGGCCACTACAACCACCACCAACGGCGCGCGCAGTGGCATGGCGCGGGCCTTGTCCAGGGCCGCCTGGGTCACTTCGCCACCCTGCAATTGCACCGCTTCCACCAGCAGTTCGCCCAACTGTTCACGGGCCGCGCCTTCCACCGTCAGAAAGCGCCAAGGCCGCAACTGGCCGTGATCCGGGGCGCGCAATGCCGCCGCGAACAGCGCTTCGCGTTGCGCCGCCGTCGGCGCCGGGTCCACCAGACGCGGTACGGAAACACGGTTGAGCAATGCGTCGAGAGCCTCCATCGGCCACCTCCTGAAAAAAATGTCCGGCCATTCTACCGATAAGTGCCTTCCGGGTGCCGGTTTACATGCTCCGCACCGCAGGTAGAATGGCGCCCTCCTTATCAGCCCCGAGCGGACCTCATGGCGTTGCCGACCCTACGGATCATTGGTTTCATCATCGGCATTTTCCTGATCACCCTGGCCATCGCCATGGTCATTCCGATGGCGACGCTGGTGCTGTTCGAGCGCACCGGCGACCTGCCGTCGTTCCTCTGGGCCAGCATGATCACCTTCATCGCCGGCCTGGCCCTGGTGATACCCGGGCGCCCGGAGCATGTGCACCTGCGTCCGCGGGACATGTACCTGCTGACGGTGTCCAGCTGGCTGGTGGTGTGCATCTTCGCCGCCCTGCCGTTTTTGCTGACCCAGCACATCAGCTACACCGACTCGTTCTTTGAAAGCATGTCCGGCATCACCGCCACCGGCGCCACCGTGCTCAGCGGCCTGGACAACATGTCGCCGGGCATCCTGATGTGGCGTTCCCTGCTGCACTGGCTCGGCGGCATCGGCTTCATCGGCATGGCGGTGGCGATCCTGCCGCTGCTGCGCATCGGTGGCATGCGCCTGTTCCAGACAGAGTCCTCGGACCGCTCGGAAAAGGTCATGCCGCGTTCGCACATGGTGGCGCGGCTGATCGTGGCGGCCTATGTCGGCATCACCATTCTCGGCAGCCTGGCCTTCTGGTGGGCCGGGATGAGCCTGTTCGACGCGATCAACCACGCGATGTCGGCGATTTCCACCGGTGGCTTCTCCACCTCCGACAGCTCGCTGGCGCACTGGCCTCAACCGGCGGTGCACTGGGTGGCGGTGGTGGTCATGATCCTCGGCAGCCTGCCGTTCACCCTGTACGTCGCCACCCTGCGCGGCAACCGCCGGGCGCTGATCAAGGACCAGCAGGTCCAGGGCTTGCTCGGCATGCTGCTGGTGACCTGGCTGGTGCTCGGCACCTGGTACTGGTGGACCACCCAGCTGCATTGGCTGGAAGCCCTGCGTCACGTCGCGCTGAACGTCACCTCGGTGGTCACCACCACCGGTTTCGCCCTGGGCGACTACAGCCTGTGGGGCAACTTCTCGCTGATGCTGTTCTTTTACCTGGGCTTCGTCGGCGGCTGTTCCGGCTCGACCGCCGGCGGGATCAAGATTTTCCGCTTCCAGGTCGCCTACATCCTGCTCAAGGCCAACTTGAACCAGCTGATCCACCCGCGCGCGGTAATCAAGCAGAAATACAACGGTCACCGCCTCGACGAGGAAATCGTCCGTTCGATCCTGACCTTCTCGTTCTTCTTCGCCATTACCATCTGCGTGATCGCCCTGGCGCTGTCGCTGCTGGGAGTGGACTGGATGACCGCCCTGACCGGTGCGGCCAGTACGGTGTCGGGGGTGGGCCCGGGCCTGGGCGAAACCATCGGCCCAGCCGGCAACTTCGCCACCCTGCCGGACGCCGCCAAGTGGATTCTGTCCCTGGGCATGCTGCTCGGCCGGCTGGAGATCATCACCGTATTCGTGTTGTGTATTCCGGCATTCTGGCGTCACTGATCGAGGCCGAGGACTCTAGCAGCCGCGCCCGGTATTCGCCGGGCGTGGCATCGAACCAGCGGCGGAAAGCGCGGAAAAAGTTGCTCGGGTCGGCAAACCCCAACAGATAGGCAATCTCCAGCAGGGTCATGCTCGGCTGCGCCAGGTACTGCTCGGCCAGCTCACGGCGGGTGTCGTCGAGCAGGGTCTGGAAACTGGTGCCCTCCTCCTGCAACCGCCGTTGCAGGGTGCGCTGGGACAGGTGCAGGGTCTGGGCCACGGCTTCGCGTTTCGGCTCGCCCTGGGGCAACAACCGGCACAGCGCCTGGCGCGCCTTGTGCGTCACCCGGCTTTCGGAGAACCGCGCCAGGTATTCACCGGCGAAGCGGTCATGCAGCAGCGCCATGGCCTCATTGGCGGTCGGCAATGGCGCTTCCAGATCGGCACGCTCGAAAATCAACGCATCGTAAGGCGCGTTGAACACCAGCGGCGCATGAAACGCCTGCTTGTAAGGCTCCAGATCGACCGGCACCGCCCCCTGCATCAGTACCTGGCGCGGCTGCAGCGTCCGCCCGGTCAACCAGCCACACAGCGCCAGCGCACAGGCCAGCGAGGCTTCGGCACTTTGCCGGGTCGGCGGCAGATGATCGCCGTGCACCGTCAGAATCAGCGCATAACCTTCAGGTAAAAGCCGGAAACTCAGATCAGCGCTTTCCGCGATGATCCGCTGGTAGCGCACCAGGCGCTGGAACCCCTCGGCCAGGGTACGGCTGGACATCAGGGCATATCCGGCCACGTTGAAGGAGGCCGGTCGCACCACCTTGCCCATGTTCAGGCCGATCGCCGGGTTGCCGGACTGTTCCACCGCTCGTTGCCAGAGACGGGTCATCGAGTCCTGGGGGAAGCGTGCGTCCGGGTCGTCCAGTGCGGCATAGTCGAGCCCGATCTGCTTGAACAATGCACGGCAATCCAGGCCGTCCATCTCCAGAGCTTTGACAATTCCCATCGCCCAGCTTGCAGAAGTCGTTCGTTCGCTCATGGTGGGTTCTTTTACATGATGAGCCGCATGCCACGGCCGATTTCTCAAGGATACTAAAGTGGCGCCTATTGTCACTGGCCCCAGCCATTGATGACTCTAGACTCAAATAAGCTCCCCGCAGAGCGTCCCGCTGACAGAACAACAACCACAGAGATCGCAGTCGTGGATAACATCAAGCAATTCAACAGCTTCGCCGAGTTCTATCCTTATTACCTGAGCGAACACAGCAACAGCACCTGCCGCCGCCTGCACTTCGTGGGCACGACCCTGGTGATCTTCATCCTCGCCTTCGCCATCGGCAAAGGCGCCTGGCTGTTGCTGCTGGCGCTGCCGGTGGCCGGCTACAGCTTCGCCTGGGTCGGTCATTTCTTCTTCGAGAAGAACCGCCCGGCCACCTTCCAGTATCCGCTCTACAGCCTTCTGGGCGATTTCGTCATGTACCGCGACATGCTGACCGGCAAGGTGCCGTTCTAGGCCTGGCCGGACAGCAAGCCGTCCCGCGCAGCCAGTGCAGGATTGGATCCAAGGCATAGACTCCAGTCGTTGCGCAAAAAACAACAAGAGGATTGCCGATGAACGCTCATGCCCGTTTCACCCACATGAAGGATGGCACCCAGGAAGACTGGGCGATCATCGCCGCAGAT
Source organism: Pseudomonas sp. RW409 (assembly GCF_003184125.1). Taxonomy (NCBI): domain Bacteria; kingdom Pseudomonadati; phylum Pseudomonadota; class Gammaproteobacteria; order Pseudomonadales; family Pseudomonadaceae; genus Pseudomonas; species Pseudomonas sp. RW409. The sequence goes on along the minus strand of NZ_QHHP01000042.1, from coordinate 191,212 downwards.
TTCAGCGCCTACGCCAAGCAGTTGCCGGCACGCATCGTGGCGCACCTGAAGTTGCTCGAGGGCGATTTTGGCGGCTTCCCGGTGGACCGCCTGACCCACTCGCTGCAAACCGCCAGCCGGGCCTGGCATGACGGTCGCGATGAGGAATATGTGGTCTGCGCCCTGCTCCACGACATCGGCGACACCCTGGGTTCCTACAATCACCCGGACATCGCCGCGGCGATCCTCAAGCCCTTCGTCAGCCCCGAGAACCTGTGGATGGTGGAGAAGCACGGGATTTTCCAGGGCTACTACTTCTTCCATCACCTGGGCATGGACCGGCACCTGCGCGAGCAATTCAAGGACCATCCGCTGTATCTGCGGACCGCTGAATTCTGTGCCAAGTACGACGCCGCGGCATTCGATCCAGAGTACGACAGCCTGCCCCTGAGCTTTTTCGAACCCATGCTCGAACGCCTGTTCGCCCAGCCGAAAAACTCGATCTACAAGGCGGCCATGCAGGAACACGCGCCGGCCTGAGGCCTGCTGCGCAGGCCATCGCGGGCAAGCCTCGCTCCTACGGTTAGAGTAGGAGCGAGGCTTGCCCGCGATAACCTCAGATCAGGCGACCGAACCCTCAAGCCAGCTCCGCGACCTTGGCCAGTTCGGCCTTGCGCTGCGCCTCCCGCGCCTGGGCATCGGCCAGGCGATACAGCTCGATGGTGCCGTCCCAATGCTCGATCAGGGCGGTGCACGACTCGACCCAATCCCCGCAATTGAGGTAGTCCACTTCGCCGACCTTGCGGATCTCGGCATGGTGAATGTGCCCGCACACCACGCCGTGCAGCTCACGCTTCACGCATTCGTGAGCGATGGCTTCCTCGAAGTCGCTGATAAAGCTGACCGCGGTCTTGACCTTGTGCTTGAGGTAGGCCGACAACGACCAGTAACCGTAGCCGTAGCGCGCCCGCCAATGATTCAGCCAGCGGTTGAGGGTCAGGGTGAATTCGTAGGCCGAGTCGCCGAGAAAGGCCAGCCAGCGGTGGTAGCGGGTGATGACATCGAACTGGTCGCCGTGGATCACCAGCAGGTGGCGGCCATCGGCGGTGACATGCACCGCCTCGTCCACCAACTGGATATTGCCCAGGATCAGCTTCGAATAGCGGCGCAGGAATTCGTCGTGGTTGCCGGTGACATAGATCACCTCGGTGCCGCGCTTGCTCATGGTCAGCAGGCGGCGGATCACATTGGTGTGTGCCTGGGGCCAGTACATGCCGCCGCGCAGTTTCCAACCGTCGATGATGTCGCCGACCAGGTAGATCCGGTCGGCGTGATAACCCTTGAGAAACTGCGACAGATGCTCCGCCTGGCAGTCCCGGGTACCCAGATGCACATCGGAAATCCACAAGGTGCGCACGCGTTGTTTACGGCTAGGTCTGGCGAGTTCGGCACTGGTCATGGGCACACTCCTGCATTTTTTGCGAGCTTGCACCCGGGCGATTAATCGCCTGTGACAGAAATACGGCAGTCCGATGACAGCGCTTGACCCCAGGCCGCCGGTGTAGACTGCCGTTCTGCCAAGGAGACTGCGATGAGACCGATCCTCACGCTACGCCAATACAGCCACGACCTGATCGTCCACAGCCACGAACACGCGCAACTGGTGTTCGGCCTGTCGGGCCAGCTCGATTTCGAGGTCGACGGCCAGGGCAGCCAGGTGGTCCAGCAGAGTTTCGTGGTGGTGCCCTCCGGCGCCCACCATGCCTGCGGCAGCTCCAACGGCAGCCGCTGCCTGGTGCTCGATGTGCCCGATGAACATTGGCTGGTGCAGTCGCTGGGCGATCACGCCGATGCCAGTCGCCGCCTGCTCGACAACGCCGGGCGCCTGCCCCTGGATACGGCGCAGAGCCAACTGGTCAACTGGCTGGCCGGCAGCCCGGTCAACGACCCGCTGATTGCCCAGCAAGGCGCCGTGCTGTTGCTGGCCAGCCTCAACCAGGCCAGCCCCGCCAGCGTCGGCGGCCGACGCCTGCCCTATGCCGCCCTGAATGCCCATATCGACCAACACGCCGCCCATCCGCTACAGGTGGCCGACCTGGCGCGGATCGCCGGGCTGTCCAGCGCTCGCCTGCATGCACGGTTTGTCGCCGAATGCGGGCAGACGCCGATGGACTACATCCGTAGCCGGCGCCTGCACATGGCCGCCGGCCTGTTGCGCGACTCGGCACTGCCCATCGGTGAAATCGCCAGTCGCGTCGGCTACAGCTCCCAGAGTGCTTTCGCCGCGGCGGTGCTGCGCGAGTTCGGCGTCTCCCCCGGCAAGCTGCGACGCACCACAGGCCACCGCTAGGCTGTCGACAAAAAACGCGAGGATCGCGACAGACCGGATCCCGCCAGGCTTTTAGACTGGCACCGCTCCGCTCAACCGTCTTGAAGGATTGAAATGACTCCGCGTACTGCCCTTGGCGCCCTGCATATCGGCGCATTGATGTTCGGCCTCACCGGTGTATTCGGCAAACTCGCCGCCGCTTCGCCGGCCATCATCGTCTTCGGGCGCGCGGCGTTCGCGGTGCTCGCCCTGGCGTTCTTCGCCCGCTGCGCCAGCAGCATCCGCTGGCAACGGCTACAGGCTACGGACTGGTGGCGCCTGCTGCTCAGCGGCCTGCTGCTGGCCGGGCACTGGGTGAGTTTCTTCATCGCGGTGAAAGTCGCAGGCGTGGCCATCGCCACCCTGGGTTTCGCCAGCTTCCCGGCCTTCACTGTGATCCTCGAAGGGCTGATTTTCCGCGAGCGCATCCGCCTCAACGAAATCGTTTTGGTGGCACTGGTCAGCGTCGGCCTGGTGCTGGTCACGCCGGATTTCGACCTCGCCAGCCAAGCCACCAGCGGGCTGCTCTGGGCCGTGGGGTCGGGCCTGCTGTTCGCCTTGCTGTCGCTGAACAACCGCGCCAGCTCGGCGCGCATCCCGGCGGTGCAGGCAGCGCTGTGCCAGAACGTGGTGGTTGCCTTGTGCCTGCTGCCGGTGGCGGCGCCGGGCCTGAGCGAGGTGCGCACCATCGACTGGTTATGGATCAGCCTGCTCGGCATCTTCTGCACCGGCCTGGCCCACAGCCTGTTCGTCGCCAGCCTCGCGGTGATCAAGGCGCGCACCGCGGCGGTGGTGTTTGCCCTGGAGCCGGTCTACGGGATTACCGTGGCCTGGCTGCTGTTCAACGAAACGCCGACGCTGCGCATGCTGATCGGCGGCGTCTTGATCATCCTTGCCATCGTGGTCTCCAGCAGCCTGTCCGGCTCAAGCAAAAAAACCGTAGCAGCAGAAGCAGCGTCTCACTGAGTGCGGTCGTTGTGACCGAGGTCGCGCTGCGGGTCGATCTGGTCGCGCACCCGCTGCTTGAGCACCTTGGCTTCGGGGAAACCGCCATCGGCCTTGCGCTCCCAGATCTGTACGCCGTCGCAGGTAATGCGGAACGTGCCGCCGGTGGCCGGTTCCAGGGACACCTTGCCCAGGTCGTCGCTGAAGGTGCTCAGCAGTTCCTGGGCCAGCCAGGCGGCGCGCAGCAGCCACTGGCACTGTGTGCAATAGGTGATGACCACTTCCGGTTTACGTTCTGTCATGGTGCTGCCGACTCCTGGGCTCAAGGGCGTCGTTATAATAGCCGCCTTTATCGCTCGCCCCGAGATCCATGATGCGTCGTTTGCTGTCCTGCCTGCTCCTGTGTTTGCTCCCCGTGTTCCTGCACGCCGCCGAGGCGCCACGGCCGAAGATCGGCCTGGTGTTGTCCGGTGGCGCGGCCCGTGGCCTGGCACATATCGGCGTGCTCAAGGCCCTGGAAGAGCAAGGCGTGAAGATCGATGCGATTGCCGGTACCAGCATGGGCGCGGTGATCGGCGGGCTGTACGCCTCGGGCTACAAGATCGACGAGCTGGAAAAACTGGCCCTGGGCATCGACTGGCAACAGGCGCTGTCCGACGCGCCGCCTCGGGAAGACATACCCTTTCGGCGCAAGCAGGACGACCGCGACTTCCTGGTGAAACAGAAACTCAGCTTCCGTGACGACGGCAGCCTCGGCCTGCCGCTGGGGGTGATCCAGGGCCAGAACCTGGCGCTGCTGCTGGAAAGCATGCTGGCCCACGCCAGCGACACCCGGGACTTCGACAAATTGCCGATCCCCTTCCGCGCGGTCGCCACGGACATCGCCAGTGGCGAGAAAGTGGTATTTCGCAAGGGCCACCTGCCCCGGGTGATTCGCGCCAGCATGTCGATCCCGGCGGTGTTCGCCCCGGTGGAGATGGATGGCCGGCTGCTGGTGGACGGTGGCATGACCGACAACATTCCGCTGGATGTGGCCCGTGATATGGGCGTGGACATCGCCATTGTGGTCGACATCGGCACCCCGCTGCGCTCGCGCCAGCAACTGGCGACCGTGGTCGATGTGCTGAACCAGTCGATCACCTTGATGACCCGGCGCAACTCCGAGGAACAACTGGCGTCCCTGCACAAGAGCGACGTGCTGATCCAGCCTCCCCTGGCCAGTTTCGGGGTCACCGACTTCGGCCGCGCCCAGGAAATGATCGACGCCGGCTACCGCGCCACCCGCATCCTCGACGCACGCCTGGCGCCGCTGCGCCGGGCCGAACCTATGGATGCCGAACTCAGCGCCGCGCGCACGCCCAGCCAGCGCACCCCGATCATCACCGCAATCCGGGTGGAAAACGATTCGAAGGTCAGCGACGACGTGATCCGCTACTACATCCGCCAGCATATCGGCGAGCCTCTGGACCTGGGCCGGCTGCAGACCGACATGGGCACGCTGTACGGCCTGGACTACTTCGAGCAGGTGCAATACCGCGTGGTCCACAAAGGCAATGACCACACCCTGGTGATCAACGCCCGGGGCAAACGCAGCGGCACCGACTACCTGCGCCTGGGGCTGAACCTGTCCGACGACATGCGCGGCGACAGCGCCTTCAACCTGGGCGCCAGCTACCGGGTCAACGGCATCAACAGCCTCGGCGCCGAATGGCTGACCCGGGTGCAGATCGGCGATCAGCAGGAGCTCTACAGCGAGTTCTATCAGCCATTGGATGTCGGCTCGCGCTACTTCATCGCGCCTTACATCGGCATCGAATCGCAGAATATCGAAGCCGTGCTGGATAACGACCCGATCGCCGAATACCGCCTGGAGCGCTACGGTTTCGGCCTCAATATCGGGCGCCAGATCGGCAACAGCGGCGAGATCCGCTTCGGCGTCGGCGAGGCCTGGGGCAAGGCCGATGTGCGCGTCGGCGACCAGGACCTGCCCAGCGAAAGCTTCAACGAGGGTTACTACGAACTGCGCTACTCGTTCGACTCCCTGGACAATGTCTACTTCCCCCACGCGGGCGAGGACATCGGCCTGTCGCTGCGCCAGTTCGAACCCAGCCTGGGCTCGGACAAACGCTACCGGCAGTGGGAGTTCAAGCTGGACAAGGCCCTGAGCAGCGGCCCGAACACCTTTATCCTCGGCGGTCGATATGGCCGGACCCTGGATGAGGCCGAAGTGGTGACCTCGAGCTTCGTGCTCGGCGGCGCCCGCCAGCTATCGGGCTTCCGCCAGGATGCCCTGTCGGGCCAGAACATCAGCCTGATGCGGGGCGTCTACTACCGGCGGCTGACACCCCGCTCCTACCTGCCCCTGGACTTCCCGCTGTATATCGGCGGCTCCCTGGAGCGAGGGCGGGCCTGGAACAACGACAACGAGTTCGACAGCGGCTATATCAACGCTGCCAGCGTCTTCCTCGGCTTCGACACGCCGCTGGGGCCACTGAATTTCAGTTATGGCATCAACGACGACAACCAGAAAGCGGTCTACCTCAACTTGGGCCAGACGTTCTGAGGCTGGGCGTCCGACTCGGCTTCGGCCTTGGTGCCGGAGCCCGGCTCGTCTGGTTCCTCCAGGCGCCAGACGATCGAGTCGGCATTGAAGGGCGCCGGTGTGGCAGCGGGAGACGCCGGAACGCTGGCGGGCTCGGAAGGTGCGATCAGGTCCCAGTCGACATCGATCGAAGGCTCGCGATCGGCAAGCCGCTCTCCTGCCACGGGCTGTACCGGAGCAACCGGGGGCGTTGATCTCAACGACTCCCGGGCTGCCACTGTCGTCACAGCAGTGGCCAGCGTTCGTGTGGGCCGGTTCTCGGGGGTCAACCGCGCGTCCGCTACGGCTGCGGACTGACGACGGCGACGCATGACCAGCACCACCAGCAAGGCCGTCAGCAGCAAGGCGGCAAGCATCAGCCAGGGATTCGAGCCTTCGGCCTCTGGCGCCTGTTCGGCTGGCGGAGGTGGACTGACGGCGGTGGGCGTCGCGGGTACAGGTGCGGAAGCCGGGGCAGGATTATCAGCAGGCTTGCTCCGGACTTCGGCCAACTGACGTTGCAGCTCCACCAGCTGTTGCTGCTGGCGCGCCAGTTGTTCGTCCCGCTGCTGCAATGTGTTCTGCAGCGCTCGGGCCTGGTCCTGCAATTGCTGGTTGGCCTGCAGGGCTTGCGCCAACTGTCCGGCCACCGGATCAACCGCCTTGGCCGCCGCTGGGGGAGCCTGGGTGGCAATCGTCGGTTCAGGTTTCGCGACCTCCCTGGCCGGGGCCGGCACTATCTCGGGGCTGCCCGGGGGATCGATCAGCAGCGTGTATTCGCGCAACTGCCGGCCATTGGCCTGGTTCACCTGCAACAGGAAATCCAGGAACGGCTCGTTCACCGGCTTGCTCGACACCACCCGGATCACCCTGCGTTCACCCCGCAGGATCGGGGTAAAGCGCAAGTCCTCGAGAAACGGCAAGCGCTCGACACCGGCCTGCTTGAACTCGCCGGCCGTCGCCAGGCTGACCGCCAACTCGCCCTCCTCCAGGCCTTGCGCCTGCACCAGGGCGATCTCCGCCTCCAGCGGCTGGTTCAGCGCCGAATGCACGGTGATTTCGCCCAGGCCTACCGCCGAGGCCAGGGACGAATACAGGGTCGCCAGCAACAGCAGAAGGAGCCAGGGACGATTTCCCAGGCAAGATGACCCGACGGAGCCGCGCAGAGCGGCCAGCAGACTCTGGAACATGAGCAACCTTTTTTGAGGACCGAAAGCGACCACAGCGGCGATACGCTGGCTGCGCATGCCGCTGTGGACCTGGTATTTCTTATAGTCCGCCGGTGTCGGTAGCTCAAAAATCCGCGGCGCTAGTTATGCCTCAAGACTTTTCCAGATTGGCCAGAATATGCGCGTGAACCCGCATGCATACCCGCATATCCTCTTCATCGACACCGACGAACAATTCACTGCGCAAGGCGGTGGCGATGGTTTCGATCTGCTCGATCAAGGGCAGCGCCGGGGCGCACAGAACGATCTTCTTCGCCCGGCGATCCTCGACCACCGACTGCCGTTGCACCAGGCCCTGGGTTTCCAGGCTGTCGAGCAGCCGCGCCAGGGTCGGTCCTTCGACGCCGACACTCTGGGCAAGTTCACGCTGGGTCGGAGCTTCATCGAAACGGGCGAGGTGCAGCAGCACCAGCCAGCGGGCCTGGGACAGGCCAAGTCCGGCCAGACGGCGATCCAGTTCGGCGCGCCAGCCTCGGGACATCTGCGCCAACTGCATGCCAAAACGGTGTTGATCGGTTAACGGCATAGACAACTCATGAGTTAGTAGACTGAAAATTAAGAAAAACTAATTATTAGTCAGCTAAGCATGACAGTTGCCGAGTGGCAAGGTTTGCCATGAACTGAATCGTTACATCTTGCCGCCAGACGACTCACATCTCGAATTCCGATTCCAGCGCCGCACGCACGCAATACAGCACACCTTCCGGCACGCGACCGGCAAACAGCTCGGCCACTTCGCTCACCGAAGGCAGCTCGCCTTCGCCGTCGAGAAAGGCGTCCTGGATCTCGCCGAGCAGGTCTTCCGGCAGATCCAGCGCCTGCTCCAGGGACAGCTGCTGCTTGCCCACGGCTTCGGCGAGCATTGTGTAAACGTTCTTTTCCGAGCACTGCAATTGCCCGGCGATCTGCAGCGGCGTCATACCGGCGCGGGCCAGGGTAATCAGCTCGTGGCGGATGTCGGCCACCACTTTCGGCACCTGGGCCTGGCCGCCCAGCACTTCGAGGAACGCCTCGCCGTAGCGCTCCAGTTTGCGCGCGCCGACGCCGCTGACCCGGGCCATTTCCGCCAGGGAGCCGGGCTGGCTGCGGAGCATTTCCAGCAGGGTAGAGTCGGGGAAAATGACATAGGGCGGCACGCCATGTTCTTCCGCCAGTTTGCGCCGCAGGGCGCGCAAGGCTTCCCACTGTTCGCGCTCTTCGCCACGTACCAGTTGGCTGGCCTGGCTGGTGCTGCTCTTGGCGGCGGTCTGCGGCTTTATGTCGCGGCGCAGCTCCAGGCTCACCTCGCCCTTGAGCAGCGGCCGGCAGCTGTCGCTCAGACGCAGGCCGCCGTAGCCTTCCAGATCGATGTCGGCCAGGCCGCGGGCCACCAGTTGGCGGAACAGCGAGCGCCATTCGCCTTCGCTACGCGCCTTGCCCACGCCGAACACGGAAAGATGCTGATGGCCGAAGCTGCGGACCTTTTCCGTGTCCTTGCCCAGCAGCACGTCCACCAGGTGGCCGACGCCATAACGCTGGCCGGTACGATAGATCGCCGACAGCGCTTGGCGCGCCGGCTCGGTGGCATCCCAGGTCTGCACGCCATCGACGCAGTTGTCGCAATGGCCGCATGGCTGCGGCATGTCTTCGTCGAAGTAGGCCAGCAGGGTCTGGCGCCGGCAGCGGGTTTCCTCGCACAACGCCAGCATGGCATCGAGCTTGTGCTGCTCCAGGCGCTTGTGGCGCTCGTCGCCCTCGGAGTTCTGCAGCATCTGCTTGAGCATCAGCACGTCCTGCAGGCCGTAGGCCATCCAGGCATCGGCAGGCAGGCCGTCACGCCCGGCACGCCCGGTTTCCTGGTAATAGGCCTCGAGGGACTTGGGCAGGTCCAGGTGCGCCACGAACCGCACGTTGGGCTTGTCGATACCCATGCCGAAGGCGATGGTCGCGACCATGATCAGCCCTTCCTCGTTGAGGAAACGCTTCTGGTGATAGGCACGCAGTTCGCTGGGCAATCCAGCGTGATAGGGCAACGCCGGGAAGCCTTGCTCGCAGAGGAATGCGGCCACCTCGTCGACCTTCTTGCGCGACAGGCAGTAGACGATGCCGGCGTCGCTGCGCCGCTCACCGAGGAACGCCAGCAGCTGCTTGCGTGGCTGCTCCTTGGGAACGATGCGATAGAAGATGTTCGGACGGTCGAAACTGGAGAGGAAACGCTCGGCATTCTGCAGGTGCAGGCGATTGACGATTTCCTCGCGGGTCCGCTTGTCCGCGGTGGCGGTCAGGGCGATGCGCGGCACCTGGGGAAACATTTCCGCCAGTTGGCCCAATTGCAGGTATTCCGGGCGGAAATCATGCCCCCACTGGGACACGCAATGCGCCTCGTCGATGGCGAACAGGGCGATGTCGAGGTTCTGCAGGAACGCCAGCATCCGCGGTTGCACCAGGCGCTCCGGCGCCAGGTACAGCATCTTCACTTCGCCCCGCCGGATGCGCGCGGCCAGGTCGCGCTGCTGCTCGGCGCTCAGGGTGGAGTTCAGCGCCGCCGCGGCGACCCCGAGTTCCTCCAGGGTCGCGACCTGATCGTCCATCAGCGCGATCAACGGCGAGACCACCACCGCCAGGCCCTCGCGCAGCAAGGCCGGAACCTGGAAGCACAACGACTTGCCGCCGCCGGTAGGCATCAGTACCAGAGCGTCGCCGCCACTGGCCACGCGCTCAATGATCGCACCTTGGCGGCCACGGAAACTGTCGTAGCCGAAGATGTCCTTGAGGACGCGCTGAGCCTGTTCGAGCATGAAAAACTCCAAAAATCGCTGAAATCCCTGTGCGCAGGCTGGCCGAAAAGACCACGGTTTTCACTGACAAATCCGTTAGCGGACTTTTCCTGGACCGTTACGACGCCTGCCGGGCATCACAAAACGCGCAAGTATACCCGAGCGCTTGCCGGCGAAGGGTGCCGACAATGGACCGCTGGTAACCTTCAGGCTCTGCATGAAAAGTGGCTGCACGCTGGGCGCCTTCGGCGCTACGCAGGCCATGCTGCGCGCTAGACGCCTACGGCGTTACGCAGAAACAGGCTCGGAATACTCATGTAGGTCCCTACAGTCGGGCGCGACCCCGGCCGTTCCTCGCCTGTTTTTGCCTTGCCTGGCCTTCGCTCGCCGACTTTCCTGCAAAGCCCGGAAGCGCGCAAATATGCGCTGCGGCTGGCCTGAGCGCTCAAGAAGGCCTAGAATTCAGCATCGTTTATTCCCAAGGTAGTCCTTCAATGTCCTTCGCTGAGCAATTAACCCGCCTGCAAGCCTTCCTCGACGCCGATGAGCTGCATGACGAGGCGCTGGACTATGTGGCCGCCCACGGCTACCTGACTGCGCTGTCCATCTGTTCCGAAAGCGTTCCCGACCGTGAGTGGATCGACGCCCTGTTCGCCGAGGAGCCGCACTACAGCGACGCCGCCCAGCGCGAAGAGATCGAATCCACCCTGATTGCCCTCAAGGCCCACATCGCCCGCCAACTGGCCTCCGACGAAGAGTTCGAGCTGCCGTGCGACCTCGACCTCGGCGACGAGCCGGACGACTCCGACCTGCGCGGCTGGTGCATCGGCTTCATGGAAGGCGTGTTCCTGCGCGAAGCGGCCTGGTTCGAGACCGCCGAGGAAGAAGTCAGCGAGATGCTCCTGCCGATCATGGTCGGTTCCGGCCTGTTCGACGAGCAACCCGAGTTCTCCGACATCGCCAGCGATGCCAATCTGATGGACGACATGATCGTGCAGATCCCGGAAGCCCTGACCGCGCTGTACCTGCTGTGCAACGCGCCGGACGAAAAACCGGCCATTCTCAAGCCCCGCCACCACTGAGTCACTGCCTATGGCCAAGCCCATAGGCAACCGCCCCCTGATCCTGCGTTACGTTCTGCTGGCCATCGGCTGGCTGAGCGTAGTGCTGGGGGTGACCGGCATCTTCCTCCCTGTATTGCCCACTACCCCTTTCCTGCTGCTGGCCGCCGCCTGCTTTGCCCGCAGTTCGCCGCGCTTCTATCAATGGCTGGTGGACCATCCGCGGCTCGGCCCATGGATCCGCGATTACCTGGACGGCCACGGCATTCCGCTCAAAGGCAAGGTCTACGCCATCGGCCTGATGTGGCTGAGCATCGGCCTGTCCTGCTACCTCGTGCCCCTGCCCTGGGCCCGCGGCTTCATGCTGACCAGCGCGGTGCTGGTGACAATCTACATCCTGCGCCAGAAGACCCTGCACAGGCCTTGAGCCCGGCCCTTGCGCGCCTCCTTCCTCTGCTCGTGGCAACCCGACCAGCTGCCCATGCTCGCGAAAAATACCGCCTAGACTTCAGAAACCTGCATTCGAGCAGCCCGCCATGCCCGCACGTTCGCGTCGCCCCGAGTGGACACTGCTCCGGCCTCGGCTGGCCGGCTGGTCGCTGTTGCTGGTCTGTTTATGGACCGACCCGGGCAATGTGCGGGCGAACTGGGAATTCGTTTCTGTCCTGAGCACCTTCGAGCACCGCCATCAGGTCCTGGGCCCGGCCCGGGAGCGTCTCGACGCCTGGAACCAGTTATTGCAGGACGTGACCGGGCAACCGGAAGACGAACAACTGAATGCCATCAACCGCTTCTTCAACCAACAACTGAGCTTCAAGGAGGACCAGCGCACTTGGCAGCAGAGCGACTATTGGGCCACGCCGATCGAGGCCCTGCTCAAGGGCGCCGGGGATTGCGAGGACTATGCGCTGGCCAAGTATTTCAGCCTGCGCAGCCTGGGGGTTTCCAGCGACAAACTGCGTCTCACCTACGTCAAGGCCAGGCGCGGCAACCGGCCGCACATGGTCCTGGCCTATTACCCCAGCCCCGGCGCCGGACCGCTGATACTGGACAACCTCAGCAACGACATTCGTTCCGCCGCCCAGCGCCAGGACCCGAACCCGGTATACGCCTTCAATGCCGAGGGGCTGTACCTGCCCGGAGCCGCGGGCGACACGCGCAGCATCGATCCGAAAAAACTCTCGCGCTGGCAGGACGTGCTGAAAAAGATGCAGGACGAGGGCTTCACCGTGGGTAATGGCTGATCCGACAAGGAGTGCCGAATGTCGCTACTCAAGCAACTGTTTCTCGCCATCTGCCTGTTCCTGCTGGTGGCCTTCAGCGGCAGTTTTTTTGTCAGCCTGGAAAGCTCCCGCGAGCAGATGCTCAGCCAGTTGCGCTCCCACGCCCAGGATGCGGCCACCGCCCTGGGCCTGTCCCTGACCAGCCAGATCGACGACCCGGCGATGATGGAACTGATGGTCAGCTCGATCTTCGACAGCGGCTACTACAACAGCATCCGGGTGGTGAACATCGAAGACGAAAGCCTTCTGCTGGAGCGTTCGGTGCCCGCCAACATCGAAGGCGTCCCCCAGTGGTTCGTCAGGCTGGTGAACCTGCACCCGCAAGGCGGCGACGCCCTGGTCATGCGCGGCTGGGAACAGGTGGCGCGGGTGGAGGTGCTGAGCAACCCGCAGTTCGCCCTGGCCAGGCTCTGGGACAGCAGCCTCGGCGGCCTGCTCTGGCTGCTGGTCTGCGGGCTGCTCAGCGCGGTGTTCGGCGGCTGGCTGCTGCGGCGCCAGTTGCGACCGCTGGATGCCATGGTCAGGCAGGCCGAAGCCATCAGCCATCGTGAGTTCATCAGCCTGCCGACGGCGCCACGCACCCCCGAACTCAAGCGGGTGGTCCTGGCCATGAACCAGATGGTGGAAAAACTCAAGGCCCTGTTCACCGAGGAGGCTGCGCGCAGCGAGAAGCTGCGGGCCGAGTCCTATCAGGACAGCCTGACCGGCCTGGCCAACCGGCGCCTGCTGGACGAACAGCTCGGCGATCAGTTGCTGCTCAACGAGCAGAGTGGCGATGGTTACCTGCTGATGCTGCGGGTCAACGACCTCAGTGGCCTGAACCAGCGCCTGGGCGGCCAGCGCACCGACGCCCTGATCAAAAGCATCGGCGACCTGCTCAAGCGCATCGGCACCCAGGCCGACCGGCGCCACTGGCTGGCGGCGCGCAATCGCGGCGGCGAATTCAGCCTGCTCACGCCGGGCCTGGACAGCCGCGGCGCCGAGCGCCTGGCCATGGAAATCAGCGCCACCCTGGAGAACCTGCGCCTGACCGGGGCCAGCGACTGCACGCCGGTGGCGCACCTGGGCATCGTCGCCTACCGGCCGGGCGACCCGCTGAGCGGCGTATGGCTGCGTCTGGACCAGGCGCTGGCGCAGGCCCAGCAGCACCCCGAACGTCCCTGGGCGCTGCTGCAGGACTTCGCCGCCGGCCCCAGCCAGCCGCAGCATGACTGGCGCGCCTGGATCGACGACGCCCTGAGCAACGGCAAGTTGAAGTTGTATTTCCAGCCGGTGGTGCAGTGCGCCGACACCAGCGAGGTGCTGCATCACAAGGTGCTGGCGCGCTTGCTCGACCCGCAGGGCGAAGCCATCGCCGCCGGGCATTTCCTACCCTGGATCGAGCGTCTCGGCTGGTCGGCGCGCTTCGACCTGGCCATGCTCGAACACACCCTGGATTATCTGGTCGAGCATGCCTGGCCGCTGGCCCTGAGCCTGTCCGACAGCACCCTGCGCGACCCCGACGCCTTGCAGCGGATCCTCGACCAGCTCAAGGCCCTGCCCGACCTGGCCAAGTTACTGACACTGGAGATCGACGAACGCCAACTGCCCTCGGCCAGCGAGTTGCAGCAATTGAGCCAGCGCCTGCGGGACAGCGGCTACCGGATCGGCCTGCAACATTTCGGCGGCAACTTCAGCCAGATCGGCAATCTCGCCCACCTCGGCCTGGCCTACCTGAAAGTCGATGGCAGCTACATCCGCGACATCGACCGGCAAAGCGACAAACAGCTGTTCATCGAGGCGGTATTTCGCGCCACCCACAGCATCGACCTGCCGCTGATCGCCGAACAGGTCGAAACCCAGGGTGAACTGGACACCCTCAAGGCCCTGGGCCTGTTCGGGGTCATGGGGCGGCTGATCGGCCCACCGCAACCGATGTAGGCCCTTCCCCGTTCAGCCCCGGCGCCAGCCTCGCTCGAGGCTGGCGCCGGGCCCGTCGGGCCTCAGACGGTATCGACCTTCAGCGAATGGTCGTTGAGCATGCCGTTGATGATGGTCGCGGTATCCGCGCCACCGGCGATCACCCCACCCGCGCCCGGCGTCACCCCGTAATGCGCCGCCAGGTTGACCCCGGCCAGGTCGATGGTCTGGCTCGGCGTGGCCCCCGCCGCCGCGCTGACATCGATGCTGGTGACCAGCGACGGGCCGCTGCCGGTGACGGTGAAGTGCAGGTAGTCATCCAGCGATGCGCTGCTGGCGTTCTCGCCTTGCAGCAGTTGCGACAGGTCGAGCTTGTCGGTGCCCGGCGTGAAGTCGGTGACCAGGTCATGCCCGCTGTTGCCCTGCTGCCACTGGAAGGTGTCGCTGCCGCTGCCACCGGTCAGGGTGTTGTTGCCCAGCCCGCCGATCAACAGGTCGTCGCCGCCACCGCCGTTGAGCACATCGTTGCCCAGGCCGCCGGTGATGATGTTGGCGTTGCTGTCGCCGGTCAGGCTGTCGTTGTAGTTGGAGCCCACCAGGTTTTCGATGGCGGCCAGGATATCGGTGCCGGCACCGCCGGTGTTCTGCGCACCGAGCAGCGCGAGGTCGACCGTGACCCCGGCACTGGCATGGGCGTAGCTGGCGGTGTCGTTGCCCGTGCCACCGTCGAGCAGGTCGTTGCCCGGCCCGCTGAACAGCAGGTCATTGCCAGCGTCGCCATGCAGGGTGTTGTTGCCGCTGCCGGCGATAAGCACGTCGTTGCCGTCGCCGGCATTGATCAGGTTGTCGCCGCTGCCGGCCAGCAGCACATCGTCGCCAGCGGTGCCGGTCAGGGTATGGCCGCCCTGATAGCTGATGCTCACCGCCGCGCTGTCGCTGCCGCCATGGCTGTCGCTGGCGGTGTAGGTGCCGTGGTAATCCGGCGTGGATTCCTGGCCGCCGGCGTAGTTGACGGTCATGGTCAGTTGGTAGTTTTCCGAACCGTTGGCGTTGCCGCCGCTGGGGTTGGTCAGGTTGGTGATATGGATCTGGTAGGTGCCGTCCGCCCCCGCGGTGAACGAGCCACCGTCGGTAATCGCGGTGTAGGCCCCGCCATTGAAGGCGTACTCCATGCCCACCCGGCCCGCCGTCAGGTTGTGATCCAGGTTCAGGGTCTCGCCCTGCTTCAGGTTGACGCTGATCACATCCTCGTCGTTGTCATTGCCGTTGTTGATGCTGCCCAGGAAGCCGCTGATCACCACCGCGGCCGTCATCGCCGCCGTATTGGCATTGAACGAGGCCCGGGCGACGGTCAGGGTCTGGTTGGACCCTCCGGTGAAGCCGATGGTCTGCAGGCTGCCGGCGGTAAAGTCCGCCCCCGGGGACAACCAGCCGGTGTTGAAGCTGGTCGGCGCGGCCGTCAGCGGATCGCCGTTGGCGTCGCTGTCGTTGGCCAGCAGGGCATCGGCCGGCACCACGATAGTGCCCGACAGAATGTTGGTGATGATGTGGTCGTCGCCCGCCACCGGCGCCGCGTTCGGGTTGACCTTGACCACCAGGGTCGAGCTGGCCAGGTCGCCGTCGTTGTCGCTGACGGTGAAGCCGACCGTCTCGGTCAGCACCACGCTGGTGATTTTCTGCGAGGTGTAGGTGTAGTCGCCCGTGTCGAGTTTCACCACCAGCGTGCCGCCATTGTTGGTGGCGATGCTGAGGCTGTTGTCCAGGGTGTTGAAGGTGCCGTGGTTGACCCCGCCGCTGAAGCTCAGCGAGCCCTGGTTGCCATTGCCGCTGGGGTCATAGGTGTAGGTGGTGCCATCGACCACCAGGGTCTTGATGAAACCGCCGTCGGCGCCGAACGAGCCGCCTTCGCCGAGCAGCGAGCCGGTGACCGGGGTGCCCTGTACCGTACCGGCCAGCACCGAGTCGAGCTGGTTCAGGTCGGTGACCACCACGGCATTGGTGTCGATATGAGTACTGCCGTCATAGGCCAGCGGGTCGAGGTTGCTGTTGCTGACACCGCTGCCCAGGCCGATTGCATAGTTCTTGATGCCGTTGGCGTCGAGGAAGGCTTTCCAGGCGGTCTCGTCAGCCGTGCCGATTTCCTGGCCATCGGTGGGCTTGCCGTCGGAGAAGAAATAACCGACGTTCTGCGCGCCGCTGATCTGGCCACTGGTGCCGAACGCCAGCTTCGCCGCGGCTACGGCCGCATCGTAGTTGGTGCCGCCGCCCGCGCTCAGTGAGGCAATGATCGACTTGGCCGTCGCCACATCGACCCAGATCGGCGTCTTGTCCGTGGCGCTGCTGCTGAAGGTGACGATCTGCACCTTCACATCGCCCATGTCGTCGTACTTGTCGAGCAAGGTGCTGATCGCCTGCTTGGCCAGCTCCAGGCGCGACAGGCCGGGGACGCCCGACGGATCGGCCATGCTGCCGGAGACGTCGATCACCAGCAGCAGGTTGGAATCGACTTCCAGCGCGGTGACCGAACGCTCGCTGGCGACCGCCTGGGGCACATCGTCGACGATGCTGATCTGGATGGTGCTAGTGGTGGTATTGCCCACCGCGTCGGTGGCCTTGTAGGTGAAGCTTTCGCTCAGCACGTTGGGGCCGTCGTTGGCGGTCGGCGAGGTTTTCGGCGCCGAGGTCAGGGTGTAGCGGTAGGTGCCGTCGGGGTTGAGCAGGATCTGCCCGTAAGTGCCAGTGGCGCTGCCGACCAGGGTGTAGGTGATCGCCCCACTGCCGCCGATGACCGAGCCGACCAGGGTGCCGGTGGCGGTTTCGCCGGTATTGCCCGGGTCACTGCCGATCACCGTGCCGGCCGCCAGGTCCTGGCCATCCTTGTTCAGGTCCAGGGCTTTTTCGAAGACAGTGACATCCTGGTCAGTGACCGCCCTGAGCTCGTTGCCGCAGATCTGGATGGTGATGGTGGTGGTGCTTTCATCGCCGTCCGCGTCACGCACGGTGTAGACGAACACATCCTCCGAATCGGGAGCGGTGACCGAGTTCGGATAGCTGTGATAGGTCGCGTTGCCGAAGGCGTCCAGGGTCAGCGTGCCATACAGGCCGTTGATGGTGGTGTTCAAACCGCCAATGGCCGAGGTCGAGGTATCGCTGCCGGCGCGCACGCCGACCACCGCGCCCGTGGCTGCCGGCCCATCGGCTCCCCCAACGTCGTTACCCAGCACGTTACCGCTGATGGTGGTGCCTTCGTCGGCCATCACCACGTCAGGATTCGCGGTGGGCAAGTCATCGACGATATTCACATCGATCACCCCGGAGGCACTGCTGCCGTCGCCATCGCTGGCGAACACAGTGAAATGCTCGGCGATGCTGTTGGCCCCCAGCCCCGTCGGGTGATTTTCATTGTCAAGCAAGGTGTAGCTGTAACTGACGACACCGGTGCTGGCGTCGTAACCGTTAATGGTCAGGACGTTGCCCAGGGCGGTCATTATCGATTGCGGGAAGCCCGCGGCCACTCCGCCGGTCACCACATTGATCCCGCCCACGGTCAGGGTTTGCAGGCCGTCCGGCGCGCTAACGGCGAAGAAGCCGCTCTGGGTCAAGGCCGGGGCATTGGGGCTGGTACCGTCGCTGAGGTGCTTCTCGTAGACCGTCAGCTCGCCACCCGGGACATCCAGGCAGTAGAGGGTCACGCAGTCATCGTTGTTATGGATGTCCAGCACCAGGTTGGCGGTGCTGGAGTCGCCGTCGGCGTCGGTGATGGTGTAGGCGAAGGTCTCCGTGCCGTTGCCATTGCCGTACAAGGCCTTGAAGTCGGCATCCTCGGCATTGAGGGTATAGGTGTAGGTGCCATCGGCTGCGAGAACCAGGGTGCCGTAGGTGCCGGTGAAGGTGCCGGCGGTGACTGGACCAGTAGGTACCCGGTCGGCGCCTTGTATATCGTTGGTCAGTACGTTGCCACTGAGCACCAGCTGGCTTTCCGAGGCGACGCCGTTGCTGTCATTGACCGCTGTTGGCAGGTCATCCACCACGTTCACATCCAGCGAACCGCTGGCGGTGCTGCCATCGACATCGGTCGCCAGCACACTGAAATGTTCGCTGAGGCTGTTGGCGCCGTTGGCGGTTGGGTGATCCTCGTTGTCCACCAGGGTGTAGCTGTAGCTGATCACCCCGGTAGCCGCGTTGTAGCCGGTGATGGTCAGGGTATTGCCCAGGTCGGTGGTGATCGATTGGGGGAAGCCCGCGGGCACCCCGCCGGTCACCACATTAACTCCGCCTACGCTCAGGCTCTGCAGGCCGTCCGGCGCGGTCACGGTGAAGGTGCCGCTCTGGGTCAGCGCGCCTGCATCCGGGCTGCTGCCATCTGACAGATTCTTCTCGTAGACCGTCAGTTCACCGCCGTTGCTGTCCAGACCATTAAGGGTCACGCCGTCGTCGTTGTTGTGCACCTGCAACACCAGGTTGGCGGTGCTGCTGTCACCGTCGGCATCGGTCAGGGTGTAGGTAAAGGTCTCGGTGCCGCTACCGCCGCCCTGAAGGGCGAGGAACGCTGAATCACCAGGGTGCAGGGTGTAGGTATAGGTACCGTCGGCCGCCAGTACCAGGGTGCCGTAGGTACCGTTGAAGGTGCCGGCGGTGATCGGCCCGCTGGGCACCCGGTCGGCGCCCTGTACATCGTTGGTCAGCACATTACCGCTCAGGGTCAGCTGGCTTTCCGAGGCGACACCATTGCTGTCGTCGACCGCCGTCGGCACGTCATCGACCACATTGATATCCAGCAGGCCACTGATAGTGCTGCCGTCGACGTCCGTGACGGACACCGTGAAACTCTCACCCAGCGCGTTGCTACCGTTGCCGGTCGGGTGCGCGTCATTGGCGGCCAGGGTGTAGCTATAGCTGACCACGCCAGTGCCGGGGTCGTAGCCGGTGATGGTCAGGGTATTGCCCAGGCCGGTGGTGATCGATTGAGGGAAGCCCGCAGCCACTCCGCCGCTGACCAGGGAGAGACCGCCGACCGTCAGGTTTTGCAGGCCGTCGAGCGCCGAGATGCTGAAGGTGCCGCTCTGGGTCAGCGCGCCCGCATCCGGGCTGCTGCCGTCCGCCAGGTGCTTCTCGTAGACCGTGACCTCGGCGCCTTCGAGGTTGAAGCCGCGAATCACCACCGGATCGTCGTTGTTGTGCACCTGCAGCACCAGGTTGGCGGTGCTGCTGTCACCATCGGCATCGGTCAGGGTGTAGGTAAAGGTTTCAGTGCCACTGCCGCCGCCCTTGAGCGCGAGGAATGCCGGATCGCCAGTGTGCAGGGTGTAGGTATAGGTACCGTCGGCCGCCAGCACCAGGGTGCCGTAGGTGCCATTGAAGGTACCGGCGATGATCGGTCCGCTGGGCACCCGGTCGGCGCCCTGCACATCATTGGTCAGGACATTGCCAGTGAGTACCAGCTGGCTTTCCGAGGCGACACCATTGCCGTCGTTGAACGCCTGGGGCACATCGTCGGTAATGTTGATGTCCAGCGAGTTGCTCGCCGAATCGCCATTGCTGTCGCTGGCCAGCACGGTGAAATGCTCGCTCAGGTTGTTGGCGCCATCGGCGGCGGAATGGATTTCGTTGCCGACCAGGGTGTAGCTATAGCTGACCGTACCCGTGGCAGGATCGAAACCGGTGATGGTCAGGGTGTTCCCCAGGGCAGTGGTGATCGACTGGGGAAAGCCCGCGGCCACCCCGCCACTGACCACGACGATCCCGCCCACACTGAGGTTGAGCAGGCCGTCGGGCGCGGAAACACTGAAGGTGCCGTTCTGCACCAGCGCCGCCGGATTGCTCGCCGAGCCTTGGGGCAGATTGGCTTCGCTGAGGGTCAACTCGCCATTGGCGACCGACAGGCCGCCCAGGGTGACCGGGTTGTTCGGTGGGGGTGGCGGTGCGATACCGCTGTCGTCGCTTGGCGGTACCGCGGCAATCCGCTCAGGCACGAATTCGGGAATTCCGTTGAAGCCCGCGGTGGGGAAACCAATGACCGGCTCGACCCGACCCGCGACTTCTTCAAGCAGTACAAAGGTGTGCCCGCCGCCCAGGGCGCCGGCGGTGCCACCCGTGGCACCGGGGCCGGCCGCCGTGGCTTCGCCGGTTTGCGTCGGGTCGGCACCGGCAGCAATGGCTTTCTGCAGTTGCTCGACATCGGTCAGCTGCGCCGCGCTGGGGGTCACGGCTTCCGGAGTCTGTACATGGGGCGCCTGGTGCGCCAACAGTTGCGGAGTCAATTGCAGGCTGCTGTCGCGCCCGAGGGTCAGTTCCTGGCCGTTCTGCAAATGCACGGCCACCGCGCCTTGCGCACCGGTCACCAGTTGATCCCCTGCGAACAGACGATCGCCTTCTATCAGGACGCGCCGGCTGCCATCCGCCGCGACCACTACTACCTGCCCGATTACCTTACTGACGACGCCGATCAACTTAGCCATGAGCACTTCCTCCGCTGCCGACCGCTATCGGCATCTGGTTGCACGGAAAAGTGCTATGGCGTTATCGGGTCAGCGACGGGAAACGCCAGCCTGAAGGCTCGCTGATGTCTGCTCAGTCGAACCTGCGCACCGGCCTGTCCCTCTCGCTCGTCCCTCGCTGGCCTGCTGTTTCTGCCGAAGGCAAAACCGAATGCAGTCAAGCGCATTCCGGCTCCGGACAGCCCTCCCGCGAAAGTCGCGACACGGATTAAAACACTGCAAGTGACAAAAAAATGTCGCTCAAAAATCCGTATCGCACCCTCCTCACCGCTCCTTTCCCGCCCTATGTCGCAAATTTTGTTGAACCTTTTCAAGTCCCCAAAAAGCTCCCTAGAGCCTATAAATACGGGGCTTTCGAACTGAACAATGTGCTGGATTTCACAGAGTGCATAAGTTTTTTTCAGCATAAGGCTTATGAAAAATTCTTCTTAGCTTCCGCTCAGGATGTTCTTAGCTCTGTTGTTACAAGCCTGAAACGGTTTGACCTATAAATTTCGTCATTTTTTTGGCGACTGCAAAGCACCATACATGGACCAGGGAGATGTACCTCATGCGCGTTTTTACCCCCCTCAGTAGCGCGATTTTATTAGCCATGGCCTGTATTCATCAGGCCCAAGCCATGTCTCTGACGGAGGCGATTCAAAGCACGCTGGACAACCACCCGGAACTGCGCGCGAGCCAGAACAACCGTCTGTCGGCTGATGAGGACGTCAAGGTCGCCAAAGGGGGCTTCTATCCATCGCTGGACCTGAATGCTGCCTATGGCCGTGGCTACAGCGACAACACCACCACGCGCGCGTTGGGCAACCATCACACCGAGACGCTGACCTATACCCAGTCGGAGTTGCGCCTGCGGCAAATGCTCTTCGACGGCTTCAATACCGCCAACGAGGTCGGGCGCACCCAGTCGGTCTCCAACTCGCGGGCCTACTACACCCGCGGTACCGCCGAGAGCCTGGCCCTGCGCACCATCGAGGTGTACCTGGAAGTGCTCAAGCGCCGCGAACTGGTGACCCTGGCCAAGAACAACCTGCAGGCGCACCTGCGGGTCAACGACCAGATCAGCCTGCGCAGCGAACGCGGTGTCGGCAGCACCGCCGACCTCGACCAGTCCAAGGCCCGTCGCGCCCTGGCGGAAAACAACTACGACACCGCGCAGGTCGACCTGGCCGATGCCGAGGCCAACTTCTTCAGCGCCGTGGGCCGTATGCCCGACGAACTGGAAAGCCTGCCTTCGGTGCGCGGCGAGATCCCCGCCAGCCTGCCGGACGCCCGGCAGAGCATGCTGGAGAACAACCCCTACCTGAAATCGGCCCAGGCCGACGTGCACGCGGCCGAAAGCCAGTACGAGGTCGCCAAGTCGCCGTTCTACCCACGCTTCGATGCCGAGGCCGCGGTGGGCGCCAACGACAACGTGCAGGGCGACAAGGGCCACGACAATGAATGGCGGGTGGGCGTGGTGATGAACTACAACCTGTTCCGCGGCGGCAGCGACAAGGCCCGCCTGCAATCGGACGCGCACAAGATCAACCAGGCCATGGACATCCGCAACAACGCGCTGCGCATGCTCAACGAGAACATCACCCTGGCCTGGAACGCCATGCTCAACGCCAAGAAGCAGACCCCCACCGCTCGCGAATACGCTGAAACCACCACCCGCGTACGGGCCGCCTACCAGGACCAGTTCGGTCTCGGCCAGCGCACCCTGCTCGACCTGCTGGACAGCGAAAACGAGCTGTACAACGCCAACCGCCGCTACACCGAAGTGCGCTACACCGAGGAGTTCTCGATGTATCGCGTGCTGGCGAACATGGGCGAGCTGTTGAACAAGGAAAAAGTCGTGGTGCCAGCCGAAGCGATCGCCCAGACCGAAGTGAAGAGCGACGCCCGTCTGCCGGAGATGCGTTAAGTCCTCGGAGGACTTCAATGTGACCAGCATGGAACCCGGGAGCTCAGGCGTCGATCCGCGCCTGAGCTTTGATGACCCGTTGTTGGACGGATTGCTGATCCTCTGCAAACTGCATGACTGCACCGTCAGCCGTGCCAGCCTCAGCGCGGGGCTGCCCCTGGCCCAGCAACGCCTGAGCCTGGACCTGCTGCCCCGCGCCGCGGCCCGCGCCAGCCTGCAGGCGCGCCTGCTGCGCCGCGAGCTGTCGGCGATTTCCAAGCTCAACCTGCCGGTGCTGCTGATCCTCAAGCATGGCCGCTGCGCGGTCCTGCGCCGCTGGGGCGATGACGGCCAGGCGCTGATCCTGCCCAGCGAAGCCGAGGGCGGCGAACAGTGGGTCAGCCAGGCGGAGCTGAATGACGACTACAGTGGCCAGGCGCTGTTCGCCCGGCCACGCCATGAACTGGAAGAACTGCGCAATTCCCTGGTGCCGCGGGTCGAAGCCTGGTTCCGCGACACCCTGAAACTCTCGCGCTGGCTGTACAGCGACGCGATCCTCGCCAGCCTGTTGATCAACCTGCTGGGGCTGATGGTGCCGCTGTTCGTCATGCAGACCTACGACCGCGTGGTGCCCAACCAGGCCACCTCGACCCTCTGGGTGCTGGCTATTGGTCTGTTGATCGGCACTGGCTTCGAGCTGGTGCTGCGGGTGGTGCGCGCCCATCTGCTGGACAGCGCCGGCAAGCGCACCGACGTGATCCTCTCCGCCACCCTGTTCGAGCGCATCACCGGCATGGCGATGAAAGCCAAGCCGGCGACCATCGGCGGCTTCGCCCAGAGCATCCATGACTTCCAGGGCCTGCGCGAGTTTCTCACCGCCGTGACCCTGACCAGCCTGATCGACCTGCCCTTCGCCGTCCTGATGCTGCTGGTGATCGGCCTGCTCGGCGGCTGGCTGGTGGTGATTCCGCTGCTGGCGTTTCCCCTGACCATCGTCTTCGCCATGCTGATCCAGGCCCGCCTGCGCGACACCGTGCAAAAGAGCCTGAGCCTGGGCGCCGAACGCCAGGCGCTGCTGATCGAGACCCTCGGCGGCCTGGAAACCCTCAAGGCCTGCAGCGCCGAAAGCGAACGCCAGCACCGCTGGGAAAGCACCCACGGCGCCCTCACCCGCCTCGACAGCCACGCGCGCAATCTCTCGGCCCTGGCCACCAACGGCACCCTGTTCATCCAGCAGTTCTGCGGCATGGCGACCATAGTCGCCGGGGTCTACAGCATCATCGCCGGCAACCTCAGCGTCGGCGCGCTGGTGGCCACCTACATGCTCGGCAGCCGGGTCCTGGCGCCGCTGGGGCAGATCGCCGGGCTGATCACCCGCTACCAGCAGGCGCAACTGACCATGCGCAGCACCGACGCCCTGATGGCCCTGCCCCAGGAGCGCGATGCCCGCCAGCGCCCGCTGGAACGCACGCAACTGCAAGGCGCGCTGGCGCTCAATCAGGTGACCTTCCGTTATCAGGGGCAGAATGCCGCGGCCCTGAGCAATATCAGCTTCAGCATGCAGCCCGGCGAACGCATCGGCATCATCGGCCGCAGCGGCTCCGGCAAGAGCACCCTGGGGCGCCTGGTCATGGGTTTCTATGCCCCCGAGGAAGGCCAGTTGCTGCTGGACGGCCTCGACCTGCGCCAACTGGACGTGGCCGACCTGCGCCAGCAGATCGGCTATGTCGCCCATGACCTGCCGCTGCTGGCCGGCAGCCTGCGCGACAACCTGACCCTCGGCGCCCGCTATATCAGCGATGCACGCATGCTCGAGGTCGCCGAGCTGACCGGAGTCACCGAACTGGCCCGCCAGCATCCCCAGGGCTTCGACCGGCCGGTGGGCGAGCGCGGCCAACTGCTGTCCGGCGGCCAGCGCCAGGCGGTGCTGCTGGCCCGAGCGCTGCTGCTGGACCCGCCGATCATGCTCCTGGACGAACCCACCAGCGCCATGGACAACAGCAGCGAAGACGCCCTGCGCCAGCGCCTGCACGCCTGGGTACAGGGCAAGACCCTGCTGCTGGTGACCCACCGCACCTCGATGCTCAGCCTGGTGGACCGGCTGGTGGTCCTGGACAACGGGCGGATCGTCGCCGACGGGCCGAAAGAAGCGGTCATCGATGCACTGCGCAAGGGCCGTGTCGGCTCTGCGGCGGTCTAGGAGTCGCCCCATGCCTGCCTCATCGCAATCACGCGGCTACTTCGCCAGCCTGCGCAAAAGCGCGGAAAGCGAGTTCATGCCCGAAACCGCCGGTGCCTCGCTGCAGGACTCGCCCCGCGGCTCGCGCATTGTCGTCTGGCTGACCACCGGGCTGCTCATC
This sequence comes from Pseudomonas sp. RW409, assembly GCF_003184125.1. Taxonomy (NCBI): domain Bacteria; kingdom Pseudomonadati; phylum Pseudomonadota; class Gammaproteobacteria; order Pseudomonadales; family Pseudomonadaceae; genus Pseudomonas; species Pseudomonas sp. RW409. The sequence goes on along the minus strand of NZ_QHHP01000042.1, from coordinate 166,366 downwards.
AGTGCCCTGCTCTGGGCCAAGTTCGCGGTGCTGCAGGAGGTGACCACCGGCGAAGGCAAGGCCATTCCGTCGAGCAAGGTGCAGGTGGTGCAGAACCTGGAGGGCGGCATCGTCACCGAGATCTTCGTGCGTGAAGGGCAGATGGTGAACAAGGGCGACACCCTGCTGCGCCTGGACGACACGCGCTTTTTGTCGAACAAGGGCGAAAGCGAGGCCGACCGCTATGCCTTGATGGCCCAGGTCGAACGCCTGTCCGCCGAAGCCGAGGGCCGGCCGTTCAAGCCATCCGACGAGGTGGTGGCCAAGGCGCCGCAGGTGGCGGAGGACGAACGCTCGCTGTACGAACAGCGCCAGCGTCGCCTGGCCAGCGAACAGCGGACCTTGAGCGAACAGCTGCGGCAAAAGACCCAGGAGCTGGCGGAGTTCCGCTCGAAACAGGGGCAATTCAGTTCCAGCCTGGCCCTGCTCAACCAGGAGATGAACATGTCGGCGCCGCTGGTAAGTACCGGCGCGGTGTCACCGGTGGAGATCCTGCGTCTCAAGCGCAGCGCGGTGGAGATCCGCGGCTCGCTGAATGCCACGACACTGGCCATTCCCCGGGCGGAATCGGCGATCAACGAAATCCGGAGCAAGATCGACGAGTCCGAACAAGGCTTCCGCTCCGACGCCGCCAAGGAGCTCAACGAGAAACGCACCGACCTGTCGAAAATCACCGCCTCGAGCATCGCCATCGACGACCGGGTGACCCGCACCACCGTGACCTCGCCGGTGCACGGGGTGATCAAGCAGCTCAAGGTCAACACCATCGGCGGCGTGGTCCAGCCGGGCAGCGACATGCTGGAAATCGTGCCGCTGGAGGACAACCTGCTGATCGAGGCCAAGGTACGGCCGCAGGACGTGGCCTTCCTCCATCCCGGGCAGAAAGCCATGGTCAAGTTCAGCGCCTACGACTACACCATCTACGGCGGCCTGAGCGCCAAGCTGGAACTGATCGGCGCCGACACCATCACCGACGACAAGGGCAACAGCTTCTACCTGATCCAGGTGCGGACCGACAAGAACCACCTGGGCGGCGACCTCAAGCCGCTGCTGATCATCCCCGGGATGGTCGCCACGGTGGACATCATCACCGGCGAGAAAAGCGTGCTCGACTACCTGCTCAAGCCGGTGCTCAAGGCGCGGACCGAGGCGATGCGCGAGCGTTAACCTGTAGCCGCTGCCGCAGGCTGCGACCGACCGCGAAGCGGGCGTCAATCAGGCGCCTCGGTCTTTCAGATGGTATGAGGTATGGCGTTTTGGGCCGCTGCGCAGCCCATCGCAGCCTGCGGCAGCGGCTACAGGGAGTCGTCTTGCGCCCGCAGGTGGTTACGCTGATAGGTGTCCTCCCCCATCGCCGCAATCTGCCCGTCGATCAAGGCCTCGAAAGGTTTCAGCAAGGGCTCGAACGAGGTTGGCGCCTCCAGGGTCTGCAGGGCCTGGACGATGGCTTCGATGGTCGACAAGGCCCCCGGTCCCGGCGCCTTGCGCAGCCGGTAACGGGACACCGCGCCTGCGGCCAGGGTCACTCGCGGCAACGCGGCCAGCAGCGGATTGAGGTGCAGCAACTTGCGCGCCTTGCGCCAGGTGCCGTCGGGTACCACCAGCAGCAAGGGCTGCGCGTCCGGCGTGCTGGAATAGGCCTGCAACGGCTGCGCGTCTTCCGCCGGGAACAGCAGGCGCGCCTGATACCCGGGGCAGTTCAACAGCTTCGGCAGGTCGTCAAACACCTCCCCCACGATCAACTCGGCATTGTTCAGCCCCAGCGCCGCCAAGCGCGCAGTATTCAGCGCGTGGTTCACTTCGCTGGGATGCTGCAACAGCAGGATCCGGGTGCGACTGTCCAACCGTGGAATCAACGGGCACAGGCAATGGGTTTTCGGGCGCAGGCAACGCGGGCATTGGGTTCTGGACACATCGGCCTCCTCAGACCTGGTTGAGCTGCGCCTTGAGCAGGTCGCGGAACGTCTGGATCAGCGGCTCACGGCTACGCCCGCGGCGCACGATCATCGAAAACGGCGCCTGATAGCCGAAGGTGGCCGGCAGCAGCACGCGCAAGTCGCCCTTGTCGGCCCAGGCCTGGGCGTAATGCTCCGGCAGGTAGCCGATATAGGCGCCGGACAGCACCAGGATCAGCTGCGCCTCCATGCTCTCCACCGTCGCCGCGCTGTGCTTGAAGCCATGGCGCGCCAGTTCGGCCTGGCTCCAGTAGCCACGGCCGACCATGCGCTGCTGGGTGATCACCTGCTCGGGAATGCGCCGTTCGTTGAACAGCGGGTGCCGGCTGCTGCAATACAGCCAGTGCTGCTCGCGGTACAGCGGCATGTACACCAGCCCGCTCATGCGCGTGGAGAACGCGCCGATGGCCAGGTCCAGGCGGTTGTCCTGCACGCCGAGCTGCAATTCGTAGGGGCTGAGCACCGACAGATGCAAGTGCACCGCCGGGTGTTCCTGGCTGTAGGCGCCGATGGCTTCGGCGAACGGCAGGGCCTTGTCGCTCACCGTCGAGTCGATCACCCCCAGGTTGAGGGTGCCGCGCAGTTCGCCCTTGAGCGCCGCAGCGTACTGCTCGAAGCCCTCCAGCTCGCCCAGCAGGCGCAGGGTTTCCTGGTGGAACAGCTCGCCCTTGCTGGTCAGGCTGAAACCGCCGCGGCCACGGTGGCACAGGACCAACCCCAGGGCCGACTCCAGCTGGCTCATGTAGGTGCTGATGGCCGATGTGGAGAGGTTCAGTTCGTGCTGGGCATTGGCGAATCCCTGATGCCGCACCACGCTGACGAAGATGCGCAATAGTTTCAGATCAGGTAAAGCGTTGGCCATGGGAGCTCCACAAGGAAAATCGACAACGGGGATCGAGTGTCAGGGTCATCCTGCCCCATCGGCGTTCCTCCATAGAGAATCTGGCGATCTTGATTATGGCTGCCATGCAGCCAATCGCGGGCAAGCCTCGCTCCTACAGGACCGTGCGTTTCTGTAGGAGCGAGGCTTGCCCGCGATTGCATCAGCCCTGACGCCACCCACCCTCGACAGCGGGAAGTCTATCCTCTAGCGCCGCCCTTAGTTTAGAAAAATCTGAACTAAGTATTTGCCCGTAGCGATTCTTCCCGCCCACTACATTTCGCAGAATCGGCCCCACTCGGTTTCGCCGGCACTCATTGCTGCGCTGAAAACCCCATAAATAAAACAACGATGAGGCCAATCCCGTGGACAAGATTCTCCACCAACCACTGGGCGGCAACGAAATGCCGCGCTTCGGCGGCATCGCCACCATGATGCGTCTTCCCCATGTACCTACTCCGGCTGGCCTGGATGCCGCCTTTGTCGGCGTCCCGCTGGACATCGGCACCTCGCTGCGCGCCGGCACCCGCTTCGGGCCCCGTGAGATCCGTGCCGAATCGGTAATGATCCGTCCGTACAACATGGCCACCGGCGCCGCGCCCTTCGACTCGCTGAACGTGGCCGACATCGGCGACGTGGCCATCAACACCTTCAACCTGCTGGACGCCGTGCGCATCATCGAAGAAGCCTACGACGGCATCCTCGAGCACAACGTGATCCCGCTGACCCTGGGCGGCGACCACACCATCACCCTGCCGATCCTGCGTGCCATCCACAAGAAACACGGCAAGGTCGGCCTGGTGCACATCGACGCCCACGCCGATGTCAACGACCACATGTTCGGCGAGAAAATCGCCCACGGCACCACCTTCCGCCGCGCCGTCGAAGAAGGCCTGCTGGACTGCGACCGCGTGGTGCAGATCGGCCTGCGCGCCCAGGGCTACACCGCCGAAGACTTCAACTGGAGCCGCAAGCAGGGTTTCCGCGTGGTGCAGGCCGAAGAGTGCTGGCACAAGTCGCTGGACCCGCTGATGGCCGAAGTGCGGGCAAAAGTCGGTGACGGCCCGGTGTACCTGAGCTTCGACATCGACGGCATCGACCCGGCCTGGGCGCCTGGCACCGGCACCCCGGAAATCGGCGGCCTGACCACCATCCAGGCGATCGAGATTGTCCGTGGCTGCCAGGGCCTCGACCTGGTCGGCTGCGACCTGGTAGAAGTCTCGCCGCCGTACGACACCACCGGCAACACCTCGCTGCTGGGCGCCAACCTGCTGTATGAAATGCTCTGCGTACTGCCGGGCGTGGCGCGTCGCTGAGGCCCGGCCATGAACGAGCGCGAGCAGGTTCTCAAAGCCGCCGCCGAGCTGGTGGCGGCCTTCGCCCGTAACGATCGCGAAGCCTACTTCGGTGCGTTCAGCGTTGACGCCAGCTTCGTCTTCTACACCCTCGCCCAGCCCCTGCTGTCCCGCGACGCCTACCAGGCGCTGTGGGACAGCTGGCGCCGCGAGGATGGCTTCGAGGTGCTGTCCTGCACTTCGAGCAACGCGTTTGTCAGCCTGCTGGGGGACACCGCGGTATTCATTCATGACGTCGCCACCGAGCTGCGCATGCAAGGGGAGCAACACTTCAGCCAGGAGCGCGAGACCATTGTTTTTTGCAGACAAGGGTCCGGCACACAACAACAAGGCCTATGGCTGGCCTGCCACGAACATTTGTCCGCAATGCCGGAAGGGCTGCCACCCCCTTAGCCAGAAAGGTGACGCTCACACACGATGAGCGCGCCTTTGTGATCGGAGCAGATCATGAATAACAACAACAAAGAAAAAAGCCTTAGCAGCATCGAAACAAACGGAGTCGAACAGATTCCCGACCATGAACGCGACGCCCGGCCCAGCGACCTGTTTCGCCTGATCTTCGGCGGCGCCAATACCTTTGCCACCGCCGTGCTCGGCAGTTTCCCGGTGCTGTTCGGCCTGTCGTTCCAGGCGGGTGTCTGGGCGATCGTGCTGGGCGTGATCCTGGGGGCATTGATCCTCGCGCCCATGGGCCTGTTCGGGCCGATCAACGGCACCAACAACGCGGTCTCTTCCGGTGCGCACTTCGGCGTGCACGGACGGATCGTCGGCTCGTTCCTGTCGTTGCTTACCGCCATCGCCTTCTTCTCGCTCTCCGTGTGGAGTTCGGGGGACGCCCTGGTGGGCGGCGCCAAGCGCCTGATCGACCTGCCGGAAACCGACCTGACCCTGGGCCTGGCCTACGGCCTGTTCGCGATCCTGGTACTGACGGTGTGCATCTACGGCTTCCGCTTCATGCTGTGGGTCAACCGCATTGCCGTATGGGCGGCGAGCCTGCTGTTCCTGCTGGGGATCTTCGCCTTCGCGCCGGCCTTTGACAGCCAGTTCGCCGGGACCGTGGCCCTCGGCCAGGCGGGTTTCTGGGCGGCCTTTATCGGCGCCGCGCTGGTGGCCATGAGCAACCCGATTTCCTTCGGCGCGTTCCTCGGCGACTGGTCGCGCTATATCCCCCGCGAAACGCCGAAGGGCCGGATCATGCTGGCGGTGATCGCCGCGCAGATCGCCACCCTGATTCCCTTCCTGTTCGGCCTGGCCACCGCCACCATCGTGGCGATCAAGGCACCCGACTACATCGCCGCCAACAACTACGTCGGCGGCCTGCTGGCGGTCTCGCCGAGCTGGTTCTTCCTGCCGGTGTGCCTGATCGCGGTGATCGGCGGCATGTCCACCGGCACCACCTCGCTGTATGGCACCGGCCTGGACATGTCCAGCGTGTTTCCGCGGGTGCTGTCGCGGGTCAAGGCGACCCTGCTGATCGGCGTGCTGTCGATCGCCTTCATCTTCATCGGGCGCTTCGCCGCCAACCTGGTGCAGAGCGTGTCGACCTTCGCCGTGCTGATCATCACCTGCACCACCCCGTGGATGGTGATCATGCTGATCGGCCTGCTGGTGCGTCGCGGCTTCTACTGCCCCGACGACCTGCAAGTCTTCACCCGTGGCGAGCGAGGTGGCCGCTACTGGTTCCAGCATGGCTGGAACTGGCGTGGCCTGGGGGCCTGGATCCCCAGCGCGCTGGTTGGCCTGTGCTTCGTCAACCTGCCCGGGCAGTTCGTCGGTCCGCTGGGCAACCTGGCCGATGGCATCGACATCAGCCTGCCGGTGACCCTGGGCCTGGCCTCGCTGGTGTACCTGGCCCTGCTCAACCTGTTCCCGGAACCGCCCGCGGTCTACGACCCCAATGATCCACGCAGCAAGAGCACGGATTCGCTCGGTAAACCGGTCATGCGCCAAGCCGCCTGACTCAAGCATGACCTGTAGCGGCAGGCTCGCCGGCAATCACGCCTCACACGACGGGTCCGCCAGACCGCGTCGCCTTGATTGCGGCAAGCCTCGCTTCTACAGCAAGCCACTATAAGAAAGACAATCGGAGACACGCCATCATGGCTTTAGATCTACTCGTCGTACTCATCTATGCCGCCGGCATGCTGGTGCTCGGCTATTACGGCATGCGCAAGGCCAAGACCCACGAGGACTACCTGGTAGCCGGCCGCAACCTGGGCCCGACCCTGTACATGGGCACCATGGCCGCCACCGTGCTGGGCGGGGCCTCCACCGTCGGCACCGTGCGCCTGGGCTATGTCCACGGTATCTCCGGTTTCTGGCTGTGCGCGGCGCTGGGCCTGGGCATCATCGCCCTCAACCTGCTGCTGGCCAAACCCCTGCTCAAGCTGCGGATCTTCACCGTTACCCAGGTCCTGGAAAAACGCTACAACCCGATGGCCCGCCAGGCCAGCGCGGTGATCATGCTGGCCTACGCGCTGATGATCGGCGTGACCTCGATCCTCGCCATCGGCACCGTGCTACAAGTGCTGTTCGGCCTGCCGTTCTGGATCTCGGTGCTGCTGGGCGGCGGCGTGGTGGTGATCTATTCGGCGATCGGCGGCATGTGGTCGCTGACCCTGACCGACATCGTCCAGTTCGTGATCAAGACCGTCGGCCTGATGTTCATCCTGCTGCCGATCTGCCTGTACCGCGTCGGTGGCTGGGATGAGCTGGTGGCCAAGCTGCCGGCGGCCAGCTTCAGCTTCACCACCATCGGCTGGGACACCATCGTCACCTACTTCATGATCTACTTCTTCGGCATCCTGATCGGCCAGGACATCTGGCAACGGGTGTTCACCGCCAAGACCGAAAAAGTCGCGCAATACGCCGGCACCGTCGCCGGCTTCTACTGCATCCTCTACGGCCTGGCCTGCGCCCTGATCGGCATGGCCGCGCACGTCTTGCTGCCGGACCTGGACAACGTCAACAACGCCTTCGCCGCCATCGTCAAAGCCTCGCTGCCGGACGGCATCCGTGGCCTGGTGATCGCCGCGGCCCTGGCCGCCATGATGTCCACCGCCAGCGCCGGCCTGCTGGCCGCCTCCACCACCCTGACCGAAGACCTGCTGCCCAAGCTGCGTGGCGGCAAGCAGTCGAGCCTGGGCATCAACCGCCTGTTCACCCTGCTGACCGGCATCCTGGTACTGGGCATCGCCCTGGTGGTCAACGACGTGATCAGCGCCCTGACCCTGGCCTATAACCTGCTGGTGGGAGGCATGCTGATCCCGCTGATCGGCGCCATATTCTGGAAACGCGCGACCACCGCCGGCGCCATCGCCAGCATGGGCCTGGGCTTCCTCACCGCCCTGGCGTTCATGTTCAAGGACGGCCTGGATGCCAACACCCCGATCTACTACAGCCTGGCTGTCGGCCTGATCAGCTTCGTGGTGGTGAGCCTGCTGTCTCGTCGTCCGGCAACCCTGGCCAACGCGATCTAACCTCAGGTCAGACGCCGTACATTTTTCTTCGGCGGGTGCAGCGTCGGTGGCTGCACCCGTTTTTTTCGCCTGGAGGAAAGTCGATGAAGATTGTCAGCCGCGACCGCTGGTTCGAAGTCAGAAGCCTGAGCGACGGGATTCGGCTGATCCACGAGCCCTATATCCGGCCGTTCTATCGCTGCAACCTGTGGCATATCCAGGGCCGCGACAGGGACTTGCTGCTGGACAGCGGCTCCGGCCTGGTCAGCCTGCGCGAGCAGTTGCCCTGGCTCACCGAACGGCCCTTGCTGGCGGTGGCCAGCCATTGCCATTTCGACCATATCGCCGGACATCACGAATTCCCCGAACGCCTGGTGCACCCGGCCGAGGCGCAGATCCTCGCCGCGCCCGACGGCGCCAATACCCTGTCTGCCGCCTACGTTGGCGACGCAATGTTCGAGGCCCACCCGGATTGCCCGTTGTGCTACGCCGAATATCGGGTCAAGGCCGCCCCGGCAACGCGCCTGATCGAGGAAGGCGACGTGCTCGACCTGGGCAACCGTAGCCTCCAGGTGCTGCATACGCCCGGTCACTCCCCCGGGGGGATCAGCCTCTGGGAAGCGGCCAGCGGCACCCTGTTCAGCGGCGACATCATCTACGACGGTCCGCTGGTCGAAGACGCCTATCACTCCAACCTGGAGGACTACGCCACCAGCCTGGAACGCCTGTACCAGCTGCCGGTGCGTACTGTGCACGGCGGCCATTTCGGCAGTTTTTCGGGAGCGCAGCTGCGCACGATGATCGAGGATTGGATCCGTCGGCACCCCTGAAGCTGTGCTGTACTGCACACAATCCCGCCCGCTTCAAAGCCCCTGCGCAGGCCCCTGGCGAAAAGAGCGACATGAATAGAGCCGAAGTCCGACAAGCCGTGCATGACTTCATCAGCCGCCTGCTGGATGGCAATGACGGATTTTCCGACGACGTGAGTCTGCAGGAATTGGGGTTGGACAAGCAGGATATCGAGGACCTGATCTTCCACCTGGAAGATGAGTTTGGAGTGACCGCCTTCACCCACGAAGAAGACCAGATGCTCAAGGCGGCGAACAGCGCCAACGACCTGAGCCGGTTTCTGCTGACGATTTCACGGCGCTAAGGATTTCACGGCGCTGGGCGCCATTGGCGGGTTGCGAGTTGACGGGTTTGAATCAGAAGGCGGCAACCGATCGCGAGTGAACCTGCCCTCGCGCGGCTGAAAAGTGACGGGAGCAGGCTGAAAAGTGACGGGAGCAGGCTGAAAAGGCCTGCTCCACTCCCGAGCCGATGGTTAGCGGCGACGCTGTTGCCGACGCCGTTGTTCGTCGTCTGTGCGAATTGGCACCGGCTGCAATGGCGGCTCGATCAGTCCCAGTGCGACCCCGAGGTCGTGAAGCCAGTTTTGCAGTTTCTCTTTCATAGTGCCCCCCTTAAGGGTCGTGCCCAGCGGCAGGGTTCAGGAGCCGCTTAGCTCTGATAATAGCGCTAAGTTCCGCGCATTGCTCAACCTGGATGGCAATGATCTGTTACCGGATTAATCTGAATCAGCCCGCCCGTTTCAGGCCGTCGCCCGCAGATCCGTCTGACTCGCCTGTTGCAGCTCGATCCAGGCATTGAGGTTGGCACCGAGCATGCCCTTGCGCCACATCAGCCAGGTGGTGGCACTGGCGAACGGCTCGGCCAGCGGATGGACCGCCACGCTTTCGCGACCGGGCAGGCTGGCGAGCATCGACTCCGACATCAGCGCCACCCCGGAGCCGGCAATCACGCAGGCCAGCATCCCCTGATAGGACTCGATTTCTATCGCCCGCCCCATGGCCGCATGATAGTGGGCGAACCACGACTCCAGGCGCAGGCGATACGAACAGCCGCGACGAAAGGTGAACACCGCGCGCCCTTCGACATCCCGGGCGCTGCGGATCGGCGGATGATCCGCCTCGCTGATCAGCACCAGCTTTTCATCGCACAGCGGCACCCCGTCCAGGCTGGCCAGCTCCAGAGGGCCGTCCACCAGCACCGCATCCAGGCGCCCGGCCAGCAGGCCTTCGAGCAACTCGCTGCTGGGCGCCGATTGCACCTGCAGGTTCACCGCCGGGTAGGCGCGGTGGTAACGCGCCAGCAGCGCCGGTAATTGAATCGCCGCCGTGCTGTACATGGTGCCCAGTACGAAATCCCCGGCCGGCTGACCGCCCTGCACTGCCCCATGGGCCTCATCGCGCAGGGCAAACAGGCGCGCGGCGTAATCGAGCAGTACCTTGCCCGCTGGCGACAGTTGCAGCCGCTGCCGTTCCCGCAGGAACAGCTCGACGCCCAGTTGCTCTTCCAGTTGCTTGAGCCGCGTCGACAGGTTGGACGGCACCCGATGCAGGCGCTCGGCCGCCCGGGTGATGGAACCTTCCTCGGCGACCGCCTGGAAGATGCGCAACTGGCTGAACTCCACGACCATTCTCCAAAAACGAACAAGTTACTCAATATTATTCATTTTTATAGAAAGTCAATCAGTCCTAGCCTGACGGTCATTGCCCACTCGACGGAACCCGGACCATGTCACCGCTGATTCGCTTACTCGCCAGTTTCATTGCCCTGATGATGGCCATGGGCATTGGTCGCTTCGCCCTTACCCCGCAACTGCCGCACCTGCTGAGCGAAGGCCAGGTCGACCTGACCGACACCGGCCTGATCGCCGCCGCCAACTACCTGGGGTATTTCATCGGCGCGCTGGATGCCATGTTCGCCCGCCGCCCAGCCCAGGTCCGTCGGCGTTTGTTGGGCGGGCTGTGGCTGTGCGTGCTGCTGACCCTGGCCTCGTTCTGGGCCAACGGCTTCTGGGCGCATGCGGTATTGCGCTTCGGCACCGGAGTGGCCAGTGCCTGGGTGATGGTGATGATCGCCGCCCTGAGCCAGTCGCTGGCCCTGGCCACCGGCCGGCCACGCCTGGGCGCCCTGGTGTTTGCCGGGCCCGGGCTGGGGATTTTCCTAACCGGCCTGCTGGCCCTGGGCTCGAACCTGCTGGGGCAAAGCTCCGCGACCCTGTGGCTGGTGTACGCCGCGGCCGGCCTGCTGATGCTGCTGGTGATCCTGCCGATCCTGCCGCAACCTGCCATGCCCGCACTGACCGCCCAGATGCCACACGCCTCGAGCCACAGCGGCATCCCCCGCCTCGGGCTGGTTTATGCGCTGTACGGCCTGGGTTACATCATCCCGGCGACCTTCCTGTCACAGATGGCCAGCGCGCGCTTTCAAGGGCAATGGCAGGCCGACCTGTTCTGGCCGTGCTTCGGTCTGGCGGCAGCCATCGGTGTGGGGCTGGTGAGCCTGCGCCGGCACAGCCCGAACGCCACCCGCCACTGGCTGATGGCGACCTTGTGGCTGCAAGCCGCCGGGGTCTTCGCCTGCCTGCTGGGCAATGGCGCTGGCCTGGCGCTGGGGGTGATGCTCTGCGGCACGCCGTTCCTGGCCTGCATGCAACTGGTGATGCAGCGCTCGCGGGAGCTGGCGCCCCACACCACCCAGCGCAACGCCGGTTTGCTCACGGCCTGCTTCGCCATGGGCCAGTTGAGCGGGCCACTGCTGGCAGCCCTGAGCAGCCATTTCAGCGGTGGCCTGCAACCGGCGCTGATCGCCGCCGGCAGCAGCCTGCTGCTGGCGGGGGTCTTGCTGTTGAGCCAACAACCGCTTGCCCGGGAGTGCCACGCCACCGCCTGAGCCTGGGGTTACAGCAAACTGCGGATCCGTCGGCGCAGCCACTGTTCGGCGCTGACGAAGGTGATGCCCAGCAACACCAGCACCGCACCGATCACGAAGTTGAGACTCAGGGGTTCGCCCAGCAACAGGACCCCGAAGGTGACGCCGAACAGCGGCGTCATGAAGGAAAACACCGCCAGGTTAGCGGCCAGGTAACGGCGCAGCAGCCAGAACCAGGTCAGGTAGCTGAAAAACGACACCACCAGCCCCTGGAACAGCACGCTGGCCACCGCCACCGGGGTCAGGCTGACATGGGTGACCTGGCCGCTCAGCACGGCGATCAGCAGCAGGCCGACAAAACCGACGATCAACTGATAGAACAGGGTCAGGGTCGCCGGCGCCTCGGACAGGCGCGACGCGCGCACCACCACCGTGGTCGCGCCCCAGGCCAGGCCGGCCAGCACGCCCAGGGCATCGCCAAGCAGCATGCGCGTGTCCAGGTTATCCAGCGAGATGCCGCCGGCGAAGGCCACGCCGATGCCGACGAACGCCAGCAGGATCCCCAGCCATTGCAGGGGCCTCAGGCGTTCGCTGGGCAGCAGCCAGTTCACCCCCAGCGCGGTAAAGATCGGCGCGGTATAGAGAAACACCGACATGTGCGCGGCGCTGGTGAGCTTGAGCCCTTCGGCGATAAACAGGAACTCCAGGCCGAACAGGCTGCCGGCCAGCAAGCCGCCGCGCCAGGTACTGCCGATCTGCGACCAGCCGCCCTTCCAGCACATCAGCAAGGCCACCAGCAGCGCCGAAATGCCCGAACGGGCGGCCGCCTGCATCACCGGCGCGATATCCGCCGCGGCCCACTTGATCATCACTTGCTGTACGCCCCAGATCAGGCACAGCCCCAACATCACTTGCAGTGCAAAACCGTCGGCGCTGCGCCGCTCGATGCTCACCGCAGCCCCTCGGGCAGATTCATAGACATGGCAGTTACTCGACAGAAACGACAAAGCCCCGGAACCGGTCCGGGGCGAAGAATTAATGTGCTGTCGATTATCAACCAAACGGACAGAAAAAAACGCCTGGAAAAAGACCTTTATCCTGACCCTCAGCTCAAGGCCGTCGGGCTCAGCCTCAGGGATGGCGAGGCCTCATGGCGCGCGAGGAGGAAAAACAGCGCGCCACCGAGGAAACACCCGGTGAACCAGGCGAAGTTGGCCATCGGCTGCAATGCTGGCGTGAAGGTGATCGCCACGCCCACCAGGGTCGCCGGCACCAGCGCCTTGACCGCGGTCCAGTTGACGCCGCCGCTGTAGTAATAACGCCCGTCCGGGCCGTCGTTGAACAGCGAGTCGACATCGATCTGCTGCTTTTTGATCAGGTAGTAGTCCACCAGCAGAATGCCGAACAACGGGCCGATAAAGGCGGCCAGCACGTCGAGGGTGTAGTGGATCACCTGGGGGTTGTTGAACAGGTTCCAGGGGGTGATGAAGATCGACGCCAGGGCCGCGATCATGCCGCCGGTGCGCCAGCTGATCCGGCTCGGGGCGACGTTGGCGAAGTCGAAGGCCGGCGAGACGAAGTTGGCGACTATGTTGATGCCGACGGTGGCAGTGACAAAGGCGAAGGCGCCGAGCAGCACCGCGACGTCGTTGTCGATCCGCGCCACAGTGGCGATCGGGTCATGGAGCATTTCACCGAACACCGGCAAAGTGCCGGAGACGATGACCACGGTCACCAGGGAGAACGCCAGGAAGTTCACCGGCAAGCCCCAGAAGTTGCCGCGCCGCACATCCTGCATGCTGCGGCAGTAGCGGCTGAAGTCGCCGAAGTTCAGGGTCGGCCCGGAAAAGTAGGACACCACCAGCGCCGTGGCGACGATCACCTGGCCGAATGCCTGCCAGCCCGACAGCGACTTCTCCCCAAGGGTGAAGCTGATGTTGCTCCAGCCCGCCTTCCACACGATCCAGCCGGCAAGAAGGAACATCACTGCATAGACCACCGGACCCGCCCAGTCGATAAAGCGCCGGATCGATTCCATGCCGGCCCAGAACACCAGGGCCTGGACCAGCCACAGCGCCAGGAAACCGAACCAGCCCAGGTAGGACAGCCCGGCAAAATGCGGCTCGGCATAGGCCGCCATGGCCGGGAAAAAGCGCAACACCACGATGATCAGGGCGCTGGACGCCAGGTAGGTCTGGATCCCGTACCAGGCCACCGCGATCAGGCCGCGGATCACCGCCGGGATATTCGCCCCGAACACGCCGAACGCCAGCCGGCAGATCACCGGGTACGGCACCGCCGCCTGCTGGCTGGGCCTGGCCACCAGGTTGGCGATCAGTTGCACGATGCAGATCCCCGCCAACAGGGCCACCAGCACTTGCCAGCTGGCCAGCCCGAGGGCGAACAGGCTGGCGGCGAATACATAACCGCCGACGCTGTGCACGTCGCTCATCCAGAAGGCGAAGATGTTGTACCAGTTCCACTTCTGCGGCAGCGGTCCCAGGTCCTGGTTGTACAAGCGCGGGCTGTAGCCCTTCGGTAGTTGCTCGGTCATTGCAAGGCTCCTTGTTGGACAGGCTCTGCCCCCGCGATTGACCTTGCGACCACACTGCGTACGGGAGCCGGCATGATTTGTATACGAAGCGCTACGCAGAATGCGTGCCATACCGGAAAAAGCTGTAGGCGAACGGCGCTAATCGCTTGTCCATCAAGGGCTGAGGCTTGGCTACACAAAGATGATCAGCAGGCGGAATCAGAAGCAGGCATGCCCGTTGGCTGTGCATGACTGCCTGATATCAGTGCATCGACAAGGGGTGATCGATTGTATACAGCGCCTTTGCGAGTGTTCGGATACACCGGCCCCGACTCCCGCCTCAAGCAGCCAGAAAAAAGGCAATAAAAAACCGCTGCCGGAACCGGCAGCGGTTGTTCGGTAATGCCCTCGTGGCGCGGTCGTGATCTTCGACTGCACCTACGCCCGGGAGGAACGGATCAGGTCAGCTCAATGCGATCGGCATGAATAACGATCTGGCCATTCTTGTACAAGGCGCCGATGGCCTTCTTGAAGTTGCCCTTGCTGACACCGAACAGTCCACTGATCACCGTTGGATCGCTCTTGTCGCTGACCGGCAGTGTGCCGTTGTTTTCCCGCAACTTGGCGAGGATCTTGGCGTTCAGGCTGCTGGCCAGTTCTTCGCCCACCGGTTGCAGGCTGAGGCTGATCTTGCCATCGGCGCGGATCTCTTTGATGAAACCCTTTTCCTGTTTGCCCGGACGCAGGAACTTGAACACTTCGTTCTTGTGGATCAGGCCCCAGTGCTTGTTGTTGATGATCGCCTTGAAGCCCATGTCGGTGCTCTCGGCCACCAGCAGATCGACTTCCTGGCCGACCTTGTAGGTCACCGGAGCCTTGTCCAGGTAGCGGTCCAGACGGGCCGTGGCGGTGATGCGACGGGTGTGCTTGTCGAGGTAGACGTGCACCACGCAATACTCGCCGGCGGTCAGTTGGCGCTTTTCCTCGGAGTACGGCAGCAACAGGTCCTTGGGCAGGCCCCAGTCGAGGAACACACCGATGCTGTTAACTTCCACGACTTTAAGACTGGCGAACTCACCGACTTGAACTTTTGGTTTTTCGGTAGTTGCAATTAACTTGTCGGCGCTATCCAGATAAACAAAAACATTCAACCAGTCTTCATCTTCACTGGGAATATCCTTGGGAATATAACGATTGGGCAGCAATATTTCGCCATCCGCCCCGCCGTCCAGATATAAACCGAAGTTAGTGTGTTTAACCACTTGCAAACTGTTGTAGCGCCCGACTAAAGCCATTTCCAATACCCTCATTGCGTGGGCGGCATTCTACCCGTTTTTCCGGGCCTGGTTGGCCCGAGTCGCCGGATAGCAGCGGATATTTTCCTGAATGCCTTGATTTTTATGGCTTTGCGCCAGCAACCGGTTCCGCCCGTCAGGCCAACCGGCAGCGGCTTTTGCCTCAGCGCCGCCGAGCAAGCCTTTCTTTTTGCCATTGTCTTTATTTAAAACAGCAGCTTATGGGGATATTCCCGAGATCAACTTAGGATTATTCGAGAGTTTTCCACTGTTATTCCAGGAGGATATTTACCAAGCAATTGTCAAGCATTTCATGTATGATGGCTGGCCAAATTAATTTCCTGAAGGTTAATGGCCGCCATGCGTGTAAAAGCATCCAACAGCAAAGCAAAGCCAGCTCCAGCCGTTGAAACCAGCGAATCGATCAACGATCAGATTGCTGCTTTCCTGAAATCCGGCGGCGAGATCCAGCAAATTGCCAAAGGCGTCAGCGGCCAGACTTTCGGCCCGTCCAAGCAGATCAGCCTGGGCAAGAAGTAATCCCCCCGCAACACCTCCTGGTCCCTATGCGCTTTGAGCCTCAAAGCGCTAGGACTAGAGTTCTGAGTCCTTCCCTCCTGTAAAAATCGACGAACGGCCCTCATCCCCGAGGTTTCGCCGGTATCCTTGCACACCTCTAGATCGAGCATTTCAGCAGGTTTCGCGGTTCCTGCTCCTCGCGTTTCATGGAGTGAAGCATGCTCAAACCCTCTCATGTGCTGCTTGCCAGCCTTCTCGCCAGCCCCTTGGTCCACGGGCAGATCTTCCAGCGCGAACTGGGGGATTTCGACCTCAAGCTCAGCAGCACCCCGAGCCGCAGCATGGCCCAGGGCCTGGTCAAACCCTCAGCCACCGGTTCGTTCCATGGCGGCCTGGACCTGACCCACGACAGTGGCTGGTACATCGGTCAGTGGTCGCCGAGCATGGGCCTGGGCGAGAGCGACCTGGAAGTGGACTCCTACCTGGGCTTCAAGCGCCCCTTCGATAAGACCCTGGGTTATGAAGTGGGGATGATCCAGTACAACCACCCGCAACTGGCCCCGCAGGACAGCCAGGAGTTCTACGGCGGCCTGACGCTGCTGGGCAGCCGCTTCGGCGCCGCGTTCAGCCAGGACCCGGACAAGCGCAACAGCACCCTGTTCGCCGACCTGGGCGGCAACCAGCCTTTCGGCATCGGCGTCAGCATCAAGTACACCACTCATCAGCTGGGCAACCCGGTTTCGGTGAGCAGCGGCTACGTCAGCAGTTTCAACGACTGGTCGATCAAGTTCTCCCGCCCCTGGATGGGCATCGACCTGAAACTGATCTACAGCGACTCCAGCCTCAACGGTAGCGATTGTTCGGCCTATTCTGGACATAACGCGCAATGCGACGGTCTGCTCACCTTCAAGGCCGAGCACTCGTTCTATTGAGCGGCTGAACTGCCGGAAGCGTTCCGGGTTCAGATAAGAACCCCATGCCTTACAACCCCAGGCCTTCGCAAGGACTTGCCATGTCGCGCCGGCTGCAACACCTCACCCTGCTACTGCTGCTGAGCCTGGTGCTGACCTCCTGCAATCGGGTCGGCCTGGCTTACCGCAACCTCGATGTGATCATTCCCTGGACGCTCAACGACTACCTGGAAATGAACCGCGAGCAGAAAATCTGGTTCAACGAGCGCCTCAAGGAACACCTGAGCTGGCATTGCGGCACGCAACTGCCCGGCTACCTGGACTACCTGGACCGCCTGCAGCAGATGCTCGAGCGCAATCAGGTCAACGATGCCGAGCTGCAAGAGTTCACCCGCGAAGCCAAGCAGGCCATTGCCCAGACCGCCCGCGCGATCGCGCCGTCGGCCATCGAGTTGTTGCGAGGCCTGGATGATCAACAGGTCGCGGAAATGAAGGCGGCCTTCGCCAAGGACATGCGCCAACGCCGCAGCAAATACCTCAAGTCACCACTGGAACAACAGATCAGGCTGCGCGCCGAACGCATGGACAAACGCCTGACTACCTGGCTCGGCTCCCTCACTCCCGAGCAGACCCGGCGGGTGGCGGACTGGTCGACGTCCCTCGGCGAACAGAACCAGCTCTGGCTTGCCAACCGGGCCAACTGGCAGGCGCAGTTCAGTGCCGCGCTGGAACAACGCCAGAACAGCGACTTCGACAAACGCATCGAGCGCCTGCTGGTGGATCGTGAAAGCTTCTGGACACCGGCTTATCGCCAGGCCTATGCCAACAGCGAACAGGCGTCGCGCAACCTGCTGGTGGACGTGATGGCCCAAAGCACGCCAACCCAGCGCAAGCATCTGCGCAACAAGCTGCAGAATGTGCGCAATGAATTCGAAGCGTTGAAATGCATGAGGACGGCACGCCAGAAGTAACGCCTGAATAGCCGTCCAGCGAGGTGGGGCTGGCGGGCGACCGTTGGGCGGAACCGTCCGGCGGCTGTCGATTTTCCCGCGGGTGAAACGACTAGCCTGTGTAGGCACTGTCGCCGCGCCACCTTTGCCGCAGGAGAAGACGTCATGCACCTCAACGATCATCCGGTCGTATCCCGGGAACAATGGATACAGGCCCGCAAGCAGCACCTGATTCACGAAAAGGCGTTCACCCGCCAGCGCGACCAGCTCAGCGCCGAGCGGCGCGCCCTGCCCTGGGTGAAAATCGACAAGCCCTACCGCTTCCAGGGCCCCCACGGCGAACTGAGCCTGGCCGACCTGTTCGGCGATCACAGCCAACTGGTGGTCTACCACTTCATGTTCGCCGAAGGCTGGGACGAAGGTTGCCCGGGCTGCTCCTTCCTCAGCGATCACATCGACGGCGCCAACCAGCACCTGGCTCACCACGACATCGCGCTGGTGGCGGTGTCCCACGCGCCCTTCGCCGAGTTCCAGGCGTTCAAGCGGCGCATGGGCTGGAAGTTCGACTGGGTCTCGTCCGCCGGCTGTGATTTCAACTATGACTTCGGGGTCTGCGCCCGGGCCGACGAGGTCGCCGCCGGCACCGCCACCTACAACTATGAAAAGACCGACGGCGCCGAAGAAGAGCTGCCCGGCCTCAGCGTGTTCTACCGCAATGAAGCCGGCGAGATCTTCCACACCTACTCCACCTACGCCCGTGGCCTGGACCTGCTGGTGGGGGCCTACAACTACCTGGACCTGACACCCAAGGGGCGCAATGAAGAGCAGATCATGGACTGGGTCAGGCACCATGATCGTTATGACGACAAACCGGCCGCCAGTTGCTGCCATGGCGGTTCCTGAGCGTTAGACCGAGATCGCGAACAAGCCCGCCCCTGTAGGAGCGAGCTTGCTCGCGATCTCGTCCGTCCTGTCACGACAAAAAAACCGGCCGGCGCAAACCCACCGTCTCGCCCCCGGCTAAACTTGGCTCCATGAGTTCTGCCTATCACAGCCTCCACGAATACACCCTGCGCATGAACCGGGTGCTGGAGCATATCGACCAACACCTGGACCAGCCGCTGGAGCTGGCCGAACTCGCGCAGGTCGCGCATTTTTCGCCCTTTCACTTCCATCGCCTGTTCACCGCCTGGGTCGGCGAAACCCTGGGCGACTACCTGCGCCGGCGGCGCCTGGCCTGTGCCGCCTATCAGCTGGCCAGTCATCCGGAATTGAGCATTCTGGAGGTGGCGCTGGAGGTCGGTTTCAGCTCCGGCGAAGCGTTCTCCCGGGCGTTCAAGCAGCATTTCTCGGTCACCCCGAGCACCTGGCGCAGCACCGAACCCAAGCGTTGGCACCGCCGCCTCAGCGACGTCCGCGAACGGCGCCTGCGCGAATTGAGCAATCCTGATCAGACGCACATCCCGGCCTTCGACGATCCTGACGCCTTCATCCACCTGAAGGAACTTACGATGAACGTCACCCTCAAGGAACTGCCACCGGTCCGCGTCGCCTACCTGCGCTACATCGGCCCCTACGGGCCAGGCATCGGCACCTTCTGGCGCGACACCGTCGCCCCCTGGATGGTCGAAAACGGCCTGCTGGGCCGTGCGCGCTACGGCATCGGCCACGACGATCCCTACGTCACCCCACCGGAAAAATGCCGCTACGACGCCTGCGTCGAAGTCCCCGTCGACTTCAAGGCCAGCGCCCCCGCCGTCGTCACCACCCTGCTCGGCGGCCTCTACGCCGTCGCCCACTACCAGGGCAAAGGCCCCGACATCGCCGACGCCTGGACCGAACTGTGCCGCGACTGGCTGCCCAAAAGCGGCATGCAGTTCGACGCCCGGCCAGCATTCGAGCGTTATCCGGTGGACGCGAAATACGACATGAAGACGGGGGAACTGGAGTGTGAGATCTGTATTCCGGTGAAGGCGTTGTAAGCCGCGCGGGGCGCGGGCGAAACGATACGGGGCAGCCTTGTGCTGCCCCGTTTTCTGTTCCTCAAGCATGCTCTAGAGGCTATTGCCCGGAGTCCTTTGTGGGAAGCCGTACTCTAGAAAGCGCACGGGGTGTTTTATTGAGTATTGGAGCTGCCCGCCAAGCCGACAGCTTCCTCCTGGGTGAATCAGAAAAGCCCTACAGCCTGCTGTGCACTCCCCTTATTCCCGCCAACCACAGTGCGATTTACAGTCGGTGGGTCGCCCAGATGGCGACCGGGTTTGGCGACCTGACACCAGAACAAATGCAAAACCTCCCGCTTGCAGGTATTTTTGCATCCGCACGATCGCTCTATGACGGCTGTGCGTGGGAGATCTTCGGGTCTGCCGGCTTTACCTCTGGTGTCGGTTCGCCAACCTGCGTACAGCTGTCACCCTCGTTTGGCGACGATGGGTGACGGTTCGGGCACTCAACCAGAGGTGAACCTATGAATCGATACATGCCGATTACTGGCCACGACTGCAATATTCCCTACCTGCTGATCGACACCCAAGCACCTGTCGATGTGCTTCACGATGCAGCGACTTATCGCATTCGTGCGGTGACTCAGTTGTTGGAAAACTTTGTGGAACCTGAAAATGCTAGAAGCCACCCTATGGTTCTTCAGGAGTTGACGTTGGTCTGCACTATTCTGTTGCGTGACGGTTGCGATCTTCTAGATGTAACAGGGCGAAAATTAAAAGAGCAGATTTCGGCCTAAACAATAGCGGGCGATCTTAAAGTCGCCCGTTTTCCCTTTCGAGATTTAAGCCATTCAATTGTTAGCCCCCACACCCATCTTTAAAACTAATCAAACCTTAGCATCACCCGACCTGCGCCTTGGGTTAGACCACACGAACCAAATGGCTAGCCAACTTATTTAATCAATGCCTCTCGCAATTTAACTTCCAACCCCTTAGCCACAAGCAACGTCTCAGGCTCCTCTCCCAACAAATGTTCGCCATCAACAAGAACAGATAAAAGCCTTTGAGCCAAAAGTTTATTATCAAACCAATAGATTGATGGCAAATCATTGATCAAGGCCAGCAACTCCCCATCATCAAAGAAACCTGAGAGCAGGTTCTTAGAAAGAATATCAATAGCAATTGGCAGTAATTCTAATGAGAATAAATCCTGCCTCAAAGCCCGACATAGATCCTCAAGCCCAAGCTTTTCAATAGGTATATCGCGAACGGACAAGTACCACTGAGTCAAGGATGAAGGCTCGCTTTCCGGCTGCCACTTAGAGTCCATACCGGCCGATATTGAACGAAATGTCTTTCTCATATCTTCAGTAGTCCAATAGTACCTTTTGCACAGGAGCCGACCTGACCCTTGCCTCCCACTTACTGGAGTCAACCCTGGACTGTTGGTCTGAAATCATCAATCGTCTTGTTTTTTTCTTTCAACAGAGACATGACGAACTCAGGATCAAAACCCATCAACAATTCGATAGCATCGTAAATCTTCCAACGATGTATTTCTGGATGATCAATTATCGAAACAAGGTGCTGTTTAATAGGAGGTACATACTCCAGGTATCTTTCACGCTTCACGAAAGCAAACGCATCGGCTATTTCAAAAGGTTTGCTGCCCGCCAACGCTATGATTTTCGACAAGGGTGAGTAGACCTGGGTTCTCGCCACCTCTCTTCCCCCCCTGTCAGCCATATTGGCAAAATACATGGTCACGGCCATAAGTATCTGACGATAAGTATCATCGTATCCATGCAGTCTATGAGAATAGATGCCTTCGATAATTTCGGGGCTTTCCATGTTCTTCTCCAAGGCAACCAGGCCTTCATGCCCCCCCCAACTGGTCAATAACTTCGCAGCCAGGAAACGCACCACGTCATTATCTGCGTGACGAAGCAAATCCATCACAGCATCCATTCTTTCCTGCGGAATATCCTCCGGGTCCAAGTCTCCTGCATCAGCTGCATAATCTGCATGCTCCGGAATGCTATTAAGCAGGTCGTTTGTTTTCCGATCCATGACAAATACCTATTTATCGATAAATTTAATATAGCCGGCCGGGGCGCAGCCCTTGATCAAGCACTCTCCATCACGCGTGGCGTTGCTCAAGCCTGCCTCTGCCCTCATCAATAAAGTCTCATTTCTCGTGTGAAAGGTTGTTCGTGTATTTCTCCCGCATCTGCCCTTGATTGCAACTCGGCCGCGATTTCATGGTTGTTCAAGAACCTGGTATTTGGTAATACACCGGAATCAATATCCTGCTGCAATCGCTTCACGTCGATTTCGATTTGATGCGTACCGTAGTCCTTAGGATTCGAGGCAGCGCTCGGGTCGGTTACGGAGATGTTTTGCGGGGCTTTAGGTAACTAAGAATTTTAGAGTTAAATCATGAAGGGCGTCTGGTGATTACGGCAAGACAAATACAACACCCCAGTTCAAGAGCTGAGGTTGCCCTGCCCTGAAAATACTTGACGAACATATTGGGTTAATCCGACCAAGTCTTCAAAAGAAATAGGGCCAAACTCCGGCTCATATTCAGAAAGATAGTCCTCAGGCGACAAACCCAAAGCCCCAGCCTTAGTCTCTACCTCTTTAATTCGCGCAGGCTCTATCACCCAATTCATGCCAGGAAACGCATGGCGCTCATACCCTGTCAAGACCCAATCTATCAGACCTTTATATAAACTAACCGCCCCCCTCAAAGTAGAAACAATACGATCATCCTCTCTTCCAAATCGAAAGGATACATACGGAGGAAGACTCGAGCGATCCTATCTTTCAAAGTGATCTTTCACCCACACCTCTGGCTTGCGCTGCCTATACTCAAGCGCACTCAAATCATAAAGTACATTCAGCAACTCACCTTCTGCATCTAAAACCCTAACAAGGATCATTATTGCAGCCCTTTAACCTTATCCGATATCAATATTCCATCAGAATTGATATTTCTGATATGTTGCTCCCAATCGTTTTACAGCATCCTTGGTTATTCGCTCGACATACCGCTCCATTGACTGGCGTACCATCTAGCTTGAAAAGCCTACTAATCTGGCCAGCATTTGCCTGCCCCCCTCCAAAAGATTACTTGCATTACATGGTACGGACGGAGGATTGACTCCTTTTGCACCAACTACCCAAAGCGCTTAATCAAATACTCCCTATATCTTTTGGGTGAGGCATCAATCAACCTCGCAACATTTTGTCCACCGACAGAATACACATCAACTACAGCCTCAACAAAGTAATACTGCTCCCCTGGCAACTCGCTCAGAACTTCACTATTCGATTCAACAAAGAAAATCATTTCTTCAAAAGATCGAAGATGGGCAAGGTAGCGAGCGATCTCCTCGTATGCTGATATATACAAATTGCTTTCTATAACTCCCTGAACACCATCAAACCCCTCAAGTATTTCAAGAAGTTCCCCCTCAGAAACAAGACACAAAGAGAGCAACCAATTCACAAAGCCAGCAAATACCTTAGCGCTTGAGTGCATTATTCAAGTCTAAACATCATTACTTACATCTACATTCTCAGAAACACTCACCGATAACACATGAAGAACATTTTTAATTTCATCCGGCAATTCCTGAAACTTTTTAAACCCTTTAGGCCTAGCTATCAGCTTATAACCAGCATCACTCACATCGTAACTAAACAAACCTCTTTTCGCCATTTCCACAAACGACTGCAAATAACGATCACGCTGAGCAGCAGAATTAAATTCCTGCAAATTTCTTTCAACAACTTCAAACTCAAAACCATCAGTCAACGAATAAAAATAATCATAAATAACTTCATATTCAAAAACTGACTTCCTTATCGCTACAGGAACAAATCCTCGGCCTCCACTCGCAAAATGCGCAAGCAGCCCATCTTGGCAGCAAGCAAACCAATCCAAATCATTAGTTTCTAAAAACTCATCATCCATCTCCATCATTCCGCTCCAAAAATATTAGTACAGTTTTCACAACGAGGAACAACCTCTCCCGTTCTTGGACGAATAGCAGGAGTAAATTTAATATCGTTAAGCTTAAGAGCAGGATTACTCAAAAGCAGTTCATTAGCAGCTCTAAACTCAGCACAACGCCCTAGAGTGTTTCCACATGCAGTTTTAACACCCAAGCCTCCCAACTTATCTGCATACATCTGTAATTCAGGTGCAATTTTAGTCGGTACTTTCCCGCTGGACATGGTGACTATTTTTCCTGTCAATGGATCTACGGCACCAATCGCGGTTGGCGGTTTATATTTATCAAACGTCCTGATGTATTGCTCTAATTGTTTACTAGCATCATCTAGGAGCTTAGCTGTTCCTCCTCCCACGCTTGTACCGAAGCTTGCATCATTAGCTGCAGCTTTGCCAGTACCTACAGTTTTCGTTTCCCCAGACACCAAGTCGAGTGCTGCTCCCTTCGCAGCTTCACCACCTGATGATCGAGTTTCAGGAACAGCCGCCTTAACCCCATAGAAACCTGCAAGGGTTGAAGTCACTGCCTGCAGGGTCATCGCCAAGTCATAACGCTGCTCAATTTCCTCTCGACTTCTCCCCGACTCTTTAACGATTGCGGTTATAGCAGAGTCCCGGGTAATGCTCCCAGAATCTAACCCTCTCAATACCCTCTCAACGTTAGCAGCGTCGTTCGGAAACAAATCTTTATAAAGCAGTGAATAGCTAACATTTTGACCATATTGCGCTAACGCACTATTTGCCAACGCAACTAGACGTCCACACTCCGCTCCAGCCTTATTGCCCGCAGTACAAGCTGCACGGATTGCAGAATCTCTATCTTGGTCAAGCTTGTTTATAGCTACTAATTCTTTGACTTCCTCAGATGTAATTGTGCCTTGACGCTCTTTAGCTAATAGATCTTTCTTTTTCTGAGCCTCGCGCACACTAAGATAATTATTCTCAACCGCATTCTTCCCAACCTGAGCCGCCGCCACCGCATTCAGCGCATCCTTGCCCACAGCAGAGCCCGCAATACCCGCCGCCAATGTCGACAACGCGGAGATCGTTTGCTTCTGCTCCGGCGTCAGCTCTTCGTTGCTGACGTCGCCATACAGCTGGCTGCGGATCAACTTCGCCGTGACCTCAGCGGCTACAGCGCCACCTGCCCCTGCCAGTGCCGAGTTACCGCCGGCCCTGGCCAGCACTGCGCCCAGCACCGCGTGAGCCATGAGGTTCGCGGCGGCATCGCCCTCGGTCATTTCCTTCACTGTCCGTGCCAGATACGGCGCCGCTGCCCCCGCAGCGGCCGCTCCGATATTCCCACCTGCAATCCCCTGCACGATGGCCGACACAACCTGGGTGGTGCGCTGGAAGCTGCTTCCCACACCGTAATCTTGCTGGACCTGCTGCCTTACCTGATCGGTTGTCGGGTTGACGATCCCCTTGTCCAGTAACTTTTGCCGCGCCGTTTTCGCCGTGTCGCTATTGGCATCTTCTGCCTCGCGGATTTTGTCTGTAGCGATGGTATTGCCAATGCTTTGCGCCAGCGCCACCGAACTGGTGATCAGCTCCATACGCTCGCGCATGGCCTTTTCATCGGGTTTGTCGAGTTTCTTGTTGGCATTGGCCGTGTCGCGATTGAGGCCAACCAAGTCATTGGCGCCCTCAGGATTGCGCACGATAATCGTGCCCTCGCTGACCGCTGACTGGGTCCGGCTATGGTCCGACTCATTGAGCGCCATGCCCATCGGAGCCCCCAGTGTCGTGCCTCCCGAGCCACTGGAAACACTGGCGCTGGCCGATGTGCTTTTGATTTCGCTGGTGTTCTTGATGTCGCTGAGCAGCAACCGATCAGTGATCAGCAGGTTCTTGTCGGCAGAGGCCTCACTCGCGATGACGGCGCCTTGCAAGGTGGTGTTCTTGCCGACATCGATCGTGTAGCCGCCCTTGCCCGCATACAGACCACTCTGGTCAGTGACCCCCTTGTAATCGCTGCTCATGTTGCCGGCGGACATGCTCCCGGACGCCGTGACCATCGAGCCGTAGCAGAACGGCGGTACGCAAATGCTCGCGCCAAAACCAGCGCTGCTTTGCTTGCTCTTCTGCGTCTCGGTGTCCTGCCGTGAAGCGATGTTGAGATTGCCGCCGACATCTGCCTGGATGCTGTCGGCATGTACCTGGGCGCCGGCCAAGGTCGTGTCCTTGCCGCTGTTCAGGACCAGTGCACCGGTTTCCAGCGTGCTGTTGACCTGAGTGACCGAGCTGCCCGAACCCATGCCTTTGGCGATCTGTGCCCCCAGGTCCAGGGTGAAACCGTTTTGCTCACCGATGTTGAAGCTGGCACCGATGCTGGTTTTGTTGTTTTTACTGTCGTTTTTTCTCTCAGTGGTGTTCTGCGCACTTTCCAGGGTGATGTCGTTTTTGGCCACCAGCGTGGTACTGCCTGCCTTCAGGTCGCTGCCCACCACATGGATATCGCCTTGGGTATCAGGTGCCTTACCCGTTGCCACGATAGACAGCTCTTTACCCACATTGAGCGTGCTTTGCTTGGCAGTTTCACTGGTGTATTCGCTGGTGCTCTTGCTGTGGGTATTGGCAAGCTCAGTACCGATTTTGATCAACGAACCATTGCTGGCCGTCCCACCTTGCTTGTCTTTGAAACCGGAACTCTGACCATTGGCATCCGAGGCGTACCCGCCAAGGTTGTAGGCATCCATGGCGACCTGGGCCAGCTTCACGGCCTTGAGGCGCGGGTCATCCGCCTCTTTTGCGGCCTTGACCCCATCACGAATACTCCGTGCAGTATCCACAACGGTGCCGCCGATCACACGCCCCACGGCAAGGCTCTTGGACTTGTCGGTAGAGCTCTGGCTAGCGCTCTCCATACCCGCGGTAATGGTGACATTGGAACCTTTAAGGGCCATATCCTTGGTGCTGACCAAATCACTGGCCACCACCTTCAACTCACGCCCCGCCTCAAGCTTCACACTGCCTTCGCTCGAACCCACGGTACTGCCGGTCAAGGTGGTTTGCGCCGCCTTGCCGGTGTGGTTACTGCTGCTGATCGACAAGTGCTGGTTGCCGGTGATGTCGTCCACGCCCAGGTTGTTGGCGGTGAGCACGCCCATCAGGTCGCGGTTTTTCTGCTTGTGCAACTCGCTACGGGTGAAGGTATTTTCAGCCGCGTCGATGGTCAGGTCATTGCCGGCCTGTACGCTCAGGTCTTTGGTGCTGACCAGCGCGGAACCAGTAACGGTGGCATCGTGCTTGGCAACCACGTCCACGGTGTTGCCGGAAATGATGCTGCCGACCGCCTTGGTCTGGGTTTCCGCCAGTTTGTCCTGGACCTTGCTGGCCTTCAGGCCGCCCCAGCTGCTTTTGCTTTTACTGCTCTCGTGGCGCGCGCTGTTGGAGTCGCTGACGGCCAGGATTTGCACGTCATTACCCGCCGTCAGCCGGGCAGCGCCTTTGTCTGCTGCGACTTCGCTGCCTTTGACCAACAAGTCGTTGCCAGCGATCAACACGCTGTTATTACCCGAGGTGACTGAACTGGCGATGTTGGTGGTGCTAGCCACCTCATCAAGCCGACTCTTCTTGCCCGACGAACTCTTCTTGGTCTTGCTGTAGAAGCTGTAGTTGCTGTCCTCCGCGGACTCCAGCGCCAGGTTGCCGCCGGCCACCAGATACGCCTCATCCCCCGCACTCACCCGGCTGGCAATCAGCTCCAGATCCTTGCCGGCACTGAGGGCCACGCTGCCACCCGCGGTCACCGCCGTGGAGACCTGGCTGACCTTGTCGGACTGGCCCTTGTACTTCTTGGAACTGGAGTACGAGTGCTGCTCGTCCGCCGCCGAGGCCAGGGTCAGGTTGCCGGTGGCGGCCATGGCGAGGTTGCGTTTGGCGTCGATCTGGCTGGCGATGGCCGACAGATCGCGGCCGCTGTTGATTGTCAGGTCGCGACCGCTGGTGAGCACCGAGCCGTGCTGGCTGGTGCTGGTGTGCAGGGAGTTGGTCCGAGTCTCGTTGTCCTGCTGTTCGACAGCGGTAAGGTTGGCATCCCGGCCGGCGTTGATGGTGGTGTCGCGCGCGGCTTGCAGCACGCCAGCGGCGTTGTTGAAGTCACGACCGGCCTTGAGCGTCAGGTCGTTGGCGGCTTCGATACGCGCGGCGCTGTCGAGGAAGTCACGCCGTTGTTGCAGATCGCCGCCGCTGTTCTGGTGGCTGGTGACCGTGCGTTCATTGATCAGGTCGCCGTTGAGCGCGCTCAGGTTCACATCGCGACCGGCGATGATACCGCCCGCCTTGTTCACCAGGTTGTTGCCCGCCAGCAGGTCCAGGCGATTGCCGGCTGCGATCAGCCCGCTGTTGACCAGGTCGTTGCCGGCCTTGGCCGAGAGGTTGTTGGTGGCGCGCAGGGTGCCGGCGTTGAGCAGGTCCTTGCCGGCGATCAGGCTGATGTCCTGCCCGGCGATCAGCGCGCCGTTGGCGGCCAGGCGGTTGTTGGCGTGGGCCATGTACAGCACCGGCACCAGCACGTTCTCGCCATTCACCTGATGCGATTCGAGCCAGACGATGTCGTGGGTCAGGGCCGCGACCTGCTCGGAGGTCAGCGAGGTGCCGATCGCCAGGTTGAGCTGCTGCTTGCTCTGCAGCGCGTTATCCATCAGGTACTTGAACAGTTTCTCGTCGGAGTTCTGGCCGTCGATGAAACGTTGGCCGGTGCGGGCGACCACCGCCTGCTGGATCAGCCGTTGTTCGTAGAAACCGTCGCCCAGGCGCTTCCAGCTGTTGTCGGGGTTGTAACCCAGGTTCGACAGCAGGTAGTCCGAGCTCATGAACTGTTTCTGGTTGGTCAGCACCGGGTTGGTTTCAACCAGGTATTTGTGCGCTTGAGGGGGATTGTCGAGCGTCGGGATACCCTGGACCCGCACAATGCTGCCTTGCACCTGTTGCGCTGGGGTACGGCTGTATACCGGCCCCTGAGCAGTCGTTCCACTGTCTATCGGGGTCGTGACGCTAATCGTCGGCAGGCTGGCATCGACGCCAGGCTGCACCGCACCAACCTGCGCCAGCTTGCGCTCAGTCGCCGCCACCGGGGCCACCGAATCGACCTGGAGCGCCCGCGCCTGACTCTGGGCCAGGTTCTGCTCGCGCTCGGCGAATCTCAGGCTGATGCTGCCCATGCTCCAGTCCATCGGTGCCGGGTTGCGCTGGGTCGCCGCGGTGTCGCCGGCTCCTTCGCTGCTCAGGCGGAACAGGCCGTGTTGCCCGACCGGCAACGTGAAGCCTGGCAGGGCCAAGGGGTTGACCTGCTGCTTGGCCAGGTCCGGCGGCAATTGCGAGTTGATGTAGATCGGCGTCGAATACTGACTGCCCGCCGAGGTGTCGCCGGTCTTCTTGCCACCACCGACATAGGCGTAATAACCACGTACCACGCCGTTGTCGATCTTCTCCGAGGCGTTGAGCTGGACGCTGGCGCCGGACTGGATAATGGCGTCGAAGCGCTTGCCGTCGCTGCTGTCCAGGGTCTTGGTACCGCCACCGGCCAGTTTTCGGGTACCGGTCATCAGGGCGTTGAACCGCGCCAGGTCGGCTTCGAAGGTACTGGAGGGCTTTGCGCCATTTTTGGCATTGAAGTCAGCCACCGCGGCGACCGCGCCCTGGTACTCATCCACGTGGTTGTATTTGATGGTGGTGGTTTCAATGTCCTGAGGCACCACCCCCTGGTTCTTGATGCTGACGGCATTGATCGCCAGGTTGCCGGAGGAAGCGATAACACTGCTTTCGTTGCTCAGCTCCTGGGCACCGATGTTCAGCTGCCCGCCGCTGGAGATACTGGAAGCCGCCGTACTGGCGGTCACCTGCAGGCGATCACGCTCGGTGAGCTGCCAGACCGCATTGCGCCGATTGCCATGTTTCTTGACATGGCATACGCCAAAGGGGCCGCATGGCAGTTCGACGATGCTGGCGTAGTACTTCTCGTGTTCCGAGTAGGTGAGGATGTCCATGACGTTCTTCACGGTCATGGCGCGAATGGTCATGTTGCCCAGGCTTTCGATCGTGCCGGAGCGGTTTTCCAGCAGGCTCGACTGGGCCTGCCCGGCATTGGCGGCCACCAGCAGGCTGCCCATGCTGTAAACGTCGGCATAGCGATTGCTGAAGCTGTTGCCCAGCAACTGCATGTCGCCGCCGCTGAAGATCGAGCTGTGTTCGGCATCGCTGACACCGGAATTGAGCAGCGTCCCGAAATTGAGGGTCAGCGCCCCGGCGCTGCCGAGGGAGCCATAGTTATTGATCGCCCCGGCATTGACCGTCAGCCCCTGGGTGGAGCTCAGGCGTCCGCGATTGGTGAGCACCCCGCCGACATTGATCCGGGTGTTGCCACCACCGGCGATAGTCGCGGAGCCTGGCAGGTCGAGCTGGGCGGCGCCGAAGCTCATGTCGCCCAGGCTGGTCAATCGGCCGTTGCCACCGTAGGCACCGGACAGTTGCAGGCTCAGGCTGCCGTCACTGGCGATCAGGCCATCGTTGGTCCAGTTGCCGCCACCGCCTTCGAAGCTGTCGGAGGCCAGCAGTTGGCCGCTGGCACTCTGGTAGAAGTTGTTGACATTGACCTTCAGACGCCCGGCCTGGATGACGCTGGTGTTGCTCCACGAATCGGCCGCGAGGGTCAGCCCCCCTTGGGTGACCAGGGTGCCGCCCGCCCCGCTGACGTTGGCCATCGAGATATCGAATTGCCCTTTGCCGGAGTGCAGCAGGGTACCGCCGGCATTCTGCAAGCTCGTCGCGTTGAGGCCCAGGTCGGTACTGGCCACTTCGATGCGGCCGTTACGGTTGTCCAGCAAGCCGCCGATCTGGAACAGGCTCTTGCCGCCGCTCCCTGCGGCCCGTAGCTGACCCTGAGCGTTGTCGATACTGGCCGCACGAATAAGCAGCGAGGTGTCACTCTCGATAACCCCCAAACGGTTATTCAATGCACCGCTCAAGCCGAGATCGATGCCTTGACCGGCGACCTGCCCGCCTTTGTCGCCGCCGTTGTCGAACGTAGTCGCAGTGACGCCAAGCTGGCCGCTGGCGTAAAGCCCGCCATTGCGGTTATCGAAGCCGGCGGTGTTGACGATGACATCGCCCTGGCGCGCGGCAATGCGGCCCCCGTTGTTGTTCAGCCCGGCCAAGGCACGCAGGTTCAAGCGCTGGGCTTCGATCACGCCACGCTGGCGTTGGTCGTTCAGGTCATAACCGTTGAGCAGCACGCCACTGATGTGGGTTTCAAGCGCGCCCTTGAGGCTCGACAGCACCCCGCCACGGTTGTCGACGCTGGCCGCGGTAATACTGACCGCGCCGTCCTGACCGATGACCTTGCCGCCCTGGTTGTTGAAGTCGCCGCTGATGTTCAGCGTCAGGCCGTTCTGGCTTTGCACCGCGGCCTTGCTGTTATCGAGGCTGGCAGCCGTCAGCTCAAGACCCGCATCACGGCTGTAAATCAAACCGCCCTGAGCATTCTGGACAGCTCCCGCGACACCCAGCGTGGCTTGCTGATTGGCCGCCACGGTGCCGTGGTCACGGTTGTCCAGGCTGTCGGCATTGAAGGTCAACAGATCCTGGCCGATCAGTTTGCCGCCGCGGTTATCGACGTGGGCCGCGTGCTTGAGTAACAAGGCCCCGTCACTGCTGAGGGTACCCAGGGCGTTGTCCAGGTTACCCGCCACATCCAGGGTCAGGGCACCTTTTGTCGCCAGGCTGCCGCCACTGTTGTCCAGGCTGCCGGCGCGCAGATCGACCGATTGCAACGCACTGAGGTTGCCGGCCTTGTTGTTCAAGGTTGCCGCCTTGAGATCAAGCGTGGCACCGCTGTCGAGCAGACCGCCGCCCGCGTTATTCAGCAGGCCGGCGACCGTGAGCGTCTGGCCGCCGACACTGGAGACCACCCCTTCGCCGCTGTTGTCCAGGCTCGCGGCGCTCAGTTTGAGCGTGCCATTGCTGGCCAGGGCGCCGGCGCCGCTGTTCAGCAGGGCGCCGCTGACATCAACGGCCAGGTTGCCCTCCTTGCTGGAGAGCGTCCCGTGGTTGCGGTTGTCCAGGCTCCCCGCCTCGACGGTCAGGCCCTTGATCCCCGACACCAGGCCATTGGCATTCAGCAACTGGCCGGACACGACACCCAGTGCCGCCTCACTGATCAACTTGCCTTGGCTGTTATCCAGCGTGCGGCCCGTCAGCGTGAAGCCTTGACGACTGGACAATGTCCCCTGCTGGTTCTTCAGGTCCTGCAGTTGCTTGATGCTCAACAAGCCTTTGGCATTCAGCTTGCCGAGGCTGTTGTCGAGATCGCCATTGGCCAGGTCCAGGGTCACCGCGCCGTCGCCCAACAGGCGACCGCCACGCTGCGTCAGCCCCGTGACCTTGAGGTTCATGTCACCCTTGGCCGATACCTCGCCGGCATCGCTCGAGTCCAACTGGTGCGCGGTCAGCTCCAGCGCGCCTTTACTGTTGATCAGCCCGCTGTCCGTGTTGTTCAGCGCCTTGGCCGACAGGTTCAGCCAGTCACCGGCCAGAACGGAACCGTGACGGTTGTTCAAGTCACCGCTGGCGATGCTCAAGCCGTTGATGGCGTTGATCAGCCCCTGGTCCTGGTTGGTCAATGACCCCTGTACCGTCAGTTTCAGCCCGGAACGGCTGGTCAATGCGCCGGCGCTGTTATCCAGGCTGGCGGCCTCTACCTCCAGCGCCGAGGCACCGATCTTGCCCTTGATGGAGCTGAGCGCCTGTTCGACCCGCAGGGTCAATGCCTGGTTGCCGAGCAACTGGCCGCCGTCGTTGTTCAGGCTCTTGGCGTTGAGTTCGTAGGTCGCGTCGCTGGAGATTTCGCCGTTGCGGTTATCGACGTCACTGAGGTTTTTCAGCAGCAGCGCACCCGGTGCGTGAATGAAGCCGCCCTGGTTGTTCAGCCGCCCCCGATTCAGGTCCAGGCTCAGGCTGGTGTTGCTGAACAGACTGCCTCCCTGCTGTTCGAGGCTGCTGACCTTCGCGGTCAGTGCCTTGTCACTGCCGATGCGCCCGGCCGCGTTGGTCAGTTTTGCCGCCGTCAGGTCCAGGGTGTCGCCACTGTCGAGGCTGCCGGCCTGGCTGTTATCGAAGTCACCGGTGGTGACCTGTACCGCGCCCTTGCCGCTGATCACGCCTTTGTGGCTGTTGTCCAGGCTGGCGCTGCGCAACTGCACGCCGCCCTCGCTCACCAG
Source organism: Pseudomonas sp. RW409 (assembly GCF_003184125.1). NCBI lineage: Bacteria > Pseudomonadati > Pseudomonadota > Gammaproteobacteria > Pseudomonadales > Pseudomonadaceae > Pseudomonas > Pseudomonas sp. RW409. Next base: position 133,572 of record NZ_QHHP01000042.1, on the reverse strand, counting down.
CTTGCCGCCCACGTTGGTCAAGGCGCCACGAGCGCCGAGGTCCAGCGCAGCAGCGCTCATGAGACGACCGTCGCTGTTGTCCAGGGCTGCCGCAGCCACATCAAGGGTGCTCTGGCTATCGATCAGCCCTTGGTTGTTTTGCAGGTCGCCCTTGAGGGTGAGGTCCAGGCCTTGCTGGCTTTTGATTTTCCCACTGCGGTTATCGATACGCCCGCCCGTGATCGTCAGGTCGGCCAGCGCATTGATAAAGCCGGCATCCTGGTTGATCACCTCATCGACCTTGAGCGTCAGCCTGTCATGGGCCTCGACCAGACCCTGGTCGCTGTTATCCAGCTGCTTGCCTGTCAAGCTCAGACCGGCCTGGGTAGAAAGCTCGCCGCCTCGGTTATCGAGCGTATCGACCTTGAGTTTCAGCGCTTTTGTCGCCCCTACCAGACCGCCTTGGCGGTTATCCAGGCTCGCCCCCGTCAGGTCCAGCGCGCCAGTGGCGATCAACTTGCCGCCCTGGTTGTTCAGGGTGCCGATGTGCGCGGTCACATCCTGTTTGCCGGAGATATCGGCAGCGCGGTTGTCCAGGCTGGCGGCGGTGAGCAGCAACGCTCCGTCGGCAACAACGGTGCCGCGCTGGTTAGCAAAAGCCGTATCGACCTTCAGGTCCAGGTCACCGGTCGTGCTGAGCAGGCCATCCGTGTTGTCCAGGCTGGCGCTGTGGCTGTCGATGGAACTGGCGCTGACCAGGCCCTTCACGTTGTTCAGGGCCTCGGCGATGCGCAGTGTCAGCCCCTGGTCACTGATCAGTTTGGCACCGTTGTTGTCCAGGCTTTGCGCTTTCAGGCTGAAAGCCCGGGCGCTGGAAATCTCACCCTTTTGGTTGTCGACACCCTTCAGGTTCTTGAGCAGCAGGGCTCCCGGCGAATGGATGTAGCCGCTCTGGTTATTGAGCTGTCCGTTGTTCAGGTCCAGGCTCAGGGCGGCCTCGCTGAACAGCTCCCCGTGTTGCTGATCGAGCCCGGTCACGCTGGCCGTGAGGTCCTGTGCGCTGCTGATGCTGCCATCGGCGTTATTGACCTGGGTGGCGATCAGGCCAAGTCTGCTTTCACTGCGCAGGCTTCCACCCTGGCTGTTGTTGAAGGTCGTCGCGGTGATTTGCGTGGCGTGCTTGCCGGACAGCAGGCCCTTCTGGCTGTTATCGAGAGGGCCACTGGCAACAGTCAGGCCCTTCTCGGACTTGATGGAGCCGCCCTGATTGAGCAGTTCGCCACGGCTGGTGATCGACAGGTCTTCCACGCTCTCGATACGGCCGGCGGTGTTCGTCAGTTTGCTGGTGCCCAGGGTCAAGGAGCGGTCGCTGTGGACCCGCCCGCGGGTGTTGTCGAGCCCACCGGCCAGGGTGATCTGCAGCCCGTTGTGGCTGTCGATCTCGCCATCGGTGTTATCCAGGCTCTGGCTGTTCAGCGTCGTGGTGCCCTTGCCCTGGATCAGCCCCTTGCTCTGATTGATAAGACGGGCAACCTTCAGCTGCAGATCGCCACCGACCAGGACTCTGCCGCCGTCACTGTTGTCGAGTTGCTGGCCGGCAATTTCAGTGGTGATTCCGCTGGACAGTTTTCCGGCGCGGTTGTCGATGCCCTGAACCTCGAGCTTCAGCGCTTTTGTCGCCGCGACCAGGCTGTTGTCACGGTTGTCGAGAACACTGCCGATCAGCGTCAGGTTGCCTTGCGCCACCAGGGTGCCGCCCTGCTGTTGGAGGGTGTCGACAGTCGCATGTACGTCGCCTTGGCTGGCGATCCGCCCCAAGGCGTTTTGCACGTTCTGGGCCTTCAGCGTCACCGGGCCAACGGCGCTGAGCAAGCCGCCGCGGTTGTCCAGGTGGGTACCGGTCAGGCCGATCCCTGCCTGGCTGGTGATCACGCCTTTGTCGCGATTGTCGAGTTGGCGCACATCGAGCTGCAGGTGCTTGTCGGCGCGTACCTTGCCCCCGCGGTTGTCCAGCAAAGCCGTGTCCAGGGTCAGGCGATCCTGGCCGGTCAGGCTGCCGCCACGGTTGTCGAGACTGCCAGCCTGCAGGTCCACCACACCCTTGGCGCCCAGGTCTCCTGCGCTCTGGTTATCGAACAGGCCCGCGATCCGCGTGGTCAGGCTGCCATCGCTGGCCAGGCTGCCTGCATGGCGGTTATCCAGGCTGGCGGCGCTGATGCTCACACGCTTGGCGGAACCCAGGACACCGCCCTGGTTGTTCAGGGCGCCGCTCAAACCGATGTTCAATGCCACGTCACCGCTGACCTGACCGTCGCTGTTGTCCAGGCTGTTGGCCGTCAGGGTGGTGATGCCGGCGCTGGAGACTTCGCCATCGTGGTTATTCAGATGGCCCAATGTGGCGCTGAGATTGCCGTCGCCGCTGATCAGGCCCCGGCCGTTGAGCACCTGACCGGCCTTGAGATCGATGCTGCCGCTGCTCAGCACCCGCCCCTTGCTCTGGTTATCCAGGGTCGCGGCGCTGACGTTGGCGCTCTGCCCGGCACTCAAGGTGCCGCCCTGGTTGTTCAGGGTTTGCACAGTGTTGACCGTCAGGTTGCGGCTGGCGATCACGCTCTTGCCGCTGTTGTCGAGGTGCTGCGCGCTCAGGCTGACATCGCCATTGGCATTGCGGCTGTTGCCGGTTTCGACCCCGGCTTCGATGATGCCGCTGTTGCTCAGGCGGCCGCCGGCGCTCAGGCTGATGCTGTCGCGCGCAGTCAGGTTTTGTCGGTTGTTCAGGTCGCCCTGGGTCTGCACATCGAGCGTGCTGCCGGCATGGACCGGACCTTGGGCCTCCAGACTCGCCGCCTTGACCTTGATCGCCGTATTGGCCGAGGCCTGCATCAGGCTCAGGTGGCCGTTGGCATCGAGCTGGATATCGCCGCCACTGGCGATCAGCTTGCCGTCGAGTTTTACCCCCACGCCCGCTTCAGTTCCCACCAGCTTGATCGCCCCGGCATACATCCCGCCCAGGGCCGAAGAGTCGATCGCCAGTTCCGGCTTGGCGCTGCCGTCGTCGGCACGTGCTGTGGCGTTCAGTGTCTGGGCGTTGACGTCGTTGCGCCCGGTGACGATCGTCAGGTTTTTCGCCTGGATCTCGGCGTTGATCTTGGCGCTGCGGGTGATGATTTCGAAGCGGTCGACGTTGTTGGCGTTGAGCGTCGCGCCCTCGATGGTCACCTGCCCCTGATCGACCTGATAACGGCTGAGCTGGCCGTTT
>NZ_QHHP01000042.1:0-130324 GCF_003184125.1 Pseudomonas sp. RW409 | reverse complement strand
CGGGCACTCCGGTGACCGTGACCCTGAGCAACGGCGCAGTGATCACCATCGCCGCCGGCGCTACCACTGGCACCGTAACCGTGGCCGCTCCTGCCGACGACGTCTACAAAGACGCCGGCACCGTGCAAGCCACGATCCAGACCGCCACCGGCGGCAACTTCGAGAACCTGGTACCAAGCACCGCACCGGCTGTGACCAACGTCACCGACACCATCGACACTTCGACCGTCAGCCTCACCGCGACCTCGAATGTGGCCGAAGGCGGTACCGTGGTTTACACCGCATCGGTCACCGCTCCGGTCACCGGCTCACCAGTCGTGGTCACCCTGTCCAACGGCCAGACCATCACCATTCCGGTCGGTGCCAGCAGCGGTACTGTGAACTTCGTAGCGCCTAACGATGCCCTGGCGGGCGGCAGCTCGCTGAGCACCACCATCACCAACGCCACCGGCGGCAACTACGAAAAACTGGCGGTCGACAGCAAGCCTGCCGACACCACCGTGACCGACACCCCGGACACCACCAACCTGACCCTCAGCGCCACCAGCACCGTGGCCGAAGGCGGTTCGATCGTCTACACCGCGACCCTGACCAACGCCGCCGGCACGGCCATGACCGTGACCCTGAGCAACGGCGCGGTGATCAATATCGCGGCCGGTGCCACCACCGGCACCGTGACCGTGGCCGCGCCGAGCGACGATGTGTACATCGACGCCGGCAACGTCAGCGCCAGTATCGCCAGCACCACCGGTGGCAATTTCGAGAACCTGGTGCCAAGCACCACGCCGGCCGTGACCAGCGTCACCGACACCATCAACACCACCACCGTGAGCATCAACGGCAGCACCTCGGTCACCGAAGGCCAGGCCGCAACCTACACCGTCAGCCTGACCAGCCCGGCGCAAACCGAGGTCACCCTGAAGATCAGCTACAGCGGCACCGCCGCCGACGGCTCGGACTTCACCGGCGTGTACACCGTGAAGATCCCGGCCGGCGCCAGCAGCGCCAGCTTCAACGTCGCCACCCTCGACGACAAGATCACCGAGGGCACGGAAAACTTCGTGGTCAAGATCGACTCGGCCACCGGTGGCAACTTCGAGAACCTGGTGGTCAGCGGCACCAACGGCAGCGTCACCACCTCGATCATCGACAACGATGCGCCACCGGTCCTCGACCTGGATGCCAACAACTCCAGCGGCGCCACCGGGGCCGACTACAAGGTGACCTTCACCGAAAACACCCCGGGCGCGGGCGTGTCGATCGCCGACACCGACCTGAGCATCACCGACCCGGACAGCACGATGCTGACCGGCGCCACCATCGTGCTGACCAACCGTCAGCCGGGCGATGAGCTGAACCTGGGCAACAGCGTCAACGGCATCACCATCAATGCCAACAGCCAGGCGGGCACCATCACCCTGACCCTGTCCGGCAATGCGACGCTGGCCGACTACATGCAGCAGATCAAGAACATCACCTTCACCAACAGCAGTGAGGACCCGAGCACCACGCCGCGGACCATCACCGTGACCGTGACCGATGGCAGCAATTACTCCAACACGGCTACCACCACGGTCAACGTGGTGGCGGTGAACGACGCGCCAGTGGCCACCGGCGGCGCCGTGACCGGCACCGAAGACACCGCCCTGACCCTGACCTGGGCCACCTTCGGCGTCAGCGACGTCGACAGCCCCGCGACCAGCCTCGGGGTGAAAATCACCCAGCTGCCGGGCGACGGCAAGCTGCAGTACCTCGACGGCTCGACCTGGAAGGACGTGGCCACCAACCAGACCTTCAGCAAGGCCGATATCGACGCCGGCAAGCTGCGCTTCACCCCGGATGCCAACGAATCGGGTGTCGACGGCTACAACGGCAGCGGTGTGGGCAACCAGCAGGCCGACTACGCGCAGATCAAGTTCCAGCCAACCGACGGCCAGGCCCTGGGCAACACCGGCACCGTGAAGATCGACATCACCCCGGTGGCCGATGCGCCGACCCTGGGCGTGGCGAGCAACAGCGTGAACTCCATCGGCCTGCTCAAGGAGTCCTGGACCAGCCTCAACGGCCTGGGCACCAACGGCAACGGCATCACCGGCGACACGCTCAAAGCGGTCTTCGACAGGTCCGGCAACCCGACCAGCAGTTCGGTGGTGACCAACGCCCAGTCCGATGCCAGCGTGACCGGCGGCAGCGGCTCGAAAACCTCCGGCCTGATCTACCTGGAAGCCGGCAAGACCTACAGCTTCAGCGGGGTCGGCGACGACAGCCTGCTGATCACCATCGGCGGCAAGAACGTGGCCACCGCGACCTGGGGGGCCGGCGGCAGCATCAGCGGTTCGTTCACCCCGACCACCAGCGGCTACTACACCCTGGACATCTACCACGCCAACCAGAGCGGTCCGGGCAGCTATGACGTCAACCTCTCGGTCAATGGCAGCACGCCGGTCGACCTGAGCAACGCCAACATCCCGATCTACCCGAGCGAAACCGCGCTGAACAATGCCGGCGTCACCCTTTCCGAGCTGCACGGCAGCAACGGCGAGGGCTACTACGACGGCTACAAGCTCAACGAAGGTGCCGAGGGTGGCAGCGTCAAGCTGTCGAAGATCACCACCGCCCTGACCGATACCGACGGCTCGGAAAGCCTGAGCGTGAAGATCGGCGGTATTCCGGCAGGTTCGGTGCTCAGCGATGGCGCCGGCCATACCTTCACCGCCAGCGCCAGCGTCGGCGAGGTCAATGTCACCGGCTGGAACCTGGGTACGCTGACGATCACCCCGCCGTCGCACTACAACGGCTCGTTCAACCTGACCGTAACCTCGACCTCCACCGAGTCCCTGGGCGGTTCGGCCAGCAGCACGGCGCAGATCCCGGTCACGGTGTACCCGGCGACCTACAGCGCCAGCGTCGCCACGGCGGGCGATGACAACTTCGTCGGCACCGAGGGCAACGACATCATGGTCGCCGACGTCGCCGGCCTGAACGTGGTGCAGGGCAAGAACTACAACATCGCGTTCATGGTCGACAGCTCGGGCAGCATGAGCGATGCCTCGCTCTCCGCCGCCAAGAACTCGCTGACTACGGTGTTCAACACCCTGAAGAACAGCCTGGGCAGCAGCACCTCGGGCACCGTGAACATCTTCCTGGCGGACTTCGATACCCAGGTCAACAAGCAGATCTCGGTGAACCTCAACGATCCGAACGCCCTGACCCTGCTCAAGTCGGTCCTGGACTCCATGGCGTCCGGCGGCGGCACCAACTACGAGGACGTGTTCAAGACCACGGCCAACTTCTTCCAGAGCAGCGCGGCCACCAGCAATACCAACGCCACCAACCTGACGTACTTCATTACCGACGGCAAACCGACGTTCTACCAGGCCGGCGAGCAGACCAACCCGACGCTGTACTGGGGAGGGGCGAAGCTCGACGACGTCGTCACCACGTCCAACTACAAACTGGGGGACACTTTCTCCAAACAACTGGACAGCACCCATGTACTGCAAATCAACAGTGATGGCGCCGTCACGCTGCAAACCTATAACAGCTGGTGGAATAGTTGGTCTGCCTCCAACCTGGGCACCCTGCACGCCCAGGGCGACGGCACCTACGAGCTGTCCTACCAGACCGGACCGGGTTCCTACACCGACAGCGCCACCATCAACAACTCCAACAGCGGCTTCGCCCTGCTGAGCAACCTGTCGCAGGTGGAAGCGATCGGCCTGAACAACGACGTCAGCCTCAACGACCTGAAGCCGTACGACACCGACAGCACCCCGCAGACCAACATCGACCCGTCGAACCTGGCCAACGCGATTCTCGGTCATACCGAAGCGACCATGCCGGGCGCCGACACGGTCAATGGCGGCAACGGCAACGACATCCTGTTCGGCGACCTGGTGAGCTTCAATGGCATCGCCGGCGAGGGCTACCAGGCCATGCAGGCCTTCGTGGCACAGAAGACCGGCGTGGCCGCGAGCAGCGTCACCACCAGCAACGTGCACCAGTACATCACCGAGCACTACACCGAGTTCGATGTCTCCGGTGCCCATGACGGCAATGACACGCTGCTGGGCGGCGCCGGCAACGACATCATCTTCGGCCAGGGCGGCAACGACCTGCTCGACGGCGGCAAGGGCAACGACATCCTGCTGGGCGGTACCGGCAACGACACGCTGATCGGTGGCGCGGGCAATGACATCCTGATCGGCGGCTCGGGTGCCGACACCTTCGTCTGGAAGGCTGGCGATACCGGCAACGATGTGATCAAGGACTTCAAGGCCAGCGAAGGCGACCGTATCGACCTGCGGGACCTGTTGCAGGGCGAGAGCGCCAGCACCATCGACAACTTCCTGAAGATCACCACGGTGGACGGTACCTCGACCCTGCAGGTCAGTTCCGAAGGCAAGCTCAACGCGGCTGGCGGCATCGCCAACGCGGACGTGACGATCAAGCTGGAGGGCAACAACTGGTCCAACACCAACATCAACTCGCTGATCGCCGGTAGCGACCCGACCATCAAGATCGATCACAACAACAGCTGATCCACGGTGGGAAGAACCGGCCACCCGCCCTGGGTGGCCGGTTCTTCCCACCGTGACGATTTTGCCGCCACGTCGCATACTCGCGACCAAAGCGCGCCGTTGGCCTATGCTGCTGACAGCATGATGCCGGACCATATCTAGAGGGATTCCCCATGTTCTACGTGCAACGCGATGCACAGGGCCAGCTGGTTCGCGTGGAGGCCACGCCTTACGCCGAGGCCACGGAAACACTGCCGGCCGACCACAGTGAGATCCAGCAGTGGTTCGCCAACGAGGTGGTGGAAGTCAGCCTGAAACAACTCAAGCAGAGCGACCTGGAAATGATCCGGGTACTCGACGACTTGATTCAGGTGCTGACCAGCAAGGGTGTGATCCGCGTTACCGACCTGCCACCGGCGGCCCAGGCCAAGCTGATGGACCGGACCCAGGCGCGTGAAGCGCTGGGCGGCCTGAGCCATCTGATCAACGACGACGAAACCGGCCTGATCTGATCCGTCGCCGGCGGCTGGCCGGCGCTCTTCGTGCAGCGCCTCAGCGCCAGGGCGCGGGCTCGCCGAACAGGCGGCCCTGGACACCGTACAGGCCCATCTCGCGAATCACCTGCAATTCCCCTTCGGTTTCCACGCGCTCGGCAATCAGCGGCAGGTCGATGCTGTGGGCGGCGCGCTGGATGGCTTCGATAAACAGGCGCTTGTCGCTTTCCCGGTCGATGTCGCGGATGTAGCTGCCGTCGATCTTCAGGTAGGCCAGGCCCAGGCGCGCCAGGTTGCCGATCATACTGAAGCGCCCGCCGAAACGCTGCAGGCTCAGGGAGAAGCCCAGCTCGCGCAGGCGCCGGGTCAGCTGTTCCAGCAGCGCCTGTTCAGGCAACTGCTCTTCGCCGATCTCCAGGGTCAGGCGCGGCCCCAGGCTGGAGTGCTGGCGCAGGATCTCGAACACCTTGTTCAAGGCCTGCGGATCGGCCAGGGTCGCGGCCGACAGGTTCAGCGCCAGCGAGTCCTGATGCGCGGTCATTTGCTTGAGTACCTGTTCGAGCATCAGCAGGTCCAGGCGCGAGGTCCAGCCAAAACGCTCCAGCCACGGCAGGAAGCGCCCGGCGGCGATGGTCTGGCCCTGCTCGTCGAGCAAGCGCGACAGCACCTTGTAGTGCAGCACCAGCGCGGTATCGCGGGTCGCGACCACCGGTTGGAAGTACAGCTCGAACCGCTGCTGGCTCAAGGCCCCGTCCAGCAGGGTGTGCCAGGCGTGATGGTCGTCGCCGACGCTGGCCGCCGCGCCATGCTCCAGGCAGGCCCAGCTCGTATCGCCCTGGGCTTCGGCCTGGGCCAGGGCCTGGTCGCCCAGGCTCAGCACCGCCTGCGGCGAGTCGCCATGAACGAAGGGCGCCAGGCCGATGGAGGCCACGGACGCCACATCGGTGGCGCCAGTGGCATGCAGGCTGGCCAAGGCATTTTCCAGGTTCTGCGCCAGCTGCAGGGCCTCCTCGCGTACCAGCCCCGGCGCCAGCACGGCAAATTCGCCGCCGCGGATGCGGGTCACCAGGTTGTGGGTTTCCGGGTAGCGCGCGCACTCACGCTGCAATTGTTCGCCCACCGCCTGCAACAGCTGGTCGGTGCGCTGCCCGCCCAGGCGCTGGTTCAGGCCGGCCAGGTCCTTGACCCGCAGCAACAGCAGGTAGCCGGAACTGGCCTGCTCCGGGTTGCTCACCCGGGCGTTGAGCTGCATCTCGAAATAACGGCGGTTGGCCAGGCCGGTCAGGTTGTCCTGGTAGGACTCGACCCGCAGTTTTTCGCTGCGCTCGGCCTGTTCCTGGAACAGCGCCTTGAGCTTCTCGACCATCTGGTTCATCGCCTGCACCACGCGGCGCAGTTCCGGCGTACGCGGCAGCTCGGGCAGGCTGAGGAATTCGCGGCGGGCAATGGCGTGGGATTGCTGCACCATGTAATCCAGTGGCTTGAGTTGGCGCCGCAGCAGCAAGGCCCCCAGCACCGCGCTCACGGCCCCGCACAGCAGCAGCCAGCCGAGACTGCCCAGGGCGCTTTGCCAGAGCTTGGCGACGGCGAACATCGGGTGGCTGACCACCTCGACCCGCGCCGCCTGTTGCCAGCCACGGCTGACCAGAGCGTCGCCGCCGGCCGGCTCCAGGCCGATCAGCTTGACGAACCAGTCCGGCACGTTGCTGACCTCGGGTGTGCCGCTGCGCTCGACCATGACCTCTTCGGTGACCTGGTTGACCACGCGGATGCTCGAGTAATAGCCGCTGTCGAAAATCGAGCTGACCAGCAGCTCGACCATCGCCGGGTCGTCGATGTTCGGGGTCAGGGACAAGGCCAGCGCCGTGGCCGCGTCCTGGGCATGGGAGCGCAGCTGGTTGACGTACTGGGTGCGCGAACTTTCCAGGCTGACCATGAAGCTGCCGCTGAAGGCGACCACCAGGAACAGACAGATTGCGATCAACAGTTGTTTGAACAAAGACATCTGAGCTCGTGCTCCTAGTGAGTCGTCTCGACCGGAAAACCTTCGGCCTGCATTTTCTTCAACACGTCCTGCCACCGGGACAGGCGCTTGGTGTCACCGACTTTCTTGCTGCCCTTGCCGGGCAGCCACAGGCCCTCGGCATTGAAGGAGTACACCGGCAGCAGGTCGGTACGCTGGCTGGCCGGCTGGATGGCGTCGATCAGGCTGTCGAGGACCAACGGCATGGCTTCCGGGGTTGAATAGTAGGTCAACACCATGTGCGCGCGATTCTGGCGCAAGGCCTTGACGTAGGTGATGCGCAGCTTGTCACTGGAAACGCCGAGGTGACGCAGGCTGAAATACTTGGCGATCGCATAGTCCTCGCAATCGCCGGCGCCCTTCCACAGGGCCTCGACCGGGGTTTCCCAATAATCCACCTGATGCCACAGGTCGATGTCTTCCACGTAGCGCATGTTCTTGTTGAAGAACAGGTTGACCACCTTGAGCTGTTCCATCTCGCTGGCCTGGTTCTGGGTCGCCAGCAACTGCTGCCAGGCGTCGATGCGCTTCTGCCCTTCGCCCAGCGGCCCGTACAGCGCCGTGGCGCGGCGGCTGATCTGGGAAAAGTCCCAATCGGCCTGCAGGCCGCCCAGCAGCAAGCCGGCCAGCAGCAGCGCCGAAAACAGCCAGCGCAGGGTCCGAGAAAGAGCTAAACGTGCCGCCAATGCGAAGAGTCCATGGGAGCTGTCGTGGGTCGAAGGATGGTGCAGGCTGGTCCGCCAAAAGACAATGGCACCTTACAATCACAGCCCCTCTGGAGACGCTAAGCTGAAAGCAGGCACCTGTTCGTTTATCGGCCAGTGCTTGAGCGGCAGGAGGGCTGCCCCGAGAATCAGCGCCGGCAACATTCATGACAGGGCTCAGGCGGCTGGTTTGACAAGCTGCAGGGCGCTATCTAGCGTCCATTGGATCCAAATCCCATAGAAAACAGGATAGCGTTAACGTGACAGAAAAACCGAGACCCTTGAGCAAGATCGCAGTCAGCGGGCCGATCCCCGCCCACCTCGCGCGCTCGGTGATCGAGGAAACCCTGCGCGCGGCGATTCTCGACGGCCGCCTGCCCAGCGGCACGGCGCTGCGCCAGCAGGACCTGGCCGACCTCTTCGGCGTCAGCCGCATGCCGGTGCGCGAGGCCTTGCGCCAGCTCGAAGCGCAATCGCTGTTGCACGTGGTGCCGCACAAAGGCGCGGTGGTCGCCGAACTGATCGGCTATGACGCGGTGGAAACCTACGGCCTGCGCCTGCTGCTGGAACTGGAGGCGCTGCGCCTGTCGATCCCGCTGCTCGACGCCGAGGACATCGCCCAGGCCCGCAGCTACATCGCGCAGCTGGAAAGCGAGACCGACCACGCCGAAATCGGCCGGCTCAATCGCCTGTTCCACATGTCGCTGTACCACCGGGCGCCGAACCAGAAGCTGCTGCGCCTGATCGAGCTCGAATTGAACGAGGAAGAACGCTTCCTGCGCTTCCATCTATCCTCCATGGGCCTGGGCAAGCTGACCCAGGACGACCACAACGCCATGACCGACGCCGCCGAGGCCAAGGACATCGAGCGGGCGGTGGAGGTACTGCGGGGCCATCTGGAAAAGGCCGCGAAGACCATTCGCGACTACCTCGAACGGTCCGCCGAAAGCTGACAGCGGTAACGGCGGCATGACGCGGCCCCCCTGCAACACTCAATGACCGGCACACCGGCTTAAGGAAAAGCAGTGCACGCGCGCAATGACAAATGGCTGATAGTGCTCAACTCCGGCGAGCCGGCGAAAACCCGGCTGATCTGCTTTCCGCAGACCGGCGCGGACCCGGAACAGCTGCGCAACTGGTCCACGGGGCTGGCCGGGCACATCGAACTGGTGCTGGTACGGCTGCCCGGCCACGGCAGTCGCCAGGCCGAAACCCCGCTCGACGACTGGCCGCGGCTGCTGGCCGATACCTTCTCCGCCCTGCGCCCACTGCTGGCCAAGCCCCACGCCCTGTTTGGCCATGGCCTGGGCGGGATGCTGGCCTACGAAACCGCCAAGCATGCCCAGGCGCACTATCCCGGCCAGACCCGCCACCTGTTCATTTCCGCCTGCCGCAGCCCCGACTACCCATCGCCCCGGCCGTTGCTGCACATGCTGCCCACGGCGCCCTTCCAGGAAGCCATGCTGTCGCTGGGCGCCGCGCCGATCGAAATGCCCCGCGACCAGGCCAGCCGGAACCAGTACGAGACGCTGCTGCGCGCCGACCTGAAGCTGTTCGAATCCTGGCGCGATCTGTCGAGCGGCAACCTCGACATTCCCCTCACCGCCTTCTATGGCAGCGAGGATCCGCTGGCTCCCGCCAGCAACATGGCCAACTGGCGAGAGTTCACCCACCGTGAATTCGAGCTGATCGAGGTGGCCGGCAATCACTTCTTCATCAAGTCCCAGCGCCAGCGTCTGCTGCAGATCATCAACATCCACCTGGGCCTGCTCGGCGAATAATTCGCCGTCTTCCTCCGCTCCTGCCCTCACTGGCCCGCCGACGATGGCTCAGCCGTCGATTTGGGCCCACTCTTGCTGTCGCCGACTGAAAAAGGGACGTGAGCGGCACGCAGGCTTGTCCGCACACGTCGATCTGCAGACCCACGCAAGGAGCCCAGCGACTGGAGGGCATGACCGGGATCGGCTCCCGCATGCCTTCTCCCAGATATTCAACGACTTCAATTCAGCGCTTCGAAGTTTGCTTCGAGTGAGGCATTCACTCAGCGTTAAAAATTCTGACTTATATAAGCCGGAAGGGGCAACTTCATCTCAACAAAACTTGAACAAGAAGTTTTGCAGCAACTTGTCGCGCGATAAAAATACACGTTAGAAAAGTATTATAAAAACAACTTGCCCGATACTTTCCCCTGTATTAGCTTTTTCTCCGTCGAGGTTTAAACAACGTCGACACACTCGGTTATGAACACCTGGCAAGCCTCGGTTTTATTGGCTCTTGAAAACCTATAAAGCCAAGGCAGCGGCTCTTTAACGGATAGGCCGGCCAGCACTATAGAACTTTCCAGATTATCAACTCAGGTTTGAGGCCCCTGCTCGCCCGCAACAAATAAGCACTGGTTAAAACACCTATACGAGCCGCAACTAATCGGCCAACAAAACACACTTGAACATCTCAGACAGGTAGCCTAAATGAACGCCAGCAAAGAACTTCTCGACGCCAGGAAAGCCACACTCGGCGCCCATCCCATTTTTACCGAAATCAACACACTTGCCGTTCTTCAACGCTTTATGCAGACCCATGTTTTTGCCGTATGGGACTTCATGTCGCTGACCAAGCGCCTGCAACAGGAACTGACCTGCGTACGCCTGCCCTGGCTACCACCGCAGGACCCCCGCGCCGCGCGGCTGATCAACGAGATCGTGCTCGGCGAAGAGTCCGACGATCGTCCCGGGCAAGGCCATTACAGCCATTTCGAGCTGTACCTGGATGCCATGCGCGAGGTCGGCGCCGCCACCCGGGTGGTGGAACGCTTCGTCGCGCTGCAGCAGGAAGGCGTGAGTTTCGACACCGCCCTGCAAAGCGTCGACGCCGATCCGGCCGCCAGCGCCTTTGTCCGCCAGACCGTGCACACCGCCGTGCAGGCGCCGGCCCATTGCGTGGCGGCGGCCTTTCTCCATGGCCGGGAAAGCGTCATCCCGCAGATGTTCCAGCGCATCCTCGACGACTGGGGCATCGGTATCGAGCAGGCGCCGACCTTTCGCTACTACCTGCAACGCCATATCGAGGTCGATTCCGACGACCACGGCCCGGCCGCGGAACAGCTGCTAGAGCGGCTGGTGGCTGGCGACCCGCAACGCCAGCAGGAGGTGTACGCCGCGGCCATCGCCGCGGTGGACAGCCGCATCGCCCTGTGGGACGGGCTGCGCCTGAGCATGGCCGAATCGCCGATCGGGGTGAGCGCATGAACGCCCTCGACTACCAGTCCTTCGCCGACACCTGGGAAGAGCGCGCGACCATCCGTACCCGCCCGCGGCGCATGCTCGAGGACGACGACAAGCTGATCTACCCCCTGAGCCGCCAGCCGCTGGTGCACAGCCAGGGCTTCCTCGAGCACTGCGCCCACCTGCGGGATTTCGTGCTGGTGCAAAGCCTCTACAAATTCATCAACGACGTGGTGATCTTCGAGACTGAGCTGGTGGACAAGACCGCCCGCAATATCGCCAAGAATCGCTTCGCCATCGCCTTTCCCTTCGCCTGTCGCTACGACGCCATGACCGTGGTGGTGGACGAGGACTACCACGCACTGGTGGCGATGGACTTCATGCAGCAGACCATCGCCATGAGCGGCATCGAGCCCATCGAGCTGCCCCGGGAAATCGAACTCAGCCGGGCCATCCCCGCGGCCCTGCAGCGGGCGCCCGAACACCTGCGCGACGCGGTGGAACTGATCTGCGTGGCCATCGCCGAGAACACCGTGACCAACGATGTCGCCGCCTTCGCCAAGGACGACACGGTCAAGCCGTCGATCAAGGGCCTGATGGCCGACCACCTGCTAGACGAAGGCCGGCACTCGGGGTTCTGGTCGCGCCTGGTGCGCATCTATTGGCACGGCGCCAGCGACGCCGACCGCGCGGAGATCGCCCGGGTGCTGCCGGTGTTCATCGCCCAGTACCTGACCAATGACATCCAGAAGGACTTCGACGTGCGGCTGATCGAGCAACTGCCCGTCGCCGCCCCGATCAAGCAGGCGCTGCGCGAGGAGGCAGCCGCCCTGGCCTACCCGATCAACCGCCATCACCCCCTGATCGCCAACATCCTGCGCTTCTTCCGCAGCAGTTCGATGCTGGATTCGGCCTGCGTCCAGGACGCACTGGCCGACTACCTGCCCTAACGGAGGGACCCGAGCATGAGACGCCTCGACATTGTATTGACGGGCCGCAGTCAGGCCCTGAACGAACTGGCCATGGAGCTGGAGCGCCACGGCCATCTGGTGCGGCGGCTGGACTCGCCGCAAGCCATCGCCAACGCCGAAGGGCTGCGGCCCCATCTGCTGATCGACGATGGCAGCCTGGGTGCTTCACCCATCCTCGCGGCGGACACCGCGCGCCTGGAACTGCGCATCGCCCTGATCGCCCAAGCGGCTTGCGGGCTGCCACAGGTGCGCCTGTTCCACCGCCACGGCGCCCGGCTGATCGAGCAGGCGACCCTGCCGCCGGAAGCCAGCGGCAACGGTCAGGCCCTGCGTAGCGGTGCCATCGCCAGGCTGGTGGCCAGCACCGCGCGGCTGGTCAGCGGCTTTTCCCGCGGCGCCGCGTTTTTCCACCAGCTCGCCACCCTGGATGAGCCCAGCGAACCGCTGCTGGGCCTGGAGCGCCTGGACTCGCTGGCCTTCGAGCACCGGCACAACCAGCAGCCGGCACCGGCCTTGCTGCGGGAGATGCAGGTGCCGATCGCCCAGCGCATCGACCAGAGCCTGCTGGCCTTCGCCCAGCGCCCGGCCTTGAACATCCAGGGCATCGACTACAGCTACCAGACCCTGCACCGCCTGAGCCGCCACCTGCAGCGGCAGATGCTCCAACACCTGCCCGCCAACCCTGGCCAACCGCCGGTGATCGGCCTGTGCCTGCCCAAGTCGGCGGTGCTCTATGCCGCCATTCTCGCCACCCTCGGCTGTGGCGCGGTGTACCTGCCGCTGGACCCGGAGCACCCGGCGCAACGGCGGCGCTACATTCTCGATAATGCCGGTGCGGTCCTGCTGCTGCACGACGGCTGCGAAGACCTGGGCGACCTCGACCTGGCGCAACTCGATGTACGCACCCTGCTGCATGACGATGCCGAGGACGCTCTCCCGCTGCTACGCCAGGCACCACCGCCAGAGGCGCCCTGCGTGGCGATCTACACCTCGGGCACCACCGGCCAGCCCAAGGGCGTATTGCTCAGCCAGGGCAATCTCAGCCACTTCTGCGCCTGGTACATCGGCCATGTCGAGCTGGAGCAAAACAGTCGGGTGCTGCAGTTCTCCACCATCAACTTCGACGCCTCGCTGCTGGATATCCTGCCCACCTTCCTCTGTGGCGCGCTGTTGGTGGTCCCCGATCAGGACCAGCGGCGCGACCCACAGCAACTGCTGGCCCTGCTCCAGCGCCAGCGGGTCAGCCATGCCTTCCTGCCGCCCGCGCTGCTGAGCATCCTGCCCCTGGAGCAGCCGCTGGGCCTGGAGCATCTGGTGACCGGCGGCGACGTCTGCGAACCCTTCGTCATCCAGCGCCTGGCCGGCCAGTGCGCGCTGCACAACATCTACGGCCCGACGGAAACCACGGTGCTGGCCACCACCCGCCGCCTGCGGGTCGGCGACAACCCGCGCAACCTCGGCCTGCCCATCGCCAACAGCCAGGTGCTGATCCTCGACGAACAGCTGCAACCAGTGCCCGAGCGTACCCCCGGCGAGCTGTACCTGGTCGGGCCGGGGGTCGGCCTCGGCTACCTGAACAACCCGGCGCTGAGCGCCGAACGCTACCTGACCCTGGACCTGCCGGACGGGCGCCGACTGCGGGTCTATCGCACCGGGGACATCGGCCAGTGGACCGACAACGGCATCGAGATCTGCGGGCGGCGGGACAATCAGGTGAAGATCCGCGGGTTCCGGGTCGAGCCGGAAGAGATCGAACACTGCCTGCGCGACGGCCAGCTGTTTCGTCAGGTGGCGGTGGTGATCGACGAGCAGCGGCGGATCCTCGCCTACCTGGCCCAGCCAAATGCCGACGACGCGCTGCAAACCCTGCGCGAACAGGTACGCCAGCGCTTGCCGGACTACATGCGGCCCAGCGCCTACATCGAACTGCCGAGCATGCCCTACACCGCCAACGGCAAGGTCGACCGCCGCGCCCTGCTGGCCCTGCCGCGTACCCCGGGCCGCAACCGCCAGCGACGCCTGCCGCAAAACGCCAACGAACAGCGCCTGCTGCAGCTGTGGGCCGAGCTGCTGGAACTGCCGGCCGAGGACATCGGCACCGACGACAGCTTCTTCAACCTCGGCGGCCACTCGATCCTGCTGTCGCGCCTGCTGCTGGCGATTCGCGAACAGTTCGGCCGCGGCCTGTCGATCAACCGCTTTATCGAGGCGCCGACCCTGAGCAACCTGGCGACCCTGATCGACGGCGCCGCTGACGACGGCCCGGACGCGGCCCTCGACCAGGTGTTCGCCGATGCCCATGCCGAACTCGACCTGCAAGTGCTGCCCATCAGCCAGCTGGGCGACGTGCACAAGGTGCTGGTCACCGGCGCCAACAGCTTTCTCGGCGTGCACATAGTCGAGGCGCTGCTGGAATGGGGCGCCAGCGAGGTGGCGTGCCTGGTGCGGGAAACGCCTACGCAATCGGCCGCCGAACGTTTCGCCCAGGCCCTGCGCGACAACCGCCTGGAGCATCTGGACCTGAGCCGGGTGCGGGTGCATGCCGCCGATATCAGCCAGCCACGGCTGGGGCTGACGGCAGAGGTGTACGAGCGCATCGACCGCGAGTACGGCGCGCTGGTGCACAACGCCGCCAACGTCAATCACGTGCTGGATTACCCGGCGCTGGCACGCGACAACGTCGAACCGCTGTTCGAGTGCCTGCGCCTGTGCGAAGGGCGCAGCAAGAAGGTCTTCAACTTCGTCTCGACCCTGTCCGCCTCCAGCAGCGTCGACGCCCAGGGCCGGGTGCTGGAACAGCCGCCCGCGGCCACCCCGCCGATCTACATCCGCAACGGCTACAACCTGTCCAAGTGGGTCGGCGAGCGGATCCTGCAACGGGCTCGCGAACAGGGGGTGTGGGTCAATCTCTATCGCCCGGGCAACATCAGTTTCAACAGCCAGACCGGGGTCTGCCAGCCCCACCGGAACCGCCTGATGCTGATGCTCAAGGGCTCGCTGCAACTGGGCCAGGTGCCGCAGCTGGCGATGAACTTCGACCTGATGCCGGTGGACTTCCTCGCCCGCTTCATCGCCTTCCACGCCAGCCGTTATCAGCCGGCCCACGCGGTGTTCAACCTGCACAACCCGCAGCCTTTGAGCTGGGAGGCCTATGTCGCCTCGTTCCGCGAGGCCGGGCGCGAGTTCCGCATGGTCAGCGTCGCCGACTGGCAGCGCCAGCTGGGCCGGGTCGACCGCGACAACGCGCTGTTCGGCGTCCTCGGCTTCTACCTCAATGGCTTCGAGGAAGACATCGGCGACATCTCGCTGATCGGCCACGCCAACGCCGAGGCCGGGGTGCGACGCATGGGCGCCGACTACCCGGCCAAGGACCCGGCGCTGCTGCGCAAGGGCTGCCAGTACCTGAAAGACATCCGCTTTATCTGAACCCACCCACGCTGGAGAACAGCATGAAAAACCTGCAACCCGACACCCTGATCAAGAACCCGAACGCCTGCGAGGTCCTGTCCACCGTGGACATCGGCGCCGATGCCCAAAGCGTCTGGGCCATCGTCGGCAACTTCGCCGGCTTCCCGGCCTTCATTCCCGCGCTGTCGCACATCGAGATGACCGGCGAGGGCGTGCGCTCGGTGCGCAAGAAGTTCTTCCACGACGGCAACATCGTCATCGAACAACTCAACTCACGGGACGACCAGGCGCTGTACATGACCTGGAGCCTGATCTACGACACCCTGGGCATCGGCAACCTGTGGGCGGCCATGAGCGTCGAGGCCCTGCCCGGCGAACGGGCGCGCGCCACCTGGCGCATCGTCGCCGACCCGGCCGAAGGCGGTGCCGAGGTCGCGGCCTTCCAGAAGTTCCTGCAGGGGTTTGCCGATGAGGCAATGGGGAATGTGCGGAGGATGTTCAAGTAAGGCGCTGAAACGCCTGCGCGGGTGCGGGCGCTATCGCGAGCAAGCTCGCTCCTACAGAGGGATCGTGGCTTTCTGTAGGAGCGAGCTTGCTCGCGAAAAAACCAAACGCGATGCGGTCAGGTAGACCGCATCGCGTTTTTTATGTCGCTCGCCGATCAGATCTTGAAGCTGTCCACCAGTTGCTTCAGGCGGTTGGCCTGCAGCGACAGGGCGTCGCAATCCTTCAGGGTTTCGTTGAGGTTGGCCACGCCCTGCTGGTTCAGCAGGTTGATCTGGCTGATGTCGACGTTGAGGGTTTCCACCACAGCGGTCTGCTCTTCGGTGGCGGCGGCCACCGACTGGTTCATGCCGTCGATCTCGGTGATGCGCTGGGTCACGCTGACCAGCCGCGCACCGGCCTGGTTGGCCACTTCAACGCTCTCTTCGCTGGACGCCTGGCTGGCGTTCATGGTCGATACCGCTTCGCGGGAGCCGATCTGCAGCGAGGTGATCATCTTGTGGATCTCCTCGGCCGATTCCTGGGTGCGATGGGCCAGGTTGCGGACCTCGTCGGCCACCACCGCGAAACCGCGACCGGCCTCACCGGCGCGCGCCGCTTCGATGGCCGCGTTGAGCGCCAGCAGGTTGGTCTGCTGGGAGATGCCTTTGATCACATCGAGGATGTGGCCGATGTTGTCGGTGCTGGCGTTCAGGGTTTCGATCTGGGTGCAGGACAGGCTGATCTTCTGCGACAGCTCGGTCATGGCCAGGATGGTTTGCTCCACCACCTGGCGGCCATCGTCGGCCTGCTCGCTGGCGCCGCTGGCGTGCTGCGACGCATCGGCGGCGTTACGGGCGATTTCCTGGGTGGCGGCGCCCAGCTGGTTGATCGCCGCGGCCACGCTGTTGGTGCGCGCGCTTTGCTCGTCGGAACCGATGATCGAAGCGTTGGACGACGCCATCACACGCTGGGACAGGTCGTGCACCTGGCGGGTGGCCGAGGACACTTCGGAAATCGACGCGTGAATACGCTCCACGAACTGGTTGAACGAGCCGCCCAGTACGCCGAATTCGTCCTTGCTCTCCACCACCAGGCGACGGGTCAGGTCGCCCTCGCCCTGGGCGATGTCCTGCATCGCGCGGCCCATGGTGGTCAGCGGACGCATCAGCACCTGGATCAGCAGGCTGAGCAGCACGGCAATCGCGGCCACGGCGATGAACATCGCCAGCAGCGCCGAGGTGCGGAACTTGCTCAGCGGGGCGAAAGCCTTGTCACGGTCGATGGACAGGCCGATGTACCACTCGGCATTCGGCAGGCCGGTCACCGGGGTGAACGACAGGATGCGTTCCTGGCCTTTGAGCTGCACCTCCTGGGTGCCCTTCTGGATGTGTACGTTGTCGCCCGGGTAGATATCCTTGAGGTTCTTCATCACCTGGTCTTTGTCCGGGCTGACGATCACCTGCCCGTCCGCGCTGACCAGGAAGGCATGGCCCAGGCCGCCGAAGTCCACCGAGTTGATGATCTTCACCAGGGTTTCCAGGCTCAGGTCGCCCCCCACCACGCCCAGCAGCTGGCCGTCCTTTTTCACCGGCATGGCGATGGTCACCACCAGACCGCCAACGGCCGCCATGTAGGGCGGGGTCAGCATGGTCTTGTCGGCCGCCACGGCCTGCTTGTACCAGGGACGCTGACGCGGGTCGTAGCCGTCGGGCATCTTCGCGTCAGGCCGCTGGGTGAACACACCGTTGGCCTGGCCCACGTAGGTGAACTGGAAGTTCGTGGTGAACGCCGGCTGGTCCACCAGCCCCGGGAAGTCAGCGTTGGCGCCCTGGTGGGCGACGTTCTGCGAGAGGTTCTCGAGCACCAGGATGCGTCCGCTCATCCAGTTCTGGACGCTGCTGGAAGTGAGGTCACCCGCCTGCTGGATCGACGATTCGAGGTTCTGGCGAATGGTGTTTCGCTGCAGATAGTCGTTGTACAAAGTGAACAACGCGAATGCCAGAACCACTACACCGGAGGCGGCCAAAAGGATTTTATGGCTGAACTTGAGATTCATGTCATGGGACTTCTTATGCCGAAAGTGGGGATGCGTACGGGATGCAACTTTCCATGTAACAGCGCAGGCGGCGTTCTACGACCGCTCTACTTTGGTGCACGCATGGGTCTCACTGTCTGTCGGCACGAGTCGGATAAATCTTAGCGATTTGTCAGAAATGTACGTGTTATCTGCAAAAAACCCGCTGAACGGCAGGCTAGAGCGGTCGCATCAGACTTTTCCATAGCCGGGCGCCCTGCGGCTGTTGCAAAATCCGAAACCCTTGATGACAATGCGACTAATTATCATTTGTGACACCCGGGCAGTCGCATCCATGTCATCACCTGAGTTCGCGGTACAGGCGCTTTACAGCCATCACCATGGCTGGCTCAACACATGGTTGCGCAGCCGGCTGGGCAATGCCGCCGATGCGGCCGACCTGGCGCAGGACACCTTCGTGCGCCTGTTGCAGCGCACCGAACGCCTCGAACTCAAGGCCCCGCGCGCTTTCCTGCGGACCATCGCCCGCGGCCTGGTGATCGACCACTGGCGCCGCGAGGAAATCGAACGCGCCTACCTGGAAACCATCGCCCATCTGCCAGAAGCCGAAGCCCCCAGCGAGGAAGCCCGTGCCCTGGTACTGGAGCTGCTGGAAAGCATTGCGCGCATGCTCGAAGGCCTGAAGCCGAAGGTGCGCAAGGCGTTCCTGCTGGCCCAGTGCGAAGGCCTGACCCACAAGCAGATCGCCGAACAGATGGGGCTGTCCCTGCGTTCGGTGGAGCGTTACGTGGCCGACGCGCTGTTCCACTGCTACCTGCTGCGCTATGAGGCGTGAGGGCTGTGGATAACCCTTCGATCAATCTGCGCCGGCCCGTGGACCCCAGGCACCTGGTGGTCAAGCAGGCCATCAACTGGATGCTGCGCCTGCGCAACAACGCCGGTAATCCCCGGCTGCTGCAGCAATGCGATACCTGGCGCGCAGCCCATCACGAACATGAGCTGGCCTGGCAACGGGTGCAATCGCTGCAACAGGAACTGCACAGCAACCTGCGGGCCGTACCCGGAGCCCAGGTGGCCTTCGATACCCTGGAAAACAGCGCCCAGCGCCTCGGCCGACGCCAGGCCCTGAAGCTGCTCGGCGGCGTCATGCTGGTGGGCTGCGCCGCGTGGCTGGGCAAGGAGCAACTGGCCTGGCAGCAATGGAGCGCCGACTTCGCCACCGCCACCGGCGAACGCCGCGGCTTCCAGTTGCCGGACGGCTCGCGCCTGGAGCTCAACACCGACAGCGCCGCCGACCTGGACTTCAATGCCCAGCAACGGCTGATCCGGCTCAGCCGTGGGGAAATCATGCTGACTTGCGGGCCAGACCCGCAGGCGAGCCCTTCCAGGCCGCGGCTGGTACGGACTCGCCATGGCCTGTTCGAAGGGTTCGACGCCAGTTTCGTGGTGCGCATGGAAGGCGGCTGCACGCGCCTGAGCGTCACCGCCGGCAGCGTCGCCATTCACTCGCCACACACCGCCGATGGCATCTCGGCCCGGGTACAGGCCGGGCAAAGCTATCTGGTCAGTGCGTCCCAGGCACTGCCGGTGCCACCGCTGGACATGGACGTGGGCGCCTGGGCCGATGGCCTGATCGTCACCCGCAACATGCGGCTGGCGGACTTCATCCACGAGGTCGGGCGTTATCGCCACGGTTACCTGGGCTGTGCCGACGAGATCGGCGACCTGCGCCTGTCCGGCGTGTTCCGCCTGGAGGACACCGACAAACTGCTGGCGATCCTCCCGCAAACCCTGCCCGTGCGCCTGCGTTATCGCACCCGCTGGTGGGTCACCCTGGAGCGCCTGGCCTGAGGCGCTGCAACTCGTTGAAATTTTTTTGGCGGCTTTTTCCCGTGAGTCCGGCTTAGACAGTAAGCACTTCCATCTGCCTTCAGCGACTCAACGGAACCCTTCCATGATTGTGCACTTGCACCACTTCTCTTCTGCACGGCCCGCCCTCGGCCTGCGCCATGCCGTGCGCGTGGCCCTGCTTTCCTCGGCGCTGGGCGTCGCCGCCCTGCCTGGCCTGGCCCAGGCGGTCGAGACGGGCGCGGCCAGCCTCAGCCACAGCTACAACATTCCTGGCGGCACCCTGAGCGACGTACTCAACCGCTTCGCCCGCGAGGCCGGCATCACCCTGTCGATGACCCCGGCGCAGCTCCAGGGCCGTCAGTCCGCCGGCCTGAAGGGCGAGTACTCCACCGACCAGGCCCTGGGCCAGTTGCTCAACGGCTCCGGCCTGGAAGCGCTGAGCCAGGACGGCAGCCGCTATGTGCTGCGGGCCTTGCCCGAGACCGGCGCCCTGGCGCTGCCGACCACCGACATCAAGGGTTTCGCCCTGGGCAATGCCTTGGGCAGCATGGAAGGCTACAACGCCACCCACAGCCAGATCGCCACCAAGACCAGTACCGCGCTGCTGGAAACCTCGCAAAGCGTGTCGGTGGTGACCCGCGAGCAAATGGACGACCAGGGCTCGCAAACCGTTTCCCAGACCATGCGTTACACCCCCGGCGTGCTGACCAACCCCTACGGCGCGACCCACAGGTACGACTACGTGGCCATGCGCGGCTTCAACGACGGCTCGGTGGACAACATCTACCTCGACGGCCTCAAGTCCATGGGCGACAGCGGCACCTACAGCACCATGCAGGTCGACCCGTACTTCCTGGAGCGGGTGGACATCCTCAAAGGACCTTCATCGGTGCTGTATGGCCGCAGTTCCCCCGGCGGCCTGGTGGCGCTGACCAGCAAGAAACCGCTGTTCGAGCCCTACCATCAGATCCAGGCCACGGTCGGCACCCAGGGCCAGCGCGGCATGGGCTTCGACTTCAGCGGCCCGGTGGACGACGACAAGCGCATCGCCTATCGCCTGACCGGGCTGGCGGACCGCTCCGACACCCAGTTCGACCACAACAAGGAAAAACGCTACGCCCTGGCACCGACCCTGAGCATCGACTTCACCGATGACACCTCGCTGACCCTGCAGGCGTACCTGCAACACGATCCGGATGGCGGCTACCACAGCGGCATGCCGGCCGACGGCGCGCTGCACCAGCGCAACGGCCAGCGGATTTCCGAGAATTTCTTCGAAGGCGAACCGGGCATCGATCGTTATGAGCGCGATCAGCAGTCATTCGGTTATCAGTTCGAACATCGCTTCAACGATGTCTTCACCGCGCGGCAGAACTTCCGCTACCTCGACTCCAAGGTGAAGCTGGATCAGGTCTACGGCTACGGCTGGACTACCCCGACCAGCAACGAGCTGAACCGCTACTACACCGGTGGCGACGAGAAGCTGCATGCGTTCATCGTCGACAACATGCTGCAAGCCGAATTTCTCACTGGCGCGACCAAGCACACGGTGCTGATGGGCGCGGATTACCAACGGCGCAAGACGGTGGTGGACTGGACCAGCGGCTCGGTGGCGCCGATCAATGCGTTCGATCCGGTCTATGGCAACTCGGCCATCACTTACTACGACCCGCTCAGCTATCTGCGTCGCCTCGAGCAGACTGGCGTCTACCTGCAAGACCTGATCGAGATGGACCAGTGGCGCTTCTCCCTGGGCCTGCGCCAGGACTGGGTGGAGACTTCGGACGAGAACCGCCTGGCCGAAGCCTCGCGCCCGGTGGGCACCGAGATCAATGACAAGCGCACCAAGCTGACGGGCCGCGCCGGGGCGCTGTACCTGTTCGATAACGGGCTGGCGCCTTATATCAGCTACTCCGAGTCCTTCAATCCCAACTCCTACGCGGACAGCGCCGGCAACCCGCTGGCGCCTACCGATGGCACCCAATGGGAACTGGGCCTGAAGTACCAGCCACCGGGCACGGATGACCTGTACACCGCGTCCCTGTTCCGCATCGACCAGGAAAACCTGGCCACCAAGCTGCCCCAGGAAAACTTCTATCGCGCGGTCGGCGCCGTGCGCTCCCAGGGCCTGGAACTGGAAGCGCACATGCAGTTGAACGACAACCTCAAGCTGCTCGGCAGCTACACCTTCACCGATATCGAGTACTCGAAGTCGATGATCAGCACCCTGAGCACCGCCACCGATATCATCGAAAACAAGGGTAACTCGCCGACCCAGGCGCCGCGGCACATGGCTTCGCTGTGGGCTGACTACAAGTTCGACAGCGGGTCGCTCGACGGCCTGCGCCTGGGTGGCGGTGTGCGGTATGTGGGCTACAGCTGGGCGGATGCGGAGAACACCATGAAGGTGCCGTCCTACACGTTGTTCGATGCCTCCATCGGCTACGACCTGGGCAAGGTCGGCCTGAAGGGCGTGGATGTCCGGCTCAATGCCAACAACCTGACCAACGAATCCTACATCGCTTCCTGTGCCAGCCTGAGCTTCTGCTACATGGGCGAGGAGCGGAACGTCGCCGCCACGGTCAGCTACCAATTCTAATTATTTGTCGTTCCCCCGAAGCCAGCGCACGCGCTGGCTTTGTCGTCTCTATGGGAAAATTCCATGCGCGCAATTCTGGTTCTACTGCATCGTTATATCGGCCTGGCCACCGCGGTGTTTCTGCTGTTGGCGGGGCTGACCGGCAGCCTGCTGGCCTTCAATCACGAGCTGGACGAGTGGCTCAACCCGGGGTTCTACGAGGCCCCTGCCGAGGGTCAGGCATTGCCGCCTGGAACCCTGGTCGACCAGGTGCAGGCGCAGCATCCACGCTTGCAGGTCTGGTACATGGAGTACCCCAACGAGCCCGGGCATACCGCGCTGCTCGCCGCAGTGCCGCGTAACGATCCGGCCACAGACAAACCGTTCAACGAACCCAACCAGGTGTTCTATCTGGACCCGGTCAGTGGCGAGCAGACCGGCAAGCGGTTCTGGGGCGCCTGCTGTTTTCAGCGGGAGAACCTCATCCCCTTCATTCTCGAGTTCCACTACAACCTGACGCTGCCGGGTAATTGGGGACTGGTGTTGATGGGGCTGGTGGCGATCTTCTGGGTCGTCGATTGCTTCATTGCGCTGTTCCTCACCCTCCCCCGTGGCCGGCCGTTCTGGAAGAAGTGGTCGACCGCCTGGAAGATCAAGGGCGGGCACGCCTATCGTCTCAACATGGATCTGCATCGGGCGGGCGGGTTATGGCTGTGGTTACTGCTGCTGCCGATCGCCATCAGCAGCGTGGCGATGAACCTGCCGAGCCAGGTGTTCAAGCCGGTGGTATCCCTGCTCTCGCCAATCGAACCGAGCGTCTATGAAGCCCGTGGGCGTATGCCCAGCGATCAGTTGGGAGTCACCCGACTCACCTATCAACAGGCTTATGAACGGGCCCAGGAAGAAGGCAAACGGCTGGGCCTGACGGCGGCGATCGGCGAGCTGTATTACAGCTTCGAATACAACTTTTATGGCGCCGGTTTCGGCCAGCACGATACCGAGGCCCATGGTAAGTCGTGGCTGTTCTTTCATGGCACGGATGGCCGCCTGCTGGGGCAGGAGATCGCCGGGCAAGGCACCTTGGGCGAACGCTTCTATCGGCTGCAACTGCCGATCCATGGTGGCCGGATCATCGGTTTTACCGGGCAGGTGCTGATTGCGGTGTTGGGGTTGGTGATTGCGGTGTTGTCCGTCACCGGGATCTATATCTGGTGGCGTAAATGGCTGGCTCGCAGAAGCAGCAAGATGCGTCAGCGGTGAAGTGAGAGGCGCTTCACTAACTGCCGATCCATGGTGGCCGGATCATCGGTTTTACCGGGCAGGTGCTGATTGCGGTGTTGGGATTGGTGATTGCGATGTTGTCCGTCACCGGGATCTATATCTGGTGGCGTAAATGGCTGGCTCGCAGAAGCAGCAAGATGCGTCAGCGGTGAAGTGAGAGGCGCTTCACTCTGTTCTGATGTTCTGATGTTCTGGAGTGGAGGTTGGGAGCCGGTGGGGGATTCAGGTCCCCCGCTGGGAAGCCTGGAGGCCTGACTCAGGTGTAAGCCCAGAGGCTTTCAGGCGTACAAAAACAAAACCCCTGTCTGCGTCAGCAGACAGGGGTTTCGGAATTCAATCTTGACGATGACCTACTCTCACATGGGGAAACCCCACACTACCATCGGCGATGCATCGTTTCACTGCTGAGTTCGGGATGGGATCAGGTGGTTCCAATGCTCTATGGTCGTCAAGAAATTCTGTGGCCGGACCGTTGGCTCAAGGGCCGAACGTGCCAGCAAAATCGGGAACTTCTACAAAAACAAAACCCCAATTGCTTTCGCAATTGGGGTTTCGGAATTTAATCTTGACGATGACCTACTCTCACATGGGGAAACCCCACACTACCATCGGCGATGCATCGTTTCACTTCTGAGTTCGGGATGGGATCAGGTGGTTCCAATGCTCTATGGTCGTCAAGAAATTCGGTGTGCCGAGTCGTCTTTCGACGCTTCAGCAAATTGGGTATGTAATAGCTTTGTGGTGCTTTTGTGAGCAGCGCAAACTTTCGGTTCGTTTCGTCTTCACACACCGCAACTCGCTCTTAAGCAAATTGCTTGGGTGTTATATGGTCAAGCCTCACGGGCAATTAGTATTGGTTAGCTCAACGCCTCACAGCGCTTACACACCCAACCTATCAACGTCGTAGTCTTCGACGGCCCTTCAGGGAACTCAAGGTTCCAGTGAGATCTCATCTTGAGGCAAGTTTCCCGCTTAGATGCTTTCAGCGGTTATCTTTTCCGAACATAGCTACCCGGCAATGCCACTGGCGTGACAACCGGAACACCAGAGGTTCGTCCACTCCGGTCCTCTCGTACTAGGAGCAGCCCCTCTCAAATCTCAAACGTCCACGGCAGATAGGGACCGAACTGTCTCACGACGTTCTAAACCCAGCTCGCGTACCACTTTAAATGGCGAACAGCCATACCCTTGGGACCGGCTTCAGCCCCAGGATGTGATGAGCCGACATCGAGGTGCCAAACACCGCCGTCGATATGAACTCTTGGGCGGTATCAGCCTGTTATCCCCGGAGTACCTTTTATCCGTTGAGCGATGGCCCTTCCATACAGAACCACCGGATCACTAAGACCTACTTTCGTACCTGCTCGACGTGTCTGTCTCGCAGTCAAGCGCGCTTTTGCCTTTATACTCTACGACCGATTTCCGACCGGTCTGAGCGCACCTTTGTACTCCTCCGTTACTCTTTAGGAGGAGACCGCCCCAGTCAAACTACCCACCATACACTGTCCTCGATCCGGATAACGGACCTGAGTTAGAACCTCAAAGTTGCCAGGGTGGTATTTCAAGGATGGCTCCACGCGAACTGGCGTCCACGCTTCAAAGCCTCCCACCTATCCTACACAAGCAAATTCAAAGTCCAGTGCAAAGCTATAGTAAAGGTTCACGGGGTCTTTCCGTCTAGCCGCGGATACACTGCATCTTCACAGCGATTTCAATTTCACTGAGTCTCGGGTGGAGACAGCGCCGCCATCGTTACGCCATTCGTGCAGGTCGGAACTTACCCGACAAGGAATTTCGCTACCTTAGGACCGTTATAGTTACGGCCGCCGTTTACCGGGGCTTCGATCAAGAGCTTCGCGTTAGCTAACCCCATCAATTAACCTTCCGGCACCGGGCAGGCGTCACACCCTATACGTCCACTTTCGTGTTTGCAGAGTGCTGTGTTTTTAATAAACAGTCGCAGCGGCCTGGTATCTTCGACCGGCATGGGCTTACGGAGCAAGTCCTTCACCCTCACCGGCGCACCTTCTCCCGAAGTTACGGTGCCATTTTGCCTAGTTCCTTCACCCGAGTTCTCTCAAGCGCCTTGGTATTCTCTACCCAACCACCTGTGTCGGTTTGGGGTACGGTTCCTAGTTATCTGAAGCTTAGAAGCTTTTCTTGGAAGCATGGCATCAACCACTTCGTCACCTAAAAGGTAACTCGTCATCAGCTCTCGGCCTTAGAACCCCGGATTTACCTAAGATTCCAGCCTACCACCTTAAACTTGGACAACCAACGCCAAGCTGGCCTAGCCTTCTCCGTCCCTCCATCGCAATAACTAGAAGTACAGGAATATTAACCTGTTTTCCATCGACTACGCTTTTCAGCCTCGCCTTAGGGACCGACTAACCCTGCGTCGATTAACGTTGCGCAGGAAACCTTGGTCTTTCGGCGTGGGTGTTTTTCACACCCATTGTCGTTACTCATGTCAGCATTCGCACTTCTGATACCTCCAGCAAGCTTCTCAACTCACCTTCACAGGCTTACAGAACGCTCCTCTACCGCATCACTTACGTGATACCCGTAGCTTCGGTGTATGGTTTGAGCCCCGTTACATCTTCCGCGCAGGCCGACTCGACTAGTGAGCTATTACGCTTTCTTTAAAGGGTGGCTGCTTCTAAGCCAACCTCCTAGCTGTCTAAGCCTTCCCACATCGTTTCCCACTTAACCATAACTTTGGGACCTTAGCTGACGGTCTGGGTTGTTTCCCTTTTCACGACGGACGTTAGCACCCGCCGTGTGTCTCCCATGCTCGGCACTTGTAGGTATTCGGAGTTTGCATCGGTTTGGTAAGTCGGGATGACCCCCTAGCCGAAACAGTGCTCTACCCCCTACAGTGATACATGAGGCGCTACCTAAATAGCTTTCGAGGAGAACCAGCTATCTCCGAGCTTGATTAGCCTTTCACTCCGATCCACAGGTCATCCGCTAACTTTTCAACGGTAGTCGGTTCGGTCCTCCAGTCAGTGTTACCTAACCTTCAACCTGCCCATGGATAGATCGCCCGGTTTCGGGTCTATACCCAGCGACTAAACGCCCTATTAAGACTCGCTTTCGCTACGCCTCCCCTATTCGGTTAAGCTCGCCACTGAATATAAGTCGCTGACCCATTATACAAAAGGTACGCAGTCACAGAACAAAGTCTGCTCCCACTGCTTGTACGCATACGGTTTCAGGATCTATTTCACTCCCCTCTCCGGGGTTCTTTTCGCCTTTCCCTCACGGTACTAGTTCACTATCGGTCAGTCAGTAGTATTTAGCCTTGGAGGATGGTCCCCCCATATTCAGACAAAGTTTCTCGTGCTCCGTCCTACTCGATTTCATGACTAAGAGACTTTCGCGTACAGGGCTATCACCCACTATGGCCGCACTTTCCAGAGCGTTCCGCTAATCTCAAAGCCACTTAAGGGCTAGTCCCCGTTCGCTCGCCACTACTAAGGGAATCTCGGTTGATTTCTTTTCCTCAGGGTACTTAGATGTTTCAGTTCCCCTGGTTCGCCTCTTGCACCTATGTATTCAGTACAAGATAACCATCTTATGATGGCTGGGTTCCCCCATTCAGACATCTCCGGATCAAAGTCTGTTTGCCGACTCCCCGAAGCTTTTCGCAGGCTACCACGTCTTTCATCGCCTCTGACTGCCAAGGCATCCACCGTATGCGCTTCTTCACTTGACCATATAACCCCAAGCAATCTGGTTATACTGTGAAGACGACATTCGCCGAAAATTCGCGATTAAACTCACAAATTTTACCTTAGCCTGAATAAACACCAGTGAAAGTGCTATCCAGTCTATCTTTCTATCACATACCCAAATTTTTAAAGAACGATTCTGATAAAGATCAGAAATCAACATTCATCGCCTATCAGCGGAATGCTCATTTCTAAGCTTTAAACGATGGACACCAATCTGTAATGGTGGAGCCAAGCGGGATCGAACCGCTGACCTCCTGCGTGCAAGGCAGGCGCTCTCCCAGCTGAGCTATGGCCCCGTATCGCTACAGGGTGCACCAGTAATTGGTGGGTCTGGGCAGATTCGAACTGCCGACCTCACCCTTATCAGGGGTGCGCTCTAACCAACTGAGCTACAGACCCAATCGTCTTCTTCAATGAATCAAGCAATTCGTGTGGGAGCTTATGAAGCAGCTGATGTCGTCGATTAAGGAGG
Organism: Pseudomonas sp. RW409; assembly: GCF_003184125.1. NCBI lineage: Bacteria > Pseudomonadati > Pseudomonadota > Gammaproteobacteria > Pseudomonadales > Pseudomonadaceae > Pseudomonas > Pseudomonas sp. RW409. The sequence goes on along the minus strand of NZ_QHHP01000042.1, from coordinate 102,543 downwards.
TGATCCAGCCGCAGGTTCCCCTACGGCTACCTTGTTACGACTTCACCCCAGTCATGAATCACACCGTGGTAACCGTCCTCCCGAAGGTTAGACTAGCTACTTCTGGTGCAACCCACTCCCATGGTGTGACGGGCGGTGTGTACAAGGCCCGGGAACGTATTCACCGCGACATTCTGATTCGCGATTACTAGCGATTCCGACTTCACGCAGTCGAGTTGCAGACTGCGATCCGGACTACGATCGGTTTTATGGGATTAGCTCCACCTCGCGGCTTGGCAACCCTCTGTACCGACCATTGTAGCACGTGTGTAGCCCAGGCCGTAAGGGCCATGATGACTTGACGTCATCCCCACCTTCCTCCGGTTTGTCACCGGCAGTCTCCTTAGAGTGCCCACCATGACGTGCTGGTAACTAAGGACAAGGGTTGCGCTCGTTACGGGACTTAACCCAACATCTCACGACACGAGCTGACGACAGCCATGCAGCACCTGTCTCAATGTTCCCGAAGGCACCAATCCATCTCTGGAAAGTTCATTGGATGTCAAGGCCTGGTAAGGTTCTTCGCGTTGCTTCGAATTAAACCACATGCTCCACCGCTTGTGCGGGCCCCCGTCAATTCATTTGAGTTTTAACCTTGCGGCCGTACTCCCCAGGCGGTCAACTTAATGCGTTAGCTGCGCCACTAAGAGCTCAAGGCTCCCAACGGCTAGTTGACATCGTTTACGGCGTGGACTACCAGGGTATCTAATCCTGTTTGCTCCCCACGCTTTCGCACCTCAGTGTCAGTATCAGTCCAGGTGGTCGCCTTCGCCACTGGTGTTCCTTCCTATATCTACGCATTTCACCGCTACACAGGAAATTCCACCACCCTCTACCATACTCTAGCTCGCCAGTTTTGGATGCAGTTCCCAGGTTGAGCCCGGGGATTTCACATCCAACTTAACGAACCACCTACGCGCGCTTTACGCCCAGTAATTCCGATTAACGCTTGCACCCTCTGTATTACCGCGGCTGCTGGCACAGAGTTAGCCGGTGCTTATTCTGTCGGTAACGTCAAAATACTCACGTATTAGGTAAGTACCCTTCCTCCCAACTTAAAGTGCTTTACAATCCGAAGACCTTCTTCACACACGCGGCATGGCTGGATCAGGCTTTCGCCCATTGTCCAATATTCCCCACTGCTGCCTCCCGTAGGAGTCTGGACCGTGTCTCAGTTCCAGTGTGACTGATCATCCTCTCAGACCAGTTACGGATCGTCGCCTTGGTGAGCCATTACCTCACCAACTAGCTAATCCGACCTAGGCTCATCTGATAGCGCAAGGCCCGAAGGTCCCCTGCTTTCTCCCGTAGGACGTATGCGGTATTAGCGTCCGTTTCCGAACGTTATCCCCCACTACCAGGCAGATTCCTAGGCATTACTCACCCGTCCGCCGCTCTCAAGAGAAGCAAGCTTCTCTCTACCGCTCGACTTGCATGTGTTAGGCCTGCCGCCAGCGTTCAATCTGAGCCATGATCAAACTCTTCAGTTCAAACATCTTTGGGTTTTGAGAAAACCCTAAACTTGGCTCAGCAATCGTTGGTTACATCTTTGATTTCTCGCGGAGTAACTTGTGATGCTGATAATCTTTCTGACTATCAGTCTGACTCCACAAGCACCCACACGAATTGCTTGATTCAGTTGTTAAAGAGCGGTTGGTTAAGTCTTTCGTCTCAACCGAGGCGCGCATTCTACAGCAGCCTCTGTATCTGTCAAGCGGTTATTTTAAGAAGTTTTCAAAGTTTCCTTTGCAACTTCAACCACTTGCGCTTCCGATCTCTCGTCAGCGGGAGGCGAATTCTACAGCGTTACACGCTGCTGTCAACACCTCTTTTTCTCCGCTTTCGACCGAGAAGATCGAACCGTCAATCCGGCGAAAACACACTGCCGAACCGACTCCTTCGGGCTTCGATGAACTGAAGCGTAACCGCTGTCGAAAACCGCGTAACTCGTTGAATCTCAAGGAGTTTTCCGTTTCGACTGCGCCGGAAGTGGGGCGAATTATAGACTTCCAGAATCTGCCGTCAACCCCTAATTACGCTTTTGTTGCAGAAGATGGTTTTTTCACCATTAAACGGGGGATTCGACGTGTCACCGGCGGTAGCCGCAGCAGTAATAACAATGCGCCGATAGAAGCATAGATAGCCCATTCTTTAAGATCAGCCCGAACAATCCAGAGCATATGCAGTAGCCCCAGCCCAAGAATTAGATAGACCAACCGATGCAGTTTCTTCCAACGACTGCCCAGGCGACGCTGGCTGTATCTATTGGAAGTCACCGCCAAGGCCAACAACCCGAGAAAGCCCAGGCTTCCAACAATAATGTAGGGCCGCTTACGCAACTCCACTCCCAGCTGTGACCAGTCAAGCCCGAGGATAAATACGGCGTAGGCACTTAAATGCAGCACCACATAAGCAAAGCACCACAAACCGAGCTGTCGGCGTACCGCGATCCATCCCGCCCACCCCGTCAGTTTCTGCAGGGGGGTCATACTCAGGGTGATCAGCAAAAAGATCAGCGTCCCCAGCCCCAGACGATCGACCAGCACCTTCCCCGGATCGGGCCCGAGAGCAGAGGCCCAAGCCTGGTACAACCAGAGCAAAGGCCAGATGGCAGCAACGATGAAGACGCCAAGGCGCCAGAATGGATAGCGCATCAGTAGTTCTTCCGCAGATCCAGGCCGGTATATAAAGAAGCGACTTCATCCGCGTAGCCGTTGAACATCTGCGTCTCACGCACATTGGGACTGAACAGGCCACTAGGCAGGCGACGCTCGCGCGCCTGAGTCCAGCGAGGGTGATCAACCGTAGGATTCACGTTCGCGTAAAAGCCGTACTCATTGGCGGCGATGCTTTGCCAGGTGGTTTTCGGCTGCTCCTCCACCAGACTGATGCGCACGATGGACTTGATGCTCTTGAAGCCGTACTTCCAGGGCACCACCAAACGCAATGGCGCGCCGTTCTGGTTAGGCAGCTCGCGGCCATACATCCCCACGGCCAGAATCGCCAGCGGGTGCATCGCCTCATCCAGGCGCAGGCCTTCTACATAAGGCCAGTCGATCAGGGCAAAACCCGAACGCTGACCGGGCATGCTTTTAGGGTCCTGAAGGGTTTCGAAGCGGATGTACTTGGCCTTCGAAGTTGGCTCGACCTGCTTGAGCAACTCGGAAATCGGGAAACCGATCCAGGGAATCACCATGGACCAGGCCTCGACACAACGCAGCCGGTAGATCCGCTCTTCCAACCGATAAGGCTTCATGAAGTCTTCCAGCGCATAACGCCCTGGCTTACCCACCTCCCCGTCCACCACCACGCTCCAGGGTTCGGTTTTCAGCGCGCCGGCATTGGCAGCCGGGTCGCCCTTGTCGGTACCGAACTCATAGAAGTTGTTGTAGTGGGTGGCGTCCTTGAACGGGGTGATCGCCTCATCCTTGACGTTGACCGCCTGCCATTTTGTTTCCGGTAGTTTTTGCACAAACCATGACGGTGCCTTGCCAGGCTCGACATCCGGATAGCGCCCCGCGTCTTCGGCACTGGCCCAACGCGGCAGCGCACAGGCAGCCAGACCGGCAATGGCCCCGCCCAACAGGCTACGACGAGAGACATAAAGGGATTCAGGCGTGACATCCGACTCTTTGCAGTCAGACGACTTGGGGACTTTGATCAACATGGCAACTCCGCAGCATTGGAGGACTGATGCACCAATAGACTGCGGAGTATGGGGGAAATTACATTAAGGCAACGTTTTGCGCCGACGAAGATGCAACAAGTACTGAATCGGGCCAGAGGCCGCGTAGGCGAGGAAAACCAGCAGCAAAATCCGCGGCGGATCACTGAAGACCACGGCGAATACCAAAACCACGGCGAGGATCGCCACGAAAGGTACGCGCCCCTTCAGATCCAGCTCCTTGAAGCTGTTGTACTTGATGTTGCTGACCATCAGCATGCCGGCCGCCGCGACCATCAGCGCCACCAGGAACGACATCTTCGAACCCTGGATACCGTAATCGCTGAATGCCCAGACGATACCGGCCACCACACCCGCCGCGGCCGGACTGGCCAGGCCGATGAAGTAACGCTTGTCGGCAGTACCCACCTGGGTGTTGAAACGGGCCAGACGCAACGCCGCACCAGCTACATAGATGAAGGCGACCATCCAGCCGACCTTGCCCATGTCGCCCAGCGCCCAACCGAAGGCCAGCAAGGCAGGCGCAACGCCGAAGGCAACCATATCGGACAGCGAGTCATACTCAGCGCCAAAAGCGCTCTGGGTATTGGTCATGCGGGCTACGCGCCCGTCCAGGCCATCGAGCACCATGGCGACAAAGATCGCGATGGCCGCGAACGCGAAATACTTGCTCGCTCCTGCCGCGTCACCGGCGCTCAACGCGCTCTGGGCACTCATGGAATTGATGATCGAGTAGAAACCGGCGAACAGGTTCGCGGTGGTGAAGAGGTTCGGCAGCAGATAGATACCACGATGCCGGACTTTACGGCCTTCAGCGTCATGCCCCTCTTCGACATGCTCATCGATGGGTAGCAGGCTATCGGCGTCAGAGGCCTGGTTTGGCTCTTCGGGACGTTCGCTCATGGACATTACCTTGCAACGGTGTGAAAAGTTTCGACGATACCCAGGGTCATGATTGGACCACAAAGGATCCAGCTTTATACCAGAACCTGTCTATCCAAACGAAAAAACGCGGCCTAGGCCGCGTTTTCCCTGACAAGACTCGAACTTAGTTCTTGGCTTTGTCGACGATTTTGTTGGCACCGATCCACGGCATCATCGAACGCAGTTGTTCACCGATGATTTCGATACCGTGAGCGGCGTTGTTACGACGCTTGGCGGTCATCGATGGGTAGCCGGTGGCGCCTTCGCTGATGAACATCTTGGCGTATTCGCCGTCCTGGATGCGCTTCAGAGCGTTGCGCATGGCCTGACGGGATTCGGCGTTGATCACTTCAGGGCCGGTCACGTACTCGCCGTACTCGGCGTTGTTGGAGATCGAGTAGTTCATGTTGGCGATACCGCCTTCGTACATGAGGTCAACGATCAGCTTCAGTTCGTGCAGGCATTCGAAGTAGGCCATTTCTGGCGCGTAGCCAGCTTCGACCAGGGTTTCGAAACCGGCTTTGACCAGCTCGACGGTACCGCCACACAGAACAGCCTGCTCGCCGAACAGGTCGGTTTCAGTCTCGTCCTTGAAGGTGGTCTCGATGATGCCGGTACGGCCGCCGCCCACGCCAGCGGCGTAGGACAGAGCAACGTTCTTGGCGTTGCCGGAAGCGTCCTGGTAGATAGCGATCAGGTCAGGGATACCGCCGCCCTTGACGAACTCGGAACGCACGGTGTGACCCGGGGCCTTCGGCGCGATCATGATCACGTCGAGGTCGGCGCGCGGAACAACCTGGTTGTAGTGGATCGCGAAGCCGTGGGAGAAGGCCAGGGTGGCGCCCTTCTTGATGTTCGGCTCGATTTCGTTCTTGTACAGCTGGGACTGGAACTCGTCCGGGGTCAGGATCATGACCAGGTCGGCGCCGGCAACGGCCGCGGCAACGTCGGTCACTTTCAGGCCATGGGCTTCAGCCTTGGCAACGGTAGCCGAGCCTTTACGCAGGCCAACGGTCACGTCGACGCCGGAGTCTTTCAGGTTGCACGCTTGAGCGTGGCCCTGGGAACCGTAACCGATGATGGCAACTTTCTTGCCCTGGATGATCGAGAGGTCGCAGTCTTTATCGTAGAAAACTTTCATGAATTTCCCCTATATCAGGCCGTTCAGGCCGTTCGCTAATTTGAGTTAGATGCTGAGTACTTTATCGCCACGGGCAATGCCGGTGACGCCACTGCGTACGGTTTCCAGAATCGAGGCGGTGCCGATCGACTGGATGAAACTGTCGAGCTTGTCGCTGGTACCGGTCAATTGAACGGTATACACGCTGGCACTGACGTCGACGATCTGCCCACGGTAAATATCGGTAGTGCGCTTGACCTCGGCGCGCTGGGCGCCGGTGGCCTTGACCTTGACCAGCATCAGCTCGCGCTCGATGTGAGCGCTTTCCGACAGGTCGACCAGCTTGACCACTTCAACCAGCTTGTTCAGGTTCTTGGTGATCTGCTCGATGATTTCATCGTGCCCCACGGTGGTCAGCGTCAGACGCGACAGGGTCGGGTCTTCGGTCGGCGCCACGGTCAGGCTTTCGATGTTGTAGTTGCGCTGCGAAAACAGGCCAACCACACGAGACAAGGCGCCCGGTTCGTTTTCCAGAAGCAAGGAGATAATGTGCCGCATGATTAAGTACGCTCCGTCTTGCTCAGCCACATATCGCGCATGGAGCCGTCTTTGATCTGCATCGGGTAGACGTGCTCGCTGGTATCGACCTGGATGTCGAGGAACACCAGACGATCTTTCATGGCGAATGCTTCTTCCATCTTCGGCTTCAGGTCCTTCAGGTCCGTGACGCGAATGCCCACGTGCCCATAGGCTTCGGCCAGCTTGACGAAATCAGGCAGCGATTCCATGTAGGAATGCGAGTGACGGCTACCGTAGTTCATGTCCTGCCACTGACGCACCATACCCAGCGCACCGTTGTTCAGGTTGATGATCTTGACCGGCAGGTCGTACTGCAGGCAGGTCGACAGTTCCTGAATGTTCATCTGGATACTGCCCTCGCCCGTTACACAGGCAACGTCAGCATCAGGGAAACTCAACTTGACGCCCATGGCCGCAGGGAAACCAAAGCCCATCGTGCCCAGGCCACCGGAGTTGATCCAGCGATTGGGCTTGTTGAACCGGTAGTACTGCGCCGCGAACATCTGGTGCTGACCCACGTCGGAAGTCACATAGGCGTCGCCCTTGGTCACTTCGCAGAGGGTCTCGATCACGGTCTGCGGCTTGATGATGCTGCCGTCGCCCTTGTCGTAAGGGAACAGGCCGCGATCACCGCGCCACTCCTCGATCTGCTTCCACCAACTGGCGACTGTGTCCTTGTTCGGGGTTTCGCCGATTTCCTTGAGGGCCGCGACCATTTCGGTCAGGACGCTCTCTACCGGCCCCACGATCGGCACGTCTGCCTTGATGGTCTTGGAGATGGACGCCGGGTCGATGTCGACATGGATGATCTTGGCGTTCGGGCAGAATTTCGCCGGGCCGTTGATGACACGGTCGTCGAAACGCGCGCCGACTGCCAGGATCACATCGGCATGGTGCATGGTCAGGTTGGCGGTGTAGCTGCCGTGCATGCCGAGCATGCCAACGAACTGACGGTCGGTGCCAGGGTAGGCACCCAAGCCCATCAGGGTATTGGTGACCGGCAGGTTGAGCATTTGTGCCAGTTCAGTCAGCGGCGCGGAGCCGCCACCGAGGATCACGCCGCCGCCTGCGTACAGCACAGGACGCTTGGCCGCCAGGAGCATTTCTGCCGCCTTGCGGATTTGCCCGGAGTGACCGCGCACAGCCGGGCTGTAGGAGCGCAGCTTCGCTTTTTTAGGGAAAACGTATTCGAACTTTTCAGCCGGATTGGTCATGTCCTTAGGGACATCGACCACGACTGGACCCGGACGACCGGATTGCGCCAGGTAGAACGCCTTCTTCATGACTTCCGGGATTTCCGAAGCGTGCTTGATCATGAAGCTATGCTTCACGATCGGCCGGGAGATACCGATCATGTCGGTTTCCTGGAACGCGTCGGTACCGACCATGGTGCTAGGCACCTGACCGGAAATGATCACCATTGGAATGGAGTCCATATAGGCAGTGGCGATACCGGTGATGGCATTGGTCGCGCCAGGGCCGGAAGTCACCAGTACCACACCGGCCTTGCCGGTGGCACGGGCGTAGCCGTCAGCCATATGGGTAGCCGCTTGCTCGTGACGAACCAGGATGTGGGTCACTTCCGGTTCTTTGAACAGGGCATCGTAGACATGAAGGAGAGCACCACCCGGGTACCCATAGATATATTTGACGCCTTCGTCACGCAAAAAGCGGACGAGCATCTCACCGCCAGATAAAAGCTCCACGTTGTTCACCTCTAAAACGCCAGAATACCGCCCTCTTGAAAGGGGACGGGTCTTAATAGGTTTACTTCTCAGCAGAGCATGAGCGACGGTGGTCGCCGACTACGTCAGCACTGACTGAGCAAGTATTGGGAGTGCCCCAAGTGTTGCGGGGTTTTCCCACCCAGCGCGAGGTAACGCGTTGCGGGTGTAGCAGGTCGGCGCGGATGTGCGCCTCATGTTCTGCCGAGTGGGTCTGCTTCTGGCAGTCCCTCTACAGCGGACTTTGGATTCTTCTGTTTCGCCCTCTGCAAGTCAAGACGTCAATGTGCTTTATTCGAACTAAGCGCATGAGAACGCAAGAAAAAACCTGTAAACCGCGAGTGTCTGCGCTTCAATTGCGCAATCCTGGATAAGGAATTCAAAAATGCGAACCTTCGCCATGACCGCCGGCCTGCTGCTCGCCATGACTCTCCCGTGCCAGGCCGGGCAGATTTACAAATGGGTCGACGCCCAGGGAGTCACCCATTTCGACGCCCAGCCACCCCAAGGCGTGGCCAGCACCGTCATCACCCTGCCGAAAAACCCGAAAGGTGCGTCCCGTACGCCGTCACCCGACAAGCCGGGCACCCAGCAACAGGTCATGGACAACCAGGCCAAGCAACAGCTCGCCAGGCAGGAAGCCGAGCGCAGGCGTTTTTGCACACAGGCACGGGCCAGCCTGGCGCAGTTGCAGAACAACCCGCGCCTGAGCGAGAACACAGAGAAGGGAACGCGCCGCCTGACCGAGGAACAGCGTCAGCAGCGCATCGTGGAAACGCAGAAGGCGATAGACAACCACTGCCGCTAGGCAGTGGTTGCAGAGGGTTTAGCGGGTGGCGACGATCAGTTGGTCGAACTCTTTGAGCAGGATCTGCAACTGAAGATCCCGGCCCTGCATCGGGCGACCGGCGAATACCACTTCGGCCATTTCCTGGATGCCCGAGGCGCTGGGCAGCGGCAGGTCCTGTTCAAGAATCGCCTTCATCCGCGGCAGGAAGATCCACTGCAGCCATTGCTCGAACTCCAGTGTGTCCACGGCAAACGGCTCGATACTGGCCAGGGCCTCGGTGCTCGGTGGGGTGTCATCCCACAACCCCTGCAACCGCAGCTCACGCTCGATCAACAGCAACTGCTCGGCAATCTTTGGAAAACGCGCATCCATCACAGAGACACCTTGGCTTTCTGTCGGGCCTGAGCGGCACCGGCGGCATCGCCCTGTTTCTCGCGCGCCTGGGCGATCAATGCCCACAGGCTGGCCTGCAGGTCAGGACGACCGTTGGCGAAGCTCAGGCCGCGACGGGCAAACTGTTCAGCCTGCGCTGCATCGCCCTGGGCCATGCGTACCTGGGCCAGGCGATACAGCACCTGCGGCTCACGCGGTGCTACACGCTGGGCGCGCTCGAGGCTGGAGGAAGCACCGTTCAGGTCGCCACTCGCCTGTTGCTGCTGGGCCGTGGTCAACAGCGCCAGCACCGGACCGTCCAGTTGCTCATCGGCGGACAGCCCGCCAGAGCTGGCCGAAGGCACTCCGCTCGGCGTCGGCGGCAGGCTGTAGCTGCCCTGATTGATCGGCGCAGACTGGATCGGTGAGGTATCGATAGGTCCAGGCGTGATCGGGCCCGGGGTAATCGGCGCGCTGCTGATTGGCGCGGCAGTGGCCGCAGCCCCGCCCGGCACCATCACCACCACGCCCGAGTCCTGCGGAATACTTTGAGTCTGTGCCTGCGCCGGACGCTTGATGGTCGTCTGACGGAAGCCACCATTGGCCGAAATGCGCTCGCTATTGGACACGGCGGTACCGGAGTCCACCACCGGAATCGAGCCACGCTGCACGCTGGCGCAACCATTGAGCAAAGCCAGAGCTGTAATAGCTGGAATCCACCACTTGTTCACGTCAAACCCTCTTCGCTTAATTCATCCAGCCCTTGACCCAATCCATCACCGACTCGACAGGCGCCGGGACATCGCCGCCGCATGCAGGACCGGGTGGGGGTTCACTGCCGCGAATATACGGCATCTGCACGGCACCCGGACAGTTGGCATCCGAGCCTTGCCCGGTCCGCGAGTCGACCCAGGCCTGCACCACGTTATCCGGTTGCGGCATATCCAATGGCAGCGGGTCGGCCTTGCGCATGAAACTGGTCCAGACCTGCAACGCGCCAGTGGCGCCGGTGAACGGTGTCTTGCCGTTGTCATCACGCCCCAGCCAGACCACCGCCAGCAGATCCTGGCTGAAACCGGCGAACCAGCTGTCGCGGGAATCGTTACTGGTACCGGTCTTGCCCGCCAGCGCCAGGGAACGCGGCAACACGTTGTAGACCGAGCTGCCGGTGCCTTCGCGCATGACGCGCTGCATCGCGCTCTGGATCAGGTAGATCGAACCCGGGTCGAAACGTTGCTGGATCTGGAACGGATAACGCTTCAGCGGCTCGCCTTCGGCGGTCAGCACACTACGGATCCCGCGCATCGGGGTGTTGAAACCGCCGTTGGCCAGGGTCTGGTACATGGTGGCGACTTCCATCGGGCTCAAGCCCCCCGCCCCCAGCAGCATCGAAGGGAACGCCGGGAATTCGCGGGTGACGCCAAGGCGTCCCAGGGTCTTCAGCACGTTCGGCACACCGACTTCCAGGCCCAGGCGCGCGGTCGACAGGTTATAGGAATGGGCCAGCCCCTGATAAAGGAAGACCGTGCCATGGGAACGACGGTCGTAGTTCTGGGGTTTCCACACTTGCCCGTCGCCGCCTTTCACCGAGAAGGCCTCGTCGGAGAGCCAACTGGTCAGGGTGTACTGGCTGGGTTTCTCCAGTGCCGTCAGGTAAACCGCAGGCTTGATCAGGGAGCCGATCGGCCGCACCGCATCCAGCGCCCGGTTGAAACCGGCAAAACCGGCCTGACGGCTGCCGATCATGGCCTGGACTTCGCCGGTTTCCGGATTGGTCACCACCATCGCCGCTTCGACTTCATCCGATCCCTTGCGCCCGGCCAGACGCTTGAAAGTGTCACTGACCGAAGCCTCGGCCTTCATCTGCAGAATCGGGTCGAAACTGGTGAAAATCCGCAGGCCTTCCTCGGTCAAGTCTTCGTCGCGGTAATCCTCACGCAACTGACGCTTCACCAGGTCCAGGAAGCCGGGGAACGAGCTGTCCGCCAGGCTGCCGCGCTTGGTCACGCCCAAGGGCATTTTCTTCGCCGCTTCGACCTGCTCCGGCGTCGCCACACCCTGCTGCGCCAGCAGATCGAGCACCAGGTTACGCCGTTCCAGCGCGCGCTCCGGATAACGACGCGGGTTGTAATAGGACGGGCCCTTGACCATCCCTACCAGCAAGGCGATCTGATGCAACTTCAGTTCAGCCAGCGGCTGGCTGAAGAAGAACTGGCTGGCCAGGCCGAAACCGTGCACCGCACGCTGGCCGTCCTGACCGATGAAGACCTCGTTGAGGTACGCCTCGAGGATCTCGCGCTTGTCGTAATGCAGCTCAAGCAGCAGGGCCATCATCGCTTCGGTGAGCTTGCGGCTCAGGCTGCGCTCGTTGGTCAGGTAGAAGTTCTTGACCAACTGCTGGGTCAGGGTACTGCCGCCCTGGCGCATGGCACCGGACGAGGTATTGACCCACACCGCCCGGGCGATCGACTTCGGCGACACGCCAAAGTGGCTGTAGAAATCCCGGTCCTCGACCGCTACCAGGGTTTCCAGCAGATAAGGAGGCACCTGATCGATCTTGATCAGGATCCGGTCTTCAAGATTCTTCGGATACAGGCCGCCAATCAGCAGCGGCTCCAGGCGCACCACGGCCAGTTTCGAGCCTTTGCTGCCCGACAGCTCGGCCACGTAGTCGCCGGAGAAACGCACCCGCACCGGTTGCGCCTGTTCCATGCCTTCATAGAACTGGAAACCGCGGGTATTGAGTTCAACGGTGTTGCCACTGACCGACGCAGCACCAGGGCCGTTGACCACACTTTCGCGGCGATAGCCAAGTGCGTCGAGCTCGGTGAGGAAATCGTCCTTGCTGAGCTTCTGTCCGACGAACAGCTCCAGCGGGCGCGCATAGACCTTGGCCGGAATGGTCCAGCGCTTGCCGGAGAATTTCTCCTGGACCACGGCATCGAGATAAACCGCAAAGCCGGCGAGCACCACCAGAGCGACCAGACCGAGCTTCAAGGCCCAGCCCAGCCAGGGGCGCGGGCCACTAGACGGACGTTTTTTAGCGGAACGGGGGGATCGAGTACGAGTCATGGCGGCGGATTATACGCACTTTATTCATAGTCAACAGGAGCCGCCCGAGGTTTGCGTTAGCCCTGTCAGCGGCCATAATGACGCCCTTGAATTTTCCCCGACTCTGAAGGATCGCCTGTGAGCCAATCCCTGATCGCCGCCCTGCAAAACCCGGCCCTCTACCCGCATCCCGTAGACGGATTCCAGGTCATCGAGACCCATATTTCCTGGGTCCTGCTCACCGGCCCCTATGCCTATAAGCTGAAAAAGCCGGTCAACTTCGGCTTTCTCGATTTCACCGGCCTTGAAGCGCGTGGGCACTTCTGCGGTGAAGAGCTGCGTCTCAACCAGCGCCTGACCGATGATTTGTATCTGGAAGTGTTGCCGATCACCGGCACTGTCGACGCGCCGCAGATCGCAGGCGACGGCCCGGTCATCGAATACGCGCTGAAAATGCGCCAGTTCCCGCAAAGCCAACTGCTCAGCACCCTGCAAGCCAATGGCGAACTGACCACCGCGCACATCGACGAAATGGCCCGGCAGATTGCCAGGTTCCACCTCGACGCCCCGCGAGTTCCCGCAGCCCACGTAGCCGGCACCCCGGAAAGCGTAATGGAACCGGTACGTCAGAACTTCGAGCAGATCCGCCCGTTCCTCAGCGACAAGGCCGACCTGCAGCAACTTGAAGCCCTGCAAGCCTGGGCCGAAAGCAGCTTCGAACGCCTCAAGCCGCTCTTCGCCCAGCGCAAGGCCGAGGGCTTCATCCGCGAATGCCACGGCGACATCCATCTGGGTAACGCAACGCTCATCGACGGCAAGGTAGTGATCTTCGATTGCATCGAGTTCAACGAGCCGTTCCGCTTCACTGATGTCTATGCCGACGCCGGCTTCCTCGCCATGGACCTGGAAGACCGCGGCCTGAAATGCCTGGCACGCCGCTTCATCAGCCAGTACCTGGAACAGACCGGTGACTATCAGGGCCTGGAGCTGCTGAATTTCTACAAAGCCTACCGCGCCCTGGTACGGGCCAAGGTCGCCCTGTTCAGCATGCCGGCCGACGCCAGCCCGATGCAGCGCGCCACGGCCCTGCGCCAGTACCGCAACTACGCCAACCTGGCAGAGAGCTACAGCACCATTCCATCGCGTTTCCTGGCGATTACTTCTGGCGTTTCCGCCGTTGGCAAAAGCCATGTGGCCATGCGCCTGGTGGAGGCTTTGGGCGCCGTTCGCCTGCGTTCCGATGTCGAGCGCAAACGCCTGTTCGGCGAGCAGCAGGTACAGAACGATCCGAATGTCGGCATTTATAATGCCCAGGCCAACACCGCGACCTATGACCGCCTGCATGAACTTGCCGGTATCGTCCTGCGCGCCGGTTTCCCGGTGGTCATCGACGCCACCTACCTCAAGCGCGACCAGCGTGATGCTGCGGCCAAGGTTGCCGAAGCGACCGGCACCCCTTGCCTGATCATCGACTGCAACGCCCCGCAGGCCGTCATCGCCAGCTGGCTGGCGCAGCGCCAGGCCGATCGCAACGACCCGTCGGACGCAACCCTGGCCGTGATCGAACAGCAGCAAGCCAATCGCGAAGCCCTGAGCGCCGAAGAAGTACTGCGCAGCAAGCGCGTCGAGACCAATGAAAGCGGGAGCCTCGACGCCCTGGTCGCGAATATTCGCCAGCGTCTCCCAGGCTTGTAATCAACTATTTCAGCCGTGAAACCGCAAAGGCTTCACGGCTGAAAAATAGTGGCACTATACTGGCGTCATAATTCCAGCAGGTGACGCCCCATGAGTCAGCCCAAACTTCTCGACACCCCCCTTTACGCTTTGCTGCACAAAGACGACATCGACGGCTTTAACCGGGAGCGCCCGAAAGACCAGACTGTCGACATGCGCGGCGGCGATTTTCGTGGGCTCGACCTACGTGAACTGAACGCCGACGGCATCGACTTCACCGACGCCTACTTCCGCTCTGCCGACCTGCGCGGCCTCGACCTGCGCAATTCCGCCATGGAAGGCGCCAGCCTGGCCCATGCGCAAATCTCCGGCGCCTACTTCCCGCCCGAACTGACCGCCGATGAAATCCTGATGTCCGTCAATTTCGGCACTCGCCTGCGCTACCGCACCAAGTAATCGCCGTTTTTGCTCCAAGGTCCGGCGCTCTCTGCCTTACGCTGGACTTGGCCTGCCTCCTTCCCTCCCCTCCCTCTGCTTCTGACGTACTTTCCTCTGTCGCCTTAGAAGCTTTTGCGCCAAAGCCGACCAAAGAACAGCGCTTTTCCTACTGAGCGCTACACTCCTTTGAGACTTGCCCACGCACCATTCGGCCGTCGCAAGGAGGCTTGATGAATGATGAATTGCAACACCTTAAGAACCTTGGCAAGACGTCGGCACAATGGCTGCATGCGGTGGGCATCCATAGCGCTTCGGACTTGCGCCGCCTGGGGGCGGTGGACGCCTATCGAGCCGTGCGGACCCGAGGTTTTCGAGCCTCGAAGGTGCTGTTGTACGCCATCGAAGGCGCCCTGATGGATGTGCACTGGAATGACATTCCGGCAGAACGCAAGGAAGCACTCAATAAACAGCTGGACGCCATTTCTTCACGCCACAAGAACTGACCTGGCAGGCTTTTCATGTATCTACTGGGGGAACAACCGGCTTACGCCGACGCCTTGATCAATCGGCTGCAAAGCATCCCGCCGCGCCTGCTGGAAGGCCTGCTGCCGTCCGGCGACGTAATGGAAGTGGCCCCTTCCAAGGACCTCTCCAGCAGCCTTGCCGACAGCCAGCTGTTCCTGCTCGAAAGCGGCCAGGTACAAGCCAGTATCGATGAGCGCCCACTGTTTTATCTGCATGAAGGCGATCTACTCGGGCTACGTCGAGGAGCCGAGTTGCCGCGCTGGCAACTCAGCAGCGAGCAGCCGTTGAGCCTGATCCCCTATCAGCGTTCCGCGGTGTTCCAGCATCTGTATGCCGACGAACAGCGTTCCGAACTGTTTCTGCAGTACCTGATCGGACAAACCGCCCTGCTGTCCGATGCCGTTGCCCGCCTCAAGCAGCCCGAGTTGCGCAACAGCAACGGTTTTCAACGCGTGGCCAAGGGCGAGGTGCTGATCCGCCAGGGCGATGACGCCGATCATGTGTTCGTCATTATCGAAGGGCACGCCGAAGCCTTTGTCGACGGACACAAGGTCGGAGACGTGCCCAAGGACGAGATCTTTGGTGCGATGGCCATTTTCACCGGGGAGAAACGCAACGCCAGCGTGATTGCCAGCGAGCCATGCACCCTGATGCTGATCCCCAAGAGCCAGTTTCTCAGCCTGACTCAGAGCAATCCACGTATCGCCCATAGCCTGATCGAAAGCATGGCGCGGCGAATCGACCTGTTGAACAAGGAAGTCAGCCGCTTGCACAGCATGAGCGCCAACCTTTAAAGCCCCGTACTTACGGGCAATCCAAACGAGCGTTTGGCGGAATTCGCAGAAACAGGAAAAACCTTGTTGACTTGGAAATGAGAATCGTTATGATTATCACAACTGATCGCGAGATCAGTCGATAACCTGGAAGACCAGTGGTTCGGACTCTCAGATTATCTCCTCATCAGGCTAATCACGGTTATTTGACCCGGCTCTTGCCGGGTCTTTTTTTGGCCTGAAAAAAGCCATCCGCCTACTGGCGCATCTCGGCGCAGTAATCCTTCTCCGGCAGCCGCGCGCTGTACCACACATAATCCGCGCTTTGCGGCGATACCTGCGCGCCCTTCTGCGCCAGCATCAGCACCACGGCGCCGTTCGAGGCGCCAAGGTCCTGCAGGTGAACCGGCACCCCGACATCCTTGCGCGCATGAAAGGCCCCGGCAAAAAGCAGCGCCGGCGTCGGTGCCGCCAGCAAGCGCTCGGCCATGCGTCGGTCACGCTGCTGCTGAACCGCCAGCATCGCCGGCATCTGGCTTTCAGGGAGCAGGCCACAATGGGAGTCTCGGACTTGCTGCAACAACTCGTTACGCACCGACGCGGCATTCGAGTGTTCACCACTCAAGGCCGGTGCCTGGCGATAGATAGTGCGAACTTCGGAGCTGTCCAGATTGGCGGCCAGCAATGGATAAGGCTGGAATAACGCATAACGCACGATAGGTCCGTACAATGCCCAGGCCCAACCCGGCGACCAGGCCAGCGCGCCAGGCAGGTCATCAGGCAGCCCCTGCGTCGCCCGGTGTTGACGGAGTGAATCGACCCGCGGTTGCTGGTCCGGCGTGAGCATTTCCAATAGCAGGCTGCCTTGCGCGCGCTGGGTCGCCATCGCCTGCAACAGCCATAGCTGCAAGGCGTGATGTTCGGGGTGGCCATGCTGTTCGCCGACAATCACCCGAGATGCCCGGGACAGACGAATGACCAGCTCCTCCGGGGTCAGGGCCTTTCCACTGCGCAGGTCCAGAATCGCCGCGCTATCAGCCTGGACCGGAAGTTCAGGCATGACCGGCACGCCCTGGCAGGCGCCCAGCAGCAACACACTCAGGATCAATAGCACACGCATCTGGCGTCTCCGCGAATCGCCTCAGCGGGCGATGATCAAAGGGTGGCCGCGCTCGGGATGCGCCTGCACCAACACCTCCAGCCCAAACACGGCCTTGAGCGGTTCGGGCCGCAGCACCTGCGCCGGACTGTCCAGCGAGTGGGGCCGCCCGCCTTCGAGCAGCAACAGGCGATCACAATATCGCGCGGCGAGGTTCAGATCATGCAGGATCACCAGGACCGCGACCCCACGATCGGCAAACTCGCGGATGGCCTGCAAGGTGACATGTTGATGCAAAGGGTCGAGGGCCGAGGTCGGCTCATCGAGCAACAGGGTCTGGCCGGCCGCGCCCGGCCATAGCTGCGCCAACACCCGGGCCAGGTGCACGCGCTGACGTTCGCCGCCCGACAAGGCCACATAGCTGCGACCGTGCAGATGCCCGGCATCCGCCGCTTGCAGGGCTTGCATGACGATCTCGTCATCCCGTGCCCGGCCGCTTTGATAAGGCAGGCGTCCCAGGCCGACGACCTCCTCGACCCGGAAAGCGAACTCGAGTGTCGAACTTTGCGGCAGTACCGCCAGCCTTTGCGCCTTTTGCCCGCCGTCCCATCTGCAGAGTTCGCACTGATCCAGCCAGACCTGGCCGTGATCGGGTTTCAACTCGCCACACAAGGCCGCCAGCAAGGTGCTTTTACCTGCGCCATTGGGGCCCAGCACTCCCAGCACTTCACCGGGCTTGAGTTCAAGGTCGATCCCCTCCAGCACGGTTTTCCTGCCACGGCGCACCGCCAGATTTTCCGCTCGCAGCATCAGGCACGCCCTCGCAACAACAGAAACAAAAAGAAGGGCGCACCGATAAAGGCGGTCACGATGCCGATGGGCAACTCCGCAGGCGCCAGCGCCAGGCGCGCCACCAGATCGGCCAGCAACAGCAGGCTGGCGCCGGCCAGTATCGACGCTGGCAACAAGGTCCGGTGGTCAGGCCCCGCCAGCAGGCGCACCAGATGGGGTACCACCAGCCCGACAAAGCCGATCAGCCCGGCAGCGGCGACAGCCGCACCGACCCCCAGCGCAGTACAGAACACCAGTTCTCGCTTCAGCCGTTCGACATCGATCCCCAGGTGACCGGCCTCGGACTCGCCCAGCAGCAAGGCATTCAAGGCCTTGGCCCGGCGTGGCAGCCACAGTGCCACAGCCGCGCTGACCAGCAGCAGTGGCCACAATCTCGAATAACTGGCGCCGTTGAGACTGCCCAGGTTCCAGAACGTCAGGGTACGCAAGGTCGCATCGTCGGCCAGGTAGGTGAACAGGCCCACCGCCGAGCTGGCCAGCGCCGTCAACGCAATCCCGGCCAACAGCATGGTCGCCACATGGGTCTGGCCGTTGCGCCGCCCCAGGCGGTAGACCAGCCACGCCACCACCAGACCACCGAGAAAGGCGCAGAACGACAGCAGGTAAGGACCGATCGCTTCCGGCACGCCGCCCAGCAGCGAGCCACCGACGATGGCAAAGGCCGCGCCCAGCGCCGCGCCACTCGAGACGCCTACCAGCCCCGGGTCGGCCAAGGGATTGCGAAACAGCCCTTGCATCGCCACGCCGGACAGCGCCAGGACGCCCCCTACCGCCAACCCCAGCAAGGTGCGAGGCAAGCGAATCTGCCCGAGGATCAGTTCGGCCTGCTCCAGCCCCTGCCCCTCAATGGGCAAGCCCAGCAAACGCAGGGCGGCACGCAGGGTATCGAACAGCGGCAGGCTGACCGGCCCGAGCGCCAGGGACAACCAGATCGCCAACAGGCACAGCAGGCTCAGGCCAATGAACAACGCACGGGGTTTAAGCAAAGGGGTCATTGGGCGGTGCTGGCCTGGCCCGGCGCGGCTGGGTAGAAATCGGCTGACAGCCTTTTCAGGTTCTGTGGCAAGCGTGGCCCCAGGCCTCCCACCAGCAAGGTCGGATCAATCTCGAAGACCCGGCCGGCCTTCGCCGCACCGCTGGAGGCGAGAATCGGGTTTTCCTTGAACAGCGCGGCGCGGGCCGCCTCACCGCTCAGGCTGCGATCGGCAAACACCAGCACCTCGGGGTTGAGTTCGGCCAACGACTCCGTGGAAAAGGGTTTGTACCCCATGTGGGTGGCAAGATTGCGTCCACCCGCCTGCTGCAATAGCCAGTCGGCAGCGGTGTCCTTGCCGGCAATCAGAGGTTTGCCACCCGCATGCCCGAGCAACAGCAGCACACCCGGCGGCGCCTGCTTTTTCCGGGCCTGGCTGACCCAGGCCTGCTGCTGATCCAGTTGCTGCTTATATTGCTCAAACAGTTGCGTCGCCTTGTCTTCGCTGCCCAGCAACTTGCCCAGATGCTGCAGATTGCCCTGTAGGGTCGGCAGGTCGGCCTGGGCCGAGAACAGCTCGACCTGCACCCCGGCGCTGCGCACCTGCGAGAGCACCGGTGGTGGCCCCATCTCTTCGGTGCCCAGCAGAATCTGCGGACGCAGGCTGAGAATGCCTTCCGCCGACAGCTGGCGCTGATAACCGATGCTCGGCAGCTTCTTCAGGGATTCGGGATGCTGGCTGGTGGTGTCCACGCCCACCAGCTTCGACTCGGCGCCCAGCGCGCTCACCCATTCGGACAAGGCGCCACCGGCGCTCACCCAGCGTTGTGGCAACTCGGCCGCCACAGCGGCATGGCTGGCCAGAAGTCCGACACAGAGCGCGATTGCGCGGGCACTCGAACGCATAAAGGTATTCCTTCAGAGAGTGGGCCCACGGAAGCCGCCGTGCATGTGACATGCCCTGCAACCCAGGCATCGAAATAAGCAAGCGCCCCACAGGCGAAGCGGCCATTTGATAATTGTTTGCATTTGACCGTCAAGCACAGACATGTTTCATCAAGCGCCCGCAGGAAAACTGTGACAGCCTGAGCCCAGAGCCGTCGGTTACCGAGGATAGACATGAAGTTTCTTTGCCCCCCCGGCGATCTGCCGGAGGCTTCCAGCCGAGGTTTCAACCTCGAAGGCCAGCCACTTTTCGCGGTGCGCCGCGATCGAAAGGTCTACGTCTACACCAACCGCTGCCCCCATCGCGGGGTCGCCCTGGAGTGGCAGCCCGATCAGTTCCTCGATCCCAGCGCCAGCCTGATTCAGTGCGCCACCCACGGCGCGCTGTTTCTGATCGAAAACGGCGAATGCGTGGCCGGCCCTTGTGCCGGGCAGTCCCTGACGGCCATCCCCTGTCGGGAAGACAGCCAGGGCATCTGGGTTCAGATCTAGCCGTTGAGCAATACGTCCAGACGACGGTCGATACACACTTCCTCGGCAGTCAAGCGTACCCCATAGGCCAGTACCTCGACCCCGGACGCTACCGCCTCACGCAGCGCCGCGGCATAACCGGGGTCGATCTCTTCGGCCGGCCGCACCGCCTCGACACCCGACAGGTTGACGCAATACAACTGCACCGCCCGGATACCGTCACGCGCCAGGCAGGCCAACTCCCGCAAATGCTTGGCGCCACGCTGGGTCACCGCATCCGGAAACGCCGCGACCGCGGAGCCGTCGAAGCCCAGGGTGACGCTTTTGACCTCGACAAACGCCGGGACGTCCAAATAGTCCAGGCGAAAGTCGATACGGCTGTTTTCCTGGCCGTAGGACACTTCCCGCTTGAGCGCGGTAAAACCGTTCAACTCAGTGATCACCCCGGCGCGCAAGGCTTCTTCCACCAGCGTGTTGGCCCGCGCCGTGTTGACGCAAGCCAGCCGGCCCTGGGGCGTCTCGCTGATTTCCCAGGTCCCGGGCAATTTGCGCTTGGGGTCATTGGAACGGCTGAACCAGACCTGCCCGCCCTCGACCATGCAATTGAACATGGAACCGGTGTTGGGGCAGTGAATGGTCAGCAACTCGCCGCCAATGGTCTCGATATCGGCGAGAAAGCGCTTGTAACGACGCACCAGGCGACCTTCTTCGAGGGGAGGATGAAAACGCATCAGCCTTGCCAGCTCCGCAGGCCACGGGCAATCCGCTCCACCGCTTCCTGCAGGCGCGGCAGGCTCTGGGTGTAGGCGAACCGGACGTGGTGCCCGGCCTGATGGCGACCGAAATCCAGCCCCGGGGTAAAGGCAATGTGTTCGGTTTCAAGAAAGTGCCGGCAGAAGGCAAAGGCATCGCCGCCGAAGGCGCTGATATCGGCATACAGGTAGAACGCCCCTTCCGGCTCCACGGCGATGCCAAAACCCAGCTCGCGCAGGGCTGGCAGGAGGAAGTCGCGACGCCGCTGAAACTCGTTGCGACGCTCTTCCAGGATACTGATGGTGCCTGGCTCGAAGCAGGCCAGAGCGGCGTACTGGGCCATACTCGGGGCACTGATATAGAGGTTCTGCGCCAGTTTCTCCAACTCGCCGACCGCCGCCTGCGGCGCCACCAGCCAACCCAGGCGCCAGCCGGTCATGCCGAAATATTTGGAAAAGCTATTCAGGACAAAGGCGCCGTCATCGACTTCCAGCACGCTGGCGGCATCGCAGCCGTAGGTCAGGCCGTGGTAGATCTCGTCCACCACCAGATGGCCATTACGCGCCTTCACCGCGGCCGACAGCCCTGCCAGCTCGTCGCGGGTGAGCAAGGTGCCGGTCGGGTTGGCTGGCGATGCCACCAGGGCGCCGACGCTGTCCTGATCCCAGTAACGCTCCAGCAGATCCGGCGTCAGTTGATAACGCACGTCCGGTCCGACCGGCACCAACTGCGCCGCACCTTCCACCAGGCGCAGGAAGTGCCGGTTGCAGGGGTAGCCCGGGTCCGCCAGCAGCCAGTGCTTGCCGGGGTCGACCAGCAGGCTGCTGGCCAGCAACAACGCACCGGAGCCACCGGGCGTGATCATGATGCGCTCGGGGTCGATGTCCAGCCCGTAGCGCTGCCGATAGAAGCCGGAGATGGCCGTGCGCAGCTCGGGAATCCCGCGGGCGGCGGTGTAGCGAGTCTTGCCCGCCTCCAGCGCGGCCTGCCCGGCCTTGATGATCGGCTCAGCCGTGGTGAAGTCCGGTTCACCGATTTCCAGGTGAATCACATCGTGCCCGGCCGCTTGCAGCTCATTGGCGCGGGCCAGCAGGGCCATCACGTGGAAAGGTTCGATAGCGCGGCTGCGCGCACTGTAGGGCTGAGCCATTAGCCTTCCTTCATTGAAGTGAGCAAAAAAACGATTCTACCCAACCCCGGGGACAAGGGAGAGCCCAAAGCCTTCGAGCACCCGCCATCCCCCCAATAAAGAAGACGAACGCAAGGCCCAGGCTTGGCTAAAATCATTAATTGACCAGGCCCCCGAACTGACCAGGCCAGACGGCATCGACCTTTGCAAGCGCCGTGGGACGCGGGCTCGACAACCGGGAGTAGCGCCGTCCGATTTGATCTGGTAAGTTCGCCCGCTTGCAGTCGCAGGGCCGGCATGTGTCGGTGATGGAGCAATCCTGCGCAATGGATTACATGAGTAGAGGCGGTCCATTTCATGCCCACCCAAGCAAAGCAACAGAATCAATCGATCAGCGGCTTCGAGCCCTATGTTGAAACCGCGGGCGAAGAGTACATGGGCAAGCCCATGCGCGAGCACTTCACCAAGATCCTGAACAAGTGGAAACAGGACTTGATGCAGGAAGTCGACCGCACTGTTGATCACATGAAAGACGAAGCAGCCAACTTCCCAGATCCGGCCGACCGTGCCAGCCAGGAAGAAGAATTCAGCCTGGAACTGCGCGCCCGCGACCGTGAGCGCAAGCTGATCAAGAAGATCGACAAGACGCTGCAACTGATCGAAGACGAAGAATACGGCTGGTGCGAATCCTGCGGCGTCGAGATCGGTATTCGCCGCCTGGAAGCCCGCCCTACCGCCGACATGTGTGTCGACTGCAAGACCCTGGCGGAAATCAAGGAAAAACAAGTCGGCAAGTAATCGCCAGCTTGAATGAAAAACGGAGCGTGCGAACGCTCCGTTTTTGTTTCTGCCGCCTCCCCCCTGTAGGAACGAGCTTGCTCGCGATGGCGATCCTCCAGATGCCATCGTCACCTTGGGACCGAACGAAGTAACATCCTCTCCATGACCGCCTCTCACGCCTCTTCCTACATCGGGCGCTTTGCCCCAACCCCCAGCGGGCACCTGCATTTCGGCTCGCTGGTCGCCGCCCTGGCCTCCTACCTCGATGCCCGCGCCGCTGGCGGCCGCTGGCTGTTGCGCATGGAAGACCTCGATCCGCCTCGGGAAGAGCCCGGCGCCCAGGCAGCCATTCTCAAGGCCCTGGAAAGCTACGGCTTCGAGTGGGACGGCGAAATGGTCCGCCAGAGCGAGCGGCACGCGGCCTACGCCGAAGTCCTCGACCGCCTGTTCAACCAGGGCCTGGCTTACGCCTGCACCTGCTCGCGCAAGCAACTGGAGCCCTACCACGGCATTTATCCGGGCCTGTGCCGCAATGCCGGACACAGCCAGGAAGATGCCGCCATCCGTTTGCGCGTGCCGGAGCTGGAATATCGCTTCACCGACCGGGTCCAGGGCGAATTCCGCCAGCACCTGGGGCGAGATGTCGGCGACTTCGTGATCCGCCGCCGCGACGGCCTCTACGCCTATCAACTGGCGGTGGTGCTCGACGACGCCTGGCAAGGGGTGACCGATATCGTGCGCGGCGCCGACCTGCTGGACTCCACCCCCCGCCAGCTGTACCTGCAGGAACTGCTCGGCCTGCCGCAGCCGCGTTACCTGCATGTGCCGCTGATCACCCAGCCGGATGGGCATAAACTGGGCAAATCCTACCGCTCCCCGCCGCTGGCCGAGGACCAGGCCACACCACTGCTGCTGCGCGCCTTGCGCGCCCTGGGGCAGAAAACCGACAGCGAAATGGTCCATGCCAGCCCTCGGGAAGTGCTGAGCTGGGGCATCGAACACTGGGATGCTTTACTGATCCCACGCACACTGAGTGTGCCCGAAGCGCAAATACGCTGACGCCCCTTGCAGGTTGGCGCCCATCCGTTACCATCGCCGCACGTTTTCGGGCACGCACACAATAAAGAGAGGCCGAGATGTACATCTATCGCTTGGTCCTGCTGCTGGTAGTGGGGATCTATCTGTTCTCCCCCGCCATCATGGATTGGTGGATCGATGCTACGGGCGCCTGGTATCGCCCGTATCTGCTCTGGCTGATCCTGATCGTCGTGACCTTCATCCTGCAGAGCCAAAAAGATGCCGATGAGCTTTAGCCTGACCCAGATGATCCTGATCAGCGCCGCGTACCTGCTGGTGCTGTTCGGGGTGGCCTGGATCAGCGAACGCGGCATGATCCCGCGCTCGATCATCCGCCACCCGCTGACCTACACCCTGTCTCTGGGGGTCTACGCCAGCGCCTGGGCCTTTTACGGCACGGTTGGCCTGGCCTATCAGTACGGCTACGGTTTTCTTTCCAGCTATCTCGGGGTTTCCGGCGCCTTCCTGCTGGCGCCGGTGCTGCTTTACCCGATCCTGAAAATCACCCGCACCTATCAACTGTCGTCGCTGGCCGACCTGTTCGCCTTCCGTTTTCGCAGCACCTGGGCCGGTGCGCTGACCACGGTGATCATGCTGGTCGGCGTATTGCCCCTGCTGGCCTTGCAGATCCAGGCGGTCGCGGACTCCATCGGCATCCTCACCCGCGAACCGGTGCAGCACCGGGTTGCCCTGAGCTTCTGTGCGCTGATCACTCTGTTCACCATCTTCTTCGGCTCCCGGCACATTGCCACCCGGGAAAAACACGAAGGCCTGGTGTTCGCCATCGCCTTCGAATCGGTGATCAAGCTGATCGCCATCGGCGGTGTCGGCCTCTATGCCCTGTACGGCGTGTTCGATGGGCCACAACAGCTGGAACTCTGGCTGCTGCAGAACCAAACCGCCCTCGCCGCCCTGCATACACCGCTGCAGGAAGGGCCGTGGCGCACCCTGCTGCTGGTGTTCTTCGCCTCGGCGATCGTGATGCCGCACATGTACCACATGACCTTCACCGAGAACCTCAACCCGCGCTCGCTGGTCAGTGCCAGCTGGGGCTTGCCGCTGTTCCTGTTGCTGATGAGCCTGGCGGTGCCGCTGATCCTCTGGGCCGGCCTGAAACTGGGCGCCACCACCAACCCCGAGTACTTCACCCTCGGCATTGGTATCGCCGCCAACAAACCGGCATTGGCCTTGATGGCCTACATTGGTGGGCTTTCCGCCGCCAGCGGCCTGATCATCGTCACCACCCTGGCGCTGTCGGGGATGGCCCTCAACCATCTGGTGCTGCCGCTGTATCAGCCACCAGCCGAAGGCAACATCTACCGCTGGCTGAAATGGACCCGCCGCGCGCTGATCGTGGCCATCATCATGGCTGGCTATGCCTTCTACCTGCTGCTGGGGGCCGAGCAGGACCTGGCCAACCTCGGCATCGTGGCCTTTGTCGCGACCCTGCAGTTCCTTCCCGGCGTGCTCTCGGTGCTGTACTGGCCGACCGCCAACCGGCGCGGCTTCATCGCCGGGCTGATGGCCGGGACGCTGGTATGGCTGGTGACCATGCTGCTGCCGCTGATCGGCAACCTGCAGGGCTTCTATATACCGCTGCTGAACATGATCTACGTGCTGGACGATACCAGCTGGCACATGGCGGCCATCGCCTCGCTGGCCGCCAACGTCCTGATGTTCACCCTGATTTCGCTGTTCACCAACGCCAGTTCCGAAGAAGCCAGCGCCGCCGAAGCCTGTGCGGTGGACAACGTGCGCCGGCCGCAACGTCGCGAACTGCATGCCGCCTCGCCCCAGGAGTTCGCCACCCAACTGGCCAAGCCCCTGGGCGCCAAGGCCGCGCAGAAGGAAGTCGAGCAGGCGCTGCGCGACCTGTACCTGCCCTTCGACGAGCGCCGCCCCTATGCCCTGCGCCGTTTGCGCGACCGCATCGAAGCCAACCTGTCCGGCCTGATGGGCCCCAGCGTGGCCCAGGACATGGTGGAAACCTTCCTGCCCTACAAGGCCGGCGGCGAAAACTACGTGACCGAAGACATTCACTTCATCGAAAGCCGGCTCGAGGACTACCACTCGCGCCTGACCGGCCTGGCCGCCGAGCTCGATGCCTTGCGCCGCTACCACCGCCAGACCTTGCAGGAACTGCCGATGGGCGTCTGTTCCCTGGCCAAGGACCAGGAAATCCTCATGTGGAACAAGGCCATGGAAGAGCTGACCAGCATTCCGGCGCAGCATGTGGTCGGTTCGCGCCTGAGCACCATCGCCGATCCCTGGAGGGAGCTGCTGCAAGGTTTCATCAACGTCCCCGATGAACATCTGCATAAACAGCACCTGGCCCTCGACGGCCAGACCCGCTGGCTGAACCTGCACAAGGCCGCCATCGACGAACCCCTGGCCCCGGGCAACAGCGGCCTGGTGCTGCTGGTGGAAGACCTGACCGAAACCCAGATGCTCGAAGACAAGCTGGTGCATTCCGAGCGGCTGGCCAGCATCGGCCGCCTGGCCGCCGGCGTGGCCCACGAAATCGGCAACCCGATCACCGGTATCGCCTGCCTGGCGCAGAACCTGCGCGAAGAGCGCGAAGAAGACGGCGAACTCACCGAAATCAGCGGCCAGATCCTCGAACAGACCAAACGCGTGTCACGCATCGTCCAGTCGCTGATGAGCTTCGCCCACGCCGGCAGCCACCAGCACAACGACGAAGCCGTGTGCCTGGCCGAGGTGGCGCAGGATGCCATTGGTCTGCTGGCGCTGAATCGACGCAATTTCGAGGTGCAGTTCTTTAACCTGTGCGATCCGGACCACTGGGTCGACGGCGACCCGCAGCGGCTCGCCCAGGTACTGATCAACCTGCTATCCAATGCCCGCGACGCCTCACCGGCGGGCAGCGCGGTACGGGTCAAGAGCGAGGCCGGCGAACACACGATCGACCTGATCGTCGAAGACGAAGGCAGCGGTATCCCGTCGAGCATCATGGATCGACTGTTCGAACCCTTCTTCACCACCAAGGATCCTGGCGAGGGTACCGGACTGGGCCTTGCACTGGTCTATTCCATCGTTGAAGAGCATTATGGACAAATCACCATCGACAGCCCGGCTGACACCGAAAGCCAACGCGGCACCCGTATCCGGGTGACTTTACCGCGTCATGTCGAAGCGACGTCCGCTGTGAACTGAGACCGTCGAGAGAATCGAATCAATGCCGCACATTTTGATCGTCGAAGACGAAACAATTATCCGCTCCGCCTTGCGCCGCCTGCTGGAACGCAACCAGTACCAGGTCAGCGAAGCCGGTTCCGTGCAGGAAGCACAAGAGCGTTTCAGCATTCCCACGTTCGACCTGATCGTCAGCGACCTGCGCCTGCCAGGCGCCCCCGGCACCGAACTGATCAAGCTCGGCCAGGGCACCCCGGTGCTGATCATGACCAGCTACGCCAGCCTGCGCTCGGCGGTCGATTCGATGAAGATGGGCGCGGTGGACTACATCGCCAAGCCTTTCGATCACGACGAAATGCTCCAGGCCGTGGCGCGCATCCTGCGCGACCGCCAGACCGCGCAGAGCAGCCCCAACGAGCGTCCGGCCGCCAAGTCGGGCAACGGCGCGGACAAGGCCGGTGCCAACGCCAGCAACGGCGAAATCGGCATCATCGGCTCCTGCCCACCGATGCAGGACCTGTACAGCAAGATCCGCAAGGTCGCCCCGACAGACTCCAATGTACTGATCCAGGGTGAATCCGGGACCGGCAAGGAACTGGTGGCCCGCGCCCTGCACAACCTGTCCAAGCGCGCCAAGGCGCCGATGATTTCGGTGAACTGCGCGGCCATTCCGGAAACCCTGATCGAGTCCGAGCTGTTCGGTCACGAAAAAGGCGCCTTCACCGGTGCCAGCGCCGGGCGCGCCGGCCTGGTGGAAGCGGCGGACGGCGGCACCTTGTTCCTCGACGAAATCGGCGAATTGCCACTCGAAGCCCAGGCCCGCCTGTTGCGCGTGCTGCAGGAAGGCGAGATCCGCCGGGTCGGCTCGGTGCAGTCGCAGAAGGTCGATGTGCGCCTGATCGCCGCGACCCACCGCGACCTCAAGAGCCTGGCCAAGATCGGCCAGTTCCGTGAAGACCTGTATTACCGCCTGCACGTGATCGCCCTGAAACTGCCAGCCCTGCGCGAACGCGGCGCCGACGTCAACGAAATCGCCAATGCCTTCCT
Source organism: Pseudomonas sp. RW409 (assembly GCF_003184125.1). Classification (NCBI taxonomy): domain Bacteria; kingdom Pseudomonadati; phylum Pseudomonadota; class Gammaproteobacteria; order Pseudomonadales; family Pseudomonadaceae; genus Pseudomonas; species Pseudomonas sp. RW409. The sequence continues at coordinate 74,570 of NZ_QHHP01000042.1, read as the reverse complement.
CGCCCGCCAGAGCGCGCGTGTGGGCCGCACGGACCTGAAGTTCGCCCCGGACGCCGAGCAAGCCATTCGCCACTACTCTTGGCCAGGTAACGTTCGCGAACTGGAAAACGCCGTCGAGCGCTCGGTCATCCTGTGCGAAAGCCCGGAAATCTCCGCGGAGCTGCTGGGTATCGATATTGAACTGAGCGACCTGGAGGACGACGAATTCATCGGCCTGGCGCCCCAGGCCGCCAACGCCAACAACAGCAGCCATGAGCCGACCGAAGACCTGTCGCTGGAAGACTACTTCCAGCATTTCGTTCTCGAGCACCAGGACCACATGACCGAGACCGAACTGGCCCGCAAACTGGGCGTCAGCCGCAAATGCCTGTGGGAACGTCGCCAGCGCCTGGGCATCCCACGGCGCAAGACCGGGGTCGCCAGCGAAAGCTGAAGTCCGGCGGTAACGGGTTGCGGGTAACACGCGATCTTGTGAAAAAACTGTTACCTCAGTCATTTCACGTAACAAAAGCCGGGGCTTACGGTAACGAAGCCCCGGCTTTTTTTCGCCTGGAGAAACCTCATAACCGCGCCTAACCCCTTGTTTTACTGGGCCTCGCAAAAGTTGGCACGGCACCTGCTATATGTTTGGTACAAGAACAATAACAAGCAATGCATAAGACAATAAAAATAAGACGAATCGACTCACGCACAATAAAAACAACACGGCGGAGGCGCAGCTAACTGATTCTTTTGGAGAGGCGTTGTCATTGGGGCTTGCCCCACAACCAGGCCGAGAACAACAAAAACTGCCCTAAGGCAGAGCCTGAACTGGTTGGATCACTGATCATTGCAACACAGCGACCAAAGCAATCCGTTTGCTCTTGGCTCCCGATTGGGAGGGTCACTCTGGGTTAACCAGGTGACAAGGGCGTTAAACAAAAACAAGAAGCCCGAAACCAATAATAAAAATAGAGCACGCAAACACTTCTGGGGGAGCTTCGGCTCCCCTTGTGGTTTCCGCGATTGCGATTTTACTGGCGAAAAGCCCCGCCAACCCGCGTCCCAAAGCGCCGCGCACGACTCGCCGCAGCTTCCTACACCATCCCCCGACTAAATGCTAGAATCCCCGCCCATCATGCGGTCATTCTTCGTTATGGCCGAACATTCCTTCAAACAGTGCATCCCATGCTGAAGAAGTTGTTCCAGTCATTCCGTTCTCCCTTGCGTCGTACGCAACACAAACGCAGCACGCCTGAAGTGCTCAACAGCAGCCAACACTCGCTGCAACGCGCCCAGTTCAGCCGTTATGCGGTGAACATCGTCGAACGCCTGCAGAACGCCGGCTACCAGGCCTACCTGGTCGGCGGTTGCGTGCGCGACATGCTGCTCAATATCACCCCCAAGGATTTCGACGTCGCCACCAGCGCCACGCCGGAACAGGTGCGGGCCGAATTCCGTAACGCCCGGATCATCGGTCGTCGGTTCAAGCTGGTGCATATCCACTTCGGCCGCGAAATCATCGAGGTCGCGACCTTCCGCGCCAATCACCCGCAAAACGATGAAGAGGAAGACAGCAACCAGTCCTCGCGCAACGAAAGCGGGCGCATCCTGCGCGACAACGTGTACGGCACCCTCGAAGAGGACGCCCAGCGCCGCGACTTCACCATCAATGCTCTGTATTACGATCCGGTCAGCGAGCGCATCCTCGACTACGCCAACGGCGTACACGACATCCGCAATCACCTGGTCCGCCTGATCGGCGATCCGCGCCAGCGCTACCAGGAAGATCCGGTACGCATGCTGCGGGCCGTGCGCTTCGCCGCCAAGCTGGATTTCGGCATCGAGAAACACACCGCCACGCCGATCCGCGACCTGGCGCCCATGCTGCGGGAAATCCCTTCGGCACGGCTGTTCGAGGAAGTGCTCAAGCTGTTCCTGTCCGGTCATGCCGCCGACACCTTCGAGATGCTGGTCGACCTGCAACTGTTCGATCCGCTGTTCCCGGCCAGCGCCGAGGCACTGGAGTACAACCCGACCTACACCCATACCCTGATCAGCGAAGCCCTGATCAATACCGACCTGCGCATCAAGCAGAACAAGCCGGTCACCCCGGCTTTCCTGTTCGCCGCGCTGCTGTGGCCTGCCCTGCCGGCTCGCGTGCTGCGCCTCCAGGAACGCGGCATGCCGCCGATTCCGGCGATGCAGGAAGCCGCTCACGAATTGATCAGCGAACAGTGCCAGCGCATCGCCATTCCAAAACGCTTCACCATGCCGATCCGCGAAATCTGGGACATGCAGGAACGCCTGCCACGTCGCAGCGGCAAGCGCGCCGACCAGTTGCTGGACAACCCGCGGTTCCGCGCCGGTTATGACTTCCTGCTGCTGCGCGAAAGCGCTGGCGAGCAGACCGATGGCCTGGGCGAATGGTGGACCGACTATCAGGACGCCAACGATGCCGGTCGCCGCGACATGATTCGCGATCTGAGCGGCAAGGACGAAGCCGGCACAGGTCCGCGCAAGCGTCGTCGCAGCAGTGGCGCCAAACGCAAGCGCGCCACCGCCGGCGCACCGAGCGCTTCCGGCGAATAACCCGATGGAACGCATCTACATTGGCATGGGCAGCAACCTGGCTGCCCCGGCAGAGCAATTGCGCAGTGCGATCGACGCGCTGGCGCAGTTGCCACACAGCCAACTGGCAGGCGTCTCGGCCTTCTATCAAAGCGACTCCCTGCTGCCCGGCCAACCGCGCTACACCAACGCCGTGGCCGCCCTGGACAGCAGCCTCGCGCCTCTCGAACTGCTGGACGCGCTGCAAGCCATCGAAAACGGCCAGGGCCGCGAGCGCCTCGAGCGCTGGGGGCCGCGCACCCTGGACCTGGACATCCTGCTGTTCGGCGATCGCCTGATCGACGAACCGCGGCTCAAGGTCCCGCATTACCACATGCAGGCCCGGGCCTTTGTCCTCTATCCCCTGGCCGAACTGGCCCCCGCCGACCTGCAACTGGCCGACGGTCGTCACCTGCACGATCTGCTCGCCGCCTGCCCATTTGTCGGCCTGGAACGTCTGGCCTGACTGCTGAAACGCATCAGTTACGGCGGTAACACTCACGCCGTAACAATGCGGTAACACATGCAATTGACTTCCCGAGTTCTCCTCACGACTATAGGCGTCCCGTTGCCGCCAACACGGCGTTACAGGGCGCAATCCAGGCCTTATAAGCACGACAACAGACCGTGCGCCTGTATAGATAAGAATCACGCGCGTTACTCGCAGCAGTTTCCAGAGCGCCTGAATGAGGACCCTTTTTCATGCCAGACATCACCCTGACCACCCTGCAAGGCCTCAAGCAGAAAGGTGAGAAAATCACCATGCTGACCTGCTATGACGCGACCTTCGCCCACACCTGTTGCCAGGCCGGCGTTGAAGTACTGCTGGTGGGCGACTCCCTCGGCATGGTCTTGCAAGGGCACGACAGCACACTGCCAGTCACTACCGACGAGATGGCCTACCACGTCGCCGCAGTCAAACGCGGCAACAGTGGCGCCCTGATCCTCGCCGACCTGCCGTTCATGGCCTACGCCACCACCGAACAGGCCCTGAACAACAGCGCCCAGTTGATGCAGGCCGGTGCGCACATGATCAAGGTCGAAGGCGCGTTGTGGCTGGCCGAATCCATCCGCCTGCTGGCCGAGCGCGGTATCCCGGTCTGCGCCCACATGGGCCTGACCCCGCAATCGGTGAACATCCTCGGCGGCTACAAGGTTCAGGGACGTAACGAAAACCAGGCCCGGCAGATGCGTGCCGACGCCATCGCCCTGGAAGCGGCCGGCGCGGCGATGCTGCTGCTCGAATGCGTGCCGAGCGAACTGGCGGCGGAAATCACCCAGGCGGTGAATATTCCGGTAATCGGCATCGGTGCCGGCAGCGCCACCGACGGTCAGGTGCTGGTTCTGCACGACATGCTGGGCCTGTCCCTGAGCGGTCGCGCACCGAAGTTCGTGAAGAACTTCATGGCCGGCCAGGAAAGCATCCAGGCCGCCCTGAGCGCCTATGTCAGTGAGGTCAAGGCCGTGACCTTCCCAGGCGCCGAACACGGGTTTTCTGCATGAATACTGTAAAAACCGTACGTGAACTGCGTGCCGCCGTGGCCCGTGCCCGCAGCGAGGGCAAGCGCATCGGCTTCGTGCCAACCATGGGCAACCTGCACAGCGGTCATGCCGCCCTGGTGACCAAGGCGGCCCAGCGAGTGGATTTCGTGGTGGCGAGCATCTTCGTCAACCCGCTGCAATTCGGCGCCGGCGAAGACCTCGACAAGTACCCGCGAACCCTGGCCGCCGACCAGGAAAAGCTCCTGCAAGCCGGTTGCCATCTGCTGTTCGCCCCTAGCGTCGAAGAGATGTACCCCGACGGCATGGACGGCCAGACCCGGGTCAGCGTGCCGCAACTCTCCGAAGGCCTGTGCGGCGCCAGCCGTCCCGGGCATTTCGAAGGGGTGGCCACGGTGGTCAGCAAGCTGTTCAACATGGTGCAGCCGGACCTTGCGGTCTTCGGCCAGAAGGACTTCCAGCAACTGGCGGTGATCCGTGCCCTGGTGCATGACCTGAACATGCCGATCCAGATCATCGGCGAGCCCACCGTGCGCGCCGCCGACGGCCTCGCGCTGTCGTCGCGCAACGGCTACCTGAGCGAAGAACAACGTGCCATCGCCCCGGCGATCTATCGTGGCCTGACCCAGATCGCCCAGGCCATCAGCCAGGGTGAGCGGGACTATCCAAAGCTGCTGGACGAACAGAAACAAGTGCTCGAAGCCGCCGGCTTCCGCCCGGATTACCTGGAAATCCGCCACGCCCGGACCCTGCGCCCGGCCACCGCGCAAGACCGCGACCTGGTGATTCTGGCGGCGGCCTATCTGGGCGCTACCCGCCTGATCGACAACCTGCATCTGGACCTCGACGCCTAGGTCCCAAAGGCCGATTGCCCGAAGCCCGACCTTCGGGCAAACTGCCGCCGCCCGGGGCCTGCAGCGATGCTGCGGGCCCTGTTCAAGGATCCGACCGAGAGAACCACTCATGCACGCCATCATGCTCAAGGCCAAGCTGCATCGCGCCGAAGTCACCCACGCTGTGCTCGACTACGAAGGCTCCTGCGCCATCGACGGCGAATGGCTGGACTTGTCCGGTATCCGTGAGTACGAACAGATCCAGATCTACAACGTCGACAATGGCGAACGCTTCACCACCTACGCCATTCGTGGCGAGGAAGGCTCGCGCATGATCTCGGTCAACGGCGCCGCCGCGCACAAGGCCAAGGTTGGCGACCGGGTGATCATCTGCGCTTACGCTCACTACAGCGAAGCCGAACTGCTCAACTTCAAGCCGCGCATGCTCTATATGGCGCCGGGCAACGAGCTGAGCCACACCAGCCATGCCATTCCGGTTCAGGTCGCCTGAGCCCCAGTCATTCTCACCCCTGAAATCCTGCTCGTTGCGCGGCTCTGAGGCGCCGGTATAAAAAAGTACCGGCCGCAGGTCAGACAAAGCCAAGACAGATCAGCACGCGAGAGTTACTGTAATCGCCCTGCGTGCTTAATCGTGTCAGCGCAGGTTTGACCGAACGTTATTCTTCAAGCAGGACGTTCCGGGCTTTTCAGTGTCCAACAGGCAGTTCAAGTAAAAGGAAAACCGCAGCGATGGCGTACTACCGCACTCCTCACGACGTTACCGCTCTGCCCGCCTGGCAAGCGTTGAATGACCACCGCCAAGCCATGCAGGATTTCAGCATGCGCGAGGCCTTCAATGCCGACCCGCAGCGCTTTCATCAATTCAGCCTCAGCGGCTGTGGGCTTTTTCTCGATTACTCGAAGAACCTGATCACCCCCGAAACCCGCAACCTGCTGGTGGGCCTGGCCAATGAAGCCGGTCTGCAGGATGCGATCAAGGCGCTGTTCGCCGGTGAGCTGGTCAACTCTTCCGAAGGCCGTCCGGCCCTGCACACCGCCCTGCGCCGTCCAGTGGGCGACAAGCTGTCGGTCAACGGCGTCAACGTGATGCCGGAAGTGCACAAGGTGCTGAACCAGATCACCGAACTGGTCGGGCGCATCCATGACGGCCTGTGGCGCGGCTACACCGAGAAGCCGATCACCGACGTGGTCAACATCGGCATCGGCGGTTCGTTCCTCGGCCCCGAGCTGGTGTCCGAAGCCCTGTTGTCCTACGCCCAGAAAGGCGTGCGTTGCCATTACCTGGCCAATATCGACGGCAGCGAATTCCACGAACTGTCGTCGAAGATCCGCGCCGAAACCACGCTGTTCATCGTCTCGTCGAAATCCTTCAACACCCTGGAAACCCTGAAGAACGCCCAGGCCGCACGCGCCTGGTACCTGGCTCAGGGCGGCTCCGAGGCCGAGCTGTATCGCCACTTCATCGCGGTATCGAGCAACAACGCCGCCGCCGTGGCCTTCGGCATCCGCGAAGAGAACATCTTCCCGATGTGGGACTGGGTCGGCGGTCGTTATTCGCTGTGGTCGGCCATCGGCCTGCCGATCGCCCTGGCCATCGGCATGTCCAACTTCAAGGAACTGCTGTCCGGCGCCTACACCATGGACCAGCACTTCCAGACCGCGCCGTTCGAGCAGAACATGCCGGTCCTCCTGGCCCTGCTGGGCGTGTGGTACGGCAATTTCTGGGGCGCGCAAAGCCACGCGATCCTGCCGTACGACCACTACCTGCGCAACATCACCAAGCACTTGCAGCAGCTGGACATGGAATCCAACGGCAAGAGCGTGCGCCAGGACGGCACGCCGGTTTCCACCGACACCGGTCCGGTGATCTGGGGTGGCGTGGGCTGCAACGGTCAGCACGCGTATCACCAACTGTTGCACCAGGGCACCCAGCTGATCCCGGCCGACTTCATCGTGCCGATCGTCAGCTTCAACCCGGTCGCCGACCATCACCAGTGGCTGTACGCCAACTGCCTGTCGCAAAGCCAGGCGCTGATGCTCGGCAAGACCCGCGCCGAAGCCGAGGCCGAGCTGCGTGAAAAAGGCATGAGCGAGGCCGAAGTCCAGAAGCTGGCACCGCACAAGGTGATCCCGGGCAACCGTCCGAGCAACACCCTGGTGGTCGAGCGCATCAGCCCGCGCCGCCTGGGCGCGCTGGTGGCGATGTACGAACACAAGGTTTTCGTGCAGAGCGTGATCTGGGGCATCAACGCCTTCGACCAATGGGGCGTGGAGCTGGGCAAAGAGCTGGGCAAGGGCGTCTACAACCGCCTGGTCGGCAGCGAAGAAACCCCGGCCGAGGATGCTTCGACCCAGGGCCTGATCAACTACTTCCGCGGTCGCCACCGCGGCTGATAGCCCGCTGAAATCCCCCTTCGCGAACCGGCCCGCTGCTACGCAAACCCCATCCATTGCGTAGCGGCGGGCCGATTTGCGATCGGTCGCCCAAGACCGCCCTCCCCTTGAACCCCTTCCGATCAAGGCGCATCTTTATTACTTGTCGCTAAAACAAGAATAAGGAACCGTCATGTTCGATATCAGCATGTTCCCCCAAGCCGATGCCGTCCGCCGGGCTGCGCAATTGAGTCAGGACGACTACCAGCGGCTGTACCGCGAATCCATCGAGCACCCCAGCACCTTCTGGGCCGAACAGGCCACCCGCTTTCTCGACTGGAGCGCCCCCTGGCAAACCGTGCAGCGCTATGACCTGAAAACCGGCGCCGCCAGCTGGTTCGCCGGCGGCCAGTTGAACGTCAGCTACAACTGCATCGACCGCCACCTGGAAAAACGCGGCGATCAGGTGGCGATCATCTGGGAAGGCGACGACCCCGCCGAGTCGCTGCAAATCACCTACAAAAAACTCCATCACTACGTCTGCCGCCTGGCCAACGTCCTGAAAAGCCGCGGCGTGAAAAAAGGCGACCGGGTCTGCATCTACATGCCGATGATTCCCGAGGCGGCCTACGCCATGCTCGCCTGCACCCGTATCGGCGCAGTGCACTCGGTGGTCTTTGGCGGATTCTCTCCGGACGCGCTGCGTGACCGCATTCTCGATGCCGACTGCCGCACTGTGATCACCGCTGACGAAGGGGTACGCGGCGGCAAGTTCGTGCCCTTGAAAAACAACGTCGACAAGGCCCTGCAAAGCTGCCCGAACGTCAGCACGGTGGTGGTGGTCGAGCGCACCCAGAACCCGGTGAACTGGGTCGAAGGCCGCGACCTCTGGTATCACCAGGCCCTGCGCGGCGTCGAAGACGACTGCCCGCCGCAACCGATGGACGCCGAAGACCCGCTGTTCATCCTCTACACCTCCGGCAGCACCGGCAAACCCAAAGGCGTGCTGCACACCACCGGCGGCTACTTGCTGCAAGCGGCGATGACCTTCAAATACGTACTGGACTACCGCGAAGGCGAAGTCTTCTGGTGCACCGCCGATGTCGGCTGGGTCACCGGCCACAGTTACATCGTCTACGGCCCGCTGGCCAATGGCGCGACCAGCCTGATCTTCGAGGGCGTGCCCAGCTACCCAAGCAGCTCGCGCTTCTGGGAAGTCATCGACAAGCACCGGGTGAACATCTTCTACACCGCCCCCACCGCCTTGCGCGCACTGATGCGCGAAGGCCCCGAGCCGCTGCAGCACACCTCGCGCAGCAGCCTGCGCCTGCTGGGCAGTGTCGGCGAGCCGATCAACCCGGAAGCCTGGGAGTGGTATTTCAATAGCGTCGGCGAGCAGCGCTGCCCGATTGTCGATACCTGGTGGCAGACCGAAACCGGCGGCATCATGCTCAGCCCGCTGGTCAGCGCCAGCCACATCAAGCCGGGCTGCGCTACCCGCCCGATGTTCGGTGTGCAGCCGGTGCTGCTGGACGAGCACGGCAAGGAAATCAGCGGCGCCGGCAGCGGCATCCTGGCGATCAAGGCCAGTTGGCCGGCGCAGATCCGCAGTGTCTACGGCGACCCGCAGCGCATGGTCGAGACCTATTTCAAACCCTACCCGGGCTACTACTTCACCGGCGACGGCGCGCGGCGCGATGAAGACGGCGATTACTGGATCACCGGACGCATCGACGACGTGATCAACGTCTCCGGGCATCGCATCGGTACCGCCGAGGTCGAGAGCGCCCTGGTCCTGCATGACAGCATCGCCGAGGCCGCGGTGGTCGGTTATCCCCATGACCTCAAGGGCCAGGGCATCTATGCCTTTGTCACCCCGATGAACGGCGTCGAGCCCAGCGGCGAGTTGAAGAAGGAGCTGTTGAGCCTGGTCAGCCGCGAGATCGGCAGTTTCGCCAAGCCGGAGTTGATCCAGTGGGCGCCGGCCTTGCCGAAAACCCGCTCGGGCAAGATCATGCGGCGTATCCTGCGCAAGATCGCCTGCAACGAACTCGACAGCCTGGGCGATACCTCGACCCTGGCCGACCCGAGCGTGGTCGAGGGCCTGATCGATAAACGCCTGAACCTCTGAGCGAGGCCTCGGGCCTCAACCAAGGAACAGCCAAGCGGTATGGAATTCATTCGCAGTCGTATCGAAACCCAGGTGATGAGCCTGGGTGGCCTGTCACTGGGTCAGCTCGACCTGGACAACCCCAAGGGCGACCCGGGCCTGTTCGGTCCGGACGCTATCTGCTGGCAGGTACATGGCGATTTCAGCAGCATGCTGATCGGCGGCATCAGCGCCTTGTTGATGCAGGCCCTGCACCCGCTGGCCCTGGCCGGGGTCTGGGATCACTCGAATTTCCGGGAAGACATGATCGGGCGCCTGCGGCGTACCGCACAGTTCATTTCCGGCACCACCTTCGGCTCGCGGCAGGATGCCGAATGGCTGATCGACAAGGTGCGCACCATTCACCTGCAGATCGTCGGCCACGCGCCAGACGGCCGGCCCTATGCCGCCAGCGATCCGCAGTTGCTGACCTGGGTGCATGTGGCCGAGGTCAGCAGCTTTCTGGCGGCGCATCTGCGCTATCGCAATCCGCAGCTGTCGCCTGCCGACCAGGACCGTTACTACGGGGAAGTCGCGCTGATCGCCGAGCGTCTTGGCGCCAGTGATGTGCCGCGCTCGCGCCGGGCCGTGGCGGCTTACCTGGCCGGGATGCGCCCCCAGTTGCTTTGCGATGAACGCAGCCGCGAAGTGCTGCGTTTGCTCTTGGCGGCACCTGCCCCAAGCCGCCTGGCCAAGCCATTCGGCTCGTTGATGATGCAGGCCGGCATCGACCTGCTGCCCGACTGGGCCAGCGACATGCTGGGCGTCAACCAGGGTCTGCTGCAACGCCAGCTGATCCGCGCCAGCGTCAACCGCAGTGCGCCGATGCTGCGCTGGGCGGTGCGCAATGGCTCGATACATCGCGCACGCCGGCGCATGGGCCTGTAATACCCGACCGGGCGAACAGAACGCGACCCATCGGTTCGCGATTGGCGGCGTCGCGACCTTCTATGCAACCATGATTTTCCAAGTTCTCGCGCATCGGTCCCCTGTCCATAGCCACCGACCGATGCCGCCCATAGCAATGAGGATTCGCGCCATGCAAGACGTCGTAATCGTTGCCGCCACCCGCACCGCGGTCGGCAGTTTCCAGGGTTCGCTGGCCAATATCCCCGCGGTCGATCTCGGCGCCGCGGTGATCCGCCAGCTGCTGGCCCAGACCGGCCTGGACGGCGCCCAGGTCGATGAAGTGATCATGGGCCAGGTGCTCACCGCCGGCGCCGGGCAGAACCCCGCACGCCAGGCCGCGATCAAGGCCGGCCTGCCCCACGCCGTGCCGGCGCTGACCCTGAACAAGGTCTGCGGCTCCGGCCTCAAGGCCCTGCACCTGGGCGCCCAGGCGATCCGCTGCGGCGACGCCGAGGTGATCATCGCCGGCGGCCAGGAGAACATGAGCCTGGCCAACTACGTGTTGCCCGGCGCCCGCACCGGCCTGCGCATGGGCCACAGCCAGATGATCGACAGCATGATCAGCGACGGTCTGTGGGACGCCTTCAACGACTACCACATGGGCATCACCGCCGAGAACCTGGTGGACAAATACGGCATCAGCCGCGAAGCCCAGGACGCCTTTGCCGCCGCCTCGCAGCAGAAGGCCGTGGCCGCCATCGAGGGCGGGCGTTTTGTCGATGAGATCACCCCGATCCTGATTCCCCAGCGCAAGGGCGACCCTGTGGCCTTCGCCACCGACGAGCAGCCGCGCGCCGGCACCACCGCCGAATCCCTGGGCAAGCTCAAGCCAGCCTTCAAGAAAGACGGCACGGTCACCGCCGGCAACGCCTCGTCGCTGAACGACGGCGCTGCCGCGGTGATCCTGATGAGCGCCGCCAAGGCCAAGGCCCTGGGCCTGCCGGTGCTGGCGAAGATCGCCGCCTACGCCAACGCCGGCGTCGACCCGGCGATCATGGGCATCGGCCCGGTGTCGGCCACCCGTCGCTGCCTGGACAAGGCCGGCTGGTCCCTGGAGCAACTGGACCTGATCGAAGCCAACGAAGCCTTCGCCGCCCAGTCGCTGTCGGTGGGCAAGGAACTGGGTTGGGATGCGAGCAAGGTCAACGTCAACGGCGGCGCCATCGCCCTCGGCCACCCGATCGGCGCCTCGGGCTGCCGGGTGCTGGTGACCCTGCTGCACGAAATGCTCAAGCGCGATGCCAAGAAAGGCCTGGCGACCTTGTGCATCGGTGGCGGCCAGGGCGTGGCATTGGCCATCGAACGCTAAGCCCATCTGTAGGAGCGGCCGGTCGACGCTCGATTGCCCGCGAAAGAAACGTCATGACACCTCAGTGTTACAGACATGACGCGTCATCGTTGACGATTTATCGCGGGCAAGCCTCGCTCCTACAGAACCATGCCCCACTCCTCGACCGGCCGTGCCTACAGGGGGTTGCCGAAGCTGGTAAACTGCCCCGCCCAATCATCCGCAAGGCGCCCGCATGTCTTCCTTGAATCAGGCGCTGCGCGCCGCCCTCGATCATCGCCAGGACCTGCTCGCCGAGCTGCATCAACAAGGCACCGACTGCTATCGGCTGTTCCATGGCAGCCAGGAAGGCGCCGGGGGCCTGACCATCGACCGTTACGGCCCACAGCTGCTGGTGCAGAGTTTTCACCAGACGCTGGAACGCGAGGCCTTGCTGCAATTGCACGAGACCGTCCAGAAGCAGCTGGGCCTGGACACCCTGCTGGTCTACAACGACCGCTCCCGGGGCAATTCACGCATCGACCGCGAAGACCCGGTTTACCGCGCCGAAGAACAGGCGCTGCAAGACCTGGTCGGCCACGAATGGGGCTTGAACTATCGGGTACGCGGTCGCCATGCCGGCCAGGACCCGCTGCTGTTTCTCGACCTGCGCAACGCCCGTGGCTGGGTCAAGGCCCACAGCGCCGGCAAGAGTGTGCTGAACCTGTTCGCCTATACCTGCGGCGTCGGCCTGAGTGCCGCGGCAGGTGGCGCCCGCGAGGTGTGCAACCTGGACTTCGCCGAGGGCAACCTGGCGGTCGGCCGCGAGAACGGCCAGCTCAATCCGCAATTGCCGGCCATGCAGTTCGTGCAATCGGATTACTTCCCGGCGATCCGGCAACTGGCCGGCCTGCCTATCACCCAGCGCCGTGGGCAAAAGCTGCCCGGCTACCCACGCCTGGAACAGCGCCAGTACGACCTGGTACTGCTCGACCCGCCGGCCTGGGCCAAGAGTGCATTCGGCACCGTCGACCTGCTGCGTGACTATCAGAGCCTGCTCAAGCCGGCCCTGCTGGCTACCGCCGACAATGGCGTGCTGATCTGCTGCAACAACCTGGCGAAAGTCACCCTGGACGACTGGCGCGAACAGGTGCTGCGCTGCGCCGAAAAAGCCGGGCGCCCGGTACGCGAATGGCAGGTGCTGACACCCGGTCGCGACTTCCCCTCCATGGACCAGCAACCGCCGCTCAAGACCCTGATCCTGCATCTCTGATCTCCCGCGAGGAATCTGAACAATCCTGTTTGCGACAGTCATGGGATTGTTTCGGAACCGGAAACGCATGCCATACTCCAACGCACTTCCGATTCAGATAGATGAAGCCTCGCATGTCCAAAGGATTGATCCGCGCTATCGGCGCCTTGTTGACCGCTCTCGCCCTGTACAGCCTGCTGGGCTTTCTGATTTTGCCGGGCATCGCCCTGCGGGTGGCCAATCAACAGTTGGCCAACTACGCGACGGTACCGGCAAAGATCCAGCGCATCGAACTCAACCCGTTCAGCCTCGAACTGACGCTCTGGGGCCTGAACATCGGTGAGCCGGGCAAGGAGCAGGTGGCCTTCGAGCGTCTCTACGCCAACCTGCAACTGGACAGCCTCTGGACCCGCGCGCTGCACCTGGCCGATATCGAGCTGGACAAACCCAAGAGCGAGATCCTGTTCGCCAAAGACGGCAAGCTCAACCTGCTGGGCCTGTTCAACCTGCCCGCCAGCGAACCGACTCCGGACGACCCCGAGGCCAAGCCGTTCCCGCTGCGTATCGAGCGCATCAAACTGGCGGGCGGTTATGTGCACTTCCAGGACACGCGGCCCAGCGAGCCCATCGATTTCCTCTACGACAAACTCGATCTCGAGCTGAAGAACCTCAGCACCCTGCCCGATGACAGTGCCGACATGACTCTGGTCGCCGCGGGCCCCGCGGGCGGTCAGATCGATTGGAGCGGTAATTTCAGCCTGACCCCGATCGCCTCCGAAGGCACCCTGAAAGTCACCGACGGCCAGATGAAAGCCTGGTGGCCCTATGTCCGCGATGCCTTGCCCCTGGTCCTCGAAGACGGCGTGCTGAACCTCAACACCCGCTACAAGCTGAACCTGTCCAAGGAAACCGAACTGCTGCTCAGCGATGCTTCGGTAAGCGTCGCGCCTTTTGCCATCAAGACCCCGGACGGTCGGCCACTGGCCCGCCTGGAGCGCCTGGACGTCAGTGAGACCACGGTCGACCTGGCCAAGCAGCAAGTGGTGGTCGGCAAGATCCGCAGCCAGAAACTGGAAACCTGGGCAGCCCTGGAAGCCGATGGCCAACTGGACTGGCAGAAACTGTTCGCCAGCCAGCCGGCCAAACCGGCGGCCAAGCCCGCTCCGGCCGCCGCCGATAGCCCGCAGCCGGCGCCCCCGGCGCCAGGCAAACCCTGGCAGGTGCTGCTCAAGGACGTGCAACTGCGCAATTACCAGGTGCACCTGGCGGACCGCCAGGCCAAGCCGGCGGTGGCGCTGGAGGTCGGGCCGCTGAACGTCGACGTGCAGAACTTCGACAGCCTCAACCAGTCGCCCTTCAACCTCAAGCTCGACACCGGGGTGGGCAAGCAGGGCAAGATCCTCGCCAGCGGTGTGGTCAACCTGCAACCGGTCACCGCCAAGCTGGCGGTGCAGACCAAGGACATCGACCTGCGGGTCGCGCAGTCCTACATCAGCCCGTTCATTCGCCTGGAGCTGCGCAGCGGCATGCTCGGCAGCGACCTGGCGGTGGACCTGAAAAACATCGATCCCCTGACATTCAGCGTGACCGGCCGCGCCCAGGTCGACCAGTTGCACACCCTGGACACCCTGAAAACCCGCGACTTCGTGAAATGGCAGCAACTGGTGCTCGAAGGCCTGAACTATCAGCACGGCGACAGCCTGACGATCAACAAGGTCAACCTGCTGCAGCCCTATGCGCGCTTCATGATCAACGATGACCGCACCACCAACATCGATGACTTGCTGATCCCGCAACCGGCCGACAGCGCACCGAAAAGTGCCGCCAAGCCGGCCGCCAAGGAAAAACCCCTGGGCATCCATATCGGCCAGATCGCCATCAACGATGGTTCGGCCAACTTCGCCGACTTCAGCCTGACCCCCAACTTCGCCACGGCCGTCCAGCAACTCAACGGCCAGATCGGCACCATCGACAGCCGCCAGGCCAAACCGGCCAGTGTCGATATCAAGGGTAAGGTCGATCGTTATGCGCCGGTCACCATCAAGGGCAGCGTGAACCCGTTCGATCCAATGGCCGCGCTGGACATCGCCACCAGTTTCAAACGCGTCGAACTGACCACCCTGACCCCCTACTCCGGCAAGTTCGCCGGCTACCGTATCCGCAAGGGCCGGCTCAACCTCGACCTGCACTACGTCATCACCAACGGCCAGCTCAAGGCCGAAAACAAAGTGGTGGTCGAACAACTGGAGCTGGGGGAAAAAGTCGACAGCCCGGATGCCGTGAGCCTGCCCCTGAAACTGGCGGTCGCCCTGCTCAAGGATGTCGACGGCAAGATCTCCATCGAACTGCCGGTGACCGGCGACCTCAACAACCCGCAATTCAGCGTCATGCCGATTGTCTGGCAGACCCTGCGCAACCTGATCGTCAAGGCTGCCGCCGCGCCCTTCAAACTGATTGGCGGGCTGGTCGCGGGCAGTGGTTCGGAAGACCTGGGCAGCGTCTCGTTCGCCCCGGGCTCGAGCGAGTTGAGCCCGGAATCGGAAGCGGCGCTGGTCAAGCTGTCCAACGCGCTCAAGGAGCGTCCGGCCCTGCGCCTGGAGATCGAAGGTACCGCCGCGCAGAGCAGCGATGGCCCGCTGATCGCCGAGCAACGCCTGGAGCGGGAATACCAGTACAACTACTACAAGATGCTCCAGCGTCGCGGCGACAAGGTGCCGGCCCAGGCATCCTTGCTGAAGGTGCCGGAAGGCGAGAAAGGTCCGCTGCTGGAAGGCATCTATCGCACGCGCCTCAAGACCCAGCCACCGGCCGAATGGAAGGATCTGGGCAAGGAAGAACGCACCGCGAAAATGCGTGAAGGCGTGATCCAGTTCTGGAGTGGCAGCGATGCGCTGTTGCGCCAGCTGGGCCAGGAACGGGCCAGCAGCATCAAGGACTTCCTGGTGGACAAGGGCCAACTGGCGGACGACCGGGTCTACTTCATCGACGCCAACCTCGGCCAGGCCGAAAGCGACGGTCGGGTCATTACCCCCATGCACCTGGACGCCGAATAACCACCCTCCCCGCCGACCCGGAAACGGGTCGGCCCTGCGGTTCTCCCCGCCATAAACAGAACAGGCCCCGACACACTGTGCCGGGGCCTGTTCTGTCTACAAAAGGAGCCACCTCCCTGTGGCCATTCGCATGAACCTTCAAGGAAGCGGTAGATGAACCATCTACCGCCTCTTCTCCCTGTCCAGGAAAGACGCTTGCGGCTTACTCGGTTTTCAAACCGTCAGCCGATACCGCCTTCACGCCCTTGATATTCTTGGCGATGTTGACTGCGGTTTCTTTTTGCGCCGCGGTCAGAGCAGTGGTGGAGGACAGGGAAACCACACCCTTGTTGGTTTCGACCTTGATGTCGGTGCCAGGAATGCCTTTTTCAGTTACGAGATCCGCTTTGACTTTGGTGGTGATCCAGGTGTCGGAAGTGGCTTCCTTGGCCTTGGTCACTTCACCCGCCGCGAGCACCATTGGCGCCTGAGTAGCTTGAGTGGTCTGGGCAAATGCAACGTTAGCCATGGTCAGGGTCAGAGCGGTAGCAGTTGCAGCAGCGATAGCGAACTTCTTCATACGAGTAACTCCTGTTCTTCTGGAAAACCTGCTCCAAGTCCTGGCAGCAGGGTTACTTAAGTAGATTGCAGGCGTTATGCCAAGTTCAGAAAAACAACAAAACCCTTAAATATCAATTACTTATAAAAATAACGAAACACTCGCGATCATGCAAAATGCATGATCGGCAAGTAATCTGCATGCAAGTTGCATTTCCAGTGGCGAGCTAACCTCCTGAATTTCCGACACTTTCCCAGAAGGCGCCGTGGCGCGTGGTGTTTCACGCGCCGAGCAGGCAAGCACCGACCTCAACTGCCACTGGCGGTGCAGCCCTTGGGGGAGTAATCGGCGGGGACAGTGGTGGTGCAGACCCAGCCATCGGCCGTGGTGCGAGTCAGGGTGACGGTCTTGTTCAGCACCGGCGCCGGTGCATTGAGGATGGTGCAGCCAATGCTTCCCGCTCCTGTCGAGGCGGAGCCCGCGGCGGTCATGGTGCAGTTCGACGTCGCCGCCTTGCCCCCCACCAGCTCCAGGGTCGGGTCGCTGCCCTGGTTCAGCACGTCCTCGAAGTTGACCTTCAGCGCCGAGGCTTCGGCCAATGCCGCGGTGACCTTGGCCCGCGCCTGGTATTTGGAATACAGCGGCATGGCAAAGGTGGCCAGGATGCCAATGATCGCCACGACGACCAGCAACTCGATCAAGGTAAAACCTTTCTGATACTTCATTTATCTGCTCCAAGCAGGGGATATCCAGGGGTCTGGGCACTCACCAGACAGCCATAGCACAGCCTGTGCCAGCGCCTGCGGCCCCGGGCGAACGGGGTTTTGGCGACACCGACCTGCGGCAGTGAGCGCCAGAAGTCGCACTATCTGACACTTTTTGTCAGCCGAGTGCCCTGGGCCGGTCGTCGTGACGGGCTACGCTGTCACTCGACCCTCGATTGCATTCACTGCCCGCCGCCGTCCAAGGAACGTATCGGGCCATTCAAACTCTATGAGCCGGACGCCGCGCCCCGCGCAGCGGTCCACTCGCTAACGCACAGGGCATTGCCGGCCCTGAGGACATCCATCACAACCGGGACTCGACACCATGGCGGTCAAAGCAGCAAAAGTCAGTGTTTACCTGTGGGAAGGCACCGACAGGCAAGGCAGCAAACTGCGCGGCGAATTGAGCGGCCATACCCCCTCGCTGATCAGGGCCCAGTTGCGCAAGCAAGGCATCAGCCCAGCCAGGGTCAGTAAGAAATCCAGCTCGCTGTTCCAGCGCACGCCCCCGATCAAGGCTCGCGACATCAGCCTGTTCACCCGGCAGTTGGCGACCCTGATCAAGGCCGGCGTACCGCTGCTGCAATCGTTCGACATCATTGCCGAGGGCTTCGATAACCCGAACATGCGCAAACTGCTGGGCGAGCTGAAACAGGACATCGCCGCCGGCAGCAGCTTCACCAGCGCACTACGCAAGAGGCCGCGGTATTTCGACGAGCTGTACTGCAGCCTGGTGGATGCCGGCGAGCAGGCCGGCGCCCTGGAAACCCTGCTGGAGCGGGTGGCGACCTACAAGGAAAAAAGCGAAAACCTCAAGACCCGAATCCGCAAGGCCATGACCTATCCCCTGGCGGTGATCTGCGTGGCGCTGGTGGTCACGGGGATCCTGCTGGTCAAGGTGGTGCCGCAATTCCAGTCGATGTTCCAAGGCTTCGGCGCGCAACTGCCGGTGTTCACCCAACTGGTCATCGCCCTCTCGGAATTCGTGCAGCACTGGTGGTGGCTGCTGGCGGGCGCTCTGTTGCTCAGCGTGTTCGGCCTGCGTCATGCCCACCGGCGCTCACCGCGCTTTCGCCACTGGCTGGACGCGGCCCTGCTGAAACTGCCGTTGGTAGCGCCGCTGCTGTACAAGTCCGCGGTGGCCCGCTACGCCCGCACCTTGTCCACCACCTTCGCCGCCGGGGTACCGCTGGTGGAGGCCCTGGGCTCGGTGGCCGGGGCCACCGGCAACCAGGTATTCAAGCATGCGGTGAACCGCATCAGGCAGGACGTGGCGACCGGCATGCAGTTGCACTTTTCCATGCGCGCATCCGGCATTTTTCCCGGCATGGCGATCCAGATGACCGCCATCGGCGAAGAATCCGGGGCCCTGGACGGCATGCTGGAAAAAGTCGCGATCCACTACGAGGAAGAAGTCGATACCCTGGTCGACACCCTGAGCAGTCTCATGGAGCCCGTGATCATGGTAGTTTTGGGCACCCTCGTCGGCGGCCTGGTGGTCGCCATGTACTTACCCATCTTCCAACTCGGCACAGCGATCTGAACATGTCATTGACTGAGGTCCTGGCCAGCTACCCGCTGGTCTTCGTAGCATCGATGCTGGTCCTGGGCCTGATTGTCGGCAGCTTTCTCAATGTGCTGATCTGGCGTCTGCCAAAGATGCTCGAGCGCGACTGGCACGCCCAGGCCCGTGACATCCTGGGGCTGCCCGTCGAACCTGCCGGGCCGACCTACAACCTGCTGCTCCCGCATTCCCAGTGCCCTCACTGCGCACATTCGATCCGCCCCTGGGAAAACATCCCGGTGTTCAGCTACCTGCTGCTGCGCGGACGCTGCTCCGCGTGCCAGGCACCGATCGGCCGGCGCTACCCGCTGGTGGAGCTGACCTGCGGCCTGGCCTCGGCGTTCGTGGCCTGGCATTTCGGCTTTGGCTGGCAGGCCGTCCTGATGCTGCTGCTGAGCTGGGGCCTGTTGGCGATGAGCCTGATCGATGCCGATCATCAGCTGTTGCCCGACGTGCTGGTGCTGCCGCTGTTGTGGCTGGGCCTGATCGTCAATGGCTTCGAGCTGTTCGTCAGCCTCCACGATGCGCTGTGGGGCGCCGTGGCCGGCTACCTGTGCCTGTGGTCGGTTTACTGGTTGTTCAAGCTGCTGACCGGCAAGGAAGGCATGGGGCACGGTGATTTCAAGCTGTTGGCCATGTTCGGCGCCTGGGGCGGCTGGCAGATTCTGCCGATGACCCTGCTGCTGGCCTCACTGACGGGAGCCCTGGCGGGGATCGCCCTGCTGCGCCGCAACCGTGCGCAAATGTCCACGCCTATCCCTTTCGGTCCCTTTCTGGCCATTGCCGGCTGGATTGCCTTGCTCTGGGGTGGTCAAATAACCGGCTCCTATTTGCAGTTTGTCGGTTTCAGATGACCAAGCCTGTTTTCAAACCCTGGATCCTCGGCCTTACCGGCGGTATCGGCAGTGGCAAAAGTGCTGCGGCCCAGCACTTCATCGACCTGGGCATCCATGTGGTGGATGCCGATCACGCTGCCCGCTGGGTGGTGGAACCCGGCCGTCCGGCCCTGGCCCGCATTGCCGAGCATTTCGGCGACAGCGTGCTGCAGGCCGATGGCCAGTTGGACCGCGCGGCGCTGCGCAAGCTGATCTTCGAGGTGCCGCAACAACGCCTCTGGCTGGAGGCCTTGCTGCATCCGTTGATTGCCGATGAAATCGCCGCGCACCTGGCCCGCGCCGAGTCGCCCTACGCGATTCTGGTGTCACCGCTGCTGATCGAATCCGGACAATACGCGATGACCCAACGGATCCTGGTGATCGATGTGCCGCAACAACTGCAGATCGAGCGGACCCTGCAACGCGACCGGATCAGCGAACAGCAGATCCAGGCGATTCTCAAGGCCCAGGCGACTCGCGAAGATCGCCTGAGCCATGCCGACGATGTGCTGGTCAACGACCGCGACCTCGCCTGGCTGCACAGCGAGGTCGAACGCCTGCATCACTTTTACCTTACCTTGCGTGGAGGCCAGTCATGAGCCAACCCCTGACCGTGGAATGTCCAACCTGCGGTGCGCCCGTGGAGTGGACCGCGAGCAACGTCAACCGTCCGTTCTGCTCGGACCGCTGCAAACTGATCGACCTCGGCGCCTGGGCCGCCGAAGAACACAAGATTCCGGTCAGCCCGGATGCCGAGGACGATCTGTTTTCCGACGACCTGCCGCCTCGCGCCCACTGAAGCCTCAAGGCCGCATGAAACCGTAGTCCTGCGTATCGTCGAGGTTCTCCGCGAGAAACTGCAACTCGTCGGCCAGATCCTCGGCGCTGCGCACCCGCCGACTCTCCTGCACCACCGCGCTGAGCAGGGCGCGCAGGCTCAAGCCCGGTTCGAAACCCTCTTCCTGCGCAGTATCCAGACTCCTGCGTATTTCCTGCCGCGCCCATTCATACACACTCATGACCCTGCTCCCGAACGGTTTTTGCCGAGCATGGGACCGCGTCTGCCGAACGTGTTTGATATGGATCAAGAACGCGGATCGTCGTCCTTCCAGGGCGCCGAGAGGTAACGAGTGCGGTTGAAGGTTTCCAGCCATTCGGGGCAGAACACCACCAGGGCGCTGATCACCATGCCGTTGATGAAAGCCTCGGGAAAGATGATCAGCCACAGGTAGCCGATGAAGTCTTCCAGCCATTCCGGCATGGCAAAACGCCCGTCGAACCACAGCAGCCCCAGGCCCACCAACAGGCACAGCAAGGCCGACAGCGCGGCGGCAAAAAAACCGGAACAGAAGATATACACAAAGGGATTACGCGGCTGCGCGCGCTCCACCAGGATCGCGCAGCATTCGGTGACCAGCACCGGCAGCAGGATCAGCAAGGCGCCGTTGATGCCGACCGCAGCCAGGTCCTGGCGGCCCAGCGCGACCAGGCCCACCTGGGCAATCAGCCCGCCGACGATCGCCAGCGGCCAGTCCAGCAACAGGGTCACGGCCGTCATGCCGATGAAGTGATAGGACACGCCGGTATCGAAATCCCGGCGCACCAACCACAGCATGAACAAGGCGAACACCGTACCGAACAGCAGATGCTGGCGTCGGCTGTCGCTGAACAGCTCGACCCAGGGCGCGCGCCAGGCGGCCCAGACCAGCACCGGCACATAGATCAGCCAGCCGACGCCGAGGGTGAGCGGCGACAGCAGCGCGGCGCTGATCATGGCTGCGCCTGCTCCAGCGCCGCACGCAGTTCGGCGGCCGTGCCGTACTCCCGTTGAGCCACCAGCCGGCCATTGTCGAGTTGCAGCCACAGGACTTTATCCACAGCCCCGGCGTAGCGCGGCGCTACCCGCCCGTCACGGTCGAGCATGATCCGGTAGCCATAATCACGCATCGCCGGCACCGCAAACATCCTGGCGATCACCGCCGGCATACGCTGGATGTCCGCGACAAATACCGTGTGTCGCGCCTCCAGATAACCCGCAGGACGATCCTGCAAGGCGGTGTTGACCAGCTTGGCGCCGTCCATGCTGCGCGCCACCAGCAGGGTCCGGGTCTGCCCGTCGAGGCTATAGGCCCGGTCGAATTGATCGAGCAAGGTCCAGGGCGCCAGACGCTCGCCGACTTCCACTGCATGCGCCAGCAAGGGCATGCAACCCAGCAACAGCAATGACCAATACCTCACAGTTTTTCCCCTGCCTTTGGTTAGTCCACAAGCGTTCAGTCTACACCGCCAGGGCATCCGCCCGAGGGCTGCGCCAGCTTTCAGGAAGCCCGCAATCCCGGGCGAAAAGGAATAAATCGCCACGGGTTGGACAAGAGTCCCCCCCTGAACAACACTCCATTTTATCCGTCACGCCTCGCTCACGAATGAGCCAACTTCGTGACACATGCCCAGGCTGCCATTCGTCCTGGATGCGCAAAACCGTCAAAAAACCGATGCATAATGCAAAAAAAAGGTTAATCTGCCAGAATTAGTCAATTACTTGACCATCAAAGCAGAAAAGCAGTATTGTTTGGCCATCATAGGCCGCCAAAAAACAGACTTTTTTTGCAGTAAGCCTTAGTTTTTTCAGCCTGCCTCTGTAGTGGCTTCACCCTTAACAGAGCTGGGTTTTTACCTGGCAGCGACGGGATTCGATGCTTACGAAATCGATTGATAGCAGGTTTCTGACCCGAACCGGATTCATGGAACTCTTCATTTCGGGGGTGAAACTGACGCACGCCCTGTCCGCCGCCCTGCCTGGAATCCTGCTGCTCCTGAGTCTTGAATCCGCCAGTGCGGATGTCTGGCCAACCGTCCTTGGCCTGCTGCTGTTCTTTGCCGTGATCACCGTCATCCTGTTCCAGGCCCAGGGGGTCTACTCCGAAGAGTTCTTCAGCAATCGCCTGCGCCTGCGCACGATGCTGGTGGCCTGGACCTCCGCCTTCTGCATCCTGCTGGTCATGTACCTGGGGCTGCACCTGCTGCCGGTCTTCAGCCTACAGGACCTGGCTGTCTGGTTCATCGCCAGCCTCGTGCTGTTTGGTATCGAGCGTCTGTTCCTGCTGCGCCTGTTCCACTCGTGGATGGCCAGCGGCAAATACCTGCAACGCACGGTGATCCTCGGTTTCAGCGAGAGCGCGCTGTTCCTTGCCGAACACATGCAGCGCCACGGCGATATCCGCTCCGGCCTGATCGGTTTCATCGACGATCGCAGCGACCGCGTGCCCAAGGCCTTCTGCGACCTGCCCTTTCTGGGCAACACCCAGAACCTGGAAGAGCTGATCCGTTCCGAGCAGGTCAACCAGGTCCTGATCGCCCTGCCCTGGGCCGCGCACGCGCGCATCGGCGAGCTGGTGCAGCGGCTGCGGCAGTTGTCAGTGAATGTCGCGCTGGTGCCCGACATCACTACCCTGCGCTTCGGCCACAACCGCATGACCGATGTCGGCGGCATCCTGATGTTCAACACCTCGGAGTTGCCGTTGCGCGGCTGGGCGCCGCTGATCAAGCGCTGCGAGGACATCATCCTCGCCCTGCTGGGCCTGGTGCTGCTGTCCCCTGTGCTGCTGGCCACCGCCGTGGCGGTGAAACTCGATTCCAAGGGCCCCGTGCTGTTCCGGCAAAAGCGCTACGGCTACAACGACCGGCTGATCCGCGTGTTCAAGTTCCGCTCGATGTATGTCGAGCAGGCGGACCTCAATGCCGAACGGCAGACCACCCGCGAAGACCCGCGGATCACCCGGGTCGGACGCTTCATTCGCAAGACCAGCATTGATGAGTTGCCCCAGCTGTTCAATGTGCTGATGGGCAACATGTCGATTGTCGGGCCTCGCCCCCATGCCACCGCCACCAAGGCGGCGGGCGTGCCGTTCGAACAGGCGGTGCGCGAATACAGCTCGCGCCACCGGGTCAAGCCCGGTATCACCGGCTGGGCGCAGATCAATGGCTACCGGGGAGAAACCGACACCCTGCAGAAAATCCAGAAACGAGTGGAGTACGACCTCGATTACATCTCCAAGTGGTCGGTCTGGCTGGATCTGTACATCGTTTTCATGACGGTTCCGGCCGTCCTTTCGACGAAGGAAGTCTACTGATGAGCGCATTCACTGGATTGATCCCTTGCATTATTTCCGGCGGCTCGGGCTCGCGCCTGTGGCCTGTCTCTCGACAGAACATGCCCAAGCCATTCATCCGCATGCGCGATGGGCAGAGCCTGCTGCAAAAAACCTTCGTCCGCGCCAGCAACCTGGCGGACGTCAGTTGCGTGGTCACGGTGACCAACCGCGAGCTGTTGTTCCGCTCGCTGGACGAATACCGCAACGTCAATCAGGGCAAGCTGGACCTCGACCTGCTGCTCGAGCCGTTCGGGCGCAATACCGCCGTGGCCATTGCCGTGGCGGCCCTGCATGTGCGCGAGTACTGGGGTGACGAGGCACAGCTGCTGATCCTTCCGGCCGACCATCTGATCCTCGACCAGGATGCCTTCGCCGCCGCCGTGAGCAAGGCGCGCAGCCTCGCCGAAGACGGTTACCTGGCGACCTTCGGCATTCAACCCGACAAACCCGAGACCGGTTTTGGCTACATCGAACAGGGCCCGGCGCTGAAGGAAGGTTTCCAGGTCGCGCGCTTCGTCGAAAAACCCAACCTGGCCACCGCCCAGGCCTATGTCGACAGCGGCAACTACCTGTGGAACGCCGGGATGTTCTGCTTCCGCGCCGATACCCTGCTGCAGGAACTGACCCTGCACGCCCCCGAAGTGCTGAGCGCCGCCCAGGCCTGCCTGGAACAAGGCATGACCCTGGACAACAAGCACTGCCGCCAGCGCGAACTCGATGCCGATAGCCTGGCCCGCGCCCCGGACGTTTCGATCGACGTGGCCCTGATGGAACGCTCCGAGCGGGTCGCCGTGGTGCCTTGTGACCTGGGCTGGAGCGACATCGGTTCCTGGGATGCGTTGCGCCAGCTGACCCCGAGCGACGCCGCCGGCAACCAGGTCAACGGCGAAGCCATCCTGCATGACGTGAGCAATTGCTATATCGACTCGCCCAAGCGTGTGCTCGGCGCTGTTGGCGTCAGCGACCTGATCATCGTCGACACCCCGGACGCGCTGCTGGTGGCCGACGCCTCGCGGACCCAGGACGTGCGCCATATCGTCACCGAACTCAAGCGCCTGGGCCACAGTGCCTACAGCCTGCACCGCACGGTCACCCGGCCATGGGGGACCTACACCGTGCTGGAGGAAAGCAGCCGCTTCAAGATCAAGCGCATCATGGTCAAGCCCAAGGAGTCGCTGTCGCTGCAGATGCACCATCACCGCAGCGAGCACTGGATCGTGGTCAGCGGTGCCGCCCTGATCACCAATGGCGACCTGGAGGTCCTGCTCAACAGCAACGAATCCACCTATATCCCCGCCGGCCATAAACACCGCCTGAGCAACCCCGGGATCATCGACCTGGTGATGATCGAAGTGCAAAGCGGCGAGTACCTGGGCGAAGACGACATCGTGCGTTTCGAAGACGTCTATGGCCGTGCCCCGGCGCAGGTCAAACCATGATGAAGGTGGCGCTGATCATTCCCGCCCGCAACGCCGGAGCGCACCTCGATCGGTTGCTGCCGGCGCTGGCCGCCCAGACGCTGCAACCGGACACCGTGCTGGTGGTCGACAGCAGCTCGACGGACGACACCGTCAGCCGCTTCCGGCAGTTCGGTGCCCGGGTGGAGGTCATCGCCGCCCAGCAGTTCAACCATGGCGGCACCCGCCGCTGGGCGAGCGAACAGGTGGACGCCGACGCGCTGATCCTGCTGACCCAGGATGCGATTCCGGCCACGCCCCAGACCTTCGCCAACCTGATCCAGGAACTGGAAGAAGACCCGCGGATCGGCCTCGCCTACGGTCGTCAGTTGCCGCACCCCGGCGCCGGGATTCTCGAAGCGCAGTCGCGCCACTTCAACTACAGCCCGCAGAGCCGCAGCAAAAGCCTGGCCGACGCCGGGGAGCTGGGGATCAAGACCTGCTTCAGTTCGGACTCGTTTTCCGTCTACCGGCGCAGTGCCCTGCAAGCAGTGGGCGGCTTTCCCGAGGACGTCATCGGCAGCGAGGACGCCCACGTCGCGGCGCGCATGCTGCTCAACGGTTATCTGGTGCGCTACGCCGCCAGTGCGTGCGTACAGCATTCGCACAGCTACAGTCTGATGCAGGAGTTCCGCCGTTATTTCGATATCGGCGTGTTTTATGGCCGCGAGCCCTGGATCCGCGAAGCCTTCGGCAGCGCGGGTGGAGAAGGCAAGCGTTACGTCCAGGCCGAGTTGCGCGCCTTGCGTGACGCCGGCCAGTTGCAACGTGTACCCGAAGTGCTGCTGCGCAGCGCGCTGAAGCTGTTGGGCTATCGCCTCGGCCACGCCGAACAGCATCTGCCGACACCGCTCAAGCGTCGCTTGAGCATGTTCTCAAACTACTGGACCTGAGCTGTCATGATGACTATTAACCGACCTTCCCGGCTTTGTCTGTTGAGCATCCTGACCGCCTCCCTGTGGCTGGGCGGCTGCTCGACCCCCGCCCATGTCGCGCTCCCTGACAGCGACACCCTCAAGGCCCGCCACGCGGCGGCACTGACCCTGGCCGACCTGCCGCCAGCCCAGGTGCTGATCCAGAGCGGCGACACCCTGCGCATCGTGCGCGATGCCCAGGAGCCGGCCGCCACCGACGACATGACGCTGTTCGTGGTGCGCCCGGACGGCTTCATCTCGATGCCCAACATCGGCCGGATCAAGGCCGCGCTGCTGACCCCGGAAGACCTGGGCAAGGAAATCACCAAACGCTACACCCGTGTCTACCGCGAGCCCGAAGTGACCGTGAACATCGCCATTGCCCCAAGCAACCGGGTGTTCATCGGCGGCGCGGTGGCCAACCCGTCGTTCTTCAACCTCGCCGGCACCGTGTCGGTGGAGCAGGCCCTGCTCAGCTCTGGCGGCGTCCTGCCGTCGGCCGACAGCTCCAACATCGCCCTGCTCCGGACCGGCCCCGACGGCAAGTACAAGATGTACTTCGTCGACCTCAGCAACATGCTCAGCAACCCCAACCATCCGCTGGTCGCCCTGCAGCGCGGCGACCTGATCTACGTGCCGCAATCGACCATCGGCAGCACGGTGGAAGCGGTGGACATGTACTTCACCAAGCTGTTCCCGGTTAACAAAGGGATCGGCCTGGGCTTCAACTACGACTTGAACAGCCAGGATGTAAGAAACAGCGGCAACAGCACGACCAACATCGAAAACGTCAATAACATTTCTCAGTAGACAGGAGTGATGCGTTTGATCGGCCTCCATCAGCCACTGCTACAAGTACTTTCAACGGAGTGATCCCGTGATCGAAATACGCTCTCTACGCGACCTGTTGCGCCTGTTCTTCATATTCCGCCGCGAGTTCAAGCTGGCGGTCGTCACCACCATCGTGGTCGCGGTACTGGGCGCCTTCCTGCTGCCGACGCGCTACGAGTCGGACGCGCGCCTGCTGGTCAAGCCCGGGCGCGACAGCACCACGGTGCCGATCGAGGCCAGCAATCGCCAGACGCTGATCTCGCCCAGCACCCAGCACGACCCGATCGTCGATGAGGAGAAGATGCTCACCGGCCGGCCGATCGTGCACATCGTCGCCCAGCGCTACCTGGAACTGAGCGCGGCTGCCGAACCCCAGGGTTTCTGGAAGACCCTCAAGTTCTACGCCAAGAAGGCCATGGGCACGGCCATCGATGCGCTGCGCAGCCTGCTGCAACTGGTCGGCCTGTCGGAGCCGCAGAGCCCGCAGGACCGCCTGGCGACCCGCCTGGAAAAGAACTTCCAGGCCAGCCATGAAGCGGGCTCCTCGGTGATCGATATCAGCTTTACCTGGGACGACCCGGAAGTCGCGCAGCAGGTGGTGAAAATCTGGGTCGACACCTTCCTCGAGGAACGCGCCCGGGTCCTCGGTCGCAAGAGCCTCTACGCCTTCTATGAGGGCGAAGGCAACAAGGTGGCCGCGCAGATCCTCAGCCTCAAGGAACAGTTGCAGGGCCGCCTGAAGCAGATCGATTCGATCAGCGTCGATGCCCGCCTGGAAAACCTCACCAGCCAGATCGACCGGCTGACCGACGCCCGGGTCAATGCACAGAACCAGCTGTCCGGGATCAGCAGCTTCCTGATCAACGCTCGCCAGCAGATCCTCGATCAGCCCGGCGAAGTGGTGACCAGCCGCGAGACCAGCCTCAACCCGACCCAGCTCGACCTCAAGCGCCAGCTCAATACCCTGCAAGTGGAGCGCGCACGCCTGCTGCGCACCTATTTGCCCGAGGCGCCGGCGGTCAAGCAGATCGAACAGAACATCCAAGACCTGCAGGCCCTCAGCGCACAGGAAGAGACCCGCCTGGAACGCTCGAAGAACACTGCGCCCAATAGCCTGGTGACCAACGTCAAGCAGCAGGTCATCGATGCCCAGCTGCAACAGCGCCGGCTGACCGGGCAGATCGAGAACTACGACAAGACCCTGGCCACCCTGCGTGCCGAGCGCGACCGGGTCCTGACCGACGAGCCTGAACTCAACCGCCTGACCCAGCAGTTGCGCACCGCTGAAAAGAGCTACGCGCTGTACTCGGAAAACCTGGAACAGGCGCGCATCGACCACGAGCTCGACAGCAGCCAGATCAGCAATATCGCGATCATCGAGCACGCCACCTTCAACCCGGCGCGGGTCTTCCCCAAGAGCCTGCTGATCCTGCTGTTCGCCATTCCCGCGGGGATCGCCGTGGGTCTTTTGACCATCTATGTCTGCTACTTGCTGGACCAGCGCATCCACGACGGCTCGCGCCTGCCGGAGCTGTTCCAGGTGCCGCTGTGGGGCAGCGTGCCGGACCTCGAGGACGCCACCCCGGCGGCGATGACCGCGAGCATCTACCGGCTCTACAGCCTGTTGCCCATGGACCGTATCGAGAGCCAGGGCCTGACCCTGGGCCTGACCTCGGCGCGCCATGGCGAAGGCGTGAGTTTCATCCTCGAACGCCTGCGCCGCCTGCTGGAAGAACGTGGCCAACGCGTGCGGGTCAACGACAGCGCGCCGGCCCAGCCCGGTGAAGTGCTGCTGCTGGACGCCTCGGCCCTGTTGTCGAACCAGGAGGCCTTCCTGATCCTGCGCCGCGCCGACCTGATCGCCCTGGTGATCGAGGCTCGGACCAGCACTGTGCCGATGATCGAGAATGCGCTGTCGCTGCTGACCACCGCCTTCGGCAAGGTCGACGGGCTGATCCTCAACCGTCGCCGCTTCGAAGTGCCGTCCAGGGTGCTGGAGCGGATCAACAGCTGGCGCGGTGCGGCCTGATGCGTATTGCCTTGCTGGCCCCGCTGCCGCCGGAACAGACCGGTATCGCCGACTACGCCGCGCATTTCAGCAATGCGCTGCGCGGCCTTGGCATCGAGGTGCTGACGCCGCTGGCCGGCTGTCACGATCCTGCGGAACAGCTGACGCGCCTGCGCGCCTTCGACTGGACGGGCGTCGACCTGGTGCACGCCGAACTCGGGGGTGGCCGCTTCGGCGAATTCCAGGCGCTCGACTACCTGAGCACCGAACAACCGCGGATCCCGCGCACGGCCACCGTGCATGACCCGGAGCGCCTGATCTGGCGGCGCGCCCGGCTGTTCTGGCCGCTGACCCTGCTCGAACGCCTGCCACACCCGCTGCCGCAAGCGGCGGCGCTGCTCGCCGACCCGCTGACCCTGCATGAAGAACGGCGCCTGGCCCGCGGCATGCGCCGGCTGATTACCCTGACCCGGCTGGGCGGCGACTGCCTGCGCCAGCGCATGGGCCTGCAGCCGCAACAGGTAGCGGTGATCGCCCACGGCAACCTGCCGATCCCGGCAGCCGAACTGCCGCCGCTGGTGCCGCTGCGCCTGCTGTACTTCGGCTTCATCTACCGCGGCAAGGGCATCGAGGACCTGATCGAAGCCCTGGCCCGCACCCTGGCGGCCAACCCGCAGTGCCGTGGCCAGGTCCGCCTGACCCTGGCCGGCGGCACCGCCCCGGAAATGACCTTCGACCCGGCCGGCAACTACCTCGACGGCCTGCGCCAGCGCATCCGCGAACTGCAACTGGACGATGTGGTGGACTGGCAACTGGACCTGCCGTCCGCCGAGATCGCCCGCACCATCCAGGCCCACCATGTGATGGTGCTGCCGTACCGGGAATCGAAAAAGCTCGCCTGGCTCGGCCAGATGCGCGGCACCAGCGGCGCCCTGTCCTGGGCCAATGCCTGCGGTCGCGGGGTCGTCACCTCCAATGCCCGGGCCTTTGCCGAAGAGGTTGCCGGCGGCAATGGCGTGACCTATCAGCAAGGCGATGTCGAAGCGCTGAGCCAGCACCTGAGCCGCCTGGTGCTGGAGCCCGAACTGGCCCGCCAGTGGGCCGCGCGGGCCAGCGAGGCCGGGCACCAGCGTGAGTGGAGCGCGACCGCGCGCCGTTTTGCCGAACTGTTCAATGAAGTGTGCAAGGAGCGATCGATATGAAGACCCGACCAGGCCTCGAACGTCGCCCGCTATTGCGCTATCTGCCGCTGGTGGCCGCGCTGGCGGTGGGCGGCGCCCTGCTGCTCAGCGAACAAGTCGATGCCACGCCGATCAACCTGGCTCCCGATCGTACCCTGGTGTGGAAGGACTACCTGGGGGTCAACGCGCACTTCCTGTGGTTCACCCCGCGGCAATACCGCAAACAGATCGCCGCCTATAAACAGCTCGGCCTGCAATGGGTGCGGGTCGACCTGCACTGGGACCGGCTCGAGCCCACCGAAGAGGGTTACCAGCTCAGCACCCTCGACGAACTGGACCGGACCCTGAGCGACGCGAAACTCAAGTCGCTGTTCTACCTCGTCGGCTCGGCGCCCTTCGTGACCACCGCTCCCAAGGGCGGGTCCTTTCAGGATCAGTACCCGCCGCGCGATCCGAAAGTCTTCGCCACACGCATGGCGATGCTGGCCCAGCGTTACCCGAACATCGACGCCTGGCAGGTGTGGAACGAACAGAACATCCCCAACAACTGGCGGCCGAAACCCGATGCCAAGGGCTACGGCGAGTTGTTGCTGGCGACTCATCAGGCGCTGAACCAGGTGGCGCCGGACAAGACCCAGGTCATGGGCGGCATGGCCTACTACAGCCAGATGCCGACCCAGCGCAACGCGCTGATGTTCGAAAAACTCGGCGAACTGGGCGTGCAGAGCTTGGGCATGGTCGCCGCCTACCACCCGTATTCGGAAACCCCGGAAACGGATGAGCCAGGCAAGAACGAAGTGCTGCTGCGCGGCAAGCAGCTCAACGACATGCTGCACGGCGCCGGCCTGAAGAGGGTCTGGGCCACCGAGTGGGGCTGGTCGAGCTACGCCGGGCCCAAGGAGATGCAGCGGCTGATCGGCGTCGACGGCCAGGCCGACTACACCCTGCGCCGCCTGGCGTTGATGAGCGACCAGGACTACGAGCGGATCTTCCTCTTCGCCCTTTCCGATCTCGACTCGCGCGCCTCGGCCCGCGACCAGCATTACGGCCTGCTCGACCTCAACGGCGAACCCAAGCCGGTGTACAAGGCGCTCGCGCGGTTTCTCGAGATCACCGGCGCGCGTCTCAAACCCGGCAAGACGCCCGTGTTGGAAAACCTGCCCGACACCTTCTACAGCGTGTCCTGGACCCGCGACGACGGTAAGCGCCTGCTGATGTTCTGGAGCGCCAAGGGCGGCACCATCAAATTGCCGCAAGTGCGCCAGGCCGAGCTCTACGATCCGCTCAGCGGAACCCGGGCCAGTCTCGACGCCGCGGACGGCATCCAGCCGACCGTGAAATCGTCCCTGCAGATTCTCGTGTGGTAATCGATCTCGACCTGGAGTGCCGTACGTGAAGATTCTCTGGATTCTCCCCTACCTGCCCTGGCCCATGACCAGCGGCGGCAAGACTCGCCAGTTTCACTTGCTGCGGACCTTGAGCGAGCGGGGTCATCGCATCACCTTGCTGGTGCAGTCGAAGACCGAGGCCGATGCCGCCACCCGCGCCACCCTCGAGCCCTGGCTGGAGCGCCTGATCGTGGAGCCCCGGCGCCCGCTGAAACATCCGGTCACGCTGCTGGCCGGGCTGTTCGCGCCCTGGCCGCTGCTGACCACAGTCAACGGTGTGTCACGTCCGTTGCGCGAGCGCTTCGACAGCCTGCTGCAGGAGCCCTGGGATGTGATCCAGGTCGAGCACAGCTACAGCCTGCAACCCTATCTGCAACCGCTGCTGCGGGCCGGCCGGGACTTCGTGCTCACCGAGCACAACCTCGAATCCAGCCTGGGCGGCGCGACCTATGACCGCTTCCCGGCCTGGGCCAGCCTCTTCGTGCGCTATGACCAATGGCGCTGCCGGCAGTGGGAACGCAAGGCGTTCGATTCGGCCCGCCAGGTAGTCGCGGTGACCGAAAGCGATGCCCAGGCCATGCGCCAGCTGACCCGTACCCCGGTCGAGGTGGTGGTCAACGGCGTCGACAGCCGCAGCTTTGCCGAAGTCTCGGCCGACCCGCAGAGCCAGCGGGTGCTGTTTGTCGGCAACTACGAATACGCGCCGAACCTGGACGCCGTGCAGTGGATGCTCGACGAGATTTTCCCGCGGGTCTGGAGCCACTGCCCCGAGGCGCGCCTGGCGGTGACCGGGTATGCCTTGCCGGCCAACTGGCCCGAACGCTGGACCGACAGCCGCATCGAGTGGGTCGGCTTCGTGCCGGACCTGCCCGATCTGCAACGACGTTGCGCGCTGTTCATCGCGCCGTTGCGCCAGGGCGGCGGCTCCAAGCTCAAGGTGCTCGAAGCCATGGCCGCCGGCCTGCCGCTGGTCAGCACCGCACAAGGCGCCTCGGGCCTGGCCATCCGCCCCGAGGAACATTACCTGGCAGGCGACAATGCCCAGGCCCTGGCCGATGCCGTGATTCGCCTGTTGAGCGAGCCGACCCTGGCCGCCCAACTGGCCGGCGCCGCCCGCCTGTATGCCCGCCAGCATCATGACTGGGCCGTAGCCGGCGACGAGCTGGAACAGATCTACCGGACCCTGCCTTCCACACAGGAGCATCCCGCATGCGTGTAGCCCTCGATTATCGTCCGGCCACGGTCGCTCCCTCTTCGGGCATCGCCCGTCAGGTCAAGGCACTGGAACAGGCCCTGCGCGCCCGTGAAGACACCGAATTGCTGCTGGTGAGCGAAGCGCCACTGGAGCATGAGCAACGCCAGACCGCCTTCTGTCCGGCCTGGCCGAGCCCCCTCGATGGCGTGCAACGCCCCGGCGTGCGCCTGCGCTTCGAACGCAAATTCTTGCCGGCGACCATTCGCGAGCAGTCGGTCGACCTGTACATCGCCACCGCCAACATGGGCCTGCCCATCGGCCACAAGCCGGCGGGTACCCGTTATGTGCTGATCCTGCATGACCTGTTCCAGCTGACCCAGCGCAACTTCCACCGCTCGCAACTCAAGGCCCTGGCCTATCGGCTGATCGATGCCGTGTCGATCGCCTGGTCGATCTGGATCGCCGATGAAGTCTGGTGCCCTTCGCGGTTTTCCTGCAGCGAAGCGGCCCGGCTGTTTCCCTGGGCGCGGCCGAAGTTCCGCGTGCTGAACAACCTGGTGCCGGAGTTTCAGGGCGCCATCGGCCCACTGCCGGCGGGCCTGCCTGAGCGCTACTGGCTGGCCGTCGGGACGCGGGAGCCGCGCAAGAACATGCCGTTCTTCATCGAGCAGTGGCAGCGCTGCCGCCAGGAAAACCCGCAAGTACCGGAGCTGGTCCTGGTCGGCCACGCCAGCGACCTGCCGGCGAACCTGAGCCAGTTGCCCGGCCTGCATTGGGTCAATGGCGTCAGCGACGAGCAGTTGCAGGCCCTGTACCAGCATGCCGACTGCCTGTGGCAACCCTCCTACGCCGAAGGCTTCGGCCTGCCGGTGGTCGAGGCGCTGTGGCAGGGCACGCCGGTGGCGGTGGCCAGGGGCTCGGCCCTCGACGAAGTGTCTCCGCCCGGCGCGCGACGCTTCAATGCCCGTGATCGCGCCAGCCTGCGCAACGCGCTGATCGAACAGGCCCAGGACAGCAACAGGCCGGATCCGGACAGCCTGCGCGACTGGGCCCGGCAATTTGCCGAACCGACCTACCGCCAGCGCCTCGATACCTTGCTCACAGGGCTCTTTCACTGATGCTGCCAGGAAAATTCATTGGCCTGACCCTGGGGTTGATCTTCGGGGTTCTGTTGTGGGCCCTGCCACCGGCAAAAGTCATCTTCGTGGTGATCGGCCTGGCCGTGACCCTGACGCTGATCCGCAAGCCGCTGTGGGGCCTGCTGATCTTCGCCGTGCTGGCCACCTGCATTCCTTACACCACGCTGCAACTGGGGATTCGCACCACGGTCAGTGAAGCGGTGCTGGGCCTGACGTGGGTCGGGTTGTTCTGGCAATCGTTCATCGGCAAGACCCGCAACCTCATGCTCTGGCGTCCCACCGAACGGGCCATGGCCTGGCTGATGCTGTTCAGCGCCATTCCCTTTGTCTGGGGCATGCTGATCATTCATGCCGAGGGCAACGGCCCGGTGAACTGGGTGCGCTGGCTGATGAACCTGTCGCTGCTGTTCATGGTGCCGCTGCTGCTGCGTACCGATGCCGACCGCGACAAAGTGGTGATCGCCCTGCTGCTGGGCACCCTGCTGATGCTGCTGTTGTCGATCGGCATGTTCATCAAGTCGCGCAACGCGATGTCGATGATCCCGATCCTCACCGACCTCAAGTACGCCCACCCGGAAGCGGTGAAGGACATCTTCTCCGCCAACTACCAGCGCATGGCGTCGCCCTGGGTTCACCCCAACCTCACGGGCGGCGTGCTGGTGCTGTTCATTCCCCTGGCGCTGCTCTATGGCTGGACCCGCACCGGCGCGCGTCGGGCCCTGGGGCTGGCGGTGGCAATCCTCGGTTGCGCCGGGCTGCTGCTGAGTATTTCCCGCGGGGCGATCCTGGCCCTGGCCCTGGTGCTGATCTGGCTGACCTACAAGCGCGTGCCCTACAGCGGCCGGATCATCGGCCTCGGGGCGGCTTTCGCGGTGGCCCTGGTGATGTTCTATCCGCCGCTGCAGGAACGCCTGATGACCATGTTCTCGGCGACCAACGCCAGTACCGAAGTGCGTTTCGACGAGTACGCGAAATTCCCCGAGGCAATGATGCGCTACCCGCTGGGCATCGGCTTCAAGGTCGATCCGCCGGTACCGGGCACCGACCTGCCGGGCATCTCCAACCTGTGGCTGAACTTCATCTACAAGATCGGCATTCCGGGGATGCTGCTGTTCATCGCCGTCACCCTGTTGTGGTGGCGCGAGGTGCGCCCGCTGGCGCCGATCCGTCAGGTGACCGCTGACAACGCGCTGTGGCTGGGCTGCATTTCCGGCCTGCTGGCAGCGTTGCTGACGGGTCTGTTCGACCACTACTTCAGCTTCACTTTCGTGCTGATCGGTCTGTTCTGGCTGTTGATGGGCATAAGCCTGCAACAGGTCCGGTTACGCCCGGCCATCACCCTCCCCCTCATCAACCCCAAGGATCGCCAAGCATGAAACACCGTATTTTCCATTCTGCGGATCTGCCGGAACGCCTGCCGGCCCTGGCCTCGGAGCTGGGCGTCAGCCACGATGAACTGCTCGAGGCCTACAGCTGGGGGCTGAACAACGACGTGCTGTTCGTCGAGGGCGACGGCGAGCAGGCGCGCTACAGCGTCTGCGCGGTGGACATCGAACAGATCATCGAGCATCCCCTGGCCCGACGCCTGTATGGTCGTTTGAAGCAGGACATCCCCACCACCCTGGTGCCGCGCTACGGCAAGAACCTGGCTACCCTCAAGGACCGCTGGTTGCGGGCCTGGGAACAGGCCTACAACATCCTGATCAACAAGATCCCCAGCCATCACGTGCGCATCGCCTGGCTGCGCCTGGGCGGCGCGAAAATCGGCAAGGGCTCGACCATCTGGCGCAACACCGAGGTGCTGGGTGTGGAAAACCTGGTGATCGGCGATGACAGCGTGATCGCCTGGCATTGTCAGATCGACGCCCGGGCCGGGCTGATCATCGGCGATCATGTGACGATCGCCTCTCACGTGCTGATTCTCGCCGGCGGCCATGACCCGATGAGCCCCGAGTTCTGGTCGGTGTCCGCGCCCATCTACATCGATGACTACGCCTGGATCGCCACCCGGGCGCTGCTTGCCCATGGTTCGCATATCGGTCGCGGGGCGGTAGTGACCGCCAACACCCTGGTGGCCAAGGCCGTCCCCCCCTACAAGATCATCGGTGGCAGCGGTGCCAAACCCATGGGCGAGCGCCCTCACGACCTGAACTACAAGGTGGGTGGCAAAGGCCTGTTCACCCTGTTCTATTGATGCTCGGCAGCACCCTGCTGCTGACCCTGGCGACCCTCGCCGGGCTGCTCGCCGGCTTTGCCCGCGAATGGCTGCTGGTGGCGGCCTGGGGCGCGGGCAGCCGCAGCGATGCGTTCCTGGTCGCGGTGTTCATTCCCGAAGCCCTGCGCATGACCCTGGCGGCCGGTATCCTGGCGGCCGCGGCCCTGCCGCTCTATCAGGAGCGCGACGCCCGGCGCCAGCACGCCTGGCTGGCCGGCCTGAGTCCGCGCCTGCTGGGCCTGGGACTGGGGCTGTATGCCCTGCTGGCCTTGAGCGCGCCGCTGTGGATCCGCCTGATCGGTCCCGGGCTCGACAGCGCAGCCCAGGCCGAAGCCGCCGCCAACCTGCGCAGCCTGGCCGCCTGTATCCCCGGCCTGCTCCTGCATGCGCTGTTCAGCATTCCGCTGCATGCCCGGCAACGTTTTGTCCTGCCGGGGCTGGGTTCGCTGCTGTTCAACCTGCCACCGGTGCTTTATCTGTTTTTCTACGGCCAGGCGAGCCTGGGCTCCGGCCTTTCGCTGGCGTTTTTTCTCGGCAGCCTGCTGATGTGCCTGTCGCTGGTGCCGGCGATCTGGCAAACCGGCTGGCGCCCCTGGCAGGTCCGCGGGGACGCCGGGGCCAGCCGTGAATTGCTGGTGCGCCTCGGCCCGCTGCTGACCAGCAACCTGGCCAGCCAGGGCCTGGCGCTGGTGGAACGGGTGGTCGCCAGCTACCTGGGCGAAGGCGCGGTGACCTGGGTCAACCTGGCGCGCAAGCTGATCAACTTGCCGTTGATTGCCTTGATGAGCCTGAACCAGGTCCTGCTCGGCCTGATGAGCGGCAAGTCCGGCGATCAACGCCTGGGGCTGCTGCATCGCGGGCTCGACGCCGCGACCCTGCTGAGCCTGCCTGCGGCCCTCGGCCTGGTGGGCGCCAGCCCGGCGCTGATCCATTGGTTGCTGCCCGCCCAGAGCGCCGACGGACCACTGCCGGCGCTGCTGGGCTGGTTCGCCGTGTCCCTGGTGTTCGGCGCCTGGAACGCCATGCTCGCGCGCTACGCCTATGCCGCCGGCGATACCCGAACGCCGCTGTACTGCGAACTGCTCGGCAGCCTGCTCAACGCCTTGCTGCTGGCGGGCTTGCCGCTGATTGCGGGGCTGAATGCGATTCCCCTGGCCGCCCTCGGCGGCGTGATCCTGACCAACCTGTTGCTGATGCAGCGCCAGCAGTTGCTCAGCCTCATCAGCTGGCCAGTGCGCTGGGCGGTCAGCGCCGTCCTGCTGGGTGCCGCGGCACTGCTGTTGCATCCGCTGCCGAACGTCTGGCTGCAACTGGGGCTCAGCACCGTGGCCGGGCTGCTCCTGCTGATCGCCCTGGGCCTCTGGCTGAAACCCTGGCGGGCGTGAACGAGCGGCAGAGGGTTGACCTGATGTCACACTTATCCGTTATAAGTGCAGTCAGCCCCCGCCGACCCGGCAGAGTGTATTTCTTGGATCAGCGTTTGGACGCTAAGCTTGGACTATGGATGACTCAGATTACCTGCGCCTGCTCACCATTCAGGCCGAACAAGCCAACGCGTTCCTGTCCAATGCGCGCAAATGGGAGCGTGAGCGTTGGGTCTGCCAGCGCCTGCTGCAAGGCTTGAACATCCCCTACCGTGCCGACGAATTCACGCCCGCCGGGCAGGAGCCGCCGGACGTACTGTTTCGCGAGGCCTGTTTCGAGGTGTTCTTCGTGCTGGACGAAGGCCGTCGCCTCAACGATGAATGGCGCGACGAGTTGCAACGGCGCCGCAGTGCCTTCTCCCTCAGCCAACTGGTGCGGCGCGAGGCCAAGCCCAAGCGCATTCCGGCCAACGAACTGTTGCTCAGGCTGGCCCCGACCCTGCGCAAGAAAGCCCACAACTACAAGGAACGTGGCATGGACCTGGGGGAGCTGGACATCATCGCCTTCGCCAGCCTCAAGCGCGAAGTGCTCGACCTCAACAGCCATTTCCCGCCGCCGACCGAGTATCTGCGCCAGGGTTGGCGCTCGTTGTCGCTGGTCGGACCGACCTTCGCCCGCGTACTGTTCGCCCATCCCGACGCGCCGGACTTCCTGCGCGGCAACCTGGGGCGCAGCATCCTCTTCGACGTCGGGATCAGCCTGTAGGTCGTTTAGCGAAGGGTTTTCCGGCCCCCCTTCAGACCGTTGTGGCATGGCGCAAACACCCTGCGAGTGTTACAAAGCGCAATCACCCGCGCGATGACAAGGTCCGCATCCGCGAGCAGCTATGCTCCGTTCCATACCGCATAGCCCGACAAGATGGCACTGCGCTGTAACCTTCATACTTTTCGCAACGTCTAGCTGACGAGGCTTTTTATGACCAGCCGCCTGAACCCCGACGACCAACGCCATGTCGAAGAATACCTGCAACTGGCCCAGCACCGAGTCGAGCGCCGGCCCTTCCGGCCGTGGATGCTCCTCGTGATAGTCCTGACCATCACCATTGGCCTGGGCCTGCTGAGCCGACTTATCAGTTACCTGACGCTATGAGCTGCATTGCGCTCGCTCGGGTAACCGTACCGATTTCTTTTAGCCTTGCGAGATATCCCCATGACTCATCGTATTGTCATCGTTGGCGGCGGCGCCGGCGGTCTGGAGTTGGCTACCCGTCTGGGTAAGACTCTGGGCAAGCGCGGCACCGCCAGTGTGATGCTGGTCGACGCGAACCTGACCCACATCTGGAAGCCCTTGCTGCACGAAGTAGCCGCCGGCTCGCTGAACTCTTCCGAAGACGAACTCAACTATGTCGCCCAAGCCAAATGGAACCACTTCGAGTTCCAGCTGGGCCGCATGAGCGGGCTCGATCGTCAGCAGAAGAAAATCCAGCTGGCCGCCACCTACGATGAAAATGGCGTGGAGCTGCTGCCGGCCCGCGAGCTGGGGTACGACACCCTGGTGATCGCCGTGGGCAGCACCACCAACGACTTCGGCACCCAGGGCGCCGCCCAGCATTGCCTGTTCCTCGACACCCGCAAGCAGGCCGAACGCTTCCATCAGCAACTGCTCAACCACTACCTGCGCGCCCACGCCGGGCAGACCGATGTGGTCGAGCAGATCAGCGTGGCCATCGTCGGTGCCGGCGCCACGGGCGTCGAGCTGGCCGCCGAGCTGCACAATGCCGCTCACGAACTGGCGGCTTACGGCCTGGACCGGATCAAGCCAGAAAACATGCACATCACCCTGATCGAGGCAGGCCCACGGGTACTGCCAGCCCTGCCGGAGCGGATTGGCGGACCGGTACACAAGACCCTGGAAAAACTCGGGGTCAAGGTAATGACCAACGCCGCGGTCAGCGAAGTGACCGCCGACAGCCTGATTACCGCCGATGGCCAGGTGATTGCCGCCAGCCTGAAAGTCTGGGCCGCCGGGATTCGCGCACCAGGTTTCCTCAAGGACATCGACGGCCTGGAAACCAACCGCATCAACCAGCTGCAAGTCCTGCCGACCCTGCAGACCACCCTCGACGAGAATATCTTCGCCTTTGGCGACTGCGCCGCCTGCCCGCAACCGGGCACCGATCGCAACGTTCCACCGCGGGCCCAGGCGGCTCACCAGCAGGCATCGCTGCTGACCAAGTCGCTGAAACTGCGCATCGAAGGCAAGGCCCTGCCGGAGTACAAATACACCGACTACGGTTCGCTGATCTCGCTGTCGCGTTTTTCCGCGGTGGGCAACCTGATGGGCAACCTGACCGGCAGCGTGATGCTCGAAGGCTGGCTGGCGCGGATGTTCTATGTGTCGCTGTACCGCATGCACCAGATGGCGCTCTACGGCCCGTTCCGGACCGCCATGCTGATGCTCGGCAGCCGGATCGGCCGCGGCACCGAGCCACGACTCAAGCTGCACTGAGTCAATCGTTCAAGACAGGAATGCCCCGAGCGATCGGGGCATTTTTTTGCATCCTGTTCAAGTTTGGCTCAAGCCTTTGTCCAGCTCGGGACCCACAGGGGAGTTGCCAGAGTTCGAAGAAAAAAGAAACTTCCCTTAGTTGATATACGAATTTTCTGAACATTACACAACCAATCTACCGACTGAATAAAAAGACTTTTCCGACTTCATCCCTAGCGTTCAAAAGTTGCTCCCTCCAGCGCAAACAATGCGTACCCCTGCTTCCAGCAGCACCTTTTAAAGCAACATATACAGACTTGATCCAATAAGCATTCAAGGCAACAACCACGTCCCATCTAGTTGTATCGGCAGTTAGCTTAGCCCTCCTCTCGACTCGCCCATCACCCAATGAATCTGCCTTCCTGGCTGGTCCTACAACGGCCGAAGGCGATAAGAATCGCTCCCCTGCTTACCAGACCAGACAGACAATCCCCTTCAATAAAATCGTCACAAGACAACACTTTAAGAATCTTCTTATTGAAACCCCGTCAATCAACAAAGTATTAGCAGCCATTCAAAACCATAAACCAATCAACACTTTAAGAATGGTCTTATTGTAACGACCGAAGTGAAGATACAAGATTGCACCTCCAACTTTAGCAGGTACATGAAATGTCCAAACTTCTCAAAAGCATCGTCTCCATGGCTATCGCTGGCGCAGTCAGCACTTCCGCTCTCGCGGCAGACGGCACCATCAACTTCACCGGCGATATCGTCGCTGCATCCTGCGAGATCACCGGCGGCTCCGGCACCAACGTTGGTGGTGACAAGGGCGCCAAAGCCGTCACCGTCAACCTCGGCAAGGTCAGTAGCGACTCGCTCGCCGGTACTGCTGGCGGCGGCATCGTCGGCGGTAAGAACATCAACCTGAGCCTGGATTGCGGCGGTACCGCAAAAGGC
Source organism: Pseudomonas sp. RW409 (assembly GCF_003184125.1). NCBI lineage: Bacteria > Pseudomonadati > Pseudomonadota > Gammaproteobacteria > Pseudomonadales > Pseudomonadaceae > Pseudomonas > Pseudomonas sp. RW409. The sequence continues at coordinate 33,592 of NZ_QHHP01000042.1, read as the reverse complement.
CTGACTAGCGTCAAGCTGCAGTTCGACCCGAACAGCGGCTCCGGCATCGACAGCAAGAACGGCATGCTGCTGAAAACCACCGGTGACGCAGAGGGCGTGGGCATCGGTATTTACGACGGCAGCAACAAACTGCTGAACATCGCCGCGAACGAAACCATCAACGGCACACTGGTGGAAACCAAGGACGGCGAAACCACCAAGTACAAGGCCGTACTGGACATGCGTGCAGGTTATGTGGCGAACGGCGCGACCATCAAGCCAGGTATGGCGAACGGCACCCTGCCGTTTACCCTGACCTACGAGTAACCCGCGCCAAAGGGAGGGGCCTGCGCCCCTCCCTCCGACCTGGAGCCGCTATGAAAACCCCACTATTGACACGTCTTGCACTCGCCAGTGCCATGACGCTCTTTGCGTCGATGGCCAGTGCCGGTATTACACTGGATGGCACACGCGTCGTCTTTGCTGCGCCAGCCAAGGAAACATCCGTCGTCGTCAGGAACCAGGACTCGAGCGACATCATGGTCCAGTCCTGGGTCGAGCCAGACAGCAGCGGGTCCGCGACCGACGTACCGTTCGCCATTACCCCTCCCCTCGTTCGCCTTGGAGGCAACAAGCAGCAAGTCCTGCGCATCCTCTATCAAGGCCAGGGGTTGCCGACCGACAAGGAGTCCGTGTTCTGGCTCGCCGTGCAAGAGATTCCGCAAAAAGCCAAGGACCAGAACAGCCTGCAGATCGCCATACGCCAGCGCGTAAAACTGTTCTATCGCCCAGCCAACCTGCCGGACACCGCGGCCAATGCAGCCAAGAGCCTGCAATGGAAACTGGTGGAACAAGGCGGTAAAACCGCGCTTTCAGTGACCAACCCTTCCGCGTACCACGTGTCCTTTTCCGGTAGCACCGTGAAACTGCTCACTGGCAAGGGGGCTGGCACCTATACCGCTGCCGCAGAAATGCTCGCGCCGGGAGCAACACGTGTCGTCGCGATCAAAGGTTCGCCCAGCGTGAGTTCCGGAGCCGCAACGGTGGAATTCGAAAGCATCAACGATTACGGCGGGCTGGACCGCATCACCAGCAAGCTTTCCAACTAACGAAAGCACAGCCGTCATTCGCGCCGCTCGCCAGCGCGCAAAGCTTTACCTATCCGACTTTTTACTCAGGTCAGTGCCTCGGCTACCCGATGCATGATCGAAAGGATTTCGCATGCCCATTTTTCAGAGAGAGCTCAGCTTCAGGATCGCCCGACGGGCGTGCGCGACCTGCCTCATGGCAGTGGGACTGACCTCGAAGCTGTCCGCCGCAGAGGTCGAGTTCAGCGAGTCCTTCCTGAAAATGGAGGGTGCTCCGGTGGACCTCAAGTATTTTGAGAAAGGCAGCGCCGTTCCGCCAGGCACCTACAGCGTCGACCTTTACCTGAACAACGTGCTGATCAAGCGCCAGGAGATCACCTTCAGTGCCGACGCATCCGGGCAGGCCAAACCCGTCCTTTCGCTCGGGCTGCTCAAAGAGCTCGGGCTCAACGCGGGCAAAGCCCAACAGGACGGGCTTATCGCCGCCGATGCCAAGGATGAGCTGCCGTTCGACGTCAGTTCCCAGATCGCCGGCGCAGCAGTGGACTTCGACGTCACCAACCTGGCCTTGCAGCTCAGCATTCCGCAGGCCTACGTCCAGCGCTATTCCCGTGGTTACGTCGACCCGTCGGTCTGGGACGACGGCATCACCGCCTTCTACAGCGACTACCAGGCCAACTTCAACCGCAACACCAACCGGGGAACGAAGAGCGACTACCACAACCTGAACCTGCGCAACGGCTTCAATATCGCCGGCTGGCGCTTTCGCAACGAATCCGCCCTGACCGGCGGCACCGGGACAAAAAGCGAGTTCAAGAGCAACCGTACCTATCTGGAACGCGATGTTCAGCGCCTGAAAGGCAAGTTTTCGATGGGCGAGCTGTACACCCCCGGCGAGATCTTCGACAGCGTGCGTTTTCGCGGCGCCCAGATCGCTTCGGACCTCGGCATGCTGCCTGACAACGAGGTTGGCTACGCACCGGTGATCCGCGGCATCGCTGAAACCAATGCCACCGTCGAAGTACGGCAAAACGGCTACGTGATCTATTCCGCGTCGGTGCCGCCTGGCGCCTTCGAGTTCACTGACATCTATCCCAGCGGCTCCAACGGCGACCTGCAGATCAAGATCATCGAAGCGGACGGTCGTGTACGCGAATACCAACAGTCCTACGCCTACCAGCCGGTCATGACCCGCCGCGGTAACCTTCGCTACGCCTTCACTGCCGGTGAATATCGCTCCAACGACCAACCGTCGCCGTCGTTCACCCAGGGCACGGCGGTCTACGGCGTGACGGATAACCTGACCGGCTATGGTGGCGCGCTGCTTGCGCAAGACTATCGCGCCGTCAACCTTGGCGCGGGTGTGAACTCCAGCATCGGCGGTATATCCTTCGACGTCACCAGCAGTGAATCGAAAACCCTGAACGGCAGGAGCAACAAGGGGCACAGTGCGCGCTTCCTGTACTCCAAGACGCTGAACGCCACCGATACCACCTTCACCATGGCCGGCTACCGCTACTCCACCGAAGGCTATCGCAGCTTCAGCCAGCATGTGGACGACCTCATGTACCAGGAGCGTGCCGGCTTCAGCGCACAAAAGAGCCGAATCAACCTCCGGGTGAACCAGAGCCTGTCACAGCGAGGCTCGCTGTATCTCAGCATGGATGAAACCAACTACTGGAAACAGCAGGGCCGCACACGCAACTGGCAATTTGGTTATGGCAGCAGCATCAACAGCGTCAGCTACAACCTGGCGGTGTCACGCACCCAGAGCGATCCCATGAACGGTGGTTCGGATACACAACTTACCGCCAGCATCAGCCTGCCGCTGGGAGGGAGAAGCAGTTCTCACCGCCTCTCCAGCAATGCCATCAGCTCGAGCAAGGGCGACTCCTCGCTGCAGTCGAACGTGTCCGGCTACCTGGACGACCAGGCCACTCTCAGCTACTCGGCACAGGCCGGACACAGCAAAAGAAACGGCAGCACAGCCGGCGCCGGCCTGGACTGGGATACCCCCGTCGCCAAGCTGCGGGGTGGCTATAGCCAGGGTCGCGATGACAAGCATATCGACCTGGGTGCTTCTGGCTCGCTGCTGGTACACAGCGGCGGCGTTACCCTCGGCCAGCCGCTTGGCGAGACCTTCGGCCTGCTGGAAGTTCCGGGTGTCGACGGGGTCGGGGTATCCGGCTGGAACGGCGTGCGCACCAACGGCAAGGGTTACGCGGTGGTGCCCTATATGCAGCCTTATCGTTACAACTGGCTGAACCTGGACACCCAGACCCTGGGCACCGATACCGAGATCAACGAAACCTCCAAGGTGCTGGTGCCGACCCGTGGCGCCATCGTCAAGACAACCTACGCCGCACAGACCGGTCGCCGCCTGCAGTTCGTCCTGCGTGCGGAGCAAGGCGGCAGTATCCCCTTCGGCGCCCAAGGCTACGACGAGCAGGGCAAGCCCCTGGGCATGGTCGACAACCTGTCGCGCCTGCTGGTCTTCGGCGTTGCCGACAAGGGCCGACTGGAAATTCGCTGGGCCGAGGGTTCCTGCACGGTGGACTACACACTCCCGGCGGCAAACAAGGAGCTGGCATACGAGCGCGTGGATGGCCTTTGCCGGGCCTTGTGAGCACCGTAAACGCCCCTCGCAACGAGGGGCCGGCAAGGGGATATGCACAGAACGACAACGGACAACCCAAATCTCCTCCCAAAAAAGCCCCGAATTATCGGGGCTTTTTTTGCTTCACGCCCAAGGCACGAAACCATCTTCAGCAAGCCAGTATGTGCGCCTGCGCTCCAATCCTGCCGACCGTGCTTTGTATACAGCCACATCAGAACGGTCGTCTTGCCTTGAATGCCGTAGCGCGCCTGAGCCTCTTTATGACTCGGCTCCTTTTCAACCTGGTCGACGACCGGCAATTTAATAGTCAGCGTGTAATCACGCTGACAGCGCCTTTTCCCGCTTCCATCATGCCCTCCTGAGAAGAGATCAGAAGGTGTAAACCTCATTCAGGAAGAGACAGACACAACCGCCGCCGAATTCCGGGCAAAAAAAATCCCCGTATCTTTCGATACGAGGATTTTCAGTATGGTCGGGGTAAGGGGATTCGAACTCCTGACATCCTGCTCCCAAAGCAGGCGCGCTACCGGACTGCGCTATACCCCGGTAAAAAAAAGGCACCTTTTAAAGGCGCCTTCTGCGAACAGAGCTTTTGGCGTCTGATCTTAAGATTCGATTCCAGCGAGCTGGTCTCAAAAATGGTGGGTCGTGTGGGATTCGAACCTACGACCAATTGGTTAAAAGCCAACTGCTCTACCAACTGAGCTAACGACCCAAATATGGTCGGGGTAAGGGGATTCGAACTCCTGACATCCTGCTCCCAAAGCAGGCGCGCTACCGGACTGCGCTATACCCCGGTTTGAAATTGGCTCCGTGACCAGGACTCGAACCTGGGACCCAATGATTAACAGTCATTTGCTCTACCGACTGAGCTATCACGGAACTGAACATTTCAATTTACAGCTTTTACAGCAGGCTTTTATTTCTAGAAGCCTCCTCGTTGACCCTGCCCGTATCGCTACGTTCGTGTCTCTGAGGCGCGCTATTCTACAATCTTAAAAACCTCTGTCAACCCCCTAAATTGCTTTCAAGACAATGATTTGCAACTTATTTCAGTTTTTTCCTCGGGGAGGAAAAACCCTTGGGGTGACTTACTGCGGGGCGCACTTTACAAGCCTTTGCCTTACAGTTCAACGCCCTATGCAAAAAAAGGCCTCGCAATGCGAGGCCTCCTTCCCAATGACACCCTATTTGGCTCAGGCGAAGACGATTTCGTCGTTTTCCACCTTGGCCGTCACAGTGACTCCCGGCAGGAAACTGCCAGACAGAATCAACTGCGCCAGCGGGTTCTCGATCCAGCGCTGGATCGCTCGTTTGAGCGGGCGCGCGCCATAGACCGGGTCGTAGCCCACGGCAATCAGTTTGTCCAAGGCCTCGCCACTCAGCTCCAGCTTGAGCTCTCGCTCCGCCAGGCGGCCGCGCAGGCGGCCCAGCTGGATCTCGGTGATGCCGGCGATCTGGTCCCGAGCCAATGGCTCGAAGATCACCACTTCGTCGATCCGGTTGATGAACTCCGGACGGAAATGGCTCGACACCGCATCCATCACCGCCGCCCGCTGTGCTTCGCGATCCCCCACCAGTTCCTGGATCTGCACCGAGCCCAGGTTGGAGGTCATGACGATCACCGTATTGCGGAAATCCACGGTACGCCCGTGGCTGTCCGTCAGGCGGCCGTCTTCCAGCACCTGCAGCAGGATGTTGAACACGTCTGGATGGGCCTTCTCGACCTCGTCCAGCAGGATCACCGAATAAGGCTTACGACGCACCGCCTCGGTCAGGTAACCGCCCTCCTCGTAGCCGACGTAGCCTGGAGGCGCACCGATCAACCGAGCCACGGAATGTTTCTCCATGAATTCGGACATATCGATCCGCACCATCGCCTCTTCGGTATCGAAAAGGAATTCGGCCAGCGCCTTGCACAGCTCGGTTTTACCCACACCGGTCGGGCCAAGGAACATGAACGAGCCACTTGGCCGGTTCGGATCGGACAACCCGGCACGGGAACGCCGCACGGCGTTGGCCACCGCCACCACGGCTTCGTTCTGGCCGATGACACGCTGGTGCAGCAGGCTTTCCATCTTCAGCAGCTTGTCGCGCTCGCCTTCGAGCATCTTCGACACTGGAATACCGGTCCACTTGGACACGACCTCGGCGATTTCCTCTTCGGTCACCTTGCTGCGCAACAGCTGGTTCTCGCTTTGGCCATGCTGGTCGACCATCTGCAGGCTGCGCTCCAGGTCCGGGATCACCCCGTACTGCAACTCGGCCATGCGGTTCAGGTCGCCTTTGCGGCGCGCGGCTTCCAGTTCCTGGCGGGACTGCTCGATCTTCTGCTGAATCTGCGCCGAACCCTGCACTTCGGCTTTCTCCGAGGTCCAGACTTCTTCCAGGTCGGCGTATTCGCGCTCCAGGCGGGTGATTTCCTCCTGGAGTTTCTCCAGGCGCTTGATCGCCGCTTCGTCGTCTTCCTTCTTCAGGGCCTGGGACTCAACCTTCAGTTGAATCAGGCGCCGCTCAAGACGGTCCAGCACTTCCGGCTTGGAGTCGATCTCCATTCGGATACGGCTGGCAGCTTCGTCGATCAGGTCGATCGCCTTGTCCGGCAGCTGCCGATCGGTGATGTAGCGATGACTGAGCTTGGCCGCGGCAATGATCGCGCCGTCGGTGATCGCCACCTTGTGGTGCACCTCATAACGCTCTTTCAGGCCACGCAGGATGGCGATGGTGTCTTCTTCGCTCGGCTCATCCACCAGGACTTTCTGGAAGCGCCGCTCGAGGGCCGCATCCTTCTCTATATATTGGCGGTACTCGTTGAGCGTGGTGGCGCCGACACAATGCAACTCGCCTCGGGCCAGGGCCGGCTTGAGCATGTTGCCCGCATCCATCGAGCCTTCGCCCTTGCCGGCGCCGACCATGGTGTGCAGTTCGTCGATGAACAGAATGATCTGCCCTTCCTGCTTGGAGAGCTCGTTGAGCAGGGATTTCAGGCGTTCTTCGAACTCGCCGCGGTACTTGGCGCCCGCGATCAGCGCGCCCATGTCCAGGGACAGCAGGCGCTTGCCTTTCAGGCCGTCCGGCACTTCGCCATTGATGATGCGCTGGGCCAGGCCTTCGGCAATCGCGGTTTTACCCACGCCAGGCTCGCCGATCAGCACCGGGTTGTTCTTGGTCCGGCGTTGCAGCACCTGGATGGTCCGACGGATTTCGTCGTCACGGCCGATCACCGGGTCGAGCTTGCCGTCTTCGGCACGCTTGGTCAGGTCGACGGTGTATTTATCCAGGGCCTGGCGCGACTCCTCGACGTTGGCGTCATTCACCGCCTCGCCGCCACGCAGGTTATTGATGGCGTTTTCCAGCGCTTTCTTGCTGACGCCCTGGCCCAGCAGCAATTTGCCGAGCTTGCTGTTTTCGTCCATGGCCGCCAGCAGCACCAGCTCGCTGGAGATGAACTGGTCGCCCTTCTGTTGCGCCAGGCGATCGGCCTGGTTCAGCAGGCGCGCCAGATCCTGCGACATGTTCACGTCGCCGGTGGGATTCTGGATTTTCGGCAAGCGGTCGAGCTCTTTGCTCAACTCCTTGCGCAGGCTGTTCACGTCGAAGCCCACTTGCATCAGCAGCGGCTTGATCGAACCGCCCTGCTGCTCGAGCAGGGCCTGCATCAAGTGCGCCGGCTCGATGGCTGGGTGGTCGAGGCCGACCGCCAGGGATTGAGAATCGGATAATGCCAGCTGCAGCTTGCTGGTTAATCGGTCTATACGCATTAGTCACCTTCCTTTTGAGCAGGTCGGAGCGATGGACACACCTAAATAGAGAAACCTGCCAGATACCCCTGTAGATGCGGTCGATTCTGGAAGATTCAAGCCTGTCGAGCTTGACACAGGTCAGAAGAGTCTAGCGTTCCAGCCAGATCAGGGAAGCGAAGCGCCCGGTACGCGGGCTGCGGCGGTAGGAATAGAAACGCGGATCGCTCACGGTGCAGAAACCACCGCCATACACGGCCGTGACGCCGCATGCCGCCAGGCGCAGGCGGGCCAGCGTATAGATGTCAGCCATAAGCTTGCCGGGATTGTGGCTCGGCACAAAGGCCTGCTCGGTGTGCGGCAAGTGGCGGACGAACGCCTCACGGACTTCCGGCCCGACTTCGAAGGCTTGCGGACCGATGGCCGGCCCCAGCCAGACCAGTACATCCTCAGGCGCAACCTTCAGGCTAGCGAGCGTCGCCTCCAGCACTCCGGCCGCCAACCCGCGCCAACCGGCATGGGCCGCCGCCACACGAGTACCGGCGCGGTCGCAGAACAGCGCTGGCAGGCAATCGGCGGTCATGGCGCTACAGGCGATTCCGGGCGTGGCCGTCCAGCTGGCATCGGCGGTGGCGACGACGGACGGATCCGCCTCGACCACATCAATACCGTGGACCTGCTTCAGCCAGGCTGGCTGTATGGAGAAATGATCGGTCAGGCGGCGGCGGTTTTCGGCTACTGCCTGCGGATCGTCGTTGACATGATCGCCCAGGTTGAGGCTGTCGAACGGCGCCAGGCTGACGCCGCCCGCACGGGTGGTGACGCAGGCTTTGACCCCGGCCGGCGCAGGCCAGTCAGGAATCAGCCAGTCACTCATCCGACGAAGGCCTCGCGGTCCTGCTTGAGCAGGGTCAGCAGCCAGACGAAGTCTTCCGGCAGCGGCGACTCCCAGCTCATGCGTTCACCGGTGGTTGGATGATCCAGCTCCAGGAAACGCGCATGCAGCGCCTGACGCGGGAAGTGCTTCAGGGATTCGACCATGGTCGGGCTCGCCGCCGGCGGAATGCGGAAGCGGCCGCCGTAGGCCGGATCGCCGACCAACGGGAAGTTGATGTGCGCCATGTGCACGCGAATCTGGTGGGTACGGCCGGTTTCCAGCTTGACCCGCACATGGGTGTGGGAACGGAAACGCTCGAGCACGCGGTAATGGCTGACGGCCTGCTTGCCACCTTCCATCACGGCCATGCGCTGGCGCTGCTGGCCATGCCGGCCGATCGGCGCATTGATCTTGCCACCGGCGGTGACCACACCGATCACGATGCATTCATAGATGCGGCTGACGCTGCGGCTCTGCAACTGGGCAACCAGCTGGGTCTGCGCCTGGATGGTCTTGGCCACCACCATCAGACCGGTGGTGTCCTTGTCCAGGCGATGGACGATGCCGGCGCGCGGCACGTTGATGATGTCCGGGACATGGTGCAGCAGTGCATTGAGCAGCGTGCCATCGGCGTGACCGGCGGCGGGGTGGACCACCAGGCCGGCAGGCTTGTTGATGACCAGGATATCGTCGTCTTCATAGACGATATCCAATTCGATGTCCTGAGCGATCCATTCTCCCTGAGCTTCCTGCTCGGCGGTCAGCTCAAGAACCGCGCCGCCATGGACGATGTCTCGCGGGCGGATAACCGCTCCATCCACAGTCAGGCGGCCGTCTTTGATCCAGGCGGAAAGGCGCGAGCGCGAGTGCTCAGCGAATAATTGGGCGGCGACTTGATCGAGGCGTTGGCCGCCCAGTTCGGACGGCACCTCTGCGCGAAGTTCAATTTTATCGGACATGCTCAGACTAGGCGTCGGCACAGCCTTTGGTTTCGGCTGCGCGCTTGTGGTTAAATACGGCGTCTTTTGCCCCGAGGCTTTTTCAACGGGGCGCTCATCATAACAGGACGGCCCCGCCCAAGACAGCGGCCGTCATAGGGACGCAAGCCGCCATGCAAGTGAAACACCTGCTGCTGATCGCCATCCTCGCACTGACCGCTGCTTGCTCATCGAAGGAAGTCGTTGACGAAAACCTGAGCGAGGTCGAGCTGTACCAGCAGGCGCAGACCGACCTGGACAACAACAGCTATACCAGCGCCACCGCCAAGCTCAAGGCCCTGGAGTCGCGTTATCCGTTCGGCCGCTACGCGGATCAGGCACAACTCGAACTGATTTATGCCAACTACAAGAACGCCGAGCCGGAAGCTGCCAAGTCCGCCGCCGAGCGTTTCATCCGCCTGCATCCACAACACCCGAACGTGGACTACGCCTACTACCTCAAGGGCCTGACCTCCTTCGACCAGGACGTCGGCCTGCTGGCGCGCTTCCTGCCGCTGGACATGACCAAGCGTGACCCGGGTGCCGCGCGCGACTCCTACAACGAGTTCGCCCAGCTCACCAGCCGCTTCCCGAACAGCCGCTACGCGCCGGACGCCAAGCAGCGCATGATCTACCTGCGCAACCTGCTGGCCTCCTACGAAATCCATGTGGCCGACTACTACCTGACCCGTCAGGCCTATGTAGCCGCCGCCAACCGTGGCCGTTACGTGGTGGAAAACTTCCAGGAAACCCCGTCGGTGGCCGATGGCCTGGCGGTGATGACCGAGGCTTACCAGCGTCTGCACCTGGACGAACTGGCCGCCACCAGCCTGGAAACCCTGAAGCTCAACTACCCCGATCACCCGAGCCTGGTCGACGGCCAGTTCGTGCCACGGGTCGCCGAGGCGGACAACCGCTCCTGGCTGAGCAAGGCCACCCTGGGCCTGATCGAGTCCCGTCCACCGCTGCCGCCGGGAGAAACCCGCGCCAACCAGGACGTGATGAAGCAATACCAGGACGCCAAGGACGCAATTCCGGCCGAGCTCAAGCCTAAAGACGCCAATGGCGACGCTGTCGAAGAAGAACAGCACGAAGCCGAAGGCAACAACAGCGATCGCTCGTGGTTCAGCTACATGACCTTCGGCGTGTTCGACTGACACCGCCGCGGTTAGCCAAAAGGGAGACTTTCGAGTCTCCCTTTTTTTGTCCGCGGATTTCAGCGCTGATTGCACTGTGCGCCCGGCATGACCTTGGCTAAACTGCCGGTTCCTCACTCACATAGCTGGCTACCATGCTTCGTTTACTGTTCTGGATCGCCCTGATTGCCGCTGCGGTATGGCTCTGGCGCAAATTCAAGCAGCCCGCCTCCGGCACCGCTGCTCCCCGCGACCCCAGCACCACGCCCATGGTGCGCTGCGCCCATTGCGGCGTGCACCTGCCCCGTGACCGGGCGCTGAGCCTCGAGCAACAGTGGTATTGCAGCCAGGCCCACCTGGAGCAAGGCCCGATCTCCCGCGATCGCTGAGCCTCGACCGGCAGTGGTGCAGATGACGTCGAAAGCGCGTTGTTTGCACCGCTGAATAATTCGCTACAAAAAAGCCTCCAGCCCACCCTCGTCTCATATCCGGCCGGCAACCCTCGGCAAACCGGGCATATGCCCTGCACATCATCCTGAACCCGGCCAAACAACCCGGCCCTGAGCAGGGCCAACGACCTCAAGCCTGCCTAGACTTCACGACACGCCAGGATGGCGGGTGCTCTCGCACCTCTTTCGCTCACGGATGAAGCAGTAAGCAGCATGAGCCCACAGCAAAAAGTCCTGATCGTCGATGACGATCCAGGCATTCGCGAATATCTGGAAATCAGCCTCGGCCGGATGCAGCGCCATACCCGTAGCGCCCGCACCCTGGGTGAAGCGCGTCACTGGCTGGCCCGGGAAGGTTTCGACCTGTGCCTGAGCGACCTGCATCTGCCCGACGGCACGGGGTTGGAATTACTCGAGCATATCCAGCGCCACCGGCTGCGAATGCCACTGGCCATCCTCAGCACCTGCGCCCGCCAGGAAACCGCGGTCCGGGTCCTGAAGGCCGGCGCCATCGACTTCCTGAGCAAACCCGTGGCCCTGGCCCGCTTGCGCGAGCTACTGAACGGCGCCCTGCCCAAATCGATACCACCGAAGCCTGTTACTGGCCCCTTGCTGGGCAATTCGACCGCCATGCACAAACTGCGTGGACAGATCCACAAACTGGCCCAGAGTCAGGCCTCGGTCTATATCAGCGGAGAGTCCGGCAGCGGCAAGGAACTGGCCGCCCGTGCGATTCACGACCAGGGACCACGGGCCAGCCAGGGCTTCGTGCCGATCAACTGCGGGGCTATTCCGCCGGAACTGATGGAGAGCGAGTTTTTCGGCCATCGCAAAGGCAGCTTCAGCGGTGCCGTCGAAGACAAACCCGGCCTGTTCCAGGCAGCGCACGGCGGCACCCTGTTTCTCGATGAGGTGGCCGATCTGCCACTGGCAATGCAGGTCAAATTGCTCCGTGCGCTCCAGGAGAAGGCGGTGCGCTGTGTCGGCGGACAGCAGGAGGTCCAGGTTGATGTGCGCATTCTCTGCGCCACCCACAAGACGCTGCAGGCGGAAGTGCATGCCGGACGCTTTCGCCAGGATCTCTACTACCGCCTCAACGTGATCGAACTGGCGGTGCCACCGCTACGGGCGCGCAAGGCTGATATCGAACCCTTGGCCACAGCCATCCTCGAGCGCCTGGCACAGGGCAACGGCCAACAGTTGGCGCGGCTCCAGCCAGGCGCGCTGCTGGCACTCCAGGGCTACGACTTTCCCGGCAACGTGCGCGAGCTGGAGAACCTGCTCGAACGGGCGCACACCCTGTGCGAGAACCGGCAGATCGAAGCACGCGACCTGCAACTGACACCAAACGGCGCACACCCGGCCATCGCGCCCGGCCCGGCACAGGTGATCGACCTTGAAGGTTATCTGCAGGAAGTCGAGCGCCGGCTGATCCTCCAGGCCCTGGAGCACACCCGCTGGAACCGCACGGCGGCGGCCCAGCGCTTGAGCCTGTCGTTTCGTTCGATGCGCTACAGGCTGAAGAAACTCGGCCTGGATTAGATGCGCCCACTGGGCGCATAAGGCGCCGGGTCGATGATCGGCTCCCGGCCCAGCATCAGGTCGGTGAACAGCTGGCAGGACGCGGGCGCCAGGACCAAGCCATTGCGGTAATGCCCGCAGTTCAGCCACAGCCCCTCCAACCCCGGCACCGGGCCGATATAGGGAATGCCTTCGGGCGAACCCGGACGCAAGCCCGCCCAATGCCCCACCACCTCGGCCTGCGCCAGTGCCGGGATCAACTCGATGGCCGAAGCCTTCAGGCTTTCCAGGGCCGATGCGGTCGGGGTCTTGTCGAAGCCTTCGTGCTCCAGGGTGCTGCCGATCAGGATATGGCCGTCGCGCCGGGGAATCGCATAACGCCCCTTGGCCAGGACCATGCAGGAAAGAAAGTCCGAGGCGCACTTATAGAGAATCATCTGGCCTTTGACCGGCTCCACCGGCAATGCCAGGCCCAGGCTCTTGAGCAATTCGCCGCTCCAGGCTCCTGCCGCCAGCACCACCTGGTCGCCACGGATTTCGCCCAGGGAGGTCTGCACCCCGAGGACTCGCTCACCTTCGCGGATAAACCCGCTGACTTCGCAGTGCTCGTGAATGGTCACCGCCGGCAACGCCGACAGTGCGGCCTTCAGCGACTTGACCAGGCGCGGATTGCGCACGTTGGCCACGTCGGCCATATAGATCGCCCGCGAAAAACCGCCGCCGAGCACCGGCACCGCGTCATGAGCCACTGAGATATCCACAGCGCTCAATGGCCGCTGTTCGCGCTGGGCCCAGGCCAGCGCTTCGGCTTCGTCGTCCAGGTCCAGCCAGTACAGGCCGGTGGTATGCACTTCGGGATCGACACCGGTGGTGGCGAACAGGTGTTCGGCCAGCTGTGGATAAAAGTCCTGCGACCAATGCGCCAGCGCCGTGACTGCCGGGCTGTAGCGCCAGGGGTAGAGCGGCGAAACGATCCCGCCGCCGGCCCAGGAGGATTCCTGGCCGACATTCGAACGCTCGAGCAGCACCACCTGCTGCCCGGCGGACGCCAGGTTGAACGCGGTCAGCAGGCCGATCACTCCACCGCCAACAATCACCACTTGCTGTTGCTTTGCCATAGTCCAGTCCAGGAAGAAAAAACACCGGGCACCGCCAGCACCCGACAAGGTTGCTCAGCGTCCCCAGCAGTCTTTGCTGGTCACCCCGTCGGCCATATTGTTGTTGCCCATGGCACCGGTGTGGCTAAGGGTGAACTCGCCGCACTTGTCGCCGGCCATCATGCTCTCGCTTTTCGGCGTCGCGGTCAGGGTGAAGCTCTGGTCGGCCAACACTGGCGTGATGCTGTAGTCATCGTTGCCGGCACTGAGGCCCGGAGCGTTGCTGTAGACACCGCCCTTGGAGTGGAAACGCTCGAGGCTCTGCGCCTGCTCCGACAGCAGGCCGGCGATTTGCGTGCGATGGGTTTTCTTCACGTACTCGGTGATGCTGGGAAGGCTCAGGGTGACGACGAGCCCGATGATCGCAATCACGATCATGATTTCGATCAGGGTAAAACCTTGGTTGGATCTACGCATGCCTCACTCTCACTTACTGTATTTGTCGCCACATGATGCGGCGGCTGCCACCGCCCGGTTTCTCGACCAGGGAGGCAATACCGCCGCCGGAATCGCTGACAATTTTGCGGGTAGCGCGGTTAAGCACAGCGCTCAACGCAGGAATGCCGCCGGTGAAAATGACACCGCTGGAAGGCGTGTCCAGGCCATCGACCACTTCGTCGCCGTTGGTGTCGAGCACCGCGTCATCGAGCATCTTACCGCTGAATGCCTCCAGCTCGACCAATTTGCCGTTGCCCGCGCTGGAACAAGGGTCGCTCGCCTCGACGGCAGCGGTGCTGAAGACAATGCGACCCGCCACCAGCGTGGCCGGGTTGATGACCCGCTCACCGCTCGACGCCTCCCCCAGCGGCAGGTACCAGCCCTGCTCGGCCGGATAACTGACGTCCGCCTGGGTGCTGGTGATATAGGAACCCGCACTGCCGGCAAACAGCCCGGTGATCGCTTGCGCCTGCAGGTCAGCCACGGTGATCCGACCTGCCCCGCCCGGGGCATCCCAGACCGCGTAGAAGCCCTGGGCATCCTTGCTGCGCTTGTCGGCCAGTTCACTGAGCTTGCCGGTGCCAAACAGCACCAGCTTGCCGCCCTCGGGATGATCCACCAGCAACGGCTGCGCGGTGATCGGCTGAGTCGCGCCACCCGGAGCGCTGAATAACGGAGCGCCGCCAAAGGCCAGCCCCCAACTGTCCGGCGCCGGACCGCTCAAATCGAACTTCCACAGATGGCCCTGGAGGTCGCCACCATAGGCCGCCTGGACCACATTCTGGCTGTCCACCCGCAATTTCACCGAGGACAAGCCGTTCTCCTGCCCATTGCCATCGACCGGGATTTTGCTGATCAGCGAGCCATCGCGAATATCCACCACATACAAGGCAGCGACCCCGGAATGGCTGCCATAACCATTGCCGATGAAGGCCGCCCAGCGCCCGTCGGCCAAGCGTGCCACTTCCGGACGGGCGTAGGCATAACCCAGGTCATTGAATGGGTGATTGATATCGGCTAACGCAGGCGCGGCGATTTCCCACAGCGCCTGGGGCGTATTGCCGGCCTGGCCATACAGCTGCACCGCGTAAAACGCCTTGCCGCCGGCTCCCGTGCCCGCCAGCGCCAGGGTTGCCCAGGCCGTGCCGAGCTGGGCATCGACTACCGTCACCGGTCCATCGGCCAGGAACCGGTGACGATCGCCATTGGCATAGCCGGGGTCGGCGATGTGATGCAGCAGCGGTAAGGCACTGGAGGGCATATAGGCGTAGCGACGCCGGCCATTCTCCGCGTCGATCAGCGAAAGCAGGCCGTCATTGGCGTTGACCAGCAAGCTCGGGGTCATGCCTTGGGCCTTGCTCGCCAGGTAGGCGCTGTAGTCGCTGTCGCCCTGCAGATCGGCGGCGTCCTGGGCGGTCGGCGCCGCCATGACCAGCGGCGAGTTGACGATGTCCCCCAGCAATCGGGTACGCACCTTGAGCCCTGCCCTGTTAGCCCCCTGGCTCCAGGCCAAGAGATCGGCTGCGCTGATGCCGGGCGGCAGATCCTGGGCGAGCGCGGCCTGCTGTGCGCCGGACAGCTGGTCATGGCGCAAGGCAACGGCGGTCCGAGTGGCGCTGTTCCAGGTATGGAAGATTCCCGGCGATGCATCGGGAACCAGGGTCGAGTCCGTGCTCCATAGCGGCGTGCTGGTATCGACCGCGCCGGCGGGGCTGATGCCGTACGCCCTGATGGTGCCGTGCCAATCGCCGGGGTCATAAGACGCCTGGAAATAACTCGAACCGCTGGCCAGCCCGGCGGCACCCGCCGTGGCGCTCCCCGCCTGGGCCGCGGAAGCCGAAACCTCGCCCAGGGCCGAGGCCAGTGCGGCGTCGAGCCCCAGCTTGTCAGTCACCGGGTAGAACTTGCCCCGGCCATAGTTCGCCGCATCCGCCAGCATGGGGTACTGCGCGTTGAGACCGATGGTGTAGGTGTTCATGTGCTGTTGCGCGAAACCCGTCGAATCCCAGCTTTTCCCCGCGATATCCAGGCCCGCTGCGCGCATGTCGATATCCACCGCCAGCTTGGCGATGTCATCCAGATACAGGCTGCTGCCCTCCTCGTTGCCGCCAGGATCAATGCCGTCATTGGGCACCCCATCCCAATCTGGCAGGCTGGCCGCCCCCTGGGGTTCACGGGAGGGAAAACTGTGGTCGTAACTGGGCAGGCCATCGGTCACCACCAGGCCGTAATTGCACTGGCAGCGGTACTGGATCGGGCTGCCATAGGTGGACGGAGAGCTGTTGTAGTAAGGCGTCAGGCCCCGAAAATAACGACTGATCTCGTAATAGGTTTCCGCCAGCGGCGCCTCGGCCGAGGCCCTGAGCCCGCCGATGGCGGACAGCAATGCCTGGTAGTTTGCGTCGGCCTGAGCCTGGCTGACCTGGTCGCTGACTGGTGCCAGATCGCTGATGGCGCGCACGATACGCCCGCCCGGCGCCAGATCGCCGCCTGCTGGCGGGTTGAAGCTCGCCAGGCCGATGCGCAGCGCGCGGTTGTCAGCCACCAGCTTGCTGGCGGCCTCACGGACCAGGGCCATCCGGTCCTGAGCGGGAATCGAGCCATCGGTGAAATCCCGGTCGCGGCCGTCGGCCAGGGCAAGCAGATAGGCCAAATAGGCAGCCGAATAACGGGTGCTGCCACGCCCTGCCGGATCAGGCAGCTTGAGGCACTGAGGCCGAGCATTGTCGCGATAGAACCCGACATAACCACTGGTGCAGCCCGCCTGGCTCAGCGCTGAAAGGGCAATCGACTCCGTACTCAAACTGGCTCCAGCCAGGCATTCGCCCGCCTGCATCCGGCAGGGCCGTACCGGCGCCCGCGCCAGCCCGGGATCGAAACCCGGGGCATAGACGATGCTGTTCATGCTCTGCGAATCGTCGAGCAGCAGCATCACATTCGGCGCCACCGCCGCCGCATTCGCCAAGGGCGCCTGGGCCGGGGTGAAGCCATAGGCTGGAGCACTCAGATACAGGCCCAGTAAAGCGCCAGCCAGCAATCCCCCAGGCCTTTCAGTACTTGGCATAGATGCTCTCCAGCACACTGCGCGAATGGCCGGCCAGCCCGACGGCAGTCACCCGGTACAGGGTCGCGGAAGTGTTGCTCGGCACATTGACCGCCCCCAGCGCCGTACCGATGTTCTGCACGCCGTAAAAGCCATTACCGGTGGCGATCCAGGTCACGCCCGAATGGCCGTTGTGGCCCGCGGCGCTGATGACCGCGGACTCGCCGGGCGGCGCGCACTGGCCGCCGGTACAGACCGGCAACGAATAACTGTCCTGCTGCACCGCGCTCTCACCGATGCGCAGGGCCATCTCCGCCGCCTGGAACGACTGGTTGCGCAGCCACAGGCCGCCGGACATCTTTTCCTGCAACGTGGCGTTCTGCATCGACGAAATGCCAATCAAGGTCAGCAGCAACAGGAACACCAGGCTCATCAGCAGCGCCATGCCGCGCTGCGCCCCCGGAGCCGTTCGATACGAAGTCATCGGCAACTCACTCACAACAGGCGATTGCGCAAGGCGGCCACCACATTGAACGTCTGCGGCCGCACGCGTGCCTGAGGATCGCTCAGGGTCAGGCTCAAGCGCACGCTGCGAATCCGCGCCGGGTCGCCTGGATCGCGACTGTAGCGGGAGGCCGCGATATCCGTGGCGGTGCTGGCGATACCGAACGACACCTCGAAGGCACTGACATTGTTCACCAGCACCGCCTGACTGGAGCCAGTGCCGGTGCCCATCAGCAGTTGATCGTTCTTCAGGCTGTACACCAGGCGCCGCACCGCAAACGCCTGCTGCCCCGTGGGGGCCTTGCGGGCGCCAGTGTAGGCGGTGGCGCTGTTGCGGCAATCGGTCAGCACGGTCCAGGTCGGGGCGCCACCGCTGTCGCCGATATCGGCCGTGACCAGCGTCAGCCGGTGGTTGGCGTTGTCCCAGCGGATCGGTGTCTGTGCATGGCCGGCGAAGTCCGAGGCGGTGCTGGAATCGGCGATGCTCTGCAGGCAGCCGAACATGCCGACCATGCGTATTTCCTGGATCATCTTGCTCAGCACGAAACGCGCGTCCTCTTGCAGGCCGGCCGAGGCGCTCTGGCTGAGGTAGGTGTTTTTGGCCGAGATGAAAATCTGCGTCACACCCAAGGCCACAATCAGGCTCAACGCCAGCGCCACCAACATTTCGATCAGGCCGAAACCGCTGTTCTCGCGTCTCATCGCTTATCCCCCGGATCCACCGCCACCCGGCTGCTCACGACAAAACTGCGGGAGCCTTCAGCAGGCGGGTCTGAGACATGGGCGGCGCGGGAGTCATCCCAGGTGATGCTGATGGTGAACACACCCTGCTTGAGGCTGATATGGCCCTCGGCGGTCGGCCCGCCAAAGCTCTCGACATTGCGCTTGAAGTCATACAGGTCCTGGTCCCGAACCACGCTGAAATTGCCGGTATCGGGCGCCGCCACGGTGTAGTCCGCGGCGCTGTTGGCGCGGATGCGATCGAGCATGTCATAGGCGATGAAGCTGGCCTGGCTGGCCATCAAGGCACTGTCGGTGTAGCGCAGGGCATTGAGCTGGACCGCCGCCGCACCAAGCAGGCCCACGCCGAGAATCAGCACCGCCACCAGCACCTCGATCAGCGTCATCCCGGCCTGCACGCTCCTGCCCGTCATTGGCACTCCCCGTTTACCGCTATCCGTCCGTTCAGGCACAGCGTGATCGTCCTGTGTTGTGCGCCCAGCACATAGGTCATGACCGGCGGAACCGCTGCCGATACGCCACCCAGCGCGTTGAATCCGATGCTGTCGAATTCAGAGGTTAGCGTCAGCCGGGCGCCGCGACTGACCGCGGGAACAACCCGCAATACATTCGTCGCCGGTCCGTCGCCTTGATAAATCGACAGCCCCCGGCTCCAGTCCGAATCCACGGCGGCCGGGCGCAGATGAATGGGCAAGCCACGGTCGATCGCCTCCAGACGCGCGTAATTCAAGCTGCGCAGCAGTTCGCTGATGTCGCTGTCGGCCTTGGCGCGCTGCGCCATCTGACTGAATGCCGGAACCACCAGGGTCAACAAAATCGCCGAAACTGCCAGGGCGACCAGCAATTCGATCAGCGTGAACCCTTCTGTGCGGTAACGCATGCCATCCCCTTGAGCGGCCAGCGGCTATAACTGGCTCTAGCACTTCGAACCTTCATAGACCGAAGGTTCGCGGTTTTGCTCAATGGCCGGGCAAGGATTGTCCGGGCCTGCCGCACTCCATGGAGGGAGAACCATGCCGCAAAAGGGTTTCGGCCTGATCGAAATAATCGTGGGGCTGGCGCTTGCCAGCCTGTTGATGCTGTTCGCCACCACCTCATTCGGGGAGTTGTTCCAGTCGACTCGCCGGCTGGATGCCGCACAGATGCTTGCCAGCGGCATCCGCAATGCGCGCACCGAAGCCATCCTGCGCCAGCAGCGAATCGTCATTCACGGGTTGAACGACGACTGGAGCCAGGGTTGGCGGATCATTCTGGATATCAGTGGCGAGGGCTCGCAGGACGGCGATAACCCGGTGCTGCTCGAACGCCGGGGAGACGCCCGGGTGGCGATTGTCGGCAATCGCCCGGTGCAGCATTTCGTGCGTTTCAGTGGCCTGGGCGATCCGCTACTGCCCAGCGGGGCCTTTCAGGCCGGGACGCTGCACATCTGCGGGGCCGATCCGGGAACGAGCCAGCATCAGGTGGTGCTTTCCCGCAGCGGGCGGGTCAGCCTGCGCAGCGACAAGGCCGCGCAGGCGTTATGCGACAGCCAGGGCTGATCAGAGCAGCGAACGAACGCGCAGCTCTTTGGGCATGGAGAAGGTGATGTTTTCTTCGCGGCCGGCCAGTTCGTCGGCGCCGGTGGCGCCCCAGGCGTGCAATTGGTCGATCACGCCCCGCACCAGCACCTCGGGAGCCGACGCCCCAGCGGTGATGCCGATGCGCTCGACGCCGTCGAACCAGCTGCGCTGCATATCCTCGGCACCATCGATCAGGTATGCCGGGGTGGCCATGCGCTCGGCCAGTTCACGCAGGCGGTTGGAGTTGGAGCTGTTCGGGCTGCCCACCACCAGTACCACATCGCACTCGTCGGCCAGTTGCTTGACCGCGTCCTGACGGTTCTGCGTGGCGTAGCAGATATCGTCCTTGCGTGGCCCGCCAATGGCCGGGAAACGCTGGCGCAGGGCATCGATGACCCGGCTGGTGTCGTCCATCGACAAGGTGGTCTGGGTCACGAACGCCAGCTTTTCAGGATTGCGCACCTGCAGGTTGGCGACGTCGTTCTCATCTTCCACCAGGTAGATCGCGCCGCCATTGCTGGCATCGTACTGGCCCATGGTGCCTTCGACTTCCGGGTGGCCGGCATGGCCGATCAGGATGCATTCGCGACCGTCGCGGCTGTAGCGCGCCACTTCGATATGCACCTTGGTCACCAGCGGGCAGGTCGCATCGAAGACTTTCAGGCCACGGCCCGCCGCTTCGCTGCGCACGGCCTGGGAAACGCCGTGGGCGCTGAAGATCACGATGACGTCATCCGGCACCTGGTCCAGCTCCTCGACAAAGATCGCTCCGCGCGCGCGCAGGTCTTCGACGACAAATTTGTTGTGCACCACTTCATGACGCACGTAGATCGGCGGTCCGAAGACCTCCAGGGCGCGATTGACGATTTCGATCGCGCGGTCCACGCCAGCGCAGAAGCCACGGGGGTTGGCGAGTTTGATTTGCATGCTGTGCCTCGTGTCTTGCGCTGTAGGAGCGAGCTTGCTCGCGAAGAACTCAAAGACACCGCGGTCATTCAGAATGCCAGCGTTATCGTTGAAGAACTTCGCGAGCACGCTCGCTCCTACAGCAGGCCGGGTTCGTTAGTTACAGCGCTTTAACGTCGATGATTTCGACATCAAAGGTCAAGGTTTTACCGGCCAACGGATGGTTGAAGTCAACCGTCACCTGGGCATCGTCAAAGGCTTTGACCACACCTGGCAGCTCGGTATTGGCCGCATCGTTGAAGATCACCAGCAGGCCTTCGGACAGCTCCATATCCTGGAACTGCGAACGCGGGATGATCTGTACATTTTGCGGGTTCGGCTGGCCAAAGGCGTTTTCCGGTTCGATGGTCAGGTTACGCTTGTCGCCCGCCTTGAAACCGAACAGGGCCGCTTCAAAACCTGGCAACAGGTTGCCGTCACCGACCTTGAAGGTCGCCGGGGCCTTGTCGAAGGTGCTGTCCACCGTGTCGCCATTCTCCAGGCGCAATGCGAAATGCAAAGTGACTTCCGTGTTCTGGCCGATGCGTTGTTCAGCCAATACCTGTTCAGTCATGAACGGCTTCTCCGGTTTTCTTGCTTTTGAACATATCCAGCGCAAGCATCACCGCACCCACGCTGATGGCGCTGTCGGCGAAGTTGAACGCCGGGAAATACCAGCGGTTCTGCCAATGCACCAGGATGAAATCGATCACATGGCCCAGGGCGATGCGGTCGTACAGGTTGCCCAGCGCGCCACCCAGCACCAGGGCCAGGGCGACCGCCAGCCAGGTTTCGTTGCGCCCCAGGCGCTTGAGCCAGACCACCAGCACCGCGCTGACCACCACCGCAATCAGGGCGAACAACCAGCGCTGCCAGCCCGAGCTGTCCGCCAGGAAGCTGAACGCCGCGCCGGTGTTGTAGGCCAGGGTCCAGCTGAAGTAATCCGGGATCACCACGATCTGCTGGTACATCGACAGCGAGCTTTCGAAGTGCAGCTTGCTGGCCTGGTCGATGACCAGGACCAGCACGCTCAACCACAGCCAGCCCAGACGGCCGAAACGGCCCGTGGCATTAGGCATAGTGACGAACCTCGCCTTCGCCGCTGATGTTGTCGACGCAGCGACCGCAGATTTCCGGGTGCTCAGGGTGCACGCCGACATCTTCACGGCAGTGCCAGCAACGGGCGCACTTGGCGAAGCTCGACTTGACCACTTTCAGCTTGAGGCCGGCGACTTCGGTTTCCACCGCATCCGTCGGGGCCTGCGCGAAAGGCGCGACGCTGGCGGTGGAGGTGATCAGCACGAAACGCAGCTCGTTGCTCAGCTTGGCCAGGTCGGCGCTCAGCGCTTCTTCGGCATACAGGGTCACTTCGGCTTGCAGGTTGCCACCGACGGCCTTGGCCGCGCGCTGGATTTCCATTTCCTTGTTGACCGCGACCTTGACCGCCATGATCCGCTCCCAGTAGGCACGGTCCAGCTCGAAGCCTTCCGGCAGCTCGCTGAGGCCCTGGTACCAGGTGTTGAGCATCACCGATTCGTTGCGCTCGCCCGGCAGGTACTGCCACAGCTCGTCGGCGGTGAAGGCGAGGATCGGTGCGATCCAGCGCACCAGCGCTTCGGAGATGTGGAACAACGCGGTCTGGCACGAACGACGGGCCTTGCTGTTGGCGCCGGTGGTGTACTGGCGGTCCTTGATGATGTCCAGGTAGAAACCGCCCAGCTCCTGCACGCAGAAGTTGTGGACCTTGGAGTAGACGTTCCAGAAGCGGTATTCGCCGTAATGCAGTTCCAGCTCGCGCTGCAGCAGCAGGGTACGGTCCACGGCCCAACGGTCCAGGGCGAGCATTTCTTCGGCCGGCAGGATATCGGTGGCCGGGTTGAAGCCGCTCAGGTTGGAAAGCAGGAAGCGCGCGGTGTTGCGGATACGCCGGTAGGCGTCGGCGCTGCGCTGCAGGATCTGGTCGGAAACCGCCATTTCACCGGAGTAGTCGGTGGCCGAGACCCACAGGCGCATGATGTCGGCGCCCAGGGTGTCGTTGACCTTCTGCGGCGCGATGACGTTGCCCAGGGACTTGGACATCTTGCGACCGTTCTCGTCGACGGTGAAACCGTGGGTCAGCAGTTCGCGATACGGCGCATTGCCATCGATCGCGCAGCCGGTCAGCAGGGACGAGTGGAACCAGCCGCGGTGCTGGTCGGAACCTTCCAGGTACAGGTCGGCACGCGGGCCGCTGGCGTGGCCCATCGGGTGCGAGCCGCGCAGTACGTGCCAGTGCGTGGTACCGGAGTCGAACCAGACGTCCAGGGTGTCGCTGATCTTGTCGTATTGCGAGGCTTCATCGCCCAGCAACTCGGCCGCGTCCATCTTGAACCAGGCTTCGATGCCTTCGTGCTCGACACGTTTGGCCACTTCTTCCATCAGTTCGACAGTACGTGGGTGCAGCTCGCCGCTTTCCTTGTGCAGGAAGAACGGGATCGGCACGCCCCAGTTGCGCTGACGGGAGATGCACCAGTCCGGACGGTTGGCGATCATCGAATGCAGGCGCGCCTGGCCCCAGGCCGGAACGAACTGAGTCTCTTCGATGGCCTGCAACGCGCGCTGGCGCAGGGTGTTGCCGCTGGTTGGCTGCTTGTCCATGCCGACGAACCACTGCGCGGTGGCGCGGTAGATCAGCGGGGTCTTGTGGCGCCAGCAATGCATGTAGCTGTGGCTGATGGTTTCGGTGTGCAGCAGCGCACCGACTTCGGTCAGCTTGTCGACGATGGCCGGGTTGGCCTTCCAGATGAACTGGCCGCCGAAGAACTCCAGCGAGCTGGCGTACACGCCGTTGCTCTGCACGGGGTTGAGGATGTCGTCGTTGACCATGCCGTAACGCTTGCAGGTCACGAAGTCATCTTCGCCGTAGGCTGGCGACGAGTGAACCACGCCGGTACCGGCGCCCAGCTCGACGTAGTCAGCCAGGTACACCGGCGACAGGCGATCGTAGAACGGGTGACGGAAGTTGATCAGCTCCAGCGCCGAACCCGGGGCGGTGGCGATCACCGAGCCTTCCAGGTTGTAGCGGGCCAGGCAGGACTCCACCAGCTCTTCGGCCAGGACCAGCAGCTTGTCGCCAGCATCGACCAGGGCGTAGTTGAACTCAGGGTGAACGTTCAGCGCCTGGTTGGCCGGGATGGTCCACGGAGTGGTGGTCCAGATCACGATCGAAGCCGGCTTGCTCAGCTTGGCCAGGCCAAAGGCGGCGGCCAGCTTGTCTGCGTCGGCAATCGGGAAGGCCACGTCGATGGTCGAGGACTTCTTGTCCTGGTACTCGACTTCCGCTTCAGCCAGGGCCGAGCCGCAGTCGAAACACCAGTTCACCGGCTTGAGGCCCTTGAACACGAAACCGCCCTTGACCATTTCCGCCAGGGCACGGATTTCCCCGGCTTCGTTGGCAAAATCCATGGTCTTGTACGGGTTGGCCCAGTCGCCCAGCACACCCAGGCGGATGAACTCGGCCTTCTGGCCTTCGATCTGCTCGGTGGCGTAGGCGCGGCACAGCTCGCGGGTCTTGTCCGAGGACAGGTTCTTGCCGTGGGTCACCTCGACCTTGTGCTCGATCGGCAGGCCGTGGCAGTCCCAGCCCGGAACATAAGGCGCGTCGAAGCCCGCCAGGGTCTTCGAGCGGATGATCATGTCCTTGAGAATCTTGTTGACCGCATGACCGATGTGAATCGAGCCGTTGGCGTAGGGCGGACCGTCGTGAAGAACGAACTTCGGACGATCCTTGCCAATTTCGCGCAACTTACCGTACAGGCCAATGCTGTCCCAGCGCTGCAGAATCTGCGGTTCGCGCTGAGGCAGGCCGGCCTTCATTGGGAAGGCGGTGTCCGGAAGGTTTAGCGTGGCTTTATAGTCGGTCATTTAAGGCTCTTCATTAGCGATTGGCGCTATGGGTACGTGCAACTTCGGCACGGGCGGCGGCGACATCCGCGTTGATCGCCGTCTTCAGCGCCTCCAGAGAGGCGAAACGCTGCTCTTCACGCAGCTTGTGGTGGAAAACCACCGTCAAACGCCGGTCATACAGATCGCCGGCAAAATCTAAAAGATGGACTTCCAGGTGGGCCTTGCCATCACCTGCCACCGTCGGCCGCACGCCAATGTTGGCGACGCCCGGCCAGGTCTTGCCGTCGATGTCGACATTGACCAGGTACACCCCGGACAGCGGTACACGGCGGCGCTTGAGCTGCACATTGATGGTTGGCGTACCTAATTGGCGCGCCAGCTTCTGTCCGTGCAGGACCCGCCCGGCGATGCGGAACGGGCGACCGAGCAGACGCTCGGCCAATACGAAATCGGCAGCCGCCAGGGCATTGCGGACCTGGGTGCTGCTGACGCGCAGGCCATCCAGCTCGACAGTCTGCGCGGCCTCGACGGTAAAACCGTGGGTGATACCGGCCTTTTGCAGGAAGTCGAAGTCACCGACCCGGTCGCAACCAAAACGAAAATCGTCGCCGACTTCCAGATGCTGCACACCCAGGCCATCGACCAGGATGGTCTCGACGAACTCGCTGGCGCTGAGCTTGCTCAAGCGCTGGTTGAACGCCAGGCACAAGACCCGGTCGACGCCCTCCTCGGCCAGCAGCTGCAGCTTGTCGCGCAAGCGTGCCAGACGGGCAGGAGCGGTATCCGGAGCGAAGAATTCGCGCGGCTGCGGCTCGAATATCACCACGCAGCTGGGCACGCCCAACTCAAGCGCACGCTCACGCAGCCGGCCCAGGATAGCCTGGTGGCCACGGTGAACACCGTCGAAGTTGCCAATAGTGGCGACACAGCCCCGATGCTGGGGGCGCAGATTGTGGAGGCCTCGGACCAGCTGCATAACGCGCTTCTTGCTCATAAAGTGGTCGATTATAACCACACCCGACGGCCGGTGACAGGCAACAGCACGCGCCAAAGTGATCGAACCGACAAAACCACTGCCTCGCTGGCGTTCAAGCGCCCCCGGACCTCAGTGCAACGCCTTGCGATTGAAGTCGCGCAGGCGGAAACCGAACAAGGCCAGCATGCCGAAATAGGCCACTACGCCGGCCACCACCAGCACGCCCAGACGCAGGAAACGCGCAAGCATATGCCCCTGATCCCAGGCCGGCATGAACTGCATCAGCCCCAACAACACCGCCGACATCACGCTCACCGCAACGACCAGTTTGAGGGCAAACTTGCCCCACCCTGGCTGCGGCAGGAACATCTGCTGTTTGCGCAGTTGATAGAACAGCAGACCGGCGTTGATACAGGCCCCGGCGCTGATCGCCAGCGCCAGGCCCGCATGCTTCAGCGGACCGATGAACGCCAGGTTCAGCAGTTGCGTGACAATCAGCGTGAAAATCGCGATTTTTACCGGGGTACGAATGTTCTGCTGGGCGTAGAAGCCCGGTGCCAGCACCTTGATCACAATGATCGCGAGCAAGCCGACCGAATACGCGACCAACGCCCGCTGGGTCATCGACGCATCGAAGGCGCTGAACTGGCCGTACTGGAACAGCGATACCGTCAGTGGCTCGGCCAGAATCCCCAGCGCCAACGCGCAAGGCAGCACCAGCATGAAGCACAGGCGCAGGCCCCAATCGAGAATCCGCGAATATTCATGCCGGTCCTTGTTGGCGTAAGTCTTGGCCAGTGTCGGCAGCAGGATCGTGCCCAGCGCTACCCCCAGAACCCCCGAAGGCAGCTCCATCAGGCGATCGGCGTAATACATCCAGGACACCGAGCCGGCCACCAGGAACGAGGCGAAGATGGTGTTGATGATCAGCGAAATCTGGCTTACCGAGACCCCGAGAATGGCCGGCAGCATCTGCTTCAGCACCCGCCAGACCCCGGTGTCGCGCAGGTTCAGGCGCGGCAGCACGAGCATGCCGATCTTCTTAAGATGCGGCAGCTGATACAGCAACTGCGCCAGGCCACCCGCCAGCACCGCCCAGCCCAGTGCCATGACCGGCGGATCGAAATAAGGTGTCAGGAATACCGAGAACACGATCATGGCGACGTTCAGCAACGTCGGCACGAACGCCGGGACCGAAAAGCGGTTCCAGGTATTGAGGATCGCCCCCGCCAGGGAGGACAACGAGATCAGCAATATATAAGGAAAGGTCACGCGCAACAGATCGGTGGTCAGCGTGAATTTTTCCGGAGTGTCGACAAAACCTGGCGCCGTCGCCCAGATCACCCAGGGCGCGGCGATGATCCCCAGCGCCGTCACCAGCGCCAGCACCAGGGTCAGCAGGCCGGACACATAGGCAATAAAGGTACGGGTCGCTTCCTCTCCCTGCTGGCTTTTGTATTCCGCCAGGATCGGCACGAAGGCCTGTGAAAAGGCGCCCTCGGCGAAGATGCGGCGCAGCAGGTTGGGCAGCTTGAAGGCGATGAAGAAGGCGTCCGTCGCCATTCCGGCGCCGAACGTACGCGCAATGATGGTATCGCGCACGAACCCCAGAACCCGGGAAAGCATGGTGATAGAGCTGACAGCGGCCAACGACTTGAGCAGGTTCATGGAAAGGTTTTTTGCCTGTAGATAAACAGCAGGCGAACAATGCGCCCACTTGTGCGATACTCCGCGCCGCAACAGCACAGAGCCAAAGCTCGCGAGTTTACAGGTCAAGCGCCGGAAATAAATATCCCGCCTCTTCAGATCCAACCACTCAGCGGAACGCATCAGCTGCCCTTGACAAGCCTTCAACTCATCGGCATGATTCGCGGCCTATTTTGTTTGCTATTTCCCAAAAAGTCTTTCGAGGAGCTCGACGGTGGCCAACTCACCTTCCGCCAAAAAACGTGCAAAACAGGCTGAGAAGCGTCGCAGCCACAACGCCAGCCTGCGTTCCATGGTTCGTACCTACATCAAGAATGTAGTTAAAGCCATCGACGCAAAAGACGCTGAAAAAGCGCAAGCTGCTTATGTTCTGGCCGTGCCAGTTATCGACCGCATGGCCGATAAAGGCATCATCCACAAGAACAAAGCTGCTCGCCATAAAGGCCGCCTGAATGGCCACATCAAGGCTCTGAAGCTTGCTGCTGCAGCCTAAGCGACACGCTTGTTAAAAAACCGACCCCAGGGTCGGTTTTTTATTACCTGCGATTTGCTGCTTTGAGTACTGAACCGCTATCACCAGCAATCGAGCGCCGACCGGCCGCCCCTGCAGGAATGACACAACCTGCAGGAGCAAGCCCTGAAGGCCTTTACGGGTTCTGCGCCCAAGGCAGGATCGGAATCGCCGTCACCGCATTCTGCGGACTACCCTCGATCAACCGATCGCTATAGACCAGGTACACCAGGGTATTGCGCTTCTTGTCGAGGAAACGCACCACCTGCATGGTCTTGAACACCAGCGAAGTGCGCTCCTTGAACACCTCCTCGCCATCCTTGAGCTCACCCTTGAAGCTGATTGGGCCGACCTGCCGACAAGCGATGGAGGCCTCGGCACGATCCTCCGCCAACCCCAGCCCACCCTTCACGCCACCGGTCTTGGCGCGCGACAGGTAGCAGGTCACGCCCTCCACCTTCGGATCATCAAAGGCCTCGACCACAATGCGATCGTTGGGCCCGACAAACTTGAACACCGTCGACACCTGGCCGATCTCTTCAGCGGAGGCCAGCAGCGGCATCGCCAGCAGCAACCCCAACAACCCTTTTGCTACACGCATTGGTTTTTCCTTAGACCAGAATCAGGTTGTCACGGTGAACCAACTCGGGCTCGGCCATGTACCCCAGCAAACCGACAATCGCATCAGAAGACTGACCGATGATTTTTTGCGCCTCCAGGGCGCTGTAGTTGGCCAGGCCGCGAGCGATTTCACGCCCGTCTGGCGCCACGCACACCACCATCTCGCCACGGCGGAAGCTGCCCTGCACCAGCTTGACCCCCACCGGCAGCAAGCTCTTGTTGCCTTGGGACAGGGCCGACACCGCACCATCATCCAGCACCAGGGTGCCACGGGTTTGCAGGTGCCCAGCCAGCCATTGCTTGCGCGCCGCCAGCATGCCGCGCTCAGGCGACAGCAAGGTACCCAGGCGCTCGCCCGCCTTGAGGCGATCCAGCACCCGCTCCAGGCGCCCACCGACAATGATGGTGTGCGCCCCGGAACGGGCCGCCAGGCGCGCCGCGCGCAGCTTGGTCTGCATGCCACCACGCCCGAGCGCACCACCGGTACCGCCCGCCACCGTATCCAGCGCCGGGTCGTCGGCGCGCGCCTCGTAAATCAGTTGGGCATCGGGGTTGTTACGCGGGTCCGCATCGAACATGCCGTCGCGGTCAGTGAGGATCACCAGCAGATCGGCCTCGACCAGGTTGGCCACCAGGGCCGCCAGGGTGTCGTTGTCACCGAAGCGGATCTCATCGGTAACCACGGTGTCGTTTTCATTGATGACCGGAATCACCTTGAGTTCGACCAGCGCACGCAAGGTGCTGCGGGCGTTCAGGTAACGCTTGCGGTCGGACAGGTCGTCATGGGTCAGCAGGATCTGCGCAGTGTGCAGGCCGTGCTCGGCAAAGCTCGATTCCCAGGCCTGCACCAGCCCCATCTGGCCGATGGCCGCGGCCGCCTGCAGCTCATGCATCGCACTCGGTCGTGCGGTCCAGCCCAGGCGACTCATGCCGGCCGCGACCGCACCGGAGGAAACCAATACCAGCTCGACGCCAGCCTCATGCAAGGCCACCATCTGCTCGACCCAAACGCCCATTGCCGCGCGATCCAGCCCTTTGCCGTCCGCCGTCAGCAGTGCGCTGCCGATCTTCACGACCCAGCGCTGCGCACCTGTCACCTTACTCCGCATCTTCTTCAACCTTAGCTTGAGAGCCACGCGACCGAGCGCGCCCATAAGTTATTCGTGGCTACGTTTCTTGATACTAAGCTTCTTGATACTACGTTTCCTGGATACTAAAACGCCGCTCAGTGAGCGGCGCTTGTAGTTTACTGCAACGAATCAGTCGCGGACGTAAATGATTTCCGGACCATCTTCGTCATCCACATCTTCCTCGTCCCAGTCATCGTCGCCGATGTCATGCACGCTCTTCACGCCGCTGCGGCGCAGGGCACGCTGGTCGTCCAGAGCCTGCAGCTGGGCACGCGCCTCGTCTTCGATGCGCTGATCGAGCTCAGCCAACTCGTCGGCATAAGCCGGGTCGGCAGCCAGGCGATCGGCACGATCTTCCAGATAACGCATGATGTCGCGGCTCAGGCGCTCGGTACCGTCTTTGGAAATGGCCGAGATCACGTACACCGGACCGGTCCACTCCAGGCGATCGACGATCTCCTTGACCCGCGCCTCATGCTCCTCCTCGAGGATCTGGTCGCATTTGTTCAGCACCAGCCAGCGATCACGCTCAGCCAGGGACGGGCTGAACTTGGTCAGCTCGTTGACGATCACTTCCGCAGCATCGGCCGGGCTGCTTTCATCCAGTGGCGCCATGTCCACGAGGTGCAGCAGCAGGCGAGTACGCGCCAGGTGCTTGAGGAAACGGATACCCAGGCCCGCACCATCCGAAGCGCCCTCTATCAGACCCGGGATGTCGGCGATCACGAAGCTTTTCCAGCGGTCGACACTGACCACGCCCAGGTTCGGCACCAGGGTCGTGAACGGATAGTCGGCCACTTTCGGCTTGGCCGCGGAAACCGAGCGAATGAAGGTGCTCTTACCGGCATTCGGCAAGCCCAGCAGACCGACGTCCGCCAGCACTTTCAGCTCCAGTTTGAGGTCACGCTGCTCACCCGGCTTACCCGGAGTGGTCTGGCGCGGCGCGCGGTTGGTACTGGATTTGAAACGGGTGTTACCCAGACCGTGCCAGCCGCCCTGCACCACCAGCAAACGCTGACCGGCCTTGGTCAGATCACCGATCACTTCCTGGGTACCGGCGTCGATCACCGTGGTGCCGACCGGTACGCGCAGCTCGAGATCCTCACCTTTCTTGCCGGTGCAATCGGTACTGCCGCCATTGGAGCCACGCTCGGCGTCGAAATGGCGGGTGTAGCGGTAGTCCACCAGGGTGTTGAGGTTTTCGTCGGCGATCATGTAGATCGAGCCGCCATCACCACCATCACCACCGTTCGGACCACCGTTTTCGATGAACTTTTCCCGACGGAAACTCATGCAGCCATTGCCGCCGTCGCCAGCTTTTACTCGGATCGAAACTTCATCAACGAACTTCATAACAAAACGCCTCTCGCCGCACGGGCGAGCCGAAAAACACTAAGACATAAGACTCTTGCAAAAATGAGCGCAGCGACCCCGATCAACGGCCGTAACATCCAGCGCTGGCAGCCCATACAAACAGTTTTGCAAGAGACTCACCCCACAAACGAAAAAGCCCCGTCGCAAGACAGGGCTTTTCCAGCGATCGCGCAATTAAGCCGCGACAACGCTCACGTAACGACGACCGAAGGCGCCTTTTACTTCAAACTTGATCACGCCTTCGATTTTCGCGAAGAGGGTGTGATCTTTACCCATGCCAACGCCGTAGCCAGCGTGGAATTGGGTGCCGCGCTGACGCACGATGATGTTGCCGGCCTTGATGACCTGGCCGCCATACATCTTCACGCCAAGGCGTTTGGCTTCTGAGTCGCGACCGTTACGGGTACTACCACCAGCTTTTTTGTGTGCCATGAGTTCAATTCTCCTAGTGAGGAATTAGGCTGAAATTAAGCCTGAATACCGGTGATTTTGATCTCGGTGAACCACTGGCGGTGGCCCATACGCTTCATGTGGTGCTTACGGCGACGGAACTTGATGATGCGGACTTTATCGTGACGACCTTGGGAGATCACTTCAGCCTTGACGGTTGCGCCAGCAACAACAGGTGCGCCGATGTTCACGTCGTCGCCATTGGCAACCAACAGAACGCGGTCAAAAGTCACGGATTCGCCAGTGGCGATTTCCAGTTTTTCGATCTTCAGGTATTCACCTTCAGCGACCTTGTATTGCTTACCGCCGGTAACGATTACTGCGTACATGGTATTTCTCCGATAATCCTGCTCACCCAGCTCTTTATAAGAAGAGGTATTGGCTGGCATGGCTGCATGGGGCTGGAACGGCCCAAGTGCAATTGCGTAAGGCAGGTGCTGCCCAGGAAGTTCAGGGTGCGCGATTGTACGCAAGCTGTCTTGGCGATGCAAGGGGCCGTCCATCGCGCCTTGACAGCCCCGGACGTGGGTCCTAGCATGCCGCGCAACCCTTCTGGAGCACCTGTCGCTGATGCAACCCCAAGCTTTCTACCGCGCGGTGGCGGACGATTTTAGCGCCGTCGACGGCATCATCAAGAAGCAGCTGACCTCCCGAGTGCCGCTGGTATCGAAAATCGGCGACTACATTACCTCGGCCGGGGGTAAACGCCTGCGTCCTTTATTGGTGCTGCTGTGTGGCAAGGCCCTGGGTCGCGAAGGCGACGACCTGCGCCTGCTGGCCGCCACCATCGAATTCCTGCACACCGCCACCCTGCTGCATGACGACGTGGTCGACATGTCCGGCATGCGCCGTGGCCGCTCGACCGCCAACGCCATGTGGGGCAATGCCCCGAGCGTGCTGGTGGGCGACTTCCTGTACTCGCGCTCCTTCGAGATGATGGTCGAGCTGGGCTCGATGCCGGTGATGAAGATCCTTTCGCAAGCCACCCGCATCATCGCCGAAGGCGAAGTGCTGCAGCTGTCGAAAGTCCGTGACGCCAGCACCACCGAAGAAACCTACATGGAAGTCATCCGCGGCAAGACCGCGATGCTCTTCGAAGCCTCGACCCACAGCGCCGCCGCCCTGGCCGGCGCCACCGAAGAGCAGAGCGAAGCCCTGCGCACCTTCGGCGATCACCTGGGCGTGGCCTTCCAACTGGTGGACGACCTGCTCGACTACCGCGGCGACGCGGAAACCCTGGGCAAGAACGTCGGCGACGACCTGGCCGAAGGCAAGCCGACCCTGCCGCTGATCTACACCATGCGCGAAGGCACGCCGGAACAGGCTGCCCTGGTGCGCCAGGCGATCCAGAAAGGCGGTATCGAAGACCTGGAAAGCATCCGCGCGGCCGTGGAAGCCTCCGGCTCCCTGGACTACACCGCGCAACTGGCCCGCGACTATGTCGCTCGCGCCATCGCCTGCCTGGAAGCCCTGCCGCCGAGCGAATACCGCGACGCGCTGGTGGAACTGAGCGAATTCGCTGTAGCCCGCACCCACTAAGATTCGATCGCCAGCCCGCTCCAGCCCTGCGCAGGAGCGGGCTGGCTCGCGATGCTTTCTCGCCCAATCCCCCGCGATACCCCTTCCCCGGGCAAAACCCTATATAATGTGCGCTTTTTTAGCCTTCCTGAATCCGAGGAGTCTTAGTGAGCACGTTGCCACCCTGCCCAAAATGCAATTCCGAATACACCTATGAAGACGGCGCCCAGTTGGTCTGCCCGGAATGCGCCCACGAATGGTCCGCCAACGGCGAAGCCGAGGCCGCATCCGATGAAACCGTGAAAAAAGACTCGGTCGGCAATGTCCTGCAAGACGGCGACACCATCACCGTGATCAAGGACCTCAAGGTCAAGGGCACCTCGCTGGTGGTCAAGGTCGGTACCAAGGTCAAGAACATCCGCCTGTGCGATGGCGACCACGACATCGACTGCAAGATCGACGGTATCGGCCCGATGAAGCTCAAGTCCGAGTTCGTCCGCAAGGTCTGATATTCCGGCTATCGCCCCGTGCCAGCCACGGGGTGAAGCCCTCCCCGCTCCCGCCTGATTCCCCGCCTCTCCCGCCACCTATCAAAAGGCCAGCCCTTTTGACTCACAACAATTTCCATACAGAAAAAAGCAGAAACCGC
>NZ_QHHP01000041.1:1271773-1460735 GCF_003184125.1 Pseudomonas sp. RW409 | reverse complement strand
CCCCCCATGGCCCCGAACCAGCCCGAACTGAAGGCCAGAGGCTGCGCGGCCTGGGCCGTGCCGGCGAGCATCAACAGGGCAATGGCCTGCGCCAGCGGCTTGAGTCGCAGCACCGGCTGTCCATGGGCAGCAGAAGCGTTGATGAGTCGGGAAACAGGCTGATTCGGCTCAGAGCGCATCACTTGCGGATCCTTTTTACTGTTCGGGCGAATGGCGGGTACGACGGTTGCCGCCAAAACATTCGCGGGATTACTGCTAAGGCGGTTATGGGCAGGCGCGACCGAACTCTTGTCATGCAAAGTTCATCTGCGCGACAACAGCCGGAAACGAGAAAGCCGGCAATGGCTTGAGCCATTGCCGGCGGTTACACGAACCCTGCCGATGGCGGGGTATCAGGCCGGACGACCAATGCCGTTGCAGACGTTGGTGTTGCCTACGCGCAGGGCGCTGGTGGTGTTGTAGAAGGTGTTGTGTACAGCGGTCTGCCAGCTGGCTGGCAGTGGGATGAAGGAGTGGCTGGTCACAGTGGCGTTGTTGCCACCGGTGTAGTGGGTGTTGAGGAAGTTGCGGATACGCAGGTTGTCGCCGGCGTCCTTGTAGCACTGGCTGAAGACCAGGTTGGTATAACCTACGATTGGGTAGCCGGTGCTTGGGTTGGCGAAGGTCGGTACCCAGTCCAGTGGGTTGGCGACGTCCTTGCCGCTGGCAGGGTTGGTCGGTGGCAGTGCGGTATCCAGCGTGACCTGTACGTTGACGGCGGTTGGCAGGAAGCCATTGACCGTTGCCACTTTGGCAGCGTTGTTGAACTCGGCGAAGTCAGGGCTGACATAACCGATGGCGCCGTTGGTGCTGGCCACGGTGGAAGCGATCGCGCCGCTACCGGAAACACCGATGTAGGTCGAACCGGTTGGAGCATTGGTGGCCGGGTTGAAGCCTACGGCGGTGGCGAAGCTGTTGCTGGCGGCAGGTACCGAAGCAGGCTTCACGGCTTTCAGGTGAGTGGTGAAGATCTCGGTGGTGCCGCTGCCGTCGGTGCGATAGACAACCTTGATTGGCAGATCAGGACCAGCCGTACCACCGAAGGAGACATCTTTCCAGTTCTGGATCTTGCCTGAGAAGATATCGGCCAGTTGAGCACTGGTGAGGTTCAACGTGGTTTTGCCAGCGATGTTGTAAGGCACGGTCACCGAAGTGGCTTCGGCCGGGATCTGGATCAAAGGACCGAAGGTGGTACGGCCCTTGTCGGCGCTGGCATTGTAGGCATTAAGTTCAGCCAGGCTCACGATCGAGTCGCTACCGGCGTAGTCGACGTTGATGCCAGCAGCCAGGTTGAACTTGGTGGAGTCATTGTTGAAGAAGGCCTGCTTGCCTGCACCGCTGCCTACGCCGATGTAAGGGTTGAAGCCAGGAGTCGAGGAAGCCAGGATGCCGGTACCGGCGGTGGTGCCATACAGGTTCTGTGGCAGAGTGGCACCGCCACCCACAACAGCCGCCATCGATTGGGCCGAAGCCAGAGCCGCTACGGCCAGGGAAGCTGCGATCATAGTGCGCTTAAACATGAAGAATCTCCTTTCGTCGTGTGTATACGGAGGTCAATGGTTCTTGCATGACGCCATGGCGCTCAGATCCTCTGCCCTGCTCTGAGAGCGTTGTGCGGGGTGAGGCCATGGGTAAGAAGTTCGCAGTTTCCGGTGACAGATAAAGGAAAAAACCTCGGGAGAAAGGCCTTGATTTTCAAAAACTTTCTCGGGTGTTCGGGGGCCTTGGCACGGGCTTTTCAGCACAGGTGACAGCGAGGTTTCGCGGGGCCTTTTGCCAGCTCACGGGCCGACGCGGCGTGGGTCTTGGGCTGGGGGCGATGGGGGTGGTTGTGCATGACAGAACGAGGAACCCGAGTTCGGCGGATTGGCCGCTCGGGTGGCAGACCTCGGAGCAGAAAAAAACTGAGACAACCCCTGCTGTTGTTCCTGGCGAACCGCGTGTTCAGGTTTGGCGACGCAGCCTCGCTGCGCTCGGCAGCGGCTACAGGCATTCGCGTCGACAGCAGTTCGGCGCCATGACCGTAGGAGCGAGGCTTGCCCGCGACCCAGGCGACGCGAGTCGTCTGGACGGACGCTATCGCGAGCAAGCTTCGCTCCTACAGAAGCCCTCCTTTTATTGCACCAGCTGGTTGATCTCGATGATCGGCAGCAGCACCGCCATGACGATCACCAGTACCACTCCGCCCATGACCACGATCATCAGTGGTTCGAGCAAGGCGGTCATACCCATGGCGCGGCGTTCGATGTCGCGGGACAGGGTTTGCGCGGCGCGTTCGAGCATGGGTGGCAGGGCGCCGGTTTTTTCGCCGCTGGCGATCAGGTGGATCAGCACCGGCGGGAAGACTTTTTCCACCCGCAGCGCGGCGGCCAGGTTGACGCCTTCGCGGACCTTGGCGGTGGCGTCGCTGACGCTCTGGCTCAGGCGGTCGTTGGACAGGGTCTGGCGCGCCGCTTCCAGAGCGCGCAGCAGCGGCACCCCGGCTCCGCCGAGGATCGCCAGGGTCGAGGCGAAGCGCGCGGTGTTCAGACCCAGCACGAAGCGCCCGATCAGCGGCAGACGCAGTACCCGGCTGTGCCAGTTCAAGCGGGCCTGGGGGTTGCGCAGGTACATACGCCAGCTCCAGAAGCCGCCGGCCAGCACGCCGAAACACAGCCAGCCCCAGGCGCGGATGAAGTCACTGGCGTTGAGCATCGCCAGGGTCAGCCCCGGCAGGTCCTGGCGCGCCTGGGAGAAAGCGCTGACCACCTGGGGCACCACGTAGCTGAGCAGGAAGATCACGATGCCCACCGAGACCAGCCCCACCACGCCGGGGTAGATAAAGGCGGTGAGGATCTTGCCGCGCAGGGTGTTGCGCTCTTCGATGTAGTCGGCCAGGCGTTCCATGACCTGGGCCAGGTCGCCCGACTCTTCGCCGGCGGCGATCAACGCCCGGTAGATGTCCGGGAAATCCCGTGGCCGCGCCGCCAGGGCTTCGGCCAGGCGCATGCCGCTGCGCACATCGGCGCGCACCGCGCTGAGGGTGTGGGCGATGTGCTTGCGCTCGGCCTGCTCCACCGTGGCGCTGAGCGCCGCTTCCAGGGGCAGGCTGGCGCCCAGCAGGCTGGCCAGCTGGCGGGTAGCCCAGGCCAGGTCGTTGTCCGACAGCTTGGCGCTGAACAGGCCACCGCCACCGGCCTTGGGCGTGTTGCTCTCGACCTGCACCATCAGGGCCGTCAGACCACGGCTGCGCAGCACGCCGAAAGCGGCGCTCTGGCTGTCGGCTTCCAGGTGCCCAGACTCGATCTTGCCGAGGGCGTCGGCGGCTTCGTAGCGATAACGGTTCATCAGGCGTCCCGGGTTACGCGAAGGATTTCTTCAGGGGCGGTGGCGCCGCTGCGCACCCAGCGCTCGCCGTCCTCGCGCATGCTGAACATCCCGGCGCGGCGCGCGGCGGCGCGCAACGCCTGTTCGTCGGCACCCTGGTGAATCAGGCTGCGAATGTCGTCGTCGATGCAGAACAGCTCGTGGATGCCGGTGCGCCCGCTGTAGCCGACCTGGTTACAGGCCGGGCAGCCCACCGGGCGCCAGGTGCCGGGGGCAGTCGGGTCTTCTTCCTTGCAGTGCGGGCACAACCGGCGCACCAGGCGCTGGGCCAGCACCCCGAGCATCGACGAGGCCAGCAGGAAGGGTTCGACGCCCATGTCGATCAGGCGGTTGACCGCCGACACCGCGTCGTTGGTGTGCAGGGTCGCCAGCACCAGGTGGCCGGTGAGCGAAGCCTGCACGGCGATCTGCGCGGTTTCCAGGTCGCGGATCTCGCCAATCATGATGATGTCCGGGTCCTGGCGCAGGATCGCGCGCAGGGCCAGGGCGAAGGTCATGTCGATCTTGGCGTTGACCTGGATCTGGCTGATGCCCGGCAGGTCGTATTCCACCGGGTCTTCGACGGTGAGGATATTGCTGGTGCTGGCGTCCAGCCGCGCCAGGGCGGCGTAGAGGCTGGTGGTCTTGCCGCTGCCGGTGGGGCCGGTGACCAGCACGATGCCGTGGGGCTGGCGGATCAGGTTATCGAGCTTGCCCAGCACCTGGGGGTCCATCCCTAAGGTTTCCAGTTGCAGGCGCCCGGCCTGTTTATCCAGCAGACGCATCACCACCCGTTCGCCGTGCCCGGTGGGCACCGTGGACACCCGGATATCGATGGGCCGCCCGGCCACGCGCAAGGCGATGCGGCCGTCCTGGGGCAGGCGTTTTTCGGCGATGTCGAGCTGGGCCATGATCTTGATCCGCGACACCAACGCGCCGTGCAGGGCCTTGCGCGGCGAGACCACGTCGCGCAGCGTGCCGTCGACCCGGTAGCGCACCACCGAATGGCTTTCATAGGGCTCGATATGGATATCGCTGGCCTCGTCCCGCGCGGCCTGGGTCAGCAAGGCGTTGATCATGCGGATCACCGGCGCGCCGTCCTGGGTGTCCAGCAGGTCGGTGATTTCCGGGATGTCCTGCATCAGGCGGTCGAGGTCGACTTCGTTTTCGGCGGCGCCGACCACCGCGGCGGCGCTGCCGGTGTCGGAATAGGCGCTGGCCAGCAGGCCGTCGAGTTCTTCGTCGCGCACCCGCTCCAGGCGCGCCGGGCCGAACTGGCGGCGTGCTTCGCTGATCGACCAGCCGGGGGTCGAGGGGCAGACCAGGAGTACGGCGCCCTCCTCGCTGTGACGCAGGAGGATGCGTTGGGATTTGGCCCAGGCATAAGGGAGTTGTGGGTTCATGGGAGTGCCTCCGGGCCTTGGCCTTGGCCTTGGCCGTGTACATATCCGTTGCTGCGGTAACGGCGGCTTAGGGTTTCGCCCTTACGGCGAGTCACTTTGAAGAGCCCAAAGTAACCAAAGGCTCTTGCCCCCAGCGTCCGGTCCTCGCTAGGGCTCGGATTCCCTCGCTCCGGTCCTGCTCCGTGGGCCGCCGCCACAGGCCATCCATGGCCTGGGGCGGCTAACTCGGCATCCCTGCCGAGTTGCCCACTGCGCAGAACCTCCACTCGGCCTCCCGACGGGGCAAGAAAACCAAAAGCAATGCGAGGCGGCCTACCGGCCGGCCTGGATTTGGCGCTGATCCCTGTAGCTGCTGCAGGCCATCCACGGCCTGGGGTGGCTAATTCGGCATCCTTGTCGAGTTGCCCATTGCGCAGAACCTCTACTCCACCTTCCGACGGGGCAAGAAAATCAAAAGCAATGCGAGGTGGTCTACCGGCCGGCCTGAATTTGGCGCTGATCCCTGTAGCCGCTGCCGCAGGCTGCGATCGGCTGCGAAGCAGACGCAAAACCATGCGCCTCGATCTGCCTGATACACCGCGCCGTCTGGTTTGGCGTGCGCTGCGCGCCCGATCGCAGCCTTCGGCAGCGGCTACAAGAAGCGCGTAAAACGCGCTTAGCTCTTGCTTTTGCTGTGGCTCTCGCTCTTGATCTACCCGCCCCTTTCCCAGAGGCCGAACGCAGGCGTTGCGTAGGGGGTAGCGCGGCAGGGATGCCGCGCTAGCCGCCCCAGGCCATGGATGGCCTGTGGCGGCGGGCCCCCGGAGCAATGCCGGAGTGAGGGCACCCCGAGCCTTAGCGAGGGGCCGAATGGAGGGGCGAGACCTTTTGGTTACTTTGGGCTGGGCCGGCATTCCGGCGTTTGCCAAAAGTGACCCGCCGTAAGGGCGGAACCCTAAGCCGCCGTTACCGCAGCAACGGATATGTACACCAATCATTGAACCGGCACCGCCCTGATCCTAGCCCTCGGCACCAGCCCCGAACCCGGTATCGGCGCTGGCGACGACACCGGCACAACCCCCGGCACCCCCTGCTCCGCCGTCGGCAACTGCGGCGCCTGCATGTCCGGCATCGCCCAGCTGCGGTCCGGCTGCAGTCCGCCCTGGGCGCGGCGCATGAAGTCGTAGCGGTTGAGGGTAATGC
The DNA here is from genome assembly GCF_003184125.1 of Pseudomonas sp. RW409. Lineage (NCBI taxonomy): Bacteria > Pseudomonadati > Pseudomonadota > Gammaproteobacteria > Pseudomonadales > Pseudomonadaceae > Pseudomonas > Pseudomonas sp. RW409. The sequence goes on along the minus strand of NZ_QHHP01000041.1, from coordinate 1,454,766 downwards.
TGCGCCCCGCGGCGCTGTCGCGAATGATGTAGGGCCGCAGGAACACCATCAGGTTGGTCTTGTTGGTCGAACGGCTTTCGTTGCGAAACAGCGCGCCGATCCCGGGAAGGGTCGACAGCCACGGCACCGCGTTGTTGCTCTGGCTGTAGCCATCCTGCAACAGGCCGCCGAGGACCATGATCTGGCCGTCGTCGAGCAGGATGCTGGTGTCGATCGCGCGTTTGTTGGTCACGGTGCCGGCCTCCACCGAGGCGCGCTGGTCGACGCTGCTGACCTCCTGATAGATGTCGAGCTTGACCGTGCCACCCTCGGAAATCTGTGGCCGCACATTCAGCTTCAGGCCCACCTCTTCGCGCTGTACGGTCTGGAACGGGTTGTTGCTGTTGCCGCCACCGCCGGTAACGTAGCTGCCAGTGACGAAGGGAATGGTCTGGCCGACGAAGATGCTCGCCGCTTCGTTGTCCAGGGTCAGCAGGTTCGGGGTCGACAGCACGTTGTTCCCGCCCTTGCTCCTCAGGGCCCGGGCCAGCACCTTGAGGTCGAGGATCTTGCCGATTCCGGGGATGTCCACGGTGCCGTTGACCAGGCCGACGTTGAGGCCCTGGGGCAGCACGTCGACGCTGGTCTTGCCGTTGAGGTTGAGGCCGCTGCCGCCCAGGTTGGCGCCGCCGATGACGCCGCTGCCCCCCAGGTTGCCGGTCTGCCACTGCACGCCGAATTCGGCGGCGTCGTCTTCGTTGACTTCGACGATCAGGCTCTCGATCACCACCTGGGCGCGGCGCTGGTCGAGCATGTCGATGACTTCCCGCAGGTTGCGGTACAAAGGTTCCGGCGCGGAAATCAGCAAGGTGTTGGTGGTGGCATCGGCCTGGATGGTCACGCCGCCGGCGCTGAAGGCGGTGTTCTGGTCGGACGCCTGGGTGCCGCCCTGGCTACTGCTGGAACTGCCGCCCTGGGCATAACCGCTGCCGGAGCTGCCGCCGCTGAGGCTGGAGCTGCCACTGGTGGAGCTGGTGCTGCCGCTCTGGCCGCTGCTGGAACTGCCGCCCTGGCTCATGCCGCCCATGCTGCCGAGCATGGCCCGTGCGTTGTCGCCGGTGCCGCTGTCGCTCTCGCCGGTGAGCAGGCCGCGCAGGGCCTGGGCCAGCTTGCCGGCCTGGGCGTTGCGCAGGTACACCACGTGCAGGTTGCTCGGGTTGCTCTGGGCATTGTCCAGCTTGTAGATCAGGTTGCGCGCCAGCTCGGTGCGCTCGGGGCTGCCGGTACGGATGATGATCGAGTTGGAACGCGGGTCGCCGACCACGCTGACCTTCTGGGTCGGGTCGGCGCCCTGGGTTTCCAGCAGTTCGGAGACCATGCCGGCGATGTCCACGGCGATGCCGTTCTGCACCGGCACCACGTCGGTGTCCAGGGCACTGGGGATGTCGATGCCTTCGATGATCTGCGCCACCCGGGTGAGGTTCTCGGCGTAGTCGGTGATGACGATGCTGTTGTTGCCCGGGTAGGCGTTGATCGGGTTGTTCGGCGACACGATCGGACGCAGCACCGGGATCAGGTTCACCGCGTTTTCGTACTGCAGCCGGAAGGTGCGGGTCAGCATGCCGTTGGCCGACGGCTTGCCGGCGTTGTAGATCGGCCCGCCGAGCAGCTTGGCGTCGGCTTCCGGCACCACCTGGGCCACGCCGCCGACATCCACCACGCTGAAGCCCTGCATGCGCAGGGCCGCCAGCAGCATGTCGTAGGCCTGGTGGGCCGGCACTTCGCCTTCGCTGACCAGGGTCAGGTTGCCCTTGACCCGCGGGTCCACCAGGAACTGCTGGCCGGTGGAACGCGCCAGGGCCCGGACCACGGCCTGGATATCGACGTCGACGAAATTCAGGCGCACCGGCTGGTCGCCCAGGGGATTGCGCACCACCGTGCTGCTGGCGGCGGGAGCACCGGGCGCGCGTCCCGCACGGCTGATCGGATGCTGGTATTTGGGACGCTGGGTCTGTTGCGCCTGGGCCCTCTCCCGCTCGGCCACCACGTCGCCGCCACTGCGATTGGTCTCGCCCAGGGGCCGCCCCAGTTCGCTGTCCACCAGCAACGGTGGCTGTGGCTCCTTGTTGTTACTGCACGCCGCCAGCGCCAGGGCCAGCGGCCCCAGCAGGAGCAAGGGCAGCGCCTTGCGCGATTGGCGGGCGTAAAAAGAACCTGACCACTTCATGAAGCTTCCTTAGCGCCAAGCGCCTGATCCATGCGAACGGTTCCGGACAGTTTGCCTGCCGTGCCATCGATGTCGGCCGCCCCTGCGCGTTGCAGGCGGGCCTCTACCACTTCCAGGGAAAACTGCCGGGGATTGCCCAGCAGCCAACCGACCACGGCATCCGCCGGGGCCTCTTGAAAACTCAAGTGCCAGGCCTGGGACTCGCCCTCGCCCGCCAGTTGCAACTGGTACAGCCCCTGCAGGCCGGCGGCATCCAGGGTCTGGCGCAAGGACTGCTCCAGGCTCTGCCCCGCCTCGCCGCCACGCGGCCCGCCGGCCTGGTGCAGCACCAACTCCAGGGCTTCGGACTGGGAGCGCAGCTTGGGGATCTCGGCCTGCCAGTAATCGATCTTTTTCAGCGCCGGCTCGATCAGCACCAGCCACACCAGCAGGCCGCCCAGTACCGCCGCCGCGCCGGCCAGCAGGCGTTTCTCACGCAGGGCCAGGCCGTTCCAGTACAGCTGTGCCTGGGCGGCCTGGCGCTGCCAGCGCTGGCGGTAATGGCTGAGGTTCAGCTTATTCATCCTCGTCTTCCTCGCTGTCGTCGGCTTCCATCGGCACCGCGCCGGTCGCCATGCCTGTGGCCGCACGCAGGGTCCAGCCCTGGTCGCCGGGGCTGGCTTCGAGCCCGGCCTGGGTCAGCAGGCCCTGCCAGCCGCTGTCGGGTGCGGGGACGCGGGTGTCGCTGAGCAGGCTCAGCTGCAACTCGCCGTTCTGGTAATTCAGTTGCTCGACCCCACCGATCACGAAAGGCATGGCGTTGCTCGCCTGCTGCACCAGGCTGTTGAAGCTTTGCGGGGCGTCGCCGCTGGCCCCGCTCTGGCGCGCCGCCAGTTGCTGACGCGCCTGTTGCAGGGGGTTGAGGATCACCGGCAATTCCGGGAACACCTGCTGCACCCGTTGGCTCATCTGCGCCTTGAGCTGCTGGCCCTGGGCCGCCTGGCGCGCGGCGTAGAGGTTCAGGCCCAGGGTCCAGACCATCAGCGCCACCGCGCACAGCGCCGCGGCACGGCCCCAGCCCTGTTGGCGAGCGCTGTTGTTCTGCACCCCGCCGTGCAGGCCCCAGGCGGGTGCCTGGCCGGTCCAGCGACAGCTGTCCGGCAGTTGCTCCAGCGCCCCTTGCGGGGCCGCCTCGCCCACCCATTGCAACCCGGCGCCGTTGGCCAGCAACGCCTGCAAGGCGTCTTCCGGCAGCGGCTGCACACTGCCCTGCTGCGGGCTGTGGCGCAGCAACAGGTGCTGGTCTTGCAGGCAGGCAGTCAACTGACCCGCCGCCGGCACCGGCAAGGCATAGGGCGCCGGGTACAGGCCGCGCAGTTTCAGGCCGGCCTGCTCCAGCATCTGGCCCAGCCGCGCCAGCGCTTCGCACGGCAACCAGCTGATATGCACCTGGCCGTCGCTGTCGCGCGGGCTGTGGGCCACGTACAGGCTGTCGCTGTGGCCGAGAATCAGCGCCTGGGCGGCGCAGGCCACCGCCGCGCTGACCTTGGCCGGCGCCAGGGCCGGCAGCTCTATGCTCGCCAGCAGGCTGTCCTCGGGGTGCAGGAAACACTCCACGGCCGGCGCCTTGGGCACCTGCCCCAACTGCATCAGGCTGGCTTCGCCGGCTTCCTGGACCTGGCCTTCCTTAACCTGGAGCCGGGCAAAGCTCACCCGGCTCTCGGCCGTCAGTGTGTGCAAGGGCGGCAGGCTGACGCGCAAGCGGCTCATACGCCCACCCGCGACCAGATCACCCGCGGCATGTTGTCTTCGCTGCGGTGCAGCAAGGCCAGCAGCTTGACCCGGCGCCGCTCGCCGCGGGCCTGGCCTTGCAGGCGGAACCACTCGCTGGTGATGCCGACCCGCACCGCGTCCGCCGGTACCTGCGGCATGCGCAGGCGGTTGATAAAGTCGCCCTGATTGATGAACCACTGGCCGCTGTCGCGTTCGGCGATCAGCGCCTTGGCCCGTGGCAGCGCAAGCCCCGGCACGGTCGCGGCGAGCACTTCGGCGCTGGCGGTATTGCCGTTGACCCAGGTATTGGCCGGCAGGATGGTGACAAAGGGTTCCAGGCGCGCCAGCAGCTTTTCATCGACGCCGTTCACCCCCAGCAGGTCGTCGAGGCTGCGCAGCATCGGCTGCTTGGCCAGCAGCGGCTTGCGCGCGGCCTCGGGCGAGGTATCGCGACCGCTGTGGAAACCGCTATTGGCCGGCGCCGCCGTGCCTTCCGGGCTCAACAGCCGTGGGTAGGAGGCGATCACCCGCTGGCTGATGCGCTGGCCCAGGGTCGCGTTGACCCCCAGCAGCTCGCACAGGCGCTGGAAGTTCTCTATCTGCAACGGGTCGAGGCGGTCGTTGGCCAGCAGGTTGCGCAGGTTGAACTTGCTCTGTTCGTCCTCCAGCCGGCCTTCGAACGGCCCGGCGCCCGGGCCCAGGGCCGCGAGCTGGATCGGCCGCGCCCAGTGCTGGTCGAGGCGGGTCAGCACATCGCGCTGACGGTCTTCCCACAGGCGCTGGCGGCTGACTTCCATGCCGCCCTGCAGCTGCCAGCTGCCCTGGACCCGCAGTTGCTCGCTTTCCAGCCCGCGGGTGAACAGGGTCTGGCGGGTCAGCATGCCGCCGGCGATCACCGCCACCACGGCGGCGATCAACAAGGCGCTGATAATGGCCATGCCACGCTGTTTCGCCGCTGTCGGCGAACGGGCTGTCATGGCGGCGCTTACAACTGCCAGGAGCCGATATCGGCATTCACGCCGTCACCGTCTGGCTGGCCGTCGGCCCCCAGGGAGAACACATCCACTTCGCCGTTGGCCCCCGGGTTCAGGTAATGGTAAGGACGGCCCCAGGGGTCGTTGGGCAGGCGTTCCAGGTAGGAGCGCCAGTTGCTGTTCTTGGCGTCCGCCGGGCGCTCCACCAGCACTTTCAGGCCCTGGTTCATGCTCGGGTAGGTGCCGTGGTCGAGGCGATAGAGCTTGAGGGCCTGCATCAACCCGCCGATGTCCTGCTTGGCCGCGGTGGCCCGGGCCTGGTCCGGACGGTCGAGCACCTTGGGCACCACCATCGCGGCCAGGATCCCGAGAATGACCACCACCACCATGATCTCGATCAGGGTGAAACCGCCCTGGCCGCGCGGGCGACGGGGCTGGCGGCGGGGCTGAAGATGAGGCTGGGGGTGTGACGTGAAGCGCACGACATCCATCTCGACGTTCCTTGGCTTGATTTCGATTCGTCGGGCAGTGTTACAAGAAAATATGTCAGTGATATTGACGTTGCTCGGGAGCGTCCGTAGCCAATCGGTCAAATTTGCCGGTTAGGCTGCAAGCCTTCATTTGCGCCACGAGACGTCCATGCCGGGGCCACGCCAGCCACTACCCAAACGATCCGCCAGACGGCCAGCCACTAAACAACGGGGTTTCACCCTGATCGAGGTGCTGGTGGCGCTGGCGATCATCGCCGTGGCCATGTCGGCGGCGATCCGCGTGGCCGGGTTGATGACCCAGAGCAACGGTTTGCTGCGGGATAGATCCATCGCCCTGCTGGCGGCCCAGTCGCGCCTGGCGGAACTGCGCCTGGAAGGCCGCCTGCCGCCGGGGACCAAGAACATCGAGTGCGACCAGGGCCGGCTCAAGCTGCGCTGCGAGCAGAACATCGCCCCCAGCCCCGATCCGCGGCTGTCCCGGGTCAGCGTGCTGGTCCTCGACCGCAGCCGCGAGGCCCCGCCCCTGGCGCGCCTGGACACCCTGGTCGCGCGGGTGCCGAAGAACCCCAATCGTTAAGGATTAACCCTGTAGGAGCAGCCGGTCGACGCTCGATTGCTCGCGATGGACCTGAGAGCGCCGCGTTCATCCAATCCACACGCGTTATCGTTAACGTCCATCGCGAGCAAGCTCGCTCCTACAAGGGCCCCGCTACTATCAGGAATCTGTTTAACCAGGCACTTTTCGACAGGGTCGTCACTGGCGGATCAGCACCGGCAACGCCGGACTCTCCGGCAACTTGCTGACATCCAGCCGCGAGCGCTCGCCGCCGCGTTCGATCACCACCCCGTCGCCCTCGATGGCCACCAGCTGCACGCCCTGGGCCAGGCGCTCGCCCACCAGGAAGCTGCGCGGCGGCGCGTCGTTGAGGCTGAGAATCGCCACCGCGCCGCGAGGGCTGGCCATCAACCCGGTGACCTTGATGTCCAGCGCCAGCGGCTGGTTGGAAAACCACTGCTGCGCCGGGCTCTGGGCCTGGGCGGCCAGGGCTTGCGGCGGCGCCTGCGGGGTGCGCGACTCGGCGGGGGTCAGCAGCAGCGACGACCAGGTCGCCACCCCGGCCACGATCGCCAGCAGGGCCACGGACTGCACCAGCTGCGGCGGGGAAAATCGATGGACGAATGCCATGGCAAGGACCTCCTGTTTGTCCGTCTTCGCAGCCTAGCGCGCAATGGTCACGTTTTTATTTCACATTCACCGGGCAGGATGAAAACCGACGCACAGGAGGCGTGCCCCATGACCCCATCCCGACAACAGGGCTTCACCCTGATCGAGCTGATGGTGGTGCTGGTGATCATCGGGATCGCCAGCGCCGCCATCAGCCTGAGCATCCGCCCCGACCCGCTGCAGGGCCTGCGCAAGGACGCCGAGCGCCTGGCCCAGTTGCTCCAGGTGGCCCAGGCCGAGGCGCGCGTGGATGGCCGCCCCATCAGCTGGCGGGCGGATGCCAAGGGCTTCGCCTTCAGCCGGCCCAGCGACGACGGCCGCGGCCTCGACCAGTTCAAGGACGACCCGCAGCTGCGCCCGCGGCCCTGGGAAAGCCCGTCGATCAAAGTGCGCATCGAGCCCGGCCCGCGGCTGGTGCTCAACGCCGAATGGATCGACGCGCCGCTGCAGGTGCAACTGTCCGATGGCCAGAACAGCCTGACGGTGCAACGCACTGCCACCGGCGTGGTACGGGTGGTGGCGCTGCCATGAAGGCCCGGATCAACCAGCGGCAAGGCGGCTTTACCCTGATCGAGGTGATGGTGGCGATCCTGCTGATGGCGGTGGTCAGCGTGATCGCCTGGCGCGGGCTGGACAGCGTCAGCCGGGCCGACAGCCATTTGCAGGCCAGCAGCGAGCAGACCGAGGAGCTGCTGCGCACCCTGCACCAGTTGGAACGGGACGTGGCGCTACGGGCCAGTGTGGAGTTGATGGAGCCGGTGCCGGCGGGAAGCGACGCCGAAGCCAGCGATGTGCCGGCGGCCCTGACCGTGCGCAGCGCCGACAGCGGCACCTTCCGCCTGGATGTGATCCGCAGCGCGGCGACGCCCGGCGACGGCCTGCAACGGGTGCGCTGGTGGCTCAAGGGCGACACCCTGTACCGCGCGGCGGCGCCGGCCCGCGATCGTTACCCGCTGCCCGCGCCGAAAAACGCCGTGGCGGTGCTGGAGCATGTCAGCGACTTGCAGCTGCGGGTCTGGGATCGGGACAAGGGCTGGCGCCAGCTCAGCGGCAACCGCAAGGAAAACCCACCGGGCCTGGAAATCCGCCTGGTGCGGCAAACACCCCAAGGCGAAGAACGTTATCGCCAGGTGCTGGGGCCGTTGGAGTGATTGCCGCATCAGGCTGGATGCCGTTGTAGCCGCTGCGGAGCGTAGCGAGGCTGCGATCGGCCGCACAGCGGCCGTAAACCAGGCAACCCATTCTTCCCGATAAACCGCGTACACAGGTTTTGCGAGGACTTCGTCCTCGATCGCAGCCTCGCTACGCTCCGCAGCGGCTACAACGGCTACAGCGGCAACGCAGTTAATGCAGCGGCTACGGGTCGACGGCGATTCTGTAGGAGCGAGGCTTGCCCGCGATCCAGGCAACGCGGTTGGCCGGAACGGACGCTATCGCGAGCCAGCTTCGCGCCTACCGGTTTTGTGCTTCAGCTCAACAACACCACGCCACCCGGCAACTCAGTGCATTTGGCGCCGTAGGCGTCGCGGATCAGCAGGGCCACGCCAGCCAGCTGGTTGAGGTTGAAACGCGCCTGCACCTTGCGCTTGCCCAGCTCGGCGTTGAGCAGCACCAGCATGCCCGGGCGGTAGCGGTTGATCTCGTCGATCACGGTGTTGAGGGTGGCGTTGTCGAACACCAGCACCTGCTCGCGCCAGGCGATCACCGCCGTCGGGTCCACGGCCGTCGGCTCGCCGACCTGGCGGCTGTCGTAGGTCAGCTGGCGGCCGCTGTCCAGACGGATCAACCGGCCCGCGACCTCGACCTGCAGCGCGCCATCGATGCAGGTCACGCAGACGCTGTGGTTGATATTGCGCACGTTGAAGCGCGCCTGTGATGCGCTCAGCCAGCCGTTGCCGGCCTGGACCCGCACCGGCAGCGCGCCCTGGCTCGACACCTCGACCTCGCCTTCGAGCAGTTCGATGCCCTGCCCGCCTTGCGCCAGCTCGCGCCGGCTGATGCGGGTCTGGGTATTGAGTTCCAGGCTCAGCCCATCCTCCAACTCGACCCGGCGCTGCTCGCCGACTTCGGTGCGGTAGTCGGCGCTCAGCCCGGCAAAACCGCCGGGCACCGAGACCCGCACCGCCACCAGCGCCACCGAGGCCGCCAGCGCCCCGCCGAGAAAGGCCCGGCGCCCGAAGCGCCGCGGCTGGGCCTGCTGCTGGCATTGTTCGGCGGCCGGCTTGAGGCTGTGCCACAGCAACTTGGCCTGCTCGAAGGCCTCGGCATGCTGCGGGCTCTGCGCGCACCACTGCTGCAAGGCCCGGGCGTCGGCCGCGGTGGCCCGCCCCGAGGTCAGCAGGAGCAGCCAGTCCTGGGCCTCGTTGCGCAGCCGGTGGTCCGGTGTCGCCCGAGAAGTGGAGATGCTAAAGATGTTCAAGCGTGCGGGTACTCACGGATTAATCGGGGCCTTTAGTGACTAGGACGGTTTTCCGGCGCCGGGACCGAACCGCTGAATCACTTTTCTTTCAAGGCGCGAGGCGCAATGGCCCAGGGCCGCCTTGATTTCCTTCTCGACCATCCGTGTCGAAATGCCGAAGCGCTGGGAGATTTCCAGGTGCGGCGCCTCTTCCAGGCGCGCGGCGATAAAGATCTTGCGCCGGCGCGCCGGCAGTTCGTAGAGCGCCTTGAGCAGCGACTGGATTTCCTTCTGCCCACCCACCACCCGCGACGGGTCCAGGGCCTCGTCGCTGATCTGCAGCAGCTCCTCGACCTCGCTGCCGGTGAGCAGCCGGGCATCGGCCTGGCGGCGGTCGGCGGCGATGTTCAGGGCCATGCGGTAGAGGTAGGCATTGGGCTGGGCCAGGTTCGGCGGCTCTTCCATGCGGTCGACCCGCAGGTAGGTTTCGTGCAGCACATCGTTGGCCAGGTCTTCCGAGCCCAGGCGCCGGCGCAGACGCACCTTGAAGTCGTCGTAGGAGGTCAGGAACAACCTGACCATCGCACTGTGCCCGGTATTCTTCATGCCCCGGAGGCTCCTTGGCGTTGTCTGCAATCCATGCGTTTTCCTGCGCTGTCGGGTATCAGGAGCAAGGTCACCGGCTGGCGCAGCGAACTCGGTGCGGGCCGTTCGACCCAGGTTTCGCTCAGGCTCTGCACCAGCGCCTCGTCGCGCCGCAGATCGCCGGTAGTGGTGACCAGGCGGCTGTGCTCGATATGCCCGCCACGGTCGATCCATAGTTGCAGCACCGCCCGATAGCGACCCGGCCGGGTCAGTTCCGAACGGCACAGGCCGGCCTCCACCGCGCGTTGCAGGGCACTGGCGAAACTGTCGCTGGCCCAGGTCCCGGCGTTGCCGCCCGCGCCCTTGGGGGCAGGCGCATCGCTGAGCTGGGCGACTTGCAGGGTAAAGGCATCGGAACGGGCGTAACGGGCCATCAAACCACTTCCTGTCAGCAGGCGACTCAGGGCATCCCGGGCGCTGTAGCGCCCCTGGACCCGTACCGAACGGCGCCCTCGGGTCAGCTCGCGATCCACCAGCACCGCCATCCCGGTCGAGCGGCTGAACAGTTCCAGCGCTTCGGCCAGGTCTTGCGCGGCGATGTTCAGGTCCAGCAGCCGGTGCGAATCCACCATCGGCGGCGCAGATGGCGCCGCCCACAACCCGCCGCAGGCAGCCAGCGCCAACAGCAGCGCAAGCCCCCTGCGCGCGAACCCCGCGTGAAAGAAAGACCGATACCCGACCTTTGCTCGGCGTCGCTGCACGGCTGACCTGTCCCTGAAAACCGTCATCCTGAGGCCAGTTTATGAATCTGGTGTTACGGCGCCCGCAAAAAAACCATCACTTTTTCGCCACCCGCCTTGCTCTACACTCAAGGACCGCAACGGCCCCTCCCGGGCCCGCCAGGAGGCCCCCGATGAAACAGCTTTGCACCCTTGTCGCCAGCCTGATGCTCGGCACCCTGCCCCTGGCCGGCCACGCCGCCACGCCGGTCGAGGCGCCCGCCGCGGCGCCTGGCAAAGCGCCCACAGAGGGTTGCATCGACGTCAGCGTGGGGGGCTACAAGGCCCCGGACTACGGCTGCCTGAGCAAGCAGATGGGCAACAACCCCGACGGCGCCAGGGCCGAGCAGAAGAACCAGGAAGCCATGCAGGTGCCGATCCACAAGCGCCCGCCAAACCAGATGGGCCTGTCCACCCCGGCGGCCACCAGCACGCGGATGGGCAATACCTTCGGCAATTCGGTGAAGCCGCAACGGCCTTGAGGTTGCGTGTTGTCTGTTCGGGCCCCATCGCGGGCAAGCCTCGCTCCTACGGGGGCACCATCAGCCTCTGTAGGAGCGAAGCTTGCTCGCGATAGACGGCGCAGCCGTCGTTGCTGCGGTTACACCCCCGCCCACTGCCGCGCCACCACTTGCAGCTCCGCCCTTGCCCGTTCCAGGGCTTGCTCGCGGGCTTCGGGGTTGGCGAATTGCAGCGGCTGGGCATCGACGAACACTGGGTTCTGCACACCGATAAAGGCAAAGGCGGCCTTCAGCGCCGGGGTCAACGCGTCCATCCAGGCCATGGGATTGCCCGGGCGCAGGTCGGCGCCACGGCTGGTGAGGAACAGCACCTTCTGCCGGGTCAGCTGGCCGACGATGCCGTCCGGGGTATTGAGGTAGGTCAGCTCGGTGCGGGTGATGCTGTCGATAAAGGCCTTGAAGGTCGAGGGCATCGACCAGTTGTACATCGGCATGGCGAACAGGCAGGCATCGGCGTCCATCACCCGCTGGCACAGGGCATCCGAGGCCGCCAGGGTCTGGCGCATCTGCGGCGTGCGGGCCTCGGGAGCGGTGTAGGTGGCGATGGCGAAGGCCTCGCTGACGTGGGGCGGCGTATCCACCGTCAGGTCCAGGTAGTCGATCTCCAGGTCGACGCCCTGGCCTTGCAGCCGCTCAATAAAGTAGCGGCCCAGGGCCCGGGAGTTGGAACGTTCGCCTTTGGAGCTGGCATCGACGTGCAGCAGTTTCATTGAGCATTACCTTGCTTGGGTTGAAAGATATCTGGGCTAAACGCTGGGCTGTTGGCGGAACGCCACGGCGAGGCGGTTCCAGCAGTTGATGGCGGCCACCGCGACGGTCAGGTCGACCAGCTCGCGCTCGCTGAATTCGCCGCGCACCGCCTGGAACAATTCATCCGGCACCGCAGGGTCGGCCAACAGGGTCACCGACTCGCTCCAGGCCAGGGCCGAGCGTTCCCGCGGGCTGAACAACCCCGAGTCGCGCCATACGCTCAGGGCGTACAGGCGCCGCTCGCTCTCGCCGTTCTGGCGCGCCTGCACCGCGTGCATGTCGGTGCAGAACGCGCAGTGGTTGAGTTGCGAGACGCGGATTTTGATCAGCTCCAGCAGCGGCTTCTCGATGGACAGGCCGAAGGTTTCTGCCTCGAGCATCAACAGGCCCTTGAGGGCTTCCGGCGAGGCGCTGTAGTAGTCCAGGCGGGGTTCCATCGGGGTCACCGTAAGCGTGCGTTTGTGTTCTTCCTAGCCTAAGGGCCGTGCTGGGCTGTCCCTATAGCCAATCCGCGGGTTTATCGGCAGTCCACCGGACCTGTGTCGGACTTGATCCCGCCGAAGCCCTGCGGGCTTATCGCAGCCTGCGGCAGCGGCTACACCGCCCGGTCCGAAGGCAGCGTCGCACCCTGTAGCCGCTGCCGAAGGCTGCGATCGCGTACGCAGTACGCGCCAGGATCTCAGGCCAATCCCGATACCAGGCTGCTACACCAAACCCGGCCGGGCGGGTAATCTGGCGGGCACTGATCGTTTTGGAATGTCATCGATGGAACTGCATGTCGTCATCAACGGGCGCAAGGACCTGGCCGACCAGCTGTATCGGCAACTGCGCGACGCCATCGAATCCGGGCGACTGGCGGCGGGCGCCCAGTTGCCGCCGAGCCGCCTGCTGGCCGAGCAACTGGGAATCTCGCGCAAGACGGTGTCGGACACCTACAGCCTGCTGACCTACGAGAACTTCCTGATCGGCAGGATCGGCCGCGGCACCTTCGTCAATGCCCGGCCGGTGAAAGCCGAAGCCAAGCAGAGCGCCGCCGACCTGGCCTGCGCGCAGAGCCTGGAAAAATGGCGCGAGCTGCCCTCGCCCCTGCGCCATCCGACCCTGGAAGGCACCTCGCGCTACGAGTTCATCGGCGGCGCCACCAGCCGCAATCAGTTCCCCCAGGAAGAATGGCGGCGCTGCACCCAGGACGCTTTGCGGCGGATCGCCCAGAGCGGCGGTTTCTACAGCCAGCCGGAAGGCCTGCCGGCGCTGCGCAGCGCGATTGCCGGGCATGTGTCGTTCTCCCGCGGCGTGGTTTGCAGCGACGCCGACATCGTGGTCTGCAACGGCGCGCAACAGGCCCTGGACCTGATCGCCCGGGTGGTGCTGGAACCCGGCAGCCTGGTGGCCATGGAAGACCCCGGCTACACCCCGGCGCGCCTGCTGTTCAGCGCCCAGGGCGCGACGGTGATCGGCGTGCCGGTGGATGATGAAGGCATCCAGGTCGAGCGGATTCCCGACGGCGTGCGGCTGATCTACGTCACCCCGTCCCACCAGTTCCCGCTGGGCATGCCCATGAGCCAGGCCCGCCGCGAGGCCCTGCTGGAGCGGGCGCGGCAGCTGGGGGCGATTGTCATCGAGGACGATTACGACAGCGAGTTCCGCTACGAGGGGCGGCCCACCGACTCCCTGCAAAGCCTGGATAAACGTGGCGTGGTGGCCTATGTCGGGACCTTCTCCAAGACCATGCTGCCGCAGCTGCGCCTGGGCTACGCGGTACTGCCGCCGGCAATTCTCGGCGCGGTGATCAAGGCCAAGCGCCTCACCGACTGCCACACCTCGACCCTGCCGCAATGGGCGCTGGCCAAGTTCATCGCCGAGGGTTACCTGCTCAAGCACATCCGCCGCTGCCACACGGTGTACGCCGGGCGCCGCGAGCGCATCCTGCGGCGCCTGAACGGCGACCTCTCGCCCTGGCTGCAAGCGGTGCCGTCCACCGCCGGCTTCCACATGGCGGCACTGTGCAAGGTGCCGGTGAACATCCCGCTGCTGCTGGAGCTGGCGAAGAAGGTCGAGGTCGGGCTCTACCCGCTGCACGGCTTCTATGATCAGGAGCCGGCCAGGGACGGGCTGTTCATCGGCTTTGGCGCCATCGAGACCCTGGACATCGACCCGGCCCTGGACAAGGTCCGTGACATCCTGCAACAGATTGCCTGATTGGCCCCGGGCTTTTCCCGGGGATTGGTTATTTTCCTTGCAATCTCCTGGCCTTATTCTGAGCCTCCAGCAAACGCCGTGACTGCAACTGCGATCTTGAGCCCCTGCACCTGCTACGTCGCAGTGCCGCCCAAGCCGATCGCAGCCTGCGGCAGCGGCTACAGGTCGTGGGGGGTTCGAGATGTCCAGTCCAGCCATCAATATCGTGCAGATCCGAGCCGCCCAAGGCCGTTCGGATGAACTTGACCAGCATTTGACAACACTCCTCGCCGCCCTGCGCGAGGCCCCCGGTTGCCTGGAGTACACCGCTCGCCGCAGCGTCGAGGATCCCCGGCATTGGACCGTGCGCGGCCAGTGGCGCTCGGTGGCCGAGATGCAGGCGCATTTCCATCTGCCGGCGGCCCAGGGCTTCATCGACCTGCTGGCCAGCCGCCTGGCCTGCGCCCTCGACTTCGAACACTGAGGCATTGGTCTGCGCTTCTTTGCCGGGATTGGTTATAGGCCGGTCGCGCCAGCGGGCTTACCTTGAGTCGGCCCCTTTCGCACCGGAGAAACCGACCATGAAGAAGACCCTCGCTGCCCTGACCTGCGCCCTCGCCGGCCTGACCCTGCTCACCTCCCTGGGCGCCGCCGCCCATGACCCGGAGTACGGCCAGGAGAAACTCAAGATCCTCCAGGAACATGCCCTGAGCAACCTGCCGGGCAAGACCGCGCTGATGCTCACCGTCGACTACGCGCCGGGCCAGGCCACGGTGCCACACATGCACAAGGGCGCGGCCCTGGCCTATGTGCTCGAAGGCGAGATCACCTCGCGGGTCAACGACGAGCCGGCCATCACCTACAAGGCGGGCGAATCCTGGTACGAACCGGCCGGCTCGCAGCACCCGGTGTCGGCCAACGCCAGCACCAGCAAACCAGCCAGGCTGCTGGTGTTCGTGCTCAAGGACACCAAGGATGAGGTGCTGACGCCGTTGAAGCAGTAAGCGCCTGGCCGCTGCGCGGAGTACATTTTTTCTGTAGGAGCGAGGCTTGCCCGCGATGACGTCAGTACAAACAGCACAAGGCCAAGCCGATAAAAAGGCGTCTGGCCGCTGCGCGGATCGCGAGCAAGCTTCGCTCCTACAGAAGCCGCGTTTTTTTGTAGCCGCTGCTGCAGGACCTTGAGCCCCTTGCGAGCGTTCCGCTCGATCCTAGCCTGCGGCAGCGGCTACAACATTTCGCGAGACCATAAAAAAGCCCCGTATCTCGCGATACGGGGCTTTTTCATTTAGCGCTCGATCAGGCCGCCGCTACAAGGCCCGATTGACCGCTCATGGCCAGGTCCAGCAATTCGCGGTTGGCCACCGCGTACATGGCGTAGTCGGTGCCGCTGGCGGCACGGATTTCCACCAGCATCGCGCGCCAGCGCTCGACCATGCTCTGGTTCTGCTCCAGCCACAGGGCCACGCGGGCTTCCATGTCTTCTGGCGCGTCGGCCATTTGCAGGACCGAGATGGTGATCGCCCGCTGCTGCCAGTCCACGTCGTCGCGGAAGGCTTCGCGTGCCTGGGCCTGCCAGTTGTTGGCCACCGGCAGATCGCTGATCTGCTGCAGGTACCACGGCAGGTCCAGGGCGCTGCCCACGGCGAAGTAGGCCTTGGCCACATCGGCGGCGTCGTGCCCGGTGACATCCGCGGCCTCGATGATCGGCAACAGGGTGTACAGGTGGGTGGTACCTGCCACCATGCGCGCCAACAGCTCGGGCACGCCGGCTTCGACGTAGGCGGTGTAGCGGGTCTGCCAGCCTTCGCGGGTCGGGCCTTCCAGCAGTTCGTCGAGCTTGAGGCCCAACGCCGCCAGGTGCGGGCCGAAGTGCGCGACGTCACGCGCGGCATCCTGCTCGTTGCGACGGCTGCGCAGGAACCAGCGGGTGGCGCGACGGCCAAGGCGCATCAGCTCGTCCATCAGCTCCAGCTGCACCTGGGCCGAGACCTGGTGGTCCAGGGCTTCGATCTGGCGGAACCAGTGCGGGAGATGGAAGATGTCACGCACGATCACATAGGCGCCCGCCACGTTGGCCGGGCTCATGCCAGTGGACTCCTTCAGGCGCTGCACGAAGGTGATGCCCATGTGGTTGACCAGGTCGTTGGCGATCTGGGTGCTGACGATCTCGCGCTTGAGGCGGTGACGGCGCATGGCTTCGGCGAACTTGCTGACCAGGGTCGGCGGGAACGCGGTTTCCATGTCGCGGGTCAGGTAGTCGTCGTCCGGTACCAGGGAGTTGAGCAGCTGTTCCTTGAGGTCGATCTTGCTGTAGGAGATCAGCACCGACAGTTCCGGACGGGTCAACCCGTGGCCGGCGGCGACGCGCTCGTTGAGCTGCTCTTCCGACGGCAGGAACTCGATGGCGCGATCCAGCTTGCCACGGCCTTCCAGGTCGCTCATCAGGCGCTTGTACTCGGCGATCCGCGCAAAGGCGCGACGGGCCGCCAGGGACAGGGCCTGGGTCTGCTTGTAGTTGTTGCCCAACACCAGGCCACCGACTTCGTCGGTCATGCTCGCCAGCAACTGGTTGCGTTGCTTGTCGGTCATGTCGCCGGCATGCACCACTTCGTTGAGCAGGATCTTGATGTTCACTTCGTGGTCGGAGCAGTCCACGCCACCGGCGTTGTCGATGAAGTCGGTGTTGGAACCGCCGCCATTGAGGCCGAACTCCACACGACCCAGCTGGGTCATGCCGAGGTTGCCGCCCTCGCCCACCACCTTGCAGCGCAGCTCGTTGCCGTTGACCCGCAGTGCATCGTTGGCCTTGTCGCCGACATCGGCGTGGCTTTCGCTGCTGGCTTTCACATAAGTACCGATACCGCCGTTCCACAACAGGTCCACCGGCGCCTTGAGCAAGGCGTTGAGCAGCTCGGTCGGGGTCAGCTTGTCGGCCTGGATGTCGAAGCGTTCTTTCATCTGCGGCGAGATGGCGATGCTCTTCGCGCTGCGCGAGAAGATGCCGCCGCCTTCGGACATGATGCTGGTGTCGTAGTCGCTCCAGGCCGAGCGCGGCAGGTCGAACAGGCGCTGGCGTTCAGCGAAGCTGGTGGCCGGATCCGGGTTCGGGTCGATGAAGATGTGCAGGTGGTTGAAGGCCGCGACCAGTTGCAGCTTGTCGGACATCAGCAAGCCGTTGCCGAACACGTCGCCGGCCATGTCGCCGACGCCCACCACGGTGATGCTGTCTTGCTGGACATTGATGCCGCGCTCGCGGAAGTGGCGCTGCACGCCGACCCACGCGCCCTTGGCGGTGATACCCATCTTCTTGTGGTCGTAGCCGGCGGAACCGCCGGAAGCGAACGCATCACCCAGCCAGAAGCCGTAGTCGATGGCGATGCCGTTGGCGATGTCGGAGAAGGTCGCGGTGCCCTTGTCCGCCGCCACCACCAGGTACGGGTCATCGTCGTCGTGACGCACCACGTTGGCCGGTGGCACCAGGGCGCCGTCCTTGAGGTTGTCGGTGATGTCCAGCAGGCCGGAGATGAAGATGCGGTAGCAGGCGATGCCCTCGGCCGCGATCTCGTCCCGGCTGCCGCCCAGCGGCAGGCGACGCGGCAGGAAGCCGCCCTTGGCGCCCACCGGCACGATCACCGAGTTCTTCACTTGCTGGGCTTTTACCAGGCCCAGGACTTCGGTACGGAAGTCTTCTTCACGGTCGGACCAGCGCAGGCCGCCGCGAGCGACGTTGCCGAAACGCAGGTGCACGCCTTCGACGCGCGGCGAGTAGACGAAGATCTCGAACTTCGGCACCGGCTTGGGCAGCTCGGGAATCAGGTGCGGGTTGAACTTGAAGCTGAAGTACGACTTGTTATGGCCGTTGGCGTCGGTCTGGTAGAAGTTGGTCCGCAGGGTGGCCTTGATCAGGTCCAGGTAGCGACGCAGGATGCGGTCTTCGTTGAGCACCTGGACATCGTCCAGGGCGGTGAGGATCGCGTGCTCCAGGCGTTGCTGCTTGTCTTCCAGGTCATCACCGGTGAGCTTGCGCGCCAGGTAGAAGCGGGTCTTGAACAACCGGGTCAGCTCGCGGGCGATATCGGTGTGGTTGTTCAGGGTGCTGGCGATGTAACCCAGGTCGAAGCCCAGGCGGATCTGCTTCAGGTAACGGGCGTAGGCACGCAGCAGCGCGACGTCGCGCCATGGCAGGCCGGCGGTCAGCACCAGACGGTTGAACGCATCGTTCTCGGCATCGCCACGGACGATGTGGACGAAGGCGTCCTGCAGCGTGTCGTTGAGCTGCTGGATATCCAGGTTCAGGCCTTCGGCCGCGGTGAAGGCGAAGTCGTGGATCCAGAACTCACGGCCGCTGGCGTGACGCAGGCGATACGGGAACTCGCCGAGCACGCGCAGGCCGAGGTTTTCCAGGATCGGCAGCACGTCGGACAGCGCCAGAGGGGTGTCGGCGTGGTACAGCTTGCAGTGCAGCAGCGGCTGGCTGGTGGACTGGGTCAGCGGCTGGTAGAAGCTCATCACCAGCGGGTTGGCCTCGGACAGGCTCAACAGGTGCTGCATGTCGACCACCGCCGAATGCGCGGCGAAGCGCTCGCGGTAGCCGGCCGGGAAACCCTTCGGGAAGTCGGCCAGGACGTTGGTGCCGTGGGCTTCGCCGAAGCTTTCGACGGTCAGGGCAGCGTAATCGTCCTGCCAGCTGCGGCAGGCCTGCACCACTTCTTTTTCCAGCAGCAGCGGGTCGATGTCGATGCGGTTCTTCGGGTCGACCCGCAGGATCAGTTGCACGCGCGCCAGCACGGACTCGGAGAAGAAGGTCCAGAACTCGCAGTCGGTGGCCTTCAGGCGATCCATCAGCACCTGCTGGATCTTCTGCCGCACTTCGGTGGAATAGATGTCGCGCGGCACATAGGCCAGGCAGTAGCAGAAACGACCGTACGGGTCCTTGCGCAGGAACACGCGGATCTTGTTGCGTTCCTGGATCTGCACGATCGACATCACGGTGTTGAACAGCTCGTCGACCGGGGTCTGGAACAGGTCGTCGCGGGGCAGCACTTCGAGGACCTGGGCCAGTTCCTTGCCCAGGTGCGCCTTGGCCTGGAAGCCGGAACGCTGTTCGATGATTTCCACCTTGCGGCGGATATAAGGAATCACCCGCACGCTTTCGCCGTACACCGACGAGGTGTACAGGCCCATGAAGCGGCATTCCTTGATCACATTGCCGTCGGCATCAATCTGGCGGATCGACACGTAGTCCGGGTAGGCCGGACGGTGCACGCGGCTTGGGTGCGCGGCCTTGGCGAACGACAGCGGCGTCGGTTCGCGCAGGTAGTTCACGGCGTAGTCTTCGATGCGCAGGTCGTCGACGGTGAGGCCGGCGCGCAGCAGCTTGGTCAGGCCGAGGAAGGAGTCCTGGTCGTACTCGATATGGCCGCCGTGCTGGTCTTCGCGCACCACGAACTCTTCGTAGCCGAGGAAGGTGAAGTGGTTGCCCACCAGCCATTCCAGGAAGCTCTTGATCTCGCCCTTCTCATCGGCGTCGATCTCGAACTGGCTGTTGCCGATGCCATCGATCAGTTCCTGGACCTTGGCTTTCATCGGCTCGAAATCGGCGACAGCGACGCGGACTTCGCCGAGCACCTGCTCCAGTTCCTTGCTCAGCACATTGAGCTCGGCGGTGTTGGCGCAGCGGTCGATCTCCAGGTACATCAGCGATTCTTGCAGGATGCCTTCGCCCTGGGTGCCTTTGGGCAGGATTTCCAGCAGCTCGTTCTTGCTCCCGCGACGCACGCTCAGCACGGTGGTCTGCAGGGTGTGGATGCTGTAGCCGCGACGGTTCAGCTCGGTGCGGACCGAGTCCACCAGGAACGGCAGGTCATGGTGCAGCACTTCGACCGCGGTGTGGGTCGACTGCCAGCCATGACGTTCGTAATCGGGGTTGTAGACACGCACTTGCGATTGCGCGTGGTCGAAGCGCTCAAGCAGGCGCCAGGCAGAAAGGGTGCAGCCCGCCAGGTCGGACAGCCGACGCTGGGTGAGTTCGTCCAGAGAAATGATGCCGAAGAATTGTTCAGCGAACAGCGCCACTTGTGGCAGTGCCTGTTCACTGATGTGCTGCGCCAGTGCCGCTTGCAGTTGGTGCTGGAAGTCGGCCTTGCTGGCTGCGGTGAAGAACGCCATCTGTGGTACTCCGCTTGGGCTTGTTATTGATGAAAGCGTCGCATGCAATCCCCTTTGGGGGTGTCGGTCATCCTGCTCCTGGATCTCGGGCAGAGGTTGCAGGATGACAGGGTGGTGAAGCTGTACGAGACGCTCAGGTCACATTCACCGTTCCCGGAGGGGCATCTGCAAAAACGACTGCCCAGGTGCGCCGGGCAATGCCTTTACAGGTGCTCATCCGTTGCGCAGCTTAACGAGTGCGGCAAGCCCGCTGCTTGCGGTGCTGCGACATATTCGGTCATTGGCAGGCAACTGGCGGGCCAGGCCTTGAACAACACTAGCAGCCACTGGACAAAACAGCGGCCGCAGCGCGGTTTTACGGGACTGTCGTACCAGAAGCGGGCAGTTGCAGCGACGCCAGCGTGACCTGTTCTCTGACACACAAAGCAGCAGAAATTCCCCCGGGCTGGCAGAATTGCACTTTGTTCGCCCCGCTCCCCCGTCGGAGCCAGACCCAGGACTCGCCCCATGCAAATGACCACCGCCCACCTGATCGCCAACCCGTGCGACGACGAAGAAGACAACATGGCCATGCTCTGCTGCCACAGCAACCAGGGCGAGATGTTCCTGATGACCCGCTACCCGGACGAGGACGAACTGGAGATCACCCTGGACGGCGAACCCTCGACCCTGGACGGGGTAAAAGTCACCCTGGGCCCGACCCGCCTGCTGATCGAAATCGCCGCGGCCGACGCCGATGCGCTCAATGGCAGCGATCACCTGGAGATCAAGCACAACACCGCGGCGGCGGACCTGGCGGAAGTCGAGCAAACCCTGCAGAACATCCTCAAGGGCACCGGCACCTATATCAGCGAGCTTTGATCTACGAGCTTTGATCTACCAGCCCTGATTCAACCCGCTGTGAGCAAGCGACTGGTTTCTTGACAAGAAACCGGCGCCCCGGCATTGTCTGACAACCTGACTTAAGAGCCGCCTCCTCCATGCTTCAGCTCCAGCGCCCCGACACCCTGGTCGAACGAGTGGTCAACGCCATCCGCAAGGAAATCGACGCCGGTCGCCTGACCGCCGAATCGCGCCTGCCGACCGAACAGCAATTGACCGAGCAACTGAACGTCAGCCGCTCGGTGGTGCGCGAGGCCGTGGCGCAGCTCAAGGCCGACGGCATCCTGGTCAGCCGCCGCGGGCTGGGCTCGTTCATTTCGCAGAACCCCAGCGGCAGCGTGTTCCGTTTCCCCAGCCAGAAGGGCCGCAAGCCCGACCTGGTGCAGATGTTCGAAATGCGCCTGTGGATCGAGACCCAGGCCGCGTCCATCGCCGCCCAGCGTCGCGACGACGCCGACCTGAAGCGTATGCGCACGGCCCTGCAAGAGATGCACGACCAGCGCAGCGATCTGGCCGCGGCCGCCCTGGCCGACGTGGAGTTCCACCGGGCCATCGCCGACGCCAGCAAGAACCACTACTTCGTCGCCTTCCATGATTTTCTCCGTGGCCAGTTGGCCGAAGCGCGGCGCACCGCCTGGGAAAACTCGGCGGCCCATTCGGTCGGCGGTTCCGCCGATGCCGGCCGCGAACACCAGGCATTGTACGAAGCCATCGCCGCCGGTGACCGGCAGCAGGCCGCCGCCTGCGCCGAAGCGCACCTGCGGGCCGCGGCCAAACGCTTGAAAATCGACCTGCCAAGTATCGATTGAATCCCTGAAACCCACTGTCTGGCGGACGCTGCCGTGCGGCGTCTTTTGTTTGCCTATCTTTGTCTGACAACCTGATGATCAGACTCAAACAAGAATAACCAAGGTGACATCTGCATGATCTACGACTACTGCATCATCGGCGGCGGCATCGTTGGCCTCGCCACCGCCATGGCGCTGCTCGAACGCCAGCCCGGCGCCTCGCTGCTGATCCTGGAAAAGGAAAACGTCCTGGCCCGGCACCAGACAGGCCACAACAGCGGGGTGATCCACGCCGGCATCTACTATGCCCCGGGCAGCCTCAAGGCCGACCTGTGCAAGCGCGGCGCCCAGGCGACCAAGGATTTCTGCACCCAGCACCAGATCAAGTTCGAGGTCTGCGGCAAGCTGCTGGTGGCCTCCACGCCGCTGGAAGTCGAGCGCATGCACGCCTTGTACGAGCGCTCGCAGCAGAACGGCCTGAAGGTCGAACAGCTGGATGCGAAAGAGCTGCAGCGGCGCGAACCGAACATCGTCGGCCTCGGCGGCCTGTTCCTCGATGCCACCGGCATCGTCGACTACAAGCAGGTGTGCGAAGCCATGGCCCGGGTCATCCAGAAGGCCGGCGGCGAAGTGCAGCTGCAGACCAGGGTGCGCGCCGTCGTCGAAACCGCCGACAAAGTCACCATCAGCAGCGACGACAAGGTCTGGAGCGCCCGCCAGCTGGTGGCCTGCGCCGGCCTGCAATCGGATCGCCTGGCGGCCCTGGCCGGGGTCAAAATCGACCACCAGATAGTCCCGTTCCGTGGCGAGTACTTCCGCCTGCCGGCGGCGAAGAACAACATCGTCAATCATCTGATCTACCCGATCCCCGATCCGGAGCTGCCGTTTCTCGGCGTGCACCTGACCCGGATGATCGACGGCAGCGTCACCGTCGGCCCCAACGCCGTGCTCGGCCTGGGCCGCGAGAACTATCGCAAGTTCTCCATCAACTGGCGCGACGTGGCCGAGTACGCGACCTTCCCCGGCTTCTGGAAAACCATCTGGAACAATCTCGGTTCCGGCACCACGGAGATGAAGAACTCGCTGTTCAAGCGCGGCTACCTGGAGCAGTGCCGCAAATACTGCCCGTCCCTGGAAGTCGACGACCTGCTGCCTTATGAGGCCGGGATTCGCGCCCAGGCGGTGATGCGCGACGGCACCCTGGTGCACGACTTCCTGTTCGCCGAAACCCCGCGCATGGTCCACGTCTGCAACGCCCCCTCGCCGGCCGCGACCTCGGCCATCCCCATTGGCCAGATGATTGCCGAGAGAATCCGCAAAGCCCGTTGATCCCCGCTGCACGGGTGCCTGGCGCCCGCTTGAAAATAACTACAAACAACAAGGAATCCTCAGATGTCAGTACATGAGGCGGCCCCGGCCGCATGCGAAACGCCGCAACAGAAACAGAAACGCCTGCGCAAGGTGGCGGCGGCGACCATCTTCGGCTCGATGCTGGAGTGGTACGACTTCTATCTGTACGCCACCATGGCGGCCATCGTCTTCTCGAAAATCTTCTTCGACCCCAGCAACCCGAAAGTCGCCTCGCTGCTGGCCTTCTCCACCTTTGCCATCGGTTTTATCGCCCGGCCCTTCGGCGGCATCCTGTTCGGCTACCTGGGCGACAGGTTCGGGCGCAAACAGGTATTGGTGATCACCTTCTGCATGATGGGCGTGTGCACCACCCTGATCGGCCTGATTCCCAGCTATGCCTCGATCGGCATCTGGGCGCCGATCATCCTGGTGCTGGTACGGATCATCCAGGGCCTCGGTGCTGGCGCCGAGCTGTCCGGGGCGGCGGTGACCTCCTACGAGCACGCCAGCGAAGGCAAGCGCGGCAGCCAGGGTGCCTGGCCAGCGCTGGGCCTGAACCTGGGCCTGCTGCTGTCGTCGCTGACCGTCTACCTGCTGACCATGAACGGCAACGAGTTCCTGCTCTCCGGCGGCTGGCGCATTCCGTTCGTCTGCAGCATCGCCCTGGTCGGCGTCGGCCTGTGGGTACGCCGCAGCATTCCGGAAACCCCGCAGTTCGAGAAGCTCGATAAAGCACTCGACAAGGACAGCGCCAAAGTCCAGGCCTCGCCCCTCAAGCTGCTGTTCAAGAACGACCTCAAAGGCCTGGCCGTGGTGCTGTTCGTGGCCATCGGCTACAACGCCCTGAGCTACATCTTCAAGACCTTTTCCCTGGCCTACCTGACCCAGTACAAAGGCGTCGAAGCCCATGTCACTTCACTGTCGGTGACCATCGCCAGCCTGGTGGCGATCGTTGCCGTGCCCTGCTTCGGCTGGCTCTGCGACAAGTGGAGCAGCAAGAAGGTGCTGATGCTCGGCGGCCTGTGCTCGGTGCTGTTCGCCTATCCCTTCCTGAGCCTGCTCAATACCGGCGAGCCGCTGATGATCTACCTGGCCATCGCCATCGGCACCGGGGTATTGGCGCCGATGATGTTCGCCCCCCAGGGCTCGTTCCTCAGCCGCCAGTTCCCGACCCAGACCCGCTCCTCCGGCTTCGGTACCGGCCGGGAAATCGGCACTGCCATCGCCGGCGGCCTGGCCCCCCTCGGCGGGCTGGCCCTGGTCGCCAACTCGGCCACTCACTCGACCGACGGCGTGGCGCTGATCCTGGCGGTCTCGGCGGTGATGGTGGTGGTCTTCGCCCTGTGCGACCAGGGCCGCAAGCACTCCAGCTTCAAGAACTGAGCACAACCCACTGACGCGCCGTGCTGGCGGCGCGTCAGGCACCCGCTGCCATCCCCTTCCCCCGATCCTCACAACAGGTCCCGGCGTTGCGGACCCTTACCGGTTATTTGCGCAATTGCACGCCACTTGACCACCATTTGCATCCGACCTGACCGGTCATTTGCATCGGATTTCACCAGCACGCGTTGTAACCATGATCGGCAGAGAACGGCCAGGAGCCGCTGGGGGACGTAGCAATGACGAAAGAGCAACTATGCTAGGCCTGATGCCGGAATTGATCGAGCAGATCGGGCCTTGCGTCCATACGCCGTGGCAAAACAATGGGAATGGGATCGATCCGCTTGTGTTGGATCGGCCGTTGCTGCCTCTCAAGGCAGGTCTGACAGAGGAGGTCTGAAGTTGCGAATCGCTTTTCTGGTGAACCGGGACGTGGAGAGCAATCTCACGCTCAATTTCCTGTTGCCCGAGATTCATGAGAGCACAGTGGGAATATTCCTCTCGGAGAGAGTGGGATCGGGCAGGAAGGTGCCACCCATGCTCGGACAACTGGCATTGATCGAGCAGGACCTCTTCAATGCCTTGGCCCCTGGGTTAAGCGGATCGAGCGACCCGGTCAGCAGCGGGCATCGATTCGGTTTTGCAGAACTGCAGCAACGCTTTGGGGTTCCTGTGCGGGTATTGCCCAGCTTGAGGGATCCTGCGGGCCTGCAAATGCTGCAGGATGCGGGAGCGGATCTGTTCATCTCCATCCGCTTTGGTCAAATCCTGAAGAATGAAGCCTTGGCCATTGCGCCACGCGGCGTCCTCAATCTTCACTCTGGCCTCTTGCCTCAATATCGAGGTGTCCTCGCGACCTTCCGGGCGCTGCTGAACGGGGACCCGGAGATCGGTTGTACCCTCCATTGGATCGACAGTCCCGGTATCGATGTGGGTCGCATCATTGAGACTGCGCGTGTGGCCGTCGAAAAGGAGCGCTCCTTGCTGTGGCACATCCTTTCACTTTATCAACCAGGCGCGGGTCTCATCATGAACGCAATCAGGCGCTTGGAGCGCGGTGAGCCCATGACGGGGACGTCCCAGGATCCATCTGCCGGGGCCTACTACTCCTTTCCCGACGAGGATGACCTGATGCAGTTCACGACACAGGGGTGGCGGCTCTTCGATCGCGAGGACGTCTGGGATCTTTTCGAATCGTACGGATTTCCGTTGCGCATAAGCGCTCCTTGAGCGCTGAACGGCGGCAAGGCTTACCGAGGCCTTGTTGCTGGGGCATTGAAAAGCTCAAAACGACGCCGCAAAAGGTTGGCGTCGCTCAACGCAATTACCCATTATTTACAGAAATTTGCCAGGTGCCGTTAGTCGCCAGGGGCCCGGATAGATTAAAGTAACGCCCCCAGCCCTGGCGTTATTCGAACGCCTTCGGTCACCCTCTGCAGGAACAGTCATCGATGGAACATCGTGAAGCGCTACTCGCGCTGCGAACCTTTCTTTCAACGCAGATTCTCGGCCAGGAAAAACTCATCGAGCGCTTGCTCATCGCCCTGCTCGCCGACGGCCACATGTTGGTCGAGGGCGCCCCGGGCCTGGCCAAGACCAAGGCCATCAAAGAGTTGGCGGAAGGCATCGAAGCGCAGTTCCATCGCATCCAGTTCACCCCCGACCTGCTGCCGGCCGACATCACCGGCACCGAAATCTATCGCCCGGAAACCGGCAGCTTCGTGTTCCAGCAAGGGCCGATCTTCCACAACCTGGTGCTGGCCGACGAAATCAACCGCGCCCCGGCCAAGGTCCAGTCGGCCTTGCTCGAAGCCATGGGCGAGCGCCAGGTCAGTGTCGGCCGCAGCACTTATGAGTTGTCGCCGCTGTTCCTGGTGATGGCCACGCAGAACCCGATCGAACAGGAAGGCACCTACCCGCTGCCCGAAGCCCAGCTCGACCGTTTCCTGATGCACGTGAAGATCGGCTTCCCCGACGCCACCGTCGAACGGCGCATCCTGCAACAGGCCCGTGGCGAAGCGCTGAACGGCGAAACCAAGCCCGAGCGCCGCATCAGCCAGCAGGCGATCTTCGCCGCGCGCAAGGAAATCCTCGGCCTGTACATGGCCGACGCCGTGGAGGAATACCTGGTGCAGCTGGTGATGGCCACCCGCACCCCGGCCAAGTTCGACCCGGAGATGGCCGAATGGATCGCCTATGGCGCCAGCCCGCGGGGTTCCATCGCCCTCGACCGCTGCGCCCGGGCCCACGCCTGGCTGGCCGGGCGCGACTTCGTCAGCCCCGAGGACATCCAGGCGGTGCTGTTCGACGTGTTGCGCCACCGCATCATTCTGTCCTTCGAAGCAGAAGCCGCCGGCATCGATCAGGACCGGGTGGTCCAGCGGATTCTCGACGTCGTAGCCGTCGCTTGACCCCGATGAACGCCAGCTCAGTCGATGCCCCGGGCATCCGCGTCAGCCTCGCCGAGCTGATCGAGATGCGCCATCGCGTGCGCGAGGTGCAGCTGTTTTCCACGCCGAGCCAGCGCAGCCCGCTGGTCGGCCTGCACCACTCCAAGCTGCGCGGCCGCGGCGTCGACTTCGACCAGGTGCGGGTCTATCAGGCCGGCGACGACGTGCGCACCATCGACTGGCGCGTCACCGCGCGCACCCAGGAGCCGCACACCAAGCTGTTCCACGAAGAACGCGAACGGCCGATCTTCATCATGGTCGAGCAGAGCCGGCGGCTGTTCTTCGGTTCCGGGCTGATGTTCAAGTCGGTGCTCGCCGCCCAGGCCGCGAGCCTGATCGGCTGGGCCGCCCTGGGCCACAACGACCGGGTCGGCGGCCTGGTGTTCGGCGACGACGACCACTACGAGATCAAGCCACGGCGCAGCAAACAGAGCCTGCTGCAACTGCTCAACCGCCTGGTGCGGGTCAACCAGTCGCTGCACAGCGAAACCGAACCCGAGCGCGACGCCCTCGGCACCGCCCTGCGCCGTGGCCGCGAAGTGCTGCGCCCGGGCAGCCTGGTGATCGTGATCTGCGACGAGCGCGCCCTGAGCGACGCCGCCGAGCAGCAACTGAGCCTGCTGTCGCGGCATTGCGACCTGCTGTTGATGCCGCTGTCCGACCCGCTGGACCACGCCCTGCCCGCCGCCGGCTTGCTGCGCTTTGCCGAGCGTGGCGCGCAGCTGGAGCTGGACACCCTCAACTACGAACTGCGCCAGGCCTATCGGGCGCAGGGCGAAGCGCGCATCGCCCGCTGGGAACTGCTGGCGCAGAAGCTGCGGGTGCTGCTGATGCCCCTGAGCACCCAGAGCGAAATGGTCGAGCAACTGCGCGAGTACCTGAACCCGCAACGCCCGGGGAAAACCCGATGAGCAGCCTCGACCAGTTGCAACCCTTGATCGCCCCGCCCGCCATCGGCCTGTGGCCGCCGGCGCCGGGCTGGTGGCTGTTGCTGGTGTTGCTGCCGTTGCTCGGTTTCGGACTGTGGCGGCTCAAGCGCTTCTGGCCACGCCAGCCCGCCCTGCCCCGCACCGAACAACCGCTGGACCCGGTGCGCCTGGCCGCCCTCGCCGAACTGGCGCTGCTGCCCAAGCCCTACGACGGCGCGCCCGCCGGTGCCTGGCTGCAACAGCTCAACGGTTTGCTCAAGCGCCTGTGCCGCAACCATTACCCCTACAGCCAGAGCCACACCCTCAACGGCCGCAAGTGGCTGGCGTTCCTCGACAACCGCTGCCCGGCGGCCGGCCTCACGCGCTGGATGGTCCTGGTGGAAGGCGCCTACAAGCCCGAGTGCAAGCTCGACGACAAGGCCATCGCCGGCCTGACCCAGGCGGTGGAAATCTGGATTCGCAAACATGTTTGAGTTCGCCTGGCCGTGGATCTTCGCCCTGCTGCCGCTGCCCTGGCTGCTGCGGGTGCTGCTGCCGGTGGCCGATAGCGGCGAACCGGCGCTCAAGGTCAGCTTCCTCAGCGACCTGGAAGGCCTGGCCAAGCGCCGCGCCCGGGCCAACCTGCCGACCTGGCGCCAGCAGGCCCCCTTCATCCTGTTGTGGCTGTTGCTGCTGGTGGCCGCCGCTCGCCCGCAGTGGCTGGGCGAGCCGCTGCCCGTGGCCGCCAGCGGCCGCGACCTGCTGGTGGCGGTGGATGTCTCCGGCTCCATGGACTTCCCCGACATGCAGTGGCAGGACGAAGACGTCAGCCGCCTGAACCTGGTCCAGCACCTGCTCGGCGACTTCCTGGAAAGCCGCGAAGGCGACCGCGTCGGGCTGATCCTGTTCGGCAGCAAGGCCTACCTGCAAGCGCCGCTGACCTTCGACCGACACACCGTGCGCGTGTGGCTGGACGAAGCGAAGATCGGCATCGCCGGCAAGAACACCGCCATCGGCGACGCCATCGGCCTGGCGCTCAAGCGCCTGCGCCAGCGGCCGGCGCAGAGCCGGGTGCTGATCCTGGTCACCGACGGCGCCAACAACGGCGGCGAAATCGACCCGCTGACCGCCGCCCGCCTGGCCGCCGAAGAAGGCGTGAAGATCTACCCGATCGGCATCGGCGCCGACCCGGAGCAAAGCGCTACCCTGGGTTTCCTCGGCCTCAACCCGAGCCTGGACCTGGACGAACCGGCGCTCAAGGCCATCGCTGCTGCCACCGGCGGGCGCTACTTCCGCGCCCGTGACGGCCAGGAACTGCAAGCGATCAAGGACACCCTCGACCAACTGGAACCGGTGACCCAGCAACCGACCCAGGCCCGTTCGGCGCAAGCGCTGTACAGCTGGCCACTGGCCGGGGCGCTGTTGCTGAGCATCCTGCTGGTGGTGCGCGAGCGCTGGCCGGACCATCCGCTGCACCGTTTCTTCACTCGCGAGCGTTTTCTGCAACCTTTGCCAGACTGGCGCGAACGGCTCAAACGCCTGCGCCTGCGGAGGCGTCGATGAGCGCGCCGTTCTGGGCCGAACTCTGGCCCCACTGGTTCCGTCCCTGGTGGCTGCTGCTGTTGCCGCTGCTCGGCTGGCTGCTGTGGCAACTCTGGCACCGGCAGAAACGCGCCGGGCGCTGGCAGATGATCCTGCCGCCGGCCTTTCACGCCGCCCTGCTCAGCGGTGGCAACGGCCGCGAAAGCAAGCTGCCGTGGGTCGCCCTCGGCCTGGCCTGGATCCTCGCCGTGCTGGCCCTGCTCGGCCCCGGCTGGCAACGGGTGGAACAGACCAGCCAGAAGCCGGCCGACCCGCTGGTGGTGTTGCTGGAACTGACCCCGGAAATGCTCGCCGGCGACGTCCCGCCCAATCGCCTGGAGCAGGCCCGGCGCAAGCTGCTGGACCTGTTGCAGGTGCGCAGCGATGCGCAGACGGCAATCGTGGTCTATGCCGGCAGCGCCCACACCCTGGTGCCGCTGTCGGATGACCTGGCCACCAGCCGCAACCTGCTGGAAGCCCTCAAGCCATCGATCATGCCCCAACCCGGGCACCGCGCCGACCTGGCGCTGCTCAAGGCCTTGAAGCTGCTGGACCAGGGCGCGCTAGGCCAGGGCCGGATCCTGCTGATCGGCTCGTCCCTGAGCGAACAGGAACGCCAAGGCATCCGCCAGGCCCTCGGCGGCCAGGCGCCGCAACTGTTGATGCTGGGTGTCGGCAGCCGCCAGGGCTCGCCGGTGGCCCAGGAAGACGGCAGCTTTCTCAAGGACGAACAGGGGGCGATTCTCATGTCGCGCCTCGACAGCCCGAGCCTGAAGCGCTTTATCGGCGAGGTCGGCGGCCGTTATCGCCCGGCACGCCTGGACGATAACGACCTGCGCGGCCTGGGCCTGCTCAGCGGCCCGCAGAACCTGCGCAGCGACGGCCAGACCCTGCGCCTGGACACCTGGGCCGACCAGGGTTACTGGCTGCTGCTGCCCTTGTTGCTGCTGGCCGCCTGCGCCGGACGCCGCGGCTGGCTGTTCTGCCTGCCGCTGCTGCTGTTCGCCGTGCCGCAGCCCAGCTACGCCTTCGAGTTCAACGACCTGTGGCTGCGCCCCGACCAGCAGGGCCAGCGCCTGCTGGAGCAGAAGCGGCCCGGCGAGGCGGCGCAGCATTTCGAGGACCCGCAGTGGCAAGGGGTGGCGCTGTACGAGGCCGGCAACTACGCCGCTGCCGCTCAGCGCTTTGCCGAAGGCAACGACGCCCGCGCCCACTACAATCGTGGCAACGCCCTGGCCAAGAGCGGCGAGCTGGAAGCCGCGCTGGATGCCTACGAGCAGGCCCTGGAGCTGCAACCGGAGCTTTCGGCCGCGCAAAAGAACAAGGCCCTGGTCGAACGCCTGTTGCAGGAAACCGAGCCCGCACCCGCGGAAGAACCGGCCAAGGGCGAAAGCCAGGACAACGACGAAACCCATCAGCCGCCACAAGCCGGCGCGGCGACCCAGGCACCGGTCACCCCGGGCCAGCAGCCACCGGAGAACAGCCACCCGACCACCGCCGACGAGTCGACGGACGACGAGGTCGCCACCCCGGGCAACGATGCGATTCCCGGCAGCGAGCTGGGCGACGAACAGACCACCACGCCGCCGCTGCGCGATGCCCAGGACAATTTCGACGGTGAACACCGTCAGGCATTGGAACAATGGCTGCGGCAGATTCCGGACGATCCGGGCGAGCTGCTGCGCCGCAAGTTCTGGTACGAACAGCAACAACATCAGGATCAGGGAAAAATTCGATGACCCGCTTCACCACCCTCCTACTCACGCTGGTATTGACGCTCGGCGCCTTCGCGGTCCGGGCCGAGGGGCTGGTCGCCAGTGTCGACCGCAGCCGCGTGAACTCCGGGGAAACCGTCGAGCTGACCCTGGAATCCAACAATGTCACGCTGTTCGGCAAACCCGACCTGACGCCGCTGCAAGCGCAGTTCGAGGTCCAGGGCACGCGCCAGGTCAACCAGTTGACCAGCCTCAACGGCGAAAACCGCGCCATCACCCGCTGGATCATCACCCTGCTGCCCAAGACCACCGGCACCGTGGTGATCCCGGCCCTGCAACTGGGCGAAGTACAGAGCCAGCCGATCACCCTGCAGGTGCTGCAAAGCGCAAGCCGCAGCGACAGCGCGCCGCTGGAGCCGGTGTTCATCGACGCCAGCCTCGATCAGGACAGCGTCTACGTGCAGGCCCAGGCGGTGCTGACCCTGCACATCTATCACTCGGTGTCGCTGTACGACGACAGCAGCCTGACGCCGTTGCAGATCGACGATGCCCGGGTCGAACAGCTCGGCGAGTCGCGCACCTATGAAAAAGTCATCAACGGCGTGCGCCACGGCGTGATCGAGATCCGCTACGCGATCTTTCCCCAGCACAGCGGCGTGCTGAATATTCCCGAGCTGATCTTCAGCGCCACCCTGGCCGATGCCGCGAACACCCAGGCCCCGGCGCCCCAGGGCCTGAAACCGGGCAAGCTGGTGCACGTGAGCTCGGCGCAGATGCCGTTGACGGTCAAGGCCAAGCCGGTCGAATACCCGGCCGACGCGCCCTGGCTGCCGGCCCGCAGCCTGAGCCTGAGCGAAAGCTGGAACCCCGAGCCGGATCACAGCCAGGTCGGCGACTCGCTGACCCGCAGCCTGACCCTCAAGGCCGAAGGCCTGTCCAGCTCGCAGCTGCCACCCTTGCCGGTGACCGAGGCCAATGGCCTGCGCAGCTATCCGGACCAGCCGCAACTGAGCAATCAGGTCAGCGACCGCGGGCTGATCGGCAGCCGCGAAGACAGCCAGGCCCTGGTGCCGAACCGCAGCGGCAGCATCGACCTGCCGGCGCTGGAAGTGGTCTGGTGGAACACCCATGAGGACCACCTGGAACGCAGCAGCCTGCCGGCGCGTACCCTGCAAGTGGCGAACAACCCAAGCCTGGTGGTGGACACCCCGGCCGGCGCGACGCCAGCCGGCGTCAGTGACGACAGCACCACGCTCTGGGCCTGGAAACTCAGCACCCTGCTCCTCGCCTGCACCACTCTGCTGGGCTTCGGCCTCTGGTGGCGGGCGCGCTGGCAGCCGGCGATCCTGCGTGCCGCGCAGACCGGCCCCAGCCCGCGCACCCTGCTCGACGACCTCAAGCGCGCCAGCCTGGCCAACGACCCGCAGGCCACCCGCCAGGCCCTGGACGCCTGGGCCCGCCAGCAACCGGAAACCCTGGCCGACATGGCCGCGCGCTTCGTACCCCTGTCCGATGCCCTGGACGGCCTCAACGGCGCGCTCTACAGCGAAACCGGCCACTACTGGCAAGGCGAAGAACTGTGGCGCGCAATCCGCACCATCCCGATCGCCGAACACGTACAGACCCCGCTGGCCGACACCAGCAGCCTGCCGCCGCTGTACCCGAAATAACCGAGGAAACCGCACAGCCTTGCGCTGCGGTTTCTGCACCCCATTTCAGAATTCTCCCATTCCTCAGCACGGGCCGAGAGTGAGCTAATCCCCACTCTCCCCCGCCGAGGCAGGCCACGAATTTTGATCATCACCTCCAGCGCCCGATTTCTGCTCGTCACCCACTTGAGTGGCGGCACCCTCCAGCCAACCACTCACCTGCGAGAGCAGCTGAACTCGATTCTCGATCATGAACTGAAGGCTGATTGCCAGTTGTTGTTCTGCAATGCCGAGCAGACTGAGTTGGGATGGCTTATTCAGTCGGGTCAGCCCTATCGAGAGCTCGATGCCAGGCTGTCCCGCCTGGCCCTGCCCGACTCCCCAGCGCTGCGCACTACTGGGTTGCGTCTGGAGCGCTTTGAACTGTTCGAACAGTATGAACAACGCGGATTGGGTGCCGCCTGGCTGTGGTGCGGGAGCCTGGTTGAAAAGATGTACCTGAGATGGCTGGCGCGGGCTTACCCGATATCGGGTAAGCCTGACGATGGGAAATCGACACTTCGCTGACGTATCTGCTTTCGGCATTAGCTGCCATCCGCGACTTGCAGCATTCGGATGTGGATTCAACCGGTCGATGCAACAGATTGGCTAAATCGTTCAGCGGGCGTTTCGTAGTTTAGTGTTTTCCGAGGACGACTGTTCAACTGCCTTGCCACTTCATTGAGCGTGGCTTGCGAGTGCTCCGCCAGGTCGGTCCCTTTCGGGAAGTACTGCCTTAACAACCCGTTGGTGTTCTCATTCGATCCCCGTTGCCAGGGACGATGGGGGTCGCAGAAGTAGACCTTGATGTCGGTCGCCACCGTAAAACGCTTATGGTCAGCCATCTCTTTGCCGCGATCCCACGTCAGCGATTGGTAGAGTTCCTCGGGGAGTTCGCGGGCGTTTTCGATCAGGGCGCTGATGACCGTCTCGGTATCCTTACCGGCCAACTTCACCAGCATCACGTAGCGGGTATTTCGCTCAACAAGAGTGGCGATCTGGCTGTTCCTGCTGCCGCACAGCAGGTCACCTTCCCAGTGACCAGGCACCGCCCGATCCTTAGCCGTGGCCGGGCGTTCGCGGATGGATACCGCGTCTGTGATTCGGCCGTGATTTTCTTTCTTCTGCGTGTGATGTCGCGAGCGACGCATGGCTCTCGTGCGCCGTAAATGCTCAAGCAACTCCTTCTTCAGGGCCCCGCGAGCCTGTATGAAGAGGGTGCGATAGATCGTCTCGTGTGACACCTGATAGCTCGTATCATCCGGGTAGGTGCGCTTCAGCCAGCCGGCAATTTGTTCCGGTGACCACTGCAATTGAAGCTTGTCTGCAACAATTTGCGCCACCGCTCGGTTCTCAACAAGCTTGCAGACCTTGGGTCGATGGGCGCGATCCCAGGCCGCCTGATCAGCTCGATTAGCCCGGTAGCCTCCTTGGCCACCGTTGCGTCTGATCTCACGACTGATCGTAGAGGCTGCTCGCCCTAGCAGCGCGGCTATGGAACGGATCGAGTTACCTGCCACCACTGCCCGCGAAATCTCTTCGCGTTCAGCCAACGTCAGGGCCAATCTGGACCTGCGCCGTACAGCGGGTCTAATACCCCCTGTTTCCGCCAGGATGCGCTGTACCGATGAGTGGTTTCGATCAAATAGTTGGGCGATCTGCTGGAGAGAGTCGCCTTTCTGCCAGTGATCCCACATCAGTTTCTTCTGGCTTTCGGTGTAATAGATCCGAGGTCTCTGCTTCATCTGCAACACTCCTTCTGCTTACACAGAATTTAGTTGTGTTGCATCGACCGGTTGAATCCACAACCCAAAGCTGCCCATCACTGGTTACGACAATCGGTTTAGAACAGACATCGAGACTAGTAGAGTAGAGCCTACACTCTATTGCTAATGATCAAAACAGTTGGTGCGATGGTGGTTTGCGAGCAGTAGCGTATGACTTTTCCGAAAAAGGGCTGTTGGACCTCGGGCCGGGGGCATCCTTTTCAAACCATCCAAAGCATGCCCTCAGATGTGCCCCCAATTTAGCAATCCACCGGAAGTGAATGGAGCTCCATGGTTGGTGGAAAGGCAAAAATGATCAGATGAACAGCCTGCCAGACGACGCCTAAAGACTCTCAGGATCGCCGAAGAACATCTGGATCCGCGAGCGCAACCAGCGTTCGCCCGGGTCGTTGTCCTGGGAGCCGCGCCAGGCCATGTGCAGGTCGAAGGTGCGCGCCGGCAGGGGCAGGTCTTCGGCGCGCACGCCGCCGGCGGCGGTCAGGGCGTCGGCGGTGTAGTCCGGCACGGTGGCGACTATGTCGGTGCCGCTGAGCAGGGTGCTCAGGCCGTTGAACTGCGGCACCGCGAGCACCACGTGACGCTTGCGCCCGAGTTTTTCCAGCTCTTCATCGATAAAGCCACTGAGGTCGCCGGCGAATGACACCAGGGCGTGGGGGCGGGCGCAGAAGTCGTCGAGGCTCAGGGCGCCGGGCATGCTGTCGGCCCGCAGCAGCTTGGGCAGGCTGCGACGCAGCACCTTGCGCTTGGCGTTGGCCGGCAGGTCCTGGGTGTAGCTGACACCAATGGATATTTCGCCGGAGGCCAGCAGGGCCGGCATCAGCAGGTAGTTGGCGCGGCGCACCACCAGCACGATCCCCGGCGCTTCGGCGCGCAGGCGCTTGAGCAGCATCGGCAGCAGGGCGAATTCGACGTCGTCGGACAGGCCGATGCGGAACACCGCGGTACTGGTCGCCGGGTCGAATTCGGCGGCGCGGCTGACCGCGGTGGAGATCGAGTCGAGGGCGGGCGAGAGCAGGGCGAAGATTTCCACCGCCCGGGCCGACGGCTCCATGCTGCGCCCGGTGCGGACGAACAGCGGGTCGTCGAACAGGCTGCGCAGGCGCGACAGCGCCGCACTGATGGCCGGCTGGCCGAGGAAGAGTTTCTCCGCCGCCCGGGTCACACTGCGTTCATGCATTAATGTTTCAAACACGATCAACAGGTTCAGGTCGACACGACGCAGGTCATTACGATTCATCTTGAGTCCTGGCAGAGTCAGCAAACTTGACGAGAGCGGCCATATGAGAACAATGGCCGGCATGAATCTTACGGGGAAAGGCTGCTACTCTGCACCGGCTAATTGTTTTTTCCTGTAAGGAAGCCTGCGCTCTGGCACGCTGTTTATCGTTGTTGCAGGTGCCGCGGAATCAATGACAGGCATGTCGACTATTAATAGCCACTGATGGTCTTGGCCAGAAAGCCCAGATAGAGTTCAGGGCATTAGAGGTTACTTTGACGAGGTTTGCGATGTCCCGCACGATCCGTTTTCACAAGTTTGGTCCGGCCGAGGTGCTCAAGTGCGAAGAGCATGCGGCCGCTCTGCCTGCGCCAGGCGAAGTGCAGGTGCGTGTCGAAGCGATCGGCATCAGTTGGTACGACGTGCTCTGGCGCCAGAACCTGGCGTCCTCCCATGCCCGCCTGCCTTCCGGCCTTGGCCATGAGATGGCCGGCGTGGTGACTGCGGTCGGCGAAGGCGTCGACGACCTGGCCGTGGGCGACAAGGTGGCCAGCTTCCCGGCCGAAAGCCCGAACGATTATCCGGTCTACGGCGAGCTGATTGTCCTGCCACGCTCGGCGCTGACCCGCTATCCCGATGTGCTCAGCCCGACCGAAGCCGCGGTGCATTACACGCCGCTGCTGGTGGCCTACTTCGCTTATGTCGACCTGGCGCGGGTCAAGCCCGGGCAGTTCGCCCTGGTCACCGATGCCAGCCACTGCGCCGGTCCGTCCTTTGTCCAGCTGGGCAAGGCACTTGGCGTGCGGGTGATTGCCGCGACCAAGACCGCTGAAGAGCGTGAGTACCTGCTGTCCCTGGGTGCCGAGAAAGTCATCGTCACCGAAGAGCAGGACCTGCTCATGCAGATCAACAAATACACCGACAACCGTGGCGTCGACGTGGTGTTCGATGGCCTGGGCGGTCCGCAGATGTCGATGCTCGGCGACGTCCTGGCGCCGCGCGGCAGCCTGGTGCTGTATGGCCTGCAAG
Source organism: Pseudomonas sp. RW409 (assembly GCF_003184125.1). Taxonomy (NCBI): domain Bacteria; kingdom Pseudomonadati; phylum Pseudomonadota; class Gammaproteobacteria; order Pseudomonadales; family Pseudomonadaceae; genus Pseudomonas; species Pseudomonas sp. RW409. Next base: position 1,417,962 of record NZ_QHHP01000041.1, on the reverse strand, counting down.
GCGGCAACCAGACACCGTTCCCGGCCTGCGCGGCGTTCCAGAAGAACATCCAGTTCTTCGTGCACTGCATCGGCAACTTCACCGGCAAGCCCGAGCTGGGCATCATCCAGGACCAGGTGGCCTTGCAGCGCGCCTTGCGCGACATCAACCAGCTGACGGCGGACCGTGTGCTGCTGCCGCTGAAGACCCGGGTCTTCCCGTTCAACGAGTTCGTCGAAGCCCACCGCTACATGGATGAATGTCCTTGTCGCGAACGGGTCGCACTGCAGGTCGAACCGGCCTGATCCTGACGCCAGGGTTCGCCATCGCGCACTCTGGCGTTTCTGTCTTTGCGGTCACTCCCTTCTTTATTCCTGCCTCGATCCTGAGAGGCTTGCGCGCAGCTGCCGACCATGGCCTGTATCAAGCTGGCCATAGCTGCCTATTGTGCGAGCCGCCACGGATAGATCCCGTCGCGTTGCGGTCAAACTGCCAGTAAACTGCGCAGCACTCACCGAACCATCCATTTCCCGAGGTTTTGCATGACACTCAGTCCTTTTGCGGGCAAACCGGCACCGACAGAATTGCTGGTCGATCTTCCGCGACTGGTAACGGCCTACTACACCGGCCAGCCCGATGCCGCCATCCCTACCCAGCGGGTCGCCTTCGGCACCTCGGGGCATCGTGGCAGCTCGTTCGATCTGAGTTTCAACGAATGGCACGTCCTGGCCATCAGCCAGGCGATCTGCCTGTATCGCCAGGCCCAGGGCATCGATGGCCCGCTGTTTGTCGGCATCGACACTCACGCGCTGTCCACCCCGGCCGGCGCCAGCGCCCTGGAAGTGCTGGCCGCCAACGGCGTGACCGTGATGATCGCTGCGGGCGACGAGTACACCCCGACGCCGGCGGTGTCCCACGCGATTCTCTGCTACAACCGTGGTCGCACCAGCGGCCTGGCCGACGGCATCGTGATCACCCCGTCGCACAACCCGCCACAAAGCGGTGGCTACAAGTACAACCCTACCAACGGCGGCCCGGCCGACACCCACATCACCAAGTGGATCGAAGCCAAGGCCAACGAACTGCTGGCCAACAAACTGGCCGGCGTGAAGCGCATCAGCTACGAGCAGGCGCTGAAAGCCGACACCACCCATCGTCATGACTACGTCAACAGCTACGTCGCCGACCTGATCAACGTCATCGACCTGGATGCCATCCGCAACGCCAAGCTGCGCCTGGGCGTCGATCCGCTGGGCGGAGCAGGGGTGCGCTACTGGTCGGCGATTGCCGAGCACTATCGCCTGGACCTGGAGGTGGTCAACAAGGAAGTCGATGCGACTTTCCGTTTCATGTCCGTCGACTGGGATGGCCAGATCCGCATGGACCCGTCGTCCAGCTATGCGATGCAAGGCCTGATCGGCCTGAAGAATCGTTTCGACGTGGCTTTCGGCTGCGACCCGGATCACGACCGCCACGGTATCGTGACCCCGACTGGCGGCCTGCTGGCGCCGAACAATTACCTGGCGGTGGCCATCGACTACCTGTTCCAGAACCGCCCGCAATGGCGCGCCGATGCGGCCGTGGGCAAGACCGTGGTCAGCAGTGGCCTGATCGACCGCGTGGCCGCGCGCCTGGGCCGTCGCCTGTACGAAGTGCCGGTGGGCTTCAAATGGTTCGCCGACGGCCTGTTCGACGGCTCCCTGGGTTTTGGCGGTGAAGAGAGCGCCGGTGCTTCGTTCCTGCGCAAGGACGGCGGCGTCTGGAGCACCGACAAGGATGGCCTGATCCCGGCCTTGCTGGCCGCGGAAATGACCGCCCGCACCGGTCGTGACCCGAACCAGGCCTACCGCGCCTTGTGCGACGAGCTGGGCGAACCGTTCTCGGTGCGCGTCGATGCCAAGGCCAACCCGCAGCAGAAAGCGCTGCTGAGCAAGCTGTCGCCGGAGCAGGTGACCTCGACTCAACTGGCCGGCGAAAGCATCCAGCAGATCCTCAGCCATGCGTCGGGCAACGACCAGGCGATCGGCGGGCTCAAGGTCATGACCGAGAACGGCTGGTTCGCCGCGCGTCCATCGGGCACCGAAGACATCTACAAGATCTACGCCGAGAGCTTTATCGGCGACGAGCACCTGAAGCAGCTGGTGCAGGAAGCCCAGACCCTGGTGGACGGCGCGATCAGCGGTTGATCCAGCGGCATTTCGCGGCAGACAAAAAAGGGGCGACCAAGCGGTCGCCCCTTTTTATTGCTGCCGCGTCTTGTAGGCGCGAGGCTTGCCCGCGATGGCTGCCGTTTGAGCGACAACGATCTTCAGCTAGAACGGAAAGGGCTGCTTTGCCGCCCATCGCGAGCAAGCTTCGTTCCTACAGAAGCCGACCGTTTCTTCGCTGTCTCAAGCCAGGTCCACCAGGACGATTTCGCTGTCCTCGATGGCGGTGACCCGCAGCAGGCGTTCATCCTCGACCGCGACACCGTCTCGAGCTTCGGCGCGCAAGCCGTTGACTTCAATCACCCCGGTCGCCGGTACCAGGTAGGCCCGGCGCCCGTTGTCCAGCGAGTACTCGGCAGACTCGCCGGCCTTCAGGTTGGCGGCCACCAGCCGCGCATCGGCACGGATCCGCAGGCTCTGGTCATCGCCTTGCTTGCCGCTGGCCAGGGTCACGAAACCCTCGCGCTGGCCTTTGGGGAACGGCTTGGCGCCCCAGGACGGCGCGGAGCCGGCCTCGTTGGGGATGATCCAGATCTGGAAGATCTTGGTTGCGCCGGCTTCCAGGTTGTATTCGCTGTGGGCGATCCCGGTGCCGGCGCTCATCACCTGCACGTCGCCAGCCTCGGTACGGCCCTTGTTGCCCAGGTTGTCCTGGTGGGTAATGGCGCCTTCACGGACGTAGGTGATGATCTCCATGTCGCGGTGCGGGTGTTGCGGGAAACCGCTGCCGGGGGCGATCACGTCGTCGTTCCACACGCGCAGGTTGCCCCAGTTCATGCGTTTGGGGTCGTAGTACTCGGCGAACGAAAAGTGGTGGTGGGCATCCAACCAGCCATGATGGGCGCCGCCCAGGGATTTGAAGGGTCTGAGTTCAAGCATGATCGTCTCCTGTCAGGGTTCGTCATGGGGCGTCTTGGTAGAGCCGCAGAACGAGACCGGTGATTGATGGCGCCCATCATCCATCAGCCAAACATCGATAAAAAGCGCAAAAAATGCCGTAATCCGATCTAATAAGTAGATATATTTTGTAGCCTTTCTTTTGCTTTCAAACATTCAATTGATGGCTTAAGTGAATGACCTGTAAGCATTTCACTAGAAGTCATCGACGAATGAAGCGACCATACCGCCCCACACAGCCTCACACCCTGGAGTCAGCGTGCCGCAACACACCCCCGATCTTCCTCCCGAACTCTTGCCCCTGGCCGAAATGCCGCTGCTCAAGCGCTTGGCGGCCAGGTTCTTCGGTCACGGCCTCAGCCGCCTGCGCGCCCAGCATCGCGCGTCCTGGTTGCACGGCCAGGCGGATGGCTTTCGCAGCGGGCACACCGCCGGGGTGGAGTACGGTTACCAGGAGGGCAAGGCCGAAGGCCTGGAGCAGGGCCGTCAGGTCCTGCTGATTCGCGACAGCCGCTCCACCGAGCATCCGGCCCCCGGCGTCGACGATCATCTGTTCGACGACTGGCGCCTGCCGCTGAGCGCCGAGCTGAAGAAACGCATCAAGGCCGACGTTGGCCGCCTGCTGCCGGCCCATGCCCAGCCCAGCAGCGCGCAATGGAAGATGATCTTCAGTGAAACCCCGTCGACCTCGGTGATTGCCGGCGCTGGTGCGGGCAAGTCGACCTCTCTGGTCCTGCGCATCCTGCTGCTCAATCATTACCTGGGCTTCGAGCTCGACTCGATGACCGTGGTGACCTTCACCCGCGAGTCGCGCAAGGACTTCATCAACAAGTTGATGGAGGTGTTCGCGCTCTGGGGCCGGCCCCTGGGGCTCAAGGAGGCGCGGGAACTGGTGCGCACCTTCCACTCGCGCATCCTGCCGATGGTCCGCAGCCTGCCGGGCTTCGAGCGCCTGCAGGCGTTCGAGAACCTCAGCGATCGCCCGGCGGCGGGGGATCTGGAGGTCGACAGCAATCCCTTCGACCTGCGGATCAACGACGCCCAGCGCAAGCACCTGAATGCCTGTTATCACGCCTTGCACCGGCGCGACGGGCGTTTCCGCGAGGCGATCAAGCCGTTGCTGCGCCACGCCCTGCAGCTCAAGGAGTTGGAGCGCGATCACCCGGATGTGCAAAAACGCATGGCCGTGACCGAGCTGGCGGCCAAGCGCGATGAAGAGCTGTGCGACACCCTCGAAGACCTGTGGTTTCGCGCCGGGGCCTGGCCGATCAAGGGCATCGAGCCGAACCGGCAGACGGTGGAGATCAACGGCTCGCAGTTCCACTGCCATGGCTACATCGCCGAGCTGGATGCCTGGGTGGTGCTGGGGTTCGATCCTCGGGAAAACCCGCAGCTGAGTCGCCCCGGATCGAAGCTTTCGGTACGTGCGGAGTGGGCGGTAAAGCGCACCCTGTTTCAAGCTTTCTGTCGTAAATCTATGATTTGGCTGGATAGTTACGATTCAGCAAAGCGGGTTTTGTCGTCTCTGGCCGGCGACGCCACGGCCGGGCCGGGCTTCGATTACAAGGTCAAGGGCGAGCTGGCTTCGGCGCCGCTGCTGGACTGTTTTGTCGCCGCGGCCGGGTTTATCGAGAACCTCGGGCTGGATGTGTCGGTGGCCGTAGGCCAGATGGTTTTCCCCCAGGACGACCCGGATCGCTACTTCTTCGAGGCCTTGAGCCTGTTCTGGCGGGCGCTGGACGACCATCTGCTCGACCAGTCGCCGCCGATCATGAGCTACAACCGCATGTTCTCGCTGTTCGGCGAGAACACCCCGGAGAACTTCAAGCTGCTCAGCGATGAGCGGCTGCGGCCGATGTCGCACCTGATGATCGACGAATTCCAGGACGTCTCGCCGCAGATCGTCTCGTGGATTCGCGCCAGCCTGCGCGAGATCCGCAGTCGCGGGCCGGCGATGCATGTCGGGCGTGGGGCGCAGCGCTCGTCGTTGCTCTGCGTAGGGGACGACTGGCAGTCGATCTACGGCTGGCGTGGCAGTTCGCCGAAGTACTTCATGGAGTTCAACAAGGAATTCCCGTCGCCGGCCACCAGCCGGGTGATGCTCAGTGAGAACTATCGCAGCCATCAGCACATCATCGACGCGGCGGAACATATCGTTCGCGCGGCGCCGGCGATTGCCGGGAAGAAGGCCAAGGCCAGCGGCGAACCCAAGGAAGTGTTGCCGGTGAATGTGCTGGACCGCGACGACCAGGGGCTGGCAGCGCGGCTGGCGGAGCACTATCGCAACGGTGATTCAATCTTGATGCTGTTTCGAAAAAGTAGCGATAAGTTATTGATAGAAGAGCATATTTTACCAATAGTTAATGTTGATTCTAGATTGCCGACGGAGGAGCGCCGCCTCAAGCAACTGACCTACCACAGTTCCAAGGGCTTGCAGGCGGATGCGGTGTTCCTGCTCGGCGACTGCCAGCACCTGACCAGTTCGCCCTACAAGAACCAGGTCTATCGCATGGCCGGCCTGGGTAAGGATGGCGACAGTGAGCCCTACGACAATGCGCAGAAGGACGAGACCCTGCGCCTGGCCTATGTCGGCATCACCCGGGCGGTGAAACATTGCTACTGGTATGTGGACAGCCCGGACACCCAGGCGGCCAATGCGCCCAAGGCGTCGGACCGGATTCCCCAGGGCAAGCCGTTCTTCGCCGACCTGCGGGCATGAAAAAGCCCGCGCAACGGCGGGCTTGAGGACAACCTGGGGCGGGTCAAGAAAAGGAGCGGCCCTAGGCTTTCAAGGCGAGTGGCGGCATGAAGGCCTCCAGCTCGTCTTCCACCGCCTCGATTATTCGTTCGACATCGGTGGCGTTCATCACGGTGGCGCAGGGGATGCCGGCAATGGCGATCATGGTCTCGCCGCTGGCACGATCGAAGAGCCGGGCGATCATGCTGCCGGGCGCATCCATGCTGGCCTCGAAGCCCATGGGGTGAAAATGCCAGCGCATCAGCTGGCAGGCGTTGGGAAAGGTGACTTTGCTGGCGGAGACTCTATTCATGGATTGCCCACCTTGTTCATTGAGCGCTTCCTTGTGCTCGCGGTAGGTATGGAAGGACCGTCAATGGACCAACCGTGGAGCTTTTAAAAATAGCACCGGGATATGACATTCAACGGCTTTTTTTCAGGCCGTTTGGCAATTGCCTTGCACTTTTTTGATGCAGGTCATTTCCGCTAGCGGTTTAGGCAAAACGCCAGTATCCAGGGGCCATGCATTGGCCATTGAAGCGCTGGAGGAACTTCGGCAAGCTGCGCCTTTCCGTCCCCCGAGTACCTTAATGTCTGCCCTTGATGATGGCCCGGCGCAAACCCAGGCCACCGGCGAGACGGTGCTGCGCTATCACCTGTGCTGGAAGCACCGCGACCTCGATGGCGTCATGGCGCTGTATCACCCGGAAATCCAATACAACGACTTTTTCCAGAACCGCACCCTGGGCCTGGACGAGTTGCGTGAATACGTGCGCAACAGCATGCCGCGCGCGCCCGACGAAGCCCTGGAGCACAGCGACCGCATCCGCCTGGACGGCAATACCGCGTTCATTCAATACCAGGTGACCCTGCGCGGCGGGCAGGGCCTGGTGTCGTTTCGCGCCAGCGAGGCGATCACCGTGCGCGACGGCCTGATCTGGCGGGTCAATGAATACGCTTCCCTGGTGCGCGAGGCGGCGCCGAGCAAGGCCGGTGGTGGCGCGCGGCCGGCGGCCAGCCGTCTGGGGCTGTCGCCGCGCCAGTTGAGCTTCATGGCCGAGGACCTGCAGCAGTACTTCGAGCGCCAGCAGCCGTACCTCGACCCGGAGCTGGACCTGCAGCGGGTGGCGAAGGAGTGCGGCTACAGTCGCAACCAGATCTCCTACCTGCTCAACCAGGTGCTGGGGCAGAGTTTCTACCGCTATGTGAACCAGGCCCGCCTGCAGCATTTGCTGACGGCGCTGGACCAGGCCGCGCCGCCGGTGCGTATCGATGAGCTGGCATTCGCCGCCGGCTTCAATTCGCTGTCGGCGTTCTACAGCTGTTTCCGCCAGCACACCGGCCTCTCGCCCAAGGCTTATGCCAAGCAAATTTCTTTGCGTGCACGCGCGCAAGACAGCCCCTGAGCCCAGGCACTAGGATCGCCGCATTCGAAGTTCGGGTGGCGGAGTGCGTGTATGCCAGCGTGGCGCAACATCAGTTTATGGATGGATCAGCTAGACGAGCCGCTGCTGGCCCGGCCGTCGCTGGAGCAGGACCTGGATGTCGACGTGGCGATCATCGGCGCCGGTTATACCGGGCTGTGGACCGCCTACTACCTCAAGCGCCTGGCGCCGACCCTGAACATCGCCATCGTCGAGGCGCAGACCGCCGGCTTCGGTGCCTCCGGGCGCAACGGCGGCTGGCTGATGGGCAACCTGCTGGGGGAGGACCGGCTGCTGGCCGGGCTCGGCGCGCAGCAGCGCCGCGCCTCCTTCGACCTGCTGCACGGCATTCCCGATGAAGTGGCCAGCGTCCTCGAGCGTGAAGGCATCGACTGCGACTATCGCAAGGGCGGGGTGCTGTACTGCGCCGCGCGTTATCCCGAGCAGGAAATCACCCAGCGCCGCTACCTGGACAAGCTCTACCGCCAGGGCCTCGACGAGCGCGACTACCGCTGGCTGAGCCCCGAGCAACTGGCCCGGCAGATCCGCGTGGCCAAGGCCTACGGCGGCATCTACGCGCCCCATTGCGCGACCATCCAGCCGGCCAAGCTGGTGCGTGGCCTGGCGCGGGCCGTGGAGCGCCTGGGCGTGCCCATCTACGAAAACAGCCCGGTCAGCCACTGGCAGTCCGGCAGCCTGCAAACCGCCAGGGCCAGCGTGCGTTGCCGCTGGATAGTGCCGGCGGTGGAGGGCTACTCGGTGACCCTGCCGCCCCTGGGCCGTTACCAGTTGCCGGTGCAAAGCCTGCTGGTGGCCACCGAGCCCTTGTCGGCCGCGACCTGGGACGAGATCGGCCTGAGCCAGGGCCAGGCGTTCAGCGAAAGTAGCCGCCAGGTCACCTACGGCCAGCGCACCGCGGACAACCGCCTGGTGTTCGGCGCCCGCGGCGGCTACCAGTTCGCCGGCAAGCTGCGCCACGACTTCGACCTGACCCGCAGCGAAGTCGAGCTGCGGCGCTACCTGTTCAGCGAGCTTTTCCCGCAGCTGAAAAACGTGCGGATCACCCATTCCTGGGGCGGCAACCTGGGCATGTCGCGGCACTTCCGGCCGCACATGCTCTGCGACCGTCGGCACGGCATCGCCTTGTCCGGCGGCTATGGCGGCGAAGGCGTGGGCGCCAGCAACCTGGGCGGGCGGACCCTGGCCGAGCTGATCCTCGAGCGCGACAGTGAGCTGACCCGCCAGCCCTGGGTGATCCCCGAGGGTGGCCTCGACGCCTTGCGCGCCTGGGAACCGGAGCCGTGCCGCTGGCTGGGCTACAACGCGATCATTCGCAGCTTCGTCCATGAAGACCAGACCCTGGCCAACCCGGCCACGCCGCCCTGGCGCCGCCGGCTGGCCAGCCGGGTGGCGGGTTTCATGGAAGGGCTGATGCACTGAGCCAGGTTTTTTACAGCGGTTTTTCCATCGACAGGTAGCGCCATGAGCATCACTCAATTCAAGAACACCGCCCACGCCACCCTGGAGCAATCGACTCCGGTGGCCGTGCCCCTGGGCAGCCCGGTCGCCGTGACTTCGGTGACCTGTGTCGAGCGCAACGACGGCGTCGAAACCGGCATCTGGGAGTGCACGCCCGGGCGCTGGCGGCGGCAGATCGTTGCGCAGGAGTTCTGCCATTTCATCCAGGGGCGTTGCACCTTCACCCCGGACAACGGCGAACCCCTGCTTATAGAAGCCGGCGATGCACTGATGTTGCCGGCCAACAGCACCGGGACCTGGGACATCCAGGAAACCGTGCGCAAGACCTACGTGTTGATTTTCTGATCCTTTGATTGCCTGCCAATAAAAACAACCCACACAGGAATCGCCCCATGATCCGTAAAAAACCGGCTTTATCGCTGTGCGCGCCGTTGCTGCTGGTTGCGTCATTCAGCCAGGCGGCCGAGACCGTGAAGATCTACAACTGGTCGAGCTACATCGCCCCGGACACCCTGAAGAACTTCCAGAAGGAAACCGGCATCGGTTTCAGCTACGACGTCTACGACAGCAACGAAACCCTGGACGGCAAGCTGATGACCGGCCGCTCCGGTTATGACGTGGTGTTTCCCTCCAACCACTTCATGGCCCGGCAGATCGAGGGCGGGGCGCTGAAGAAGCTCGACAAGAGCCAGCTGCCGAACTGGAAGAACCTCAACCCGGTGCTGCTCGAGGCCTTGCAGACCAACGACCCGGGCAACGAGCATGGCTTCCCGTACCTGTGGGGCAGCACCGGGATCGGCTACAACGTCGCCAAGGTCAAGGCGGTGCTGGGGGACAACGCGCCGGTGGATTCCTGGGACCTGATCTTCAAGCCCGAATACATGCAGAAGCTGCAGAAATGCGGGGTGGCGATCCTCGACAACGGCCCCGAACTGCTGCCGGCGGCGCTGAATTACCTGGGTCTGCCGCACCACAGCAAGAATCCGGAGGACTACAAGAAGGCCGAAGCGCTGTTGCTGAAGATCCGGCCTTATGTCGCCTACTTCCATTCCTCCAAGTACACCGGCGACCTGGCCAACGGCGATATCTGCGTGGCGGTAGGGTTCTCCGGCGACGTGCTGCAAGCCGATAGCCGGGCCAAGGAAGCCAAGAACGGCGTGGAAATCGGTTATGCGATTCCCAAGGAAGGCGCGCCGATCTGGTTCGACATGGTGGCCATGCCCAACGACGCGCCGGACGAAAAGGCCGGGTATGCCTACATGAACTACCTGCTGCGCCCGGAGGTGATGGCCGAGATCACCAACCATGTGCACTACGCCAACGGCAACGAGCAGGCCGACAGCCTGGTCGACCCGGCCATCAAGAGCGACACCAAGGTCTACCCGAGCCCGGACATGATGGGCAAGCTGTTCGCCCTGGAAGCCATGCCGCTGAATATCGACCGGATCCGCACCCGGGTGTGGAACAAGATCCGTACCGGTAGCTGAGACATTGCGCCGCTCCCCGATCTGGCGACCGGGGAGCGCTGCCTTTATTGCGTTATCTTCAGTCGCATCGCCAGCAGCACGCCCAGCAGCGCGGCCGCCAGCACCAGCGCCGCCGGGGCGGACCAGCCGGCGTAGGCGACGGCGGCACTCAGGGCGATGGGCGCGAGCACCTGGCCCAGGTAGTTGCCTTGCATCACCAGGCCCAGGCACAGCGGGACCAGCGCGGGCTGTGGCGAAGTCAGCGAGGTGCTGGCGAGGATAGTGGCGGGGAGCATGCCGGCCACCGCGCAAAAGAAGAAACACAAGGGGATCACCAGATCGGTCGGCGTGGCCGAGAGGAAGATGCCCATCCCGGAAAGCCCCATGACGATACTGGTGCCGGCAAGCAGGACTTGTGGGCGGACGCCGCGTGACAGCAGCAGGCCGGCGCCGATGTTGCCGATGATATTGACCGCCACCACCGCGGCGCTGACCAGCCCGGCGCTGGTGATCGACAGCCCGACGCGCTGCATGAGGAACACCGGCAGGAAGGCCATCACCGCGAAGAACTGCAGGTTGTAGGCGGTGAACATCAGCGCCATCAGCAGCGGCTGGCGGGCGCGCAGCACGCTGCTCAGGGAGTGGCGCAAGCCGGATTGCGGTTGGTGGCGCAGCGCCAGCGAGTCCCTGGGTGTGGTCAGCGGCAACAGCAGGGCCGCCAGCAGGGTCAGGGCCGCGCTCGCGATCCAGCCCTGTTGCCAGCCCCCCAGCAATGGCCCGATAAGCATCGAGGTGCCGATACCGAACGCCATGAAGGTGCTCCAGATGCCGAACACCAGATTGCGTTTGTGCGCCGGGACCAGGCGGTTGAGCACCGCCGGTGCCGCGACCACCACCATGACGAACCCCAGGCCTTCGACAAAACGCGTGGCCAGCAGCCCGTGGAAGTCATGCAGGCTGGCACCCAATGCGCTGGCGGCGCACATGATCAGCAGGCCGAGGGCCAGCAGATAACGGTCGCCCCAGCGCTGCACAAGGATGCCGGCGGCGATGCCGCCAAACACCCCGACCAAGGGGAAGGCCGACATGATCCAGCTCAGGGACTCCAGGGAGCGACCGAATTCCTGCTGCAACTCGGGCAAGGCGATGGTGGCCTTGCCGATATGCAGCGCCGCGGCAATGCCGGCAAACAGCACATTGAACACCGCGGGCCAATAGGCGGTATCGGCGACGGCGTAGCTGAGGGTGTCTGGCTTGGTTGAGGTCATGGGCTTCTCCGAAGGCAGGCGCGCGAGGATGGTCGGGGTGCGGCGCGCCACTGGGTCGGAGCTGACTGTAAAAGTTAAAGTTGACTTCAAGTCAATCGACAAAAACGGGATGTTGCGTTCTGTCCATGACGTCATTCGGCGGCCGGTCCCGCCGGGCGCAATGCCCGGGCGGAACGGTGCCAGAAGCGGGGCGGTGATAGTGCCGGCGCCCGGTCGGGCGCCGTGGGTGAGGCGTCAGGCTTCAGGTGAACTGGGTGTTTTCCGGCAGCAGGGCGCCGCCATCGACGATCAGGGTCTGCCCGGTGATATAGCCGGCCTGTTCGGACGCGAGGAACAGCATGGCGTGGGCGATGTCCTGCGGGCTGCCCAGGCGCTTGAGCGGGATGCCCCTGGCCAGGGCCGCGCAATCGCCAAGGTTGGCCATGGCCTGGGTGGCGATCAGGCCGGGTTCGACGCCATTGACGGTGATCCGGTGTTCGGCCAGTTCCAGGGCCGCCGCGCGGATGAAGCCGTTGACCCCGGCCTTGGACGCGGCGTAGTGGGACAGCCCGGGAATCGCCGTGCGCGGCCCGGTCACCGAAGAGGTGATGACGATGCGCGGGTGTTCGGCCCGGCATAACGCCGGCAGCGCCGCCTGGGTCAGCCAGAAACAGCTCTTGAGGTTCACCGCCAGGGTCGACTCGAGGATTTCGTCCCTCAGGTCGCGCAGGTTCTCCATCGGAAACACCGCGGCGTTGTGCACCAGCAGGTCCAGCCCGCCAAAGGTCCTGAGGGTGGCGGCCACCGCCTGGTTGGCCGCGGCCCGGGTGCTCAGGTCCACGGTTAGCAGCTCGGCGCTGCCGCCGGCTTCGCGGATCAGGCGCAGGGTCTCGGTGCCCGAGGCTTCGCTGCGGGTGGCGAGCATTACCTTGGCGCCCTGGGCGGCGAAGACTTGCGCGATGGCGCGGCCAATGCCTTGGCCGGAGCCGGTGACCAGGGCGATACGGCCGGTGAGGTCGAGCATCATGGGTTTTCTCCTTGAGTGACGGTGCCCAGGCATTCGTCCAGCAGACGGTTGTGCAGGTCGACGTCGTCGCTGGTGGCCGCCGGGCACAGCAGCGCCATGTTGTGGAACGGGGTCAGCAACACCCCGCGGTTGAGCAGGTAGAGATGCAGGTAGGCCTCGATCAGGCCATGACGGGCATGGTGGGCTTCGCCGCCGTTGCGCGGCGCGTGGTCCATGAACAGGTATTCGACCCGGGCGCCGATCCGCGTCACGTGCCAGGGCAGGCGGTGCTTGGCGATCAGCGCCTGGACCCCGGCCCGCAGGCGCTCGGCCAGGGTGATCATGTGCGCGTAGTTGGCCGCGCTCATGACCTCGCTGAAGGTGGCGCGCATGGCCGCCATTTGCAGGGCGTTGCCGGCCAGGGTGCCGCCGAAGCCGAAGTGATTGATCGCCTGCCCGGGCTGGAAGTGCGGCAGCACCTGCCAGATGCGCTCGGCCATGGCCTGGCTGGCGCCCCATACGGCGGTGGGGATGCCGCCGGCGATGCATTTGCCGAGCACGAAGAAGTCCGGTTGCAGGCCGTGTTCGCCGCTGTAGCCGGCCGGGCCGCAGGAGATGGTGTGGGTTTCGTCGATGATCAGCGGCACATCGAAACGCCGGGTCAGCTCGCGCAAACCATCGTGGAAGCCGGGGGCGGGCGGGACCATGCCGACGTTGGTCATGAAGGGCTCGGTCAGCACCGCGGCCACGTCGCCACGGGCCAGTGCCGCCTCCAGCGCCGGCAGGTCGTTGAACTCCACCAGCCGGGTGGTGGCGTCGTGCCGCAGGCCATTGGCGTGCACGCCTTCGCGGGGAATCATCTGGCCGTCGGCGTCGAACTCGACCTGGGACTCGTCGACGCTACCGTGGTAGTTGCAGTTGAACACCAGCACTTTCTCCCGGCCGGTGATCATCCGGCACAGGCGCAGCACGAAACGGTTGGCGTCGGTGGCGGAGGTGGTGACCTGCCAGAACGGCAGGCCGAAGCGCCGCACCAGTTCCTGGCCGACCCACAGGCTGTCGGCGGTCGGCAGCATCAGGGTCGAGCCGTGCCGGGCCTGGTGGGCGATGGCGTCGGCCACGGCGGGCTGGCCATGGCCGAACATGGCGCCGGTGTCGCCCAGGGCGAAGTCGACGTAGCGGTTGCCGTCGCAGTCGGTCAGCGTCGCGCCCTGGGCGTCGGCCACCAGGATCGGGTACAGCCCCGGCCATTGCTGCATCCAGTGCAGCGGCGCGCCGTACAGCCAGTGCTTGAGGTTTTCCCGGTAGAAGCCGGCGGAACGCGGGTGGCGTTCGGCGAACAGCTGCAGCTCGGATTGGTAACGGCTGGCGACGCGGTCGAGGTTGAGGCCGAGGGTCATGATTGGAGTCCTGTGGGATTTAGAGGAGGAAGGCGGGTGCCTGGGTAGCCGCTGCCGAGCTATAGCGAGGCTGCGATCGGCAACGCAGTTGCCGCGAAACCTGCGCTTGCGGTGCGTCAGGCGGAACGCGTTGCCCGGATTGCGCCCGCTGCGTCGGAGTGCCGCCCAGATCGATCGCAGCCTCGCTATAGCTCGGCAGCGGCTACAGGTGGCTACAGGTCGGCATCAGGTGTAATCGGTGCGGTTCAGCACATGGGCGAGGGCGCCTACCGGGAAGTTGCTGGGGGTGGCGAAGTCGCTGCCCTGGTAACCGAAGATCTTGCCGTCGGTCCTGCCCGCTTGTAGGTCGATCAGCACCAGGCCCAGGGTCGGCACGATCTTTTCGCGCCAGACGAACAGGTACAGCTGTTCGGCGATCTTGTAGCAATGGCAGCGATCGGTGTCCGCCAGGCCCTGCTCGACGCCCTTGAGGCATTGCCAGCTGTAGAAGTTGCGGTTCAGGTAAACGTGCTCGTAGGCCTCGGTGGCGCTGTAGATGTACTGGTTGCGCAAGCCGACCAGCTCTTCGGTCTGCGCGTGTTGCGCGTTGCTGGCGCTGTGCGGTGCGTCGATGCTGCCATGGATGAACTGGGCCTGGACGCTGGTCAGCTCGCGGCCGGACAGGGCGCGGCTGAACAGATCGACCCGGGTCTCGGCCTGGCTCGGCAGCAGCCCGATCACCGCGGTGAAGAGGTTCCGGCCCAGGTCGAGGATCAGGCTCACCGAGTGGACCTGGTCGTTCTCCGACTTGAGAAAGTCCACCAGGTAAATTCCGGAACGTATTGAAGTAGCTCGATAAATAGCCTCGCCGCAGGCTTGGCTTTCAGTGTCCCGCCAATGCAGCGTCTGTGAGCCGAACAGGTGTTCGATGCGCCAGCCGTTGGCGAAATGCAGGGTCAGGCTGCGGCCGTTGAGGTCATCCAGGCTGGGCAGGACATGGTTGTCGGCGGCAAAGCCTTCGGCCAGGGCGCCAACGGTAATCCATTCGGGTTGCAGGTTCATGAGGGCGGTTCTTGTCGATGAAGGAGAACCTCATGTTCAGCGTGCAAGCCCTTGTTGCCCATCAACCGAATGGTTGAGGCGCGACGGTTTTTTACAGGAACAGCGCGCTCACCAGCTCGGTGCGGTTGTTCACCCCGACCTTGCGGAACAGGTTGATCAGGTGGGTCTTGACCGTCGGCAGGCCCAGCGCCAGTTGCTGGGCGATGGTCTTGTTGCAGGCGCCGTCGCGCAGCAGCCAGGCGATCTGCCGCTCCCGGGGCGTGAGGGCCTCCAGGCGTTCGTCGTGGCGCGAATAGGGCGCCTGGGCGGCGATTTCCAGCAGGCCTTGCAGCACATGCAGGGTGCTCAGTTCGTCAGGTTGGAACGGGCCCAGGCTGGCGTCGCGCAGCAGGGACAGGCCGGCGATCGGGCTGCCGCTGGCATTGCGTGCGAGGATCTCCACCACATCCAGCACCCCATGGCGTTGCAGGAAGCCCTGGTAAACCTCGGTTTCATGCCGACCCTGCTGGGCCATGCCCATGTGCAGCGACAGCACCGGGCGGCCCGCCGCCACGCAGTTACGCGGGCGCAGTGGGTCGTAGTGCCGGTAGCGTTGCAGGTAGGCCTCATGCATCTGCTGGCTCATGTGATACAGCGAGAAATGCTCGGCCTGCAGCTGCGCGTCGATGCGGTAGAAGGCGCACAGGGTCGCCGGCACCACCCGGGTAAAGGCGCCGATGCAGCGCTGGCCGAGTTCATGGGCGTTGGGCAGGGGGCTGTTGAGGCTATGGGTACTGATCATCGAAGGGCTCCTGGCGGATACTGACGGCTTCGCGTCAATGGGCAGAAGAAGCGGGCAGGTCGCGATGCAGTATGGACATTGTCGGGAATGTCGGAGGGCAAAAAAACGCTGCCGGTTCCAACGCCCGGGAGGCGAGGGACACGGCAGCGGCTATCAGGGCCTCAGCGGCGGGCCTGGGTGAAGCCCAGCTCCAGGGCCGCGACTATGGCGTCGATCTGCGGTGGCTGGATCACCAGCGGCGGCGACAGGATGATCTTGGTCCCCACCGGACGCACCATCACCCCGTTGTCGCGAGCGATCTGCGCCACCTGGTTGGCATAACCGCCCATGGGGTCGATCGGCTCGCGGGTGCTCTTGTCGGCCACCAGGTCGAGGGCAATCATCAGGCCCTTGCCGCGCACTTCACCGACGCTGTCGAAGCGTTCGGCGAACGGCAGCAGCTTATTGAGCATGTAATCGCCCATTTTCGCGGCGTTGGCCGGCAGGTCTTCCTTGACCACGATGTCGAGGCTGGCCAGGGCCGCCGCGCACGCCACCGGGTGCCCGGAGTAGGTGTAGCCGTGCATGATCGCGCCGGTGAAGTTGGCGTTCTTGCTGAACGCCGACTCGATCCGCTCGTTGACCACCGTGGCGCCCAGCGGGATGTAGCCGGAGGTGATGCCCTTGGCCAGGCACATGATGTCGGGTTTCACGCCCCATAGGCGGCTGCCGAACATCGAGCCGCTGCGGCCGAAACCAGTCACCACTTCGTCGGCGATCAGCAGCACGCCGTACTTGTCGCAGACCTCGCGGATCAGCGGCCAGTAGTTGGCCGGCGGCACTATCACGCCGCCGGCGCCCTGGATCGGCTCGGCGATAAAGGCCGCGACGGTGTCGGGGCTCTGGAACTGGATTTCCCGCTCGAGCAGGTCGGCGCAGATCTTGCCGAGTTCTTCCGGGTCCTGGCTGTAGGGGTTGCGGTACAGCCACGGGGTGTCGACGTGGAAGCAGCCGGGCAGCAGCGGCTCGTAGTTGCGCCGGAACACCGTGTTGCCGTTGACCGATGCGCCGCCGAAATGGGTGCCGTGGTAGCCCTGGCGCAACGAGATGAACTTGGTGCGATCGGCCTGGCCTTCGAGTTTCCAGTACTGGCGGGCCAGTTTCAGCGCGGTCTCGATGGCGTCCGAGCCGCCGGAGCTGAAGGCCACGCGACGCATGCCCTCGGGTTCCAGCAGGTTCATCACCACCCGCGACAGCTCTTCGGCGCGCGGATGGCTGACGCCGTCGAACAGCTGGAAGTATTCCAGTTCGTCCAGTTGGGCAGTGATCGCCGCCTTCACTTCCTTGCGGTTGTGGCCGACGTTGACGTTCCACAACCCGGCGACGCCATCCACCAGTTGGTGGCCCTGGTCGTCGTACACATAGCAGCCATCGCCGCGGACAATACGAATCGGCTCGCGTTGTTGCATTTCGTTGGGGTGCAGCATGGGATGCCAGAAGCGGCTTGGTTCGCTCACGTTGAGTCTCCTGAAAACGCACGGACAGCGTGGGACATAGTAGTGCGCCCTTTACCGGATGCGTGCTTGCCTCTGTGTGCCAGGTACTTGATCGCCACTGCCATCGATCCGCTGTCCCTGATTTCGCTATCCACCTGGAAAACCGTGTTGGCAGGATTTACGACCGCTGCGCGGCCGAGCGCAGGCTTCGCCAGCGGCTACAGGGTGCGCGGCGCTTGTGTAGCCGCTGCCGAGCTTGCGAGGCTGCGAACGGTTGCGGAGCAACCGTAAATCCTGAGTCCGCAATCTGTCTGGAAAAACGCGTTGGCAGGTTTGGCGACGGCTGCGCCGCCGATCGCAGGCTGCGCCAGCGGCTACAGGGTACGCGGCGCTTGTGTAGCCGCTGCCGAGCCTGCGAGGCTGCGATCGGTTGCGAAGCAATCGCAAATGCTGAGTCCGCGGTCTATCTGGATAGATACGCCAGTGGCGGCAAAAGCGTGTGTCGCGGTTTCCCTGGCAGCCAGTGGCAAGTTTCGCGGCAGCCAGGATCAAGACGCTGGCCGGCGTTGGTCTCAGAGTTCGATCCATGAGGCCAACTAACGAGGATTGCCCATGAGTATTGCCATCGACCCACGTGTCGCCGCCTTTATCGACAGCCAGCACGGCCTGTTGATCGACGGGCGCAGCCAGCCGGCGTTGTCCGGCGCGCAGATGCCGGTGTTCAACCCGGCCACTGGCGAAGAGCTGACCCGCGTCGCCGCCGGCGCCGACGCCGATATCGACCTGGCCGTGGCCGCCGCGCGGCGGGCCTTCGAGGGGCCCTGGGCGGCGCAGCGTCCGGCGGATCGCGAGCGCCTGCTGCTGAAGCTGGCGGATCTGCTGGAAGCCCACGGCGAGGAGCTGGCGCAGTTGGAGACCCTCAACAACGGCCAGTCGATCCACCTGGCCCGGGCCCTGGAAGTTGGCGCCGCCGCCGAGTTCACCCGCTACATGGCCGGTTGGGCGACCAAGATCGAAGGCAAGAGCCTCGACCTGTCCATCGCCGCCGTCCCGGGCGCCCGCTACCGTGCCTACACGGTGCCGGAGCCGGTGGGTGTGGTCGGGGCCATCGTGCCGTGGAATTTCCCCTTGCTGATGGCCATCTGGAAAATCGTCCCGGCCCTGGCCTGCGGCTGCACCGTGGTACTCAAACCGGCCGACGAAACCCCGCTGACCGCCTTGCGCCTGGGCCAGTTGTGCCTGGACGCCGGGATCGCCCCGGGGGTGGTTAATGTGGTCACCGGCAGCGGCGCCCAGGCCGGCGCGGCCTTGTCCGCGCACAAGGGCATCGACAAGCTGGCGTTCACCGGTTCGACCCAGATCGGCAAGGTCATCGGCCATGCGGCGGTGGACAATATGACCCGGTTTTCCCTGGAGCTGGGCGGCAAGTCGCCGGTGATCGTGCTCGATGACTGCGACCCCCAGGCCGCGGCCGCCGGCGCCGCCGGGGCGATCTTCTTCAACCAGGGGCAGGTCTGCACCGCCGGTTCGCGCCTGTATATCCAGCGGGCGATCTTCGACCAGGTGCTGGAGCGCCTGGCGGCCATCGCCGGCTCCCTGAGCATCGGCCCCGGGCTGGACGAACAGGCGCAGATCAACCCGCTGATTTCCGCCAAGCAGCAGAAGCGCGTGCTGGACATGATCGGCCAGGGCGTGGCCGACGGCGCCCGGGTGCTGTGCGGCGGGGTCGCCTATGGCGAGCAGGGCTTCTATGTGCGGCCGACGGTACTGGCCGACGTGCACGCGGGCATGCAGGTGGTGCGCGAGGAAATCTTCGGCCCGGTGGTGGTGGCCACGCCTTTCGACGCTATCGACGAGGTGGTGGCGCTGGCCAACGACAATCAGTACGGGCTGGGGGCGAGCATCTGGTCCAACGACCTGGCCAAGGTCATGGACCTGATCCCGCGGATCAAGGCCGGCACGGTCTGGGTCAATACCCACAACATGCTCGACCCGTCGATGCCGTTTGGCGGCTACAAGCAATCGGGCATCGGTCGCGAAATGGGCCATGCGGCGATCGAGGCGTATACCGAGAACAAGTCGGTGTGCATCGCCTATTGACCTGTAGCTGACCTGTAGCCGCTGCCGCAGGCTGCGATCGCGCCCGCAGGGTGCGCAAGATCTCAAGATCGCCGAAGGCCTTCGGCCTTATCGCAGCCTGCGGCAGCGGCTACAGTCGGATGCAGTCATCCGGCGACTCCAGGCTGCGCAGACAGCCAAGTAAAACACGCCCGCCCGGCGTGCCCTTGAAATGCCTAGAACAACAACATCACCCATGCTTTCGAGGTCCAGCACCATGTCTTTCAACGACAGACTCACCCGCCACCTGAACCAGGGCGTGGTCGGCTTTCCCACGGCCCTGGCCAGCGCCGTCGGCCTGATCATGGCCAGCCCGGTGATCCTCACCGCCACCACCGGCTTCGGCATCGGCGGCGGGGCGTTCGCCGCGGCCATGCTGATCGCCATGCTGATGATGCTCGCGCAATCGACGACCTTCGCCGAAGCGGCCTGCATGATTCCCACCACCGGCTCGGTGTATGACTACCTGGCCTGCGGCCTGGGGCGCTTCTTCGCGATCACCGGGACCATTTCCGCCTACCTGATCGTGCATGTGTTCGCCGGCACGGCGGAAACCATCCTCAGCGGCGTCATGGCCCTGGTGAACTTCGAGTCCCTCAACACCCTGCTGGAACAGAGCGGCAGCGCCTGGCTGGTGGGTGTCGGGCTGGTGATCTTCTTCGGCCTGCTGAACGCCGTGGGCATCACCGCGTTCAGCCGCGCCGAGGTGATCCTCACCTTCGGCATGTGGACCACCCTGATCATCTTCGGCGTGGTCGGGGTGTTCAAGGCGCCGGCGGTGGAGCTGAACGGCTGGTTCGGCGAGTCGATGGTCGGCACCGACCTGACCACCATCCTTTCGCTGGTGGGCATGGCCATGTTCATGTTCGTCGGTTGCGAATTCGTCACGCCGCTGACGCCGGAGGTGCGCAAGGCGGCGAAAACCATCCCCCGGGCCATGGCCCTGGGCCTGGTAGGCGTGGCCACCTGCATGTTCATCTACGGCGCGGCGATGAAGCGCCAGGTGGCGAACAGTGCGCTGAGCGAAGACGGCAGCGTGCACCTGCTGGACACGCCGATGGCCATCCCGCAGTTCGCCGAGCAGGTGATGGGGCCGTACGGGCGGATCTGGCTGGGCGTCGGCCTGCTGTTCGCCGGGGCGGCGACCATCAACACGCTGATGGCCGGGCTGCCGCGCATCCTCTATGGCATGGCGCTGGACGGCGCGCTGCCCAAGGCCTTCACCTACCTGCACCCGCGCTTCAAGACGCCGCTGCTGTGCATCGCCGTGGCGGTGCTGATCCCGTGCCTGCACGCCTGGTGGCTGGGCGGCAGCACCGACAACATCATGCACCTGGTGCTGGCCGCGGTCTGTGCCTGGAGCACCGCCTACCTGCTGGTGACCCTGGCGGTGGTGGTGCTGCGCATCCGCCGCCCGGATTTGCCGCGGGCCTACAAGTCGCCCTGGTTCCCGCTGCCGCAGATCGTCTCGTCGATCGGCATCCTCCTGGGCATGTGGTTCATCACGCCGCCGGGGATGAACCCGCGGGACATCTACGTGCCTTTTGGCAGCATGCTCGGCCTGACGGCGATCTATGCGCTGGTCTGGACGGTCTTCGTGCAGAAGGTCAACCCGTTCCGCCCGGTGCCGGTGGAGGAGGTGCTGGAGAATGCCTTCAACCTGCAATCCCCTGAAACCCAAGCGCAGACCCTGCCTGGAGCCAAGCCCGATGAGCAGTACAAGCTGGCGGCAAAACCTCTCTGAGTTCTGGCGGCGGCCACCCTCGGGTTATCGCCCGGGGGTGACCCTGAACCAGTTGCGCCGCGACCTGCCAGGGCTCGACTGTGCCGCGCAGGCCCCCGGGCTGGTGCACTTCACCTGGGCTGAGGAGGGCTTGGGCTTCGAGGTCCAGGAGCTGCCACAGGCGCAATTCCTGATGCACCTGGTGGTCTGCGAATTTCGCCTGCGCGTCCCCGGTTCGCCGGGGCCGCAGGCGCGGATCGATATCCGCCATACCGGCGCAATCCGTCGCCAGGGCGTCGCTGCAGGCCTGAAGCAGGGCGCGAAGCAAGAGTGGGCGGGGCTGTTGCAGCAGTTGCACAGCGATCCGCAACTGCTAGCGGCGTTGCTGCCGCTGGACTTCAAGCGCCTGCAACTGCAGCGCGACGAGCAGGGCTGGCTGGTGCGCCTGGAGCATTTCGGCGCCAGCGAGGTGGTCAACCGGCTGCCCGGTTTCCGCCGTTATATCCGCCTGAGCGCCGAGCAGCGTGGCGCCTTGCTGGCGGCTTTCAAGCGCCTGCATTCACTGTTGCGCAATCACTGAACCATGCCCACCCGTGCTGGCACAGCCCGTGCTTAGGCTATAACAGACTATCCATTGCGCCGCGCTTCCTTGCCCGGCAAATAGATAACATGTTAATGATATCGCCATAACAACAAAGGCGGTTTCAGCCGGCTTCTGGAGGTGCACAGTGCTTGCTTCGCAAAGTTTCGGTTCCTGGATTGACGCATTGCAGGGGGTTTGCGGTCGCTTCGACGCCCGCCAGGCGTTGAACTCGGCGTTGTTCATCGGTGAAGTCGGCTTGCGCGACTACGCCGGGCTCGAAGTGGCGCAGATCCGCACCAATGCCGGACTGATCTCGCGCAAAAGCACCAGCGTCGATCACGAAGACGACCGCTTCTGCTTCTTGATCATGCAGCGCAGCGGCCATGCCCAGATCAGCCAGGGCGGCGAGCGCATCGAGCTGGCGCCGGGGGAAATGGCCTTGCTGGATTCGGCCGGGGCCTGTGAAATCGTTCCTCACGGCCTGATCGAACATGCCTCGCTGCATTTGTCCCGGGACGAGGTGTATCGCCATCTGCCGGCGCAGCAGCGCAAGTTCGGCAAGCTCTCGCAGAATTGCGCCAGTGGCCGCTTGATGCGCCTGCTGGTGGAGCAGATCTGTGGCGACGAACTGCAAGGTTGCGCCGCCCAGCAGGAAGGCCAGGCGTTGCAGGAAGCGCTGATCGCCTTGCTCGGCCCGACCCTGCGTCAGACGCCCGGCGCGAGCCTCGACGGCTACGACAGCCAGCACGGCGGTTGCCTGCGCAGCCAGGCCCGGCAGTTGATCAACCAGTCCCTCACCGAGCCCAACCTGACCCCGGTGTCACTGGCCAGCCAGATGAATATCTCGGTGCGCCAGTTGTACCGGCTGTTCGAAGAGCAGGGCGACAGCGTCTGCCGGTTCATCCAGCGCGCGCGCCTCGACCGCAGCGCGGCGGACCTGAGCAACCCGCGCCTGCGCCACGCGTCGATCACCGACATTGCCTTCAAGTGGGGGTTCACCGACTCGGCGCACTTCAGCCGCACCTTCAAGAAGCATTTCGAGCAGTCGCCACGGGATTACCGGGCCCGTTCGCTGAACGCCTGAGGTCCGATCAACCCCAATCCTGTAGGAGCGAGCTTGCTCGCGATAGGGCCGGTGCATTCAACAGGGTTGTCGCCCGCAGGATTGCCATCGCGAGCAAGCTCGCTCCTACAGTTGGGCTGGTTTGCCTGTAGGAGCCAGCGAGCTTGCTCGCGACAAAACCGGTGATGCCTTACGGATTCTCCAAGTCGTGCCCCAGGGACTGGATAAACAGCGAGAACAGTTCCGGCTGTGAAGAAATGTCCAGCTTGGCGTAGAGATGGCGCCGGTGCACCTTGATGGTGTCCGGCGAGATCTTCAGCCGCTCGGCCATGGCCTTGGAAGAAAAACCGCGGAGGATCAGCCGGGCGATCTCCACTTCCCGATCCGACAAAACGCCACAGCCGAAATGACTGAGGGCGTCGCGGATCTGGCTGGCCATTTCTTCCGCGGCGGGCGCTGGCGGACGCTGGTTGCTTTGCTGCCAGTGCTGCTGCATCAGCGGCAGGACCCAGGCCGAGAAGGTGGTGAGCTGGCCGATTTCCTCGGCGCTGAAGGGTCGCTGCATGCCCAGCGACAGGGACAGGGTGCCGGCCTCCGGGATCTGCAGGATGAACTGCAGCTCGTCCTCCAGCACGTTGTCGTGGAAGTAGCTGGAGAAATATTCGGTCTGCCGGAAATGGTCCGGCGCCACTTCTT
This sequence comes from Pseudomonas sp. RW409, assembly GCF_003184125.1. Lineage (NCBI taxonomy): Bacteria > Pseudomonadati > Pseudomonadota > Gammaproteobacteria > Pseudomonadales > Pseudomonadaceae > Pseudomonas > Pseudomonas sp. RW409. The sequence goes on along the minus strand of NZ_QHHP01000041.1, from coordinate 1,394,640 downwards.
CCAGGCGGTACAGGCCGTTGGGGTAGCCCTCGCGGCAGGCCTGGAAAAACGGGTCCAGCAGGTACAGGCCGTTGAGGTAGGTGAGCATCGACGCTGGCTTGTCCGAGGGCTCGGCATCGTATTCCTCGAGGGCGATGGGCAGGCCGTTGTGGGGATAGAAGATCGCCAGGGCGTTATCGAACGGCAAGGCCTGGTGCAGCAACAGCACCAGTTGCTTCCAGAAGCGCTCGCCGCCGATCTGCGAGAGGGTGCGCCCGAGTCCGGCATGCATGCCGATTTCCCTGAACAGAGTGATCAAATAGGTGGCTCCGCGTCGATGCTGCTATGGCCTGGCGTGCTGCTTTGCGCCAGCTGGAAGCACGGTTTCGGCGATTTGCCCGGCCACGTCAAGGGGGAGTACGCCAATAGGGGAATTGGCCCTGTACCCCCGGCTGCCTAAAGTGGCCTCCATCAAGTGCGACCCAGAGCGCATCCGCCTGACGTTCTTCGTTTCTGCCTCAAACCAAAAATAACCACGAGGATAACGACATGAGCTCTCCCTGCGCGCCGCAAGGCGCCCTGAAACCCACGCTGAGCGTGTTCGATGTGGTGGCCATTACCGTGTCGGGCGTGACCCCGGCCAGTTCGGTCTTCGTCATCGCGCCGTTCGCCATTCACCAGGCCGGCAGCGGGGTGTTCCTGGCCTTTGTCATGGCCGGGCTGCTGGCCTTGATGTTCGCCTTCTGCTACGCCGAACTGGGCCGCGCCCACAACAGCGCCGGCGGCGAATATGTGTACGCCAAGCGGGTGTTCGGCGGCATGGCCGGGTACGCGACCTTTCTCACGGTGCTGGTGATGCTGCTGTTCATTCCGCCGGTGCTGGCCACCGGCGCGGCGACTTACCTGAACAATGCCCTGGGCACGCGTTTCGATTCGCAGACCGTGGCCCTGGTGATCGTGATCTGCAGCTATGCGCTGGGCATCCTCAATATCAAGCTCAATGCGTGGATCACCGGCACCTGTCTGCTGCTGGAGATCGCTGCGCTGCTGGTGATCGTGTTCCTGGGCTTCGGCAACGCCTCGCAGCCGGCGAGCATCCTGCTGCAGCCGCAGATCGTCGAGAACGGCGTGCTGCACATGGCGCCCTGGGCCCTGGTGATCGGCGCGGTGGGCATCGGCCTGTTTTCCTACAACGGCTACGGCCCGGCGGTGCTGCTGGCCGAAGACATGAAATGCAAGGGGCAGGGCGTGCACAAGGCGGTGCTCTGGTCGCTGGCGCTGGTGGTGATCATCGAACTGGTGCCGCTGACCGCGCTGCTGATCGGCGCGCCGTCCCTCAGCGCCATGCTCGCCAGCCCCGATCCCATTGGCTATCTGCTCACCAGCCACGGCAACGAAACCCTGTCGCGGGTGGTCAGCGCCGGGATCTTCCTGTCGGTGTTCAATGCGATTGTCGCCATCGTGATCCAGATCGGCCGGGTGGTGTTCTCCAGTGGCCGCGATGCCTTGTGGACGCCGGGCATCAATCGCCTGTTCACGCGCATTCATCCGCGCTGGGACTCGCCATGGCTGGCCACGCTGTTCCTGGCCGTTCCCTCGGCGGTGCTCAGTTTCAGCTCGAACCTGGCCGACCTGACCTCGTTCAGCGTGCTGCTGATCATGCTGGTGTACCTGATCGTCGCCCTCAGCGCGCTGATGAGCCGGGTGTTGCTGCGCGATCGCGCCCACCCGTACCGCATGCCGCTGTGGCCGTTACCGGCGCTGCTGGCGGTGATCGGCGCCGGTTATCTGTTGTTCAATCTGTTCCTGGACGCTTCGCTCAGGGACATCATGGTGATCGTCGGCCTGCTGGCGCTGTCGGTGATCCTGTATGGCACCAACGGCCGGTTCAGCCCGGCGTTCCAGAAACTCTAAGGAGAAGTCATGCGCGCACGTCAATTGGGGATCAGCCTGGGCCTGGGTACTCCCGGCCCCTTCAATGCCATCACCGATGTTCCGGGGGTACGGGTAGGCCACAGCACCCTCAGGACCACGGTCGACGGCAAGCAGGTGCGTACCGGGGTGACCCTGATCCAGCCCCGCGAAGGCTTTGCCCGGCTGCAACCCTGTTTCGCCGGCTGCCATGTGCTCAACGGCAACGGCGATGCCACCGGGCTGGAGTGGATCCGCGAGGCGGGCCTGCTGACCACGCCGCTGGCCATCACCAACACCCACAGCGTCGGCGTGGTGCGCGACGCGCTGATCGCCGAGGAGCATGCAAGCCTGGCGGACCCTTCGGAATACTGGTGCATGCCGGTGGTGATGGAGACCTACGACGGCCTGCTCAACGACATCTGGGGCCAGCATGTCGGCCCGCAGCAGGTCCGCGAGGCCCTGGCCAATGCCGAGTCCGGGCCGGTGCGCGAGGGCGCGGTGGGCGGCGGCACCGGCATGATCTGCCATGAGTTCAAGGGCGGGATCGGCACGGCTTCGCGCCGGGTGCCGGGGGAGCAGGGCGGCTACACGGTCGGCGCGCTGGTGCAGGCCAACCACGGCAAGCGCGAGGAGTTGCGGGTCGACGGTTATCCGGTGGGGCGGCAATTGACTGGCATTCCGTCGCCCTTCGCCCAGCGCGGTACGCCGGGCATGGGCTCGATCGTGGTGATCCTGGCCACCGACGCGCCCTTGTTGCCGCACCAGTGCCAGCGCCTGGCGCAGCGCGCGTCGATCGGCATCGCCCGCACCGGCGGCGGCACCGAGGATTCCAGCGGCGATATCTTCCTGGCTTTCGCCACCGGCAACCGCGACCTGCTGCCTTCTGCCTATGGGCGCGAGGGCGTGCCCTTCAGCACGCCCCTGGCGATGCTCAACAACGATTACATCTCGGCGCTGTTCAGCGCCGCCGCCGAAGCGGTGGAGGAGGCCATCGTCAACGCCTTGCTGGCCGGCGAACCGATGACCGCGGACAGTGGCGCGAGCGTTCCGGCACTGACCGGGGAAACCTTGTTGGAAGCCATGAAACTAACTGGATGGAACAAACTTTGATGAACTAAAAACTGCGACGTAGTCGGCAAAACTATCTGTACTGTTATTTAATATTTAAATTCGAGATTGTCGGACAATTATCAACGGGTATTGAGGCTTAAAGAATATTTCGACTCACCAGTCATTGTTTTCGGGAGTTTGCTGGAACAGCGAAAATCAGGCGTCAAAAAGTAGTGGACGCCTGATTTCAAATTGTGTCAGGTTGCTTACGCCCGGATAGGGCGAGTGATAGGACGATCTCGCCAGGGATTGTCGCTATCGGACAAAAACTGTTCCATTGATTACAAGGAAGTGTGTTTATGTCGAAAGTTAAATCGAAAGCTATTGTGACCGCCGAACAAGAACTCGTGCCTTTGGCCGCGGCAAGTTCGGCTTACAACCAGATCAATAGCTTCAGCCATCAGTATGACCGGGGCGGCAATCTGACGGTCAATGGCAAACCCTCCTACACGGTCGATCAAGCCGCTACCCAGATACTGCGCGACGGTGCTGCGTACCAGGACCTCAACGGCAGCGGCAAGATCGAACTGACCTATACCTTCCTGACCTCGGCGTCCTCGAGCACCCTGTACAAACATGGCATCTCCGGGTTCAGCCAGTTCAGCGCCCAGCAGAAGGCCCAGGCCGTGCTGTCCATGCAGTCCTGGGCGGATGTGGCCAATGTCACCTTCACCGAAAAGGCTTCCGGTGGTGACGGTCACATGACCTTCGGCAACTACAGCGGCGGCCAGGACGGCGCGGCGGCCTTCGCCTACCTGCCGGGCACCGGTGCCGGCTACGACGGGACGTCCTGGTACCTGATCAACAGCAGCTACACCCAGAACAAGAACCCCGATCTGAACAACTACGGCCGGCAGACGCTGACCCACGAGATCGGTCACACCCTGGGCCTGGCTCACCCTGGCGACTACAACGCCGGGAATGGCAACCCGACCTATAACGACGCGACCTACGGACAGGACACGCGCGGTTACAGCGTCATGAGCTACTGGAGCGAAAGCAATACCAGCCAGAACTTCAGCAAGGCCGGCGTCGAAGCCTATTCGTCCGGCCCGCTGATGGACGATATCGCGGCGATCCAGAAGCTCTACGGGGCCAACACCACCACCCGTACCGGCGACACCACCTACGGCTTCAACTCCAACACCGGCCGCGACTTCCTCAGCGCGACCTCGTCGGCGGACAAGCTGGTGTTCTCGGTATGGGACGCGGGCGGCAAGGACACCCTGGACTTCTCCGGTTTTACCCAGAACCAGAAGATCAACCTCAATGAAACCTCGTTCTCCGACGTTGGCGGCCTGGTGGGCAACGTGTCCATTGCCAAGGGCGTCACCGTCGAGAACGCCATCGGCGGTTCCGGCAGCGATCTGCTGATCGGCAACAAGGTGGCCAACGAGCTCAAGGGCGGTGCCGGCAACGACATCCTCTACGGCGGTGGTGGGGCGGACAAACTCTGGGGTGGCTCGGGTGCCGATACCTTCGTCTTCGGTGCCAGCTCGGACTCCGCTCCGGGTGCCGCCGACCAGATCCTGGATTTTGTCAGCGGCCTGGACAAGATCGATCTGACCGGCATCACCAAGGGCGCCGGGCTGCACTTCGTGAACGCGTTCACCGGTAATGCCGGCGACGCGATCCTCAGCACCTCGGCTGGCAACAGCACCTTGTCGGTGGACTTCTCCGGGCACGGCGTGGCGGACTTCCTGGTCAGCACCGTCGGCCAGGCGGCCTACACCGACATCGTCGCCTGAGTCATTGCGGTAAAGTAAAGGAAGGAGGGTGGCGCCCAGGCGTCGCCCTCCGACCTTGCATTGACTGGCGAACTGCCTGAGGCTGTGCCCCGGAGCGACCCCCTTATGATTCGAACTGCCTTGATCGCTAAGGCCGGCGCGTACCTGATCGCGACGCTGATGATGTTTTATGGAGAGACAAGCATGGCAAGCAGCCTGAGATTGGCGGACCCCGCGGAACTGGCCGGACACTGGCAACTGTCGCAGCCGGCACAACCTGCCAGCCACTGTGCCCTGGACCTCGAGCTGAACGGCACCCTGGGCGCCGGCGCCGAGTGTTTTTCCGCCTGGCTGGGCGATTCGGCCATCGGCTGGTTTCCCGAGCCGGACGGTATTGCCGTGACCGGCAAAGAGGGCTCGAAGATCATCTTTTTAAGTCGCCAGAAAGAAGGCTTATATCAAGGCACTTTGAAATCAGGCATAACGATTATATTGCAGCGAGCCCCCTGAACAATCGCGGCTGTATGCATCTTTAAATGTATCTGTATGGATAAGCGTATAAGGCAGTGCCATATACGCGATGTCCTTCGTTCGATTAAAGACAACTAAATAACTAGAACTCCGTTTCGTCTGGCGGTAGAGTCCTTTCGCCTGTCCGCCACAATAATCCAATAATGTCCCGACTCAAGTACGGGCGGTTTATTTGTCCTGCGCCCCTGGCACGGGATATACAGCTCAGGAAAGACCAATGAAGATGGCGAAGACCACTGCACCGCTGTTCAAGGCACTGGGCGATTACAAAGGCATTCTGATCAGCGTCGGGTGTTTCACCGCCCTGATCAACGTGCTGATGCTGGTCCCCTCGATCTACATGCTCCAGGTCTACGACCGGGTACTTTCCTCGCAGAACGAAACCACCCTGGCGATGCTGTCGCTGATGGTGGTCGGGTTCTTCGCGTTCATCGGCCTGCTGGAGGTGGTGCGCAGCTTCATCGTCATCCGCATCGGCAGTCAGCTGGAGCGGCGTTTCAACCTGCGGGTCTACCAGGCGGCGTTCGAGCGCAACCTGTTTCGTGGCGAAGGGCATGCCGGGCAGTCCCTGGGCGACCTGACCCATATCCGCCAGTTCGTCACCGGACCTGCGTTGTTCGCCTTCTTCGACGCGCCCTGGTTCCCCGTCTACCTGTTCGTGATCTTCCTGTTCAATACCTGGCTGGGGGTGTTCGCCACTGCGGGCGCGGTCTTGCTGATTGCCCTGGCGTACCTCAACGAGGCCATGACCAAGAAGCCCTTGGGCGAGGCCAGCGGCTATTCGCAGAAGTCCACGCAACTGGCCACCAGCCACCTGCATAACGCCGAGACCATCCAGGCCATGGGCATGCTCGGCGCGCTGCGCAAGCGCTGGTTCGAGGTGCATTCGCGCTTTCTCGGCCTGCAGAACCAGGCCAGCGACACCGGCGCGGTCATCAGCTCGCTGAGCAAGACCCTGCGCCTGTGCCTGCAATCGCTGGTGCTCGGCCTGGGCGCCTTGCTGGTGATCAAGGGCGACATGACCGCCGGCATGATGATCGCCGGCTCGATCCTGATGGGCCGGGTGCTGAGCCCGATCGACCAGTTGATCGCCGTGTGGAAGCAGTGGAGTTCCGCCAAGCTGGCCTACCAGCGCCTGGACTCGCTGCTGCAGGCCTTTCCGCCGAGCGACACGGCGATGTCGTTGCCCGCGCCCAAGGGCCAGGTGAGTTTCGAACAGGTCAGCGCCGGCCCGCCAGGCAAACGCATGGCGACCTTGCAGCAGGTCAGCTTCAACCTGGGGGCGGGGGAGGTGCTGGGGGTGCTCGGCGCTTCCGGTTCCGGCAAATCCACACTGGCCCGGGTGCTGGTGGGCGTATGGCCGACCCTGGCCGGCACGGTGCGCCTGGACGGCGCCGATATCCATCGCTGGAACCGCAACGAACTGGGGCCCTACATCGGTTACCTGCCCCAGGACATCGAGCTGTTTTCCGGGAGCATCGCCGAGAACATCGCGCGCTTTCAGGAGGCCGACCCGCAGAAGGTGGTGCAGGCCGCGCAACAGGCTGGCGTGCACGAACTGATCCTGCGCCTGCCCCAGGGCTACGACACCTTGCTGGGCGATGACGGCAGCGGCCTGTCCGGCGGCCAGAAGCAGCGCGTGGCCCTGGCCCGGGCGCTGTATGGCCAGCCGCGGCTGGTGGTGCTCGACGAGCCGAACTCCAACCTCGACACCGTGGGCGAAAGCGCCCTGGCGTCCGCCATTGCGCAGATGAAGGCCCAGGGCACCAGCGTGATCCTGGTCACCCATCGTTCCTCGGCGCTGGCCCAGGCCGACAAGCTGCTGGTGCTCAACGAAGGGCGCCTGCAGGCCTTCGGCCCGAGCCAGGAAGTGCTCAAGGCGCTGTCCAGTGGTGCCCAGGCTCAGGCACAAAATCAACACCAGGCCCAGCCCCAGGAACAGCAGCAGCGGGAAAAAACCTCGGCCCCGACGGCCCCGGGCGGCTTGAGCATGAGCCGCCAGTATCAGGCCCCGACACGGAACCCAGGCGTATGAGCAAGGACAGCGAAATGATGATCGAACAAGGTTATGCGCCGGAGCGTCCCGAGCGCGATGCGCGGTTTTTCGCGCGTATGGGCTGGGTGCTGGCGCTGGCCGGCGCCGGCAGCTTTTTCCTCTGGGCGGCCCTGGCGCCACTGGACCAGGGCATCCCGGTGCAAGGCACGGTGGTGGTCTCGGGCAAGCGCAAGGCCGTGCAATCCATGAGCGGTGGCGTGGTCAGCCGGATCCTGGTGCGTGAAGGCGAGGCGGTGAAACAGGGCCAGCCGCTGTTCCGCCTGGACCAGACCCAGGTCGAGGCCGATGTGCAGTCGCTGCAAGCGCAGTACCGCATGGCCTGGGCCAGCCTGGCACGCTGGCAGAGCGAGCGTGACAACCTCAAGCAGGTGAACTTTCCCGAGGCCCTGAGCGCCGATCCCGACCCACGCCTGGCCCTGGTCCTGGAAGGCCAGCGGCAACTGTTCAGCAGCCGGCGCGAGGCCTTCGCCCGCGAGCAGGCGGGGATCCGCGCCAGTATCGAAGGCGCCACTGCGCAACTGGCCGGGATGCGCCGGGCGCGCACCGACCTCAACAACCAGGCCGAATCCCTGCGCCAACAGCTGGCCAACCTGCAGCCCCTGGCGGACAACGGCTACATCCCGCGCAACCGCCTGATGGAGTACCAGCGCCAGCTGTCCCAGGTGCAGCAGGAACTGGCGCAGAACACCGGCGAAAGCGGGCGGGTGGAGCAGGGCATTCTCGAATCGCGGCTCAAGTTGCAGCAGCACAGCGAGGAGTACCAGAAGGAAGTGCGCAGCCAGCTGGCCGACGCCCAGCTGAAAAGCCTGACCCTGGAACAGCAGCTGACCTCGGCCGGTTTCGACCTGCAGCACAGCGAGATCCTCGCCCCGGCCGACGGCATCGCGGTCAACCTCGGGGTGCACACCGAAGGCGCCGTGGTCCGCCCCGGGGAAAACCTGCTGGAGATCGTGCCCCAGGGCACGCGCCTGGAAGTGGAAGGGCACCTGCCGGTGAACCTGATCGACAAGGTCGGCAGCCACTTGCCGGTGGACATCCTGTTCACCGCCTTCAACCAGAGCCGCACGCCGCGGGTGTCCGGCGAGGTCAGCCTGATCTCCGCCGACCAGATGGTCGATGAAAAGACCGGGGTGCCTTATTACGTGCTGCGCAGCAGCGTCAGCGACCAGGCCATGGAAAAGCTCAACGGCCTGGTGATCAAGCCGGGCATGCCGGCGGAGATGTTCGTCCGCACCGGCGAGCGCTCGCTGCTCAATTACCTGTTCAAACCCCTGCTCGACCGGGCGGGTTCCGCATTGACCGAGGAATAAGGATGTTCCGTCGCATGAGTCAGCTTTCCATCTTCGGAGCCACAGTCGCTTTGCTGGTATGCACCAACGCCCAGGCCATGGGGCCGTTCCAGGTCTACGAACAGGCCCTGCGCAACGACCCGGTGTTCCTCGGGGCGATCAAGGAGCGCGATGCCGGCCTGGAAAACCGCATCATCGGTCGCGCCGGGCTGCTGCCGAAACTCAACTACAGCTACAACAAGGGCCGCAACAACTCCGAGGCCACCGTGCCCGACGGCCGTGGCGGCACCAGCCACGATGACCGCAACTACGACAGCTACGGCTCGACCTTCACCCTGCAACAGCCGTTGATCGACTACGAGGCCTATGCCTCCTACCGCAAGGGCGTGGCCCAGGCGCTGTTCGCCGACGAGAACTTTCGCGGCAAGAGCCAGGAGCTGCTGGTACGGGTGCTGACCTTTTACACCCAGGCGCTGTTCGCCCAGGATCAGATCGAGATCGCCCAGGCCAAGAAGAAGGCCTTCGAACAGCAGTTCCAGCAGAACGAGCACATGTTTCGCCAGGGCGAGGGCACCCGCACCGACATCCTCGAAGCGGAATCGCGCTACGAGCTGGCGACCGCCGAGGAGATCGAGGCCCGCGACGAGCAGGACGCGGCGCTGCGCGAGCTGGGGGCGTTGATCGGCGTGCCGACCGTGGACATCCGCGATCTCGACCCGCTGCGCGATCGTTTCGAGTCTTTCACCCTGTCGCCGGCCAACTACGACGCCTGGCATGAACTTGCGATCAGCAACAACCCGAACCTGGCCTCCCAGCGCCACGCCGTGGAAGTGGCGCGTTACGAGATCGAGCGCAACCGCGCCGGCCACCTGCCGCGGCTCAGTGCCTATGCCACCTCGCGCCGGGTCGAGTCGGAAAGCGGCAACACCTACAACCAGCGCTATGACACCAACACCATCGGCATCGAAATCAGCATGCCGCTGTACGCCGGTGGCGGCGTCTCGGCGGCCACCCGCCAGGCCAGCCGGACCATGGAGCAGGCCGAGTACGAGCTGGATTCGCAGACCCGCACCACCCTGATCGAGCTGCGGCGCCAGTTCAGCGCCTGCCTGTCCGGGGTCAGCAAGCTGCGGGCTTATCAGAAGGCGCTGACCTCGGCCGAGGCCCTGGTGATCTCGACCAAGCAGAGCATCCTCGGCGGCGAACGGGTCAACCTCGACGCGCTGAACGCCGAGCAACAGCTGTACACCACACGGCGCGACCTGGCGCAGGCCCGTTACGACTATTTGATGGCCTGGACCAAGTTGCACTACTACGCAGGCACCCTGCGTGAAGATGACCTGGCCCGGGTCGACGAAGCCTTCAGGCCCGGCTCATGAACTGACAAAAAGGCGGCCGCGGGCGGCCCGACCTGACATTTTCGACAAAAACAAAAAACGAGAAGTCATCACATGGATAGACGCTTTTATCAGCTCAAGGCGCTGAGTCGCCGCTCGTTGCTGGCCTGTTCCACGCTATCGGCGGTGGCACTGCCCGGCATGGTCCAGGCGCAGTACCAGGAAACCGGCCAGTTGGGGGTGCCGGCCAGCTGGCAATCGGCCGAATACACCCAGGACTGGGGCCTGGAACGCATGCGCGCCAGCGCCGCCTATGCCGCCGGGATCACCGGCAGCGGGGTAAAGATCGGCGCCCTCGACTCGGGCTTCGACGCCAGCCACGGCGAAGCATCGCCCGAGCGCTTCCACGGGGTCACCGCCAGCGGCACTTATGTCGATGGCTCGCCGTTCAGCGTCTCCGGGGTGCTCAACGGCAACAACGACAGCCATGGCACCCATGTCACCGGCACCATGGGCGCGGCCCGCGACGGCGTTGGCATGCACGGCGTGGCCTTCAATGCCCAGGTCTATGTGGGCAACACCAACAAGAACGACAGCTTTCTGTTCGGCCCGACCCCGGACCCGCAGTATTTCAAGGCGGTGTACGGGGCCCTGGCGGATGCCGGGGTGCGCGCCATCAACAACAGCTGGGGCAGCCAGCCGCCGGGTGTCAGCTACCAGACCCTGGGCGACCTGCACGCCGCCTATGCCCAGCACTATGGCCAGGGCACCTGGCTGGACGCGGCCGCCGATATATCGCGCCAGGGCGTGATCAATGTGTTCAGCGCCGGCAACAGCGGTTACGCCAACGCCAGCGTGCGCGCGGCGCTGCCGTACTTCCAGCCGGAGCTGGAAGGCCACTGGCTGGCGGTGTCCGGCCTGGATGCGAATAACCAGCAGCGCTACAACCAGTGCGGCATCGCCAAGTACTGGTGCGTGGCCGCGCCCGGGCGGTTGATCTCCAGCACCGTGCCGGGCGGCGGTTACGCCACCAAGTCCGGCACCTCGATGGCCGCGCCCCATGCCACGGGCGCGCTGGCCCTGGTGATGGAGCGTTATCCCTACATGAATAACCAGCAGGCCCTGGAGGTGCTGCTGACCACCGCCACCCAGCTGGACGGTTCGATCACCGAGGCGCCCACCCGCCTGGTCGGCTGGGGCGTGCCCAACCTGGAGCGGGCCATGCGCGGCCCCGGGCAGTTGCTGGGGGCGTTCGACGCCAACCTGGGCGCCGGGAAGGGTGATGTCTGGAGCAACGACATCTCGGACAAGGCGCTGTTGCAGCGCCAGGGCGAAGACGCCGCCGAGCACGCGGCCTGGCAACAGACCCTGAAGGACAAGGGCTGGGAAAACGGCCTCGGCGCCGGTGCCAGCCAGCAGGACAAGACCGACTACGCCGTCGGCATGGCCCGCGACGCGGCCGCGGCGCAGCGGGTGTACGAGGGCAGCCTGGTCAAGTCCGGCGCCGGCTGGCTGGTGCTCAGCGGCAACAACAGCTATCGCGGGGCGACTACGGTCAATGGCGGTTTGCTGACGGTCAATGGCTCGCTGGCGTCCAGCGTTACGGTCAATGACGGCGGCACCCTTGGCGGTTCCGGCCGCATCGGCGCGTTGCTGGCCAACAGTGGGGCCACGGTGGCCCCGGGCAACTCCATCGGTACCTTGCAGGTGGCGGGGGACGTGACCTTCCAGTCGGGCTCGACCTATGCCGTGGAGCTGTCGCCGACCAGCAGCGACCGCATCGTCGCCGGCGGCAAGGCCACCCTCAATGGCGCCGGGGTCACCCTGGCCCTGGAAAACAGCCCGCAGCTGCTCAGCCTGGAACAGACGCAAAGCCTGATCGGCAGCCAGTACCAGATCCTCCAGGCGGCGAACGGCATCGACGGCCGCTTCGGCTCGGTGGAGCCGAACTACCTGTTCCTCGGTGGCAGCCTCGATTATTCGGCCAGTGGCGTGCAACTGAGCATCGGGCGTAACGCCACCTCGTTCGCCAGTGTCGGCCTGACCCCGAACCAGCGCTCGGTGGCGGCCGCCGCCGAGCAGCTGGGGGCGGGCAACCCGGTGTATGAAAGCCTGCTGCGCTCGCCGAGCGCCGGTGTGGCGCAACAGGCGTTCCAGCAACTGTCCGGGGAAATCTACCCGGCGCTGGGCTCGATGCTGCTCAACGACAGCCGTCAGCTGCGCGAGGCAGTTGGCGAGCGTCTGCAGGTGCCGGGCGCGGTGGTGCAGAGCGAGGGCAACCTCTGGCTCAAGGTGCTGGGCGCCTGGGGCAAGAACGACGGCGACCACGACACCGAGGGCTACAACACGTCCATCGGCGGGTTGCTGCTGGGGGCCGACGGCGCACTCAGCGACAGCACGCGCCTGGGCGCCTTCGCCGGCTACAGCGACAGCTCCCTGAGCATGGGCGGCGGTACCCATTCCAAGGCCTCCGTGGACAGCTATCACCTGGGCACCTACCTCGGCCACGAGCTGGGCGCCTGGCGCCTGAGCGCGGGCGCGGCCCACAGCTGGCATCGCGCCGACGTCAAGCGCGACCTGCAGTTCGGCGAAGTCAGCGGCAAGCAGAAAGCCAAGGTCGATGCCCGCACCAGCCAGGTCTTCGGCGAGGCGGCTTATCGCCTGGACCTGCCGGCGCTGGCCCTGGAACCCTTCGCCAACCTGGCCTACGTGCACCTGCACCGCGACAGTTTCAGCGAGAAGGGCGATGCCGCCGCGTTGAAAGGCGGCAGCGACAGCCGCGAAGCCGCACTCAGCACCCTCGGCCTGCGTGCCCTGAAAAGCCTCGAACTGTCCGGGCAAACCCGCCTGGACCTTTCCGGCTCCCTGGGCTGGCAGCACAACCTGAGCAACACCCGGGCCGAAGAGCACCTGGCCTTTGCGTCCGGTGGCACGCCGTTCAGCGTCGAAAGCACCTCGCTGCCGCGCAATGCCGCGCTGGTCGGCGCCCATGCCAGCCTGGCGTTGAGTCGCGACCTGCGCCTGAGCCTGGACTACAACGGCCAACTGGCCAGCCGCGAGAAGAACCACGGGGCAGGGCTGAGCCTGAACTGGCAGTTCTGACCCGGCTTTTGACACCGCCGTGCTGACGCAAGGTCGCGTCGGCACGGCACAGCAGCTATCGGCACAGCACGGGTCGCCGTTGGCGGGCCGGCTGTTCGGTAAAACCAGCCGCGTCGGGTCTGGCGCGGTGTTTCTATCAAGGTAATTGTTTCTAGCAAGGCAACTATTTCCAGCAAGGCAACTAAGGAAGGTACCGATGAAATACAGCTTTACGGGGGCTGCTCCGGCAGCCAACAGCCTGGTGCGCGCCTCCTGCGGCGCTTTGATCTGTGGCCTGGCCGTGGTGGGTGGCGCCCAGGCCGCGCCTTATGTGGAAGGCGGCAAGCCGGGCGATCCCGGCAGTTGGCGCAGTGCCGAGTTCAATGCCGAATGGGGTCTGGGGGCGATCCATGCCGAGCAGGCGTATGCCGCCGGTTATACCGGCAAGGGCGTCAAGCTGGGGATCTTCGACCAGCCGGTGTATGCCCAGCACCCGGAATTCAGCGGCAACAACAAGGTGATCACCCTGGTCACCAGCGGCATCCGCGAATACACCGACCCCTACATTCCGGTCAAGGCCGGCGATGCCTTCCGTTATGACGGCACGCCTTCGGTGGGTTCCGACGGCAAGCTCGGCTCCCACGGCACCCACGTCGGCGGGATCGCCGCCGGCAGTCGCGATGGTGGGCCGATGCATGGCGTGGCCTTCGACGCGCAGATCATCAGCGCCGAGAACGGCGACCCGGGCCCCGAGGACGGGATCATTCTCGGCAACGACGGCGCGGTCTACCGGGCCGGCTGGGACGCCCTGGTGAACAGCGGCGCGCGGATCATCAACAACAGCTGGGGCATCGGCATCACCGACCGCTTCGACCAGGGTGGTCGCGACCCGGCCTTTCCGCATTTCACCGTGCAGGACGCCCAGTTGCAGTTCGACCAGATCCAGCCGCTGCTGGGCACCCGCCAGGGTGGCGCCTACAGCGGGGCGATCGACGCCGCTCGCGGTGGCGTGCTGACCATCTTCGCCGCCGGTAACGACTACAACCTGAACAACCCGGACGCCATCGCCGGCCTGGCCTATTTCGTGCCGGAAATCGCGCCGAACTGGATGACGGTAGCGGCCTTGCAGGTGAACCCGGACACCGCCAGCCCCAATCCCTACACCCTCAGTACCTTCTCCTCGCGCTGCGGCTACACCGCGAGCTTCTGCGTCTCGGCGCCGGGTACACGGGTCTACAGTGCGGTGATCGGCGGCACCAACCTCGACGACATGACCATCGGCTATGCCAACAAGAGCGGCACCTCCATGGCCGCGCCCCATGTGGCGGGCGCGGCGGCGGTGTTGATGGAGCGCTTTCCCTACATGAGCGCTTCGCAGATCGCCACGGTGCTGAGGACCACCGCCACCGACATGGGCGATCCGGGCATCGACGCCCTGTACGGCTGGGGCATGATCAATCTGCAAAAGGGCATCGACGGCCCGGGCATGTTCGTCACCGAAGCGGACATTCCCCAGGAGTTCCGGGTCGAAGGCGCCTACGGCTCCGGCCAGTTCGTCGTCGACCTGCCTGGCATCGGCGCCGTGGTGGATGCCGGCAAACCCACCGAGCGCCTGTGCACTGGCCTGTCTTGCGGGCTGGATGTCTGGCGCAACGACATTTCCGGACACGGCGGCCTGACCAAGCAGGGCATCGGCACCCTGGTGCTGACCGGCAACAACAGCTACAGCGGCCCGACCCTGGTCAATCAGGGACGCCTGGCCATCAATGGTTCGCTGGCGTCTGCCGTGACGGTCAATGACAGCGGCATCCTCGGTGGCAACGGGCGCATCGCCGCGCTGACCGCCAACCGCGGCGGTACCGTGGCGCCGGGCAACTCCATCGGCACCTTGCAGGTGGCGGGCGACGTGACCCTGCAACCGGGTTCGACCTACGCGGTGGAGCTGTCGCCGACCAGCAGCGACCAGATAGTCGCCGGCGGCAAGGCCAGCGTCGAAGGAGCCAACGTGACCCTGGCCCTGGAGAACAGCCCGACCCTGCTCAGCGCCCGCGAGGCGCAAAGCCTGCTGGGCCGCCAATACAACATCCTGCAGGCGGCCGGTGGCATCGAAGGCCGTTTCGGTTCGGTGGCGCCGAACTACCTGTTCATTGGTGGCAGCCTCGATTACTCGGCCACCGGCGTGCAGTTGCAGGTCGCGCGTAACGCGACGTCCTTCAGCGATGTCGGCCTGACCCCGAACCAGCGCTCCGTGGCGGCCGCCGCCGAGCAACTGGGGGCGGGCAATCCGGTGTATGAAAGCCTGCTGCTGTCGGAAAACGCCGCCAGCGCGCAACAGGCCTTCCAGCAATTGACCGGGGAGATCCATCCGGCCATCGGCACGCTGCTGATCAACGACAGCCGCCAGTTGCGCGATGCGGTGGGCGACCGTCTGCGTCAGGACGGCCTGCTCGATTCGTCGGCGCCCGCGACCAGCGACAACAACGTGTGGTTCAAGGTGCTGGGGGCCTGGGGCAAGGCCGACGGCGGTTATGACCATGCCAACTACACCACCTCGATCGGCGGCCTGCTCGCCGGGGTCGATGGCTTGATCGCCGAGGACACTCGTCTGGGCCTGTTCACCGGCTACAGCGACAGCTCCCTGAGCATGGGCGATGGCACCCATTCCTCGGCCTCGGTGGACAGCTATCACCTGGGTGCCTACCTGGGCCACCAGCTGGATGCCGTGCGCCTGAGCGTCGGCGGCTCCTACAGCTGGCATCGCATCGATGTGAAGCGCGACCTGCAATACGGCGAGTTCTCCGACCGGCAGAAGGTCAAGCGTGACGCCCAGACCGCCCAGCTGTTCACCGAAGCAGCATGGCAAGTGGCGCTGCCAGGCGTGGCCCTGGAGCCCTTCGTCAACCTGGCCTACGTGCATGTGGGCAGCGACAGCTTCCGCGAAAAAGGCGGGGCCACCGCCCTGCGCAGTGGCGATGACAACCGCGACGCGGTGCTCTCGACCCTCGGCCTGCGGGCCAGCAAACGCTTCGCCCTGTCCGATGCCCGGCAGCTGGAACTGGCCGGCACCCTCGGCTGGCAGCACAACCTGAGCGACACCCGCTCGGATCAGCACCTGGCTTTTGCCAATGGTGGTTCGTTCAACATACAGAGCGTTGCGCTGGATCGTAATGCCGCTGTGGTCGGGGCTCGCGCCGGCCTGTTGCTGGGGCGCGATACCCGGGTAAACCTGGACTACAACGGCCTGCTGGGTTCTCGGGACAAGAGTCACGGGGTCGGCCTGACCCTGGACTGGCAGTTCTGAGGCCTGCGGGCCAATGACCATAAGAGTGAGACACAACATGGGTGTATTCGATTACCGGAGTTTCAAGGGCGAGGCGGGCAAGGCGTTGTACAGCGATGCCCTGGCCTTGACGCTCTACGCCTACACGCCCACCGGGCAGCCGCTGGCGTCGGGCTGGACGGCGATTGGCGCCGAGCGGCTGGGGTATCAGGGCAAGGTCGGGCCCCAGGGCACCTTCTTCGGCGAGCAGCCGGGCTTCACCAGCGCCGAAGTGGAAGTGCTGGGGCGTTATGACGAGGCCGGCAAGCTGCTGTCGATCGGCATCGCCTTTCGCGGCACCGGCGGGCTGGGCTTGAGCGATACCCTGGGCGACATCAAGAACAACCTGCTGGCGGCGGTCGGGCCGGTGGGTTACGCGGCGAACTACAGCAAGAATGCCTTCGACCAGCTGTTCGCCAGCGTCGCCGAGTTCGCCAAGGCCCAGGGCCTGAGCGGCCAGGATGTGCTGGTCAGCGGCCACAGCCTGGGCGGCCTGGGGGTCAACAGCCTGGCCGAGCTGAGCGGTGAGCACTGGGGCGGTTTCTACGCCGACGCCCGCTATGTGGCGTTCGCCTCGCCGACCCAGAGCCCGGGGGACAAGGTGCTGAACATCGGCTACGAAAACGACCCGGTGTTCAGGGTGCTCGACGGCACCACCTTCAACGCCTCGTCCCTGGGCAGCCATGACAAGGTCCAGGCGTCGGCGACCAATAACATCGTCAACTTCAACGAGCACTACGCGTCGACCCTGGAGAACCTGTTGCCGCAGAGCATCCTCAACCCGCTGTCGTGGAAGGCCCACGGTTCCGCGGGCTACGCCGATGGCTTGAACCGGGTGGTCGATTCGGCGTTCTACGACCTGACCAGCAAGGACTCGACCCTGATCGTTTCCACCTTGTCCGAGGGCAGTCGCGGCAAGACCTGGGTCGAGGACCTCAATCGCAATGCCGAGCCGCACAAGGGCAGTACCTTTATCTTCGGCACCGATGGCAATGATCTGCTCAAGGGCGGGCGCGGCAACGACTTCATCGAAGGCCGCGACGGCAACGACACCTTCCGCGACGACGGTGGCTACAACATCCTGCTGGGCGGCAAGGGGCATAACGTCTTCGACCTGCAGCAGTCGTTGGGCAAGTTCAGCGTGGTCAACGATGGCGACGGCAGCCTGTATGTGCGCGATGCCTATGGTGGCATCAGCATGACCCGCGACATCGGCGCGCTGGTGAGCAAGGAGCCGGGTTTTGCCTGGGGCCTGTTCAGCAAGGAGGTGACCCACAGCGTGACAGACCAGGGCCTGCTGGCCGGCAACCAGCTGACCCCCTACAACCACTCGCTCAATGGCGACGCCTACGGCAATGCGCTGGTGGCCAGCGTCGATGGCGACTGGTTGTTCGGGCACGGGGGCGACGATGTGCTGCGCAGCGACAAGAGCGACGTGACCTTTGTCGGCGGCGCCGGCAACGATGTCATGTACTCCAGTGGCGGCGGGGCCAACACCTTCCTGTTCAGCGGCGCCTTCGGCTTCGACGCGATCCATGGCTACCAGGGCAGCGACAAGCTGGTGTTCATGGGCGTGGCGGGCGCGGGGCAGGGCTACGACTACACGCAGCACCTGTCACAGAATGGCCAGGACACCTTGCTCAGCGTCGGCGACTACGCCGTGACGCTGGTCGGGGTCGCGCCGGACAGTCTCTCCGCAGGGGGGATCGTCTTCGCCTAGATAAGAGCGGCAAAAGGCATTGCACTAAGGGCGGGGCGTCTGTTGAGGGCGTCCCGTCCGCGTGAGCTATCTCGAATAAAGTTCAACAACAAAGAGAGGCAATACCATGGGTGTGTATGACTACAAAAACCTCGGCACAGAAGATTCAAAGGCGCTGTTTTCCGATGCGCTGGCGATCACGCTGTATTCCTACCACAACCTCGACAACGGCTTTTCCGCCGGTTATCAGCAGTACGGTTTCGGCCTCGGCCTACCGGCGACCCTGGTTACGGCGCTGATCGGCAGCAGCGATTCGCAAGGGGTGATTCCCGGGCTGCCCTGGAACCCCGACTCGGAGAAAGCCGCGCTGGAGGCGGTGCAAAAGGCCGGCTGGACGCCGATCGGCGCTTCCCAGTTGGGCTACGACGGCAAGACCGACTTCAGGGGCACCTACTACGGGGAAAAGGCCGGCTACACCACGGCCCAGGCGGAAGTGCTCGGCAAGTACGACGACCAGGGCCACCTGACCTCCATCGGCATCGCCTTTCGCGGCACCAGCGGGCCCCGTGAATCGGTGATCGGCGACTCCATCGGCGATGTGATCAACGACCTGATGGCGGCGTTCGGGCCCAAGGACTACGCGAAGAACTACGCCGGCGAAGCCTTCGGCAAGCTGCTCGCCGATGTCGCGGCCTTCGCCCAGGCCAACGGCCTGACGGGCAAGGACATCCTGGTCAGCGGCCACAGCCTCGGCGGCCTGGCGGTCAACAGCCTGGCGGACCTGAGCGGCGATCACTGGTCGGGGTTCTACCAGGATGCCAGCTATGTCGCCTACGCCTCGCCGACCCAGAGCGCGGGGGACAAGGTGTTGAACATCGGCTACGAAAACGACCCGGTGTTCCGCGCCCTCGACGGCTCTTCGTTCAACCTGGCGTCCCTCGGCGTGCACGACACGGCGCAGGAATCGGCGACCAACAACATCGTCAGCTTCAACGACCATTACGCTTCGGCGGCCTGGAACCTGCTGCCGTTTTCCATCCTGAATATTCCGACCTGGCTGTCGCACCTGCCCACCGGCTACGGCGACGGCATGACGCGGATCCTCGAGTCGAAGTTCTACGACCTGACGAGCAAGGACTCGACCATCATCGTCGCCAACCTGTCGGACCCGGCCCGGGCCACCACCTGGGTCCAGGACCTCAACCGCAATGCCGAGACCCACAAGGGCAGCACCTTCATCATCGGCACCGACAGCAACGACCTGATCCAGGGCGGCCAGGGCAACGACTACCTGGAAGGCCGCGCCGGCAACGACACCTTCCGCGACGCCGGTGGCTACAACATCCTGCTGGGTGGGCAGGGCAACAACACCCTGGACCTGCAGCAGTCGGTGAAGAACTTCAGCTTCGCCAACGACGGCGCCGGCACCCTGTATGTGCGCGATGCCAATGGCGGCATCAGCATCACCCGCGATATCGGTGCGATCACCAGCAAGGAGCCGGGCTTCCTCTGGGGGCTGTTCAAGGACGACGTGACCCACAGCGTCACCGACAAAGGCCTGCTGGCGGGGAGCAACCTGACCCAGTACGCCTCTTCGGTGAAGGGCGACGCCGCGGCCAATACCCTGACCGCCCACGCTGGCGGCGACTGGCTGTTCGGCCTGGACGGCGATGACCACCTGATCGGCGGCCGGGGCAACGATGTGCTGGTTGGTGGCGCGGGCAACGACCTGCTGGAGGCGGGCGGGGGCAGCAATACCTTCCTGTTCAACGGCGACTTCGGCCAGGACCGCGTGCTGGGTTACCAGAGCAGCGACAAACTGGTGTTCCTCGGCGTCGAAGGCGTGGTCGCCAACGACGACTTCCGCGCCCATGCCAGCACGGTGGGCAACGATACCCTGCTGACCTTCGGCGGCGACTCGGTGACTCTGGTGGGTGTGAGCCTGGACAGCCTCAACGGCGCGAGCATCACCATCGCCTGAAGCCTGGCCGCGCGGGGCGGCGATTTTGCCTCGCGCGGTCACGGACTTTCCCTCGGCAGCACTTCTCGCCAAAGCAAGGGGATTCGCCCGTAGGGTGACCCGCAAGCCTGGAAATGACTCCAATACCTGCCCAGCTGCGACGCGGCGCTCGATAGAGCATCGACTCAGCGCCAGGCGGGGCGATGGCGCGCGTGCGTTCCAGGGCCATTAAAGTCCGCAGGAGCTGGCGCGTTATCAAGGCAGGCGGCCGCAGCCCAGGTAGCGGCCAATGCTCATTCAACGGCAACAGTGACAGCAGGAGAACTACAAGGTGAGTGATAACCAGAGGTATGGCATCGGTCTGGCGCTGGTCCTGATAGCAGGCAGCGTCATGGCCGAGGACTTGCCTCAGCAATCGATCCTGAAGCGCTACGGCGTAACCCCGGACCAGCTCCCGGCCGCTGCGCCGGCCACCGACAAGCAAGTAGAGCCCGAGCCGAGCAGCCGCTTTCATATCGACGCGGAACGGCCTTGGGCGAGCGTGACTCTGGGGGAGGGTAAAAAGCCTGAAACCACCGGCAATATCAGCATCGATAATGCGGCCGCCCGGGAATTCGAGCGTTGCCAGCGGGTGCGTGGAGAGCTGCAGAAGCGTGGGGAACAGCGATACATTTCCTGCGATAACAGCGTGCCGGGGCAGAATTCGGCACCCTGGTCGCCCTGAGGGCGACCAGGTTCGATCGGCTCAGTCCTCCTGGCGGACGGTGGCGACATCGGCCGCCTTGATGCGGATCTTCTTGCCGGCGATGTCTTCGAATTCGTAGAACCCATCGGCGGTCTTGGCGTTAGGCATGTCCTTGGTCAGGTATTGCGTGCCGTTCTGCAGGGTCACCACGGTCGGCGAGGCGCAGCCGCCCAGTGCCAGGAAGGCTGCAACGGCCAACGGCAGGCCCAGGTATTTGACGTTCATAGACAAACCTCTCTTCATGAATCTCTGTGAGTCCACCCATGATTGGCGGCTCGCGACTATATGGCTATCCGCCCTTGGTGTGATTAACCGCAAGAAAGTTCTGCGGCCCCGTAAAAAAACCTGTAACGCCACTTATCCAATAGTGTTTGCCAGGGCAGGTCGGCAGCTGTTATCTGTATGTATAACCAGTATCCACCTCTTTGCGGCGCGCTTGTTCTGTGACTTCCAACCCTCTGGAAAACCCTCTTTATTACCTGCACAACTTCCAGCAGGTGCTGGCCTGGCTCGAGCTGCGCTACGCCGATGTGCTGTCACCTGAAGAGCTTAGCTTCATTGCCGACTTCGCGGCCCTGGCCCAGCCATCCCAGGCCCTGCTGGTGCGCATGATCATGCGCAAGGGCTGTCATTTTCGCATGTCCCGGCTGGTCTATGAAGAAATCGGTGATACCCGCGCGGCCGTCGCACCGCTGGTGCGCCTGGGCTGGGTCGACGAACACGCGCCGCTGACCCTGGAAGAGCTGTTCAACCTGTTGCAGAAGGCGGAAATCCTCCACGGTTTTCGCCCGGTGATCGAGCAGCCGAAGGCCCGTAAGTCCGACTGGCTGGCGGCGCTGGCGCCGCTGTTCGACGAGCCGCGGAGCCTGGACCAATGGTGCCCGGGGCTGGAAGACGGGGTGTGCAGCCTGACGGTCATGGCGCTGTGCGACCGCTTGCGCCTGATGTTCTTCGGCAACCTGTACCAGGACTGGTCGGAGTTCGTGCTGGCCGACCTGGGCATCTTCACCTACGAGAAGGTCGAGTTCCGCGACGACGCCCGGGCCCTGCGCAGCCGCGCCGATGTCGAGGGTTTCCTGTACCTGGAGGATTGCCGGCAGTGCTTCGAAAGCGGCGCGGCGCTGGACGAGGTGCTGGCGGGCATCCAGGCGTTCGCCAGCGACAATCCCTGGCTGCAGCGGCGCCGGGCCAAGCTGCTGTTCCTGCTGGGCCAGCACTGTGAGCGGCTAGCCGAATGGCCGCTGGCGGCCGCCATCTACCAGGCCTGCGCTTATCCCGGGGCGAGAGCGCGGCTGATCCGCGTCTTCGAGCGCAGCGGCGATTACCCGCAGGCGCTGGCCCTGGCCGAGGCGGCGGCACTGGCCCCGTACAACGCGGCCGAGCAGCAGCAACTGCTGCGCCTGCTGCCCAGGCTGCGACGCAAACTCGGCGGCCCGGCCACGCCGCGTGGCGGCACCCGGCCGACGCTGCGCCTGGACCTCAGCCTGCCGCGGGTCGATCCAGAGCTGTCGGTGGAATTCCATGTGCAGGCCCATCTCCACGAGGAGCAGGCGCCAGTGCACTACGTGGAGAACAGCCTGATCAATTCGCTGTTCGGGCTGCTCTGCTGGCCGGCGATCTTCGCGCCGCTGCCCGGGGCGTTCTTCCATCCGTTCCAGCGCGGCCCGGCGGACCTGTTGAGCGAGGACTTCCACAGCCGGCGCACCGAGCTGTTCCAGGCCTGCCTGGCGGAGCTGGATGACGGGCGTTATGTGCAGACCATCCGCCAGCGTTACCTCGACAAGTGGGGCGTGCAATCGCCCTTCGTGTTCTGGGGCGCCCTCAGCGAAGAGCTGCTGGAGCAGGCCCTGGCCTGCCTGCCGGCCGAGCACCTCAAGCACTGGTTCGACCGCCTGCTGCAGGACATCAAGGCCAACCGCGCCGGCATGCCGGACCTGATCCAGTTCTGGCCGCAGCAGAAAACCTACCGGATGATCGAGGTCAAGGGCCCTGGCGACCGCCTGCAGGACAACCAGCTGCGCTGGCTGGAGTTCTGCCAGCAGCACCAGATGCCGGTGGCGGTCTGCTACGTGCAATGGGCGGAGCAGGGCGCGTGAACTACCGCATCGCGGTACGGGCGCTGTGCGAATTCACCGCCAAGGTCGGCGACCTCGACCTGCGCTTCACCCCGTCGCCCACCGCGCTGGAAGGCATCCAGGGCCACCGCACGGTGGCGGCGCGGCGCAGCGCGAACTATCGGAGCGAAGTGTCCCTCGAAGGCAGCTTCGGCGCGTTGACCGTCAAGGGCAGGGCGGACGGCTACGACCCGGACGCCAACCTGCTGGAAGAGATCAAGACCTACCGCGGCGACCTGGAGCGCATGCCGGCCAACCATCGCCAGCTGCATTGGGCCCAGGCGAAAATCTATGGCTGGCTGCTGTGCCAGCAGTTGCAACTGAGCAGCATCCGTCTGGCCTTGGTGTACTTCGACATCCTCAGCGAGCGCGAGACGTCGCTGGTGGAAGAGCACGGGGCCGAGGCCCTGGAGCAGTTCTTCAACCAGCAATGCAGCCTGTTCCTGCAATGGGCCGAACAGGAACTGGCCCACCGGCACGCCCGCGACCAGGCCATGGCGGCGTTGAGTTTCCCCCATCCCGACTTCCGTCCGGGGCAGCGCAGCCTGGCCGAGTCGGTGTACAAGGCGGTGAGCACCGGGCGCTGCCTGATGGCCCAGGCACCGACCGGGATCGGCAAGACCCTGGGTACGGTGTTTCCCATGCTCAAGGCGATGCCGGGGCAGCAACTGGACAAGTTGTTCTTCCTCACCGCCAAGACCCCGGGGCGCAAACTGGCGCTGGACGCCGCCGAGGTGCTGTTCGAGCGCAGCCCCGGGCTGCCGTTGCGAGTGCTGGAACTGGTGGCCCGGGACAAGGCCTGCGAGCACCCGGAACTGGCCTGTCATGGCGAGTCCTGCCCGTTGGCCAAGGGTTTCTACGACCGTCTGCCGGCGGCGCGGCAGGCGGCGAGCCAGGTGTCGCTGCTGGACCAGCAGGCGGTGCGCGAGATCGCCCTGGAGCATGGGCTGTGCCCGTATTACCTGAGCCAGGAAATGGCCCGCTGGAGCGATCTGCTGGTGGCGGACTACAACTACTACTTCGATTTCAGCGCCTTGCTGTTCGGCCTGGCGCAGGCCAACCAATGGAAGGTCGCCGCGCTGGTGGACGAAGCCCATAACCTGGTGGAGCGCGGGCGCTCGATGTACAGCGCCAGCCTCGACCAGTACCAGTTGCACAACGTGCGTCAGGTTGCCCCGGAGCCGCTGAAGAAGCCGCTGCAACGGCTCAACCGCGAATGGAATGCCTTGCACAAGGAGCAGTCGCGGCCGTACCAGGCCTATGACCAGGCGCCGGCCCCGTTGCTCAAGGCGCTGTCGCTGTGTATCTCGGCGATCGGCGATTACCTCAACGACCATCCGCAAGGGCTGGACAGTCGGTTGCAGGGCTTCTATTTCGACGCCCTGCAATTCGCCCGGGTGGCCGAACTGTTCGACGAGCAGTTCCTGTTCGATATCAGCAAGCGCGAACTCAATGCCCGCCGCAGCCTGTCCGAGTTGTGCCTGCGCAACGTGGTGCCGGCGGGCTTCCTGGCGCCGCGGTTGAGTGCGGCGCGCAGTACGGTGCTGTTCTCGGCGACGCTCAATCCCTGGCATTACTACCGCGACCTGCTGGGGCTGCCGGAGACCACGGTGTGGGTGGATGTCGAGTCGCCGTTCAGTGCCGCGCAGCTGGACGTGTACATCGTCAGCCGGATCTCCACCCGTTTTGCCCATCGCCAGGCGTCCCTGGCGCCCATCGTCGAGCTGATCGCCAGCCAGTTCCGCCGGCGCCCCGGCAATTACCTGGCGTTCTTCAGCAGCTTCGATTACTTGCAACAGGTGGCCAGCCTGCTGGCCGAACAGCACCCGGATATTCCTCTGTGGCAGCAGTCCCGCGGGATGGATGAAGGGCAACGCCAGGCGTTTCTCGAGCGCTTCGACGCCGATGGCCAGGGAGTGGGTTTCGCCGTGCTGGGCGGGGCGTTCGGCGAGGGCATCGACCTGCCGGGTTCGCGCTTGATCGGCGCCTTTATCGCCACCCTCGGCCTGGCCCAGTTGAACCCGGTGAACGAGCAGTTGAAACAGCGCATGGCGGCGATTTTTGGCGCCGGTTACGACTACACCTACCTGTACCCCGGCCTGCAGAAGGTGGTGCAGGCCGCGGGCCGGGTGATTCGCAGCCAGCAGGACCGTGGCGTGGTGATGCTGATCGACGACCGGTTCGCCGAGCCCAGGGTCCGGCAATTGCTGCCGGGCTGGTGGTCGCTCGACGCCCCGGGCGGCGAGGCGCTTCAGGGCGCCGGGTAGGCGGCGTCGCGGATCTCCCGGGTAAAGGCCCCCGACATGCCCTCGAAGGCGGTGTTGGTCAGCGCCACCACGGTCAGCCTGGCCTGGGGGTCGACGAACCAACTGTGGCCGTAGGCGCCGCCCCATTGCAGGGTGCCCCTGGATTGCGGGGTGCCGGCCAGGGCCGGATCGTCCAGCACCGCCCAGCCGTAGCCGAAGCCCCAGCCCGGCCCCTGGGTCTGGGCCTGGGCGCCGACCTGGTCGGTCATCATCGCCTGCACGCTGCGCGCGGAAAGCAGCGGGCCACCACCCTGGCGCAAGGTGTCGAGAAAACGCGCCACATCCATGGCGGTACCGGCCATGCCGGCGCCACCGGAGGGGTAGGAGCGCGGGTCGAAGATCCGCTGGAGGGAGAACCGCGTGGTGCTTTCGCCGACCCTGATCGCCGCTTCGTCCTGCATCCGGCTCGGCCGCGGACGGTCATCGCGGTACACCGCGCCGAGGCGCGCGGGATCCTTGACCGAGAACGCGGTGTCGTTCATGTCCAGAGGCTTGGTGAGCAGTTCCTCGGTCAGGGTCGGCAGGCTTTTGCCGCTGGCCTTTTCCAGCACGGCGCCCAGTACGTCGATGGCCATGGAATAGCGCCATTGCGTGCCCGGCGGATAACTCAAGGGCACGCTGGCAATGCGTTTGAGGTTGTCTTCCAGGCTCATGCCCGGCTCGGCCAGGCCATCCGACACCCCCGCCGTGCGATACGCTCCGTGCTCGGCCTCGAGAAAGCCGTAGCTCAGGCCGGCGGTGTGGGTCAGCAACTGCTTGAGGGTGATCGGCGGTTGCGTGCCATCGGCCAGCCTTGGGCGGAAATCCGGCAGCCATTGGCTGACTGTGTCGTCCAACGACAGCGTGCCCTGTTCCACCAGGCGCATGGCGACCGCGGAGACCATGGGCTTGGTGACGGACGCCAGGCGCAGGATGGTGTCGCCGGTCATGGGCCGGGCCGCTTCGCGGTCGGCGAAACCGGCGGCGCGCTGGTACACCACCTGGCCATCGCGCATCACCACCACCACGGTGCCGACGATCCGCTGTTCGTCGATGGCCCGTTCGATGGCCGTGTCCATGCGCCTGCCGAGTTCCTCGTCCGGCGTGGCAGCGCCGGCCAGCGAAGCGCCGAGGGTGACGGCCAGGGCAAGCAGACCTTTACAGGTTCGATCCATGGGAGGAAGCCTCTATAATCACAGTGTTCGTTATGATTAACCGGCATTCGTTCTAATTTCAATAGTGATCACTATGATAAATAACCCTACTGCCGTGGTGCGCCGTCGTGGACGGCCGATTGCCTTTGATCGCGACCAGGTCCTGGCCCTTGCGGCCGAGGTGTTCTGGCGCCTGGGTTATGAAGGCGCCTCGATGCCGGAGTTGTCGGCGGCCATGGGCATCACGGTGCAAAGCCTGTATGCGGCGTTCAGGTCCAAGGCCGAGCTTTACCAGCAGGCGCTGCTGCATTACCAGCGCAGCACCGGGGCCTTTGCCGAGCGGGCACTGCGCGAGGAAGCGGACGTGGTGGACGGTTTTCTCCGCCTGCTGCGCGAGGCGGCTCATGAGTACAGCCTGCCTGGCCGGCCGCGGGGCTGCATGATCTCCACCGCGACCCTGACCTGCGCGGTGGAAAACGATGCTATTCGTGAATTTGTCAGTGCCCTGAGGGCCAACACCCTCCAGGCCTTTGAAGGGCATATCGAGCAGGGCATCGCCAGCGGGCAACTGCACGCCGATACCCAGGCCGCGGCGCTGGCCCGGTATATCGGGGCGATCATTCAAGGCATGTCGGTACAGGCCCAGGATGGCGCGGATTGCGCAGCGTTGCTGGCGATCGGCGAGTTGGCGGGACGGGAAATACAGCGGGCCAGGGCCTGACGGGATGCCCGCCAATAAGCGAGCCTCAGCGGTTGCCGAGGCCTGTGCCGTCCTGTGAGACGCGGATGAACCGGCGCAGGGTTTCACCCGGCCCGGTGCGGAACTCGGTGGGCCTGGGTTGGCCCTCGTCCGCGGCGATGAAGACGAACTCATCGCCTTCGAGTCGATAGCTGGCCGGCAAGTGCTTGCCGGTGTCGGCGCCCATGGAATCGACCCAGGTAATGGACTTCGGCGTGGTCCGGGTATCGAGGGTAAAACTACCCGCGAGCAACAGCTCGCCTTCAAGCGTCACGACACGGAACCCTTGCCCCTGGATCAGGGTAAGGGCGCCTGGGGCGCCATGTTCGTCAGGTGGGTTGCTGACCCCGTTGTCCTCGTACTCCACCTGTTCCCAGGCACCTTGAAGCTGTTGCAGATCGAACTGGTCGTCGCCGGTCATCGCTGCTCGGGCCTTCTGTCTTTGCTGGGTGAAAGGGGCGGGGTCAGTTGAAGATGTTGCGACCGATGCAGTACGTCAGCAGGTCCTGGTCGCTCTCGACTTCCAGCTTGCGCATGGCGGAGATTTTCTGCGCGCTGATGGTCTTCGAACTGCGGTTCTGGCTTCGGGCAATGTCACTGACGCTCTTGCCGGAAACGAACAGCCGCAGGATTTCAAACTCCTTGGGCGAGAGCATGGAAATCCGGTCGTCGATGCTTGCATTGGACTCGATGACCGAGCTCGGCGCAGGTTCGATACTCTGATAGGAACCTCTTTCGACGATGGTCTTGAGCGCCACCTGGATTTCATTGTGCAGCTGGCTTTTCTGGATCACCCCGACCACCCCCAGCTCATGCAGGCGTGTAAGGATCAACTGGTTGGAGATCATGGTCAGGATCAGTACCTGCAGGCGCGGGAAGTGGCGCTTGAGGTACTCGACCAGCTTGAGGCCGTCGCCGTAGGGAGAATCCCCGGGCATGTTGTAATCGGTAATGACGATATCGACCGGTTGTTGCTCGAGGATTTCGATCAAGCCCTGTGAGCTGATGGCTTCACCGACTATTTCAAAGTTGCTTTCTCGTTCCATCAACTCGCGAACGCCGAGCAGAACAATCGGGTGATCGTCGGCGATGACTACTTTAAATTTTTCCATGACTAGCCACTCGTAATACGCCGGTTGGTAAGGAGAAAGAATAAGGGATTGCGTTCATCAAATCTTGTCGCGTCTCATTCAAGTGCATTAAGAATATCCGTCAAGCTTTGTATCAGGCTTTTCACCTCAAGGGTCACGGAAGAAGTCGTCGCGCTTTGCAGTATCCGGGACTCCAGTTCGGCACAGTTTTTCGCCAGTGCGCTCAACTGCACGGCACCCAGCGCGCCGGCGGCGCTGTGCAGTCGCTCGGCGAGCCGCTTGGCATCCTGGGCGTCGAGGGCGTCGGTCACGCTCTGGATATCCTGGCGCATGGTGGTAATGAACAGCGCACGCATTTTCGGAGACAGCTCGATCATGGTGTCGCCGGTCGCGGGGGGAGGCGTTGCATCGATCATCGGTTGCGGTTCCTGGGCAGGCGCGTTCGCGCAGAGATTCGACAGGTAGTGGTGCAGCGTCTGCAGGCTCAAGGGTTTGACCAGCCAGGCATTCATGCCGACGGCCATGCAGCGGGCACCTTCTTCGCGCAGGGCATTGGCCGTGACCCCGACAATCGGAACCTCCCGGTCGCGCTCACGCAGGGCCCGGGTCAGTTCATAACCGTTGAGCAGCGGCATGTTCACATCGGTCAGCACCAGGTCGAACACCTGCGGCTGCCAGAGCTGCAAGGCTTCTTCGCCGTTGGAGGCGGCGGTCACCGTGCAGCCCAGGGCTTCGAGTTGCTCCTTGATGATCGCCTGATTGATCGCGTTGTCCTCGGCCACCAGTATATGCAGGCCGAGCCTGCTGCTCAGGTCGTATTCGGGAGCGGCGGGCGCAATGGTTTTCCCATGCAGGGTCAGGGAGACGGCCCTGGCAATGGCCCGCACATCATGGGCATCCACGCTGCAGCCTGGCTTTGGCTGTGCCGGCGGGTGTTCGCCGCTGGCGCACAGGACCCGGGGGCCGGCCCAGGCGGGCAGGTTGTCGGAGGGCAGGACATCGACCAGCAGGTTGGCCTGGCGCGACTCTTCGACAAAGGCCGGCAATGGCTTGGCGACCACGCCGAGGCGATTCAGCCAGTCGCAGGTGCTCTGCGTCAGCTCCACGGCGGGCGCCCGCACATACACCGCCTGGGTGGTCGGCAGGATGTCCGCGCAGCCATCCAGCGAGCCCGGCATGACCTTCAGCCCCAGCCGCAGCGAGAAGCTGCTGCCCAGGCCGGGCTCGCTGACCACGCGTATCTGGCCGTCCATCATTTCCGTCAACCAGCGGCATATCGCCAGGCCGAGCCCGGCACCGGCCTCGCTGGAAGCGTCGCGTACCTGGTAGAAGGTGTCGAACAGCCGCTCCTGCTGGGCTGGCGAGATGCCGATGCCGGAGTCGGTGACCTGCCATTCCAGGCTGGCCTGGCCCTCCACGGATTCCAGGACCCTGACCCGCAGCACGACACGGCCGGTGTCGGTGAACTTGATGGCATTGCTGAGCAGGTTGTTGAGGATCTGGCGGATCCGTATCGGGTCGCCCTGCAACTGGTCGGGCAACGTTGCATCGACACAGGCGTACAGCAGCAAGCCCTTGTTTTCGGCGAAGACACTGTAGGCATGCAGCGTGTCCTCGATCATCTGCAACGGGCAGAACGCCTGGGACTCGATCGCCATCTGCCCGGATTCGATCTTGGAAATGTCCAGCACATCGCTGATCAATTGGAACAGGGTGCTGGACGAGCGCTGGATGGTTTGCAGGTGTTCGCGCTGCCGCGCATCCAGGCGCGTCAGCCCGAGCAGTTCCAGGGTGCCCAGCACGCCGTAGAGCGGGGTGCGAATTTCATGGCTCATGGTGGCGAGGAACAGGGTCTTGGCTTCGCTCGCCGCATCGGCGGAGCGTCGCGCCTGTTCCAGCATGGCCGCGCCCTCGATATGGCTGGTCACGTCGTGGAAGGCACAAAGCACGGCATCCTCGCCCTGGTAACGGGTGGGCACGAACCCTACCTGCAGGTGGGTACCGTCAATGTCCAGCCGGGTTTCACCGGCGACGGACAGGTCCTGCCGGTTCTCCAGGGCCATCCGCAGTTTTGTGCTGCCTTGCCACTGCTGGGCTTTGCGGTTTTCCAGCAGGACCTTGAAGTCCGCGCGACGCACCACGCACAGGCCGGTGGGCGCGCTATCGATCACGGCCCGGCTGAAGGCCTCGCTTTCGGCGGTGCGTTGGTAAGCCTCGTAGACCGGTTTGACGATGCGCGACTGATACCGGCGACTGACCAGCCAGCCACAGCCGATGCCGCCGATCAGCAAGGCCAGCAAGACCGGCAAGGGCCACAGGGTGTAGTTGAAGTAGCTCTTGAAACCGATGGTGTAGAGGGCGGTCCAGGGCTCGGCGGAGTTGCTCGAGACTTTGAAGACCATGCCGTCGCCGGTGATGTTCAGCCCGTCATGCAGCACGTCGCCCGGTTGCAGCGAACCGCTCAGCACCTTGCCGGAGGGGGCGATCAGGGTCACATGGTCATAGGTCGACCACGGCATGAGTCGCTTGATGTCGCTGACCAGGTCCATGCTCAACAGCGACGCAATGCCGACCGGGTTGCCGGCGTCCTGGACGCCTGACCCTTGCGGCCCGAGGTGGGCGCTGACATAGGCCAGCAGCCGGACGGGGGCCTCGTTGGCCTGATGCGGGACCAGGGGTTCCCAATCGACCACGCCATCGGCCCGTGCCGGATCGTTCGCCAGCAGCAGCTTGAGTGTTTGCAGGACGAGTGCCTTGTTGGGGGTGTCGTTTTTCCAGAGCGGGTCTCGTGAATGCCCGGCTGCCGGAATGCCGATATTGAAGCTGTCCTCGACATCGAACAGAAAAAACGGCGGTGACTGGTAATGGGAAGTGGACCAGAAGGCGCTGTAGTAATCGGTCAGGTGCTCTCCCAGATCGGATAGCCTGGCCAAGGTGTCAGGTGCGATGTTCTGTTGGTTGACGGACAGGCTGAAGGGCGTGGAAAAGGCGAATTCCTGGCCCAGGTAGTTGTGCAATCCCTCTTCGGGCAAGGCGCTTTTCAGGTACGAACCCGAGTCGCTGGAGCGCAAGGGGACCTGGGTGCCTTGTACGGCGACGCCACGGAGGAAGTCTTCATGTTCGCGGATGTCTTCCATCATCCGCGCAAAGTGCGCCTTGAACCTGTCGTGTTGTTCTTCGAGCAGTTTGTGCGACGACCAGTAACTGATGGCGATCAACAGCAGGGTCAAGCCGAGAAAAATCAACAATCCCTTGTTCAGGCGAGTCGAGTATCGTTTCAGATTCTCGAGAAGCGTGTCCTGGTGGTTCATCACTGGTATCCAAAAAAGCATGAAAAAGTCGAAGCCTTGAGGATTTTACCTTTAAACAACGACTTGTCAGTGATGTGGGGCATGTAATCCTGAAGGGTGGGTGTCCTCGGTTCAATAACTGGCGGCTGGACCGTCGTTCACCAGCAGCTGTTGAAACTGTTCGGAGGGGACTGCGCGAGAGATCAGGAACCCCTGCACCTGGCTACAGTCGATCTTGCGCAACAGCGCCAACTCCTCGGCGCTTTCCACGCCTTCAGCGACCACGGTCAGGCCCAGTTGGCGACCCAGGGCAATGATGCTGGTCAGGGCCTTGGTCAGTTCTTCGCTGGCATGGCATCCCTGGACCAGGGCGCGATCGATCTTCAGCTCGGTGAACGGGGTGGAAACCAGGTTCATGTACGAGCTGTAGCCCTTGCCGAAGTCGTCCTGGGACAGGCCGAAGCCCTTGATGCGCAAGCGGCAGGCGCCGGCATAGAAGTTACTGATGTCCTGGGGCACCGAACATTCCATGAGTTCGAAACAGATCTGCCCCGGTACGCCCTGATGTTCCATGACAAAGTCGAACAGGCGGTCCGCCAGGTCGTGGCTGTTGAGCAGATGGGTCGGCAGATTGATCGACACCGGAATGTCGTAGTCATGCTGGCGCCAGCGGGCCTGGGCCTGGATCGCCTGGCGCAGGACCAGCCACAGCAGCTCCTCCTCGAGATCGAAGGACTTGAGGGCGGGCAGGAAGGCGTCGGGGAGCAGCATGCCCTGTGTCGGATGCATCCAGCGGACCAGGGCTTCGGCGGCGACGATGCGGCCGTTGAACAGCGATTTCTTGGGTTGGAACCAGGCCTCGAATTGCTCTTCCTGGATGGCCTGGGCCAGCGCGGCCCGATTGAGCATGGCGGTCGGCAAGGGGCGTGGCGAGCTCGGCTGCGAGATGCTCAGCTGGGTGGTCAGGGTTTGCAGGGCGGCGAGGTTCACCGGTTTCGAAATCAGGCCGATGACTTTCACCCCGAGGTTCTTGGCGACCAGGCTGGCGCTCATCAGCATGCGCCGCGAAGCCGAGCTCATGATCGCCAGCGCCGGCTTGGAGTGCAGGGCCGCCAGTCCCTGGATGAACTGCACGCCATCCATTCCCGGCATCAACAGGTCGGTGAGCACCAGGTCGAACTTGCGCCATTTCAAGCGTTCCAGCGCCTCTTCGCCATCCCTTGCGCCTTCCAGGTAATAGGGGCCCAGCTCACCGAACAGATGCTGCAGGTACATGTGCTGGAAGGGATGGTCTTCAACGATCAATATGCTACAGGGCTTCATTCTTCGCTCTTTCATAGGGCGCTAGGTAATTGAACAGGGCGCGTAATGCAAAAGGTTTGACCAGGCAATGGTTCATTCCGGCCGCCAGACATTGCTCTTCTTCTCCACGCATCGCGTTGGCCGTGGCACCGATGATCGGGACCGTACAGCCACGGCGTCGCAACTCCTTGGCCAGTTCATAGCCATTCATCACGGGCATGTTGACGTCAGTGAGGACCAGGTCGAACCGCTCGGGGTTCCACATCGACAGGGCTTCCTCGCCGTTCGACGCAAGCTCCACGCTGCAGCCCAGCTCTTCGAGCTGATCCCTGAGGATCAACTGGTTGATGACGTTGTCTTCGGCCACCAGCACCTTCAGTTCCAGTTGCTTCAGCGTCCAGTGTTCGTTGTGGCTCTCGGCCTTGGCCACCCACAGCCCCTGGGCCTGGCTGACCGCCTGGTGAATGGAGCGCAGGTGGTTCAGGTTCACGTGCCAGCACCCGGTACGAACCTGCGGTTCGTTGTTGCCGGTGCCGGTGGCGAGGATCAGCGGACCGGGCCAGTCCGGTTGCAGGCGTTGTTCCAGTTCGCCGGGGTGGACCTCCACCAGCAGGCAATCGCTGGTCGGGGCGATCTTCGAGGGATGGCACAGCTGCACCCGGGCTCCCCACTGGCGCAGCCAGCCGCCGATGGACTCCGCGAGCTCCCGCACGCTGGACATCACATAGATGGTTTCCGGCAGCAGCTGGGTGGCGGGCAGGGTGACCGGCCCATCGATCGCGGCTTCCAGGGGCAGGGTGAGGGAGAAGCTGCTGCCCAGCCCCAGTTCGCTGACCATGCGCAGGCTGCCGTTCATCAATTGCGTGAGGCGCTGGCAGATAGGCAGGCCCAGGCCGGTGCCCGCCACCACGTTGGTATTGCCGCCGGTTTGATAGAAGGGTTCGAAGATCAGTGGCTGATGATCCTGGGCAATGCCTTTGCCGGTGTCGGAAACCTGCCACAGGATGCTGGAGCGCTCGCCATCGCGGCTCAGCAGGTTGACCCGCAGCACGATGCGCCCCAGGTCGGTGAACTTCACTGCGTTGTTGAGCAGGTTGCTGAGGATCTGCCGGATGCGGGTGACGTCGCCGATCAGACGCTCGGGGATCTGCGGGTCCACGCAGGAATAGAGCAGCAGGCCCTTGTTCGACGCGGCGGCGGAATAGCCCTGGATCAGCTCGTGGACCAGGTCCAGCGGCGAGAACTCATTCAGCTCCAGGGCCAGTTGCCCGGCTTCGATCTTGGACACGTCCAGCACATCGCAGATCAGCTGCAACAGGGTCGAGGAAGAACACTCGATGGCGCGCAGGTAGTCGCGCTGCTGGGTATCCAGCTGGGTACGCGCGAGCAGCTCCAGGGTGCCCAGCACGCCATACAGCGGGGTGCGTATTTCATGGCTCATGGTGGCGAGGAACAGGGTCTTGGCTTCGTTGGCGGCGTCGGCCATCTGCCGGGCTTCTTCCAGCGCGGCTTCCACCTGCTTGCGCGCACTGATGTCGCTGAAGGCGCAGAACAACACGTCTTCGCCCTTGTAGCGGGTGGGCGCGGAGCTCAGGTAAAGGTGGCGCCCGTCGGCGGTCTCGAAGTAGTCGAAGCGGTTCGGTTCGTGGCTCTTGAAGGCTTGCTGGATCCAGCCGGCGCAGAGTATTTCCCGTTCGATGCCGTCGCCCAGCCACTGCTGCGCCAGGGTGTTTTCCAGGACCACCTGGCCATCGGTACGCCGCAGCACGCACAAGGCCACGGGCGCGGTCTGGATCACGTCGCGGCTGAACAGCTCGCTCTCGACCAGGGCCTGGATACGGCTCAGCGCAGGAGTGATGAAGCGGTGCTCGATGCGGCGGGTCAGCAGGCAGATCAGGCTGATGCTGAACAGGCAGAACACCAGCGCGCCGGCCAGCTGGGGCCAGAGCGCGATCAGCAGCGACTGCAGGCTGAAGGAGTAGACCAGTTGCCAGTCGGAGGTCATCAGTTGCTTGCGGATCACCAGGTGATCGGGCCACCAGCGGCTGCCGACGAAACCGAAGAAGTTGCTGCCTTGCAGTTGTTGCAGGGCCTGCCCCAGGCGCCCGGCCGGGGTGTTGGTGAACAGCAGCGCGCCTTCGGAGTTGAACATCATGAACTCGCCGGCGCTCTGGTCGCTGAGGGCCTTGAGCACTTCCCGCCCATCCATTTCCAGGCCCAGCCAGCCGGAGTCATCGGTGCGCTCGTCGAGCCGGGTGAAAATGTACAGCTGCGAAGTCTGCGTGGACGGGTCGGTGAGCCACAGCTCGTTGGTGTCCGGATGCTCTCCATGGTTGAGCGCCTCAAGCTTGGAGAGGATGGTCCTGGGCAGGTTGGGGGAGGTCGGGTTGCTGCTGTAGAGGCGCATGACCCGGGCCTCGGGACCGGGACTCACATACAGCAGGTTGACCTGCTTGGCCTTGAAGTATTCGCGCATGCGCACGCTTAGCCAGATGCTCCATGGGTCATCGAGGTCGCCCAGTTGCAGGTGCAGTTCTTCGGTGGAGGGCAGGTACACCAGGGCCTGGGCCTGCTTGGAGCGGCGTACCGCGGACAGGCTGAGGCTTTCCAGCAAGGCCTCGCGGCTGGTGAAAAAGGTCTGGGCTTCGGCGATGGCGCTGCTCATGTAGCCGCGGCGCCGGGAAATGTCGTTGCTGAGGGTGGAATTGAGGAAGTTGTAGACGGCTCCGAGGATACCAACCAAAAGAATGAGCGCGAAAAGACGCAGCAACCTGCTAGCGGCTTCAGGACTGGAAAATACGGGACTGATCTGATGAAGGTAGGTCTTTAATCTCATGGACCCACTCTAAATAAACCCTCCTTAATCCGGGATAGGACGATCCTTAAAGTCGCTGGTATTTCGCCGCTTCCAGCCTTGTCGACGACGAAAAGAGCCTGGCACGGGTGCCAGGTTTTTTCGCTGCGGTGCCGCTCGCGACCGGCTCAGACCACTGCCAGTCGCTGCTTGCGCAGTGGCGCGGGGAAGGCCTGGTCGATGGCCGCCAGGTCTTCGTCGTGCAAGCGCAACCCGGCCGCCTCGGCGTTCAGCCGGACATGCTCGGGGTGCACCGCCTTGGGAATGGCGATCACACCTTCCTGGCGCAGGACCCAGGCCAGGGAAACCTGGGCCGTGGTCAGGCCATGGCGTTCGGCGACCTGCTGCAGCGTGGGATGGCGCAGCAGCTTGCCGGCCTGGGCGATAGGGCAGTAAGCCATGAGCGGCAAGCGCTGTTGTTGCGCGGCGGGCAGCAGGTCGAATTCGATGCCGCGTTCCTCGATGTTGTACAGCACCTGGTTGGTGGCGCAGGCCGGGCTCGCCAGTTCCTCGAGGTCGTCGAGGTCGAAATTGGAAACGCCCCAGCGGCCGATCTTGCCGTCTTCGCGCAGGCGTTCGAAGGCTTCCACCGTTTCTTCAAGAGGGTATTGGCCACGCCAGTGCAGCAGGTACAGATCGATATAGTCGGTCCCCAGGCGCCGCAGGCTGCGGTCGCAGGCTTGGGGAATGCCTTTGCGGCTGGCGTTGTGCGGGTACACCTTGCTGACCAGGAACACCCGGTCGCGCTGGCCGGTGATGGCGGCGCCAACCACTTCCTCCGCGCCGCCCTCGGCATACATCTCGGCGGTATCGATCAGGCTCATGCCCCGTTCGATACCGGCCTGCAATGCGGCAATCTCGGCGTTACGCTGGTGGCGCTCCTCGCCCATGCGCCAGGTACCCTGGCCAATCACCGGGACGGGCACGCCCGCCAGATCGAGTGTTCGCATGACAATCTCCTGAAAGGGTTAGCAAGGACCCAGAGAAGCAAAGGCGCGGTTGCCGGTCAAGGTAACGAAGTGAGGGAGGTAATCTTTTATATTCACTTAGGGAATAAAATAACTACTATTTATTCCTTTTAATGTTTCCAGGTGCAAGGCACCTTAGAGGCCTGCACGGCGATGCGCCAGTGCCCACCCCAGACAGGAAGGCCCACCATGACCATCAAGGCAATCAACGTTCGCAATCAGTTCAAGGGCGTCATCAAGGAGATCCATGAAGGCCAGGTGGTCTCG
Organism: Pseudomonas sp. RW409; assembly: GCF_003184125.1. NCBI lineage: Bacteria > Pseudomonadati > Pseudomonadota > Gammaproteobacteria > Pseudomonadales > Pseudomonadaceae > Pseudomonas > Pseudomonas sp. RW409. The sequence goes on along the minus strand of NZ_QHHP01000041.1, from coordinate 1,357,829 downwards.
GAAATCGATGTGCAGACCGCCTCGGGCATCGTCACCTCGGTGATCACCACGCGCTCGGTGCGCGACCTGGAATTGAAGGTCGGCAGCGAGGTCATCGCCTTCGTCAAATCCACCGAAGTATCGATCGCCAAGCTCTGAGGCTTTCGATCCCGACCCTGCACCTCGCTTGTCACGCTCGCCGAACCCTGCCACAGGGGCACCGGCAAGGGTGGCAAGCCGCCTTTCCCGAGAAAAGTCGGGCCTCCTTAGAATGATTATTTCTTTGGGTTATTGGCTGCGCTGATTCGCGCATATCCATCGCAGCGGAAAACACGCTGCGGTCCTGCTCCCGTCCGCGATGAAATCCATCTGGCTGCTCAAGCGGAAAATCCCGCGCGAACGGCTGCGCTGAAGCTGCCCCGGCAGCCGCGATTGCTGTTCGATCGGCATCTTGTGCGGCATTCGCCACTCCCTAGAATCCGCCCCATCAGCTTCGTCCAACTATCGAATCGCTTAGGGAGTTTCACCATGATGAATGCCATGCAGATGCAAATGCCGATGAACGCCAACATGCCGATGATGCCGATGATGGGCATGCCGATGATGATGGCGACCATGAGCTGCGAAATGATGGACGACGGCATGCTGTGCAAGATGATGCCGGCCGCGGGCATGGACATGGCCATGTTCAAGAACAGCGCGCAAATGATGCAGATGATGATGAACTGCGGCATGCCGATGATGATGCATTGCGCCAACATGAGCATGATGTGCATGTCCCAGGCGAGCATGGCCATGCCGATGATGGGCGCCATGATGCCAATGCCGATGATGGGCATGCCGATGCCGTCGATGAAGTGCGTGATGGAATGCACCCTCGAAGCCGACTGCATGATGTGCAAGATCATGCCGATGGCCGGCATGAACATGGACATGATGAAAAGCTGCTGCGCCCTGATGATGAAGATGATGAACGACTGCGGCATGCCAATGATGATGAGCTGCAACGGCATGCCGATGATGTGCTGCACCTGCTGATTCCTCGCGGCGGCACAAAAAAGCCCGGCCGGGATGATCCCGCCGGGCTTTTTCTATAGAGGGACTATTGGCATTCGTAGCCGCTGGCGCAGCCTGCGATCGGGGCCGCAGGACCCGCCCTGTCAGCACAGTCCCGGCTGGTTCAGTCCAGGCGTTCCGGATAGGTCACCACCAGGTAGGCCACCGCCTCGCTGTCGGCCGGGTTGCGGTAGCGGTGCGGCTGGTCGGCGTAGAACAGGATCGAGTCGCCGGTGGAGAGTAGGTAGCGTTCCTGGTTGACGCTGATTTCCAGTACGCCCTGGGACACCACCAGGTTTTCCTGGACCCCCGGTCCGTGTCCTTCGGACTGGTCTTCGCCGAGCGGGCTCAGGCGCAGTTCGTAGAATTCCGACTGGCGCGCCACGTCGAAGGGGAACAGGGCGCGGCTGACAAAGGCGCCGTTGGCGCTGACCAGGCGTTTGCTCTGGCTCGATGGCAGCACCGCCACACCTTCGAAGGCGCGGTGTTCGAGAAAGGCCGCGACCGACACCTTCAGGCCCTTGGCGATCTTGCACAGCACCTTGATCGACGGCACGCTGCGCCCGGACTCGATCTGCGCCAGCATCGCCCGGCTGACCCCGCACTGGCGGGCCAGGGCATCCAGGGACAGATGACGCTTGCTGCGCAGGCGTTGCAGGTTCTGCGCGACCCGCTCGCTGATCGGGTCTTCTTCCTGCGTTTCCAGGTGGCTCAGATCAAGGCCGGGTTCGTCGGCGCTCGCCAGAAAGCGCGAGGGTTCCTGGACGCTCACGCGTGGTATGTCCTGGTCGGCTGGGCCGCCTGAATCCACTGGAACGCCTGGTAACCGGCATTGCGCGCGTACAGCTCCCACATGGCCCGGGCCAGTTGCTGGGCCTGCTTGCGTTTGCGGAACTGGGCGAAGTCGATAACGTTGTCAGTCGGTTTCATAAGGCACTTCACTGTCGTGACCAATGGGCGGGATGAGCTGAGAGTACGTGGTTATTTTTATAACCATAAATACTGATTATTTATTTATTAATTCCTTTGTGTTCTTAGCTTTCGAGCCCGTAACAACGCCCGCTCAAATCACATGGGCCTTGTGCAATTCGGTCAGGGCCAACGCCTTGAGGCGCGCCAGCAGCGGGTCGCGACGGTCCCGCGGGTGGCTCAGTTGCACCGCCAGTTCCTGGCGAATGCGGCTGGGACGGTTGTCCATCACCAGCACCCGGTCGCTCAGGTACAGCGCCTCGTCGACATCGTGGGTCACCAGCAGCAGGGCGATGGCGTGACGCTCGGCCAGTTGCAGCAGCAGGTCCTGCAGTTTCATCCGGGTAAAGGCGTCCACCGCGCTGAAGGGCTCGTCGAGCAGCAGCACCTGCGGCCGCGAGTACAGGCCGCGGGCGATCGCCACCCGCTGCGCCATGCCGCCGGACAGCGCCTTGGGCAGGGCCTGGGCAAAACCCGCGAGGCCGACTTCCGCGATCAGTTGCGCGACCCAGGCCCGGTCGTAATGCTTGTCGTCGCTGAAGCCGATGTTCTGTTCCACCGTCAGCCAGGGCATCAGCCGCGGCTCCTGGAAGACAAAGGCCAGGCGTTCGGTATGGCTCAGCAGTTGCCCCTGGAAGTCCTTCTCCAGGCCGGCGACGATCCGCAGCAAGGTGCTTTTGCCGCAGCCGCTGGGGCCCAGCAGGCTGACGGTTTCCCGCGGCTGCAATTGCAGGTGGATATCGTCGAGGACGGTGGTGGTGGCGAAGGTCTTGCGCTCCACGTGGATATCCAGCAGGGCTTGGGTCATGGCTCGATCCTCTGTGTTTCAGTCATGGCTGTCTTGGCCATTGAAGGTGTCGCGCCAGGCCAGGCAGCGTTTTTCCAGGCCGGCGAGAAGGCCGTCGCTGAGCTTGCCGAGCACGGCGAGGACGATGATCGCCGCCAGCACGATGTCCGGCCGCGAGGTTTCCCGGCCGTCGCTGAGCAGATAACCCAGGCCCTTGGTGGCGGCGATCAGTTCGGCGGCCACCAGGAACATCCAGGCCAGGCTCATGCCGCTGCGCAAGCCGGTGAACAGGCCGGGCAGGGCGGCCGGCAGGAGAATCCGCCGCACCAGCCGGCGCCGGCCGAAAGCGTACATATGCCCGACCTCCACCAGCTTGCGGTCGATATCGCGAATCGCCGCCACGCCATTGAGGTACACCGGGAAGAAGGCGCCGATGGCGATCAGCACCACCTTCGAGGTCTCGTCGATGCCCAGCCACAGCAGGAGCAACGGCACCCAGGCCAGGCTGGGGATCGAACGCAGGCCGGCGAAGGTCGGCTCCAGGTAGGCTTCGGCTTCCCGGCTCAGGCCGACCCAGGCGGCGAATACCAGGGCCAGGCTGGCGCCGATGGCAAAGCCCAGCAGCACCCGCAGCAGGCTGGCGCCGATGTGTTTCCACAGCGCGCCTTGGGCCAGGTCGCCGAGGGTCAGGGCGATCTCGCTGGGGGCCGGCATCTGGTACGACGGCAGCCAGCCGAGGCGCACCACGATCTCCAGCAGCAGGATGATCGCTATCGGCAGGACCAGGCCCTTGAGGCGCAGGCGCCAGCGGACGGGGTTGAAGCGCGGGAGCTTGCCCTGCGCGGACAAGGCCAGGCGGGTCGAGAGGTTGTTGCTGTCGCTGCTCATGGCGATTCTCCGGCAACGCCGAATCCGCGTCAGGCGCGGGCTCGGTTGTCGCCTGGGCGGTAGGTTATTGACGGGCCACGGCCTGCTTGACGCCGGTGTCGAGCAACTGGTCGATCGCCTGATCGACGTTCACCCCGCGGCGCACCAGTTCCTCGGAGACCAGGATCGGCGCGGCGGCCTTGGAGGCCAGCACATCCTCGGCACTCAACTGTGGGCTGCCGAGGTCGGTGCGCGACAGTTGCAGCCGGGCCACTTCCAGCGGCAGGCCGGATTCGTCCGCCAGCAGCTTGGCCAACTCGTCCGGGTGCTTGACCGACCATTCGCGGGCCTGCTCGTAGGCGGCGAGCACGGTGGCGATGGTCTGCGGATGCTCCTTGGCGTACTGCTCGGTGACACTGAGCACGCCGTAGCTGTTGAAGGCGCTGTTGCGGTACAGCAGGCGCGAGCCGGCCTGTACTTCGCTGGCGGCCATATGCGGGTCGAGGCCGGCCCAGGCGTCGACGTCGCCTTTTTCCAGGGCGGTGCGGCCGTCCGGGTGCTGCAGGTGCACCAGTTCCACATCGTCTTTTTTCAGCCCGGCCTGTTGCAGGCTGCGCAGGGTGAACAGGTAGGGATCGGTGCCCTTGGTGGCGGCGATCTTCTTGCCCTTGAGGTCGGCGACTGTCTGGTACGGCGAATCCTTGCGCACCACCAGGGCGGTCCATTCGGCGCGGCTGTAGACGTACACCGACTTGATCGGGCTGCCGTTGGCCCGGCTCAGCACCGCCGCCAGGCTGGCGGAGGAGGCGAAGTCGACGCCGCCGCTGTTGAGGTATTCCAGGGAGCGGTTGCTGCCCTGGCTGAGGACCCAGCTGACCTTGGTCTGGGGCAGGGCCTTCTCGAGAAAGCCGAAGCGCTTGAGCACCAGGCTGACCGGCGAGTAATAGGCGTAGTCCAGGTGCACTTCGGCCGGCGGGCTTTCCGCGGCCTGGGCCAGGGGTTGCAGGCTAAGCGCCAGGGCGCAGGCGCCGAGCAGGTACCTGGCGCGGGCCAGGGGGAAGCGGAAGACGGGTTTCATGGAGCGGCTCCGGACAAGGCGGCGAGAGGGCAATGTTGTTATTTCCGTCTCTTATTTCAAAAGTAACGGAAGGCAGGGGTGAGTCCTGCCGGAAAGGAATATTGCAGGCTCTGTGCCATAGACCGGGGAAGGGCGGTTTCCAGGCGTTGCCAGGAGAAAGAAGCTTCAGGCGATGTTGCCTGGCCAACAGCCTGTTGCCTTGCTGTTTCTCTATCAACAGCTACGGGTTGCGGATGCAGAAGCGGCTATGAGCTTATGCGTTAACAGAATTTCAAAACCAGATTCTAAGAGCGTTATGTTCTAGAAAATCCGCTTTTCCAATCATCCAGGAATTTCCCATGACGCTCTCCCGACGCTTGCGCCGCCTGCTCTTCAGCACCCTGTTCGCGGTACCCCTGGTCCAGGCCGCCGAGCCGCTGGTCCTGCATGTCGGCGACCAGAACTACTACAACGTGCGAGCCTCGGTGGAGGCCTCGGGTGTGCTCGAAGGCGCGCCCTACAAGGTCGACTGGAAACACTTCCAGGCCGCCGCACCGCTGGCCGAAGCGCTGAATACCGGCGCCCTGGACCTGGGTTTCCTCGGCGATTCGGGCTTTCTGTTCCTCGCCGCGAAACAGGCGCCGGTGAAGCTGATCGGCGTCTCACGGCAGAACCCGGACACCATCGCCTTGCTGGTGCCCAAGGACTCGCCGGTGCAGACCATCGCCGACCTCAAGGGCAAGAAGGTCGCCTACTGGCCCGGCGCCTGGAGCCAGCAACTGACCCTGCGCGCCCTGGAGCAGGCCGGCCTGCCGGAGGACCATGTCGAGTTCATCAAGCTGATGCCGATCGACGCCGCCGCGGCCTTGCCCCAGGGCAGCATCGACGCCTTCCCGGTGTGGGAACCCTATATCTCGCAACAGATCCTGTTCTCCGGCGCGCGGCCGATCCTCACCGCGAAGAACCTGATGCCCGGCCTCAGCGCCATCGCCGCCTCGACCCCGGCCATCGACAGCAAGCGCGCCGCCATCGCCGACTTCCTCGGCCGCCTGAAACAGGCCCGTGCCTGGGTCGACAGCCACACCGACCAGTACGCCGACCTGTGGGCGAAAAAGGCCAACCTCGACCAGAACGTCTCCCGCCATTGGCTGCGCCAGGCGCACATGAGCGTCGGCCCGGTGGACCAACAGGCCGCCGCCGACCTGCAAAGCACCGCGGACTTCCTGTTCAAGGTCAAGGCGCTGCCGGCGCCCTTGGCCACCGCGACTGTTGTCGATACGTCCTTTACCCAGGCGCTGAACCCGTAAGCGAACGCTGAGGACTGCGGAGCGTCAGCGCCCTTCGTGCTGGCGGCGATAAGCCCCCGGCTGCACGCCCACGGCCTTGGCGAAGGCCCGGGTAAAGGCCGCCACCGATTGATAACCCACCGCCGCGCCGGCCTGTTCCACGGTGTGGTTGGCCTTGAGCAACTGGCAGGCATGGCGCATGCGCAGCGCCAGCAGGACCTGGCCCGGGGATTGCCCGGCCAGTTCGTTGAAGCGCTTGAAGAAGGCCGAGCGCGACAGCCCGGTGCAGGCCGCCATGCTTTCCAGGGGCCAGGGCTGTTCGGGGTGCTCGATCAGCTGTTCCAGCAGCGCGGCGAAGGCCGGATGTCGGGCCAGCGCCACCAGTCCACCGAGGCCCTGGTTGTCGGCCACCTGCTGGCGCAGCACATAGAGGAACAGCAGATGGCTCAGGCGTTCCAGCAGCGCCGAAGAGGGCGCGGGTATGCGCTGGCATTCTTCCAGGATCAGCTCGAACAGCGCCCGGGCCGCGCTCAGGGACGGGTCGCCGGCGCGCAGTACGATCCAGTCCGGCAGGCCGTCGATGATCAGCGACGACAGCCCGGAGCTGAAGTGAAAGAAACCGCAGACCAGGCCCACGCCATCTTCGGCCTGATCTTTTGCGTGAGCGTCGAACGCCTGCATGGCCCTGCGTGGCAGTTCATGGGCGGCACTACGCTGTTCGGCGCTGGACAGGCGATAGTCCAGGTCACGCAGCAGGAACAGCGCATCCCCGGCATTCAGGCGCTGGGCCTGCTCCTGGCCCTCGATATGCAGCCAGCAATGGCCTTGCACGATCAGGTGGAAGCTGGCCCGGGCCAGGCCGTGGGTGCTGGCGTGCCAGCCGCCGCAGTAACGGCCGACATGGAACAAGCTGGCGTCGAGTTCGAGGCTTTCTAATAACCAATCAACCAGTGGGCTGGACGAAATCATCTAATGGAAACACTCAGGAGCAAGTAATCGCTACTTTAGAATATGGATCGAAATTCTTATAACCAACAGACTGGCCGGACACCTACACAACAGGAGTCCACCGCATGTCGCGCATCACTCTACACAGCCTGCAAAGCGCTCCCGAAGCGGCCCGGCCATTTTTGCAGAACGCCCAGAACAACTCGGGCTTCATCCCCAATCTGCTGGGCATCCTGGCCAATGCCCCGGCGGCGCTGGAGACCTACGTTACGGTATCGGCGCTCAATGGCAAGGCTGAGCTGAGCCTGGCCGAACGGGAAGTGGTGCAACTGGTGGCGGCCACCACCCACGGTTGCGATTTCTGCGTGGCCGGGCACACTGCGGTGGCGCAGAACAAGGCCAAGCTGCCGGACGAAGTGATCAGCGCGTTGCGTGAGCTGACTCCTTTGCCGGAGGCAAAACTGCAGGCGTTGGCCGCCTTCGCCGCCGAGGTGATCGCCACCCGCGGCAACGTCAGCGAGCCGACATTCGCGGCGTTCAAGGCCGCCGGCTACAGCGAGGGCAATGCCCTGGAGGTGATTCTCGGGGTGAGCCTGGCGACCCTGTGCAACTTCGCCAACGTGTTCGCCCGCACGCCGCTGAACCCGGAACTGGCCAAGTACCGCTGGCAAGCGCCGCAGCAATGATGCAGCGGCTGGATTCAAGGCACGGCCGGTGGGCCGCTGCCGCGTAGAAAAGGAGAAAACCACATGCTCGACCCCGCATTGAGTCAATGGCTGGACGCCGAGGCCCAGGCCCTGGATCTGGGCCACTGCGACCCGCAGCAGGTGCTGGCGCGACTGGCCGAGGCCCAGGTGCTGCGCATCGGCATTCCGGCCGGGCAGGGCGGTAGCGACGGCGACCTGGGCGCTGCCGTGGAAGCGGTGGCCGCGGTGGCCAGCCATTCCCTGGCGGCGGCCTTTGTGTTCTGGGGCCAGCGGGCCTTTATCGAATACCTGCTGCACAGCCCCAACGCGGGCTTGCGCGAGCGTCTGTTGCCGGACCTGCTCAGCGGCAAGTTGGCGGGAGCCACCGGGCTGTCGAACGCCATGAAGTTCCTCTCGGGCATCGAGGCCCTGCAAGTCCGTGCGTTGCCACAAGCCGGCGGCTGGTGCCTGAACGGGCGCCTGCACTGGGTCACCAATCTGCGCAAGAGCGGTTTTGTGGTGGCCGCGGCCATCGAGCACGAAGAGGGTGGCGCGCCCTTTGTCCTGGCGATTCCCGCGGCGCTGGATGGCCTGCAACGCTCGGAGGACTTGCAACTGATGGGCTTGCAGTCGAGCAACACCGCGGCGCTGGAGTTGCAACAGGTCGAGGTTGGCCATGACTGGTTGCTGCACGAGGACGCCAAGGTCTTTCTGCCGGCGGTGCGCCCGGCGTTTCTCGGCCTGCAATGTGGCATGGCCATCGGCCTGGCGCGGCGCGCGCTGGATGAAGTGCAAACCCATTTGCACAGCGGCCGTTCGATCCTGCGCGAGCCCTTGCAGGAGCAACGCCAGCAGTTGGAAGAGCGCGTCGATGAGCTCAAGCGCGGCCTGCTGGAGGGGCGTTTCCTGACCCAGCCCGCGGCGCTGTTCCGGCTGCGCATCGCCCTGGCCGAGGCCGTCGCCAACGCCGTGCAGCTGGAGTTGCAGGCCAGTGGCGGCAAGGCCTACCTGAGCGAACATGGCAGCGGCTTTGCTCGGCGCTGGCGCGAGTCGGCCTTCGTGCCGGTCGTCACGCCGAGCCTGGTGCAGTTGCGCGCCGAGTTGCAGCGCCAGGCGCGGGACGCGGCGGCATGAGCGCGGCCTTGCTCGAAGCCCGGCAGGTCAGCCTCGGCTACCCCGGCGGCGAACACGGCTGGCAAGCGGTGCTGGAAGGCTTCGACCTGCGCTTGCAGCCGGGGGAGGTGGTGTCGATCCTCGGCCCCAGCGGCGTCGGCAAATCCAGCCTGTTGCGGGTCCTGGCCGGCTTGCAGGCGCCTCAGGGTGGCAGTGTCAGCCTGCTGGGGCAAACGCTGGACGGCCCGCATCCACGGGTGGCCGTGGCTTTCCAGGACCCCAGCCTGTTGCCCTGGCTGAACCTGGAACACAACGTCGCCTTCGGCCTCGACTTCGCCCGCCAGCCGGCGCTGAGCGCCCAGCAGCGCCAGGCGCGGGTCGACCAGGCAATCGCCGAGGTCGGCCTGCAGCATGCCCGCGGGCACTACCCGGCGCAGCTGTCCGGCGGCATGGCCCAGCGCACCGCGCTGGCCCGTTGCCTGGCGCGCCAGCCACAGGTGCTGTTGCTCGACGAACCCTTCGGCGCGCTGGACGAAGTGACCCGCGCCGACATGCAGCAACTGCTGCTCAAGGTGATCGCCGAGCACCGCACCGCGGCGTTATTGATCACCCACGACATCGACGAAGCCCTGCTGCTTTCCGAGCGCATTCTGCTACTGGGTAACAGCCCGGCGCGAACCCTCGGCGAGTGGCGCATCGACCTGCCTCAGCCGCGTGCCGAGCTGGTGGAAGAACTGGGCACCCTGCGTATCGAGATTCTCAAAACCCTTCGGCGGGCGAGCCGCACTGCACAACCCCAAGCCTTAGCCCAGCCTCTACCCCTGTAGGAGCGAAGCTTGCTCGCGATAAAAACGTCAGAGCGGCGCAGTGTCCCAGACACCCCGTCAACGTTGAGGTTTTTCGCGAGCAAGCTTCGCTCCTACAGGAGATCGCGGCCAAACCCTTGCCCGAATTGTCGGAGATACACCATGTGCCTGGATGACTTCACTCACAGCCGTCGCGACTTCCTCAAACTCAGCGCCTTGCTCACCGCCGGCGGCGCCTTGCCGTTGCTGGGTAGCCTGCAGGCCCGCGCCGCCGCGGAGCCGGACGCGCCGGTGCGCATCGGTTACCTGCCGATCACCGACGCCACGCCCTTGCTGGTGGCCCATAACAACGGCCTGTTCGAGGCCGAGGGCATCCGCTCCGAGCGCCCGGTGCTGTTGCGCAGCTGGGCGCAGGTGATCGAGGCGTTCATTTCCGGGCAGGTCAATGTGATCCACCTGCTGTCGCCGATGACCGTCTGGGCCCGTTATGGCAGCAAGGTGCCGGCCAAGGTGGTGGCCTGGAACCACGTTGGCGGCTCTGGCCTGACGGTGGCGCCGGGCATCACCGAGGTCCGCCAACTGGGCGGGCAGGCGCTGGCGATTCCGTTCTGGTACTCGATTCACAACGTGGTGGTGCAGCAACTGCTGCGCGACAACGGCCTGACCCCGGTGAGCCGGCCGGCCAGCAGCCCGCTGGCGGCCAACGAGGTCAACCTGCTGGTGCTGCCGCCGTCGGACATGCCGCCGGCCCTGGCCAGCAAGCGCATCGCCGGCTACATAGTCGCCGAGCCGTTCAATGCCCTGGCCGAGGAACTCAAGGTCGGCCGGGTGCAGCGCTTTACCGGGGATATCTGGCGCAACCACGCCTGCTGCGTGGTGTTCATGCATGAGCAGGATCTGAACAACCGCCCCGAATGGTCGCAGAAGGTGGTCAACGCCATCGTCAAGGCGCAGCTGTGGACCCGCGACAACCGCGCCGAGGCCGCCCGGCTGCTGTCCCGGGACGGCGCCAACCGCTACACCCCGCATGCGCCGCAGGTGTTGAGCCGGGTGCTGGCGCCGAGTGCCGGCGAACGCCAGCAATACCTGGCCGACGGCGCGATCCAGCACGCGCAGTGGGACGAGCAGCGCATCGACTTTCAGCCGTACCCGTTCCCCAGCTACACCGAGGAGCTGGTCAAGCGCCTCAAGGACACCCTGATCGAAGGCGACAAGGGTTTCCTGGCCAGCCTCGACCCGCAGCACACCGCCCGCGACCTGGTGGACGAGCGCTTTGTGCGCAACGCCATCGCGTCGGTCGGCGGGCTCAAGGCATTCGGCTTGCCCGACAGCTTCGAACGCAGCGAGGAGTTCAGCCTCTGATGGCCAAGCGATCCGCATCGAACCTGCCTTGGCTGCTGGGCGTGGGCGGGCTGTTGTGCCTGCTGCTGTTGTGGTGGCTGGGCGTGCGCCTGTTCGGCAGCACCGACGGGCTGGCGGCGCGCTTTTCGCCGGCGGCGACCCTGGCCAGCCTGCTGGAACTGCTGGGCCGCGCCGAGCTGTACGAGCATGTGCTGGTCAGCCTCAAGCGCATCCTGGTTGGCCTGGCCCTGGCCTTGCTGGTCGGCGTGCCCCTGGGCCTGCTGATCGGCAGCTACCGCCACCTGGAGGCGGCCACCACCCCGGCGTTCCAGTTCCTGCGGATGATCTCGCCGCTGTCGTGGATGCCGGTGGTGGTGATGCTGATGGGGGTAGGGGACCAGCCGATCTACTTCCTGCTGGCCTTCGCCGCGGTCTGGCCGATCCTGCTCAACACCGCGGCCGGGGTGCGCCAGCTCGACCCGCGCTGGCTGCAACTGAGCCGCAGCCTCAGCGCCACCCGCTGGGAAACCCTGCGCAAGGTGATCCTGCCCGGGGTGCTGGGCCATGTGCTGACCGGCGTGCGCCTGGCCATCGGCATTTTGTGGATCGTCCTGGTGCCCTGCGAAATGCTCGGCGTCAGCGCCGGCCTGGGCTATTTCATCCTCGATACCCGCGACCGCCTGGCCTATTCGGAACTGATGGCCATGGTGCTGCTGATCGGCGCCCTGGGCTTTGCCCTGGACAGCCTGGCCCGCGGTCTGCACCGACGCTGGACGCACTTGCCGTAACGCCGCGACGGGCGCATTGTCAGTGGGAAGTCTGAAGTCATGCTGGCGTTCGATCCGGCGTTGACGCACCGGCGTTTATAAAGAGGCGCCGGTGGCCGGCGTGGGCGTCCAGCCTATCTGGAGGTGCGCCATGAGCCAGTACCAACGCTTGTTGCTGGTCATCGACCCGGCAATGCGCCAATCCCCGGCGATCCCGCGTGCAGCCGCCCTGGCCAAGGCCAGCGGCGCGACCCTGCATATCGCGGCCTTGCTGAAGCCGGTGTCGATTCTTTCCCTGTTCGAGCACCACGTGCGCAATGAGGCGCGCGAACGTTATCGCCTGGAACATCAGAACTGGTTGCAGGAGGAGGTGCATCGGCTGCGTGGCCATGGCGTCACGGTCAACGGCGAGGTGACCTGGGCCGACGACCTGCTGGAGGAAATCCTGCAGCACGTCGCGGAAATCCAGCCCGACCTGCTGATCAAGGACGTGCAGCACGAACCGGCGCTCAAACGCGCCTTTCTCACGCCGATGGACTGGCACCTGCTGCGCCGGTGCCCGGTCCCGCTGTACCTGATGGGCCGCCACGGCCATACCTTGCCGCAGATGGTGGTGGCGGCGGTCGACCCGTCGCGGCCGGAGTACCAGCACAATGGGCTCAACGACCGGATCATCCACGAAGCCAACAGCCTGGCCCTGCAGTGCAATGCCGAGCTGCACCTGTTGCACGCCTATGACGTGTCGTCGGTCTACCTGGGCGATGCCGGGGGCGGTGGCCTGGTGCTGGCGGACCTGACCCGGGAACTGCGGGTCACCCTGGAAAAAGCCTTCCTCGAACTCGCCGAGCGCTACGGCGTGCCCGAGGAACGGCGGCATTTCATCCTTGGGCAGCCGGTTACGGTGCTGGCCAATTTCGTCACCGAGAACCAGGCCGACGTGCTGGTCATGGGCCGTGTGCATCGCGAGGGCCTGGAGAAACTGGTGGGCAGCACCACCGAGCACGCGCTGTATCAGCTGCCCTGCAGCCTGCTGGCGCTGTAGCCGGGCGCCTGGGGAGGTGAGACATGAGCGAATATCCGTCATTGCAGATGACCTTGCGCAATCGCCAGGCCGCCGGGCAGGGGCTGGTCGCGCCGTTGCAGAAATACAGTCGCCGGCCCGAGGTGATCGTGCTGGCGTTGCCCCGGGGCGGGGTGCCGGTGGCCTGGGAAATCGCCCGGGCCCTGGAGGTGCGGCTGGACCTGATGCTGGTGCGCAAGCTCGGCGTGCCCGGTCATGAAGAACTGGCGATGGGCGCCATCGCCAGCGGCGGCATCCGCATCCTCAATCAGGACGTCCTGAACGGTCATCACATCGGTGATGCCGCGCTGCAAGCGGTAACCCAGCGGGAAACCCAGGAGTTGCAGCGCCGCGATCGGGTCTACCGCGGCGACCGGCCCGCGCCCGACCTGCGTGGCCAGGTGGTGATCCTGGTGGACGACGGGCTGGCCACCGGTGCCTCGATGCACGCCGCGGTCCAGGCCACGCGCCTGCAGCACCCGGCGCGGATAGTGGTGGCCGTGCCCCTGGCGCCGCAGGAAACCGTGGACACCCTGAGTTTCGAGGTCGACGAGCTGATCTGCCCGATCACCCCGCTGTGGTTCGTGTCGATCGGCAACGGCTATGCGGACTTTGCCCAGACCTCGGACGAGGAGGTGATCGAACTGCTGCAGCGCGCCTGGCAGCGGCCGTGCGAAGGCGCTGCTGCATGAGCGTCTCGGCGGCCTGAAACCGGGCGCCCCGGAACCAAAACCCTGGTTGCCCCTCCAAGCTGTGCCCGGCGCTGCGTGCAGGCCGGGCGAGGGATCCATGGGCGAGGGATTTTTGCCATTGAGGTGACGACCGCAACGGTCCGACACAGGGCAAAACATGAAACGAGGCTTCAAGGTTCTCTGCGCAGTGCTACTCGCCGCCGGCCTGGCCGGTTGCATCGCTGCCCCCATCGAAATGACCGCGCAGACCGAGCAACGCTTGCGCGTTCAGGCGCCGATCCGCTTTCTGCTGACCTTCGACGACGGCCCCAGCGCTTCCAGCCTCTACAACCCGACCGAACGGGTGCTCGACGACCTGCTCGACAACCCGCTGCAACCGGCGATCAAGGCGGTGTTCTTCGTCCAGACCCGCGCCTCGCGGGCCGGCGGCAGCGACATCGGGCGGCGGATAATGGCCCGCGAGCACGCCGAGGGCCATGTGCTGGGCTTTCATACCGCCACGCCGAGGCACACCAACCATCGCTCGCTCGACCCGCAGGAGCTGGAGACGTCCCTGAACGACGGCAGCGCCGATATCGCGCTGATCACCGGCGTGCCGCCGAACCTGGTGCGCCCGCCATTCTGGAACTACGACAAGCGCACCTTCGCCGCCTACCAACGGCATGGCCTGCATGTGTTGCTGACCGACCTCAGCGCCAACGACGGCAAGGTCTGGGGCTTCAACGCCAGCCCACGGCGCCGGGCCAACATGCTGCGCCAGCTGTCGGAGGTGCGCGAACGCATTGCCCTGGGCCAGTTGCCGACGGTGGACGGAGCGATCCCGGTGGTGGTGACCTTCCACGACCTCAATCGCTACACCGCCCGGCATACCCGGGAATACCTGCAGATCTTGCTCGACAGCGCTCAGGCCAATGGCCTTCGGACCGCGCCCAAGCCGTTCTACGACGATACCGCGGCGCTGCAACGGGCGGTCATGGCCCGCACCGTCAGCAGCAGCGAGCAGCCGGTGCGGTTGCCGGGGCTATGGAACTGGCTGTGGGACAGGAATTCCCATTGAGCAGGCGTGACCGTTCGCATGGGACAAGACATGACCGTCGGTCCGCCAGTGCCTTGCCAGGATCGAATAAATCTCTGGTTTTACAGTCACATGGGGGGTTGCAGGCGCCGGCGCCGCCGGTTCGCACAGGGCCCGGCGCGTTGCCGGGCAGCTTTGCCAACCCATCGTTCTGACCCAGGTTCTAGGACACTTCCCATGAAGCGATTCGCGACACTCACCCTGACCCTTTGCTCCACGCTGCTGCTGGGTGGCTGCTACCCCCATTGGGACGACGGCCGGCGCTACGATCGCGACCATGACCGCTGGCGCGACCACAGTCGTTATGACCGCGACTACTACCGCGACCGCGATCATGACGACGACCGTTACGACCGCCGCTACGACCGGCGGGACAAGGACGGGCGCTATCGTCGCGACCGTGACGATGACGACGATGACGATTGAGTCGCAGGGCGGTTTTCGCCCGATATGACAACGGCGCCCTTGGGCGCCCTTGGGCGCCGTTGTCGTTTGTGCCGGGCGTTACTTCACCGCATAGAACTTGCGCACATAGGCCGTGCTGTGCCACGCGCAGGGCGTGCCCTGGGCAACGAACAGCGTAGCGCCGGGGCCGGCGGTCAGTCGGCTGCCATCCGCGCCCTCGAGGGTCACGCTGCCTTCCACCAGGTGCATCAGCTCATGGAGCTTGTGGGGCCGGCCATGGCGACGGTAAGGCGTGGAGTCCCAGACACCGATCCGCAGGTCGCAGGTGTCGTCCTCGAAGGCGTTGCGCGAGCGGCATTGCGGTTCCGGGCCGATCAGGATCTGCGGCTCGGGGGCCGCCGAAGGCGAGAGCATGGCCCGCGGGTCAAGCAGCGTCAGGCCCGGTTCGGCGCCCGCGGCGGCGCGTTTCACTGCGCAGAAGGCCCAGAGCGTGCCGGGTTCGGCCTCGAGCTTGAAGGTGCTGCCACGGCCGATCACCACGCTGGCGCCCGGGGCCAGTTCCAGGGCCGGTTCCGCAGACGGCTCGGCGCTGTGGAGCAGCACCTTGCCGGCGTGCACCACGAGCATTTCGATGTGGGGGAAATCCTCGATGGCAAAACTGGCGCTGGTGCGCACGACACCGGCGGCAATCCCGTCGCTGCCGTTGTAGGCGACCAGCCGATCGGCGCCGAAAGGGTCGTGGCTGCCCAGGGCAGCGGGGGTGAACAGGCTGGCGTCGAAGCGACCGTCGGCGCCTGCCAGCAGCAAAGCGGCGGGTGTGGACATACAGATGACTCTCTGGGAAGTGGAAAAGGTGCCGCGCGGCGGGCGCCCGCGGCGTTGTGGATCAGCCGATGGCCTGGGTCACCAGGGCGAACTGGCGAACGCCGCCAAGCGCCCGGGGCGGGGTGCCGCGGGCCATCTGCGCGACCTGGTCGACCTGTTTCAGGCCAGCGCTTTGCAGCCAGTCGGCCAGGCCGCAGTCGGCCGGAATGTCGATGCGCACGAAGGCATCGGGAACCTTGCTCAGCAGGCTGGCGATCATCTGCCGGGCCTGCTCGGGGGTTTCCGCAATCACCGGGCCGAT
Source organism: Pseudomonas sp. RW409 (assembly GCF_003184125.1). Taxonomy (NCBI): domain Bacteria; kingdom Pseudomonadati; phylum Pseudomonadota; class Gammaproteobacteria; order Pseudomonadales; family Pseudomonadaceae; genus Pseudomonas; species Pseudomonas sp. RW409. The sequence continues at coordinate 1,341,809 of NZ_QHHP01000041.1, read as the reverse complement.
GCAGCGCCCACGGCCGAACGGCCGCAGCAGGGCGAAGGCGCGCAACTGGCCGTCGCGCTCGATGCCGACGCCGTGCTCGACCACCGCGAACAGGTCTTCCAGCACCTGCTGGCGGTCCAGGCCGCTGCCGGCGTTGGCCAGGCTCAGCTGGCGCAGGCGGTCGGCCTTGCGCAGCGGCCGGCAGCTTTCGCCGGCGGGCAGGGCGCCGACCTCAGGCGCCTGCGCCTGGCCCTGATGCTGCTGGATCATGCCGAACTCGACGAAGCCCTGGCTGGCATACAGCGGCGCGCCGGCCAGGGTGGCGTTGAGGACCGGCGTGCGCGACCCGCAGGCGTGCAGGGCCTTTTCCATCAGGGTGCGGCCGATGCCCTGGCCCTGGTAGTCGTTGCTGACGATCACCAGGCCGATGGTGGCGTAGTCACCCTGGAGGCAGGCGAAGGCGCTGCCGATCAGGCGCTCGCCGTCTTCCACCACGAAGCCCTGGCTGACCCGCTGCAACATCGCCCAGTCTTCCAGGCGATGGGGCCACTTCAATTGCACCGACAGGGCGTGGGCCGCCGGCAGGTCGGCGACAGTCATCGGGCGATACACATAAGCGGGGCGAGGGGTGGCGGACATGGCAAGACTCCGTGGAAAAGATAAGCGCGATCGCCGGCTTTGCTGTGCGGCGATGCGCCTGTATCCCATCTGCGCCGAGACCTGGCAAGAGCCCGGCAGCGATTCGGCAGAATCCCTAAAAGAGCGGCCGGCAGACCACAGTAACTACTTAAAAGGGGCATAAGGTCGGCAGCAAATGCTTGCGCTTTTTTCCTAGGATGGAGGCCTGGTTTTTACCTTCCGGACCGGCCTTCGCCGACCTTATTGCCGCCTTTAGTGGAGTGCTCCATGGATAGCTTCGATCCTCGTCTTGTCGCTGTGCGCAGCGCTCATTTCATCGCCGGCCAGTACCGCGACGCCGCGCCCGGGCTGGAAGTCTTGCGCCCGTCGGACGGCCAGGCCTATGGACAGTTGCCGATCGCCGACGCCGAATGGGTGGACGAGGCGGTGAACAACGCCTGGCAGGCATTCGCCCGCTCCGACTGGGCCAGCCGTCCGCCCCGGGAGCGGGCGCGGGTGATGCGGCGCTGGGCCGACCTGGTGGAAGCCGACGCGGCGATCCTCGCGCCGCTGGAGGCCGTGGGTTCGACCCGTCCGCACCAGGACGTGATCGCCTGGGACATTCCTTATGTCGCCGAAGGCATCCGCTTTTTCGCCGAGCTGGCGGACAAGCACGGCGGTTCGCTGGCCGCCACCCAGACCGACCGCCTGGGCATGCAGATCGCCGAACCCTATGGGGTGATCGCCGCCATCGCGCCGTGGAATTTCCCGCTGAGCATGGCCTCGTGGAAAGTCGCCCCGGCCCTGGCCGCCGGTAATGCGGTGGTGCTCAAGCCGTCGGAACTGACGCCGTTCTCCAGCCTGCGGTTCGCCGAACTGGCGCTGCAAGCGGGGATCCCGGCGGGCATCTTCAACGTGGTACAGGGCGACGGCCGGGTCACTGGCGATGCCCTGTGTCGCCATCCGCGGGTGGCCAAGGTGACCTTTACCGGCTCCACCGCCACCGGTTCGAGCATCATGTCCACCTGTGCCCTGGTCGGGCCCAAGCCGGTGACCCTGGAGCTGGGCGGCAAGAGCCCGCAACTGGTGTTCGCCGACGTACCGGACATCGCCAGGACCGCGCGCACCGTGGCCATGGCCATTACCGGCAACGCCGGGCAGGTCTGCGTCTCCGGTTCGCGGTTGCTGATCGAACGCTCGATCATGCAGCCCTTCGTCGAGCACCTGCGGACGTACTTCGAACAATTACGCCCGGGGCCGACCTGGTCGTCGGCCAGCACGCTGTCGCCGATCATTTCCCGGCAGCAGGCCAACCGCATCGACGGCATCGTCCAGCGTTCGCGCCAGGCCGGCGCCGAGGTGCTCTGTGGCGGCGGCTTGTTCGATGGCCTGGGCGGCGCCTACTACCAGCCGACCCTGCTGACCGGCCTGGACAACAGCAACCCGGCGGTCTGCGAGGAGATCTTCGGCCCGGTGCTGACGGTGCAGGCCTTCGACGACGAAGCCGAGGCCCTGGGCCTGGCCGAGCACGCCACCTACGGCCTGGCCGCCGGGGTGCACACCGCCGACATCAACCGCGCCCTGCGCCTGGTCCGGCGCCTGGAGGCCGGCACGGTGTGGGTCAACCGCTACGGGCGCAGCAACGACTACATCCTGCCCACCGGCGGCTACAAGCGTTCCGGCATCGGCAAGGACCTGGGGCGCGAAGCCTTCGAGGCCAACCTGCGCTTCAAGAGCGTGCTGATCGATATCGCCGGCTGAAAGCCATGACCGGCGGGCGGCGGCTGAGCGGGGCGGTACGAAGTATGCATTGAACCTTCCGGCGCGGCCGAAGGCCGGCCGCCACCGGTTGGGGATTGACCGGGACACACTCTGCGATTCAGCGAAACGGGCGCTTCCAGACGGGGGCGCCCGTTTTTGTTGGGGCGGCGCAGGTTCTGCGGCGGTCGGGCCCTGGCTTGAGCCCCAGAGGCTGGAAAAGGTCCATAAAAGCGCATGAATACGGGCTTTGCCCAAGGCTGGCGCGCCCCGCAAAGTCTGCTGAGGGCACCCCGAAAAACGGTGGTTTGTATCGAGCAGCCCGCGCTTTTAACGCCATCTGCTGATTTCACGGTGTTGTAATGAAGCTGTGATTGCAACGCTGCATCAGGGCTCCGGCAGCCGCGCTCTTGCGTGTCACGCCATGACCTCAACGAACTTCAGGACCGCACTCAATGAGCTTTCTTCGTCCCAAATTCATTACGTTCGACTGCTACGGTACGCTGACCAACTTCCACATGGGCACCATGACCCGCGAGCTGTTCGCCGACCGCGTCAGCCCCGAGCAGATGGACCAGTTCGTCAAGGACTTCTCGGCCTATCGCCTGGACCAGGTGATGGGCGACTGGAGGCCCTACGACGAGATCCTCAAGACCGCGCTGGCGCGGACCTGCAAACGCTGGGGCGTCGAGTACCGTGACGAAGGCCAGCTGTACTACGACGCGGTGCCGACCTGGGGCCCCCATCCCGACGTGCCGGCCGGCCTGTCGAAGATCGCCGACAAGATCCCCCTGGTGATTTTCTCCAACGCCAGCGACAGCCAGATCATGTCCAACGTCGACAAGCTCGGCGCGCCGTTCCACAAGGTCTTCACCGCCGAACAGGCCCAGGCCTACAAGCCACGCCTGGCGGCCTTCGAGTTCATGCTCGACAACCTCGGCTGCGGCCCGCAAGACATCCTCCACGTGTCTTCCAGCTTCCGTTACGACCTGATGCCGGCCCACGACATGAAGATCAAGCACAAGGCCTTCGTCGCCCGTGGCCACGAACAGCCGGCCAACGCCATCTACGGCTACCAGCAGATCCCCGACATCGGCGGCCTGGCCGCGCTGGTCGGTCTCTGATCGGTCATGGGCGCTCTTCAAGGCATGGTCAGGGAGTCAGGCATGGGCAGTGAATCCTATTGGCTCGACAGTGCGCCGGCGTTCACCGGGGCACAGGCCGGCGCGTTGCCGGACAGCGTCGACGTGGCGATCGTCGGTGGCGGGTTCACCGGGTTGTCCGCGGCCCGCGCGCTGGCCATGAAGGGCGCCCGGGTGGTGGTGCTGGAGGCCGGCCGGGTGATCGGCGAAGCCTCCGGGCGCAACGGCGGCCAGTGCAACACCGGGGTGGCCCAGGATTATGCCGCCCTCAGCGCCAGCCTCGGCGCCGAGCGGGCGCGGGCCTATTACCAGGCCTACGAGCGGGCGGTGCAGAGCGTCGTGGCGCTGGTGGAGCAGGAGGGCATCGGTTGCGACCTCAAGCGCAACGGCAAGCTCAAGCTGGCGGCCAAGCCCTTGCATTACGAAGGGCTGGCGCGCACCTGCGAGCTGATTCGCCGCGAGGTCGATGCCGATGTCGAGTTGCTGTCCGCCGAGCAGGTGCGCGGCGAAGTCGATTCCGCCGGTTTTCACGGCGGCCTGTTGCAGCGCAACGGCGTGCAGATGCATGTCGGGCGCTTCGGCGTCGGCCTGGCGCAGGCGGCGGCGCGCCATGGCGCGCTGATCTATCAGGACTGTGCGGTCAAAGGCTGGCAGGGCAACAGTGGCGGCTACCGGCTCGACACCGCGCGCGGTTCGTTGCAGGCGCGGCAGATCCTGCTGGCCACCGGCGCCTGCCAGCATGGCGACCTCGGCTGGTACCGGCGGCGCATCGTGCCGGTGGGCAGCTTCGTGGTGACCACCGAGGTGCTGCCGCAAGCCCTGGTCGAGCGGCTGCTGCCGCACCAGCGTTCCTATGTCACCAGCCGCACCATCGGCAACTACTTCCGCCTGACCCCGGACAACCGCCTGCTGTTCGGCGGCCGGGCGCGTTTCGCCATGTCCAGCCCCAGCTCCGACGCCAAGAGCGGCAAGGTGCTGCAGGCGGCCATGGTGCAGATGTTCCCGCAACTGGCCGGGGTCGGGATCGACTACTGCTGGGGCGGGCTGGTGGACATGACCAGCGACCGGCTGCCCCGGGCCGGCGAACGCAACGGCATCTACCACGCCATGGGCTACAGCGGCCATGGCGTGCAGATGTCGGTGCACATGGGCCAGGTCATGGCCGAGGTCATGGACGGCAAGGCCAGCGCCAACCCCTGGCAAGACCTGGCGTGGCCGGCGATTCCCGGGCACTTCGGCAAGCCCTGGTTCCTGCCGTTGGTAGGGGCTTACTACCGCTTCCAGGACTATCTGCACTGAGTTTGCTGCACCGTCGTTTTGCGTTTCCAGGACGCTCCGGTCAACCGCGAGCACTCGAGCCTTCTCATTATTCGACAGGTAGAACTGCTATGACTGACAACAAAGTCGATCCGCAACTGATTTCCGGCGAAGAAAGCCTGCGGGTTTTCGAGGGCCTGAACCGTGGCATGTCCCGCCGCAGTGCCTTGCGCATGCTTGGCGTGGCCGGTGTCGCCGCCGCGGGCGCCGGCAGCCTGTTCGGCAGTGCCGGCACCTTGCTCGCCAGCGACAGCGCGGCGCCGGGCAAGGGCAAGCCGGGCGGACGCATCCGCGTCGCCGGCATGTCCAGTTCCACCGCCGACACCCTCGACCCGGCCCGGGGCGCACTGTCCACCGACTATGTGCGGCACTTCATGTTCTACAACGGCCTGACCCGCTTCGACAGCCACCTGGTACCGCAGCTGGAGCTGGCCGAGCGCATCGACAATACCGACGCCACCCTGTGGATCATCACCCTGCGCAAGGAAGTGACCTTCCACAACGGCAAGGGCCTGACCGCCGCCGACGTGGTGTTCTCGCTGTCGCGGCACAAGGACCCGGCCACCGGCTCCAAGGTCATGCCGCTGATGGAGCAGTTCGCCGAGATCAAGGCCACCGGCACCCATGAGGTGCAGATCCGCCTCAAGGCGCCGAACGCCGAGCTGCCGTCGATCCTCGCGGTCTCGCACCTGCTGATCGTGCCCGAAGGCACCACCGACTTCAGCCAGGGCATCGGCACCGGGCCGTTCAAGGTCAAGGAGTTCAAGCCGGGCGTGCGTTCGGTCTCCGCGCGCAACCCGAACTACTGGAAGCCGGGCCTGCCGTACCTGGACGAGATCGAGTTCATCGCCATCGCCGACGAGCCTTCGCGGGTCAACGCCTTGCTCTCCGGCGATGTCAACCTGATCAACGAGGTCAACCCGCGCTCCACCGCGCGCATCGCCGCCAGCGCCGGGCACCGGGTGGTGGACGCGCCGTCGGGCAATTACACCGACCTGATCATTCGCCAGGACCAGTTGCCTGGCCAGAGCCCGGAATTCACCCAGGCGCTGAAGCACCTGCTGGACCGCGAACAGGTGAAATCCGCGGTGTTCCGCGGCTACGCCGTGGTCGGCAACGACCACCCGATCGCGCCCGGTTCGCGTTACTACAACGCCGACCTGCCGCAGACCGTGTACGACCCGGAAAAGGCCCGCTTCCTGCTGAAGAAGGCCGGCATGGAGAAGGTCAGCATGCCGCTGGTGGCCTCGCCGGCCGCCACCGGCTCGGTGGACATCGCCGTGCTCCTGCAGCAGTCGGCCAAGCAGGCCGGGCTGACCCTCAACGTCAACCGCCTGCCCAGCGACGGCTACTGGTCCAACCACTGGATGAAGCACCCGCTGAGCTTCGGCAACATCAACCCGCGGCCGAACGCCGACGTGATCTTCTCGCAGTTCTTCCAGTCCAGCGCGCCATGGAACGAGTCGGGCTGGAAGAACGAGCAGTTCGACCAGTTGCTGATGCTGGCCCGCGGCGAGACCGACGACGCCAAGCGCAGCACCATGTACGCCGACATGCAGACCCTGGTGCACGACCACTGTGGCATCGGCATCCCGGTGTTCATCAGCAACATCGACGGGGTCGACCAGCGTATCAAGGGCTATGGCAGCAACCCCCTGGGCGGCTTCATGGGCTACATGTTCGCCGAGCAGGTGTGGCTGGACGCGTGAGGGGCGAAAGCGGGTTCCGTCGGAGCTGCAAGGCAGGAGGGAAGGGCGATGAATAGCAACACACTGTGGTTGATCGGGCGGCGCATGGGCGCCGCGGTCGTGACCTTGTTGATCGTCTCCATGGTGGTGTTCGCCATCACCGCGGTATTGCCGGGGGACGCGGCGCAACAGGCCCTGGGGCAGTTCGCCACGCCGGAACAGGTGGCGGCGCTGCGCCTGAAACTGGGCCTGGACCAGCCCGGTGTGGTGCGTTACCTGCACTGGTTGCTCAGCCTGCTGGCCGGCGACATGGGCACCTCGGTGTCCAACGCCATGCCGGTCAGCGAACTGATGGCCGGGCGGGTGCCCAACACCCTGATGCTGGCGGCGGTGACCGCGGTGGTCTCGGTGCCGGTGGCGCTGACCCTGGGCATCGGCTCGGCCATGGGCCGCGGCGGGCGCCTGGACAGCGTCCTGAGCTTTATCACCCTGGCCCTGGTGGCGGTGCCGGAGTTCCTGGTGGCGACCCTGGCGGTGCTGGTGTTCGCGGTGAACCTGGGCTGGCTGTCGGCCTTGTCCTACGCCAGCGAAACCCACTCGCCGCTGCAGTTCCTGCGCACCTACGCCTTGCCGGTGATGACCCTGTGCTTCGTCATCGTCGCGCAAATGGCGCGCATGACCCGCGCCGCGGTGATCGACCAGCTCGACAGCCCCTACGTGGAAATGGCCCGGCTCAAGGGCGTCAGCCCGGTGCGCATCGTGCTGCGCCACGCCTTGCCCAACGCCATCGGGCCGATTGCCAACGCGGTGGCGCTGAGCCTGTCGTACCTGCTGGGCGGGGTGGTGATCGTCGAGACCATCTTCAACTATCCCGGGATCGCCAGCCTGATGGTCGACGCGGTGACCAACCGCGACATGGCGCTGGTCCAGGCCTGCACCATGCTGTTCTGCACGGCCTACCTGGGCTTGGTGCTGATTGCCGACCTGTGCGCGATTCTTTCCAATCCGAGGCTGAGAAACCAATGAGCAATCTCATGCTGAAGTCGACGCCTGCCACGCCCGACCTGGCGCTTGGCAAGGTGTCCCACGGGCCGTCCTGGCTCGGCCTGACCGGGGCCGCGATGTGTGTACTGTGGCTGCTGGTGGCGCTGTTCGGCCCCTGGCTGGCGCCACACCCGGTGGGCGAAGTGGTGTCCGCCAATGTGTTCGACGCCATGGGCGCGGCCTATCCGTTCGGTACCGATTACCTGGGCCGCGACATGCTCAGCCGGGTGCTGGTGGGCGCGCGGTTCACCGTCGGCCTGGCGCTGATTTCCGCGGTCCTGGCCAGCGGCCTGGGCACCGCCTGCGCCTTGCTCTCGGTGGTCGCGCCGAAATGGCTGGATGAAGTCATCAGCCGCCTGATGGATGCCTTCATCTCCATCCCGAGCAAGATGCTGGCGCTGATCATGGTCTCGGCCTTCGGCTCCTCGGTGGTGCTGCTGGTGTGCACCGCGGTGCTGAGCTTCACCCCCGGGGCGTTCCGTATCGCCCGCAGCCTGGCGGTGAATATCGAGGCCCTGGAGTATGTGCAGGTGGCTCGCACCCGGGGCGAGCGCCGGCTGTACATCGCCTGCGTGGAGATCCTGCCGAACATGCTCAACCCGGTGCTCACCGACCTCGGCCTGCGCTTTGGCTTCATCGTCCTGCTGCTCAGCGGCATGAGCTTTCTCGGCCTCGGCGTGCAGCCGCCGGACGCCGACCTCGGCTCGCTGGTGCGCGAGAACATCGGCGGCCTCAACCAGGGCGCGCCGGCCATCGTCATCCCGGCGCTGGCCATCGGCACCCTGACCATTGGCGTGAACCTGTTCATCGACAGGATCTCGTCGCGCCGCAGCCGCCGTCCGGGAGGTCATTGAGATGAGCCAGTTGATTCGAGTGGAAGACCTGCGGGTGGTCGCCGGCGGCGAGAGCGGCGAAGTGGAGATCGTCAAGGGCGTGAGCTTCGCCCTGGAGCAGGGCGAGGTGCTGGCGTTGATCGGCGAATCCGGCTCCGGCAAGACCACCATCGCCCTGGCCCTGCTGGGTTATGCCCGCCGCGGTTGCCGCCTGGCGTCCGGGGTGGTGCGGGTCGGCGAACATGACATGCTGGCCCTGGGCGAGGAGCAGTTGCAGGGCCTGCGCGGCAATCGCGTGTCCTACATTGCCCAGAGCGCGGCGGCGGCCTTCAACCCGGCGAAAAGACTCCTCGACCAGGTGGTGGAGGGCGCCCTGATCCATGGCCTGGACAGCCGCGCCAACCTGGAGGCCAAGGCCATCGAACTGTTCCGCGACCTGGCCCTGCCGGACCCGGAACACATCGGCCAGCGTTACCCGCACCAGGTCTCGGGCGGCCAGTTGCAACGGGTGATGGCGGCGATGGCGCTGATCAGCGACCCGCTGCTGGTGATCCTCGACGAGCCGACCACCGCGCTCGACGTCACCACCCAGATCGACGTGCTGCGGGCCTTCAAGCGGGTGGTGCGCGAACGCGGAGCGACGGCGGTGTATGTGTCCCACGACCTGGCGGTGGTGGCGCAGATGGCCGATCAGATCGTGGTGCTCAACGGCGGCCAGATCCTCGAGCAGAGCGCCACCGCGCCGCTGCTCGAGGGCCCGGCCCACGACTACACCCGCAGCCTGCTGGCGGCGGCGCGCCCGGACTCGACCATTCGCCCGCCCAGCGATATCGCCGAGGACCAGCCGCTGCTGACCATCAAGGGCCTGACCGCCGGCTACGGCAACAAGAACCTGCAAGGCATGCCGATGATCCGCGTGCTGGAGGACATCGACCTGACCGTGCGCCGTGGCCAGGCCATCGGCGTGATCGGTGAGTCGGGCTCCGGCAAGTCGACCCTGGCGCGGGTGGTGGCCGGTTTGCTGAGCCCGGCCCTGGGCCAGCTGAGCTTTGACGGCCAGCCCCTGGGCTGCAGCCTGTCGAGCCGCACCGACGAGCAGTTCCGGCGGATCCAGATGGTGTTCCAGAACGCCGACACCGCGCTCAACCCCATGCACAGCGTCAGCGCCATTCTCAGCCGGCCGCTGAAGATGTATTTCGGCCTCAAGGGCGCGGCCTTGCGCCAGCGCATCGACGAACTGCTGGACCTGGTGCGGCTGCCGCGCAATCTCGCGGACCGGCGGCCCAGCGAGCTGTCCGGCGGGCAGAAACAGCGGGTCAACCTGGCCCGCGCGCTGGCGGCCAAGCCCGACCTGATCCTCTGCGACGAGGTGACTTCGGCCCTGGATACGGTGGTTGGGGCGGCGATTCTCGAATTGCTGCGCGACCTGCGCCAGGAACTGGGGGTGTCCTACCTGTTCATCAGCCACGACATTTCCACGGTGCGCGCGCTGTGCGACGACATTGTGGTGATGTACAGCGGGCACAAGGTCGAGGCGGGCAGCCGCGCGGCCTTTGCCCAGGCGCCGTTCCATCCCTATACCGACCTGCTGATTCACTCGGTGCCGGAGCTGCGCCAGGGCTGGCTGGAAAGCTGCGGCAGCACCTGCGCCAGCCTGCCGCCGATCGGCGCCAAGGCCAACGTGCCGGAGCTGTGCACCTTCCTCAATCGCTGCCCGGTGCGCATCGACGGGTTGTGCAACCGCACCGCGCCGAACCGCCGCGCCATCGACGGCGGCAGCGAGATTCTCTGCCACCGCGACAGCGGCGAGTTGCTGCAGAGCCAACAGAACTTCAATGGCATGACCGAGGGAGCCTACGCATGAAGGGGCGTTTTGTACGGTTGGGCGAGCGCGAACGGGCGCCGGTCAGACTGTGGGTGGATGGTGCGCCGATCGAGGCGTTGCAGGGCGACACGCTGATGGTGGCGTTGCTGACCCAGGGGACGGCCCTGCGCCAGTCGGAGTTCGATTCCGGCCGGCGCGCCGGCTTCTGCCTGATGGGCGCCTGCCAGGACTGCTGGGTCTGGACCCGTGCCGGCGAACGCCTGCGCGCCTGTTCCAGCGAGGTCCGCGAGGGCCTGGATATCCTCACCACACAACCGGAGGCGGTATGGCCACTGCACGGCTGAACATCCCGTCCGGCGCCGCGCCGCGGGTCGTGATAGTCGGCGCCGGCCCGGCCGGTGTCCGTTGCGCCGAAACCCTGCTGGCGGCCGGCCTGGTGCCGACCCTGGTCGACGAGAACCGTCGCGACGGCGGGCAGATCTACCGCCGCCAGCCCGAAGGTTTTCGCCGCGACTACGCCACCCTGTACGGCAGCGAAGCGCACAAGGCGCGGGCCCTGCACGACAGCTTCGAGCGCCTGCGCCCGCGCATCGACTATCGCCCGGACACCCTGGTGTGGAACCTGACCCCCGGGCAGCTGTGCTGCGTCAGCCAGGGCCGGCACTTCACCCTGGACTATGACGCGCTGATCCTCTGCACCGGCGCCACCGACCGCCTGATGCCGCTCGAAGGCTGGCAACTGGCGGGCACCTACAGCCTCGGCGGCGCGCAGATCGCCCTCAAGGCGCAGTCGGTGTCCATCGGTCACCGCGTGGTGTTCATGGGCAGCGGGCCGCTGCTGTATCTGGTGGCCAGCCAGTACCTCAAGGCCGGGGCGCAGGTCGCCGCGGTGCTCGACACCTCGTCGCTGGGCAAGCGCATCGGCGCCTTGCCGAAACTGCTGGCACGCCCGGGATTGCTCTGGACCGGCATGAAGCTGCTGGCGCAACTGTGCCTGGCCCGGGTGCCGGTGCACCTGGGGATCCAGCCGGTCCGGGTGCTGGGCGATGCCCTGGGCGGGGTCAGCCTGGTGCAGGTCAAGACCGCCAAGGGCGACAGCCTGGATGTCGAGTGCGATGCCCTGGCCCTGGGCTATCACCTGCGTCCGGAAACCCAGCTGGCCGACCTTGCCGGTTGCCGCCTGGCCTTCGACCCGGCGTCCAGCCAGTGGCTGCTGGAGCTCGACGAGGCCGGGCGCACCAGTGTCAGCGGGGTCTATGCCGCCGGCGACGGGGCGAAGATCCGTGGCGCCGACGCCGCCGAACACGCCGGGCGCCTCGCGGCGCTGGCCCTGCTCGAGGATCTGCAACTGCCGGTCAACGCCGCGGAACGCGACGAACAGCGCCAGGCCCTGGCGGTGATGGACCAGTTCCGCCTCGGCCTGGCCCAGGCCTTTCCCTGGCCGAGCGCCCAGGCCGAGGCGCTGCCGGACACCGCCATCGTCTGCCGTTGCGAGATGATCAGCGCCGGCGAACTGCGGCGCACGGTACGCGAGAAGGGCGCCTGCGAAGTCAACCGCGCCAAGGCCTTCAGCCGGGTCGGCATGGGCCGCTGCCAGGGTCGCTACTGTTCCCAGGCCGGGGCCGAGGTGATCGCCGCCGCGGCCGGGGTCGCGGTGCAGGAGGTGGGCCGGCAGCGAGGCCAGGCCCCGGTCAAGCCCCTTTCGATGCTCACCGGGGAGGTGACGCCATGACGGTGCAACAGTCCGATGTACTGATTGTCGGCGGCGGCCTGATGGGCTCGGCGGCGGCGTTTTTCCTGCGCCAGCGCGGCCAGTCGGTGACCCTGCTGGAGCGCGACCAGATCGGCCAGTACGCCAGCGGGGTGAACTTCGGCAACGTGCGGCGCCAGGGGCGTTATCTCGGCCAGCTGGAGCTGGCCAACCGTTCCTGGGCCCTGTGGAGGCGCCTGCCGGAACTGATCGACGACGACCTGGAATTCATCGCCAGCGGCCATATGCGGGTGTGTTACCGCGAGGACGAGATCGCTGAGCTCGAGGCCTATGCCGCGGCGCCCGAGGCGCGGCAGCTGGACCTGAAGATCTACCGCGGCCGCGAGCTGCATGAGCGTTTTCCGTTCCTCGGGCCGGACGTCAAGGGCGGCTCCTACGCGCCCCATGACGGCCATGCCAACCCGCGCCTGGCGGCCCCGGCCTTTGCCCGGGCGGCGGTGCGCGCCGGCGCGCGGATCGAAGAGCGCACCGAAGTGGCCGAGGTGCAGAAGGTCGGCGGCGGGTTCCGGGTCGGCACCACCGACGGCCGCCAGTTCAGCGCCGAGCGTCTGCTGATCACCGCCGGCGCCTGGGGCCAGAAACTCTCCGAGCAGTTCGGCGAGCCGGTGCCGCTGGACACCAACGGCCCGCAGATGGCGGTCACCGAGCCGGTGCCTTACGCCTTGCCGACGGTGATCGGGGTCTACACCAAGATCCCCGAGGAGGTGATCTACTTCCGCCAGATTCCCCGCGGCAACATCATCATCGGCGGCGGCTACCGCAGCAAACCGGACATGCTCACACGGCGCGCCCAGGTCGAACCGCGCAGCATCCTCAACCAGATCCAGCAGATGCGCCGGCTGCTGCCGGGCGTCGGCAACCTCAACATCATCCGCGTCTGGAGCGGCATCGAAGGTTATCTGCCCGACTCGCTGCCGATCATGGGTCCCAGTGGCCAGGTCGACGGCCTGTACTACGCCTTCGGCTTCTGCGGCCACGGCTTCCAGCTCGGCCCGGGCGTCGGCGACGTGATGGCCGAGCTGATCGCCACTGGCAGCACCAGCACCCCGATCGAGCCCTTTTCGATTCGCCGCTTCGCCGGCACAACCGCACAACGGAGCAAGGCCTCATGAAACCCCGGGTACTGGAGATCCTCAAGCGCCTGATCGCCTTCGACACCGTGTCCTCGGAGTCGAACCTGGCGCTGATCGAATACGTGCGCGAGCTGCTGCTGGGCAAGGGCATCGAGTCGCTGATCGTCAAGGACGAAAGCGGGCGCAAGGCCAACCTGTTCGCCAGCACCGGGCCGCGGGAGCTGCCGGGGATCCTGCTGTCCGGGCATACCGACGTGGTGCCCGTCGCCGGCCAGGCCTGGACCCTGCCGGCGTTCCAGGTCACCGAGCAAGGCGGGCGCCTCTACGGGCGCGGCAGCTGCGACATGAAGGGGTTTATCGCCCTGGCCATAGACGCCATGCTCGATGCCGCCGACAGCACCTTGAGCCGGCCGCTGCAACTGGCGCTGTCCCATGACGAGGAAATCGGTTGCGTCGGCGTGCGCCGCCTGCTGGACGTGCTGCACCTGGCGCCGGTGCGGCCGTTCCTGTGCCTGATCGGCGAACCCACGCGCATGCAGTTCGTGCTCGGGCACAAGGGCAAGGGGTCGTACCGCGCCTATTGCCGTGGCCAGGAAGCGCATTCCTCCCTGGCGCCGCTGGCGGCCAACGCGATTCACCTGGCCTGCGATTTCATCGCCGGTTTGCGCGACAGCCAGCAGCGTCTGCGCGAGCAGGGCGCGCGCGATGCCGACTACGACATTCCCTACAGCACCGTGCACGTCGGGCAGATCGGCGGCGGCAAGGCGCTGAATATAGTGCCGAACCTGTGCACCCTGGATTTCGAGGTGCGCAACCTGCCGGCGGACGATCTCGAGCAGTTCCTCGAACAGATGCGCGAACGCGCCGAGCTGATCGTTCGCGAGGCCCGCAAGGTCTCCGAGGTGGCGGCCATCGAGATCGAAACCCTCAATGTCTACCCGGGGCTGGAAACCCATCCGAGCGTCGAGGCAGTGCGTTTGCTCCACGCCTTCGCCGCGCGGGGCACCGGCTATGCCAAGGTTGGCTTCGGCACCGAAGGCGGCCTGTTCAGCCAGCGTCTGGACATCCCGGTGGTGGTCTGCGGCCCGGGCTCCATCGAGCAGGCGCACAAGCCCGACGAGTTCATCGAGGTCAGCCAGATGGATGCCGGCCAGCGTTTTCTCGAAGGCCTGCTGGGTTCCCTGAAACGTTGAGCGGTCACCTGTAGCCGCTGCCGGAGGCTGCGATCGGGCGCTAGCCCGCCAAGCCTGTATCCCGGATCGATCTGACGCACCGTGGTTATCTGTTTTGCGACGGCTGCGCCAGTGGCTACAGGGCGCTGTTCATGTGCTCGGTAGAGCCTGCTGCGCCGCCGCGTTTTTCAGCATCCGACGCTGTCGGCCCGGCGCTTTCAGCATCCTGGGCTGTGGCGCCTGCTTAGACTGGAGGCTGTCTCGGAACAGGACTCGACCATGCTCAAGAATCGTTTGAAAGACCCAAGCCTCTTGGTGGAACTGGCCTATATCGACGGGCAGTGGGTGGCCGCCGACGATGGCGCGACCCTGGCGGTGCTCGACCCGGCCAGCGGCGAATGCCTGGCCCGGGTGCCGGCCCTGCAGGGCGCGCAGACTCGCCTGGCCATCGCCGCCGCCGAACGCGCCTGGCCGGCCTGGCGCGCGCGCCCGGCGGCGGAGCGGGCACAGCTGCTGGAGCGCTGGTACCAGGCCATGCTCGACAACCTCGACGATCTGGCCCTGATCATGACCGCCGAACAGGGCAAGCCTTTCGCCGAAGCCCAGGGCGAAATCCGCTACGGCGCCGGTTTCGTCAAATGGTTCGCCGAGGAGGCGCGGCGCATCTGCGGTGACACCCTGCCGGCGCCCGCTGGCGACCGGCGCCTGCTGACCCTCAAGCAGCCCGTGGGGGTCTGCGCGGCCATCACCCCGTGGAACTTCCCCAACGCGATGATCACCCGCAAATGCGCGCCGGCCCTGGCCGCCGGCTGCCCGATCATCGTCAAGCCTTCGGACCTCACGCCGCTGTCGGCCCTGGCCCTGGCGGTGCTGGCCGAGCGGGTGGGGATTCCGGCGGGGGTGTTCAGCGTGCTTACGGGCATGCCGACCGGCATCGGCGAAGAGCTGACCGGCAACCCGGCGGTGCGCAAGATTTCCTTTACCGGCTCCACCGCGGTCGGCCGCCTGTTGATGCGCCAGAGTGCCGAGCACATCAAGCGCCTGAGCCTGGAGCTGGGCGGTAACGCGCCGTTCGTGGTGTTCGACGACGCCGACCTGGAACAGGCGATCGCCGGGATCATGCAGAGCAAGTTCCGTAACGCCGGGCAGACCTGCGTCTGCGCCAACCGCATCCTGGTCCAGGACGGCATCTACCAGCGTTTTGCCCAGCGCCTGGTGGAAGAGGTGGCCAAGCTCAAGGTCGGCAACGGCCTGGAGCCGGGCGTGAGCATCGGCCCGCTGATCAATGCCGCGGCGGTGAGCAAGGTCGCCCGGCATATCGACGATGCCCTGGGCAAGGGCGCGACCCTGCTGTGCGGCGGGGTTCCCCAGGGCGAAAGCCAGTTCGTGCAGCCCACGGTGCTGGGCGAAGCCAGCCCCGAGATGCTCCTGGCCCACGAGGAAACCTTCGGCCCGGTGGCGCCGCTGATGCGCTTCCACGACGAGGCCGAGGCGCTGGCCATCGCCAACGCCACGCCCTACGGGCTGGGCGCCTACTACTTCACCCAGGACCTGCGCCGCTCCTGGCGTTTCGGCGAAGCGCTGGAGTTCGGCATGGTCGGCCTCAACACCGGGATCATCTCCATGGAAGTGGCGCCGTTCGGCGGCATCAAGCAATCGGGCCTGGGCCGCGAAGGCAGCAAGTACGGCCTGGACGAATACCTGGAAATCAAGGCTTTCCACATCGGCGGCCTGTGACCGGCCCGCACCGACTTCGAGGAGACATGCGACATGAGCAAGGCATTCAGGATCGCCGCCATCGCCGGTGACGGAATCGGCAAGGAAGTATTGCCAGAAGGATTGCGGGTGCTGCGGCAGGCGGCGCGCAAGTGGCAGCTGGACCTGCAGATCGAGGTGCTGGACTGGGCGCACTGCGATTACTACCTGGAGCACGGGCGGATGATGCCCGAGGACTGGTTCGAGCGGCTCAAGGATTTCGACGCCATCTACTTCGGCGCCGTGGGCTGGCCGGACAAGGTGCCGGACCATATTTCCCTGTGGGGTTCGCTGCTCAAGTTCCGCCGCGACTTCGACCAGTACGTGAACATCCGCCCGGTGCGGCTGTTCCCCGGGGTGCCGTGCCCGCTGGCCGGGCGCGAGCCGGGGGACATCGATTTCGTGGTGGTCCGCGAGAACACCGAGGGCGAGTATTCCTCGGTGGGCGGCAAGATGTTCGAGGGTACCGAGCATGAGTTCGTGCTGCAGGAGTCGGTGTTCACCCGGCGTGGCGTGGACCGCATTCTCAAGTACGCCTTCGACCTGGCCCAGACCCGGCCGCGCAAGCGCCTGACCGCGGCGACCAAGTCCAACGGGATTTCCATCAGCATGCCGTACTGGGACGAGCGCACGGCGCTGATGGCCGAGCAGTACCCGCAGGTGAGCTGGGACAAGCAGCACATCGACATTCTCTGCGCGCGTTTTGTCCTGCAACCGGAGCGTTTCGACGTGGTGGTGGCCTCCAACCTGTTCGGCGACATTCTCTCCGACCTCGGCCCGGCCTGTGCCGGCACCATCGGCATCGCGCCCTCGGCCAACCTCGATCCGCAGCGGCGCTTCCCGTCGCTGTTCGAGCCGGTGCACGGCTCGGCGCCGGACATCTACGGGCGCAATATCGCCAACCCGATCGCGATGATCTGGTCTGGCGCGCTGATGCTGGATTTCCTCGGCAACGGCGACCAGCGTTATCGCGCCGCCCACGACGGGATTCTCGAGGCCATCGAACAAGTGATCGCCCAGGGCCCGATCACCCCGGACCTGGGTGGCCAGGCCTCGACCCAGGAGGTGGGCGTGGCGATTGCCGAGAGGCTCTGAGCCCCGTCTTGTAGCTGCGGGGGCGGGCGGCGCTCTGACCTGGCGCCCGCCTAAACCGTATCCCGGATCAGCCTGATACACCGCGGTCAGCGGTCTTGCGACGGCTGCGCCGTCGATCGCAGGCTGCGCCAGCGGCTACAGCGATTGCGGGGTTCCTGCGTGCTTTGCCAAACGCCGAACCCTGTAGCCGCTGGCGAAGGCTGCGATCGGGCGCCAGCCCGCAAAACCTGCACGCTGGATAGCCCTGACGCACCGCTGTCACTGGTTTTACGACAGCTGCGCCAGCGGCTACACGATCGCGGGGGCTTTCAATAACCCTGGCTGCGGTCGATCTGCCCGAGCATCGGTTCGCCGCGCTGGTGGCGGCGGATATTGTCCAGCAGCACGGCGAAGGCGCTTTCCGGCTGGGTCATGGCGGCGATGTGCGGGGTCAGGAGGATCTGCGGGTGATCCCAGAACGGGTGTTCGGCCGGGGCCGGCTCCTGTTGCAGGACGTCGAGCACCGCGCCGCTGAGCTGGCCGCTGGCCAGGGCGTCGAGCAGGTCCTGCTCCACCAGGTGGCCGCCACGGCCCATGTTGATCAGCGCCGCGCCGCGGGGCAGTTGGCGGAACAGCTCGCGGTCGAGGATGCCCTGGGTCTGTTCGGTCAGGGGCAGCACGCACAGCAGGATGTCGCACTGGCTGAGAAAGGCCGGCAGCTGCTGGTTGCCGGCGAAACACTGCACGCCGTCGATGCGATGGGCGCTGCGGGCCCAGCCGGACAGGGCGAACCCCAGCGGTCGCAGGGTGGCGAGGATCTGCTGCGCCTGTTGGCCCAGGCCCATGACCCCGACCCGGCGTTGCGCCGCCGGTTGCAGCAGGTGCGCCTGCCAGCAGCGGGCGAACTGTTGCTGCCGGTAGCGCAGCATGTCGCGGTGCAGGCTGAGCACGGCGAAGCTGGCGTATTCGCACATGCCCCGGGTGATGCCCGGGTCCAGCAGGCGCACCACCGGCAAGTCCGGCGGCAGGCGCGCGAGGTCCAGCTGATCGACCCCGGCCGAGAGGGCGAACAGCACCTCGAGGTTAGGTAAAAGGCTCAGGTCGTCCGGCGCCTGCCAGGCCGCCAGGTAGCGGATGTCCTCGGGGTTGCCGAGGTCCGGCCAGGCACGCCATTGAATGTCCGGGGCCTGTTCGGCGAACAGCGCTCGCCAGTGTTCGCCACGCACGGGGTCAGCTTTATAGAGGAGGGCCATGGGCGGTTCCTGATCGATGGAGGGATGGGTTTCATGATGCCGCAACGGCAAAGCAGGATCTGTCGAAAGGCCGCGTGCGAAAGCCTTGTGCCGCGCGCTTCGAGGCCCTGGCCGGCAGATTCGGCGGGGCTGAAGGAATCTGCCGTTTGCCGGGGTGAAAACAGTGGATCCGGATTTCTCAGGGGCCAAGTTCGGCTAAGTCGGTTCCGCCGAAGCCTTAATCTGAAGCCATCGCAACCGCTTCCCGGTTGCCTGGCTCAGTATGAGGAACGCCATGAATAGCAAGGTCGACGAAACACCTCATTTGCTCCAGCAGCGCGATCAGTTCGTGCCGCGGGGCGTGGTCACTGCCCATCCGCTGGTCATCGACCGCGCCGAGGGCTCCCAGGTGTGGGACGTGGACGGCGAGCGCTATCTGGATTTCGTCGGCGGGATCGGCGTGTTGAACATCGGCCACAACCACCCGCGGGTGGTGGCGGCGGTGCAGGCGCAGTTGCAGAAAGTCTCCCACGCCTGCTTCCAGGTGGTGGCCTACAAACCGTACCTGGACCTGGCCCGGCGCCTGAGCCAGATGATCGGCGGCGCCGAGCCCTACAAGGCGGCATTCTTCACCTCTGGCGCCGAGGCCGTGGAGAACGCGGTGAAGATCGCCCGCGCCCATACCCAGCGTTCGGCGGTGATCGCCTTTCGTGGCGGTTTCCATGGCCGCACCTTGCTCGGCAGTACGCTGACCGGCATGAGCCAGCCGTACAAGCAGAACTTCGGCACCGCCCCCGAGGTGTTCCATACGCCGTACCCGAACGCCTATCGCGGGGTCAGCAGCGAGATGGCCCTGCAGGCGTTGCAGGAGCTGTTCGCCACCCAGGTCGCACCCGAGCGCGTGGCGGCGATCATCATCGAACCGGTGCAGGGCGACGGCGGTTTCCTCGCCGCTCCGGCGGAATTCCTCCAGGCCTTGCGCGCCCTGGCGACGCAACACGGCATTGTGCTGATCCTCGATGAAATCCAGACCGGCTTCGGCCGCACCGGCAGCTGGTTCGGCTTCCAGCACGCCGATATCCAGCCGGACCTGGTCACCGTGGCCAAGAGCCTGGCCGGTGGCTTGCCGTTGTCCGGCGTGGTGGGCAAGGCGCAGATCATGGACGCGCCGCTGCCCGGCGGCCTCGGTGGCACCTACGGCGGCAACGCCCTGGCCTGCGCCGCGGCGCTGGCGGTGCTGGATGCCTACGAAGAGGAACAGTTGCTGGCCCGTGGCGTGGCGCTGGGCTTGCGCCTGCGCGAAGGGTTGCTGAGCCTGCAGAGGCTGTACCCGTGCATCGGCGATGTGCGTGGCAGCGGTTTCATGCTGGCGCTGGAACTGGTCAAGAACGATGCGGCGCGCAGCCCCGATGCCGAGTTGACGCAACGGCTGATCGACCAGGCGCGCCTGGGTGGGTTGCTGGTGATCAAGTGCGGGGTGCACCGTAACGTCCTGCGCTTCCTGGCACCGCTGGTAACAACTCCCGAGCAGATCGACGAAGCCCTGGCGATTCTCGATGCCGCGCTGGCACGAGTCTTGAACTGAGCTGATGCCCCGGTCGGCGCCGGGCTGCCGGGCGCCACCGATGGGCATTTTTGGAGCATGGATCGATGGAACGCATCATAGGAGGCTGTACACGCCATGGGGCTGACTGATTATCGTGCGTTGCTGATCGACTGCGACGCGGTCCTGGTGGACCGTGACTCGGGGGTCTGGGCGGCCTTGCAACCCTTGCTCGACAGTCGCCGCGGGCAACCGGACAAGGAGCAGGTGCTGGGCGAGTTCGCCGAGACGGTGCGGGGCCTGTACCCGCGTTTCGCCGAGCTGGGGTTCAGCGGCCTGCTGTGTTTCGCCCATCGCCAGCTGGCCGAACGCTGGGGCCTGAAGGCGTCCTGGGAGGAGGGCATGAGCTTCGCCCGTTCGGTGGCGGGCTGGTCTCTGTTCGAGGATGCGCCGGGGGCGATGCTGTACCTGCGCAAGTTCTATCGGCTGCTGGTGCAGGGCGATCGCGATGCCGAGGATCGCGCGCTGTTGTGCGAGCGGCTGGGGATCGCCCAGGACGATTTCATCTCCCTGGCCAGCCAGCCGTTGCAGGATCGCCAGTGGCTGGCGGACAACGACCTGCGGGCCCAGGACATTCTCCAGGTGACCCGGCCGCCGGCCGCCGCGGCGCAAGCGACGGCGGGCCTGTGCCTGATCTGCCGTGCCGGCAGCCGCAACCCGCAACCCTGCGCCGCCGACTACTGCATCAACAGCATGGCCGACCTGGTGGCCCAGCATCAGGCGTCGTTACGGCGCTGATCTTGCTTGTCGATTGCATCCCACAGCAATCAAGAGGTAAACGATGGAAGGTTTAGTCAAACTGGACCGTATTGATATCAACATCTTGGTTGAGCTGCAAAAAGACGGACGCATGACCAATGTCAGCCTCGCCGACGCCGTGGGGTTGTCGGCCAGTCCGTGTCTGCAGCGGGTCAAGCGCCTGGAATCGGCCGGCTACATTTCCAGCTACAAGGCGCACCTGAACCTGGCCAAGATCACCGACTCGGTCACGGTGTTCACCGAGATCACCCTGAGCGACCACAAGCGCGAGGACTTCGCCAAGTTCGAGTCCAATATCCGCCTGGTGGACGAGGTGCTGGAGTGTCATCTGATCAGTGGCGGCTACGACTATCTGGTGCGGTTCATGACCCGCAGCATCCAGCATTATCAGGAGGTGGTGGAAAGCCTGCTGGACAAGAACATCGGTATCTCGAAGTACTTCAGCTACATCGTCATCAAGTCGCCGGTCCTCAAAGACGGCGTGCCCCTGCGTAAATTATTGCGCCACTGACTCGTTCTTCTCTCAAAATGAAATGTTATCTGATAACATTTTGCCGTCTGATCAATCACTCATGCGCGCGCCTCTCACCGGGCGCGCTTGCGTCTGGGCCGGCCATTTTGCCTGGCCGGTGAGTGAACAGCGGGTTGCGCGCAAGCAAGCGACACCGGCCATGCAGGCCTCGCGTGCACCCCGATCGGACAATCCACGCACCGCTTACCCCTGGATGCTTCAGCCTGGCGCACACCGCATAAATCGCTGTTTGCCTTGAGAAAACAGCAGGCAACGGGCTTGTGCCGCGGCAAATCGGAACAAAGCACAGAACGGCCTGCGCTGTAATGCCAGCCAGTGGTAGGTGCGCATCGTCTCCCCGGGAAGTTCAACGCCATCAGAGCGGGGGCGGCGATTCGTTGAATGAGAGCACAAAGGAGCGCAACACGATGCGAATGAGTACGGCAAATACCTTGATAGGGCTGGGCGCGCTGATGCTGGCCAGCGGTACCCAGGCTCACCAGATCTGGTACGAACACACGCCGGGGCAGCCCCTGACGCTGTATTACGGCGAGTACGACAAGAACATGCTGGAAGTGACCCCCGGTGGCCTCGATCGCTTCCGCCAGCTCAAGGGCTGGTCGGCGGCGAATCCGCTGCCGGCCCCGGCATTGGGTCTGAGTCTGGGCCTGCAACGCCAGTCGTTCAGCGTTGCTCATCAGCCCAGGGCCGATGAAAGCCTGCTGGCGCAGGACTCGCAGTATCCGCTCTTCGACCTGCATGAAGGCGGCAAGACCCTCAAGACTCATTGGACGCCCGCCACCCGCTGGGTCGGCGACCTGCGCGCGCGCCAGCCGGAACTGGCGCTGGACATCGTCCCCACCGGCGTGGCCGCCGCGGGCAAGGCGCAGTTCCAGGTGTTCTATGAACTCAAGCCGCTGGCCGCCCAGGAAGTGATCCTGGAAACCGGCTCCGGCGAGGTCTTCACCCAGACCAGCGACCAGGACGGCAAGGTCAGCTTCGCGCTGCCGTGGCAGGGCACCTATGTGGTGGCCGCCGAATACAAGGACCGCACCCCGGGCACTCGCCAGGGCCCGGACAGCCAGGCCGAGGCCTACGACCTCAAGAGCTTCAGTTCCACGCTGTCGTTCCACCAGCCACAGGGCAAGCCGCCGTTGCCACGGGCGCCTGCAACGCTGCCGGCCTCGGAAGTCGCGCGCTTGAAAAAGCAATCCTGACCCGCTGCCCCGACCCCTGTGCCGTGTCGGCGACAGGGGGTTGCCCAGGCTTAACGACCTTCAACATGAGTGACTGATATGACCCTTTCTACTGGATTGGCAGGGCAGGCGGGCGTTGCGTCCCCTGCGCTGGCGGGCAGCGTGGCCAAGGCCAATACGCGGATGCTGGCGATCGATGCCCTGCGCGGCTTCGTCATGCTGTGCATGCTGGTGGACCACGTGCGCGAGACCTTCCTCCTGCATCGCCAGGTCACCGACCCGATCGACGCCCTGAGCGTGACCCCGGACCTGTATTTCACCCGCCTGCTCAGCGAGATCTGCGCGCCGGTGTTCATCTTCCTCACCGGCCTGTCGGCCTGGCTCTACAGCCAGAAACACAGCCTCGGGGAAACCTCGGTGTTCCTGCTCAAGCGCGGCCTGTTCCTGGTGTTCCTCGAACTGACCTTCGTGTGTTTTGCCTGGAACGCCGAGTTCCCGCCCAAGACCCTGTGGCTGCAGGTGATCTGGTGCATCGGCATCTGCATGATCGTGCTGGCCGGCCTGCTGCACTTCAAACGCGGCTGGCTGATCGTGCTGGGGGTGGCCATAGTCGCCGGGCACAACCTGCTGGATGACGTGGTGGTGGGCCCCGAGTCGCCGTTCTTCGTGCCCTGGTCGATCCTGCACCAGCGGGTGTTCATCGACATCACCGAGTTCACCCGGGCCCGCACCACGTACCCGGTGCTGCCGTGGATCGGGGTGATCCTGCTGGGCTGGGCCATCGGCCCGTGGTTCGGCAAGGACGTGCAACCGGCGGCGCGGATTTCGCGATTGCTCAAGGTCGGCGTCGGCCTGCTGGTGGCGTTCGTGTTCATTCGTTACCTGAACGTCTACGGCGAGAAGCCCTGGGTCCAGACCGGCGATGCGCTGCGCACCTTCATGAGCTTCATGAGCGCCAAGAAATACCCGCCATCGCTGATGTTCCTGATGCCGACCCTGGGCCTGGGGCTGATCCTCCTGGCGTACTTCGAGAAGGTCCAGGAACGCTGGTCGACTGCGCAACTGGCGATCTACGGCGGCGCGCCGATGTTCTTCTACCTGCTGCACCTGTACGTGCTCAAGGCCATGTACCTGGTGGCCGTGGCCATCTGGGGCGCCAACCAGGGCACTTACTACGGCTTCGACAACCTGTCCGGGGTCTGGCTGTGGAGCCTGATCCTCGGCGTGCTGCTGTTCTTCCCGACACGCTGGTTCGCAGGCCTCAAGCAGCGCCGCCGCGATATCGCGATCCTCAAATACCTCTGAGTGGGGTCCCGGTGGTGCGCCCGTACAGCGGCGCACTGCCTGATATCGCCCGCCATTTATCGATTTTCGGGAGTTCGACAGTGAAGACCTTGACCCGACACACCCTGCTGTTGGCATTGGGAGGCCAGAGCCTGCTCGCGCTGGCCGCGGAGCAGGACAATGCCAAGGGCTTTATCGAAGACAGCCAGTGGAGCCTGTTCAACCGCAGCCTCTACGACCGTCGCGACTATGAGCACGGTTCCTTGAGCAACGGCGCGCGCAATGCCTACAAACCCCGCGCCGAACGCAGCGACCTGGCGCAGGAGTGGGCCTACGGCCTGATGGCCGACTACAGCTCCGGTTTCACCCAGGGCACGCTCGGCTTCGGCCTGGACGCCCACGTCTATTCCGGCTGGAAACTCGACAGCGGCGGTGGCCGGGCCGGCAAGGCGCGGCTGCTGGGAGTGGACAACGACGGCCATCCCAAGGACCAATTCAGCCGCGGCGGCGCGGTGGCCAAGCTGCGTTTTTCCTCCACCGAACTGCGCTACGGCGAGCAGCGGGTCAAGACCCCGGTGTTCGGTTCCTCCGACAGCCGCCTGCTGCCCGAGACCGCCACCGGCTGGTTCCTCACCAGCCGCGAACTGAGCAATACCACGCTGTACGGCGGCCACTTCAACGAAAGCACCGACCGTAACGCCAGCAGCCACGACCAGGGTTTCGTGGTCAATTATTCCAACGGCAAGCAGGGCGACAGCTTCGACCTGATCGGCGTGCGCAACACCTCGATCAAGGGCCTCAACGCCAGCCTGTTCAGCGCCTTGTACGAAGACACCTGGCGCCAGCAGTACCTTGGCGCGCTCTACAACCTGCCGCTGAGCCAGGGCCAGGACCTGACGTTCGATTTCAACCTGTACCGCACCCAGGACACCGGCAAGGCCCTGTCCGGGCGCATCGACAACACCACCTGGAGCCTGATGTCGACCTACAGGAGCGGCGCCCACAGCTTTGGCCTGGGCTACCAGAAGGTCGACGGCGACACGCCTTACGACTACGTCACCCGCGGCGCGATCCTGCTCAGCAACGCCGTGGCCCTGTCGGACTTCAACGCCCCTGAAGAAGCCTCCTGGCAGGCCCGCTACGACCTCAACATGGCCGGCTACCAGGTTCCCGGCCTGACTTTCAGTGCCCTGTATGTGCGCGGCAGCGGCATCGACGGCAGCCACATGGACCCGCGCGGCGGCTACGCCTGGCTGGGCTACGGCGAAGGCGGCAAGCACTGGGAACGCGACCTGCAGGCCAAGTACGTGGTGCAGTCCGGGCCGGCGAAAAACCTCGCCGTCACCCTGCGCCACGCCGTGCACCGTGGCAACAAGGCCCAGGCCGAACTGGATGCCGACCAGCTGCGGCTGGCGATCGAGTATCCGTTGGGCGGCAGGTTCTAGGGCCCAGGCAAGGCTTGTCGGTGACCAGCCCCTCCCGGTGGAGGGGTTTTTATGGCCGGGTGCCGTTAATGCTGCTATGCCTTGGATAGCCCTTCAGGCTTTACCGCAGCAGTTGTCATGACACGGACGTAGGGTGACACCGGTCCTCGCCTGGCCGACTGGCCGCGCGGGAACCTCACTTGACGACTCTCGAGGGAACCAGGTCGTGGACAACACAAGGATCAAGGCGCGCCAGCTGATTGTTTGCATCGACGGCACCAACAACCGTTTCAGTGACGAGCCGACCAACGTGGTCCGGCTGTTTCGCTCGCTGCCCAAGGACAGCGAAACGCTGCTGGCCTATTACGACCAGGGCGTGGGCACCTTCGGGCTCAGCGAAACCCTGTTCGAATGGCAGAAGGTGCCGTCGCGCATCGCCGGGCTGATGTTCGGCTGGGGTATCAAGCGCAACGTGCTCAATGCCTATCGCTTCCTGATGGAGAACTACAGGGACGGCGACCAGATTTTCCTTTTCGGTTTCTCCCGCGGCTCCTACGCGGTGCGGGTGCTGGCGGCGCTGCTGTATACCATCGGCCTGTTGCCGGCCCATCAGGCCCAGTTGATGGACTTTGCCTGGTCACTGCTGACCACTCGCCAGCGATCCGCTGATAATTCCAAACCGAATCGCCAACGGGCCATGAGTTACACCTGGTGGCGCATGAGCGCGGATAAAAAGCCGGACTTCGACTTGATGGAGGCGTTCAAGGGCAGCTTTGCCCGGAAGGTGAGCATTCACTTTCTCGGGCTGTTCGACACCGTGAGTTCGGTGGGCTGGGTGTATGACCCGCTGATCGTTCCCTACACCCGCAGGAACAAGGAGGTGAAGATCATCCGCCATGCGGTGTCCCTGGACGAACGCCGCAGCTTTTTCCGGCAGAACCTCTGGGCAGAAGGCAAGGGGGTGAACCTGAAACAGGTCTGGTTCGCCGGCGTGCATTCGGATGTGGGCGGCGGTTACCCGGTCGGCGAGTCGCAGCTGGCGCTGATTGCCTTGCGCTGGATGATCGGCGAGTGCCTGGAGGCTGGGTTGAGCATCGATGCCGAAGCCTGTCGCGCCGAACTCTATCCAGCATCCTCGGTGCTACGGGATCCGCTGGCCCAGGCCCACAATTCCCTGACCCGCAACTGGCTGATCGCCGAGTGGGTGCCGCGCCTGGTCTGGAACCCGAGGACCCACAAGCGAACCCTTGAGTACGGTTCGATGCCGCCGTTCGGCAAAGCCCGGTTGCGGGAGATTCCCACCCCTGAAAACGGACAGAAAATCCGGGTCCATGCCTCAGTGGCCGCTCGGCTGAAGGGGCCGCTGAACAGCGACCAGCCGTGGGGCAGCCAACTGAGCTACCAGCCGCAAAACCTGCCGGACATCGATTCCGAGTCGATCGAGCAGGTGGGCGACTCGCCGAGGCTGGATGAGTACAACCTCTAAGGCTGCCAACCCACTCACTGGCGATGCCGGCGCAGCAGCTCGATCTGCTGCGCCGGCACCTGCTGGCGCAGGGCTTTGTACAGGGCGCGGGTTTCCAGCAGGTTCCAGATCCGCAGCAGGGTTTCCAGGGCGTCCAGCGGCTTGCTGATGAAGTCGCGGGCGCCCAGGGCCAGGGCCCGCAGGCGGGTGTCGCGGGTGGCGTCGGCGGTCAGCACCAGGATCGGCAGGTAATCGTCGGCCGGGATCCGCCGGTTGAGCTGTTCGAGCACGGCGAAGCCGTCGAACTCGGGCATGTGCAAGTCGAGGATCACCAGGTCCGGCTCGAAGCTGTTGAACAGGTCCAGGGTGCGCAGCGGCTGGGTACTGCTCAGCACGTTGTGCAGGCCTTCGCGGGCCAGCAGCTGTTCCATCAGGTCGAGGTTGGGGCGCTGGTCGTCGATGATCAGGATGCGCAAATCGTGGTTCATGCGGGCTCCGGTAGATGTTGCTCAAGGTGGGCGAGAAACGCCGGGATATGAATGGGCTTGGTCAGGATCGCCGTGGCCCCGGCCTGCAGCAGGGCGCGGTGGGTCAGGGCGCTGGCGTCGGCGGTGATCATCAGCACCGGGGTGCTGGCGGTGCTCGGCGACTCCCGCAGCCGGCGCAGCACCTCCAGGCCCGCAAGGTCCGGCAGGCTGACGTCCAGCAGGATCAGTTGCGGCGCATGTTGGCGCGCGAGGTCCAGGCCCATCTGGCCCTGCATGCTCGACAGCAGGCGAATGCCGGGGCGGCGTTGCAGCAGGGTTTCGATCAGCGCCAGGCTCGACAGGTTGTCTTCGATGCACAGCACCTGGCCACGGTATTCCACGGTCTCGACCCGGGCCGGCAGCACCGACACCGATTGCTCCAGCGCCTGCTGCTCCAGGGCCTGCTGTTCCAGGGGGCGGTGCGCGCCGGCCGCGGCCACCTGGACAAACGGCAGTTGCAAGGTAAAGCAGCAACCCTGGCCCGGCGTGCTGTGGACCCGCAGGCTGCCGTCCATCATTTCCAGCAGGCTCTTGCTCAGGGCCAGGCCCAGGCCGGTGCCTTCCACCCGCGGGTCGGCGCCCAGGCGCTCGAAAGGCCGGAACAACTGGTCCAGGCGCTCCAGGGGAATGCCGGCGCCGGTGTCGCTGACCGCTACCTCGACCCGCGGGCCCAGGACCTTGACCGCGATTCGCACCTGGCCCTGGGGCCGGTTGTACTTGATGGCGTTGGACAGCAGGTTGAGCAGCACCTGGATCAGCCGCTGGCGGTCGGCGATCACTGCGCAGTGTTCGCTCAGCGCGGGCAGGGCAGCGAGCTGGATGCCAGCGTCGGTGGCCATTGGCGAGACCAGGGTCAGGGCTTCGTGCAGTGCCGAGGCCAGGGCGATCGGCTCGACAGTCAGCGGCAGGTGCCCGGCCTCGATGCGGGCGATGTCCAGCACCTCGTTGATCAGGGTCAGCAGGTGCTGGCCGGCGCGCAGGATATGCCCGACCTGGGGCCGCTGGCCGCTGGGCGAGTCCATGTCCAGCAACTGGGCGAAACCGAGGATGGCGTTGAGCGGGGTGCGCAGTTCGTGGCTCATGCGCGAGAGGAATTCGCTCTTGGCGCGGCTGGCGCTTTCGGCTTCTTCGCGGGCGGTGCGCAGGGCGATTTCCGCGGCGCGGCGGTCGGTGATGTCGCGGGTGATCTTCGAGAAGCCGCGCAGCGCGCCGCTGGCATCGTACTGCGCGGTGATCACCACGCTGGCCCAGAAGCGGCTGCCGTCCTTGCGGCAGCGCCAGGCCTCTTCCATGTAATGGCCGTCGCGGGTGGCTTCGCGCAGGGCCATGTCCGGGTGCGCGGGGCATTCTTCCGGCAGGTAGAACAGCGAGAAGTGCCGGCCGAGGATTTCCTGCTCGCGGTAGCCCTTGATCCGCTCGGCGCCGGCGTTCCAGGTGGTGACCCGGCCCTGGGTGTCGAGGGCGAAGATCCCGTAGTCCTTGACCCCGTCGATGATCAGCCGCAGGCGCTCTTCGTTGTCGCGCAGGGCCCGCTCGCGCTCGGCCAGCAGTTGCCCGGCCTCCACCAGGCGGGTGCCGAGCTGGCCGATCTCGTCCTGTTCCGGGGCCTGCGGGCGCAGCGGTTGGCCGAGGGCCAGGCGCTGGGCGTTGCCTTGCACCTGCTGCACCCGGGCGACGATGCCCTTGGACAAGAACAGCACCGCGACAATCGCCCCGAACAGGCCGCAGAGCGCCGCCAGCAGCGTGGCCATCAGCAGGCGCATGCGGGTCGCCGAGGCCGCGGCGCTGCGCTCGGCGAGCAAGCCGTCTTCGCGGATGCGCATGGCGCTGATCTGCTCGCGCAGCACGTCCAGCACCTGTTTGTTCTCGATCAGGATCGCCGTGATGCTGGCGCTGTCGTCGGGCCGGCCGTTGCGCAGGGCCACCAGGCCGTCGAGCTTGTGGCCGATCAGCGGGGTGATGGCCTTGAGGTGATCGCGCATGCGCGCATCGCGAATGTTGCTGTCCAGCCGTTGCAGCGCGGCCTGGATCAGCGGCTGGGCGCGCTCGTAGCTGGGCAGGAAGTCTTCGCGGCGGGTCAGCAGGTAGCCGCGCACGCTGGCCGCCGCTTCGGCCAGCAGGGTGTGCACGGTCTGGATATCGCCCTGCACCAGCAGCACCCGGCGCACGTCTTCCTCGGCGCGGGCGGTCTGGCGTTCGGTGATGTAGATCAGCACCAGCGACAGCAGCAGGATCACCAGCGGCAGGGAGATCACCACCAGCGCCTTGCTGCGCAGGGGCAGGTCGAGCCAGTGCCGGCTCGCCAGCAGCCTCATGGCCAGTCTCCTGCGGGCTGCGCCACCAGCCCCAGGGCGATGCCGCGCACCGCGGCCTGGGTGCGGTCCGCCGCGCCGAGCTTGCCGATCACCCGCTCCACATGGGCCTTGGCGGTGCCGGTGGTGATGCCGAGCTTTTCGCCGATCTCGCGGTTGCTGAAACCGCCGGCCACCAGCCCCAGCACCTGGCGTTCGCGGGCGGTCAGGGCGACAGCTTGGCCGCTGCCGCCGACGTTGCGTTCGGCCATGCGCCGCAGCAGCCGGGCGCTGACTGTGCTGTTGAGGGCTTCCTCGCCCTGGGCCACCCGTTGCAGGGCGCCGAGCACTTCGCTGCGGCTGGCGTCCTTGAGCAGGTAGCCGACCGCGCCGGCGGCAATCGCCGCTTCCAGGTGATCGGGGCTGTCGTCCATGGTGAAGATCACCACCTTGATCGCCGGTTGCCGCTGGTGCAGCAGACGTGCCGCGCCCAGGCCGTTGAGCAGCGGCATGCGGATATCGAGGATGGCGATGTCCGGTTGCAGGCGTTCGCACAGCTCGAGGGCTTCCTGGCCATCCCGGGCCTGGCCGACCACCTCGAATTCCGGGTGGCCGGCGAGCAGGGCGACAAAGCCGGTGCGGGTGACTTCATGGTCGTCCGCCAGCACCAGGCGCAGGGCAGGGCTCATGGGTGTTCTCCAACTGTGGGCAGCGGCACCCGGGCTTGCAGGCGGGTGCCATCGCCAGGGGTGCTGTGCCAGGACAGCTCGCCGCCCAGCAGGCTGGCGCGCTCCTGCATCGCCGCCAGCCCCAGGTGCTGGCCGCCGCAGCTGGACAGCGGGCTGTCCAGGGCAAAGCCGGCGCCGTTGTCTGCCAGCGTCAGCCGGGCCTGGCCATCGGCCAGTTGCAGGCTCAACTCGGCGCGGCTGGCCCGGGCATGCTTGAGGATGTTGTTGATGCCTTCCTGGGCGATGCGGAACAGGGCGATCTCGCTGGCACCCGGCAGGCGCGCGCCGGACTGTTGCTGCCAGTGCACCTCGATGCCAGCGTCGCGCAGGCGGTCGGCTTCCTTGTCGATGGCCTTGTACAGGCCAAAATCGTCCAGCACGTTGGGGCGCAGGCCGCCGATCAACTGCCGGCCCTCGCCGACGCAACCCTGGGCCAGGGTCAGGATGGTTTGCAGTTCGCTGTGCAGTTCTTGCGGCAATGTCGGACAGCGTCCGGCAAAACCTTGCAGGCGCTGGTGCAGCCCGGCCAGGGTTTGCGCGAGGCCGTCGTGCAGGTCGTAGGCCACGCGCTTGCGCTCGTCTTCCTGGGCGCTGAACAGCCGGTGCACCAGCTCCGACATGGTCCGTTCCCGGGCTTGCAGGGCTTGGAGCAAGCGCTGGTTTTCCAGGTGCGCGGCCAACAGGGTGGCCAGCAGTTGCAGGGATTCCAGGTCCTCGCTGTCGGGCGCGGCCAGGGCCACGCTGTTGGCCAGCAGCAGCGCGCCGAAGGCCTGGCCGTCGGCGCCGGGCAGGGGAATGCGCAGCACCTGGGGCAGGGCGGCATCGGTCTGCGGCAGCCATTCGGGGTGCAGGGTCGCAGACTTGGCCAACGGGTGCAGGGCAGCCAGGCGTTCGCTGCTGCCATGCTGGGCGGTGGCCCGGGGCGGCTGGGTGGCGTGCCATTCCAGCAGCAGGCCGTGGTCCATCGCCATAAAGGCACAGGCCCGTTGCAGGGCGCGCTGGCGCATGGCCGCGGGCGGCAACTGGGTCAGTTCCTGGCCGGTGTCCACCAACAGGCGCAGGCGCGCCGCGCGGCTTTGCGACTGGCGATACTGGCTGCGAATGGCCAGGGCGCTGCCGGGGTCGTGAGTCGGGCTTTGCATGAAAAACAGGCTCCAGCGTGAAGGGCGTGCGCTCGCGAGCAGGCATTAGACCCGCTTGCCGGCTGTGGGCCTATCTGCCGAATGGCATAGGCCGCCGGCACCGGTTGGCCGATGGCGAGGCTGCGCCGGGTGGGCAAAGTGGGCGCATTGAAACCCACTGGAGCCTTCCGATGAAACTGCCAACCACCGCCATTGCCCTGTTGCTGGCCCTGACCGCGCCCCTGGCCCAGGCCCTGGACGCCACGCCTTATGTGTACCGCACCGTCGCCGCGCAGCCGCAGAGCCAGGGCGACCGGGAGATCGCCGGCCTGTTCGATCGCTGGAACGCAGCCCTGCAAAGCGGCAGCGCAAAAAACGTAACCAGTCTTTACGCCGCCGACGCGATCCTCCAGCCGACCGTGTCGAACCAGGTGCGCACCACCCCGGCGCAGATCCAGGATTACTTCGAGCATTTCCTCGCGGGCAAGCCGGTGGGCCAGATCAACTACCGGGAAATCCGCCACCTGGGTCCGGACGCGGCCATGGACAGCGGCGTCTACACCTTCACCCTGCACGAAGCCGGTGGCGCGACCCGCCAGGTCCAGGCGCGCTACACCTTCCTCTACGAGCGCATCGACGGCCAGTGGAAGATCCTCAACCACCACTCTTCGGCCATGCCCCAGGCGCAGCCGCCATTGCAGGCCAGCCATCGCTGAATCCTGCCCCCCCTGTAGGAGCGAGCTTGCTCGCGATGGACTCAAGAGCGCCGCGTTCATCCAGTCGGTACGCGCAATCGTTAACGTCCATCGCGAGCAAGCTCGCTCCTACAGTTTTTGTTTGGTCGTTTGTGTTCAGCCTTCCTGGCGATAACGCCCCGGGGTCATGCCGAACCAGCGGCGGCAGGCCTTGTGAAAGCTGCTCTGGTCGCGAAAGCCGAGCAGGGCGCCGATGTACTTGACGCTGCGCGCCGAGTTGCGCAGGAAACTGTGGGCGAGCATCAGCCGCGCCTCGTCGAGCAGGGCCGAGAAGTGCATGTCCTCGCTGCCCAGGCGCCGTTGCAGGCTGCGGCTGCTGACCCCCACCAACTGCGCGATATGCCGCAGGTCGCTGGGCCCGCCCTGGGCCAGGCGCTCGGACAGTACCCGCCTTACCCGCGCGGTCATCGAGCCGTCGAGCAGCAGCTTGAGGCGGCTGCGCGCGTATTCCATGTGCAGCACGTCCAGGGCCGGGTCGGCGCTGGGCAGGGCGGTCGCGCAATCGCGCGGGCTGAAGCTCAGGCTGTTGTAGGGCGCGTCGAACTGCAGGTTGGGCCCCAGCAGGCGCTCCAGGGCACGGGTGTCCGCCGGCCGCGGGTAGGTGAAGCTCGCCGCCAGCGGTTGCGGCTTGCGCCCGGGCAGCAGCCAGTGCACCAGGCCCAGGGTCTGCGCGGCGCCGGCATCGATGAACGCCCGTGGTACCAGGCCCGGTTCGAGGGCGAGGTCGAAGCCGATCAGGGTGACGGCCTGGGGGCTGCGCTCCAGGCACAGGTAGAAGCCGTTGCTGACCAGCGAGTGATAGTCCACCAGGCGTTGCAGCGCGGTGTCCAGGGTGGCGCCGGACATCAGCGCATAGCCGAGCACTTCCAGGTTGGCCGGGTGGGCCTTGGTGTACGCCAGCAGGCCGAGGTCCGGGTTGCCGCAGAGGTGCACGGCGTCCTGCAGCACCGCGTAGACCAGCTCCAGCCTGACGCCCGTGGGGTTTTCACAGGCCTCCTGGTGGCTGCTGCCGTGGCGCTTGAGCAAGGCCTCGACCTTGACGCCTGCATCGGTCAGGACATCGGCAAGCACCCGGAAACTGGTGCCGGTCATTCTGTGCATAGTACTTCCTGGACTGGTGGCTAATTGATGTCATTGGCGCCGGC
Source organism: Pseudomonas sp. RW409 (assembly GCF_003184125.1). Classification (NCBI taxonomy): domain Bacteria; kingdom Pseudomonadati; phylum Pseudomonadota; class Gammaproteobacteria; order Pseudomonadales; family Pseudomonadaceae; genus Pseudomonas; species Pseudomonas sp. RW409. The sequence goes on along the minus strand of NZ_QHHP01000041.1, from coordinate 1,308,719 downwards.
GCATGATCGCAATAAACCCTGGGCCACAGTCGAGAAAGGGCGGTGCGGTGTTTCCAAGGACAAACGAAAGGTATCCGGGAACACTTTCGAGCCGCTCGGGCAGGGGGGATCATAAGTGGCAATGAGCCATTATCTCGTCGGGCGCGCCGACGCATCCTGGCCAACCCACCCGGCGCGCTGTCGCCGCTTCGACTACGGATCTGTCATGCAAAGCGTCAAAGACTTTTATCGGGAACTGGCGCAGGGGCGACTGGCGCTGGCCTTCCAGCCGGTGGTGTGGCTGCCCGACGCCAACCGGGTGCTGTACCAGGAAGGTTTGCTGCGCCATGTCGAGCAGCCGGGCAAGGGTGTCTACCCGTTCGCCATGCTCGAGCGCCATCAGGTGATGCGCGAGCTGGACCGCAGCGTGGTGGGGTGCGTGATCGAGCGCCTGCTGGAGGACGAGCACCTGCGCCTGGGCTGCAATATCTCGGCGCAGAGCGCGATCATCGATCCGTTCTGGTCCGCCACCCTCGCGCAGTTGCGCGACGCGCCTTCGGTGGCTGCGCGCCTGGTGATCGAAATCACCGAAAGCGCCACGCCGCCGAGCCCCGAGGCGGCCATCGAGTTTGTCCTGTGCCTGCGCGAGCTGGGCTGCCGGGTGGCGGTGGACGACTTCGGCGCAGGCCTGGGCACCCTGGAGTTCATCCGCCAGACCCGCCCCGACATGGTCAAGATCGACCAGGGTTACCTGCAACGCGCCCGCAGCGAACCCAACAGCGTGCAGACCCTGAAACACCTGGTGCAGCTGTGCAAGACCCTGGCGCCCTGCGTGATCATCGAAGGCATCGAGAGCGAAGCCGACCGCGCCCTCGCCACCGCCTGCGGCGGCGAGTGGGGCCAGGGCTACCTGTTCGGCCGCCCGCGGCTCGACCGTCTGGGCGCGCCGTGCCGGTTGCGTGGGGTGGTGGCCGAGCCTGTGGTGGCGGGCTGAGTGGTGACGGTTTGCCGATGCTTGCCAGGGATGACAGCGGCGCATTTGAGATCGCCATCGCTGGCAAGCCGGATCGCCGCCCGCTGGCTCCTACAGGTTTGTGGAGCGCCCGGTAGTCCGTATCTGGCACTTGCTTCTGTAGGAGCGAAGCTTGCTCGCGATAGCGGTGGTCCATTCACCCATGCCGCTATCGACCAAACGCGGCTTCAGTAATAAACGCCCTTGGCGTCGTAGGGCAGCAGCACGGTATCGACCGCCGCATCCACCGGCAGGCTCACCACCGCCACCAGCGGGCAGACGATGCTCATCCAGCAGTAGATCGTGGCGTAGCCGTCGTAGCCGCGGGCGTCACGCATGGTCAGCAGCTGGATATTCTGCTGGGTGCCTTTGTAGAAGTCGTAGGAGATGTACTGATTGCTGGCACGGGCCATCAGGGTGCCGCAGCCCGAGAGGGCGAGTGTCCCAAGCAGGACGAGAGCAGTGAGCGCTTTGATGATGCCATTCCTTAGCAAGCCGGTTTGCGGCGCGCATCTTCGCACCGCTCGAGGTTTCAGGCCAGCCTGTGTGGCAATGATCGCAGCGAGCTGCCAGGGATGATGGCGGCGCATTCGATGACGCCATCGCCGGCAAGCCGGATCGCCGCCCGCTGGCTCCTACAGGTTTGTGGAGCGCCGGGTAGTCCGCGTCTGGCGCTCGCTTCTGTAGGAGCGAAGCTTGCTCGCGATAGCGGTGGTCCATTCGCTTGCGCAGTTACTGCCTTAGCCCAGCACCTCGCGCAACCGATGCCACAGCATGCCCAGCGCCAGCAGCGGCGCGCGCAGGGCCGGGCCGCCGGGGAAGGTCATGTGCGGCACTGCGCTGAAGATATCCAGGCCCCGGCTGTGGCCGGCGTGGATGGCTTCGGCCAGCAGGCGCGCGGTCCAGTGGGTGACGTTGACCCCGTGCCCGGAGTAACCCTGGGCGTAATACACGTTGGGGTACTGGCGCAGGCGCCCGACCTGGGGGAAGCGGTTGGCGGTGATGCCGATCTTGCCGCCCCATTGGTAGTCGATGCCCACATGCGCCAACTGTGGGAACACTTTGAGCAGCTTGGGCCGCATATAGGTGCCGATGTCCGCCGGGTCGCGCCCGGAGTAGTGGCAGGCGCCGCCGAACAGCAGGCGCCGGTCCGCCGAGAGCCGGTAGTAGTCGAGGCCGACCTTCTGGTCACAGAGCGCCAGGTTCTGCGGGATCAGTTCGGCGGCCAGGGCCGGCGCCAGGGGCTCGGTGGCGACGATGTAGCTGCCCGCCGGCAGCACCTTGCCGCTCAGCCGTGGCTCCAGGTCATCCAGGTGGGCGTTGCAGGCCAGCACCAGGCTGCCGGCGCGCACCGTGCCGTTGGCGCAGCGCACCTGCACGCTGTCGCCGTGGATCAGTTCCAGCACCGGGCTCTGCTCGAAGATCCGCACCCCCAGCGACCGGGCCAGGGCGGCCTCGCCGAGCACCAGGTTGAGCGGGTGCAGGTGCCCGGACCCCATGTCCACCAGGCCCCCGGCATAGCACGACGAGGCCACCACCTGGGCCATGTCCTGCGGGGCCACCAGGCGGGTTTCATGCACGTAGCCCAGCGCCGCCAGATGCTCCTGCTCGGCCTGGAACGCCGCGAACTGCGCCGGGGTATTGGCCAGCTCGCAGAAGCCCCAGCGCAGGTCGCAGTCGATGCCGTGTTCGCGCACGCGCTGGCCGACCAGCGCCACCGAGTCGATGCCGGCCTGCTCCAGGTAGCGCACGCCCTCGGCGCCGACGTAGCGGGCAAAACCGCTGACGTCGTGGCCGATACCGCGGATCAGTTGCCCGCCGTTGCGCCCGCTGGCACCCCAGCCGATGCGTCGGGCTTCCAGGAGGATCACCGACAGGCCGCGCTGCGCCAGTTCGATGGCGGTGTTGACCCCGGTGAAACCGCCGCCGATCACGCAGACATCGGCGCTCAGCTCTGCATTTAGGTCAGTGTTCAGGGGCGGGTAGTCCGGCAGCGCGTTGGCCGAGGCGGCGTAGTAGGAGCGGGTGTGTTGCGCGTGGCTGTGCTGGTTCATTTGTTGGACTTCACTTTGCTCCAGGCGCGAGTCATCAGGCGCATGGTCTGCGGGCTCTGGGTGCTGGAGATATACAGCTTGTCGAGCACCGCCTGGGGTGGGTAGACCTCGGGGTTGTTCACCAGCTCAGGGTCCATGAATTGCTGGGACGCCGGGTTGGGGTTGGCGTAGCCGACGTAGGCGCTGACCTTGGCGATCACCTGCGGGTCCAGCAGGTAGTTGATGAAGGCATGGGCCTCCTTGGGGTTGCTCGCGTCCGCCGGGATCGCCAGCAGGTCGAACCACAGGTTGCTGCCTTCCTTGGGAATCGAATAGGCGATCTTCACCCCGTTCTTGGCTTCCTTGGCGCGATTGGCGGCCTGGAACACGTCGCCGGAATAACTGAAGGCCAGGCAGATATTGCCGTTGGCCAGGTCCGAGACGTACTTGGAGGAGTGGAAGTAGGTGATGTAGGGACGGATCGCCAGCAGCTTGGCTTCGGCTTTCTTGTAGTCCGCGGGGTTTTCGCTGCGCGGGTCCAGGCCCAGGTAGTTGAGCATCGCCGGGAACACTTCGTCCGGCGAGTCCATCATCGACACGCCGCACTGGCTGAGCTTCTTCAGGTTCTCCGGTTCGAAGAACACCGCCCAGGAATCGATCCTGTCGACGCCCAGCACCTGCTTGACCTTGTCGACGTTGTAGCCGATGCCGTTGGTGCCCCACAGGTAAGGCACCGAGTACTGGTTGCCGGGGTCGTTCTGCTCCAGCAGGGCCAGCAGTTTCGGGTCGAGGTTCTGCCAGTTCGGCAACTGCGCGCGGTCCAGCTTGAGAAAGGCCCCGGCCTTGACCTGCCGCGCCAGGAAGTGGTTGGACGGCACCACCACGTCATAGCCGGTGCGGCCGGCCAGCAGCTTGCCTTCCAGGGTTTCGTTGGAGTCGAAGACGTCGTAGATCACCCGGGTCCCGGTTTTTGCCTGGAAGTCGGCGAGGGTGGTCTCGCCGATATAGTCGGTCCAGTTGTACACGCTGACTTTCGATTCAGCCTGGGCCGTGGCGCCAAACAGCACCGACAGGGCCAGCGGAACCACCGATTTCCATAGACGCATAGCGATACCCCTTTTTGCGGTTGTTATTGGTTTGCCAAATTCATGAAGCCCTGTAGCCCCGTCCCCTGTAGCCGCTGCCGAGCGCCAGCGAGGCTGCGATCGGCGGCGCAGCCGACGCAAACCCGGCAACCGCGTTGCATCAGGTACACCGCGTGCGACGGTCTGGCGATGGCTGCGCCATCGAGCGCAGCCTCGCTGGCGCTCCGCAGCGGCTACAACGGTGTGCGCAGCAGCGCGCGCAAGCCTCAGACGCTGAGCAACAGGAACTCGCGTTCCCAGGAGCTGATCACGCGCTTGAAGTTCTCGTGCTCGGCGCGTTTCACCGCCACGTAGCCGCGCACGAACTTGCTGCCCAGGTAGCGCTCGAGGGTCGGGCACTCTTCCATGCGGGTCAGGGCGTCTTCGATGGTGATCGGCAGGCGCAGGTTGCGCCGCTCGTAGGCCCGGCCTTCCACCGCGGCGCTCGGCTCGATGCCCTCGACCATGCCCAGGTAACCGCACAGCAGGCTGGCGGCGATGGCCAGGTAGGGGTTGGCATCGGCGCCGGGCAGGCGGTTTTCCACGCGCATGGCTTCCGGGCTGGAGGTCGGCACCCGCAGGCCAACGGTGCGGTTCTCTTCGCCCCATTCGACGTTGACCGGCGCCGAGGTGTCCGGCAGGAAGCGGCGGAACGAATTGACGTTGGGCGCGAACATCGGCAGCACCTGGGGGATGTATTTCTGCAGGCCGCCGATGTGATGACGGAACAGCTCGCTCATGCGGCCCTCGGCGTCGGCGAAGATCGGCTTGCCGGTGGCGCTGTCGACCACGCTCTGGTGCAGGTGCATGGCGCTGCCAGGTTCGTCGGCCACCGGCTTGGCCATGAAGGTGGCGGTGACGTTGTGCTTGAGCGCGGCCTCGCGCAGGGTGCGCTTGAACACGGTGATCTGGTCGGCCAGGTCGAGGGCGTCGCCGTGGCGGAAGTTGATTTCCATCTGCGCCGGGCCGTCTTCGTGGATCAGCGTGTCGAGGTCCAGGCCCTGGGCTTCGCACCAGTCGTAGACGTCCTCGAACAGCGGATCGAATTCGTTGGCGGCGTCGATGGAGAACGACTGGCGGCCGCTCTCGGCCCGGCCGGAGCGGCCCAGCGGCGCCTTCAGCGGCAGGTCCGGGTCTTCGCAGCGCTGGGTCAGGTAGAACTCCATTTCCGGCGCGACGATCGGCTGCCAGCCCTTGTCGGCGTACAGCTGCAGGACTTTCTTCAGCACGTTGCGCGGCGACAGCTCGATAGGGTTGCCGAACTTGTCGAAGGTGTCGTGGATGACGATGGCGGTCGGCTCGATGGCCCAGGGCACCAGGTAAATGCCCGAGGCGTCGGGGCGGCAGACCATGTCGATGTCGGCCGGGTCCAGCAGGTCGTAGTAGATATCGTCGTCGACGAAGTCCCCGGTTACCGTTTGCAACAGCACACTTTCCGGCAGGCGCATGCCTCGCTCATGCAGGAACTTGTTGGTGGGCGCTATCTTGCCGCGGGCGATGCCGGTCAGGTCGCTGACCACGCATTCCACTTCGGTAATCTTGTGTTCTTTCAGCCAGGCAGACAGCTGATCGAAAGGGGCATTCATAAGGACCTCGTCAATGATTGTCGGTGACGCGCCAGTGCTTGGGGTGGCCCGGCAAGGCTTCCCCTGTGGCGCGTTGGCGACTATCTTGGGCAAGCCTTGCGGTTCCATCTATCCACTTTAAGCAGCACCAAAGCGCACCAAAAGAGTGCGCAAGGTCCCTTCATGACAGCGTCGACAGCTCTCCAGGTCCAGGCCTTCAACACCTTCGATGTGGCCGATCAGATCCGTGCCACCCCGGGTTGGGTGCAGCATTACCAGCAGATGTCGCCCGGGCATTTCGCCGGGCAGGTGCGTTACCTGGACCTGCAAGGGGTGCAGATCTACGAGGAGTGCATGAACACCCGGGTCGAGCAGAATTTCAGCGCGCCCGAGGACTCCCTGGCGTTCTGTTTCGATCGCAGCGACAACGCCCTGTACCTGCTCAATGGCGAGAGCCGCAATATCTGGATCACCCCGGAGAACTACCAGGAAATCGCCGTGGTGTTCGGCCCGGAGTTCGTCCGCGGCCATGGCCTCGACGCACAACGCCTCGACGGCCTGTTCCTGGCGCCGCTCAACTGCGGGCAGAACGCCTTGTTCAGCCGCTGGCTCAGCGCGACCCTGACGCGCCTGTCACAGACCCTCGACCCACCGAGTCGCGAAGCCCTGACCCAGCAGTTGCTCGACGACTGCCTGTTTATCCTCGACAACGCCTGCGTGCGCCTGGACGGCGGCGGCCTGCGCCGGCGCGCCGAGGAGCGGGCGATCATGCAGCGGGTCGCGGAGTGGGCGGCGGACGGCCCGGAAGACAGCCTCAACCTGCTGGAGCTATCGCAGGTGGCCGGGGTGTCCCTGCGCCAGTTGCAAGGCGCGTTCAGGGCCTTCGCCGGCATGGCGCCGACCCAGTGGCTGCGCCTGCGCCGGCTGAACAGCGCGCACCGCGAACTGCTCAGCCGCGGCCCGGACGAAACCACCGTGGCCGAGGTGGCCATGCGCTGGTCGTTCTGGCACCTCGGGCGGTTTTCCAGCAGCTACCGCGCGCTGTTCAAGGAACTGCCGAGCGAGACCCTGCGTCGCGGCCAGCGTTGAGGCTTGGCTGACCGTGGGCCCGCAGGCTGGTCGCCATTTCGTGCCTCATGCGCGGGGATCGCGGTCGGCCGAAGGGCGGCGCTGGCCGTTGCGGCTCGGCCGCGGCGGCCTGGCCTGGTCATCCTCGTGCGCGCTTCCCTCAGGGTGCTCGCGCAGGTAGCGCCACAGCGCCTGGGCGATGGTATTGCCGTTGAGCCCATTGCCGAAGACTTCCTGGCCAATGCTCAAGCCGAGCTTGCGATAGCTCTCGAACTGCGCTTCGTCGAAGAACTGGTCGACGGTGGGCTGGTTGGGGAAGGACTGGTTGATCAGCGCGTAGTTCTGCACGTCCGGCGATACCGAGGCGATCAGCCGTGGCTTGAGCACCAGGATGCGGCTGATCAGGGTGTCTGGCTTGGTGCAGGCGTAGACGTTGAGCAGCAGCGCGCAATGCAGGTCCGCCGGCGAAGGCGCGGTCTTGAAGTACTCCATGCGCGCGAACACCTTGCCCAGCATCTCGTCATCGGCGATCTGCGTGTCTTCCCTGATCTCCAGGCCATGGTCGATGCGCGCCAGGCGGATGAGGTTGCTCAGGTCGTCGAACTGGTAATCGGGGTCGCAGCCACAGTCGCACATCACGATCAGCTCGACCTGGCGTGCCTCGCGCAGCAGTTCGTAGGCCGCGGTGTTCTCGAAGTGGCCGCCGTCGGAGAGGTACTGATAGTCGCGCCGATGGCCATGGAAGTGCGCGGTCAATTCGTAGAACAGGTAGGTCTGGGTCGGTAGCCAGTGCGACAGCTTCAGGCCCAGGGACTGCTTGGGTTTTTCCGGCCTGTCCTCGATAAAGCCGCTGGGCCACCAGTTGCCCAGGCGCACGTTGGCCAGGCCCAGCAGCAGCGACATGCCGAGGCTGGTGGCGCGTCCCAGGCCGGTGGTGAAGGCCGCGCCGGAAACGCCTATCCATTGGCCGATGGTCAGCGGGTAGGCGATTTCCGAAGCGGGGATGTTGTCCACGTCGCGCTGATAGACCTTGCCGTCGAGGATGAAGCTCCCTTCGCCCTTGACGCTGCCCGGCGCCAGGCACAGCGGCTTGCCTTTGCGATCGCGCTGCACCAGTTGTTCGGCCGGGTCGACCGTGAGGTTCATGGTCACGTTGATCAGGTGCAGCGGGCCGGCGCTGGGCGTGCCGTAGTAGTGCTCGACGCTGATGTCGTCGTTGCTCAGCGGCTCGGCCACGCTCATGTGCTTGCGCCGTTGCTCGGGCGTGCCGTCGAAGCGCTTGCCGTTGGTGGCGCCCATGTAGGCGCGAACCAGGCGGGCGCTGTAGTAGGACTGCAAGGACGAGGTATTGAGGAAGCCGACGAAGCGGCTGCTGACCCAGGTCAGGGCCGCCGCGACACCCGCCAGCACGGCCAGCCGCAGCACATAGCCGTCTTCCTGCAGGCGGATACCGCCATCGGCGGTGACCCACAGAACGAACAGCATCCACACCAGGCAGACCGCCGCCAGCAACAGCAGGCCGCCGATCAGGCTCATGACCTCCAGGGGCAGCAGGCGCAGCCAGTCCGGCAGGCTCTTCTCGTCGCGCAACAGCGCCAGGCGGCGCACCAGCCAGATCAGCAGCGCAAGGATGCCGACGGTGCCCTGGGTCAGGCTCTGCAGGTGCAGGTAGATCGCTTCGGACAGCGACACCAGGAACGCGGTGAACAGCAGCGCGCCGAGGGCCATGATGACCTGCGACAGCACCCGGGTGACCTCGACCCGGTAGTTGCGCACGGTAAAGATCCCGTCTTCGTCGTTGGCCTTGCGGGTCCGGTACTTCAGGTGCCAGATCAGCAGCCAGGCGTAGACGATGCCCAGCAGCGCGATGGCGGCGAACCCGAGGAACAGGTAGCGCACGTTCGGCCTGTCGTCCGGTTGTTGCAGCAGCGCCCAGATACCGACGAAGAGCAGCGCCATCACCGTGCAGGCCGCGGCCGCCAGGTTGCTCAGGGCCGGCGGATTGCTCAGGCTGTTTTTCGGCAGCACCAGCCAGTAGGCCAGGCAGCAGGGCAGCAAGCCGAGGATGAACAGCGCGCCGGGCAGCAGGAACAGATTGGGCAGGTACTCCACCTGCAACAGCATCAGCAACGACAGCAGCAGGACGATCGGCATGCCGATGACGAAGTGCAGCGACAGCCAGTTGCGCCAGGTGATCGCCAGGGCGTAGAGCGCGTCCCCCGAACCGGTCGGGGTCAGGTAGCGGCCGTTCTCCCGGAGCCAGGCGGTGGGGCCCTTGCCGATGTCTTTTTCGCTGGAAAAGTCGATGGCGGTGCTGATGCGTCCCGGCGGCTCGTAGTGCAGCACCTCATAGGCGTTGATCGCGGCGGTCCTGGCCGCTTGCTGGGCGGGCGACAGGTGTGAGGCTTCGGCGCGCTCCTGGGCCTGCTCGCGGCGCAGGCGATTGGGGATGAACAGGCTGGAGAAGAAACTGCCGATATAACCGCCGCCGCTGACCGTGGAGAGGTAGTCGAAACGCGGCAGCAGGGTGGTGGTGAGGTTGTCTTGCGCTGTTCTCGACTTGCGTGGGTTGGCCTGTTCCGGCGCGTTGGCCCGGGCCATCGCCTGCAGCACTCCCAGGCAAAAGGTGGCGCTGCGGATGCCGCCGCCGGACAGCGCCAGGCCCCAGGTCTTGAGGGGCTGGCCGTCCGGCGCGGGAAGGTATTTGAGACCCAATGCGGCACGGCGGTTCTCGATGCGCTTCCTTTCCCCCTCGTAGTGCTGGGTCGAGTCCATGATTGCTCCTTGCAAATCAAATAGTGGCATTGTGCATATAGGATTAAAGCAGAACGCCGTCAGATTTTTCCGAATACAAGGAGCAACTCTGGATGAAGTTCACGAAATATTCTTTATTTAGAAATGTAATTAAAAATCATAGGCTTAGAGGGTTAATGCGGCTGTATCAGGATCAATGAATGCCTTGACCCCGGCCTGCAACCGCCGTGTAACTTGCTTGTTACTTGAGGTCACTACTTTGCGTGGGTCGCTATTTCCCGCCCTGTAACTTCAAGGAATTCAACCGCGTATGCCTACTCTCACTCGCAGGAAGCTCATGCAGGCCGCCGCCATCGGATCGGCCTTTACCTTACTGCCAGACTCCATCCGCCAGGCCCTGGCGATCCCCGCCAACAACCGCACCGGCACCATTCGCGACGTCGAGCACGTGGTGATCCTGATGCAGGAAAACCGCTCCTTCGACCATTACTTCGGCACCTTGCCCGGGGTCCGCGGTTTCAGCGATCGCTTCACCATCCCGCTGCCCGGCAAGCGTTCGGTGTGGGAGCAGCAGGGCGTCGGGCGCGTGGTGCTGCCGTATCACCTGGACAGCTCGCGGGGCAACGCGCAGCGGGTCAACGGCACGCCGCATTCGTGGATCGACGAGCACGCGGCCTGGGGCAGCGGGCGCATGAGCGCCTGGCCGACCTTCAAGACCAACACCTCCATGGGCTACTACCGCGAACAGGAGCTGCCGTTCCAGTTCGCCCTGGCCAACACCTTCACCCTGTGCGATGCCTACCACTGTTCGGTGCACGCCGGGACCAACCCCAACCGCCTGTTCCACTGGACCGGCACCAATGGTCCGACCGGGGCCAACGTGGCCGCGGTGGTCAACGAATGGGACGGCCCGGGCGCGGTGGACGTCGGCTACACCTGGAAAACCTACCCCGAGCGCCTGGAAGAGCGGGGCGTCAGCTGGAAGATCTACCAGTACCTGCCGGACAACTTCGGCGACAACCCGCTGGCCGGTTTCCGCCAGTACCGCCGCGCCAGCGTGGCGGCCGGCAACCCGGCGCAGCCGCCGGAAGACTTCACCGCCTTCGTGCCTTACAGCGACGCGCTGAATGCCCGGGTGCCGCTGTACAAGGGCAATGGCAACACCTTGCCGGCCCGCAGCGGCAGCGACCTGGAGGGCATGATCGCGGGGTTTCGCAACGATGTGCAGCAGGGCAAGCTGCCCAAGGTCAGCTGGATCGTCGCGCCGGCCACCTATTCCGAGCACCCGGGGCCGTCGAGCCCGGTGCAGGGCGGCTGGTTCACCCAGGAAATCCTCAAGGCGCTGACCGACAACCCCGAGGTCTGGAGCAAGACCGTGCTGCTGGTCAACTACGACGAGAACGACGGTTTCTTCGACCATGTGCCTTCGCCCTCGGCGCCTTCACGCCGCCTGGACGGCAGCTTCGCCGGCAAGTCGACGGTGGATTTCGACAGCGAGGTGTTCACCCACCCGGCGCCACCGGGGACCACCCAGCAACCGCGCCCGGACGGCGGTATCTACGGCCCGGGCCCTAGGGTGCCGATGCTGGTGCTGTCGCCGTGGAGCCGTGGCGGCTGGGTCAACTCCCAGGCGTTCGACCACACCTCGGTCCTGCAATTTCTCGAGAAGCGCTTCGGCGTGCGCGAGCCGAACATCAGTGCCTGGCGCCGCGCGGTGTGCGGCGACCTGACCTCGGCCTTCAACTTCGTCAATCCCAACAGTGAAGTCCTCCCGCCGCTGCACACCACCACCCGCCAGGCCGCGGACCTGCTGCGCCAGCGCCAGGAACAACTGGCCCAGGTGCCGCTGCCGGACGCCAGCCGCCAGCAACTGCCGCAGCAGCAGCGCGTGGCCCGGCCGTCACGAGCCTTGCCGTATCGGCTGAATGTCGAGGCCAAGGCCAAGCGCAAGGCGTTGAGCCTGACCCTGAGCCTGCAGAACAGCGGGGAGCAGGGCGCGGTGTTCCATGTCTACGATCGCCTGCACCTGCTGGACATTCCCCGTCGTTATACGGTGGAGGCGGGCAAGCAGCTCAAGGACAGCTGGCAGACCGCCGGGCACTACAAGCTGTGGCTGCTGGGGCCCAACGGTTTCCACCGCAGCTTCCACGGCAACCTGCTGGAGCGTCAGCCCGAGGTGTCGATGTTCAGCCGCGGCAACAACCTGCAGCTGACCCTGAGCAACCCGGGCAAGGAGCCGGTGTCGATTACCATCGACCGTTGCCCCTACACCCATCAGGGGCCATGGCGCTTCGACGTGCCCGGGCGCAGCGAGATCCACCAGATGTTCGCCTGCCAGGCCAGCGGCGGCTGGTACGACCTGACCGTGCGTGCCGAGGGCGGCTGGCTGCGCCGCCTGGCCGGGCGCCTGGAAACCGGTGCCCACAGCATCAGCGACCCGTTGATGGGCGTGTAACCCACGCACCCGTGCCCGGCCCGCAAGGGGCCGGGCGCTGTTCCAGCCCCCGACCAGGCCCTGCGCCTGGAACGCTGCATGCCCCTGGGACCATGGTCCCAGGGCGCCCGCCGATTTTCCCCGTCAGATGAAAACTAGACGCGTATCACACGAAAGGACTTGGTTTGCCTTATGAATATTAATTAGAATCAGTCTCATTTGAATAATCCTTCGCGCAGGGCTCTTGACATGATTGAAGCAGCGACGCCACCGGAGCAAAGCCTACATGCCCTGTACCGCGACCATCGAAGCTGGCTCGAGAGTTGGTTGCGCCAGCGCATGGGCAACGCCTGGGATGCGGCGGACCTGAGCCAGGACACCTTCCTGCGCGTGCTCACCAGCTCCCAGCAACTGGTCGACCTGCGCGAGCCGCGGGCCTACCTGGTGACCGTCGGCAAGCGCCTGCTGAGCAACTTCTATACCCGGCGCAAACTCGAACAGGCCTACCTGGACGCGCTGGCCAGCCTGCCCGAAGACAGCGTGCCGTCCCCGGAACAGCGCTGGGTGCTGCTGGAAACCCTGCAAGCCCTCGACGAACTGCTCGATGGCCTGCCGCCCCTGGTGCGCCGGGCATTTCTCTGGAGCCAGCTGGAAGGGCTGGGCTACCGCGAGATCGCCGAACGCCTCGACGTCTCGGAACGCACCGTCAAGCGCTACATGGCCCAGGCCTACGAACACTGCCTGCTGGTGGAACTGTGATGCGCTCGGCGCCGTCCAGCGAAACCCGCGAAGTGGCCCGCGCCGCGGCCCAGTGGCTGGCGCTGCTGGAATCCGGCGCGGCCAACGCCGACGATCACGCCCGCTTGCAGCACTGGCGCAACAGCAACAGCCGTCACGAAAGCGCCTGGCAGAAGGCGCAGCAGCTGCGCCAGCGTTTCTCCGCGCTGCCGTCGGCCCTGGCGCTGGCCACCCTGGATCGTCCCGAGCCGTCGCGGCGCGCGGTACTCAAGCGCGCCCTCGGCGTCGCCGCACTGGTGCCGACCGCCTGGCTGCTGACCCGCCAGCTATCGCTGGACGTATGGCGCGCCGACCTGCAGACCGGCACCGGTGAACACCGCACAGTGCCCCTGGCCGATGGCAGCTCCTTGCAGTTGAACACCGCCAGCGCAGTCAACGTCGACCTGGGTGCGCGGCAAGTGACCCTGGTGCGCGGCGAGATGGCGCTCAAGGTGGCGGGCAGCGCGCCGCTGACCATCCAGGCGCGTTACGGGCGCATCATCGTCAGCCGCAGCGAAGTCTGCGTGCGCCTCAACGAGCACGATTGCCGGGTGTCGGTGGTCAGCGGCTCGGTTCAGCTGCAACCCTTGTTCGGGCCGCAACTGGTGTTGCGCGAAGGCCAGTGGGTCCGGCTGCGCGCGGAGGGCGTCGGCCAGATCGATGCCTTCGACGCGCAACTGCCAAGCTGGCGCGACGGTGTGCTGATGGCGCAGAACCAGCCGCTGGGGGACTTCCTGCGCGAGCTGAGCCGCTATCGTCCGGGCCTGCTGCGCTGGGAACCGGAACTGGAAGCCCTGCGCGTCACCGGCAGCTTCCGTCTCGACAACACCGACCGCGTGCTGTCGCTGCTGGCCGCCAGCCTGCCGCTGCAAGTGCATTCGCGCACCCGCTACTGGGTGACGCTGATCCCGCAGAAAAGCCAGCCGAAAAACACCCCGCCAAAAAATATTGGCTGAAGCCTGTCCCTTTTTTTCGCCTCGCCGGTCATTCCAGGTAAGTGAACAAAAAACGAGAGCTTCCTCCCATGCCCGCAGTATTGCCTTACCGTTTGCGCCCGGTTGCCCCCGGCCTGCGCCCGTTGTTGCACTTGGGCCTCATGCTGTCCCTCAGTTCCAGTCCGTTCTTCATCCAGGCCAGCTGGGCCGACGATGCCGCGCGGCGCAGCTATCAGGTGCCGGCCGGCCCGCTGAGCGCCGCGCTGACCCGTTTCGCCGGCCTGGCGGGGGTCAACCTGTCGGTGGACCCGCAGCTGGTCAGCGGGCGCAACAGTAGCGGGCTGTCCGGCGAGTACGGGGTGGAAGAGGGCTTTGCCCGTTTGCTGCAAGGTTCCGGCCTGCAACTGCAACCGGTGGGCGAGCAGGCTTATATCCTCACCCCGGCGCCGCAAGGCGGCAGCCTGCAACTGGCGCCGACCTCGATTCTCGGTGCCAGCGGCGCGACCGACAGCGACGTCTTCGCCGGCGGCCAGGTGGCGCGCCGGGGTTCCCAGGGCCTGCTGGGCTCGAAGGACTTCATGGAAACGCCGTTCAGCATGACCACCTACACCAGCGAGGTGGTGAAGAACCAGCAGGCGCGGACCCTCGGCGACCTGATCGCCAGTGACCCCTCGGTGCGTGCCACCAACCCGGCGGGCGGCCGCTACGAGCAGTTCACCATCCGCGGCTTCAGCCTGTTCAACAGCGATGTCGCCTACAACGGCCTGTACGGCGTGCTGCCGACCTACACCATCGACATGGAAATGGCCGACCGGGTGGACATCCTCAAGGGCCCGACCCAGCTGATCAACGGCATCTCGCCGCGGGGCAGCGTCGGCGGCGGGATCAACGTGGTGCCCAAGCGCGCCACCGACAAGCCGATCACCGAACTCACCGGCAGCTACGCCTCCGACAGCCAGGTCGGCGGCGCGGTGGACATCGGCCGGCGCTTCGGCGAGGACAACAAGTTCGGCGTGCGCCTGAACGCGGTCAAGCAGTCCGGCGACACCCAGTGGGATCACCAGAGCGTCGACCGCGAGATGGCGGTGCTGGGCCTGGACTTCCGTGGCGAACGCCTGCGCCTGTCGACGGACATCGGCCACACCGAGCGCGATACCGACGCGCCCCAGGAGCGGGTGCAGATCGGCGCCAACGCCAAGGTGCCGGACGCCGACGATGTGCGACACAACTATGCGCAGTCCTGGAGCAAGGCGCGGACCAAGGACACCTTTGGCACGGTCAACGCCGAATACGACGTCAATGATTCGATCATGCTGTACGGCGGCGTCGGCGCGCGCAAAAGCAACCACGACTTCCTCCGTCATGCGGTGTCGATCACCAACGACGCTGGCGACTTCAGCGTCCAGCCCCGCGACTTCACCCGCGACGAAAACGTGCGCACCACCACGGCGGGCGTGCGCAGCTGGTTCCATACCGGCCCGGTAAGCCATGAGGTCAACCTGGCGGCCAGCTACTTCTACATGGATTTCGAAAACGGCGGCGCGCGCTATGCCGCGTCCCCCAGCAACCTCTACAACCCGCGGCCGACGCCGACCCCGTCGCGGCCGACGCGTTTGGACCCCAAGGTCTACACCGAGAACCGCTTCAGCGGCGTGGCGCTGTCCGACACCCTGGGCTTCTTCGATGACCGCCTGCTGCTGACCCTCGGCGCGCGCTGGCAGCGGGTCAAGGTCGACGACTGGAGCGACGGCGTCAAAGGCGACACCGCCTACGACGAGGAAAAGGTCTCGCCTTCGGGCGGCCTGCTGTTCAAGGCCACCGACCAGTTGTCGCTGTACGTCAACTACATGGAAGGCCTGAGCCAGGGCAAGATCGCGCCGTCGACCTCGATCAACGAAGACGAAATCTTCCCGCCGTTCATCAGCCGCCAGGTCGAGGCCGGCGCCAAGTACGACGCCGGGGCGTTCGCCCTGACCGCCGCGGTGTTCCGCATCAAGCAGCCGGCCTACGAGACCAACGCCACCACCCGGGTCTTCGGCCCGAACGGCAAGCGCCAGAACGACGGCGTCGAGTTGAGCGTGTTCGGCGAGCCGCTCAAGGGCTTCCGCCTGCTGGGCGGGGTGATGTACATCGACAGCGAACTGAAGGACACCACCAACGGCACCTTCGACGGCAACCGCGCGCCGGCCACGCCGAAGTACAACGTCAACCTGGGCGCCGAGTGGGATGTGCCGAAGGTCCAGGGCCTGACCCTGACCGCTCGCGGCATCTATTCCAGCTCGCAGTACCTGGACCAGGCCAACAGCAAGGAAATCGATTCCTGGGAGCGCTTCGACCTGGGTGCGCGCTACGCATTCAAGCTCGACGACAAGGACATCACCTTGCGCGCCAATGTCGAGAACGTGCTGGACAAGCGTTACTGGAGTTCGGCGGGGGCCTCGGACGACAGCGAGCCGGGCTTGACCCTGGCGACGCCACGGACCCTGTTGCTCTCGGCAACCGTAGGTTTCTGAGAAGCGATGCGGACAAGCGCCACAGGGAAGGGCGCGCCGCCGTATCGATCGGCCATGACCGGTTCCCCGGTCGAGGAAGGATGTATGCCCGTTATTACATGATGAACTTGCCGGCCTCTTGAATGAGGTATTGGCCATTTAATGGCAACTAACGAAGTTGTCAGGAAGATGGCAATAACATGGCTAACTCATGGCATCGTTAATGACTTTTCCCAGGTTTATCAACTTGGTTGTTGGCGTGTGCGCGCTATTTAACTTATGCCTGGAAGTGCTATGTAAATTTCCAAATAAGTTCGAATAAGCAGTTGCACCTTTTTATTAATGATAATAATTTGCATGTCGAATTTAACGAGGGTGAACAGATGTTGAATGATGGCATATTGCGCACTAGTCCTCTGCAAAAAACCAATGCCGACTATCTGGCCCGGCAAGGCAAGTTCGAATCCAATGTGCGCAGTTATCCGCGCAAGTTGCCGCTGGCCATCGCCAAGGCACACGGGGTCTGGGTCACCGACGTCGAAGGCAAGACCTACCTGGATTGCCTGGCCGGCGCCGGCACCCTGGCCCTGGGGCACAACCACCCGGCGATCATGGCCAGCCTCGACAGCTTCCTGGCCTCGGGCCTGCCCATGCACACCCTGGACCTGACCACCGCGGTCAAGGACGCCTTCAGCGAAACCCTGCTCAGCCTGCTGCCGGGCCAGGGGCGCGACTACTGCCTGCAATTCTGCGGGCCGTCGGGGGCGGACGCGGTGGAAGCGGCGCTGAAACTGGCCAAGACCCACACTGGGCGGCACAACGTCATCAGTTTCTCCGGGGCCTACCACGGCATGACCCACGGCGCCCTGGCGCTGACCGGCAATACCGCGCCGAAGAACGCCATCGCCGGCCTGATGCCGGGGGTGCAGTTCATGCCGTACCCCCACGAATACCGTTGCCCCCTGGGCATCGGCGGCGAAGCCGGGGTCGAGGCGCTGACCCATTACTTCAGCCAGTTCATCGAGGACGTGGAAAGCGGCGTGTCCTTGCCGGCGGCGGTGATTCTCGAGGCCGTGCAGGGCGAGGGCGGGGTCAACTGCGCGCCGGCCAGCTGGCTGCGGGCGATCCGCGAAGTGACCCGCAAGCACGGCATCGTGCTGATCCTCGACGAAGTGCAGGCCGGTTTTGCCCGCACCGGCAAGATGTTCGCCTTCGAGCACGCCGGCATCGAGCCGGACATGATCGTCATGTCCAAGGCGGTGGGCGGCGGCCTGCCGATGGCGGTGCTGGGCATCAAGCGCGAGTTCGATGCCTGGGAGCCGGGCAACCACGCCGGCACCTTCCGCGGCAACCAGATGGCCATGGCCGCGGGCCTGGCGACCCTGCAGGTGCTGCGCGAGCAGAACATCGCGGCCCTGGCCGAGCGCCGCGGGCAGTGGCTCAAGGAGCAATTGATGGCCTTGCAACAGAACTATCCGGCCCTGGGCCAGGTGCGCGGGCGCGGCCTGATGCTGGGCATCGAGATCGTCGACGAGCGCCAGCCGGCCGACCGTCACGGGCATTTCCCGTCGGACCCGAGCCTGGCCGTGGCCATCCAGCAGCACTGCTTCAAACAGGGCCTGCTGCTGGAGCGCGGCGGACGCCGGGGCAACGTGATTCGCCTGTTGCCGCCGCTGGTCATCGACGACGAACAGTGCCAGCAGGTTATCCAGCGGTTTACCCGCGCGGTGGCGGACGCTTTATTGCAAACCCGTTCTTGAAGGGCTGTTTCGGGGATTAACCGAAGTCGATAAAAGTGTGTCGTTTTTCACACTTTAAGTTCCTGGCAGAAAACTGTCAGATGAAAAGTTTTATTTGAAAGTGTAAGCGGACGATTTCGTCCGACGGGTATCTGTCGGCTTTTCAGTGTGGCCGAAGAGCAACTAACCATTTGCCGCGACATTACGCAGCCAGTGACCGCACGGGCTACTGTGGAGCACCTATGAATTATTCAGATCGCGATGTTTTATCAAAGCATGTTTTGTCGAAGATGGTCAGTGAACTGGCGACCACACGCGCCTTGCTCAATTGCCTGATCAAAGAGTTCGCCTTGCCGGAAAATTGCCTCAGTTACAGCTGGCCGACGCAGATGCAGGGCATTGCCCCCGGCAGTTACCTGGACGGCCTGGAATGGAAGGGCATCCCGCTGACCATTGACCTGCCCAACCAGCAGCAGTTCTTCGTTATGGTCGATCGCCGCGACCACCTGGGCAGCCATCGTTACCTGTCGGACGTGTACGCCCGGCGCGAGGGCGAGACCTGGCGTTGCCTGGCCTTTGCCGAGTTCGTCGAGCAACTGCTCGGCGCCTGCGAACACATGACCCGGGCCAGCAACGACGAGCTGCTGGACCAGGTCCTGCAAAGCCAGCTGCTGACCGCCGCCATCGTCGCCCACAACATGGACGGCCAGGGCCCGGCGCCACTCAGTGGCTACCTGGCCAGCGAGCAGGGCCTGTGGTTCGGCCACCCCAACCACCCGGCGCCCAAGGCGCGGCTGTGGCCGGCGCACCTGGCCCAGGAAACCTACGCCCCGGAATTCCAGGCCGAGACCGCGCTGCACCTGTTCGAGGTGCCGCGCCAGGGTTTGCGGGTGACCGCCAGCGGCCTCAGCGAGGAGCAGGTGATGGCCGGTTTCGCCGACCAGGGCCGGGCGCGCCCGGGGCACGCGATGATCTGCATGCACCCGGTGCAGGCCGAGCTGTTCATGCAGGACCGCCGGGTGCAGCGCCTGCTGGAACTGGGCGAGGTGGTCGACCACGGGCCGACTGGGCCGCTCGCCAGCCCGACGGCGTCGATGCGCACCTGGTACATCGAGGACCACGACTTTTTCATCAAGGGCTCGCTGAACGTGCGCATCACCAATTGCGTGCGCAAGAACGCCTGGTACGAGCTGGAAAGCACACTGATCATCGACCAGCTGTTCCAGCGCCTGCAGCGGACCCAGGCCGAGACCTTGGGCGGGCTGTCGGCGGTGGCCGAGCCGGGTTCCATGAGCTGGGCGCCGCTGCACGCCAGCGAGGCCGATGCCCACTGGTTCCGCGAACAGACCGGGGCGATCCTGCGGGAGAACTTCTGCCGCCGCGCCGGCGCCGAGCGCAGCGTGATGGCCGGCACCCTGTTTGCCCGCGACATCCATTCGCGGCCGCTGGTGCATGACTTCCTGCAAGGCTTCAATGCCCGCGAGCTGGCGGACGAACAACTGGTGGACTGGTTCGACCAGTACCAGGCGCTGCTGCTGCGGCCGGTGCTGGCGCTGTTCTTCAACCACGGCGTGGTGATGGAGCCGCACCTGCAGAACAGCGTGCTGATCCACGACCAGGGCCAGCCGCAACAGCTGCTGTTGCGGGATTTCGAGGGGGTCAAGCTCACCGATGAGCTGGGCATGGCGCAGATCGAGATCGGCCTGCACCCGCGGGTACGCCAGTCGCTGCTGTATTCCCGCGAGCAGGGCTGGAGCCGCATTACTTACTGCCTGCTGATCAACAACCTGTCGGAAGCGGTGCTGGCCCTGAGCTGGGAACGCCCGCACCTGGCGCCGCTGATGTGGCAGCGGGTCGAGCAGCAACTGCGGCGCATCCGTGACGAGCTGGTACGCCCGGCACCGGAGCTGGACGCGCTGATCGCCGGCCAGCCAATCGCCTGCAAGACCAACCTCAAGGTGCGCCTGGCCGCCAAGGCCGACCGCCAGGCCGGCTACGTCAACCTGAGCTCGCCGTGGAGCGAGGAGGCCCGTTATGGCTGAGTTGTCCCAGGCAGTCCTGAACGCCATCGACCAGGCCCGGGCCGGCAGTGCCGATCCGCTGGCGGCCTTTATCTACGATCTGGATGCCTTGCAGGCCCATGTGCGCCAGGTGATGGCGGCGTTGCCGGCCGGGGTCGAGCTGTATTACGCGATCAAGGCCAACAGCGAGGCGCCGGTGCTGGCGGCGCTGGCCCCGCTGGTCAGCGGTTTCGAGATTTCCTCGGGCGGCGAGATCGAGCGGGTGGTGGCCTGTCCGACCCGCAAGCCCTATGTGTTTTCCGGCCCCGGCAAGCTCGATTCCGACCTGCGCGCGGCCCTGGCCCATCAGGTGGAAGCGGTGCACCTGGAAAGCCTCAACGAGATCGAGCGCCTGCAACGCCTGGCCGTGGAAGCGGGGCGGGTGCAGCCGGTATTCATCCGCATCAACCCGCAGTTGCCGCAGAACCAGTCGAGCCGGCTGGCCATGGCCGGCACCGCCACGCCGTTCGGCATCGACGAGGCGGAACTGGCCGAGGCCGTGCAAAGAGTTGAGCGGGCCAGCCATCTGCGCCTCAAGGGTTTCCATGTGCACGCCATGTCCCACCAGCAGTCGGTGGAGCGCCATGAGCAGTTGCTGGATTTCTATCTGCAACGCTGGCCGCTGTGGAGGGCCCTGGCGGCGCACCCCGAGCAACTGACCCACCTGAATGTCGGCGGCGGCATCGGCGTCGATTACCTCAGTGGCCAGCAATTCGACTGGCAGCGCCTGTGCCGCTACCTGGAACGCCGGCTAGGGGAGCAGGGCGATCAGGCACCGATCTTGCGCTTCGAGCCGGGGCGCTTTATCAGTGCCTTCTGCGGTTACTACGTGATCGAGGTGCTGGACACCAAGACCAGCCATGGCGAGCACTTCCTGGTGTGCCGCGGCGGCACCCACCAATTCCGCCTGCCCGCGGCGCAGAGCCACAACCACCCGTTGATTCACCTGCCGCGCACGCCGCAGCCGGCGCACACCGCGGAGCAGGCCTGGACCGTGGTCGGCCAGCTGTGCACGCCCAAGGATGTGCTGAGCCGGGCCCAGCCGCTCAGGGGCGTCAGCGTCGGTGACCTGCTGGTGCTGCCGATGGCCGGGGCCTATGGCTACAACATTTCCCACGCCGATTTCCTCTGCCATCCACGGCCGGCGCAGCACTTCCTGCGCCAGGGTGAATTGCTCGAAGGAGCCGCGCTGTGAGCTTCAACGCACCGCGTAGCTGGGTGGTGGTCAACGTGCTGCTCGGCACCCTGACCGTCAGCCTCAACAACAGCTCGTTGAACCCGGCGCTGCCGGCGTTCATGGAAGCCTTCGCCATCGGCCCGCTGATGGCCACCTGGATAGTCGCGGCCTTCATGACCAGCATGGGCATGACCATGCCGCTCACCAGTTTCCTCAGCCAGCGCCTGGGCCGCCGGCGCCTGTACCTGTGGGGCGTGGCGCTGTTCATCGGCGGTTCGCTGCTCGGTGCATTGGCCGATTCGATTGCCCTGGTGATCACCGCGCGGGTGGTGCAGGGGATCGCCAGCGGCCTGATGATCCCGCTGTCCCTGGCGATCATCTTCTCGGTGTACGCCAAGGACGAGCGCGGCCGGGTCACCGGCCTGTGGGGCGCGGCGGTGATGCTCGCGCCGGCGGTGGGCCCGCTGTGCGGCAGCCTGCTGCTGGAGTGGTTCAGCTGGCGCTCGCTGTTCTTGATGAACGTGCCGATCGGTGTCGTCGCGCTGCTGATGGGCCTTGCGGTCCTGCCGGCTGCCGAACCGGCCGAACGCAAGCCGTTCGACCTGGCCGGCTACCTGCTGATCGCCTCGGGCATCGGCCTGCTGATGATCGCCATCAGCCGCCTGCACCATGCCGCCGGGCTGGTTGACCCTATAAACCTGGGGATGCTGCTGGTGGCGCTGCTGTGCCTGGTGGCCTTTGTCCGCCTGGAGCTGCGCCGCGAGGCGCCGTTGCTCAACCTGCGGATCTTCGCCCTGCGCGGTTATCGCCTGAGCGTGATCATCGCCGTGGTGCAATCGGTGGGCATGTTCGAGTGCCTGGTGCTGCTGCCGTTGCTGGTGCAGACGGTGCTCGGCTACAGCGCCCTTTGGACCGGCCTGGCGCTGCTGTGCACCGCGGTGTTCGCCAGCCTGTTCGGGCGCATGGGCGGCAGCGCCCTGGATCGCCACGGGCCGCGGCTGGTGGTATCCATTGGCTTGCTGCTGACCGGCCTGTCGACCCTGGCCCTGGGCCTGCTCCGGGCCGATGCGGCGATCGGCCTGGTGTTCGTGCTGATGATGCTGCGCGGCGCCGGCCTGGGCCTGTCCTATATGCCGGTGACCACCGCCGGGCTGAATGCCTTGCCCGAGCCGATGGTCACCCAGGGCGCGGCGATGAACAACATCTCGCGGCGCCTGGTGTCGTCCCTGGCCATCGTCATCGCCTCGCTGTGGCTGGAATTCCGTCTGGTTGACGGTGGTTCGCAGGCCCAGGCAGGCATGTCAGGCGCCATCAGCGAAGTGTTCGTGGTCACCGGCCTGCTGATCCTGCTGGCACTGCCCTGTGCCTGGCGTTTCCCCCTTTCCGACGAGACCGCCGAGGCAGTGCCCGGCGCGCTCGAACACCGTTAACCCTTCTTTGCACAAGGTATGAACATGGCGACTGCAATCTCGACAACCTCAAGCCCGCACTCCGGCCCCGGCGCCTGGCTGGCCAGGGTGGATGGGCGTATCGACGAAAAAGTGCAGCAGCGGGTGGTCGGCCAGCTGTTGCAGACCCTGCTGTACGAAGGCGTGCTGCCGTTCGACAGCCAGCCGCTGGACGGCGGCCAGCGGCGTTTCGTGGTGCTCGGCGTCGATGGCCGCCAGGAGCGGGTGGAATACCACTGCAACGGCCTGCTCAGCGCCAGCTTCGATTTGATCCGCCTCGATTCCGCCAGCCTGGAGCGCCTCGACAGCCGCGGCCAGCGCAGCGTGCCGGACCTGCACCAGGCCCTGGCCGAGCTGCTCGGCGACTACCAGGACAGCCCGCACCTGGGGCGCTTCATCCAGGAACTGGAGCAGACCCAGCTCAAGGACCTGCAAGCCCGCAGCCAGGGTTACCAGGCCGAAAAGCCGGCCCACCAGCTGGACGTGGACGCCCTGGAGCAGCACTTCATGGACGCCCACAGCTACCACCCGTGCTACAAGTCGCGCATCGGTTTCTCCCTGGCGGACAACCAGGCCTACGGCCCGGAGTTCGCCACGCCGATCGCCGTGGTGTGGCTGGCGGTGGCGCGCAACCGCGCCTCGCTCAACCATTCGCAAAAACTCGATTTCCCGGCCTTTATCCGCCAGGAGCTGGGCGCCGAGCGCTGGCAACAGGTTGAACAGCAACTGGCCAGCCAGGGCCGGGCGCTGGACGACTACCAACTGCTGCCGGTGCACCCGTGGCAGTGGGAAAACCTGATTGTCTCGACCTTCTACCCGGAACTGCTCAGCGGCGAGCTGATCTACCTCGGCACCTCGGACGACCAGTACAAGGCCCAGCAGTCGATCCGCACCCTGGCCAACGCCACGGCCAAGCAGCGGCCCTACGTCAAGTTGGCCATGAGCATGACCAACACCTCCAGCACACGCATCCTGGCCCGGCACACGGTGCTGAACGGGCCGATCATCACCGACTGGCTGCAACAGCTGATCGCCAGCGACAGCACCGCGCGCCAGCTGGATTTCGTGATCCTCGGCGAAGTGGCCGGGGTCAGCTTCGACTACCAGCACCTCCCTGAGTCCCGCGGGCCCCAGGCCTACGGCACCCTGGGGGCGATCTGGCGCGAAAGCATCCATCAGTACCTGAAGGCCGACGAGCAGGCCGTGCCGTTCAACGGCCTGAGCCATGTGGAGAACCGCTACGGCACGGGGCCGCAGCAGCCGTTCATCGATGCCTGGATCCGCCAGTACGGCTTGCAGGCCTGGACCCGCCAGCTGCTGCAGGTGACGGTGCCGCCGATCATCCACATGCTCTACGCCGAAGGCATCGGCATGGAATCCCACGGCCAGAACATCGTGCTGATCGTCAAGCAGGGCTGGCCGCAGCGCATCGCCCTCAAGGACTTCCACGACGGCGTGCGTTACTCGTCGGCGCACCTGGCGCGTCCCGAGCTGTGCCCGGAGCTGGTGCCGCTGCCGGCCAGCCACGCCAAGCTCAACCGCAACTCCTTCATCCTCACCGACGACGTCAACGCGGTGCGCGATTTCTCCTGCGACTGCTTCTTCTTCATCTGCCTGGCGGAGATGGCGATCTTCCTGCGCCAGCACTACCCGCTGGACGAAGGCCAGTTCTGGCAGATGACCGCCGAGGTGATTCTCGACTACCAGAACGCCCATCCGCAGCACCGCGACCGTTTCGGCCTGTTCGACGTGTTCGCGCCGAGCTACGAGGTGGAAGAGCTGACCAAGCGCCGCCTGCTGGGCGACGCCGAGCGGCGCTTCAAGTCGGTGCCCAATCCACTCCACGCCTACAGGCCGCAAGCATGCTGAGAAGCAACCAGCTGAAACGCAAACTGGC
The DNA here is from genome assembly GCF_003184125.1 of Pseudomonas sp. RW409. Taxonomy (NCBI): domain Bacteria; kingdom Pseudomonadati; phylum Pseudomonadota; class Gammaproteobacteria; order Pseudomonadales; family Pseudomonadaceae; genus Pseudomonas; species Pseudomonas sp. RW409. The sequence continues at coordinate 1,284,225 of NZ_QHHP01000041.1, read as the reverse complement.
GGCCGGGCAGGCGGTGTACGGGCTGATCAGCTCGATCCCGGCGCCGGCGGCCATCGAGCTGATCGCCGAGGCCGGGTTCGACTTCGTGATCATCGACATGGAGCACGTGCTGATCAATCCGGAAACCGTCGAGCACATGATCCGCACGGCAGAGGCCTACGAGCTGACGCCGCTGGTGCGGGTCGCCGACCTCAATCCCAAGACCCTGCTGCGCCTGCTCGACGGCGGCGCCCAGGGCATCGTGCTGCCGATGATCGAATCCGCCGAGCAGTTGCAGGCGGCGATTGCCGCCTGCAAATACCACCCGCTGGGCCAGCGCAGCCTCAACGCCGGGCGCCCCGGCAGCTTCGGCAAGCACAGCCTGGCGCAGTACGTGGCCGAGGCTAACGAACAGATCATGCTGGTGGCGATGATCGAAAGCGCCGCCGGCGTGCGCAACGCCGCGCAGATCGCCGCGGTGCCGGGCCTGGACATGATTCTCGAAGGCGCGGCCGACCTGTCGCAATCCCTCGGCATGCCCTGGCAGATCGACCAGCCGCAGGTCCAGCAGGCCCTGCTCGATGCCTGGCAGGCGGCGGACCATGCCGGCGTGCCGTACTGCGCGATTCCCCGACAGCAGGGCGACCTGGGCCGCTGGCGCGAGCGCGGGGTCCGGGCCTTTGTCCTCGGCGACGAACGCGGCATTGCCTTTCGTGCTCTCCAGGCCAGGTTGGCCACCCTTTCTCTAGAAGGAAACTGATCCGATGAACTTCACAACCATGGCCGCCGAACTGGTGATGCAGGACCTGATCGATTGCCTGCTGGCCGAAGACTTCTTTGGCCGCGAACCCTTGCCGCTGCTGACAGCCAGCCAATGGCGCCAGGCCCACCTTGAAGCGCCAGCCCTTGAAGTCCCAACCCTTGAAGGCACTGATGCCCGGCAGCGAATCTGGGAATGGTGCTGCGACGCCCAGGAGCAGCGCTTTATCAGCATCGCCCTGCGCCCGGGCATCACCCAGCAGTGGGAAAAGGTCCCGGGCACGCAGGTGCTGGCCCGCCAGGAGCAGCGCTGGACCGCCTTGGGTCCGGTGGACTTCATGCGCCGGGTATTCACCGGCATGGGCCCGCGTTTCCAGGACAATGAAAAAGGCCTGACGCTGTTCCTCGAAGTGCTGCATATCAGCGTCTGGCAGACCGCCTTGTCCCTGGAGCACCGGGTCGACCACCAGGGCCTGATGGCCCAGGACGGCGCTACCTTTTTCCGCACCATGGAGCAGTGGGCTTCGCTGCGCGATCGTCCGTACCACCCGCTGGCCAAGGCCAAGCAGGGTTTGCTGCAGGCCGAATACCAGCAGTACCAGGCCGAGTTCGCCCAGCCGGTGGCGCTGAACTGGGTGGCGGTGCGCAAGGACCTGCTGCAAGGCGGCGAGGGCGTGGCGGACCTGGAGCAGGTCTACCCGGCGCGCTACCTGTTGCCCGAAGCCTTGCAGGCAAGCCTGGCCGAGGAGCTGCGCGAGCGCGGCATCGGTGACAGCCACGTAGCCTTGCCGGTGCACCCGTGGCAGTTCGAGCATGTGTTGCAGGCGCAGCTGGGCGATGCCTTTGCCCGTGGCGACTGCCAGCGCCTGGACTTCAGCGAAGCCACGGTGTTCGCTACTTCGTCGCTGCGCTCGATGACCCCTTGTTTCGCCAGCGCCGACTACCTGAAGCTGCCCATGGCCATCTACTCCCTGGGCGCCTCGCGTTACCTGCCGGCGGTGAAGATGATCAATGGCGGCCTCAGCGAGGCGCTGCTGCATCAGGTACGGCGCCTCGACCCGGTGCTGGAGCAGAGCCTGCACCTGTGCGACGAGAGCAAGTGGTGGGCCTTCATGCCGCCGCAGGCAACCCTGTTCGACGAGGCGCCGCGGCACCTGTCGGCGATGGTCCGCGGTTACCCGCAAGCCTTGCTCGACGACCCGGACTGCCGCCTGCTGCCGATGGCCGCCCTGGGCACGCCATTGCCCGGCAGCAACCGGCACTTCTTCGATGAGTGGCTGCAGTACCGCGAACTGCCGGCGACCCAGGCTTCGGTGCTGACCCTGTTCAGCGAGCTGTGCCAGCGCTTCTTCGACGTCAACCTGCGGATGTTCCGCCTCGGCATGCTCGGCGAGGTGCACGGGCAGAACGCGGTACTGGTGTGGAAGGCCGGCCAGGCCCAGGGCCTGCTGCTGCGCGACCACGATTCGCTGCGCATCTTCGTGCCGTGGCTGGAGCGCAACGGCATGGCCGACCCGGAGTACCGGATCAAGAAAGGCCACGCCAACACCCTGTACCACCAGCGTCCCGAGGACCTGCTGTTCTGGCTGCAGACCCTGGCGATCCAGGTCAACGTGCGGGCGATCATCGACACCCTGGCCCAGGTCTACGCCTTGCCGGCGACTGCATTGTGGAGCGCCTTGCGCCAGGTACTGGACGGGCTGCTGCAGAGCATCGACTTCGACGACGAGGCGCGGGCGATGATCAGGCACCAGCTGTTCGAAGCGCCGCGCTGGCCGCAGAAGCTGCTGCTGACGCCGATGATCGAACGCGCCGGCGGCCCGGGCAGCATGCCGTTCGGCAAGGGCGAAGTGGTCAACCCGTTCCAGCGGCTGGCCGCCGATGCCTGATCCGCTGCTCCATCCTTGCAGGCGCACGCTGTTGCGCCTGTCCCTGGGGCTGCTGGCATTGCCCCGGATCGCCCGTGCCGAACCGTTGCGCCTGGTCACCCTGTTCCAGGGCGCCACCGACAGCGCCGTGGCGTTGGGCGTGACGCCTTGCGGCGTGGTGGAGTCGTCGAGCGAGAAACCGACCTTCCGCTACCTGCGCCCGGCGCTGGCGAATGTTCCTCATGTCGGCCTGGAAACCCAGCCCAGCCTGGAGGACATCGTGCTGCTGGAGCCGGACGTGATCGTCGCCTCGCGCTTTCGCCACCAGCGCATCGCGCCGCTGCTCGAGCGCATGGGCACGGTGCTGATGCTCGAGGAAGTCTTCGAGTTCAAGCGCACCCTGGCGCTGATGGGCGCGGCCCTGAACCGGCAACAGCAGGCCAGCAGCCTGCTGGGGCAATGGCAGCAGCGGGTGGCGCGCTTGCGCGAGCAGTTGCAGGCAAATTTCGCCGGGCGCTGGCCGCCTACGGTGTCGGTGCTGGATGTGCGCGAAGACCATATCCGCAGTTACCTGCCGAGCAGTTTCGCCGGCTCGGTGCTCACTGAGCTGGGCTTCGCCTGGAACCCGGTCGCCCGCGAGTCCCGCGGCACCTATATCAAACTCACCAGCAAAGAGAACTTGCCCGTGGTCGATGCCGACCTGTTTTTTGTATTCCAGCGAGACAGCCAGGCGGTGCAACACAACTATGAACGGCTGGTGCATTACCCGTTCTGGCAACAGTTGCGCGCCGTACAACAGCAGCAGGTATGGCGGGTCGATGGCATCGCCTGGAGTTTCTCCGGCGGAATCCTCGGCGCCAACCTGATGCTCGACGACATTGCCCGCCTGGTGGCGTCTTCATGAGCCGTGGCCTGAAACTCGGCCTGGCGTGTGTCGTCCTGCTGCTGTGCGCCGGCCTGAGCCTGGCGGCCGGGGCGACCTGGATCGAGCCGTCGCAACTGCTCAAGGGCCTGCTGCAACCGGACAGCCTGAGCGCCGGCCAGCAGTTGATCTTCAGCAGTCGCTTGGCGCGCACCCTGATGGCCGTCGCCGTGGGCGCGAGCCTGGCGGTGGCGGGGGCGCTGATGCAGGCGCTGACCCGCAACCCGCTGGCGTCGCCGGGGCTGTTCGGGGTGAATGCCGGGGCGACCTTTGCGATCATCCTCTGCTCGTCGCTGTTTGCCTTGTCGTCCATGAGCCAGTGGTTGTGGTGCGCCTTTATCGGCGCCGCGCTGGCCGGCAGCCTGGTGTGGCTGATCGGCAATCGCGGGCAGGGCAGCCTCAATCCGCTGCGCATCGTCCTGGCGGGGGCAGCGATCACCGCGTTGTTTTCCGCCTTCAGCCAGGCGTTGCTGGTGGTCAACGAGGAGGGGCTGGACACCGTGCTGTTCTGGCTCGCCGGGTCGTTGTCCGAGCGTGACCTGGCGCTGGCCGCGCCGCTGCTGCTGGGCGTCTTGCTGACCCTGCTGGGATCGTTGCTGCTGGCCGGGCAGGTCAATGTGCTCAACGCCGGCGAAGCCATTGCCATTGGCCTCGGGCAGCGCACCGGCTTGATCCGCTGGCTGATGAGCGTGCTGATCATCGGCCTGGCGGGCAGTGCGGTGGCGCTGGCGGGCAGCATCGGTTTCATCGGCCTGCTGGTGCCGCACATGGTGCGCAAGGGCCTGTCCATCGACCACCGCTGGTTGCTGCCGGGGTGCGCGGTGCTGGGAGCGATCCTCCTGCTGCTGGCCGACACCCTGGGGCGCCTGGTGATCCTGCCGCAGGAGGTGCCGGTGGGGGTGATGACCGCGTTGTTCGGCGCACCGTTCTTTATTTTCCTGGCGCGCCGTGGAGGTCGTTATGAGTAAGACCCTGACCCTGCGCACCGCCGGTTTCTCGCGGCGCATCGACCTGGCGACCCTGTGGCGGCTGTCGCTGGCGCTGCTGGCGACGGCGCTGGTGATGCTCGGCGCCTTGTCCCTGGGCAAACTCAAGCTGTCGCCGCTGACCGTGCTGGAGCTGCTGTGGCACGGCGGCGACGAGCGCCTGCTGTTCATCGTCGAGCAACTGCGCCTGCCGCGCCTGCTGCTGGCGGCCCTGGTCGGCGCGGCGCTGGCGGTGTCCGGCCTGATTTTGCAGAGCATCATCCGCAACCCGCTGGCGTCCCCCGATCTGCTGGGCATCACCAGCGGCGCCAGTGCCGCGGCGGTGCTGTACCTGTCGTTCTTTTCCCTGCTGCTGGGCCCGCAGTTCTTGCCATTGGCGGCGATGCTCGGCGCCGGGCTGGCGGCCCTGGCCATTTACCTGCTGGCCTGGAAGCAGGGCACCTCGCCGCTGCGCCTGGTGCTGATCGGCGTCGGCGTGTCGGCGCTGCTGGCGGCGGTGACCACCTTTGTCCTGGTGTTCAGCCCGCTGACCACCACCTTGTCGGCCTATGTCTGGCTGACCGGCAGCGTCTACGGCGCCAGCTGGCCGGAGCCGCGGGCCCTGGGCGGCTGGCTGCTGGCGATCCTGCCGTTGCTGGTGTGGCTGGCGCGCCAGGTGCGGGTGCAACAACTGGACGACGCCTTGGCCCAGGGCATCGGCGTGCGGGTACAGTGGCTGCGCGCCGGCCTGCTCTTGGTGAGCGTGGCCCTGGCCGGGGCGGCGGTGGCCTGGGGCGGGGCGATTGCCTTTGTCGGGCTGATTGCGCCGCATATCGCCAAGCGCCTGGTGGCCCCGGGTTTCGCCGGGCAGGCGGTGATGGCGGCGCTGGTCGGCGCCAACCTGGTGATGCTCGCCGACCTGATCGGGCGCACCCTGTTCCTGCCCCTGGATCTGCCGGCGGGGATCTTCGTCGCGGTGCTGGGCACGCCGTTCTTTCTTTATCTTTTGATCAACCAGCGGCACTAAGGAATTCCCGATGTCCTCGATGGCAACCCAGCAACTGACCCTGGGCTATCAGCGCCAGGTGATTATCGACGGGCTGGACCTGCAACTGCCGGCGGGCCAGGTGTCGGTGCTGATCGGCAGCAACGGCTGCGGCAAGAGCACCCTGCTCAAATCCCTGGCGCGGCTGCTCAAGCCGCAGCAGGGCTCGGTGATCCTCAATGGCGAGGATATCCAGCGCAAATCCACCGCGGCGGTGGCGCGGGAACTGGCGATCCTGCCGCAGATGCCCAGCGCCCCCGAAGGCATCACCGTGCGCCAGCTGGTGGCCCTGGGGCGTTATCCCTACCAGAACTGGATGCAGCAATGGTCGGCCCAGGATGAAGCCATGGTCGAGCGCGCCCTGTTGCAGACCGGCGTGCAGGCCCTGGCGGAGCGGCCGGTGGACGCCTTGTCCGGCGGCCAGCGCCAGCGGGTGTGGATCGCCATGACCCTGGCCCAGGACACCGAGATCGTGCTGCTCGACGAGCCCACCACCTTTCTCGACCTGGCGCACCAGATCGAGGTGCTGGATCTGTTGCGCGAGCTCAATCGCCAGGAGAACAAGACCATCGTCATGGTCCTGCACGACCTCAACCTGGCCTGCCGCTACGCCGACCATATGGTGGCGGTGCACCAGCGCACCGCGTTCGCCCAGGGCCGGCCGGCAGAGATTCTGACCGAGGAACTGGTCAAGCAGGTGTTCGACCTCAATTGCCGGATCATCCCCGATCCGTTTTTCGGCACGCCGCTGTGCATTCCCTTTGGCCGGGAACTGCCGCAATGAGCCTGCAAGCCGCCTTCAACCCGCAAGACTGGAGCGTGCTGAGCGGAGCGCTGCGGCTGAAACCCATGGCGCAACGCGACCGGCAGCGCTCCCTCAGTGCCCGAGCCTTGCTCGACGATGAAACCTGTATCGCGCTGCTCGACCAGTTGGGGCCGGTGATCGGTTCGCCGACCCGAGGGATCACCGCCTCGCTGCTGGCCAAGCGTTTTTCCTTCCTCGCCACCGGCGCCTGCCTGTACGCCATGTCGGTGTGCGACCAGGGCCTGCTGCTGTCCCTGGACGATTGCGTGATCGAGTACGGCCACGACGACGGCCTCTGGACTTCGTCGATGCCGCTGCCGGACCGGGCTCCCCAGGCGTATGCCGCGGGTGAGCGCGACGCCTGGCGCGCGTCCATTGTCGAGTCGTTGTTCGCCGGAGTGCTGGCGCCGCTGTGGCAGACCTTCAACCGGGTCAGCGGCATTTCCCGGCGCATCCTCTGGGAAAACACCGCGGTGCGGGTCTATTCGCTGTACGAAAAACGCATGAGCAAGGTCGAGGACCCGCTGATCCGTCTGCGCCATGAAGCCGACTTCGACTGGCTGCTGCACGAGGCCGCACCGCCGCTGTTCGGCCTGGACTACAACCCGCTACGGCACTTCCGCCGCCCGCCGACGCCGCTGGAGGAGGGCAAGAGCATCCGCTTTCGCCGCACCTGCTGCTTCTATTACGAGGCCACCGAGCCCGCCGAATACTGCTCCACCTGCCCGCTGCTGCGCCCGAGGAAATGCCGATGATCGCTCCGCGCCAACCACCCGCCAGCGCTGCCTTGCTCGAGCATTACCGCGGCATCGCGCCTTCGACCCTCGGCCACTTTGGCGACGAGGGTTACCTGCGCGGTATCCGCCCGCTGTTCGACGGCCTGCGCATGCTCGGCAATGTGGTCACGGTCAAGGTCTTCGCCCCGGATGGCGCCATCCTGCGCGACGCGCTGCTGCTCAGCGAGCCGGGGGATGTGCTGGTGATCCAGTGCGTGGGCGACCAGGAGTGCGCCTGCTGGGGCGAACTGCGGACCCTGGCTGGATTGATCAAGGGCCTTTCCGGGGTGGTAGTGGAGGGCGCGGTCACCGATGTTGCCGCCTTGCGCGAGCATCGCCTGCCGGTGTTCAGCCGTGGCGTCAGCGCCTACACCACCCGGGGGATCGGCCAGCAAGGGGAGGTCAACCTGCCCATCGAGGTGGCCGGGGTGCGGGTCAACCCGGGGGATATCGCCATCGGCGACGACGACGGGGTGTTCATTCTCGACGGGCAACGGGCCGAGGCGTTGTTGCCAGAGCTGCTGGCCAAGGAGGCGCTGGATCGCGAGCGGCGCGCGGCGTTTTTGCAGCGCCTGGCTTCCACCCGCTGACACGTCGGTGAACCGGTCGGGTTTGCACTTTTATAAGGCGTCGCCGACCCGGCCTTGCACCAGGCTAAGGCGATTCCTGGCCCAGGGCAGGCTCTCCGGGAACCTTGCAGAATGGCCGCGCAAGCCCGCCAGCGCGGCGTTTCAAGGCGTGCGGCGCAGCCTGGCACAAAGGCTGCAAGACAGCCGATAACGCCCCACCGCGCATGTCGCGGGCGGGCCGCCCCATCGGTCAACGCGGATCGATCGGCCAACAGGCCATGGGCACTCGGTGAATCAGGCACAGCAGCCCGATCGCACACCGCAAATAACAGGCAAAGGCGCCTGAAACCGTGAGGTTTCAGGCGCTTTTTTTTGCTTTAAAAAACCGTGATTGGCTTGGGTCGGGTGCTATTTATGAATGCCATTGTTGCCCCTTTGAACACACACAAAACCCTGATCGTGATCGGCAACGGCATGGTCGGGCATCATTGCGTCGAACAGCTGGTGGCGCGCGGCGCCCTCGAGCAGTACCGCCTGCATGTCTTCAGCGAAGAGCCGATGCGCGCCTACGACCGGGTGCACCTGTCCGAGTATTTCACCGGTCGCGACGCCGAATCCCTGGCCCTGGGCGACGCTGCGCTGTACCAGACCCCGGGCCTGACCCTGCACCTGGGGGTGGCGGTGCTGCGCATCGACCGCGCCAATCGCCAGGTACTCACCGCCGCCGGCCCGGTGCACTACGACAAGCTGGTGCTGGCTACCGGTTCCTATCCTTTCGTGCCGCCGATCGAGGGCGCCGAGGGCGACTCGCGCCTGGTCTATCGCACTCTGGAAGACCTCGACGGCATCCGCGCCGCGGCTGCCAATGCCCGGCGCGGCGTGGTGGTGGGCGGCGGGCTGCTCGGCCTGGAGGCGGCCAACGCCTTGAAGAGCCTGGGCCTGGAAGCCCATGTGGTGGAGTTCGCGCCGCGGCTGATGCCGGTGCAGCTGGACGAGCAGGGCGGTCGCGCGTTGAAGGCGCGGATCGAAGCCCTGGGCGTCGGCGTGCATCTGGGCAAGGGCACCCAGTCGATCAGCGCCGGCGAGCAGTACCGCTACCGGATGAACTTCGCTGGCGACGACTTCCTCGAAACCGACCTGATCGTGTTCTCCGCGGGCATTCGCGCCCAGGACGCCCTGGCCCGCGATTGCGCCCTGGAGATCGGCCCGCGCGGCGGCGTGGTGGTGGATAACCAGTGCCTGAGCGGCGACCCGCATATCTACGCGATCGGCGAGTGCGCCAGCTGGAACGGCAGCATCTTCGGCCTGGTGGCCCCGGGTTACCAGATGGCCCGCAGCGTCGCCGCCCAACTGTGCGGCGAGCCTGGCGAGCCTTTCATGGGCGCGGACATGTCGACCAAGCTCAAGCTGCTGGGGGTCGATGTCGGTTCCATCGGCGACGCCCAGGGCCTGACCCCGGGCGCGCGCAGCTACCAGTTCATCGACGAAGCCACGGCCAGCTACCGGCGCCTGGTGGTGGATGCCAGCGGCAAGCAGGTGCTCGGTGCGGTGCTGGTGGGCGACAACAGCTACTACGACACCTTGCTGCAATACATGCAGAACGGCATCGCCTTGCCCGCCGAACCGGCCGGCCTGATCCTGCCGTCCAGCGCCGGCGCGCCGACCCTCGGCCCGGGCGCCTTGCCCGAGTCGGCCACGGTCTGCTCCTGCCATAACGTGACCAAGGGCGCGATCTGCTCGGCCATCGACAGCGGCTGTTCCGAGCTCGGCCAGCTCAAGGCGCAAACCAAGGCCTGCACCGGTTGCGGCGGTTGCGCCGGCCTGCTCAAGCAGGTGTTCGAGCACGAACTGATCGCACGCGGCGTCAGCGTCGACAAAAGCCTGTGCGAGCACTTTGCCTACACCCGCCAGGAGCTGTACGCGCTGGTGCGGGTCGAGGGTATCCTCAGTTTCGACGAGATGCTCGCCAAGCATGGCCGTGGCCACGTCGGCTGCGATATCTGCAAGCCGGCAATCGGCTCGATCCTCGCCTCATGCTGGAACCAGCCGATCATGGAGCGCTCCCTGGTGCCGCTGCAGGACACCAATGACACCTTCATGGCCAACATGCAGAAGAACGGCACCTACTCGGTGGTGCCACGGATCGCCGGGGGTGAAATCACCGCCGACAAGCTGATCGTGATTGGCCAGGTGGCGAAGAAATACGACCTCTACACCAAGATCACCGGCGGCCAGCGCATCGACCTGTTCGGCGCCCAGCTGCACCAGTTGCCGGATATTTGGGCCGAGCTGATCGCCGCCGGTTTCGAGACCGGGCATGCCTACGGCAAGTCGACCCGCACCGTGAAGTCCTGCGTCGGCAGTACCTGGTGCCGCTACGGCGTGCAGGACAGCGTGCGCATGGCCCTGGAGATCGAGGACCGCTACAAGGGCCTGCGTTCGCCGCACAAGCTGAAGTTCGCGGTGTCCGGCTGCACCCGCGAATGCGCCGAGGCGCAGAGCAAGGACGTCGGCGTGATCGCCACCGAGAAGGGCTGGAACCTGTACGTCTGCGGCAACGGCGGCATGCGTCCGCGCCACGCCGAACTGTTCGCCACCGACCTCGACGACCAGACCCTGATTCGCTACATCGACCGCTTCCTGATGTTCTACATCCGCACCGCCGACCGCCTGCAACGCACCTCGGTGTGGCGCGAGAGCCTGGAGGGCGGCCTGGATTACCTCAAGGCGGTGGTGATCGACGACAGCCTGGGGCTGGGCGCCGAGCTGGAAGCGCAGATGCAGCTGGTGGTGGACCGCTACGAATGCGAATGGGCCAACGCCCTCAAGGACCCGGAAAAACTCAAGCGCTTCCGCACCTTCGTCAACGACCAGCGCCCCGACCCGGACATTCACTTTGTCCAGGAACGCGGCCAGCGCCGGCCGATCATGGCCGCCGAACTCAACCTGATCCCTGTCACCGAGGAGGTGCTCTGATGAACCTGTCGCCAAGCCTGCAACCTATCGAAAGCGGATTCGCCGAGCAGCCCGGCGTGCAGTGGCAGGCGGTGTGCAGCCGCCAGGACCTGGTCAGCCACAGCGGCGTGGTGGTCTGGCACGAGGGCGCCCAGGTGGCGCTGATCTACCTGCCGGACGCCGCGCAGCAGACCCTCTACGCCATCGACAACCATGACCCGCAGTCCGGCGCCAACGTGATCGGCCGTGGCCTGGTGGGCTGCATCAAGGACGAGTTGGTGATTGCTTCGCCTTTGTACAAGCAGCACTTCCGCCTGGCCGACGGCACCTGCCTGGAATACCCGGAGCAACGCCTGCGCACATGGCCGGCGCGGCTGCGCGGCGACGTGGTGGAAATCGGCGTGCGCTAAGCCGCACGCCTTAGCCAATCCAGATCCATGCCTGACTCCGCGCCTTTCGGCGCGGGGCCGGAACCCCTGTTGCTCAAGGTATCGGAGACGCCCATGAAAACCGCTGCTCAGTTGCTCAAGTTGAAGGCCGTGGAAAACCGCCAGGTGCACAGCATCGGCCCGGACCAGATGGTGCTCGAAGCACTGCAAATGATGGCGCAGAAAAATGTCGGCGCACTGCCGGTGATAGAAGACGGCCAGGTGGTCGGCGTCATCAGCGAACGCGACTACGCACGCAAGGTGGTGCTGCAAGGCCGCTCATCGGTAGGCACCCCGGTCCGCGCCATCATGAGCGCCCCGGTGGTTACCGCCGACAGCCAGCACAGCATCGAACGCTGCATGGCCGTGATGACCGACAGCCACCTGCGCCACCTGCCGGTGCTGGAAGGCGAGCAACTGATTGGCTTGCTGTCGATTGGCGACCTGGTGAAGGAAGCGATTGTCGAGCAGGCGGATCTGATTCGGCAGTTGGAGCACTATATTCGCGGGGATTGAGGGGAGGGGGCGGGTGAGCGAGATTGCCGGATTGTTGCCGCATAAATGGACGTGCCGTAAAGAGGCGATTGGCTGTCAATTCTCCATGGGTGCTTTTGCGAGACTACGTCTTATAAACCCCAAAGCATCTTTGTAAATCTGATGCCAGGCTTCAGAGGGGTCACTCATTAATGGATGCCAGAAAAACCTGAACTCACGCCCGCCGTCATCCTCAGTGTGATGAACCCAGGTATCAGGGAGGTCCTGCGCGACATGACACTCATGGAATGCCCACATCTGTCCGGTTATAGGCGAGCGCCACACCCCCAGATCTCGGACCACCTTGCCTTGAATCCCGGCTTCTTCGAACAGCTCTCGGGCAGCGGCCGTCTCGGTCGACTCTCCGGGTTCCACGCTACCCTTGACCAGTTGCAGACCTGCCAGAGGATGCTCAAACGCCAGGATTTCCAGGGTTTCACTGCTCCGTAGCACTACCGGACAGGCTTTCTTTATCGTCATGCCAGCTTCTCCTTGGCTTGTAGTTCCACCAACTCGGGATAAGTGCGCCCGAGATTTTTAACCAGGTTATCAATCATGGCTGCCTTCATATCGATAGCCGTTCTGTTCCAGTAGGTTTAAGCGTGTGATTTTTCGTTCAACTCGAACACCACCATCTCCACGTCCATTTCAACGTTGTACTTAAAAGCTACTTGAGTACTTTTCGGAACTCCGGGGAGACGATAAACATCCCAGCCGCCTGTCATGCCTAGTACCGGGATTCTATAAGGTGCGCCTGATTCCAATGGCGAACCAAACTGGGATCTAACCCAATCCTGGTTCATCCTCGGTATGAGTTGGTAGGGCAGGCTCCCTTTGTAGATTGACT
>NZ_QHHP01000041.1:1082105-1271763 GCF_003184125.1 Pseudomonas sp. RW409 | reverse complement strand
ATCACGTCCATGACGCTGCCGATCTTCTGGCTTTCCTGTTGCAGCACGCTCATGGCGTCGGTGGAACGCACCACTTCGCTGGCCAGGCGTTCGATCTGGGCGATGGCTTCGGCCACCACCTTGTCGCCTTCGCGGGCTTCGCCGTCGGCGGCGGCTGCGGCTTGCGAGGCTTCTTCGGCGTTGCGCGCGACTTCCTGCACGGTGGCGGTCATCTCGTGCATGGCGGTGGCCACCTGGTCGGTCTCGACCTTCTGGCTGTTGACCCCGGCGCTGGTTTCTTCGGTGACGGCCGACAGTTCTTCGGCGGCGCTGGCGATCTGGGTCACGCCGTCGCGGATGCCACCGATCAGTTCGCGCAGGGTCACGCCCATGCGGCCGATGCCTTGTTGCAGCACGCCGAGTTCGTCGCGGCGGGTAACGCGCACGTCCTGGGTCAGGTCGCCGGACGCGATGCGCTCGACCACGGTCATGGTTTCACGCAGCGGACGGGTGATCTGGCGGGTGATGATCACCGCGGCCAGGATGCCCACCAGCAGTGCCAGCAGGGTGCTGATCATTTGCAGGCTGCGGGCCTGGACGCTTTCTTCGTCGCGGCGGTCGAGCTGGAACTGGTACAGCTCTTCGCTCTGGCTGACGATCAGGGCGCCTTGTTCGGTCATTTCCTTGCGCGCCTGGCCGGCTTCGCCGACGGCGGCCTTGAAGGCCAGCAGGGAGTTGCGATAGTCGCCCAGCGCGGCGTTGAGCTGGCGCAGGGCATCGCCCTGGGTGCTGCTGAAATGGTTGTCCAGAGGGGCCAGTGCGGCAATCGCCGCGTTCATCTGGGCGGCGGCGTCGCGCTCGGCGTCCGCGGTGCTGTTGTAGATGTATTCACGGACGGCGAAGCGCGCGAGCTGGAATTCGTCATTGGCCTTGGTGATGGCCTGGAACTGTTCGAAGCGCTGGTCGCTCAGGGGCATTTGCTCAACGCGTGTGGTGATGGCCGCGATCAGGTTGCGCGCCGTTTCCGAATTGCCATTCATCACCACGCGGGCGGCATTGGCGTTGCGGTAGGCGTTGCGCATCTTGTTCAGGGACGCCTGGTAGGCGCTGATGGTGGCGCCCTGTTCCTTGAGCAGCTTGACGTTGGCCGGGTTCTTGAAACTGCTCTGCAGCTTCTGCTGCTGGGCCGAGAAGTCGTCCAGGGTGGCCTGCACATTCTGCGCGGCGGTTTCGTCGCCGTTGGTCAGCATGTATTGCAGGCGGGTCACGCGCAGCTTGGTCAGCCCGGCGTTCAATTGGGTGATGTCGCTCATCCAGTTGCTGCGGTCGATCAGACCGCCCAGGCTGGTCCAGCCCGTGATGGCGAGAATGGTAGTCAGGGCCAGGACCAGGCCGAAGCCCAGGCCTAACTTGAGATTGACGCTGATGTTGCCGAACCAGCTATTCATGCAATTCCTCCAGGAACGTTGTGCTGCTTGATCGTGTATCGCTGGAAGATTGTTGTTATTGGTGGCCAGCAAGGATTTGTTCGCAGGTGTGTATCGGCGGCAAGGGCAATAGCTGAAACGATTTCGTCGGATTAGTTTTGTGCACCATTTTGGGGCTTTGCAAGGGCCTGATTTCACGATGGAAACCGCCTGGCCGATTGAGCTTTTTTTCACATCCGTTTCACCCCTGGTCCACGTCAGGCTCCCTAGAGTCCGCCCATCGATCGGGTGCCTCGCGCTCGATTGTCATGGGCAGCGGTTAGCGTGGGCGGCGCTGCTCGACTTTATGTCTGGTGGTCATAGGGGGCGGCTCGAACGTGACGTCAGGACTCAGTCTTCCGGTGGCAAAACCCGCGCTTGTCGCGAGCCGTTTTGCCCGTTATCGCAATGCCCTGGTGATAGGCCTGGTGGCCTTGCTGGTGCTGCCGCTGGTGTTCTTTCTGCTCAAGCCCGCGGCGGTGCCGGACCTGGCCCACGGCAACCTGGCCGGAGCCAAGGCGCTGAGCGCCGGCTGGGCCAAGGGCCAGATGATTGTGCTGATTCGTCATGTGGAGCGTTGCGACCATTCCAGGGCCGCCTGCCTGAACCTGCCCGATGGCATCACCGACCGTGCCCGCGAGGTGGCGGTGGGCGTCGGCGCGCAGTTCGAGCACCTGGGGCTGGACAAGGCCGACATCTACCACAGCCCGCTGACCCGCGCGGTGCAGACCTCGGGCTACATGTTCAACCAGGCCGGCAGCGGCGAAGGCTGGCTGATCGACTGCAAGCACAGCCTGTTGCGCGATGCCCTGGCGCACAAGGTGGTCGGGCGCAATCTGGTGCTGGTGACTCACAGCGAATGCATGGCCGCGCTGGAGAAGCAGCTGAAGCTGCCGTCTTCGACCCTGGGCTATGGCGCCTCGTTGTTCGTCTCCACCGATACCCCAGGCGGGCGTCCGCAGATGCTCGGCTTCATCGAAGCCAGCGACTGGCGCTCCGTTGCCTTCAACCGTCCCTGACCGTCCCTTGCCCGAGACCCTGACTATGCAGGCGCTTTCCCGTTCCCGCGCTGATGCGTGGCGTTTTTATGGATGGAACCTTGGCCTCCCGCTGCTGTGCGCGGCGCTGGTGTTCCTGATGTTCGACATGACCCGGATCGACATCGCCTTCAGCGACCTGTTCTTCGATCCGGTGAGCCAGACCTTCCCGCTGGATCACTCCCACCTGTTCGAGAAGATCACCCACAAGTGGGCGCGGATCATCCCCAATTGGACGGGCGAGCTGGCGTTGATCGGGCTGCTGCTGTCATTCGTCTGGCCGCTGTTCAAGGGCGTAAGGTTCGGTCGCGGCAAGGCCTTCCTGGAGAGGATCCGCGTGGCGCCGCTGCTGCGCTTTACCGCGCGCCATCGCCGGGACTTTTTGTTCGTGGTGGTGGCCTTCGCCCTGTGCACCGGGGCGATTCACTACCTCAAGGGCCACACCAGCGTGTACTGCCCGGTGGAAACCACCCAGTACGCCGGCAAGATCGAGCACAAGGAATGGTATGAGAACTTCGAGCTGTTGAAGACCGCGGGTGACGGCCGCTGCTGGCCGGGCGGCCATGCCTCGGGCGGTTTCACCCTGCTCGCGCTGTACTTCGTGGCCCGGCGTTATCGCTGGCGCCATTCCAAGGCGCTGCTGCACGGTTCGCTGCTGCTGGGCTTCGTCTATGGCACCACTCGGGTGCTGCAGGGCTGGCACTACATGTCCCATACCTTCTGGGCGGGGATCGTGGTGTGGCTGACCTGCCTGCTGGTGGCGCTGCTGTTTTATGGCCGCGCCCGTCTGGAACAACCGGTGCTGACGTACACCGAACCGGGGCCCGTCCCGTCCACGACGCTGATCGCAGCGGCGGACCGATAACGTTGCAGTCGCTGACGAAATCGTCGGTGCCAGGCGCCCGGCGGGAGAGGGCCCCGACGCAATTTTTGGCGCTTGCCGATGTTTTTTCGGTGACCAGAACTGTTAGGGTGCGCGCCCCCGGAGAAAAGAGTTCCCGGGTTCCTGGTTTATGGAGTCATGCATGAAACACTTGAGCAAAATCGCCGCCTCTGCGCTGGTTGTCCTGGCCCTGGCTGGCTGCACCGGCACCGCGATGAAAACTCAGCAACTTGATAGTAGCCAGTACACCGTGGTCGGTCACAGCGAAGCAACGGCTACCGGCATCATGCTGTTCGGGGTCATTCCAATCCGGCAGAACAACCGCTTCGTCCGCGCCCAGACCGCCGCCATCCAGGCCAAGGGCGGTGACGCGATGATCAACACCCAGATCCAGGAAAACTGGTTCTGGGCCTGGGTACTGAGCGGCTACACCACCAAGGTCTCCGGCGATGTGGTCAAGCTGAAAACCGTTCAGTGAGCCATGCCGGCGCCGGCGCGCAAGCCTGGAGACGAAAATGAGGGTTAATGCCGATCAGTTAAGCGAAGGTGATCCACTGTAGGAGCGAAGCTTGCTCGCGATGGTCGTTAACGATACCGAGTATTTACTGGGTAAACCTGGTGCTCTCAAGTTCATCGCGGGCAAGCCTCGCTCCTACAATTTTCTTGACTGACTGGCACCCATGAGGGTGCCTTTTTTATGGGCGCTCACTGTGCCGGTCAGTGGCTGACAAAGTAGTAGGCCTGGCGACTGACCGTGATCTTCTTCAGTACCTTGAGCGGTGGCTTGGGGTCTTCCTGCAGGGCCATGACCGCCACGTTGTTCGGCGAGGTGCCGAGAAACGCATTCAGCTGGGCTTCGGTCTGCACATCCTTGAGCAGGCTCTGGGTGTAGAACACGCTGGCGCCGGCCGCGCGTTCGTTGGCCTGATACAACGCCACCTGTTGCCCGGCGGCCTGCAGCGTCTGGATCTCGCTGATCAGCGGCACGAAGGACAGCTTGTGATCGGCGCGTGGTGCGGCCCATTGCGCGGCCACCAGGTAACTGCACACCACCAGCGTCAGCACGCCAATGGCCAGGCCCCGCCGCTGGCGCCCCACGGCACTCCAGAAACCCTCACCGGCGGCGCGCAGGCGCAGGCGTTCGTACAGCACTGTCGCGTATTCGGCGGCCAGCACCGCCGCGGCCGGGGTCAGCGACATCAGGTACACGGTGCGTTTGCTCGACGCCAGGCACAGCAGGGTGAACTGGGCCAGCAGCCACAGGCTGAAAAACAGCAGGTAGCGGTTTTTCACCAGGCTTTTGCGAAAGTGCCACAGGCCCAGGTAGACCAGGATGTTCCACGGCAGGAAGGCTTGCGGCAGCTTGGCCAGGTAGTAATAGAAGGGTTCGTAATGCCCGGCCTCGACAAAGGAGCCATCGAAGCGCCCGACGCTGTTGGTCCACAGCACTTCGCCCAGGGCCTGCAGGCCACCGCGCTGGTACAGCAGGTAGAGCCAGATCAGCAGCGGCACCAGGCCGAGGACGGTGAGCAGGCCAGGCTTGAGCCAGTGGCTGAGGGCGAAGCGCTTTTCGATCAGGCTGTCGGCCAGCAGGTAAGCGAAGATCACCACGCCCGGCATCGCCAGGCCCAGCACGCCCTTGCTCAGGGTGGCGATGGCGATGCCGAGGGCGAACAGCAGCCAGCCCAGGGTGGCCGGCTGGCCTTCGGCCTGGCGCCGTTGCGTCTGGAAAAACGCCAGCAGCGCCAGGGTCACGCCGAGGCTGAGCAGGGCGTCTTCACCGACCCCGCGCACATTGCCCCAGTAACTGGCCATGGTCGCCAGCATGGCGCCGGCCACCCAGGCCACCGCTGTCGGGCGGCCGAAGCGGCGCAGCATGGCGTACAGCAGCATGACGCTGAACAGCCCGGCGAAGGCCGACGCCAGGCGCACCGCCCACGGCGTGCCACCGAACACGCGGATGGCGCTGGCGTCGAGCCACAGGCTCAGCGGCGGTTTTTCCAGGAAGGGCTGGCCGAACAGGCGGGGCGTCACCCAGTCATCGTCCAGGTGCATCTGCATGGCGATCCCGGCCACCCGGGCTTCGGTGGAGCCTTGCAACTGGTGGTTGCCCAGGGCGAAGAAGAACAGCAGGGCGGCAAGCAGAAGCAACAGCGATGCGGGTCGCGACATGGGGGAACTGCCGAAGAGGTTGCGCCGGGGAGGATCAGGCGCTCCGAGTATACGGAGGCGATTCTTAACAAATCGTGAACGAGCGAGGGATCGGGTGATGGCGCTGGCGGCTGTCGGTTTATCCGGGGCGATGGCGAAGCACCGCGCTCCCGGGCGCCAGGCCAATCTCTGGTCCTGGCGCCCGAACGCGGCCCTCAGGACCCTATTTGAGACTGCCGCAGAGGAACTGCTTCAAGCGCTCGCTGCTGGGGGCTTCCAGTACCCGAGCGGGCGGGCCTTGCTCTTCCACCCGGCCCTGATGCAGGAACATGACGTGGTTGGAGACTTCGCGGGCGAAGGCCATTTCATGGGTGACCACCACCATGGTCCGGCCTTCCTCGGCCAGTTGCTGCATGACCCGCAGCACCTCCGATACCAGCTCCGGGTCGAGGGCCGAGGTCGGCTCGTCGAACAGCATCACCTGCGGTTCCATGGCTAGCGCCCGAGCGATGGCCACGCGCTGTTGCTGGCCGCCGGACAGGTAGGACGGGTACTGGGCCTCGACCTTGGCTGGCAGGCCGACCTTGTCCAGGTACTTGCGGGCTCGTTCGATGGCCTCGTCCCGGGCGATGCCCAGCACATTGATCGGGCATTCGATGATGTTTTCCAGCACCGTCATGTGGCTCCACAGGTTGAAGTGCTGGAACACCATCGCCAGTTTGCTGCGCATTGCCTGTAGTTGTTTCGGGTCGGCCGCGCACAGCTCGCCCAGGCGGTTCCTGCGGGGGCGCAACTCCTCGGCGTTGACCAGGATGCGTCCGCCGGACGGTTGTTCGAGGTAGTTGATGCAGCGCAGAAAGGTGCTCTTGCCGGAGCCGGAGGAGCCGATGATGCTGATCACATCGCCGGCCCTGGCCTTGAGCGATACGCCCTTGAGCACCTCGTGGCTACCGTAGTTCTTGTGCAGGTCTTCGACGATCAATGGGTACATGCGAGCCTCTCCGTTGGAGATCAATGTGTCTGTGGCTTGAGGTAGGCCAGCCAGCGCAGTTCGGCGCGGCGGAACAGCCAGATCAGGACAAAGGCGCTGCAGGCGTAGAGCATGCCGGCAATGCCGAAGGCGCTGAAGGAGGCGTAGGTGGCCGAGTTGACGTCGCGGGCGACCTTCAGCAGGTCCGGCACCGTGGCGGTAAAGGCCACCGAGGTGGAGTGCAGCATCAGGATCACTTCATTGCTGAAGGACGGCAGCGCCCGGCGTAGCGCCGACGGCAGGAGGATGCGCCGGTAGAAGGTGAATCGGCTCATGCCGTAGGCCTTGGCCGCTTCCACCTCGCCATGGGCGATGGAGCGGATCGAGCCGGCGAAAATCTCCGTCATGTAGGCGCAGGTGTTGAGCCCGAACGCCAGCACCGTGCAGTTGAAGCCGTCGCGAAAGAACGCGTCGAGAAAGTCCTGGGCGCGCACCACGCTCAGGCTGTAGACCCCGGCGTAGAAGAACAGCAACTGGATATACAACGGCGTGCCACGAAACACGTAGGTGTAAAGCCACACCGGAATGCGCAGCAGCGGGTTGCGGCTGACCCGCGCCAGGGACAAGGGCACAGCCAGGGTGAAGCCGATCAGCACCGACAGCACCAGCAGCCACAGGGTCATGGCCAGCCCGGACAGCTGCGCGGCATCGCTCCACAGGTAGGCCTGCCAGTATTCTTCGAGAATGCCGGTCATAGCGAAGCCCTCTTCACACCCACCGAGTAACGCTGGCTCAGCCAGATCAGCACCAGGTTGGAAAGGCTGGTGATGGCCAGGTAGATCAGGCCGCCGACCAGGGTGAAATAAAAGAACTGCATCGAGCCTTTGCCGGCGTCCTGGGTGGCCTTGACCACATCGCTCAGGCCGATGATCGACACCAGCGCCGTGGACTTGATCAGCACCAGCCAGTTGTTGCCGATGCCCGGCAGGGCATGGCGCAACATCTGTGGAAACAGCACTTTGCGAAAGCTCTGGGCGCGGCTCATGCCGTAGGCCCTGGCCGCTTCCTGCTGGCCGCGGGGCACCGCCTGGAACGCGCCGCGAAAGGTCTCGGTGAAGTAGGCGCCGTAGATGAAGGCCAGGGTCAGCACTCCGGCCAGGAACGGGTCGATGTCGATCTGCGCCATCTCCAGCCAGTCGGTGAGCTGGTTGAGCAGCATCTGCAGGCTGAAGAACAACAGCAGCATGATCACCAGGTCCGGCATGCTGCGGATCAGCGTGGTATAGCCGCCGGCAACCGCCTGCAAGGCACGGTTGCCGGAGGCCTTGGCGCTGGCGCCGAGCAGCCCCAGCAGCACCGCCAGCAGCAGTGACGACAGGGCCAGTTTGAGGGTGGTCAGGGTGCCCTGCAGAATCTGCGGGCCAAAACCTTCCAGAAGCATTTCACGCCCCTTGTTGTTATTAGAGTGAGCTGAAAAAGGTGGCAACGCGGCCGTGGCGGCGGGCGTCGCGCCTGGGGTTGCGGAGTCGGGGTCAGGGCCCGCCGTAGATATCGAAGTCGAAGTATTTGCGGTTGATCCTGGCGTAGGTGCCGTTGGCCAGGATGGTCGCCAGCGCCTTGTTCAGGTCTTCGCGCAATTCCACATCGTCCTTGCGCAGGCCGATGCCGTCGCCGACGCCGAAAAACTCCGTGTCGGCGAGGGTGTCCCCGGCGAACTCGAAATCCTTGCCGATGGGTTTGGACAGGAAGCCGTAGCTGGCCTGGATCGACGACTGCAACGAGGCGTCGAGACGCCCGACGATCAGGTCGGCATACACCTGGTCCTGGCTCTGATAGGACAGGATCTGTACCCCTTGGGCACCCCACTTGGCCTTGGCATAGGCCTCCTGGGCCGAGCCTTGTTCGACGCCGACCCGCTTGCCCTTGAGCGAGTCGAGGGTCGGCACCAGGCCCGAGCCGCGCTTGGCGATCAGCCGTGCGGGGGCGTTGGAGATCTTGTCGGTAAAAGCGATGCTGGTCATGCGCTTGGGGGTGACGGTCATCGACGAGGCGATGGCGTCGAACTTGCGCGCCAGCAGGGCGGGGATCATCCCGTCCCAGCTGCTTTCGACCCACACGCAACGGGCTTTCAGCTCGGCGCAGAGGGCTTCGGCGATGTCGATGCCAAACCCGCTCAGCTTGCCGTCGGGGTCTTTGTATTCCAGGGGCGGGTAGGTCGGGTCCACACCCAGCTTCAGCACCTTGCCCGACCAGTCGGCCGCGCCGGCGGTCGCCGATACCGACAACAGCACCCATGAAACCGCAGCGATCATTTTTTTCATTGTTTTTTCCTCGGTTAATCGCCGGCTACGTCAGTGATGACACTGCTACAGCCTTTTGTCGCTACCTGCCCCTTCAGCCGAGAAAACGCTCGGCCAGCTTGACCCAGTAGGTCGCACCGATGGGCAGGCAGTGGTCGTTGAAGTCGTAACCCGGGTTGTGCAGCAGACAGCTGCCTTCGCCCTGGCCATTGCCGATCACCAGGTAGCTGCCGGGGCAGCGTTCGAGCATGAAGGCGAAATCCTCGCTGGCGGTGAACGGCTTGAGGTCGTGGATCAACTGCTCTTCGCCCAGCCACTCGCGGGCCACCTCCCGGGCCAGGGCGGTTTCCTCGGCGTGGTTGATCAGCACCGGATGGCAGTGTTGATAGTCGATCTGCGCCTGGGCGCCAAAACTCGCGGCCTGGCCATGCACCAGCTCGGTGATGCGCCGCTCGAGCAACTGGCGGACCTCGGGCATCAGGGCGCGCACGCTGATGCTCATGTCGGCCGAGGCCGGGATCACATTCGAGACGGTGCCGGAATGGATCGCGCCGACGCTGACGATGGCCGTGTCCTGGGGGTTGATATTGCGCGCGACGATGCTTTGCAGGGCGACCACGATCGAGGCGCACACCAGCACCGGATCGACTGCCTTGTGCGGCACCGCGCCATGCCCGCCGTGGCCGATGATCTTGACGGTCACGGTGTCGGCCGAGGCCATGAACGGCCCGCTGTAGAAGCCCAGGTGCCCGGTGGGATGGCCCGGTACGTTGTGCATCGCGAACACCGCGTCGCAGGGAAAACGCTCGAACAGGCCGTCATCGAGCATCGCCCGGGCGCCGCCCAGGCCCTCTTCGGCGGGCTGGAAAATCAGTTGCAGGGTACCCTTGAAGTTGCGCGAGCGCGCCAGGTAGTGCGCTGCCGCCAGCAGGGTGGCGGTATGCCCGTCGTGACCGCAGGCATGCATCACCCCATCAATCCGGCTGGCGTGGGGCACGCCGCTGGTTTCCTGGATCGGCAGGGCGTCCATGTCGGCCCGCAGGCCCAGCGCGCGGCCTTCGCCGTTTTTCAGGGTGGCCACCACGCCGGTGCGGCCGACGCCGGTACTGACCTCATAACCCCATTCGCGCAGCTGCCCGGCCACCAGTGCGCTGGTGGCGAACTCCTCGAACCCCAGTTCGGGGTGAGCGTGGATCTGGCGGCGCAGGGCGATCATTGCGTTCTGCTGTTCGGCTATCTCGGGTAGCACGTAACGGGCGTTCATGGTGGGGTTCCTCGGCTAAGGTCGCTCGCCAGCTCGGACCCGTCGGGCGAGTCGTCGAGGCGCTGTTGGGCTGATCTTAGGCATCGGGCGACCTGTCGGGGAGGCTCAGTTTGGTTATGATGACAACCCGAAGTTGTCACCTGGGCACACCGATGAAACTGCATCAACTCCAAGCCTTGATCGCCAGCGCCGAGACCGGAAGCATTCGTGGCGCCGCGCGTTCGCTGAACCTCTCCCAGGCGGCCGTGACCAAGGCGCTGCGCGAGCTGGAAACCGCCCAGCAGTTGCCGCTGTTCGTCCGCACCCCCAGCGGCCTGAACTTCACCGAGTACGGCAAGGTGCTGCTGACCCACGCCCGGCTGGTGCTCAAGCAACTGGAGCATGCCCAGGCCGAGCTGGATCAGTTGCGCGGGAAAAACAGCGGCCGGCTGTGTGTCGGGGTCACGCCGTGGATCGCCCTGACCCTGCTGCCGGAAGTGGTGCTGGAGTTTCGCCAGCGCATGCCAGAGGTGCGCCTGGAGCTGTTCGAAAGCCTGATGGCGGTGGCCCAGCCGCTGCTGCGCGACGGCAGCATGGACTTCGCCATCGGCCAGTTGCACCCGTCCCAGGCGCCCCAGGACTTTTCCTGCGAGACCCTGCTGGATTATCAAACCTCGGTGCTGGTGCGCCAGGGCCATGCCCGGCAGGATGCCCGCTCGATCCATGAGCTGCTCGATCAGGACTGGACCCTGAACTACGCCCCGGACGGCCACGACGCGCTGATGCAGGACCTGTTCTGGCGCCACGGCGCGCAGATCGACGAGCGCCGCATCGTCCGCGCTCATTCCCTGGCGATCCTGCAAATGCTGGTCGAGCACGCCGACATGTGTACCTGGGGCCCGACCATCATGAGCACCGCGCCGCCGTTCCTCGGGCGGCTGGTGTCGTTGCAACTGGAGGAGCAGTTCGAGCCCCGGCACCTGAGCATCGTCACCCGTTGCAACGTCGCCCTCAGCAACCCGGCCCTGTGTTTCACCGATTGCCTGCTGCAGGTGATCCGCCGGCACGCGCGCTCGGCGCGCAAAGAGGACCGAGCGCTGTTCGAGACCGTGCGCCTGCGGGTCTGAGGCGAGCCACGGATCGCAAGCAGGTTGCGGCAATCGTCACTACGCTGGAAGGTGCGCCCGGCGGGCCTTCAGGCTTCTGAAACGCTACGGGCGCCTTTCTACCCTGCGGCTGAACCGGTGCCTTGAATATGCGCAAACTATGGCAAAAGTATTTGGAACTGCTGGACGGCGACCTGAATACGCGGGTCTTCGACAACTTCAAGAACCTGCTGGTCTGCGCCTTGCTGTTCGCCGCCGGGACCAACGCGCTGCACGGTGACCATCAGCTGTTCATGGGCCTGCTCGGCTCCAACCTGACCGGCTGGGGGTTGATCACGGTGTCGGCGCTGCTGATGCTGCTCAATGTCAGCGACGGCCTGCGCCGGCTGGCCAAGCTGCGTTATCACACGGCCCTGCAGATCGGCCTGTTCCTGGTGTACCTGATCCTTGCCCTGCGCGTGGTGGAGATCGTCTGGAACTTCCGGGCCGACTAGCTTCTTGCAACACAAATGCCCTACAAAAAACGCGTATCGGTCGCCGCGCCAATACCCTATACAGAGAACGGCCGCCATCGCTCATGGCGATACTGACACCCGTAACCCACCACTCAGGAGATGGACATGTTCAGGTTCCTTACGGTCACTGAATTAGAGCAAACCCCTCGGCATGGTCATGGCGGCTCCGTCAGCGGAGCCATTGCTGCCTGGGAGCTGAAAAATCTGGCTCTCAATACCAAGGGGTTTGTCATATGTCCAAAGAATTACTCGGAGTTTCTGCTGTAGGGCTGATGGTGCTAGGCGAGTTTTGCGCGATCTACAGCGAAGTGGTCGCCGCCCGCCTGGCGCATACGGGCAACACGTCATGGCCGGACCTGGCGTTGCCCGTACTGATCATGTGTTTCGCCGGTATCTGCCTGATTGGCGCCTATTGGCTGGGGTACCTGGCGGTCGGCGATATCTGGATGATCACGGTGGTGTCGGTGACCTCGCTGTTGCTGCTCGAACCGCTGGTGATCTGGTCGGTGTTCCGTGAGTTGCCGGGACGCGGCACCCTGATCGGCTGTTGCCTGGGTGCGCTGGGCATGCTCTCGGCGGTCTTTCTGTAACTCGCGTTATGACTCGAATGCGGCCTGGCGGTGATCCCGCCGGGCCGTTTTTTTATCCGCGGTTGGCGGTTCGCTGAGGGCTATTTGGACGCTTCGGTTTGTGCATCGAAGGCCGCCATGGCCATGGGAATCATCGCCAGCAGGCGCGACTTGCCGATGCCGTCCCGGGCCTGCACCGACAGCCCATGCAGCACCGTGGCATAGCAGTCCCCGAGGGACATCACGTCGGTGCGCTTGGGCAACTCGCCAGCGCGCACGGCCTGTTCCAGGCGCTCGATGATGGAGCGGGTCCTGTCGCGGCGGTGCTCGGCCAGCCATTCTCTGATGCCGTCGTTGTCCGCCGAGCAGTTGGTGGCGGAGGACACCACCATGCAGCCCTGTGGCCGGTCGGGCTGGGTGTAGAGCTCGACGGCTTCCCTGAGCATGCGCTCGATGGCATCGCGGGCGCTGATGTCGTCGCCCAGGGCGGCGTCGGCAAAGGCGCCGTCGCCCGATTCGTAGACTTCGATGGCTTCGCGAAACAGCGCTTCCTTGGAGCCGAAGGCCGCATAGATACGCGCCGAGGCAATGCCCAGCGCGTCCACCAGGTCGGACATGGACGTGGCCTCGAAGCCGCGCTGCCAGAACACATCACGCGCCTTGTACAGGGCCTGTTTTCGGTCGAATTCGCGGGGTCTGCCAGCCATGTCCAGTTCTCGATGCAAAGGGAGTGCTGCCAATTATTGGTCGATCGACAAAAAAATCAAGCCGTCGTATTGACGGCGCGTTAAGGGTCGCCCTATTGTTTGTCGACCGACAAACAATAGGGCGTAAACAATGAAAACCCTCAAGGGACCGAGCCTGCACCTGGCTCAATTCAGTGACGCGGCAGCGCCATTCAACACCTTGCCCGCGATTGCCGCGTGGGCGGCGGGGCTGGGGTTCAAGGCGCTGCAAGTACCGGCCTGGGATGAGCGCCTGTTCGATGTGCGTCTGGCGGCCAGCAGCCAGGATTATTGCGATGAGGTCAGCGGCACCCTGGCCGAACATGGCCTGGTGATCAGCGAACTGACCACCCACCTGTTCGGCCAGTTGGTGGCCGTGCATCCCGCCTACGATTCCCTGTGCGACGGCTTCGCCCCTCCGGCCCTGCGAGGCGACAGTGGCGCCAAGACCCAGTGGGCCCTCGAACAGCTGAAGCTGTCCGCCAAGGCTTCGCGCCGGCTGGGCCTGCGCGATATGGGGACCTTTTCCGGCTCGTTCGCCTGGCCTTATTTCTTTCCCTTTCCACAGCGCCCGGAAGGCCTGGTCGATTCGGCGTTCAATGAGTTGGCCAAGCGCTGGCTGCCGATTCTCGATGCCTGCGACGAGCAGGGGGTGAACCTGTGCTACGAGATCCACCCGGGTGAGGACCTGCATGACGGTGTGACCTTCGAGATGTTCCTGCAGCGGGTCGGCAACCACCCGCGCTGCAAGATGCTCTTCGACCCCAGCCATTTCGTCCTGCAGCAGCTCAATTACCTGGACTACCTGGACATCTACCACGAGTTCATTCGCATGTTTCATGTGAAGGACGCCGAGTTCAATCCCACCGGCCGCCAGGGCATCTACGGCGGTTATCAGCCCTGGGCCGACCGGGCCGGGCGGTTCCGTTCGCTGGGCGACGGGCAGGTGGATTTCAAGGGGATCTTTTCCAAGCTGGCGCTGTATGACTATGCCGGCTGGGCGACCCTGGAATGGGAGTGCTGCCTGAAGGAGCAGGAGCAGGGCGCGCGCGAAGGCGTGGCCTTTATCAACCAGCACATCATCCAGGTGACGGACAAAGTCTTCGACGACTTCGCCGGCGCGCCGGTGGACCAGGCGCAGATCAACCGACTGCTGGGCATTGCCCAGCCCTCTCATCAAGGACGCTGACCATGGATCTTTTCGAACAGCAGGCTTTTGCCGGGCGTGACTACCACCATGGCTACGTACAGGTGGACGGCGGGCGCATTCACTATGTCAGCGAGGGCCAGGGCCGGCCTGTGTTGTTGATCCCCGGGTGGCCGCAGACCTGGTTCACCTGGCGCCACGTCATGCAGGCGCTGGCCGGGCAGGGGTACCGGGCGATTGCGGTCGACCTGCCTGGCATGGGCCTGTCCGATCGCCCCGAGCAGGGCTACGACACCGGCAGCACGGCGTCTCGCCTGCATGCCCTGATGCTGGCGCTGGGTTACAGCCAGTACTCGGTGGTGGGGCATGACGTCGGCATGTGGGTGGCCTACGCCCTGGCCAGCGACTACCCGCAGGCGGTAGAGAAACTGGCCCTGACGGAAGCGGTGATTCCCGGCCTGGCCGAGGCGCCGGCGATCTTCGCGCCGCCAGGGCAGAACATCTTTCTCTGGCACTTCATGTTCAACCAGTTGCAGGACCTGCCGGAGATGCTGATCGCCGGGCGCGAGGCGCAATACCTGGCCTACATGTTCGAAAAGTGGTCGGTGCACCAGGAGCGGGTCGCGGTCGAGACCTATGTCAAAGCCTACTCGGTGCCCGGCGGGCTGCGGGGTGGGTTCGCCTATTACCGGGCCATCCCCGAGAGCATCCGGCAGAACCGCGAGCGTGCCAGCCGTCCGTTGGAAATGCCGGTCCTGGCGATTGGCGCCGAACATGCCACCCACGATGCGCCGCTGCTGACGATGCAGGGCAATGCGCTGAATCTTCAGGGGGCGATAGTGCCGGGGTGTGGTCACTTCATCACCGAGGAGGCGCCCGAGGCCTTTATTGCTCATCTGCTGCAGTTTCTTCGACAGGAGGGCTGAGCGCGCCAGGCTGTCTTCTTGAGTGACTGCTGATGGACGGGCCGGGATTTTTTTGCGGCCTGTTCAGGGAGGGTTCAGGGCCTGCGGCTGCAACATGGCAGCCGGCATGCCCAAGCCTTCGGGCAGTGCACCCTCTGACGGATCAACCATGGACCACCACCGCATTCGCATCGAGATGTTGGGCGTCTTTCTGCTGGCCCTGTTCCTGTTCTCCTTTGGCATCTGGGACCAGCCAGCGCAAGGTTTCGACGGGCGCTGGTGGTTGTTTTTGCAGGAGATGTTCCGCCACGGCGCTAGCCTGTTTCCCAGCACCTACGGCGAGCCGTACCCGGACTATCCGGGTACCGCCACCTGGTTCAGCTATGGCTTTGCCCAGCTGTTCGGCGCGCCCAACCAATTGGCCAATATCCTGCCCACGGCGCTGGCCTCGGCCGGGGTGCTGGCGTTGCTGTACCGCCTGCTGGCGCCGTTCGACCGTACCTGGGCATTGCTGGCGGTGCTGCTGACGGCGCTGACCACCCAGTGGCTGGAGAAGTCGCGTTCGGTGTGCCTGGACCAGATGGTCTCTCTGCTCTGCCTGGGCTGTTTTTATCTGCTGCACAGCGGCGAGCAGCTGGGCTCTAAATGGCGGCAGTACGCGATTTTCCCGTTGTTCCTTATTGCCTTCGCCATCCGTGGCCCCCTGGGGCTGATCGAGGTTTGCGGCGTGGCCTGCATCTATTGGGCGCTCGGCCGTTACCGTTCCCGGGACGACGCCTGGCGGCTGGTGAGAAAGATGATCGTCCACGGGGTGATCGGCCTGATCCTGCTGGCCGCCTGCTGGTGGCTGCTGATGCAGCTGGCGCAGTTCAGCGGTGGCGAAGCCTTCGCCCGGCAGGTCTATCAGATGCAGGTGAGCGGGCGTCTGGATGAGAGCGGCGATCCGTTCTATTTCTACTTCCAGCTCAGCCTCTATCGTTACTTTCCGGTGGTGCCGCTGGCGCTGGCGACCCTGTTCGTCCTGCGCCGGCAATGGTCCACGCGGCACACGGACGATCAGATGCAGTTGCTGGTGCGCCTGGGCGCCTGCGGACTGATGATCCTGCTCGGCTTGTCGGTGCCGCACTTCAAGCGCGCTTATTACATCCTGCCCATGGTGCCGATGTTCGCGGCGGTGGCGGCTTACGGCCTGCTCAAGCCGCAGCGTTGGCTGGTCGGGGCGCGGCGGTTTTATCTCGGCCTGGTCGCGCTGTTGCCGGGGCTGTGTGTCGTGGTGCTGTTGGTCTGCCGGCACAGCTGGCAGAAGCACGGTTATTGGCCGGCGCTGTCGTTGCCGCTGATGATCGCGGTCTTTCTCGGTTTGCAGGGGCTGGCGCTGTACTGCTGGCGAACCACTCGCGACTCGCCGGGGCGGCGCCTGGTGCTGCTCAGCCTGCTGGCCCTGGCGGCGCAGTGGTGGCTGCTGGTGAAGGTGATCGAACCGGCCAAGGACCTGCAATTCGACACCCGGGGTTTTGTCGGGCAGGTCGAGCAACTGCGTGGGGAGGACCGCGGCACCCTGGTGTTTCTCAACCTGGGCAAAGACACCTGGGCGGTGCGCTACATGATGAACCTGGACCACGACGAACAACCGCGGTTTATTGGCAAGGACGATCTGGCGCCGCTGGCCTCGTTGCCGCGTCCGGCCTGGGTGATCCTGGCGCGCAAGGATCGGGCGTTATTGGCGGGGACGGCGTTGGAGCAGGCGACCCCGGTGTTCGAGGGGCGCTTGAATGGCAATCCCTGCCTGGTGTTCGAGTTGAAGTGAAGACCAGGCAGCCCCAGGGCGGGGCTGCCCGAGGGGGATCATTTATCCGATTTGATACTGGTCCAGACCCGGGTCCGCACGCGCTCCAGCTTTTGCGGCAGCGGCTGCACCACATAGAGCTTCTTCAAGGCTTCGGGGGTTGGCGTCAGGTCGGTATTGCCGGTGATCTCCTTGTTGATCAACGGAATCGAATCCTTGTTGGCATTGGGGTAACCGAGGAAATCACTGATGGGCGCGATGACTTTCGGGTCCAGCAGGGTGTTGAGGAATTCATGAGCCTCGGCGACATTCTTCGCGCTCTTGGGAATGGCGAAGGTGTCGAACCAGATCGGCGCGCCTTCCTTGGGCAGGCGCCAGTCCACCACCACGCCGTTGCCGGCCTCTTTGGCGCGATTGCCGAACTGGTAGAAGCTGCCGGAGTAACCGATGGCCACGCAGATGTCGCCGTTGGCGATATCGGTCATGTATTTGGCCGAGTTGAAGTAGGTGACGTAGGGGCGGATTTTCAGCATCAGCTCCTTGGCTTTTTCATAGTCCTGCGGGTTCTGGCTGTTGGGGTCCAGCCCCAGGTAATGCAGGGCCAGCGGCAGGATTTCCGAGGGCGAATCGAGCATCGCCACGCCGCAGGATTTGAGCTTTTCCATGTTCTCCGGCTTGAACACCAGGTCCCAGCTGTCCACCGGTGCGTTGTCGCCCAGCGCCGCCTTGACCTTGGCCGGGTTGAAGCCGATCAGCACTGTGCCGTACATGTAGGGCACGCCGTATTGGTTGCCCGGGTCGTTGCTGTCCAGCAGCTTGAGCAACTCGGGGTCCTGGTGCTGCCAGTTGGGCAGCTTGGACTTGTCGAGCTTCTGGAACACCCCGGCCTTGATCTGGGTGTCGAGGAACTGGTTCGACGGCACCACCAGGTCGTAGCCGGAGTTGCCGGTCAGCAGCTTGGCTTCGAGGGATTCGTTGGTATCGAAGGTGTCCCAGGTGACCTTGATGCCGCTGTTCTTGGCGAAGTCCTTGGGCACCGACGGCAGGATGTAGTCGGCCCAGTTGTACACCCGCAGCTCGCGCTGCTCGGCCTGCGCCGCGGCGGCCAGCAGCGACAGCCCACAAACGGTGGCACTCAGTATGGTTTTCATAGTGGCCATGAATTTTTTCCCCAGCGTGGCGATGGTTTTTATGTTCTGTACGCGGCAGGCGGTCCTTTAAAAGGGCAAAGGACAAAGAGGGTCAAGGTTCACAAGGGCGATTCTGGTGACAGCCTGGGTCACTGAGTCAGCGGTCCGGGTTCGATTCTTGCCGACGGCCCCCGGGATTCACAGCACGGGGTTGGCCAAAAGGGGATCGTAATGGCCATTGATCGTGTCCGGGGCAGGCATCGATGTTTATCGGGTCAGGCAATGAAGCCGGGTAGCTGCGGTATCCGTTCGGCCAGGTACTCCATGAGCAAGCGCACGCGCAGGGGCCGGTAGCGGCGCTCGGGGTAGATCAGGAACGCCTCGTTGGGTGGCCCGTTCCAGTCGGGCAGGACCCGCACCAGTTGCCCGCTGTCCAGCAGGTCGCTGACCAGCCAGGCCGGGGTGATACACAGTCCGGCGCCTTGCAGTACGCCGTCGCGAATGGCCAATGAACTGTTGGTCCGGTAGCGCCCTTGGGTGGTGATGCTGACCTTCTCACCGCTAGGGCCGCTCAGCTCCAGGCGGTCGCCCGAACTCAACCAGGCGAAGCGCAGGAAGTTGTGCGCGCCCAGGTCGGCCGGGCTGTTCAAGGGCGCATGCTGGCGCAGGTACTCCGGTGCCGCCACCAGGTAGCGCGGCGACGTCGCGACGCGCCGGGCGATGGCGTTTGGCGGCAGGTCACCACCGAGACGCAGGGCCAGGTCGACGTTTTCCTCGGTGAGGTCGACGAAGCGATCATTGAGGATCAGCTCCACCTCAATGTCCGGGTATTGCGCCATGAACGCCAGCAGCAACGCATTCAGGTGCAACACCCCCAGGCTCACCGGCACATTGACCCGCAGCACGCCCTCGGGGCGCTCGGTCAGGCCGCGTACTTCGGCCACCGCTTCGCTGTATTCCTCCAGCACGGCTTTGGCCCGCTCGTAGAAACGCTTGCCTTGTTCGGTGGGCGTCAGCCCGCTGGTGCCGCGAGTGAGCAGGCGGGTGCCCAACTGCTGTTCCAGGGCGGCCACCAGCTTGCTGACGGTGGGTTGCGTGCTGCCCAGCTCGCGGGCGGCCGATGACAGGCTGCCCAGTTCGACGGCGCGGACGAAGCAGTGCATCGCTTTGAGGCTGTCCATGAGTATTCGATACCGGAATGGGCTGTATGAAGTTATGCCTTCTACCATGGTTATTTCGAATGGAGCAATCTGGCTCGCCTCAGCCTTACTGCCTCAAGGAGCTACCCGGATGAAAGCCCTGCACTCAAGATTTTCCCTACCGCTGATCGTCACGGCCCTGCTGGCCGCAGGTCCTGCCCTGGCCCAGGACAACTGGCTCACCACCTGGATGGCCAGCCCGCAACCGACCTGGGGCAACGAGTTGCCACTGCCCACGCGGATTCCCGAGGCCCTGGCCGACAGCACCCTTCACCAGAAACTGCGTGTCAGTGTTGGTGGTAGCCAGGTACGGGTGGTGATTTCCAACGAATACGGCAAGCAACCGTTGCTGATTGGCGCGGCGCGGGTCGCTGCCTCGGAGGGCGCCAGGCAGGTCCTGAAGTTCGGCGGCGAAGAACAGGTCAGCATCGCGCCGGGTGAAACCCGGACCAGTGACCCGGCAGCACTGGTGGTGCCGGCCCTTGGCGATCTAGTGGTCTCGCTGTATCTGCCACAGCGCACGCCCTTGGCGACCTTCCATTGGGACGGCAAGCAAACCGCGTTTATCGCCCCGGGCAACCAGGTCGATGCGCAGCGGCTGGAAGGCAAGGAACAGGTGGAGGCGCGGTTGTTCCTCAGCGACATCCTGGTGGACGCCCCGCTCGACAGTCGTGCCCTGGTGGTACTCGGCGACTCCATCACCGACGGCAACGGCTCGACCCTGGACAGCAACCGACGCTGGCCCGACTTCCTCGCCCAGCGCCTGGCCAGCGAGAACGTCGCGGTGCTCAACGGCGGCATCTCCGGCGCGCGCCTGCTTGAAGATGGCATGGGCGTCAGTGCAGCAGCGCGTTTCGAGCGCGACGTGCTGAGCAAACCCGGAGTGAAAAGCGTGGTGCTGATGCTGGGGATCAACGACATCAGCTGGCCCGGCACCGCCTTTGCGCCGAACGCGCCCCTGCCGTCGCTGGACAAGCTGATCGCCGGCTACCGGCAACTGATCGACCAAGCCCATCGCCACAACCTCCGCATCATCGGCACCACACTGCTGCCCTTCGAAGGCGCCCTGCAGGGCAGCATCATCGAGCACTATCACAGCACCCCGAAGGAACAACTGCGCCAGGCGCTCAACCAGTGGATACGCACCAGCCAGGCATTCGACGCGGTGATCGACTTCGACCAGATGACCCGTGATCCACAGCATCCAATTCGGTTGTTGCCGCTTATGGATTCGGGCGATCACTTGCATCCGGGGGATGCGGGGAACAGGGCGATGGCGGAGGGGGTGGATTTGCAGGTGCTTTTTTGAGGGCGATAGGTGTTTGGGGGGAGAAAATGGGGGCTGTCTTGATGAAAGCGGGCGGCTCGGAAGCCGCCCTATTTACTTACGTCGAGAGAGCCTCGGCTTGTAAGCGTCGTCCGATGATATCCAGCAAATCACAACCGTCGCGCAGGGGGATCACTAACAACTGCGCCAGTTCGCTCACGGTGACGGCATTGCTTTGCAAAGTGTTGTCTGTCGCCAGTTGCTCTAGCAGTTGGGTGGCGCAACGGATGCGATAGGCCGCGTTTTCATGCAACACGTCCAGAGGCGCTTCCGTGTCGATAAGCAAGGCTGGGATCGTACAGTCCAGGCCGGTGATGGGCATGTAGCGGACCATGGCGTCTTCTCCATTCAGGCTGCATAAGCAGACATTGAATGAGGCGGGGCAACCTGTTCGAGAGCCCTGTTTATCAACAACTCGCTCAGCATGACGACCTGTTGGATTGCCAGAGCTTTGCTGCGCTGCTGGCCTCCGAGTCCGGCGATCAGGTCGTCGCTCAGCGCATTGAGCGAGGCAAGGTTCTCGCGGGTATGCACCAACAGCGTTTCCGTATCGATGTTGGGTGTCAGGACAAAGAGTGAATGCTGGCCTCCCTCCTGCATCGCGGGCTTAACGTCGAGCATTGGCTTGCTGATGGCGTCCAGTTTTGAAGGTTCTGAAAACACGAGGCTTGCGAAAAAATCGGAGGCGCTGGGGCGGGGCGGATTGGGCGTGATTTTCTTCATGGTCAAGCTCCTACACTGTCGAAAGAAGCGGCCACTCCCTGCTGTCAAACAGGATTGGGTGGCAGCTGTACGCGGGTTGACAGACCGGAAGTGTAGGAACCCGGCGCATCCAGGGATGCCCCACGCACAGCCGCCATAGAGAACTGCGCGTGCGAAAGCATGCCGTCTTTTGGGGCGGTGCGGAAGGTTACACTTTTTTGGCCTGTCAAAGCCGGTCGCTGGTATTCGCGACTATTGAAGGTTATCTCAGCGTTTTTAATTGCGTCAGTTCATCAAGGGCTTTAAGGCTGTAAGAAGAGTCTGCTTTGTGTGTACGAAATGTTCTGAAAACTCAGAACGACGTTGGGATGTGTAGAAAGAAATAGCATCTCTAACTAGAAATAAAGTAAGTGCTCCATGAATCTGATATAAGCGATCCAGTCACCAGATGTTGATCGGTTCTCTCCAACTCAAAGTTTAGGAGAGGGAAATTTTCTCTAGGGTAAGGTTTAATTTTGCACTCTGAGTTTTGCGACTCTATTGATTTGTGAAAGAATTGAGATGTGTTTCTTCTTTCTGCTTTCGGGGAGCGATTTAGAGTGTATGTGTTCGGAAATTTTTTTCATTATTGGCATTTTTTCTATGATTATATCTTTGGTTATAGTGCTGTACTTTATTATTGTTGACAAAAATGGGATTGCACAACCTGCTACATCTATGCCTAGGTCTAAAGCATGTTTGGTTTTGTTTTTTGTGGAAAGTACATCTGCTAGCTCTTTGTTGTATAGCGCAACTCGTATGGCTCTTTCCTCTGTGTTTAGTAGTGAAAGCTCAGAGAAAAGAGATCCCATACCTTGTCGGATAACTGTGCTTGATATTTCTTTTTCATATTCTTGAATTGAAATGAAGTCATTTACTTGGAATATCGATATTAAATTAAGTGTGGGGTTGCCTTGCTCTTTTGTTGTGTTTAGTGTGCTGAACTCGTTTAGTGTTCTGTAAGTGCTGCTTTTGTATAGGTTTAGGGCGTTTCCCATAGCCAGTGCAAAAGGATAGTCTGAGTAATTACCTTCTTCGGTATAGAATGGGAAATATGTTGCGTCGAGCGCATGTGCTAAATGGATTTGATCACTATTTACGATGAGTTCGAATTCTAGTTTTTTCTTAAGATCATCTGGAAAATTATCTGGAAATTTATTTGCAAGTAGTTTGTTTGTGCCGTATCTCGCTACTCCCATCGGTCCAGATTCGTTTAATGTAATAAAGCTAGAGCGTAAAGCGCGCTTTGGCCAAAGTAGGTGATCTGCTATATCACTAATGCTCTGCCCGGTTTTTTTCGAGATCTCTGTAATGAGTGGATATATCAGGTCGCCTATTTCTGGGTCGTTTAAAATGTAAGAGTTGTTTATGGAAACTAGGTCAATTGCACAAAGTGCTGCCAGAGCCCGTCTGCTCACAATCGCGTTATTGTTCTCTTGAAAAGCTTCGCTTATAAAACCATAGTCGAGGCGTGGCTCAGGTTGTAAATTTAGTATTTTTAGTCGGTTTTGTGATACTAGGTGAAGTAAGTCGTTTTTTGAGATGTTCTGCTCTTTTAGAAAAGAGGTCATGTTCTCTTTCAATGGTAGAACACAGTATACGATGTCATAAAGGAGGATCAGACTTCTCAAGTTGCAGTTTTTGAATTTTGAAAAATTGACAAGGCAGGCTGTTTTTTTATCATCTATGAAGTATAGGTCTGTTTTTTTATAGTTTCCCTCGTAAATGCTTTCAAGTTTTTCAAACCAAAGTTTTTCATCTCTCTCTAAAAATTCACAGTTCATTGCTTTTGCTGCTGATGCGGGGCCTATTATAAATACCTCTCCTATAGGTCCGCCTTTCGACTCACTCGTGCCCCCTGTTGTGATTTCAAACTCCATCATAGACTTGAGGAGCTTTAGTTTTTCTGAAAAAACTTTTACCTTATCTGGTGATGGCATTCCTTTGAGCGTTACAACAGAAACGTTACGGTCAAAATCCTCTCTTATGGAGCTAACCGATAGGTCGGGGAATGCGCAGGCTAGATGGTTGTAGAATTGTGCAATAGTAAAAGGTAGACCTTCAAAGTTTGAAGGTATTTTGTTGTCGCTGATACTTTCGATTTTGGATTCGTATTTATTTGGTGTCTCCCATGTTAGATGTACGGGGGCTGTCAAGTAACGAATGCTATCGTTGAATGTTTTGACTATTTCTTCTTTGTTTTCGGTGTTCTGATTTATCTTGATTGCGAACTTGTTTTTTTCTATTTTGTATATGTTTGTGGTGAGGTAAGGGTACCTTGAGCGAAAATCAAGATCTATTCGTCTGCACCAACCTTCGTAATCTATAGACATATAGCCTCCCTTAACGAATTTTCGGTATTTGATCTTGATCGTAGATGTGACGTCTAGCGATCCGTTAGCTTGACGGAGGGAGTTTATAGCTTCTGCACGCAGTTGGATCTATAGGTGCCATTAATTAGACGATACCGCTGCTCTCTAGGTTGCTGGTACGCGATTTGAAACACATCCTGAGGATGTGAGGATGTGAGGATGTGAGGATGTGAGCGATTTCCTGAGTAGATATGAAAGCTGTCATTAAGCTGGCACAACCAAGCCAAACCATCCATTCAGGCACAAAAAAGGCACTTGCGATAATCGCTAAGTGCCTGATCTGTCTAGCTTATTTGGTGGGCCGGGGTAATCTGAATCAACTTAGTATGTTGTTGATTTAAAATAGGTTGATCAGATATGAATTCCTGTGGGAATACCGATAGGAATACCGCTCTAAATATTTTCACCATCGCTGGATTCATATTTAAGGATCCCGTCATTCTGTGTGTTTCTAAGTTTTTTCTGTTAAGAGCTGATTGAGGTGGCTGTACAAGCAGATGGAATTTTAAAGCATTCCTAGGCGGCAAACGATGCTGAGATGGGGTAACAGGTTGCTTTGTATCTGCTGAACTCAAATGTACCTAAGCGTTGTGCGGGCATTTATTTTCTTTCGTTAGGGCGGAGCGACGATGTCTCATAGAAATGGAGCGGAGGTCAGCAGAGAGTTTCAGTTTCCCGCTGAGAGACTTGCCCAACGCTCCGAGTGCATGGATGTGCTGTCCGCCTGAATTCCTCCCCCCTCAGCCTAGGACAGCCAAATCGAAGCGCGATGTGCTGACCTGAAAATTCAGTTTCGATCGGGGCATGAGCTACCATCCCGCATTACGGTTTGAATAAATAGAGTCCCTGGATGCGGAAATGCTACTCAACGTCCCTACGGATCATCTGAAAAAGCCCTGAATTTGCAAAGCAGTCGCTCTGTAACCCGCAGGATTGCTGGGGTGAATTTTTCAAGGGCTGGCTTTTTCAGGCCATACCTAGAGGGAGTCTCGATAGGTTGCGAGGTGGAGGTCAGGGGACCACGGTGATCACCAATGTCCGCCGACTTACCTCGGGAGCCTTGATGGAATCCTGTCTGGGTCAGGTAGGCCTTCCGTCGAATATGGTACGATGGCAGAATTTTTGTGCTATAGCGATTAGGCTATAAAAAACGAGTTATTGAATGTTTAGATATTTCGGGTCTAAGGCCTCAACGGCGCCGGTTGTTGCTGATATAGCTTTAGATGGCTATAAAAATGCCACCGTTGCGGATGCATTCGGGGGGCTCGGTAATATCGGCGCTGAATTCAAAAAAAGAGGGTGTTTAGTCACAGCCTGCGATTTGCTGCATTTCCCTAATGCATTTCAGCACGTAAGATTAGTCTGTGATGGTCTGCCGAACTTCAGCAGAGTTAGGAAGTTTCTAAGCGTGAGTTCGCAAGAGGGTTTGTTAATTCATCTAAATTCTCTTTGTTCTGATGAGGGTTGGTTTGTAAAAGAGTACGCAGAAGTACGTGGTTTTTTTACGGCCGAGAACGCAGCAAAAATAAGCGCTGTTTGGTTAGAGATTAAGTCTTGGAAAACTCTTGAGCTTATTGATGTTGATGAAGAAAAGTTTCTGATCGCTTCCTTGTTGAATAGTATGGATGCTGTTGCGAATACGGCGGGCACCTATTATGCATACTTGAAAAAGTGGGACAGAAAGGCATTGAAAACATTCAGTTTTGAATGGTATCTAGGATTTGTCGAAGGGCCTAGAGGGGTAGCGGTAAGAGGTGATGCCCTTAGTTATCTAAGTGATAAGACATTCGAGGTCCTTTATCTTGATCCTCCTTATAATGGACGAGATTATTCTAGATATTATCATCTTCCTGAAACTCTTGCTAAGTTCAAAGAGGTTTCAGTTGATTCAAATAGTAAATGTGGGCAGCCTGTTGTACGTTCGACAATGGGCGGCCAAATAAGAAATGCAATGAGGTTGCCTTATCTCTTGGATCTTATTAACTCCGTTAGTTGGGAACGGTTGGTGGTGCAATACGCAGATGGAGCTCACATTTGCCTAAATGAGTTAGAGCGAGCTCTGGTCACGCAGGGTACTCTCAAGGTACATGAAATTCCTGCTTTAGGATATCAGTCGACTAATGGCACAAGGCAGCAAATGCATCATGTCTTTATCATTAACAAGTGATCCTCGCTGCCTACCCGACGCTCTTTGTAACCCTCAGGAGCTACTTCCGTTTGCTCGGGTAAAACTCATAGCCTTTGATCTGGATGGAACGCTTATATCTAGCCCGCGCGAAGTCTTGGGCGAACGCCTCATCCATTTGTTTGGGTTGCTGAGCGGTCCTAGTAGAAATGTTCGATTGACTCTCGCTACAGGCAGAACTCTCACCGGCGTGTCTCCAACAGTTAAGCAGCTAGGCGGGTTTAATCGAGTTCCGTTAATTTTATATAATGGTAGCGTTGTTATTGAGCCGGAAAGCGAAAGTTTGGTCACTCATACAAAGATATCAGAGTGTTCTATTGTTCAAATATTGAAGATAGTACAAGGCCTGTCTAGCGTTTCGTTATTTATATATACGGTAGACCCTGAAGCAAAGCTGATAAATGATCTTTCATCTATTGAAAGTGTTTTTTATGTAGGGGCGCCTCAGAGCAAGCCAGAAAGGGACTTCAATGGCATGCCGGTAAAGCTTTTTTCGGAGATGAATCTTGCTAGTGACAAAGTGGTTGCGGCATTGATGAGCGCCACGTTGAGCGAGCAGAAAATAGCTCTAGTCAACGCGTTGTCCAGCGTGTCAGGAATTTCGGTCACTGCAAGTGGATCTACATATGTAGAAATTCGGCCGGAAAAATCTTCCAAGGCAATTGGATTAAAAGTTCTCTGCGATAGATATCGCATTCAGCCCGAAAATGTACTCGCGGTTGGCGATAACGACAATGATGTTGAGCTGTTATCATGGGCAGGAATAAGTGTAAGTGTGAAAAACTCATCTGATGCAGCAAGGGCATCAAGTAAGTTTTACTCTAATCAAGGTGCAGGTAACGCCGCAATTGAGGTGCTCGAAATTGTTCGGCGCGCCCAACGATTATTCGGAAGGACACGGAAGGCATGATTAGTAAAATGCGCGCAGCAAAGGATCCGATACTCAAATTGAGAAGTGATGCTCAGTCTTTTTTTATATCGCCTTATGATTTAGAGAAACGGCTGGAAGCGTTAGGAAGTCATTTGGGAATAGATAAAATCGGTTTGCAGGTTAAAGTCCTAGATGTCGAATATGAGTGGGGACTATGTACTGGTAGTCCTGCCATCAGACATAGCCTAGATGGAGTCGGAACGGATCTCGCCCTTTACGTCGGTGATTCTGCACAGGCTACCGAACTCAGTGTTCAACAACAGCTTCATCACCTCATAACGGCGCTTGTTGATGTATGGGGGCGGGAATATCGGAAGCATGGTGCACTCAACATGCAAGCATCCGATGCAGAAGAAATGCTATTGGAATCGCTTTTGCCGATGTCTATTCTTCATGGAGTTGTTGAGTTTTCCGTAATTTACATAGATTTAGATAATTTTAAAAATGTGAATGATCAATCAAGCCATAGCGAAGGCAATAAAGCGATCAGGCTCGTTTATGGAGAGATGCATAAGCTGTGTAAAGACTTAGGTGGGCTAGCATTAATTGATGGTGGTGATGAGTTTTTGTTGGTTTTACCTTGCGATCAGGCAATGGATGTAAGTTCCCGGCTTTGGGAGCTTAAGAATCGTGTTGCAGAGTTTAGTTTCGGAGCTAAGGATTTTCGCATAGGTATGACCGCAGGAGTTGTTACTAGAAGCTTGGATGAAATAACTCGGGACCTTTCTTCAATAAAAGACATCTGCGAAGAACTTACTAAAGATGGAACGGTTCAGAAGAAAAAGCGACGCGGTACAATAAATTTTGAAAGAAGACAGCCGGCCATTGATGATGAATACAGTTATCAAGCAAAGTTGAGTAACTATCTGAAGTTAGGGTTGTGTCTTTCGAAAAGTCGAAATAAGATTGAAAACTGCTTC
This sequence comes from Pseudomonas sp. RW409, assembly GCF_003184125.1. NCBI lineage: Bacteria > Pseudomonadati > Pseudomonadota > Gammaproteobacteria > Pseudomonadales > Pseudomonadaceae > Pseudomonas > Pseudomonas sp. RW409. The sequence goes on along the minus strand of NZ_QHHP01000041.1, from coordinate 1,244,176 downwards.
GCAGACGAGCGCCTAAATCTAATAGTCAAAGAGGTTAGCCGTCTCTCAGATAATCCACCTGATCCGGCTAAAGTTAACGATGCTGTTTCGGCGGTTTTGACATGGTTTGGTGCAAATCTTACTAAAGAATGTGACGAGCTTTCGCTGCTCACACGATCCGGTCCTGCGTCAGAAATTTCGCAAGGCGCAGTTACAGTCGCTATTTTGCATGCCTTATCTCAAGCCGCTGTTAACTATTCTTGGTCCGACGTCTCAGATGACACACTGGCGCTCAACTGGAGTGATAGTTCTGGGTTGTGCGAGGTCATATTCAATGGGACACCGATTTGGGGAGGCGTTGAAGCAGAGGTAGACGGTTGTTTGAATTTTGGTAATTTAGTTTCTAATGGTGAATTAAATAAATTCGAAGGTATAGCAGTAGGAGTACAAATAGGCTTCGATCAGATTCCGAGAACTCCCGGCGGCAGAAAGCTACCGGAAGATTTTCTGATCGATCATGTTCGTGTAGACGTTAGGCCTAAAACGGGTGGCGGGCTTCCCGATTTTTGGCAGGCGGCGCTGGCACAAGTCGTTTCTGCATTGGATAAAGCTAATAAACCTTCAAAAATTATTATATGGGGTGAAGATGTCGAAACTACCGAAATTTATAAACGGTTGACGGATCCCGAGTCATGGACAAATGACGAAATCGCTAGCCTTACTGGCCTTACTACTAATGTGGTTCAGGATCTAGCCACGCGTCTTCACGAAAATGTTTTAGTGGTAAAGAACGATGAGGAGTTTCTTGAAAGTCTTTATACTTCCTATCAGGCTTTCTCTGGAAGTACAGTAACTGTCGCTAGTGATGCCCGGAGCGAAGAGCCTTCGTTACAGCGCCCTATGGTAAAAGCAGTACCTTTAGAACAGAGCGAGGGAATCGTTTGCACCACTGCGAGAGTCGCGTATCCGCTTATTGTAGATACCCTGCGTAAGACTAATGATGTCCGGTTGGCGACAGATGATTCTGGGCAGGAGCAAAGAGAACTAATAGCGTTTAAGTTAAAGTTGACTAATCCTTCAGAAGATCAGGTTCCAGACTACCTTGTTCGTCAAAAGCAAAATTTGAACGAGTACGCCAGTTCTGTCCTTTTGTTAGAGGGCGGAGTGATAAGAAAAGAGCTGGATAAGGATTCTCAGGTTTTAGCTTATTGTAAGTACTTGGCTAAGTATGTGCGGCAAGTTCACGCGCCACGCTCAACTCGTAGAGCATGTTTGGTGGTTCCTCATGTTCCAGACGATAAGGGAGAACCTCGCCCTCTTGGTTTGATATCAATTTGGTCAACTCCCAGATTCTTGTCTAACTCCGTTATGCTCGATTTTGTATTCGTTTGGCGTACAGTCGAGGCGTTTATTGGGCTGCCCTACAGTTTGTATGGTTCAATACAGTTGGCTGAACAGTTAACTCAAAAAGTTGCAGAGACTGCAGGTTTAGGGGCAGATACAGTCAAGCTTGGAGAGTTGAATTACGTTGCTCTGAGCTTGCACATCGGGAGCGACGAGTTTCATACGCGGGTCGCAAAACAAATTGTAGATATGGCTAGCGACTGATGGCGACGTTTATTGTTGGTTATAAGCATGATGATCCCCCAAATGCTTCCTTACTCACAATGGACTTTAAAGTCGTTAATCATAGCGCCAATTTTTCGCTATGGAAATGCTTTGGCGATATTACACGTGAGCAATTTTTAGAGTTGGAGGTAAGAGGGTATAATAGGATTTTTGAATCCTGTTTTGTAGTTCAACCCTTACAAAGTGCGCATCGCCAAGAAGTGATCCATTTGTTGTTTTTTGAAATTGCTGGTGATACATATAATGCGACCATTGATAAGAGTGTAAATGTTGGCTGTTACGAATCTCTTTATGAAGAGGCTCGTAAACTATGTGCATTTCCTATTAAGAGCGTACTTGATTTCGGCTGCGGACCGGGGACAGTACTCGCTAGTGCTGTATACCGGAATCTTGATAATCTTTTTGGGTTTGATTTTGTTCAAGAAAATCGCGACTATGCAAGTGCGATAGGTCTGGAGGTATTAAATGAACAGCAATTGGATGCGCTTCAACTTGAGTGCTTTGATTTAGTGGTGTGTTGCTATGTGCTGCATTACAGATCAGTGAGTGCAGAGATAATAGCTAAGGTTTTCGACCGTATACGAGTGGGCGGTATATGGGCGGCCAACTTCCATAAATCCCAGGGGGTTATATGGTTTTCGGAGTTACTATCAGTCTATCCGAATGCTGAGATTATAACTTCTCCTTCGGTGTTTGGAGATATGATGTACGTACGAAAGGTTGGTGAGGAATGAGCAAGCAAGATACCTCCGAGCGACGGCCACTTGTTAAAGTGATTGACGAGCACACTGGAAAATCTAGTACATGGTTTTCTAGGTCGGTATTGGCGAAAATAGAAGCTAGAGATAGTTTTATTTGCTCTTCTGCTCAGTTTGATCGTGTAGAGGCGCTAGCGCTACAGGCTGAGCTTAATCCTTATATTAATCCTCACCCAAGTTCCTTATTTCCTAGCGCGGAGGAGCTCTTGTTAGGAGAAGGGACTGTAATTAGTGACGGTCTTGCGCAGGCTGATGGAGATACAGAGGGAGAAGAAATATTACTCCAACTTCTACCTTACTGGATTCAATCGGAGCAACAATCCTATACTGGTAATAAGGATGTTGAGGTTTGGGGGCAGGTGTTGCTCGGAGCTTATGATATAAATAGTCGATTTCCTTCTTTGCTGGAACGAGTGCGCAGCGCTAAGAAAAGAACATCATCTTTGCTTAACTCTAGAACGACCCAATTTTCTCGTTCTGCACATTACATGGGATCCAAAGCTTTTTTTGCTCCATATCTTTCCGAAATTATGCACACCCTGCTTGCTTCAGACACGGTAGTCATTGATCTAATGTGTGGGTCAGGGGCAGCATCGGGATATTTTAGTCGTGAATGGGTTACTCTCGCGTCCGATGCGCAGGAGTTTTCGAGATTACTTGCAAAAGTACAAGGGGGAGGCTTCGATGCTCAGCGAGCACTGAAGGTAGCCGATGAGGTTTTAATATTGGCTCGCTCTCATTATGAGAGCCTTCCTGATTACGTCAAGGCTAATATAGATATTGAGAATGACTTTTTAGCTTCCGAATTGACTCCTTCAGTTAAAAGTCAGTTGTATAAATGGATTTCTGAATACGCTAGGATCAATAATTCCAAAATGGAAACGGCGCAGACCATTTCTGATTTGGTGGCTGAACGGCAGATTGATAATCACACTGCTCCATACCTTTTGTTCAGCACGTATTATGCGAATCTCTTCTTTGGAGTCAGGCAGTCAGCTGAAATTGATAGTTTACGTTACGCCATTGATCAGCTGGGGGATGAGGAGGAGCGTTCATGGGCTTTAGGTGCACTATTGTGTGCCACTAGTTCGTGTGCATATTCATATGGCGGTCATTTTGCGCAACCTAAATTTGATGGTGTTGACGAGGCCCGCTTGAGTTTGCTTGCGTCTGATTTAGTCGTATGTAGAGGGTTATCGATTTCGCACGAGTTTTTTGTGCGGCTTACAAGTTTGGGAGAGGAAAGCTCTAAAACTCGTTACGGAGTAAAGTCGGTCCCTGGTCCTTGGGAGAATGCCGTTAAAGAAGCTGAAAATGATCTCGCCGGTGAGTCAGTCTGTGTCTACCTAGATCCACCTTATACGCGTGATGAATATAGTCGTTATTATCACATCTTAGAAACGCTAGTAAGATATGACTATCCTGTTGTCCAGGACAAGGCATCAATGCCTAAGAGAGGTGATGCCGGTAGGTTTGCATCATCATTTGCGACTAGAAATACTAGGCTGATCGAGGATTTAATTGTTGATATTATCGAGACGTCCTTGAGTAAAGGTTGGTCTTGCCTATGGAGCTACTCAAGTGTTGGAGTCGCGTCAGTTGAAAATATTCTTGATCGTATATCGACTGAGGGAAGGAAGATAGATGTGTTTGGCATGGGGCATTCATATAAGGGACAAGGAAAGCATAAGTCGAAAGCTGTACGAGAGTATGCGATTTTGATTAAAAATTAATTTGTTCCATTATGTATGTTTAGCTCCCGTAATGCCTGTTGCGGGAGCTTTTGCTTTTAATTGGTTTATTTTTTTGCGATTGTTTCTATGTAAACGTCACGGTTTGAAATGCTAATTAATTTCACATAACAAAAAAACTCTGCTGCGCGAATTTTCAAACCGTTGCTTACAAGCTTTTTTAGAGAGTGTGTTTTAGGTGGTGATGTCAACTGCATCGCTTGATCATCCTGTTTTTTTATCTCGCTTTTGATTTTTCCCCTAGAAGAGCTATTTTGGGCAAGTGACTTGATCGAGTCTTTCTTGGAGGTAGGACACGATTCGCCCTCTTTGTTTATGCTAAGGTATTCGGTTAGTATAGTTTGAAACTCGCTTTTTATAATGTCTGCGTCTTCTCCTTCATGAAGCCGATTTATTAGGCGTCTTGCTTTTCGAGACACTTCAATGTACATGTTTCCCACCAGCCTGTGCTGTGATACTTGTTTTTCAAGACCTAAAAAACCAAGTATTGCCGTGGATACGCCTACTAATAATGAAATGGTTGAAATAAATAAGGCTTCATAGCCAGAAATTGGTGTGATAGCTTGAAATACGTCTTTTATGGCTTTGGATGCAATAATGGCTGTCCCTATTACTGAAAAAAGACCAAGTGCTATTCTTCTGATGTTTTTACGGTCTGCAGCGATAAAGTGTCTATCTTTTCCGATTTTTGAGTCTACTTCAAGATTGGCCAATTCTAGGAGGAGGTATTTGTTTCTGTCCATGATTCTCGACTCGTTCCAATGTGTTAATTAGACTGTTTATGGTTTTTCTTCGGTTTTCGAAATCGGGTGAAAATTTATAGCGATAAATTTTTCAGCGATATCGAACAACTCAGTATGGGGATTTCTAGCGTCAGCTTATTATGTTTTTGGGCTTAAAGCGAGTTTCAGCATTGAGAGGGTAAGTTTTCAACGCTGGCGTGAAGTAAGCTATCATATATTTTTTGGCTAATGAGTTTCAATTTGGTGTGTGTGAAAGCGGGCGAATAGGATAGGCTTGTGGCTGATGATGTGAGCGAGCTAGTCGCTTTTGTGACTCGCGATAGCTGAACTCGGTTTAATGTCTAGTGAAAGTGTCCTCTTACATTGATTTGACCGATACCACTTGCACGAATCTGAATTTTTTTCTGGCCGCCTTAGTAGCCTCTTGCTCTGCTACAAGGGAGCTCAGGGTGTCAGCCTCATGTATCATCTCGTGCATGTTGCCTTCAAATTCATTTCCCACCCGCAGCGTGACTCTCAGCCTAGGCGTGAAGCCTTTTGAGACTTTCTTTTTCTTCGCTGCGTTTACCGGTTGTACCGTCACGACATCCGGTACGGTGTCTTGCACGTGTGTGTTAATTGCTGGCGCAGGGGACTGAGAGTCACCGAATAGCGCCCGGCGCATCTCTTCTTCCGTCAATTCTGTATTCATAACATTTCTCATAAGGGCGTTATGTACAACCATGCCGATTCTATCAGCGTAGTCGGACTCTGCAGTAGTCGTCCCTAGGTCAGACCTGAAGCGGTGGATTGCCACCAGTTACCGTCGGGCGTCATCGTCTGGCCGGCAGCTTCATTCGGATGTATAGCTCATTGATACTGCATGCTTGTTTTATCACTGCTTCACATTTACGCTTTGTTCCGCCACGGTCAATCCCGTGGACGGGTGTCAGAACCTGAATTGTTCGAGGCGCATAGCGCCATAGCCAGCTATTAGGTGCTTACATAGGCTTAGCTGCTGCTTTTCTATGGCGGTCCGTGCGGGGCAGGCTTCGGCCTGGCCGGTTCCCTCGGACGCCGGTTTCTGACCCCCGTACGGTCCGCCACCCATTTCGTGTCAGAACGGCTGGGTGGACGGCTCCTTAACTGTCCGAGGAGATAAGGAAAATGACCTGTCCCCCTTTTAAGCTCGTGCGCCACCCCGGCCAAATGGTTCAAGCAGCAAACTATCTCGGAGGATTCCGTGATGTTTGATCTTTCGCTTCTAATCGGCCTCCCCAAACCCAACAGCATCGATACGTCATCGCTCACCCCTGAAGATGCAGCGATTAAACTGCGGCAGGCTGCCACGCTTCGGCTGAATGGAGCCCAGAGTATTCTGCTTCATTTTCCGCAAGACGTTGAGCTGGCAGTAGAGCTATTGGATGACGCCGCCGTTTTGTACGACAAGGCATTCCGAAATTTGACCGGTATTCCAGCTCAAAGCGTTCATCAAAAGATCCATGAGTATGTCTCTGTCCCATCCGCTGAAGGCGCTCCCGCGATTCAAACTCCGTGGGGCGATGAGTTCGCTCCGGTAATAAAAGCGGGTGTTCGTTGCGCAGAGGCTTGGCTTGAAGGCTCATCATTACCGTTATGGTGGGCGCTGTCTCAGAACCGAAAACGTCATCGTCAAGGTGATCCACAAGAGGCATTTGAAGCAGGTTTTCTGCTGCGGTTGCAGCAGACGCTGATCATGCGACGTGAGGCCGTCACTTCCCAATCAACCCGCTTTGATGCCTGAGTCTGTAGTTGACGTTTGAGATTTGCTTTTCGGGCCAAACCCTCCGATCAAGCGATCTTTGATCGCGCCGATCGGAGGGTTCACTCGCTTTTTCTCGAAGCTGCCGCGTTCCACTCTCCCATGCTCAAATTTAATTCCCACCACGCCTGCTTTCACCATCAGTAATTCTCCGCGACTTCCATCGAGCGCAACGTTATTCAGTGTGCGTCCGAGTCTTTTCGTTAGGCATGGATGTAGGTGTGGCGACAGCGGCGACGCCGGCGACAACCCACGCATAAAGTGGTCTGGAGCATGGCGACAGAAGTGGCGACAGTCGCCACTTTCTCAGTGCATTGGCTGTGACGCTTGACCGCTTTTTCGAGTGGGTATAAATATTGGCGCACGGATCGCTGTCGTTGACAGCACCTGCCCAGGTAGTCAGAACCTTCAAGGCTACGCCACTTGGTGGTGGTTCTCCCGAAGTGCGATTAGCGTCCGGCGGCTCGCACGGTCACTCCCCCAAGAGTGATGGATGTCTACTCGATTTATCTGCCCGTTACGGCAGACGATGGACCTTCCTCGCTGCACTGCAGCAACTTCATCTCTCGGCACACTTAGCTGCGCCAATCGGCGCCCGTCTCTTTCTTCTGGAAAGAGACGGGCGCTCGTATCACTGCTGCAATCCACGTCGTACAGGGCATTGCCGCAATTCTCCTCGTGACAATCGGCCTGACAAATCAGATTCGTCACCCTCCGCAACAGCACAGGCACTGGTGCTGCAGCCTATGGAAAGGCTGCACCTGACTGACAGTCAGGCATGCCCCAGGTGTCGATGTTGTTGCCTTCTCCCGCTCAGGATCTCCAGGTGCCGAACTCGTCAGTCGGCACAGCCTCTACCCGCCCGCATCTTCGGATGCGTCTAAGGAGGCCAGATTCATGGGGTCATGCCCTTGCTCCCGGTCGTAAGGAGCCGTTCGTTCCACGTCAGTGAACACCTCACAGGCCGCAGGGGCCTTGATCCCTGATAACACTCAACAGCCGTGGCGGGACTACGTGAGGACAACCAGCAATGAACGAGGAGACGGCCCATGCAGCAGTTAGATCCGAAGCTTGAACTACCAAAACTACCTCGACCGCTGATTGAGTCGAATCCCGTGGCCCAGCCTTATCCGGTGCAGGCACTGGGTGGGATTCTTGGGCCTGCAGTCGAACGCATGGCTGAGGTCATCGGGGTGCCCCAGGCATTGGCTGCACAATCGGTGCTGGCTGCTTCGGCGCTGGCTACTCAAGGTCATGCGGGCTTACAGCTCGATGGGAGAAATTATCCGCTGTCGCTGTACCTGATCACCGTGGCCGCATCCGGCGATCGCAAAACGGCGGCAGATCGTTTTGCATTGCTGCCCGCACGGCAATGGGAGCGTGAGCAGTGGCAGCGCTATCGCGAACAACTCGCCCGGTACCGTGTCGCGCAGCGACAGGCGCAGCGTATCAACCCTGGCGATCCCAACCCCACAAACGGCGTACCGCTTGAAGCGGAGCCCTCAGCACCTAGGCTGATCACCACGGATCCGACTATCGAGGCCCTGATCAAGGGACTCTGCCATGACTTGCCGAGCATGGGCCTGTTCTGTGACGAGGGGGGACAATTCCTCGGTAGCAGCACCATGAGTCGGGATAACCGTTTGAAAGCGGTTACGACCTTGTCGTCACTCTGGGACGGCAGTCCGTTAGATCGCGCGCGGTCCATGGTGGGTGAAAGCTTGCGAGCTTACGATCGACGCCTGAGCCTGCACCTGATGCTGCAACCGTATCTAGCCATGCAGTTACTCAGTGACCCGTTGCTGCAGGGGCAAGGCATTCTCGGTCGCTGCCTCATGACCTGGCCCACCAGCCTGGCCGGACAACGCAGTTATCAGGCTGTCGACTTGTCCAAAGACGCTGTCCTCAAGCGATATCATCACCGCCTTTCGGCTCTGTTTTATCAGCCTTGGTCACTTTCCGCTGACGGAGCCTTGCAACTGTCAAAGCTGAGCCTCAGTCCGCTCGCGCGTCGTCGCTGGATTGATTTGCATGATGCTATCGAAGCTCAACTGGGTGAGTTTGGCGAGCTGGCCAGCGTGCGGCCCAGCGGTTCGAAGGCCGCCGACAACCTTTTGCGCGTCGCCGGCATTTTGGCCGTTGTGGAGGAGAGCAGTGTCGTGGAGGTCGACCATATCCAGCGGGCCTCGGCCTTAGTTGGCTACTACCTCACCGAGATCCAGCGCCTGACCGAGCAGGAGCCGGTGTGCAGGGTAAAAGAAGAGGCGGACCGGCTGTTGCGCTGGCTGCAAGTCAAGGATTGGAAGCGCTTCAGTATTCGAGATCTGAATCGCAACGGTCCCCGCTTTGCTCGCAAGAGCAGTCGTCATGCCGCAAAGCTGCTGGTCGAGTTGATTGATCATCAGTGGTTGATCTCCGACGGCCACACCTTCGAGGTGCGCCATGTTCAATCTTGATGAAGCGCTGCGCAACCATCTGGCTCAACGCGAAAAGGAGCCGAAAGTGCGATTTGTCGCCGGTACTGTCGCCACTTTGTCGCCACGCTCAAAGGTAGGCAAGGCAGGGGTTGTCGCCGGTGTCGCCGGTGTCGCCACCCCCCATAGAACTATCACCTCGACGACCTCCATTATCCAATGGTTGGAGGAGCAGGGCGCGCATCTTTACGTCACCGACAACACGCTGTGTTTTCGCCCGACTGATTGGGCTCAGTTCGCGATCGTAAGTGCGCACTGGCGAGCCCTTTTGCATGAGATCGCAGCAGCCGATCAGGAGCAGAAAAATGGCTCGGGTCGGTAAGCGAGCAGGGCGCAATTTCGGCTTCGGTCGCCAGCTCAGCTATGCCGGAGCGCAAGCACTGAAAGACCTGTTTGGCGACGGCCATTTTGCTACCGTCAAAGCCCATAGTGATCGCTGGCAGGCTTTCGTGCGTTGGTGTCTATCCGAGGAAGGGCCGAGGCTCAATGATGCGCGACAGATCGACCGCGAAGTCCTAATGCGGTACGCCGTCCACGTGCGGGAGCAGGTTGATCAGGGCAACGTCGGCATCGCTACCGCGCAGAACCGACTGTCCAGCGTGAACCGAACGATGGCTGCGCTGCGCGGTGATCAATACGTCAAAATCCCGAGTCCAAGTAAGGCGCTTGGCTTGCAGCGCTCAAGCGTGCGTAGTGAGGCGCCACAAGGCCAAGACCGTGTGCAGGTCAGGCTGATTGCGCAAGCGCTGTCAGAGCGACAGCAACTGAGGGTGAGTGCCATCGTGCTCCTCGCTCGGGAGACCGGCATGCGCCTGCGTGAAGCGATCTTGGCGGACTTGCCCCGGCTGCAACTTGAGGCTCGGCAACTGGGCAAGATCAATATCCAGGACGGCACCAAAGGCGGTCGATCAGGCGCATCGGCACCGCGTTGGATTGCGGTCACTGATCAAGTTCGTGGCGCCCTCGACAGGGCCAGCGAGGCCTCACCCAAGGGCAGTCGGAATCTGTTAACACCTGATGAAAGCTACAAAGATTTCTTACAGACAATCGTACGACCGGCGCGGGACATCATGCATGAGCATGGATTGAAAGGCTTTCATGAACTGCGGGCGGCTTACGCCTGTGAGCGCTATGAACAACTGACCGGCTTCTCCGCGCCCATCAATGGCGGTCGTGGTCAGCGAGAGGATCGAGCACTCGATCAGCGTGCACGTCAGCAGATCAGCCACGAGTTGGGGCATAACCGCATCGACGTGGTGAGTGCCTACATCGGAGGTCGTCGATGAAGTCCGAGTTCGATATGGCGTTGTTTCTGAGCCCCGTGCTCAAAGGTGCGCATGCCACGCGGCAGCGGCATATCAGGCAGGCAGAACGGATGCACGAGGCGATTCGTGAACGCTGGAGTTGTGCGACCCCTTGGTCCTGGAAGGAAAAGCACACCAGATGGTTTTTAGAGCACTACCTGCGTAGCTCAGCACCAGCGACCATCTATTACTATGAGTTAACAGCAGGGCTGATCCGCCGCAGAAAGGCGCAACTCGTGGTTGTCTGATAGATCTTTAAGCGTGAGCCCCTAAGTATGGGAATGCGGAGCCTTCCCATACTTAGGGGCTTGGCCGAAGAAGCGCAGGCATGCGGCTGATTTAGCGACAGTCGCCACTTCAGTCGCCCTGCTGCACGGCACGAATTGTCGCCTGCTCAGCGTATCGGCACGACGTTACGGTCCCTGGTTTGATTGATGGCGGATGCCGACAGGCTGCCGGTGGCTGCCTTCTGGATATGTTCACTCCACCAGGCCATCATCGGACGCCGGCGTTCGATGTAATCCGCCCGGTTGTAGGCGCTTCGAACTTCGTCTTTATCGACATGCGCCAGCGCGACTTCGATTAGCTCCGGATCCCACCCATGCTCATTCAGAATTGTGCTGGCCATGGAGCGCATGCCGTGGCTGACTAAGCGGTCCTGAAAGCCCATTCGTTTCAATGCCATGTTGGCTGTCTGGCTATTCGCGTGGGTGCGCGGATTTCTATCTGACGGGAACACATATTCCCTGTGGCCGCTATGGGGCTTAAGCGTCTCCAATAACGAGAGTGCATGTTCGGTCAGCGGAATTGTGTGCGGACGACGCTTTTTCATTCGCTCCGGAGGGATGGTCCAGATGCGCTTTTCGAAGTCGATGTCTGCCCATCGGGTAGTCGCCGCTTCGGCAGGGCGGGTCATAGTGTGTAGCTGCCATTCGATCAGGCAGCGGGTCGTCCGCTTGATGCTGGCGTTCGCGATTTCCATCATGAGCTCCGGAAGCTCATCTGGTGGTAGCGCAGCCATGTTCTCTTTCTTAGGTTTCTTGAATACCGCTCGAATGCCGCTGAGAGGGTTGGCAAAGATCATTCCGGAATTGACCCCGTAGGTCATGATCTCGTTAAGGCGCTGGCTCACTCGCTTAACTGTCTCGAGGCTGCCTTTGGCCTCAATCGGACGAAGGAGCTTGATGACCATTGGGGCGCTGACTTCGGAGAGAGGCGTTGATTTCATGCTCGGAAAAACATGCAGTGTGAGGGAGCGCCAAATGTCTTCGGCATACGCCGGCGTGACGGAATCCTTCTTCAGCTCGAACCAGGCGGTGGCCACGTTCTCGAAGGTGTGTTCCGTTTCCGCTCGTTTGGCTTCCTGCAGCTCATTGCGCTGAGCTTTTGGGTCGATGCCCTGTGCAAGCAGCTCTCTGGCCTCAACAGTTTTCTTCCTCGCTTGCGCAAGAGAAACCTCGGGATAAGAGCCGAGTGCCATGTTGATTCGATTCTTGGTGATGGGATGCCGGTAGTTGAAATTCCACTGCATCGAGCGATTGACCCTGACTCGCAGTTGGAGGCCGTCGCCATCCGTGAGGACGTAATCCTTCTCTTTCGGTTTGACCGCCTTGAGCTGGCGGTCGGAGAGGCGGGTGGTTTGAGCGCACATGAGAAGTACTCCATGACACCTTTTGGTATTCCCAAGATTAGCGCCGGGTAGCCGGGAATACCATTGGGAATACCAAATTGCCTGGAACTCTAAAAACCTAGAAAGCCCCCAATAGCCATGAAACCCCCGTATTTACTGGATTTCAGGCACAAAAAAAGACGTCCGTGGACGTCTTTAGATGATGAAGTGGTGGAGCCGGGGGGATTTGAACCCCCGTCCGCCAGTACTCCGCTGTCGGTACTACATGCGTAGCCGTGTCTATTGAGTTAACCCTCAGCGACCCGACGGGCAGGGTGCTTTGGGCGAGTTGTGTAAGTTTTAGCCGCTTCGTCCACAACGTACTGCACGGCGATTCTGTTCTGTATGACAATCATTTCGGGTTTACAGACATCCCCTGATGATTGCTGGACCCGAAGGTACCAGAAGGAAGGCTAGCGCCGCTTACGCAGCGAGAGCGTATTCCCCGTAGGTTTCGTCATTGGCAACTATAGGAAGTTGCAACAGTGGATTTACGAGTTCTGTTACCAACTCGGCATGCACCTAAAGTTTCGCAACCGGCGTCGAATCCTAAACGGCCCCGAACCTGCTGTGCATTACCAGCAGGTTTGTACAGTCTACGCCAAAATGGCCCGCAAGGCCATCCCGAAGGCGGGACCGGTTAGCCGCCGCCTTCACCCTTGGCACTGTTCTGGATGCTCTGGATCGCGCGGGTGGTCAGGGCGATGCATTCCTTGGTGCCTTCCTCGGTGTTTTTCGCCTGGGCCGCCTGGGCTTGTTGCACGGTGGCGTCGATGTTGGCCTGCAGGTCCGCGGCCTGGATGCTGGTCCGGGCGTCGCGGATGGTTTGCAGGTTCATCTGGCACAGGTCTTCCTGGTTCCCGGCGAAGCTGGGGGAGGCCAGGAGCGAAGCGGTGACGAACAGGCCTGACAGTACAGAACGTTTCATATGCGTCTCCTTGAACTGAAGGGCCAGGCGTTGCTGGCCATCAGCACGGATTGCCGAGTTCTCGGGAAACTCCCGTTTTGGGAAGCTCGATCTGTGGACTGCGGTGGTGGGGCAGGGTTCTATTTTTCTGACCGGCGTCATGACCACTGAACATGCGGGCAACACCTAATGCCTGTGTAGGAGCGAAGCTTGCTCGCGATGGTCGTTAACGGTAGCGCGTATTTACTGGGTAAATGCAGCGCTCTCAAGTCCATCGCGAGCAAGCTCGCTCCTACAGTTGGTACATGCCGATCAAACCGTTCTAGCCCGGGTCACCCGATCCACCAGGTACACCAGCCCGTGGTAGTCGATCCCGCCATGCTGGCTCAGGCCGATTTCACAGGTGCGGCTGGTGGAGATGCCTTCGCTGCAATGCTGCACCGCGTCCTTGAGGCTGCGCAGGGCGTGGGCGTTGAGCTGTGGGGTGGTGAAGCCCTTGTCGCCGGCGAAACCACAGCAATGGATGCCTTCCGGGATCACCACGTTATTGCTGCAACGCCGCGCCAGATCGATCAGCGCCTGGCTCTCGCCCAGGTGCTGGGTGCTGCAGGTGACGTGTACGGCGACCGGCGCTTCCTGAGGGGTGAACTCGAGCTTGTCCATCAGGTGAGTGCGGATGAAGCGCACCGGGTCGTACAGGTCCAGGCGCACGTCGCCCAGGTCCTGCACCAGGCGCAGGGTGCAGGGGCTGGTGTCGCAGTAGATCGGGTCGAGGCCGCCGCGGCTGGCGTGGAGCAGGGCGCCGATCAGTTCCTGGCGCTTGTGCTCGGCCTGTTCCGCGTAGCCCTTGGAGGCGAACGGCTGGCCGCAGCACAGGCTGTCGACATTGTCCGGGATCACCACCTGGTAACCGGCTTTTTCCAGCAGGCCGCGGGTCTTGTCGTAGAGCGAGCTTTGCTCCTTGTCCCCGGCCGCCGGGCCCATCACCCGCGACACACAGGCCGCCAGATAGACCACCCGTGGCCGCGGGTCGCTGATCGCCGGGCTGAACCGAATGGCGCGTTCCGGCTGGGGCATGGCGCTGGTCCATTGCGGCACCTGGCCCTTGGACAGTTTGCTCAGCGCCGCCGAAACCCTGGCCAGGCGTGGCGCCCCCAACAGCATCCGCGCACCGTTGGCCACATGCAGGGTGAAACGCGCGCCTTGCAAGGTGGCGGCGAAATGCGAGCCAAGCCAATCGGCCGCCTTGACGTGGCTGGCATGCTGGCTGCGCAGTTTCTTCACCAGCTCGCCGGTGTTGATGCCCACCGGGCAGCGTTGGGCGCACAGGCCGGTGGCGGCGCAGGTGTCGATGCCCTGGTATTGATAGGCCGCTTCCAGTTCCCTGGTGTCGACGCCGGCGCGTTTGCGGGCCTGGATATCGCGCCAGATCACGATGCGCTGGCGCGGGCTCAGGGTCAGCCCCTTGGACGGGCACACTGGCTCGCAGAAACCGCACTCGATGCACTTATCCACAATCTCGTCGGCCGCCGGCAGCGGCTTGAGGTGCTTGAGGTGGATCTGCGGGTCTTCGCTGAGCACCACGTCCGGGTTGAGGATGCCGTTGGGGTCGAGCAGGCGCTTGAGTTGCCACATCAACTGGTAGGCATCGCTGCCCCATTCCAGCTCGACGAAGGGCGCCATATTGCGCCCGGTGCCGTGCTCGGCCTTGAGCGAGCCGCCGAATTCCACCGCCACCAGCTGCGCCACGTCATCCATGAAGGCCTGGTAGCGCGCCACTTCCTCGGCGCTGTTGAAGCCCTGGGTGAAGACGAAATGCAGATTGCCCTCCAGCGCATGGCCGAACAGGATCGCTTCGTCGTAGCTGTGCTTGTCGAACAGCGCGATCAGGCGATTGACGCCGATGGCCAGCTGTTCCACCGGGAAGGTCACGTCTTCGATGATCACCGTGGTGCCGGTCTTGCGCACCGCGCCGACGGCGGGGAAGGTGTCCTTGCGGATCGCCCAGAGCTTGGCGTTTTCCTTCGGGTCTTCGGTGAAGTCGACCTGCTTCTCCACCGGGAAAGGGGCGAGGGACGCCATGATCTGCGCCAGTTGTTCCTGCAGCAGCGCGGATGAAGCAGCACGGGATTCGATCAGCAGCGCACAGGCATTGGCGGACAGCTGTTGGACGAACGCCGGCATTCCAGGTTTGTCCTGCACCGAGCGCAGGCTGCGGCGGTCCAGCAGTTCCACGGCGGACACCGGCTGGCTTTTCAGCGCGGTCACCGCGTTGCAGCAGGTTTCCACATCCGGGAAGACGATCAGCGCCGAGGCTTTGTGCGGGTGATCGATCACCGTGTCGTAGGTCACCGCGCTGATAAAGCCGAGGGTGCCCTCGGAGCCCACCAGCAGGTGGCTGAGGATGTCCAGCGGCTCATCGAAATCCACCAGGGCGTTGAGGGACAGGCCGGTGGTGTTTTTCAGGCGGTACTTGTGGCGGATCTTCGCCGCCAGTTGGCTGTTGGCGCGGGTCTCGCGGCCCAGGCTGGCCAGGCGCTCCAGCAGCTCGCCGTGGCTGCTGCGAAAGGCCGCGACGCTGGCGGCATTTTCGGTGTCCAGGCGGGTGCCGTCGGCCAGCACCAGGCGCAGGCCGGCCAGGGTGTGGTAGGTGTTTTGCGCGGTGCCGCAGCACATGCCGCTGGCATTGTTAGCGACGATGCCGCCGATCTTGCAGGCGTTGATCGAGGCTGGGTCGGGGCCGATCTTGCGCCCGAACGGTGCCAGCCAGGCGTTGGCCTGGGCGCCGATTACCCCCGGTTGCAGGCGGATCTGCTGGCCCTGGTCGCGGATCTCGCGGGCATTCCAATTGTCGCCGAGCACCAGCAGCACCGAGTCGCTGATGGCCTGTCCCGACAGGCTGGTGCCGGCGGCGCGGAAGGTCACCGGCACCCGGTCGCGCTGGGCCAGCTTGAGCAGGGCCACCACTTCGTCTTCGGACTCGACGCGGATCACCAGTTGCGGAATCAGCCGATAAAAACTCGCGTCGGTGCCGAAGGCCAGGGTGGAGAGCGGATCGTCGAAACGCCGCTCCTGGGGAATCAGTTGTTGCGCATCACGCAGAAAAGCCGCCGGTAGACTCATTGGTCCTCCAGAATCAGCACCATCAGGTCTTTCGGACCGTGGGCGCCGTACGCCAGGACCTGCTCGATATCGGCGGTCTTCGACGGGCCGGACACCAGCAGCGCGTTGGTCGGCATGCCCTGGGCCCAGGCGTATTCCTGCTGGACCTGATAGAAGTTGTCGCGGATCTCGCTGGCCTTGAGCAGGGCGAAATGCACCGGCGGCACCAGGCTCATCAGCCGCGGTTCTTCGCGGGTCGGCCAGAGGATCAGGCTGCCGGTGGCGGCGATGGCGCCGAGGGTGGTGGTGAGGCTGGCCGGGGTGTCGTTGAACAGCTCGGCTTTCCACTCCTCGACCGGCCGATCGTAGGCCTTCAACGTCGGCAGCCCGGGATGCTCGGCCCAGTATTGGCTGACGCGCTGGCCGTGGGGCGTGGTCGGGGCGATCAGCAGGCTCGGCAACTGGCGCTCGCCCAGCAGGCGGGCGAGCAGCGCTGGCCAATCCTGGCCGGTGGTCTGGTGGATTTCGGTGTGCACCGCTTCCATCTGCTTACGCAACTGCGGGATGCGCTGTTCCGGGCTGTAGGTATAAGGCTCGGTGACCAGCGCCTCATCGAAGTTATCCACAATCGGCGTGGTACCGGTCAGGCTGTTGCGCAGCTTGCCGAGGATGTTCTGTTTGGCGCTCATCGACGTTCTCCCTGTTTGGCCAGATGCTCGCGGGCCAGGTCGTGCAACGACCGGGCGGCGGGTTTCGGTGCACTATGGTTTTGCGTCCAGGGGCCGACGTTGCTCGGGGTCAGCGCGCGCAGGCGGGTGGCCGCCAGGCTGAACAGGCGATACAGGGTCGGCGAACTGTTGAGCCGGGCCCAGGCGTTCCAGATGAAACGTTCCTTGCGCGAGTATTTGCTGCCCTGGCCGCGCATCACCTGGTGGGGGCTGTCCGGAGCCTTGACGTTCTCTTCGCGCAGGCGGCGCAGCAGGCTCGGGATCGGGATCTTCACCGGACACACTTCGCCGCAGGCGCCGCACAGCGAAGACGCGCTCGGATGGTCCGGCACCTTGGCCAGGCCGACCATGTGCGGGGTAATGATCTTGCCGATGGGGCCGGGGTAGACCTCGCCGTAGGCGTGGCCGCCGATACGGGTGTAGACCGGGCAATGGTTCATGCAGGCGCCGCAGCGGATGCAGTTCAGGGTCTGGCGCAATTCGCTGTCGGCGAAGGCCTGGCTGCGGCCGTTGTCGAGCAGCACCAGGTGCACTTGCTGCGGGCCGTCGAGTTCATGCTCCTGGCGCGGGCCGGAGATCATGTTGACGTAGGTGGTGATCGGCTGGCCCAGCGCCGAGCGGGTCAGCAGCGACAGCAGCGGCACCACGTCGCGCAGGTTCTCGACGACTTTCTCGATGCCGGTGACGGCGATGTGCACGGGCGGCACGGTGGTGGACATGCGGCCGTTGCCTTCGTTTTCCACCAGCAGCAGGGTGCCGGTCTCGGCCACGGCGAAGTTGACGCCGGAGACGCCGATGTCTGCTTCGAAGAACTTCTGCCGCAGGACCCTGCGACCGATCTGAATGAGGTGGTCAACGTCCTTGGTGTACTCCACGCCAAGTTTGTCGTGGAACAAGGACGCGACCTGACCGGCGTTCTTGTGGATCGCCGGCATGATTATGTGTGAAGGCTTCTCAAAGTCGAGCTGGACGATGAACTCGCCCATGTCCGACTCAAGGCATTCAATGCCTTGTTCAGCGAGGACATGGTTCATCTCCATCTCTTCGCTGACCATCGATTTGCCCTTGATCACTTGCCGCGCCTCGTGAGCCCGGATGATCGAGAGGACGATGCCATTGGCCTCGTCCACCGTTTCCGCCCAGTGCACTGTCACACCGTTGCGGGTCAGGTTCTGTTCAAGCTGCTCGAGCAGGTCGGGCAGCTTGGATAACGCACGGGCCTTGATCGCATTGCCCAGGGCCCGCAGGTGTTCGCGTTCGTGGGCATCGCTGAACGAGGCCGCACGTTTGGCCATGAGGGAATCCATGGCACTGCGAAAGTTGTTCCGCAGTTGTTGGTCACCGAGGGCCTGGTGGGCCCGGGTGCGAAAATCGTCCGACACGGTCAGGGTCGGAATCAGCTCGGGGGCGCTCATGCGGCACCTCCGGTACGCTGCCAGAGGAAGCTGGCCAGGTGTTGGCCGCGCAGCGCTTCCCGTTGTTTCTCCAGCGAACCGTTGATGTTCATCAAGCAGCCGCAGTCGGCGCTCAGTACCTGGTGGGCGCCGGATTCCTTCAGCGCGCGGGTCTTGTCCGCGACCATCGCGCCGGAGATGTCCGGCATTCGGACGCTGAAAGTCCCGCCAAAGCCACAGCATTCGCTTTCGTGGTCGTGTTCTACCCGCTCCACGTTGCCCAGTTGTGCCAGCAGCTCACGACCGTGCAGGTGGGTGTTCATCTCGCGCCGTGCCGAGCAGGAGGTGTGCAGAGCCACCTTGATCGGCTCGCCACTGTCCTTGAGCTGCACCTTGCACACGTGCAACAGGAACTCCGCCAGCTCGTAGGTGCGCTCGGCCAGGGCCTGCACCTGCTTCAAGGTCTGCGGCTCATCCTTGAACAAGTCCGCGTAGTGCTCGCGAATCATCCCCGCACAGGAACCCGACGGCACCACCACCGGATAGTCGCCGGCGAACAGCGCCAGTTGCGAGCGGGCCACGGTGCGCGCCTGCTCGGTGTAACCCGAGGTGTAGGCCGGTTGTCCGCAGCAGCTTTGCCCTTGCGGGTACTCCACGCGAATGCCTTCGCGCTCGAGCAGGTGAATCGCATCCATCCCCGCTTCGGGGTAGAACAGGTCGACCACACAGGTGCCGAACAGGTAGACCCGCGACGGTTTCTCGCTGGGGTACTGGCGCGGTTCGGCCAAGGGCGGTGCGACACGGGTCACGTTAGGCACGGCGTTGTAAAAAAGCTCGCTCATCAGGCGTGTCTCCGGGTGGTCCCGGTTATCCGTCTGCCGCGGCTGCTGAATATAGAGAGCCAAGCTTTCAGCAGCCTTGCAGACCGGGATGTGAGTTGCAGGCGCCGCACGTGTGGGCCGGCGTCGGTTCTTTCGGTGTCGCTATCAGTGCACCAGCATGCCGGTGAACCAGTAGGCCTGGGCCAGGGTGATCAGGCCGACGATGGTGGCAAAGAATAGGCTGTGCTTGAGGGTAAAGCGGAACAGGTCCGATTCCTTGCCCACCAGGCCGGTGGCGGCGCAGGCCACGGCGATCGATTGCGGCGAGATCATCTTGCCGGTCACGCCGCCGCTGGTGTTGGCCGCCACCAGCAGGGTGTCGTTGACGCCGATCTGGTGCGCGGTGGTGGCTTGCAGCGAGCTGAACAGGGCGTTGGACGACGTATCCGAACCGGTCAGGAACACCCCCAGCCAGCCGAGGAATGGCGAGAAGAACGGGAACGCCGCACCGGTACCGGCCAGCACCAGGGCCATGGTCGAGGACATGCCGGAGTAGTTGGTGACAAAGGCGAAGGCCAGCACCATGCCGATGGAGAGGATCGGCCAGCGCAGTTCGTAGAAGGTCTCTTTCAAAGTGGTCAGACCAGTTTTGAAATTGATCTTCAGCACCAGCATCGAGATCAGCGCGGAGAAGAAAATCGCCGTGCCGGTCGCGGAAATCGGGTCGAGCTTGAACACCGCCGGAATCGCAGTCGGGGTGGCGACGATCGGCGCGCTCTTGATCACCAGTTGATCCAGGTGCGGAATCGCGAAGTTGAATACCCAGCTGTACATCGAGCCGCCGGCAGCGAACATCGCCTTGAACGGCTTGAGGGTCCAGATAGTGACCAGCACGGTGAGGATCAGGAACGGCGACCAGGCCTTGAAGATTTCACCGAAGCTGTACGGCGAAGGCTGGGTGGTGCGCGGCTGGCCGAAACCGCCGTTGCGCACGGCAGCGGCGCCGACGCTGGCGGTGGCCGCGGCGAACGAACGCTTGGGTTGCCAGACCTTGAGGAACAGGGTCAGGGCAATCAGGCTGGCCAGGGCCGAGGTGATGTCCGGCAGCTCCGGGCCGATGAAGTTCGAGGTGAAGTACTGGGTCACGGCAAAGCTCAGGCCGGCCACCAGCGCCGCGGGCCAGGTCTCTTTGACACCGCGCAGGCCATCCATCATGAACACCAGCCAGAACGGTACGAACAGCGACAGCAGCGGCAGCTGGCGACCGGTCATGGCACCGATTTTGAACGCGTCGATGCCGGTCACCTGGCCCGCCACGATGATCGGAATGCCCAGAGCGCCAAAGGCCACCGGCGCGGTGTTGGCGATCAGGCACAGGCCGGCGGCGTACAGTGGGTTGAACCCCAGGCCGACCAGCAGCGCGGCGGTAATGGCGACGGGAGCGCCGAAACCGGCGGCGCCTTCGAGGAAGGCCCCGAAGCAGAAACCGATCAGCAGCACCTGCAGGCGCTGGTCGTCGGTGATCGACAGCACCGAGCTGCGGATGACCTCGAACTGGCCGCTCTTGACCGTCAGTTTGTAGAGGAAGACGGCGGCGACGATGATCCAGGCGATGGGCCACAGACCGTAGGCAAATCCATAGCCGGCGGCGGCGAGGGCCATATCGGCAGGCATCTGGAAGGCGAAGATCGCCACCAGAATCGACAGTGCCAGGGTAATGCTGCCGGCGACGTGTCCTTTGAGACGGAACACGGCCAGAGCCAGGAAGAAGAAGACGATCGGGATGACGGCGGCGAGGGCGGACAGGCCGAGGCTGCCGAGCGGGCTGTAGAGCTGTTGCCAGGTTTGCATATGGGGTGGCCCCTAATTGTTGTTGGTCAGGCACTGGTCAGCGTATTTGGTTAATTGGTAAGACCAATTTACAATCGCTGTTGGCTAGGGTAAAAGCCTTGTGAGCGGTGTGTCAATTTGCCGCCCTAAAACTTTTGTCGAAGGTGCGGTGCAGATGACTTCTGATCCGCTTGCCGACGTGCGTTCTGATAGGTGCTGGCGCAGCCCCGATAGGCCAGAATAGAGAGCCCGGCGCGCGGTCGGGATCGTGGAGAGTGAGTTATGGGGTTTGATCAGATTCGTCAGCGCCGTTTGTCTGACGACATTGTCGAGCGGCTCGAGGGGATGATCCTCGAGGGCACGCTGAAGTCCGGTGAGCGCCTGCCGGCAGAGCGTGCGTTGGCGGAGCAGTTCGGTGTCTCGCGGCCTTCGTTGCGCGAGGCGATCCAGAAACTCACGGCCAAGGGCTTGCTGGTCAGTCGCCAGGGCGGCGGCAACTATGTGGTGGAGTCGCTGGGCTCGACCTTCAGCGATCCGCTGCTGCAGTTGCTGGAAAGCAACCCTGAAGCCCAGCGTGACTTGCTGGAGTTTCGCCACACCCTGGAAGCTTCATGCGCCTATTACGCCGCGTTGCGTGCCACCGACGTGGATCGTGAACGGCTCACGGCGGCCTTCGAGGAATTGCAGGACTGCTATTCCCGGGCAGGTGATGCGAGCCGGGCGGAGGAGGGCGCGGCGGACGCGCAATTTCACCTGGCAATTGCCGAGGCCAGCCACAACGCCGTATTGCTGCACACCATTCGGGGGCTGTTCGATCTGCTCAAGCGCAACGTGGTGACCAACATTGGCGGCATGTACAAGCAGCGCACCGAAACCCGCGACATGCTGATCAGCCAGCACCGCGATCTGTACCAGGCGATTATCGAAGGGCGTGCCGAGCAGGCGCGCGAAGTCTCCAGCCGGCACATTCTGTATGTGCAGGAAGTATTGGAGGAGGTGCGTCAGGAAGTGCAGCGCGTGGCCCGGGCCGAGCGGCGCAAGGGGATTTAGTCTGGAAGGATTCATCGCCGGCCAGCTCGCTCCTGGTAGGAACGAGCTGGCTCGCGATCATGGCATCAAGGCAGAAGGGCGTTACTCTTCCTTGCCCTTGTTGCGCACCGCGCGATGCAACTCACGATCGGAGTCGCGCTCGCGTTCGGTGTGACGCTTGTCGTATTCCTTCTTGCCCTTGCCGAGTGCGATCTCGCACTTGACCATGTGCTTGCTCCAGTAGAGCGACAGGCACACGCAGGCATAACCCTTCTGCTGCACGGATGCGAACAGCTTCTCCAGCTCGCGCTTGTTGAGCAGCAGTTTGCGCGAGCGCACGGGGTCGGCGATCACATGGGTGCTGGCGGTGGTCAGCGGCGTGAAGTGGCTGCCCAGCAGCCAGGCCTCGCCGTCCTTGAGCAGCACGTAACTGTCGACCAGTTGTGCCTTGCCTGCACGCAGACTCTTTACTTCCCAGCCGGCCAGGACCATGCCAGCCTCGAACCGATGCTCGATGAAGTAATCGTGACGCGCCTTTTTATTTTGCGCGATGGTCCCTGTTGGGTGTTTCTTCTGTTTAGCCATAGGGGCGGCATTATAGGCAGTTGCACGCGTGTCGGCTACGGTGAAGCAGCGTGCTTGAGCAGGTTGAGTGAATCCCGGACAATGCGCGCTCTTTTTTCTCGGTTGGGCGCGTTTTTGATGTCGACGGACAAGGTTTCTGTCCACGGCGGCTGGGCCAGTCGCTGGGTTTTCATACTCGCTGCGACTGGTTCTGCCGTGGGCCTGGGCAGTATCTGGAAATTCCCTTACATGGTCGGCGTCTACGGTGGTGGCGCCTTTGTCCTGGTATTTCTGGCCTGCATCGCACTGATCGGCGTGCCGGTGATGCTGGCGGAAACCCTGATCGGCCGTCGCGCCCGGCAAAGCCCGGCCAATGCCTTGAAGGCGCTGGCCCTGGAAGCCGGGCATTCGGCCAAGTGGTCCTGGGGCGCGTTCGCCGGAATGATCACTGCCTTGTTGATTCTTTCCTTTTACAGCGTGGTCGGTGGTTGGTCGCTGGGCTACATCATCGATATGGGTCGTGGCGATTTCCAGGGTGTGACGGCGGATCAGGTCGGCGCCTATTTCGGCAATGTGATCGCCGACCCCTGGCGGCTGACGCTGTGGCACACGCTGTTCATGTTGTTGTCGGCGGCCGTCATCGCCAAGGGTGTGGTGGCCGGTCTTGAGCGCAGCCTGCGGATCATGATGCCGCTGCTGTTCGTGATGCTGGTGATCCTGCTGGGTTACAGCATGACCACTGGGCATTTCATGGAAGGCGTGCATTTCATGTTCGACTTCAGCACCGACAAGCTGCTCGACGGCCTGTTGCCGGCCATGGGGCATGCGTTCTTTTCCCTGAGCGTCGGTGTCGGTTCCATCATGATCTACGGCGCTTACATGCCGAAGCATTCGTCCATTTCCGGCACTATTGTCGGCGTGGCGCTGCTGGATACCTTCGTTTCACTGCTGGCGGGGCTGGCGCTGTTCCCGATCGTGTTTGCCGCCGGGCTGAACCCGAGTGAAGGTCCGGGGCTGATGTTTGTCAGTTTGCCTTTTGCCTTTGGTAATGTGGCGTTCGGCCAGTTGATGGGCGTGGTGTTTTTTGTCCTGGTGGCCATTGCCGCCTGGAGCTCGGCGATTTCGCTGTTGGAGCCGATGGTGGCTTACCTGGTGGAGCGGACCCGAATCCGCCGCGGCTGGGTGACATTCTGGCTGGCGTTTACCTGCTGGTTCGTCGGATTGGGAACGGTGTTTTCCTTCAATATCTGGCAGCAGGCCAAGTTTTTCGTGAACGAAGGCGGGGCTTTCCACCTCTACCAATGGGGGGCGGCGGGTGGTCTGGATTTCTTCGGGGTGATCGATTTCTTCACCTCGCGGATCATGTTGCCCTTGGGTGGCCTCTGCTTTGTGGTGTTTGCGGGTTGGGTGATGGGGCGCGAGGCGGTTCGTGATGAGCTGTCGATTCGCAGCCCGCTGCTTTTTGCCCTGACCCTGTTTTTGATGCGCTATGTGGCGCCCATCGGCATTCTTATAGTGTTTGCCGCCCAGTTGTGGAAATGACGCTGACATGACGACACATATTCAACGCTCGGCCCTGCTGCCTTATCCGGCGCAGTTTTTGTACGACCTGGTCAATGACGTGGCGCGCTACCCGGAGTTTCTACCCTGGTGCTCGTCGGCCGAGGTGCTGGAGAGCAGCGAGGTGCAGATGCGCGCCAGCCTGGCGGTTGCCAAGGGTGGGCTCAGCCAGCATTTCGTGACGCGTAATACCCTGGTGCCGGGCCAGTCGATCGAGATGAACCTGGAAGAAGGGCCGTTCAACCAGTTGCACGGCGTGTGGGTTTTCAAGCCGTTGGGTGACAAGGCCTGCAAGATCAGCCTGGATTTGTCGTTCGACTACGCCGGTCCACTGGTTCGCGCGACCTTGGGACCGCTGTTCAACCAGGCGGCCAATACCCTGGTCGATGCGTTCTGTCAGCGGGCCAAGCAGTTGCATGCTTGAGCCAATGATCGAGGTCGAGGTGGTGTATGCCGCGGTCGACCGGCAGGTATTGCTCAGTGTTGCGGTGCCGACGGGGACTACTGTCCGTGCGGCAGTGAAAAGCTCCGGGATAGGTGCGCAATTTCCAGAGCTGGACCTGGACAGTTGCCCGCTGGGGATCTTTGGCAAAGCGGTTGCGGACCCTGGAACTCAGCCGGTTCGGGCGGACGATCGCATCGAAATCTACCGTCCGTTGCTGGCCGATCCTAAAGAAGTTCGACGTCTGCGCGCGGCAAAGGCGGCGCAGGCCCGGGCTCGTACTTCAGAGTCCTGAACGAATCGACAGACAACAAAAAGCCCGGACTCGCCGGGCTTTTTTATTCCACCACAAATTATTGCGGCGAGGTGTCCAGAGGTTCTGGTGTCGGCACCGGAACGGTTTCGACGTTGTCGACGTCCTTCTGGATCTGATCGAGCAGAGAGCCAGGCTTAGCCGGCTTTTCCGGTTTTGGCTGCTCGGCGTTTTCGCCCGGGGCGGTCACGGTAGTGCCGCTGTCCTTGCCCAGGATGGCTTCGTCACGGCTTACGCCAGGCATG
Organism: Pseudomonas sp. RW409; assembly: GCF_003184125.1. NCBI lineage: Bacteria > Pseudomonadati > Pseudomonadota > Gammaproteobacteria > Pseudomonadales > Pseudomonadaceae > Pseudomonas > Pseudomonas sp. RW409. Next base: position 1,219,154 of record NZ_QHHP01000041.1, on the reverse strand, counting down.
AAGTCACCGGAAAGGCTGACCAGTTGGTCGTTACCGTTGAAGATAACGCTGACGCGCTCCTGCTGGCGTTCACCGCCACCTGGCTGCAGGCTGTACAGATAATCCCAGCGATCGGCGTGGAACGTGTCGGTCAACAGAGGGTTGCCCATGATAAACCGTACTTGCCGGCGGGTCATTCCCGGGCGTAACTGGTCTATCATGTCCTGCGTGACGACATTGCCCTGCTGGATGTCGATTTTGTAAACCCCGGGGAATGAACAACCGGCGAGTGCGAGCAGTCCCACGAAGGTGAAACTGGTTAGCAAGAGCTTGGTGTTTTGCATCGGTGGGCGACTTCCACTATCTTGGCTGGGACAACGTAAACCCCGATCATACCCGCATTAAGAGGAGCTGCGAAGCAGCATCCGCGAGAAAGCTGACCATGGTTGAAAATAGCGAACTACGTAAAGCCGGCCTTAAAGTGACTCTGCCACGGGTCAAAATTCTACAAATGCTCGATTCCGCCGAGCAGCGACACATGAGTGCCGAGGATGTTTACAAGGCGCTGATGGAAGCTGGCGAGGATGTCGGTCTGGCCACGGTTTACCGTGTTCTGACCCAGTTTGAAGCAGCGGGCCTTGTGGTACGCCACAATTTTGATGGTGGTCATGCTGTATTCGAACTGGCTGACGGCGGTCACCACGACCACATGGTCAACGTGGATTCCGGTGAAGTGATCGAATTCTTCGACGAAGAAATCGAGAAGCTTCAGAAGGCGATTGTCGAGAAGCATGGCTTCGAGTTGGTGGATCACAACTTGGTGCTGTACGTACGCACGAAGAAATAAGCATGTCGCGCGGATGTTGTCCGCGAAACGATCGAAGGCGACCCAAGGGTCGCCTTCGTGCTTTCTGCTCTTTATTAAAGTGGCAGTGACTCAGGCCTTGGCGGTCACCACCATTTTTTTCGCGTGGGCCAGCGACTCCTTGGTCAGGTCGATGCCACCCAGCATGCGCGCTACCTCTTCGATCCGCTCGGTCTTGCCCAGTTTGGACACCGCGGTGTGAGTCGCATCGCTGCCGCGCACCTTGTGCACAAAAAGATGTTGATGGCCCTGGGCTGCCACCTGCGGCAAGTGGGTGACCGTCAAGACCTGGCCGCGCTCGCCGAGGCGGCGTAGCAGCTGACCGACGATTTCCGCGGTCGGGCCGCCGATGCCGACGTCCACCTCGTCGAATACCAGGGTCGGGACGCGAGAGGTCTGCGCGGTAATCACCTGGATCGCCAGGCTGATCCGCGACAGCTCGCCCCCGGATGCCACTTTGGCCAGGGCCTTGAGCGGCTGGCCGGGGTTGGCGCTGACCAGCAGCTCGACCTGTTCGAGGCCATTGGGCTGCAACTCGTCGCTGCTGTTGGCGTGCAGTTCAATGGTGAATCGGCCCCCGGGCATGCCCAGGCGCTGGATTTCCTGTTCGACGGTGCTGGCCAGGCTGGTTGCCGCCTGCTGGCGCAGCTCGCTCAGCTCCCTGGCCTTTTCGTGATAATGCCGGGCAAAGGATTTCAGTTCGTCGCCCAGGCGCTCGATGGACTCGTCGTTGGCATCCAGGGTCTCGATTTCCTCCAGCAGTTTCTGCTGCATGGCCGACACCTCGGTGGGCTGGATCCGGTGCTTGCGAGCCAGGGTATAGATGGCGTCCAGCCGCTCCTCCAGTTGTTGCAGGCGCGCCGGGTCCGCATCGAAATGGTCGACGAAGCGATTCAGTTCGCCGACGGCCTCTTCGACCTGGATTTGCGCGCTGGCCAGCAGGTTGGTGGCTTCCGCCAGGGCGCCGGAGGTGTTGCCGATGCTCGACAGGCGATTGAGGCTCACTGTCAGGGCGCTGAGGACGTTACCCGAATCGCTTTCGCTGCAATGCTCGACGACCTGCCGGCAGATGCCCAGCAGGCTTTCGGCATTGGTCAGGTTTTTATGTTCGAGCTCCAGTTGCTCAAGTTCGTTTTCGCCGAGGGCAAGGTTCTCCAGTTCCTCCAGCTGATAGCTGAGGAGCTGGTGGCGAGCCCGCTGCTCGTCCCCGGAGTTGGACAGGCGCTCCAGCTCCTGGCGGGTCTGGCGCCAGCGCTGGGCGGCCAGCGATACCTGGCGGGCCAGGTCGGTGGCGCCGGCGTACTCGTCAAGCAGGCGGCGGTGGGTGTCGGTTTTCAGCAGCGACTGGTGTTCATGCTGGCTGTGGATATCGATCAGCAGTTCGCCGAGGGCCTTGAGGTCGCCTAGCGGGCAGGGAGAACCGTTGATATAGCCGCGGGAACGGCCTTCGGCGGTGATGACCCGGCGCAGTATGCACGGGCTGTCGTTGTCCAGGTCGCGTTCGGCGAGCCAGGTGCGTGCCTCGGGGATGTCTTCCAGGTCGAAGGTGGCGAGAATGTCGGCCTTGTCGGCGCCTGGGCGTACCACGCCGCTGTCGGCGCGATCACCCAGGGTCAGCCCCAGGGCGTCGAGCATGATCGACTTGCCGGCGCCGGTTTCACCCGTGATGACGCTCATCCCGCGATCCAGTTCCAGATCGAGATGTTCAACGATGGCGTAGTTGTGTACGGACAGGTGCACCAGCATAAAGGCCGCTCCCAAGCTTTAGGTCTGGTTATTTATACAGTGTTTTGTTTTCGGCTGACAATGCCCGGCCTTAGCTCGATTCGCTTGTTTGGTGGATTTTTTTATCGCGTGTGGGAATGGTTGGTGAGCGGCGTTTTGCCTCGCGCAATGATTTTTGCCGAGGGCGCAGCCCTTGAACCTGAAAAATGCGGCCCCATATACCGGGGCAGAAGCGTGAGTTGAGCTCACGGACGATATTGAAAGGAGAATTTTATGGCTGACGAACAGACGCTGGATACGCAAAACCCCGACGCCAATCATGCCCCTGAGGCTTCGGGCGAAGATCTGGCGGCTCGTGTGCAAGTGCTCGAAGAGCAGTTGGCTGGCGCTCAGGATCAGGCACTGCGTGTTGCGGCCGATCTGCAGAACGTCCGCCGCCGTGCCGAGCAGGATGTAGAAAAAGCTCACAAATTCGCCCTCGAGCGTTTTGCTGGCGACCTGCTGCCGGTGATCGACAGCCTCGAGCGCGGTCTTGAGTTGTCCAGCCCGGACGACGAGAGCATTCGTCCGATGCGTGAAGGTATCGAGCTGACTCTGAAGATGTTCCAGGACACCCTGAAGCGTTATCAACTGGAAGCGATCGACCCGCATGGCGAACCGTTCAACGCTGAACAGCACCAGGCGATGGCCATGCAGGAAAGTGCCGACGTCGAGCCGAACAGCGTTCTCAAGGTGTTCCAGAAGGGCTATCAGCTCAACGGCCGCCTGCTGCGCCCGGCCATGGTCGTGGTCAGCAAGGCGCCTGCACCGGTTTCGCCTTCGATTGACGAGAAGGCTTGAAATCGCGCACAGGGCCCCCATTTATAGGCCAAGCGTTTAAGTGCTACCGCAGTCGGCCACCACTGCTGCGGCAACAAAATCTAAAGTTTCGGGAGAGTTAACATGGGCAAAATTATCGGTATCGACCTGGGGACTACCAACTCCTGCGTCTCCATTCTTGAAAACGGCAACGTAAAAGTTATCGAAAACGCTGAAGGCGCGCGTACCACGCCGTCCATCATCGCTTACGCCAACGATGGCGAAATTCTGGTTGGCCAGTCGGCCAAGCGTCAGGCAGTGACCAATCCGCATAACACCCTGTACGCGGTGAAGCGTCTGATCGGTCGTCGTTTCGACGAAGAAGTCGTGCAGAAAGACATCCAGATGGTCCCTTACAAGATCGTCAAGGCTGACAACAACGACGCCTGGGTTGAAGTGAACGGCCAGAAAATGGCTCCGCCACAGATCTCGGCTGAAATCCTCAAGAAAATGAAGAAGACCGCCGAAGACTATCTCGGCGAAGCTGTGACCGAAGCGGTGATCACCGTTCCGGCCTACTTCAACGACAGCCAGCGCCAGGCGACCAAAGACGCCGGCCGCATCGCGGGCCTGGACGTAAAACGTATCATCAACGAACCAACCGCGGCCGCTCTGGCTTACGGCATGGACAAGGCCAAGGGCGATCACACCGTGATCGTTTATGACCTGGGTGGCGGTACCTTCGACGTTTCCGTGATCGAAATCGCTGAAGTCGATGGCGAGCACCAGTTCGAAGTACTGGCAACCAACGGTGACACCTTCCTCGGTGGTGAAGACTTCGACATCCGTCTGATCGACTACCTCGTGGACGAGTTCAAGAAAGAAAGCGGCATGAACCTCAAGGGTGACCCGCTGGCCATGCAGCGCCTGAAAGAAGCTGCTGAAAAGGCCAAGATCGAGCTGTCTTCGAGCCAGCAGACCGACGTCAACCTGCCGTACATCACTGCAGACGCCACCGGTCCTAAGCACCTGAACGTGAAGATATCCCGCGCCAAGCTGGAATCGCTGGTTGAAGACCTGGTTCAGCGCACCATCGAGCCTTGCCGCATCGCCATGAAAGACGCTGGTATCGACGTCAGCAAGATCGACGACGTGATCCTGGTCGGCGGTCAGACCCGTATGCCGCTGGTGCAGAAGCTGGTGACCGATTTCTTCGGTAAGGAAGCACGCAAGGACGTGAACCCGGACGAAGCTGTTGCCATGGGTGCTGCCATCCAGGGCGCGGTACTGGCCGGTGACGTGAAAGACGTGCTGCTGCTGGACGTCAGCCCGCTGACCCTGGGTATCGAAACCATGGGTGGCGTGATGACCGCGCTGATCGAGAAAAACACCACGATTCCTACCAAGAAATCGCAAGTGTTCTCGACTGCCGACGACAACCAGGGCGCAGTGACCATTCACGTGCTGCAGGGCGAGCGTAAGCAAGCCGCGCAGAACAAGTCCCTGGGCAAGTTCGACCTGGCCGAGATCCCGCCAGCTCCACGTGGCGTGCCGCAAATCGAAGTGACCTTCGACATCGACGCCAACGGCATCCTGCACGTAGGTGCGAAAGACAAGGCGACCGGCAAGACCCAGTCGATCGTGATCAAGGCCAACTCCGGTCTGTCCGAGGAAGAAATTCAGCAGATGGTTCGTGATGCTGAAGTCAACGCCGAAGAAGACCGCAAGTTCGAAGAGCTGGCCAGCGCGCGTAACCAAGGCGATGCCCTGGTTCACTCGACTCGCAAGATGATCGCTGATGCGGGCGACAAAGTGACCGCTGAAGAGAAGACCGCGATCGAAGCTGCCGTGGTTGCCCTTGAAGCCGCTATCAAAGGCGACGACAAGGCTGCCATCGACGCCAAGGTCGAAGAGCTGTCGAAAGTGTCGGCTCCGGTTGCCCAGAAGATGTACGCCGAGCAGGCTCAGCCGGCAGAAGGCGCAGCTTCGCAGGCTGAGTCGGCCGAGAAAGCCGATGACGTCGTCGACGCCGAGTTCGAAGAAGTAAAAGACCACAAGTAAGACTGCTTGTCGGTCGGCCGGTTGACTGCCTTTGTGCGGTGACTGGTAGGATGTCGCCGCGCGGGAGCTTGCTCCCGCGTTGGCGTGTCTGGAGCAAGCGAATTTTTTACGGCGTGCGGCTCTTTTCGCGCGCTGGCGGTACGGTCGGAAATGCTCCTGCTTTCCGTTCGGGATTACCGCAATTGTCGGCCAGTCTGTTGGTCGTCTATCCAAGACCAGGATCGTTGAATTGACGTGAGTTGGGTCCGGGCCTGTATTGGGGCTCAACGAGTTTGACGAGGCTCAGGAGAGCGTTGTCGAACGTCCTTAAGAGTGCGAAGACTTATGGCAAAGCGTGACTATTACGAAGTATTGGGTGTGGAGCGAGGCTCGAGCGAAGCCGACCTGAAAAAGGCTTACCGCCGTCTGGCGATGAAGCATCACCCGGACCGTAATCCCGGCGACAAAGCGTCGGAAGATATGTTCAAGGAGGCCAACGAGGCCTACGAAGTATTGTCTGACTCGAGCAAGCGCGCGGCTTATGACCAGTACGGTCATGCCGGTGTCGATCCGAGCATGGGCGGTGGTGGCGCCGGTTTCGGTGGCCAGAACTTCTCCGACATCTTTGGCGATGTCTTCAGTGATTTCTTTGGTGGCGGTCGTGGCGGCTCCCGTGGCGGCGCTCAGCGTGGCAGCGACTTGCGCTACACCCTGGAGCTGAACCTGGAAGAGGCGGTGCGCGGTACCACCGTGAATATCCGCGTTCCGACGCTGGTCAACTGCAAGCCTTGCGATGGCTCGGGTGCCAAGAAAGGCTCCTCGCCCGTTACCTGTCCGACCTGTGGCGGTATTGGCCAGGTGCGTATGCAGCAGGGCTTCTTCTCGGTGCAGCAGACCTGCCCGCGCTGCCATGGTCAGGGCAAGATCATTTCCGACCCGTGCGATTCCTGTCACGGCGAAGGCCGTGTCGAAGAGTACAAGACGCTGTCGGTGAAGGTGCCGGCGGGTGTCGATACCGGCGATCGCATTCGTCTGTCCGGCGAAGGGGAGGCGGGTACCCAGGGTGGCCCTACGGGCGACCTGTATGTGGTGATCAATGTGCGTGAGCACTCGATCTTCCAGCGCGACGGCAAGCACCTGTTCTGCGAAGTGCCTATCAGCTTCGTTGATGCGGCGCTGGGTGGCGAGTTGGAAATCCCGACGCTGGATGGCCGGGTCAAGCTGAAGATCCCTGAGGGGACTCAGACCGGCAAGCAGTTCCGCGTGCGTGGCAAGGGCGTGGCTCCGGTTCGTGGCGGTGGCGCTGGCGACTTGATGTGCCGCGTTGCGGTGGAAACACCGGTGAACCTGAGTCGTCGTCAGCGTGAGCTGCTCGAAGAGCTGCGTGGTTCCCTGGCGGACGATAATACCCACTCGCCAAAAACCACTGGCTGGTTCGAAGGCGTGAAGCGCTTCTTTGGCGACCTGTAAGGAGCGCGGCATGCGACGTATAGCTGTAATGGGCGCCGCAGGGCGCATGGGCAAGAACCTGGTGGAGGCTGTGCAGCAACGCTCGCCGCTCTCCGGGCTTACCGCAGCCATCGTACGGCCTGGCAGTTCGTTGGTCGGTGCCGATGCTGGCGAGCTGGCATCGCTGGGGCGCATCGGTGTGCCGATGTCCGACAGCCTGGAAAAGGTCGCCGATGAATTCGATGTGTTGATCGATTTCACGCTTCCGGAAGTGATGCTGAAGAACCTGGCGTTCTGCCGCAAGGCGGGCAAAGCCATGGTGATCGGTACCACGGGGCTGGGCGCCAAGGAAAAGCAGGTGCTGGCCGAGGCGGGCAAGGATATTCCGATCGTGTTCGCCGCCAACTTCAGCGTTGGCGTCAACTTGTCGCTGAAGCTGCTCGACATGGCGGCCCGTGTGCTGGGCGATGATGCGGACATCGAAATCATCGAGGCGCATCACCGGCACAAGATTGACGCGCCTTCGGGTACTGCCTTGCGCATGGGTGAGGTGATTGCCGATGCGCTGGGGCGTGACCTGCAGAAGGTCGCGATGTATGGCCGTGAAGGCCATACCGGTGCCCGCGAGCGTGAAACCATTGGTTTCGCCACGGTTCGTGGTGGTGATGTGGTTGGTGATCACACCGTGTTGTTCGCCGCCGAGGGCGAGCGCCTGGAGATCACCCACAAGGCCTCCAGCCGCATGACTTTCGCCAAGGGTGCGGTACGTGCTGCGTTGTGGCTGGACGGTCGTCCGGCGGGTCTTTATGACATGCAGGATGTGCTGGATCTGCGTTGAGATGCATCCAAAACAGGGCCAGGCTTCGCGCTTGAGCCCTGTTTTTACCCGCTAAGCGATGTTCTGTCGCATTCCTCTGCCTTTAAGGCTCTTTAGCGGTGGACCAAAAAAGCCTTTTTCTGTAAGCTACAGCTTTAGTGTGTCCACTAAAAGCGCGCAGAATAATTCGGTGAAGAAGCGGGGTGACGTGTCCATACGTCACTCCGCTTTTTTACAACCTGCGATCGCCCTTTCAGGCTTTATTTACGGGAGGTCTTCTTGACTAAGCCAGCCATACTCGCCCTTGCTGATGGCAGCATTTTTCGCGGCGAAGCCATTGGAGCCGACGGTCAGACCGTTGGTGAGGTGGTGTTTAACACCGCAATGACCGGCTATCAGGAAATCCTTACCGATCCTTCCTACGCCCAACAGATCGTTACCCTGACTTACCCGCATATCGGCAATACTGGCACCACGCCGGAAGACGCCGAGTCCGATCGTGTCTGGTCGGCCGGTCTGGTGATTCGCGACCTGCCTCTGGTTGCGAGCAACTGGCGTAACACCCTGTCCCTGTCCGACTACCTGAAAGCCAACAACGTTGTGGCGATCGCCGGTATCGACACCCGTCGCCTGACGCGCATCCTGCGCGAGAAAGGTGCGCAGAACGGCTGCATCATGGCCGGCGACAATATCTCCGACGAAGCGGCGATTGCCGCTGCACGCGGCTTCCCGGGCCTGAAAGGCATGGATCTGGCGAAGGTCGTCAGTACCAAGGAAAGCTACGAGTGGCGCTCCAGTGTCTGGAACCTGAAGACCGACAGTCATCCGACCATCGAAGCTTCCGAGCTGCCTTACCACGTGGTTGCCTACGACTACGGCGTCAAGCTGAACATCCTGCGCATGCTGGTCGAACGCGGTTGCCGCGTGACCGTGGTGCCTGCGCAAACCCCGGCCAGCGAAGCTCTGGCGCTCAAGCCTGACGGTGTGTTCCTGTCCAACGGCCCTGGCGACCCCGAGCCTTGCGATTACGCCATCCAGGCGATCAAGGACGTGCTGGAGACCGAGATTCCGGTCTTCGGTATCTGTCTGGGCCACCAACTGCTGGCACTGGCCGCCGGCGCCAAGACAGTGAAGATGGGCCACGGCCACCACGGCGCCAACCACCCGGTCCAGGACCTGGACAGCGGTGTGGTGATGATCACCAGCCAGAACCACGGTTTTGCGGTGGACGAAGCCACCCTGCCGGGCAACGTGCGGGCGATCCACAAGTCGCTGTTCGACGGCACCCTGCAAGGTATCGAGCTGACCGACAAGAGCGCATTCAGCTTCCAGGGCCACCCTGAAGCGAGCCCGGGCCCGAACGATGTGGCGCCGCTGTTCGATCGTTTCATCAACGAGATGGCCAAGCGACGCTGAGTGCTCGCCCCTGAAGGTGGCCCCGGCCTCGGCGGCCCCTTCAGCGCTTCAGAGATTTGATCAAGACGGCTTGCCGACTGACCTGCGGATTTGAGTGACAACCCATGCCAAAACGTACAGACATTAAAAGCATCCTGATTCTCGGCGCTGGCCCGATCGTGATCGGCCAGGCCTGCGAATTCGACTACTCCGGCGCCCAGGCCTGCAAGGCCCTGCGCGAAGAGGGTTACCGGGTCATCCTGGTGAACTCCAACCCGGCGACCATCATGACCGACCCGGCCATGGCCGACGCCACCTACATCGAGCCGATCAAGTGGCAGACCGTTGCCAAGATCATCGAGAAAGAGCGTCCGGACGCTCTGCTGCCGACCATGGGTGGCCAGACTGCGCTGAACTGCGCCCTGGACCTGGAGCGCGAAGGCGTTCTGGAGAAGTTCGGCGTGGAAATGATCGGCGCCAATGCCGACACCATCGACAAGGCTGAAGACCGTTCGCGCTTCGACACCGCGATGAAGGCGATCGGCCTGGAGTGCCCGCGCTCCGGTATCGCCCACAGCATGGACGAGGCCAATGCGGTTCTCGAAAAGCTGGGCTTCCCGTGCATCATCCGTCCGTCCTTCACCATGGGCGGCACCGGTGGCGGTATCGCCTACAACCGTGAAGAGTTCGAAGAGATCTGCGCCCGCGGCCTGGACCTGTCGCCGACCAAGGAACTGCTGATCGACGAATCGCTGATCGGCTGGAAAGAGTACGAGATGGAGGTGGTCCGCGATAAAAAGGACAACTGCATCATCGTTTGCTCGATCGAGAACTTCGACCCGATGGGCGTGCACACCGGTGACTCGATCACCGTGGCTCCAGCACAGACCCTGACCGACAAGGAATACCAGATCCTGCGTAACGCCTCCCTGGCGGTACTGCGCGAGATCGGCGTGGAAACCGGCGGCTCCAACGTCCAGTTCGGCATCTGCCCGAACACTGGCCGCATGGTGGTGATCGAGATGAACCCACGGGTATCCCGTTCTTCGGCCCTGGCTTCGAAAGCCACCGGCTTCCCGATTGCCAAGGTCGCGGCCAAGCTGGCTGTGGGTTACACCCTGGACGAACTGTCGAACGACATCACCGGCGGCAAGACCCCGGCGTCCTTCGAGCCGTCCATCGATTACGTCGTGACCAAGCTGCCACGCTTCGCCTTCGAGAAGTTCGCCAAGGCTGACGCTCGCCTGACCACTCAGATGAAGTCGGTGGGTGAAGTAATGGCCATTGGCCGGACCTTCCAGGAGTCCCTGCAGAAAGCACTGCGCGGCCTGGAAGTGGGGGTCTGCGGTCTGGATCCGAAGCTCGACCTGAGCAACCCGGAAAGCATGAACGTGCTCAAGCGCGAACTGACCGTGCCGGGCGCCGAGCGCATCTGGTACGTGGCTGACGCCTTCCGTGCCGGCATGACCGTCGAGCAGATCTTCGGCATGAACATGATCGACCCTTGGTTCCTGGTGCAGATCGAAGATCTGATCAAGGAAGAGGAGAAGGTCAAGACTCTGGGCCTGTCGGCCATCGACCGCGACCTGATGTTCCGCCTCAAGCGCAAAGGCTTCTCCGACCAGCGTCTGGCCAAGCTGCTGGGCGTGACCGAGAAGAACCTGCGTACCCACCGCCACAAGCTGGAAGTGTTCCCGGTCTACAAGCGCGTCGACACCTGCGCCGCCGAGTTCGCCACCGATACCGCCTACCTGTACTCGACCTACGAGGAAGAGTGCGAGGCAGCGCCTTCGGGGCGCGACAAGATCATGATCCTGGGCGGCGGTCCGAACCGCATCGGCCAGGGCATCGAGTTCGACTACTGCTGCGTGCACGCGGCACTGGCGCTGCGTGACGATGGTTATGAAACCATCATGGTCAACTGCAACCCGGAAACCGTTTCCACCGACTACGACACTTCCGATCGCCTGTACTTCGAGCCGGTGACCCTGGAAGACGTGCTGGAAATCGTCCGCGTCGAGAAGCCAAAAGGCGTGATCGTCCAGTACGGTGGCCAGACTCCGTTGAAGTTGGCGCGTGCCCTGGAAGCGGCCGGCGTGCCGATCATCGGTACCAGCCCTGACGCCATCGACCGTGCCGAAGACCGTGAGCGCTTCCAGCAGATGGTCGAGCGCCTGAACCTGCGTCAACCACCAAACGCCACTGTGCGCAGCGAAGACGAAGCGATTCGTGCCGCGGCCAAGATCGGCTACCCGCTGGTGGTGCGTCCGTCCTATGTACTGGGCGGCCGGGCGATGGAAATCGTTTACGAAGAAGAAGAGCTCAAGCGCTACCTGCGTGAAGCGGTGCAAGTGTCCAATGATAGTCCGGTGCTGCTGGACCACTTCCTCAACTGCGCCATCGAGATGGATGTGGATGCGGTCTGCGACGGCAAGGATGTGGTGATCGGCGCGATCATGCAGCACATCGAACAGGCTGGCGTGCACTCCGGTGACTCTGCTTGCTCGCTGCCGCCATACTCGCTGCCTGCGCACATTCAGGACGAGATGCGCGAACAGGTCAAGAAGATGGCGCTGGAGCTGGGCGTGGTCGGCCTGATGAACGTACAGCTGGCCCTGCAGGGCGAGCAGATCTACGTCATCGAGGTGAACCCGCGTGCTTCCCGTACCGTGCCGTTCGTTTCCAAGTGCATCGGTGTCTCCCTGGCAATGATCGCCGCGCGCGTCATGGCGGGTAAGACCCTGAAAGAACTGGGCTTCACCAAGGAAATCATTCCTAACTTCTACAGCGTCAAGGAAGCGGTGTTCCCGTTCGCCAAGTTCCCGGGTGTCGACCCGATCCTCGGCCCAGAGATGAAGTCGACCGGCGAAGTGATGGGCGTTGGTGACACCTTCGGCGAAGCCTTTGCCAAGGCCCAGATGGGCGCCAGCGAAGTGCTGCCGACCGGTGGTACCGCATTCATCAGCGTGCGCGACGATGACAAGCCACTGGTTGCAGGCGTGGCTCGCGATCTGATCAACTTGGGCTTCGAAGTGGTCGCCACTGCCGGTACTGCCAAGCTGATCGAGGCGGCAGGCCTGAAGGTGCGTCGCGTGAACAAGGTGACTGAAGGTCGTCCGCACGTGGTCGACATGATCAAGAATGACGAAGTCACGCTGATCATCAACACCACCGAAGGTCGTCAGTCGATCGCCGACTCTTATTCCATTCGTCGTAACGCCTTGCAGCACAAGATCTACTGCACCACTACCATTGCTGCGGGCGAGGCCATCTGTGAAGCGCTCAAGTTCGGCCCGGAAAAGACTGTGCGCCGCTTGCAGGATCTACATGCAGGATTGAAGGCATGAATAAATACCCAATGACCGTCCAGGGCTCCAAGGCCCTGGAAGAAGAGTTGACGTTCCTCAGCAAGGTCGAGCGGCCACGCTTGAGCCAGGCCATCGGTGAGGCCCGTGAGCTCGGTGATCTCAAGGAAAACGCTGAATACCATGCTGCCCGTGAGGAGCAGGGAATGGTTGAAGCGCGGATCCGTGACATTGAAGGCCGCCTGCAAAACTCGGTTGTCATCGATGTGACGAGCATTCCCCATACAGGCAAGGTGATTTTCGGCACTACCGTCGAAATCGCCAACGTCGAAACCGATGAAAGCGTCACTTACCAGATCGTTGGTGAGGATGAGGCTGATATCAAGCTCGGAAAGATCTCTGTAGGTTCGCCCATTGCCCGTGCCTTGATCGCCAAGGAAGAGGGTGATGTGGTTGCCGTTAAAACGCCTAGCGGCGTGATCGAGTACGAGATTGTCGAAGTCCGCCACATCTGAACGAGGGCGCCTGCTGAATGCAGGCGCCATGCTTTGGCAACTGACCCAGATGTTGTGGGTTGGTGGTGTGTGGTTATTGCATGTCGGCTTATTGCCGGTGCTGGGCCAGATTGGCCTGGCGCCGCTGCTGATCGAAGAGATCGGCAATGTGCTGAGTGCGCTGCTGGTTGGTTTTTCAGCGGTATGCATCGTTCTTCAGATGCTGGTATTGGTACGTGCTGAAGGGCTGGCGAGCCTGTGGCGGGATATGCGAGGGCAGTTGCTGTTGATGGCGCTATGTGCGTGCACGATGTATTTCGTGGTGCGCTTCGGGCTGTCGGATGTCGAGCGCTGGCAACTGTTCAGCTATCTTGTCTTGGGTTTTTCCGGCCTGGTGCTGGTATTGCAACCGGTGCCTGGATGGAGTGGCAGGGCGCGCGAAGCACGCCCTTGACCCCTGTCGACGTCAGTGGAAGCGATGGACGTTGGACAGTTGCTTGTTTACCTTGGCGTTCTTGCGATAAATCAACGCCATTTTGCCGATGACCTGCACCAGATCCGCTTTGCCGGCCTTGCACAGTTCTGCAATGGCTTCCAGGCGGGACTCGCGTTCGAGGATGTTGAGCTTGATCTTGATCAGCTCATGATCGCTCAAGGCGCGTTCAAGTTCGGCCAACACACCTTCGGTCAAACCGTTGTCAGCCACAGTCAATACTGGTTTCAGATGGTGGCCAATGGATTTGTACTGTTTCTTCTGCTCTTGAGTGAGCGGCATAATCTGACCCCTGCGTCTGATCTTGTAAAAAGCGGCGGCCAGTTTACCCGAGCGCGTCCGGGACCGCCCAGTTAATCACGACCCGTTTTATTTTTTGAGGTGGCCCGTGGCCCGTTCCAAAACAAGCCATAACTGGCTGAAAGAGCACTTCAACGACCCATTCGTCAAAATGGCGCAAAAAGATGGGTACCGTTCGCGTGCCAGCTACAAATTGCTGGAAATCCAGGAAAAGGATCGTTTGATTCGGCCGGGCATGAGCGTAATCGACCTGGGCGCGGCGCCAGGAGGCTGGTCGCAGGTGACCAGTCGTCTGATCGGTGGACAGGGGAGGCTGATCGCTTCCGACATCCTGGAAATGGACAGCATCCCTGATGTCACCTTTATTCAGGGCGACTTCACCGAAGACACAGTGTTGGCTCAAATCCTCGAGGCAGTCGGAAATTCCCAGGTGGACCTTGTGATTTCCGATATGGCCCCCAATATGAGTGGTACGCCTGCCGTAGATATGCCGCGGGCGATGTTTCTGTGCGAGTTGGCACTTGATTTGGCGGGGCGGGTTCTTCGTCCCGGTGGTGACTTCCTGATAAAGATTTTCCAGGGAGAAGGTTTCGACGAATACCACAAGAGCGTTCGCAAGATGTTCGACAAGGTGGTGATGCGCAAACCGAGTTCTTCCCGTGATCGTTCTCGCGAGCAATATCTGCTGGGACGTGGCTTTCGCGGGCGTATCGAGTAAAGGTTGGTTTTGACCGGGTTGATAGTTTTTTCGTATTTCGCCCCGGGGGCTTAAGCGAATATTGTGTAATCTGGGTTTCACAAAGGGTTACAGACAGCGCCTGCCAGAGCTGTAGGTAATGTAGTAAGTTAGGTCGGTGAATATCATGCGAAGCGCGCGCCAGCAGCGGAGCTTGCTTCAGAGGGTAGTTAATTGAACGATATGGCAAAGAATCTGATCCTGTGGTTGATCATCGCGGCTGTCCTGGTGACGGTGATGAACAACTTCTCCAGCCCTAACGAGCCGCAGACCCTCAACTATTCCGACTTTATCCAGCAAGTTAAGGATGGCAAGGTCGAGCGCGTAGCCGTTGATGGTTATGTGATTACCGGCAAGCGCAACGATGGCGATAGCTTCAAGACTATTCGTCCCGCGATTCAGGACAACGGCCTGATCGGTGACCTGGTGGATAACCATGTGGTCGTCGAAGGCAAGCAGCCTGAGCAGCAAAGCATCTGGACCCAATTGCTGGTCGCCAGCTTCCCGATTCTGGTGATCATCGCCGTCTTCATGTTCTTCATGCGGCAGATGCAGGGCGGTGCCGGTGGCAAGGGCGGGCCGATGAGCTTTGGCAAGAGCAAGGCGCGCCTGTTGTCCGAAGACCAGGTGAAAACTACCCTGGCGGATGTCGCAGGTTGCGACGAGGCCAAGGAAGAAGTGGGCGAGTTGGTTGAATTCCTCCGCGATCCAGGCAAGTTCCAGCGTCTGGGTGGCCGTATTCCTCGTGGGGTGCTGATGGTTGGCCCGCCGGGTACCGGTAAGACCTTGTTGGCCAAGGCTATCGCCGGTGAAGCCAAGGTTCCGTTCTTCACCATTTCCGGTTCCGACTTCGTCGAAATGTTCGTTGGTGTAGGTGCCAGCCGCGTTCGCGATATGTTCGAGCAGGCCAAGAAACATGCTCCGTGCATCATCTTCATCGACGAAATCGATGCTGTCGGTCGCCATCGTGGTGCCGGCATGGGTGGTGGTCATGATGAGCGCGAACAGACTCTCAACCAGTTGCTGGTCGAGATGGATGGCTTTGAAATGAACGACGGCATCATTGTCATTGCCGCCACCAACCGTCCTGATGTACTGGACCCGGCGTTGCTGCGCCCTGGTCGCTTCGACCGTCAGGTCGTGGTCGGTCTGCCGGATATTCGTGGTCGTGAGCAGATCCTGAAAGTTCACATGCGTAAAGTGCCAATGGGTGAGGATGTCGCACCGGCGGTGATCGCTCGTGGTACACCTGGCTTCTCTGGTGCTGACCTGGCCAACCTGGTGAACGAGGCGTCGCTCTTCGCTGCCCGTAGTGGCAAGCGCATCGTCGAGATGAAAGAGTTCGAGCTGGCAAAAGACAAGATCATGATGGGCGCGGAGCGCAAGTCCATGGTCATGTCCGAGAAGGAAAAGCAGAACACTGCTTATCACGAAGCTGGCCATGCCATCGTCGGTCGCGTAGTGCCTGAGCACGATCCGGTCTACAAGGTTTCGATCATCCCGCGCGGTCGGGCTCTGGGCGTGACCATGTTCCTGCCGGAAGAGGATCGCTACAGCCTGTCCAAGCGAGCGCTGATCAGTCAGATCTGCTCGCTGTACGGCGGTCGTATCGCTGAAGAAATGACATTGGGCTTTGACGGTGTAACTACCGGTGCTTCCAACGACATCATGCGCGCCAGTCAGATTGCGCGGAACATGGTGACCAAGTGGGGGTTGTCCGAAAAACTGGGCCCGTTGATGTACGCCGAAGAGGAGGGCGAGGTCTTTCTGGGGCGCAGTGCTGGCAGCCAGCATGCAAGCCTGTCTGCGGAAACCGCCAAGCTGATCGACTCCGAAGTTCGTAGCATCATCGACCAGTGCTATGGCACTGCTAAGCAGATCCTCACGGATAACCGCGACAAGCTGGATGCGATGGCCGATGCCTTGATGAAGTATGAAACCATCGATGCCGAGCAGATCGACGACATCATGGCTGGTCGTACCCCTCGCGAGCCTCGCGATTGGGAGGGCGGTTCGGGTACCACACCTCCGGTGGTGCAGAATGAACGTCCAGAAACACCGATCGGCGGCCCGGCTGCTGACCACTAAGGTTTGAAATGACTTCTATGTCGTCCTCGACCCGGTTGCCTTGCGGCAACCGGGTTCTTGATTTGGCCCATACGCATGTCATGGGCATTCTGAATGTAACTCCCGATTCCTTTTCCGATGGTGGCCGCTTCAGCCAGCTGGATGCTGCCTTGCGCCATGCCGAGGGCATGATGCAGGCGGGCGCGACGCTCATCGATGTGGGGGGCGAGTCCACTCGTCCTGGTGCGCGGGCGGTATCGCCGCTTGAAGAGCTAGAGCGCGTAGCGCCTATCGTCGAGCGCATCCATCGTGAACTGGATGTCATTATTTCGGTCGATACCTCCACGCCTGCGGTCATGCGCGAAACTGCGCGCCTAGGTGCGGGGTTGATCAATGATGTCCGTTCGTTGCGACGGGATGGCGCACTGGATGCGGCGGCGGCCACAGGCTTACCGGTTTGCCTCATGCATATGCTCGGTGAGCCAGGCGATATGCAGGACAATCCGCAGTATCGGGATGTAACCAAGGAAGTGGGTGAGTTCCTGGCTGAGCGTATGGCTCAGTGTGCTGCAGTGGGTATTGGGCCGGAACGGATCATTCTGGATCCAGGTTTTGGTTTCGCGAAGACCCTGCAGCACAACTTGAGCCTGTTCAAGCATATGGACGCCCTGCATGCCCTTGGTCGACCTCTGCTGGTCGGAGTTTCACGAAAGAGCATGATAGGTCAGGCATTGAACCGTCCTGTCGGAGAACGCCTGTATGGCGGGTTGGCTCTTGCCGCTCTGGCAATGTCTAAAGGCGCAAAGATCCTGCGGGTCCATGATGTGGCCGAGACGCTGGATGTCGTGCGGATGATTACAGCTGTGGAATCAGCCGAATAAGAATGATGGAGCACTTATGAGCAAGAAATACTTTGGCACCGACGGCATTCGCGGTCGTGTGGGTGTGTACCCTATTACTCCCGATTTCATGCTCAAGCTGGGCTGGGCCGCGGGTATGGCTTTCCGCAGCATGGGCGCCTGCCGCGTGTTGGTGGGCAAAGACACACGCATTTCCGGTTACATGTTCGAGTCTGCGCTTGAGGCGGGCCTGTCCGCTGCCGGTGCGGATGTAATGCTGCTGGGCCCGAT
This sequence comes from Pseudomonas sp. RW409, assembly GCF_003184125.1. NCBI lineage: Bacteria > Pseudomonadati > Pseudomonadota > Gammaproteobacteria > Pseudomonadales > Pseudomonadaceae > Pseudomonas > Pseudomonas sp. RW409. The sequence continues at coordinate 1,201,561 of NZ_QHHP01000041.1, read as the reverse complement.
GCCCACCCCTGCTATCGCCTACCTGACCCGCACTTTCCATGCCGAGGCGGGGATCGTGATCAGCGCGTCGCATAATCCTCACGATGACAACGGCATCAAGTTCTTCTCGGGTGAGGGTACCAAGCTTCCGGATGAAGTCGAGCTGATGATCGAGGAGTTGCTGGATGCGCCGATGACCGTGGTGGAGTCGAGCAAGCTGGGCAAGGTCTCCCGCATCAATGATGCCTCGGGCCGTTATATCGAGTTTTGTAAGAGCAGCGTTCCATCCAGTACCAGCTTTGCTGGGCTGAAGATCGTGGTCGATTGTGCCCATGGCGCAACCTACAAGGTAGCGCCAAGCGTCTTCCGTGAATTGGGTGCCGAGGTGGTGGTGCTCTCTGCGCAGCCTAACGGCCTGAACATCAACGACAATTGCGGCTCCACCCATATGGGGCAATTGCAGGCTGCGGTATTGGCCGAGCACGCTGATCTGGGTATCGCCTTTGATGGTGATGGCGACCGGGTACTGATGGTCGACCATACAGGTGCCATCGTCGACGGCGACGAACTGTTGTTTATCATCGCCCGGGACCTGCACGCGCGTAACAAGCTGCAGGGTGGCGTGGTCGGTACCTTGATGAGCAATCTGGGTCTCGAGCTGGCCTTGGCTGACCTGGGGATCCCATTCGTGCGTGCCAACGTTGGTGACCGCTATGTTATTGCCGAGCTGCTTGAGCGCCAGTGGCTGGTAGGCGGTGAAAACTCTGGCCATATCGTGTGCTTCCAGCACACCACCACCGGTGATGCGATCATTGCCGCCCTGCAGGTGTTGATGGCGCTGAAACGACGTGATGAAGGGCTGGCGCAGTCGCGTCAGGCGCTGCGCAAGTGTCCGCAGATCCTGGTCAATGTGCGTTTTGGTGGCGGAACCAATCCCGTCGAGCATCCGGCAGTGAAAGAGGCATGCGCGCGCGTCACTACCGCGATGGCTGGGCGTGGCCGGGTGTTGCTGCGCAAGTCGGGCACCGAGCCTTTGGTTCGCGTCATGGTTGAGGGCGACGATGAAGCCCAGGTCCGTGGCTATGCTGACGAGCTGGCAAAACTGGTTGCGGAAGTTTCTGCCTGATTTCGGCTTGCCAGTGTTGATGCGGTTGGGTAACATCTGCGCCCACTTTGACCGACGAGGTACAGCATGCGTCGCCCTATGGTAGCTGGTAACTGGAAAATGCACGGTACCCGCGCCAGCGTCGCTGAGCTGATCAATGGCCTGCGTCATCTGGCCTTGCCTGGCGGTGTTGATGTCGCGGTATTCCCGCCTTGCTTGTATATCAATCAAGTGATTGATGGCTTGAAAGGCAAGTCGATTTCGGTCGGCGCGCAGAACTCTGCGGTGGAGCCCATGCAAGGTGCGCTGACAGGAGAAATTGCTCCGAGTCAGCTGGTGGATGCAGGTTGTTCCCTGGTGCTGGTTGGGCACTCCGAGCGTCGCCTGATGATGGGTGAGCGTGACGGTACGCTGAATCGCAAATTCGCAGCGGCACAGGCTTGTGGTTTGACACCGGTCTTGTGTGTAGGGGAGACCCTCGAGCAGCGCGAGGCCGGGAAGACTCTTGAGGTTGTCGGGCGTCAGCTGGGCAGCATCATCGAAGAGTTGGGTGTTGGTGCGTTTGCCAATGCCGTTATCGCTTACGAGCCGGTCTGGGCCATTGGTACCGGGCTGACTGCTTCGCCGCAACAGGCTCAGGATGTGCACGCAGCCATTCGGGCGCAGTTGGCGGCAGAGAATTCTGAAGTGGCACGAGGTGTGCGGCTTCTATACGGCGGCAGCGTGAAGGCGGCCAATGCGGTCGAACTGTTCGGCATGCCGGATATCGATGGGGGGCTCATTGGTGGAGCTTCCCTGAATGCAGATGAGTTCGGTGCGATCTGTCGCGCCGCGGGAAACTGAAAAAATGCTGGAAACAGTCGTAGTCGTTTTTCATCTGCTGGGTGCGCTGGGCGTAGTAGCTCTGGTATTGCTGCAGCAGGGTAAAGGTGCGGACGCTGGCGCGTCTTTCGGAGCAGGTGCTTCAAATACTGTGTTCGGAAGCCAAGGTTCCTCTACCTTTCTTAGTAAGTTTACTGCTATACTTGCCGCAGGTTTTTTCATAACCAGCTTGGGGTTAGGTTACTTTGCTAAAGAGAAAGCTCACGAGCTGACTCAAGTAGGTTTGCCAGATCCAGCGGTGCTTGAAGCGCCAAAGCAAAAACCGGCTTCTGATGATGTCCCGGTGCTCCAAGAGCAAAAGTCGGCAACCAATGCGACTGACGTACCTCCAGCTCAAGAGCAGAAGTAAGAAGAGTTTCACGCAGTAACGTAGTCTATGCCGAGGTGGTGGAATTGGTAGACACGCAACCTTGAGGTGGTTGTGCCCATAGGGTGTAGGGGTTCGAGTCCCCTTCTCGGTACCAATTATCAGGAGAGCCCGCTGTTGCGGGCTTTCTTGTAGGTGGAAGGTTACATTGACCCAAAAAGGGATCGGTCGTATACTTCCGCCCCAGCTTTGTCGCGGGGTGGAGCAGTCTGGTAGCTCGTCGGGCTCATAACCCGAAGGTCGTCGGTTCAAATCCGGCCCCCGCAACCAGTTTTAGCGGAGCCCCTTTTCAGGGGCTTTTTGTTAGCTGGACACTTTATAACGCCGCTATTCAACGGCGTTTCCGGGATGGGCGCTTCGCCCATTTTTTATTTGCACAAGCATGCACGAGGGGGTTCAGGTGTCGAGCAAGCTAGAACAGTTGCAGGCCTTGTTGGCCCCGGTGGTCGTGGCCCTTGGCTATGAATGCTGGGGTATCGAGTTTTCGGCTCAAGGTCGCCACTCACTGTTGCGCGTTTATATCGATAAAGAAGGCGGTGTGCTGGTGGACGACTGTGCCATCGTCAGCCGTCAGATCAGCGGCGTTCTGGATGTCGAAGATCCGATCTCCGTTGAATACACCCTTGAAGTTTCCTCTCCTGGCATGGAACGCCCGCTGTTCACCCTTGAACAGTTTGCCAAGTATGTCGGTGAACAAGTGAAGATCAAGCTGCGCTCGCCTTTTGAAGGTCGGCGTAATTTTCAGGGCCTTCTCCGCGGGGTGGAGGAGCAGGACGTCGTGGTGCAGGTGGAAGACCATGAGTTCCTGTTGCCGATCGACATGATCGACAAGGCCCACATAATTCCCAGTTTTGACTGAGACGCGGATCCCGCGGATCCAATGGCTTGCGAAAGGCGAGGCGTACGATGAGCAAAGAAGTACTGCTGGTTGTTGAGTCGGTATCCAATGAAAAGGGTGTACCGGCAAGCGTAATTTTTGAAGCGCTGGAGCTGGCTCTGGCCACTGCTACCAAAAAGCGTTTCGAGGACGAAGTCGATCTGCGTGTGGAAATCAATCGCCACACCGGTGCTTACGAGACTTTCCGTCGCTGGACGGTAGTCGAGGAAGCCGATCTGGACGATCCGGCCGTGGAAACCTGGCCGAGCAAGGTCCAGGAAACCCATCCGGGCGCCAAGGTCGGTGATGTCGTCGAAGAAAAGATCGAATCGATCGAGTTCGGCCGCATTGCTGCGCAGACCGCCAAACAGGTCATCGTGCAGAAAGTCCGCGAAGCCGAGCGCGCTCAAGTCGTTGACGCTTATCGCGAGCGCCTGGGTGAAATCATCTCCGGCACCGTGAAAAAAGTGACCCGCGACAACGTGATCGTCGACCTGGGTAACAACGCCGAAGCGCTGTTGGCCCGTGAAGACATCATCTCCCGCGAGACTTTCCGGGTTGGCGTGCGTCTTCGCGCGCTGCTCAAGGAAATCCGCACCGAGAACCGCGGCCCGCAGCTGATCCTGTCGCGTACCGCGCCGGAAATGTTGATCGAGCTGTTCCGTATCGAAGTGCCGGAAATCGCCGAAGGCCTGATCGAAGTCATGGCCGCTTCCCGTGATCCGGGTTCGCGCGCCAAGATCGCGGTCCGTTCCAAAGACAAGCGCATTGACCCTCAGGGTGCGTGCATTGGTATGCGCGGTTCGCGCGTCCAGGCCGTTTCCGGTGAGTTGGGCGGTGAGCGTGTGGATATCGTCCTGTGGGACGACAACCCGGCGCAGTTCGTGATCAACGCCATGTCGCCGGCCGAAGTCGCGGCAATTATCGTCGACGAAGATGCCCATGCCATGGACATCGCCGTTGGCGCAGACAATCTGGCTCAGGCCATCGGTCGCGGTGGTCAGAACGTGCGTCTGGCTAGCCAGTTGACTGGCTGGACCCTGAACGTGATGACCGAATCGGACATCCAGGCTAAGCAGCAAGCTGAAACCGGCGACATCCTGCGCAACTTCATCGAAGAGTTGGAAGTCGATGAAGAGCTGGCACAGGTGCTGGTTGATGAAGGCTTCACCAGCCTGGAAGAGATTGCCTACGTACCGTTGGAAGAAATGCTCAACATCGACGGCTTTGACGAAGACATCGTCAACGAGCTTCGCGCTCGTGCCAAGGATCGCTTGTTGACTAAAGCCATCGCTACTGAGGAAAAGCTGGCAGACGCCCATCCGGCCGAAGACCTGCTCTCGCTTGAGGGTATGGACAAGGATTTGGCGATGGAACTGGCGGTGCGCGGCGTAATTACCCGCGAAGACCTGGCCGAGCAGTCTATTGACGACCTGCTCGACATCGACGGCATTGACGATGATCGTGCCGGCAAGTTGATCATGGCCGCCCGAGCCCATTGGTTCGAGTAATAGGCGCGGCCTGAGGAGAGAAGTGCATGACGCAAGTCACGGTGAAACAACTGGCCGATGAGGTCAAAACACCGGTAGAGCGCCTGTTGCAGCAGATGCGTGAGGCAGGTCTGCCGCACACCGCCGCCGAGGAACATGTGACCGACAGTGAGAAGCAATCGTTGCTGACTCACTTGAAGAGCAGCCACAAGGCGAAAGTGGAAGAACCGCGCAAGATCACTTTGCAGCGTAAAACCACCAGCACCCTGCGTGTTGCCGGCAGCAAAAGTATCAGCGTTGAAGTACGCAAGAAGAAAGTCTTCGTACAACGCAGCCCGGAAGAAATTGAAGCCGAGCGCCAGCGTGAACTGGAAGAACGTCGCGCAGTAGAAAATGCTGCACGTCAGAAGGCTGAAGAAGAAGCCAAGCGTCGCGCCGAAGAAGAAGCGCGTCGCCAGCCTGCTGCTGCGCAACCTGCTGCCGTTGAAGCGGTCGCTGCACCTGCAGTGGTTGCCGAGCCGATTGTTGAAGACGTCCCTGTTGTCGCTCCAGCGCCGGTCGCTGAAGTACGCAAGAAGGACGAGCAGCGTCGTCCGGACAAGAGCCGTAACGACGACAACCGTCGTGGTGGCGATGGCGAGCGTAAAAACGCTCCGCATCGTGCTTCCGTCAAGGAAAAGGCTCCGGCTCCACGCGTTGCCCCACGTACTACCGACGAAGAAAGCGATGGCTTCCGTCGTGGTGGTCGCGGCAAGGCCAAGCTGAAGAAGCGTAACGCTCACGGCTTCCAGAGCCCGACTGGCCCTGTCATTCGTGAAGTGAAGATCGGCGAAACCATCACTGTTGGCGATCTCGCCCAGCAGATGTCGGTCAAGGCTGCCGAAATCATCAAGTTCATGTTCAAGCTGGGCACCCCGGCCACCATCAACCAGGTACTGGACCAGGAAACTGCCCAGCTGGTTGCTGAAGAGCTGGGCCACAAAGTGACCCTGATCAGCGACACCGCCCTGGAAGATTCCCTGGCCGAGTCCCTGAAGTTCGAAGGTGAAGCGGTTCCTCGTGCGCCGGTAGTGACCGTAATGGGTCACGTTGACCACGGTAAGACCTCGCTGCTCGACTACATCCGTCGTGCCAAGGTCGCAGCTGGCGAAGCCGGCGGCATCACCCAGCACATCGGTGCGTACCACGTTGAAACCGAACGCGGCATGGTCACCTTCCTCGACACCCCGGGTCACGCCGCGTTTACCGCCATGCGTGCTCGTGGTGCCAAGGCGACCGACATCGTGATCCTGGTGGTTGCAGCGGACGACGGCGTGATGCCGCAGACCGTTGAAGCCGTTCAGCACGCCCAGGCGGCTGGCGTACCTCTGGTAGTCGCGGTGAACAAGATCGACAAGCCGGGTGCCGACCTCGATCGCATCCGTAGCGAACTGTCGGTTCACGGCGTGACTTCCGAAGACTGGGGTGGCGACACTCCATTCGTTCCGGTTTCCGCGAAGATGGGTACCGGCGTCGACGAATTGCTCGAAGCCGTACTGCTGCAGGCCGAAGTGCTCGAACTGACCGCCACGCCTTCGGCTCCTGGCCGTGGCGTCGTGGTTGAATCGCGTCTCGATAAGGGCCGTGGCCCGGTGGCGACCGTACTGGTTCAGGACGGTACCCTGCGTCAAGGCGACATGGTGCTGGTCGGCTCGAACTATGGCCGCGTGCGCGCCATGCTCGACGAGAACGGCAAGCCGATCAAGGAAGCAGGTCCGGCCATTCCGGTCGAGATCCTCGGCCTGGACGGTACCCCGGACGCTGGCGACGAGATGAGCGTGGTTGCCGACGAGAAGAAAGCCCGTGAAGTGGCTCTGTTCCGTCAAGGCAAGTTCCGCGAAGTCAAACTGGCTCGCGCTCACGCCGGCAAGCTGGAAAACATCTTCGAAAGCATGGGCCAGGAAGAGAAGAAGACGCTCAACATCGTCCTCAAATCCGACGTCCGTGGTTCGCTGGAAGCTCTGCAAGGCGCTCTGAACGGCCTGGGCAACGACGAAGTGCAAGTGCGCGTAGTCGGCGGCGGCGTCGGTGGTATCACCGAAAGCGACGCCAACCTGGCCCTGGCTTCCAACGCTGTACTGTTCGGCTTCAACGTGCGTGCCGATGCCGGCGCTCGCAAGATCGTCGAGCAGGAAGGTCTGGATATGCGTTACTACAACGTGATCTACGACATCATCGAAGACGTCAAGAAAGCCCTGACCGGTATGTTGGGCAGCGACGTTCGGGAGAACATCCTGGGTGTTGCCGAGGTTCGTGACGTATTCCGTTCGCCGAAGTTTGGCGCGATCGCCGGTTGCATGGTGATCGAGGGTGTCGTTCACCGTAACCGTCCAATCCGTGTACTGCGTGAAGACATCGTTATCTTCGAAGGCGAGCTGGAATCCCTGCGCCGCTTCAAGGACGACGCTTCCGAAGTACGTGCCGGCATGGAATGCGGTATCGGCGTGAAGAGCTACAACGACGTCAAAGTCGGCGACAAGATCGAAGTCTTCGAGAAGGTTCAGGTTGCTCGCAGCCTCTAACTCGCGCACTTCAAGAGCCATGATGGCCAGTCGCATGCAAATGCACGGCGCATCGTCCGGACTCTAAACGCAACGCCCGGTCTGGCTTCTGTCAGGCCGGGCGTTTGCCGCTTTCAGACCTTGCGGGTTTCACCGCCAGGCAGCAACAGGTAACAAGACATGGCAAAAGAATACAGCCGTACCCAACGTATCGGCGACCAGATGCAGCGTGAGCTCGCTCAGCTGATCCGTCGTGAAGTCAAAGATCCGCGCGTCGGCCTGGTCACCATCACCGCCGTTGAAGTCAGCCGTGACGTCGGTCACGCCAAGATCTTCATCACCGTGATGGGCCAGGACAACGCTGACGATATCGCCCAGAGCATCAAGGTGCTCAACTCGGCCGCCGGCTTCCTGCGCATGCAGCTGGCTCGCGAAATGAAGTTGCGCAGCGTTCCACAGCTGCACTTCCACTACGACGAAAGCGTCGTACGGGGCGCGCATCTGTCGGCCCTGATCGAGCGCGCCGTGGCCGAAGACAGCCAGCACGCCGCTGAACCCGAAGACGCCAAGGAGTAAGCGGTGGCTCAGGTCAAGCGTATCCGTCGTAACGTCAGCGGTATCATCCTGCTCGACAAGCCGCTGGGGTTCACCTCCAACGCGGCGCTGCAGAAAGTCCGCTGGTTGCTCAATGCCGAAAAGGCCGGGCACACCGGCAGCCTCGATCCCCTGGCCACCGGCGTGTTGCCGTTGTGCTTTGGCGAGGCGACCAAGTTCTCGCAATACCTGCTCGATTCCGACAAGGGGTACGAAACCCTCATGCAGTTGGGCAAGACCACCACCACGGCCGATGCCGAGGGTGAAGTCCTGCAGACTCGCGAAGTGACCGTTGGTCGCGCCGATATTGAAGCGGTGTTGCCGGAATTTCGCGGGCAAATCAGCCAGATACCGCCGATGTACTCGGCCCTCAAGCGTGATGGCCAGCCACTTTACAAGCTGGCCCGTGCAGGCGAAGTGGTGGAGCGCGAGGCGCGTTCTGTTACTATTGCGCGCTTGGAATTGCTGGCCTTTGAAGGCGATACTGCGCGGCTAGCGGTGGACTGCAGCAAAGGCACCTATATCCGGACCCTGGTGGAAGATATCGGTGAGAAGCTGGGTTGTGGTGCTTACGTCGCGGAACTGCGTCGCACCCAGGCCGGTCCTTTCAGTCTGGCCCAGACCGTCACGCTGGAAGAGCTTGAGGCGGTACATGCCGAAGGCGGCAACGAAGCGGTGGATCGCTTCCTGATGCCATCGGACAGCGGCCTGTTGGATTGGCCACTGCTGCAGTTCTCCGAGCACAGCGCGTTCTACTGGCTCAACGGCCAGCCGGTACGCGCTCCCGATGCACCGAAGTTCGGCATGGTGCGGGTACAGGATCACAACGGTCGCTTTATCGGTATCGGTGAAGTGAGCGAAGACGGGCGCATCGCGCCGCGTCGACTGATTCGGTCGGAATGACCGGAAACCAGCCTGTTTAACAGCAGGCTGGAGAGGGTGGCTGTTAACAGGCACGGTCACAGCTCATTTATAGATACAGGGATTTGTCCCTGGCCTGTTGGTGGCGTTCCTTGGAACGTTGCCTTTTGAGAGGAAAGCCAAATGGCACTCAGCGTTGAAGAAAAAGCTCAAATCGTAACCGACTACCAGCAAGCTGTTGGTGACACTGGTTCGCCAGAAGTGCAAGTTGCACTGCTGACCGCCAACATCAACAAACTGCAAGGTCACTTCAAGGCCAACGGTAAAGACCACCACTCCCGTCGTGGTCTGATCCGCATGGTTAACCAGCGTCGTAAGCTGCTGGACTACCTGAAAGGCAAAGACCTGAGCCGCTACAGCGCTCTGATCGGTCGCCTGGGTCTGCGTCGCTAATCAGCGATTGCGCTAGAGGTTGGTTGTTTGCCGTGCGTCAGTGGGTTTCCCGCAGGCGCATGGCAGGCTCCCAGCCTCAAGTTTTATCTGGACAGTAGTTTTACCTGGACAATAAAGGCCGGGCCGATTCCCGGGATTGCCCAAGAATTTCGCAAGAAACCAGTTCCCCCAAGAGCCACAAAGAAGGTAGGACACCGTGAACCCGGTAATCAAAAAATTCCAGTTCGGTCAGTCGACCGTTACCCTCGAGACTGGCCGTATCGCCCGTCAGGCCTCCGGCGCAGTATTGGTCACCGTTGACGACGACGTCAGCGTATTGGTGACCGTGGTTGGCGCCAAGCAAGCCGATCCAGGCAAGGGTTTCTTCCCTCTGTCTGTTCACTACCAGGAAAAGACTTACGCTGCCGGTAAGATCCCTGGCGGTTTCTTCAAGCGTGAAGGCCGTCCTTCCGAGAAAGAGACCCTGACCTCGCGTCTGATCGACCGTCCGATCCGCCCTCTGTTCCCAGAAGGCTTCATGAACGAAGTGCAGGTTGTCTGCACCGTGGTTTCCACCAGCAAGAAAACCGATCCGGACATCGCTGCGATGATCGGTACCTCGGCTGCGCTGGCCATCTCCGGCATTCCTTTCGACGGTCCGATCGGTGCTGCCCGCGTTGCATTCCACGAAAGCACCGGCTACCTGCTGAACCCGACTTACGAGCAGCTTCAGGCATCTAGTCTGGACATGGTCGTAGCCGGTACCGAAGAAGCGGTACTGATGGTTGAATCGGAAGCCAAAGAGCTGACCGAAGACCAGATGCTGGGCGCCGTACTGTTCGCCCACGACGAATTCCAGGCTGTTATCCAGGCCGTCAAAGAGCTGGCTGCCGAAGCCGCCAAGCCAACCTGGGACTGGGCTCCTGCTCCAGAAGCCACCGACCTGCTGGGCGCTATCCGCGCCGAGTTCGGCGAAGCGATCTCCCAGGCCTACACCATCACCGTCAAGGCCGACCGTTATGCTCGCCTGGGCGAGTTGAAAGATCAGGTCGTCGCCAAGCTGTCCGGCGAAGAAGGCCAGCCTTCCGCTGCCGACGTCAAAGCCGCTTTCGGTGAAATCGAATACCGCACCGTTCGCGAAAACATCGTCAACGGCAAGCCACGTATCGACGGTCGCGACACCCGCACCGTACGTCCGCTGAACATCGAAGTCGGCGTTCTGCCGAAGACCCACGGTTCGGCGCTGTTCACCCGTGGCGAGACTCAGGCCCTGGTAGTCGCGACCCTGGGTACCGCCCGTGACGCACAGCTGCTGGACACCCTGGAAGGCGAGAAAAAAGACCCCTTCATGCTGCACTACAACTTCCCTCCGTTCTCGGTGGGCGAGTGTGGTCGCATGGGTGGCGCTGGTCGTCGTGAAATCGGTCACGGCCGTCTGGCCCGTCGTTCGGTTCAGGCCATGCTGCCAGCCGCCGACGTGTTCCCTTACACCATCCGCGTAGTATCGGAAATCACCGAGTCCAACGGTTCCAGCTCCATGGCTTCCGTTTGCGGTGCTTCCCTGGCGTTGATGGACGCTGGTGTGCCGATGAAGGCGCCGGTTGCCGGTATCGCCATGGGCCTGGTTAAAGAAGGCGAGAAATTCGCCGTTCTGACCGACATCCTGGGTGACGAAGACCACCTGGGCGACATGGACTTCAAGGTAGCCGGTACCGCCAAAGGCGTCACCGCGCTGCAGATGGACATCAAGATCAAAGGCATCACCGAAGAAATCATGGAGATCGCCCTGGGCCAGGCCCTGGAAGCTCGCCTGAACATCCTCGGCCAGATGAACCAGATCATTGGCCAGTCGCGTACCGAGCTGTCGGCCAACGCTCCGACCATGATCGCGATGAAGATCGACACCGACAAAATCCGTGATGTCATCGGTAAAGGCGGCGCGACCATCCGTGCGATCTGCGAAGAGACCAAGGCTTCGATCGACATCGAAGACGACGGCTCGATCAAGATCTTCGGCGAAACCAAGGAAGCCGCAGAAGCCGCGCGTCAGCGCGTTCTGGGCATCACCGCGGAAGCCGAGATCGGCAAGATCTACGTTGGTAAGGTTGAGCGCATCGTCGACTTCGGCGCATTCGTCAACATCCTGCCTGGCAAAGACGGTCTGGTTCACATCTCCATGCTGAGCGATGCTCGCGTCGAGAAAGTGACCGACATCCTGAAAGAAGGTCAGGAAGTGGAAGTACTGGTACTGGACGTGGACAACCGCGGCCGTATCAAGCTGTCCATCAAAGACGTAGCAGCAGCCAAGGCTTCGGGCGTTTAAGGCTCCCGTCGTTGTAAGCTGAACAAGCAAACGCCCCGACTGGTTCGGGGCGTTTTGCTATCTGCCGTTTGTACCTTGCTCCCTGCCGGGCAGGCGATATGGCAAAACCCCGGCCTCGGTGCTAGGTTTAGCCCAGCGCCCGTGTAGCTCAGCCGGTAGAGCAGCGCACTCGTAACGCGAAGGTCGCAGGTTCGATTCCTGTCTCGGGCACCAATTGGCAAGCTCAAGTCGTACAAACAACAAAGCCCGCATCGCGCGGGCTTTGTCGTTCTTATTGGCCTTGAATCACTTCACTTTGCTTCTCAGGTCCTCGAGGCTGCGTTTGAGTTGGTCCAGGTTCTGGCCCTGATTGCTGACCTCGCTCTTGAGGCTGGACAGCTCGCTGGAGTTCGAACTGGAGCTTGAGCTGCTGCCACGCTTGAGGTCATCGATCTGACTGGCCAGCTTATCCAGGGTGCTGGCCTGACTGCTGACCGTGCTCTTGAGGCTGCTCAGTTCGCTGGAGCTCGAACTGGAGCTTGAGCTGCTGCCACGCTTGAGTTCCTCGATCTGCTTGCCGAGCTTGTCCAGTTCACCGGCCTGGCTTCCGACCGTACTCTTGAGGCTGCTCAGCTCGCTGGAGTTCGAGCTGGAGCTTGAACTGCTGCCGCGCTTGAGCTCCTCGATCTGTTTGCCGAGCTTGTCCAGTTCGCTGGCCTGGTCGCTGGTAACGCGCTTGAGGTTGTTCACTTCACTGGCGCTCGAACTGGAGTTGGAGCCGCTGTTGCGCTTGAACTCTTCAAGCTGGGTTTCCAGTTTTTTCAGCTGGTTGGCTTGCTCGCCGGTGGTTTTCTTGAGGTTGCTCATCTCACTGGCATTGGCGCTGGAGCTGCTGCCGGTGTTGCGCTTGAGCTCTTCGATCAGGCGCGCCTGGCTGTTGACCAGGTCCTTGAGCTTTTCCAGCTCGGCGGCGCTGCTCTTGAGGCCGTCCTGCAGCTTTTGCAGGTCGTCCACGGTGAAGCCGCTGGGACGCACGGTGAACTTGAGGTCCACTTCCTGGTGCAGGGCCGAGATCCTGTCCGAGTACGAGGCGCTGCTGGAGTTGAACTCGACGGCCTGGGCGGGGAGTGACAGGCTGCTGAGGATCAGGGTGGAGAGGCTGGTGGCGAGGAAGACGGACGAACGCTGAGTGCGGCTGAACATCACTGGGTTTCCTTGTGAAGTGCCGATATGGCACATCGCTATGACTGCGTTCCTGCCTTCTTGTTCCTGGAGTGAGAAGCCGGCTCGGGGGGAGGAATGTAACAACGTATTTTTCATGAAAGTGCCTTGAGCGAACGGACAGGTTTTTTGTCGGTGCGCTGTAAGGATTCGTAGGCATCCGCAGACAAAGGCCCTATATTCGCAGCCTGTCTGAATGGTTTTCAGATGATCCCGAATGGTTCACGGCCAGATAAATCGGCTTTCACAGCGCTTTTTTGCGGCAAAGAGATCCCAACGATCCAGATCCATCTTCCATTCCCATGATCAGAGAGAACGAGATGATTCCTAAAGAAGCCAGAATTGACGTAGCCCTTGAAAAATACCTGGCTGCCACGCCTTCCTTGCAGGAAGAAATCAGCGACCTGAGCCCGCAGGAGCAGAAGCAGCAGGCCCAGTGGGCGTTCGAGGACGAAGCGGAGTCGCGCGGCATCGAGCCGTGGGAGCTTGTGCTGGAGTTGGTGGCCGAGTCGCCCGATGAACTCAAGGCCATGCGCCTGGAGGTCCATCAAGAAGTGGCCGAGGCCCTGGGTATGGACCTTAAGGACTACCTGGAACTCAACGAAATCGACGACTGATGCAAAAACGCCAGCCTTTCAGGGGCTGGCGTTTTTCTTTGGGGTATCGCGCAAAGAGTCAGAGGCTCAAGCGCATCGACAAATCGACCGCCTTCACATCCTTGGTCATCGCCCCGATAGAAATGTAATCGACGCCGGTCTCGGCGATCGGGCGCAAGGTGCTTTCATTGATCCCGCCGCTGGCTTCCAGCTTGGCCTTGCCGGCATTCAGGCGAACCGCCTCGCGCATGTCGTCCAGGCTCAACTCGTCGAGCATGATGATGTCCGCGCCCGCCGCCAGGGCTTCCTTGAGTTCTTCCAGGCTTTCCACTTCGACTTCCACCGGCTTGCCCGGGGCGATCTTGTGGGCGGCGCTGATCGCCTGGGCGATGCCGCCGCACGCGGCAATATGGTTTTCCTTGATCAGGAAGGCGTCGTACAGGCCGATGCGGTGGTTGTGGCAGCCACCGCAGGTCACCGCGTACTTCTGCGCCAGGCGCAGGCCTGGCAGGGTCTTGCGGGTATCCAGCAACTTGACCTGGGTATCGGCGACGAAATCGGCGTAGTACTGCGCGCGGGTGGCCACGCCGGACAGCAACTGCAGGAAGTTCAGGGCGCAGCGTTCGCCGCTGAGCAGCGAACGGGCCGGACCTTCGAGGTGGAACAGGGCCTGGTTGGGGCTGACACGCTCGCCGTCACGCACCTGCCAATGCACGGCGACCCGCGGGTCGAGCTGGCGGAACACCGCGTCGACCCAGGCCGTGCCACTGATGATCGCCGCTTCGCGGGTGATGATGGTGGCTTTGGCCAGGCGTTCGGCCGGGATCAGTTGCGCGGTGATATCGCCGCTGCCGATGTCTTCCAGCAACGCACGGCGCACGTTGGCTTCGATTTCGGCGGTCAGGTCGGCGAGGCGTAGATTCGGCATAACGGGCTCCACAAACAAAGTGGCCCGATTATAGGGCCATGGCGCAAGCGAACCCAAGGCGAGCGCCTTCCCGTGGCTGCATTTGGTCGCCTGGCATGAGCCGTTTGCCGGAAAGGGCGGTCGCTATATGAGCGCTATTTCAAAGCCCGCGCAGAGTCTGCTGGCACAAGAAGGGGCTTTTGCCAGATAATCCGACTTCTAATTGACGTCATAGCTTTGACGTTTGTTTGGCTCCCCACTATTTGAAATGCAGCGGTGCGTATCGATGCCCGCTGGGACTCGACTGTGAGCGTCGAGCGACCTTTCATTGCGCGGCAGAGAAACACCTTTCAGGAGGCTTGGATGCACAACGACGGGAATGTAGTGCCTTTGCACAAGGCGGCTACGGATCAGGCGAACGCTTCGCCGCTCGCCCGCCTGCCTGTGATTCTGCTTCAGGTCCGTGACAAGGCCGCCCAGCAACTGCGCCATGGCCTGCAGGAACTGTTCGATAACGCCGACGACACCTTGTTCGAGATGGCCGACCGGGCCCAGAACAATGTCGACCAGAACACCTTTTTCGAAGCCATGCGCGACCTGCGCCTGAAACGCAAAAGCATCGAGCGCGGCTTCCTGGAAAAACTCTTCGAGGCCTTTGTCGGTCTGGTCCAGTACGACCCCGCGCCAGCGATCGCCCAGGCCGTCGCCTGCGTCCCATCCGCCGATACCTGCCGTGACGACCTGGAGCGCACCGTGGCCCTCGAGGCGATGGTCGCCAAGGCGGGCAACCGTGACGGTTTTGCCCTTGGCCAGCTCACCGCGCGCCTGAACGTGCTGCTGGGCAAGCACCTGGATGACCGCAGCAACCCCCTGGGCCCGGCCATGCTCTGCGAGTACTTCCTCGAATCCGGGCGCAACCTGGGGGTGGAGATCAAGGTCAAGCTGATCATTCTCAAGCTGTTCGAGCGTTATGTGCTCAGCGAGGCCGACCAGCTGTACGCCGAAGCCAACCAGCTGTTGGCCGCCACGGGCGTGTTGCCGGAGCTCAAGCCGGCGCCGGCGCGCCGGGCCCTCGACCAGGCGGCCGCGAGTATCCAGGCCACACCCGAGCCCGGCGTGGCGCAGATGGACGAGAGCGTTCAGGAAGTGTTCGCCGCCTTGCAGGAGCTGCTGTTGCATGTCCGCGGCAGCGTGGTGCCGACCCTGGAGGCGAGCGCCGAAACCCAGCCGATTTCCACCCGCGACCTGCTACGCCTGCTGTCTCACCTGCAGCACTATGTGCCGGCTGGCACCCAGGACGATTTCGACCTGCGTAACCACTTGGAACAGCTGCTGACCCGGGTCAGCGTGAAAAGCGGCAAGTCGCGGGTGGTCGGAGTGGCCGACGAGGATGTGATCAACCTGGTGGCCATGCTCTTCGAGTTCATCCTGGCCGATCGCAACCTGCCGGAATCCTTGAAGACCCTGATCGGCCGCTTGCAGATCCCCATGCTCAAGGTCGCGGTGCTGGACAAGAGCTTCTTCAGCCGCAGCAGCCATCCCGCCCGCCGCCTGCTCAACGAAATCGCCGCGGCGGCCATGGGCTGGGGCAGCTGCGACGATTATCAGCGCGACAGCCTGTACTTGCGGATCGAACAGGTGGTGCAGCGGTTGTTGAGCGACTTCGTCGACGACCCGGCGATCTTTTCCGAGCTGCTCGCCGAGTTTCTCGCCTTCACCAGCGACGAGCGGCGCCGCAGCGAGCTGCTGGAGCAGCGCACCCGTGATGCTGAAGAGGGGCGGGCCAAGGCCGAACTGGCGCGGCGTCGCGTCGAGCAGGCGTTGAACGAGGGACTGCTGGGCAAGGTCCTGCCCCTGACCGTCGTCGAGTTCGTGCAACAGGCCTGGAGCAAGGTCCTGTTGCTGACCTGTCTCAAGCATGGCGAGCACTCCAGCGAATGGCGCGAGGGCCTGCAGACCATGGAGCAACTGATCTGGAGCGTGCAGCGCCACACCGACCCGGATGCCGCCATGCAACTGCTGGCGCTGGTGCCCGACCTGCTCAAGGCGCTGCGCGACGGCTTGAACAGCGCGGCGTTCGATCCGTTCGCCACCAGCGAGTTCTTCAGCCAGCTGGAAGCCTTGCACTTGCAGGTATTCGAGCGCTTCGGCGAGAACGCCGGGCAGCATCGGCCGGGCGTGGCGGACGAGCAGCCGGCGATGGTCGCGGTCGAGGAACACATTGTCCTGCCCAGCGCTGAAGAGGGCCCGCTGGAGGCCGCGCCCCTGGCGCTGGCGCCCAATGATCCCGGCTTGCTGCGGGTCGAACAGCTGCGGCTGGGGGCCTGGGTCGAATTCCTCGAGGACGAGGACAACAGCGTGCGCTGCAAGCTGGCGGCCATCGTGCAACCCGGCGACAAGTACATCTTCGTCAACCGCACTGGCATGAAGGTGCTGGAGCGCACCCGGGTCGGCCTGGCCCTGGAGTTTCAGCGCGGGGCCGTGCGTCAGCTGGACGACACCTTGCTGTTCGACCGGGCGCTGGAGTCGGTGATTGGCAGTTTGCAGCGACTCAATCGCGGCAAGTGATCGCAACCTGGGCGTGGAACGCGGCATACTGAGCCGTCACAGGCTTCGTTGAAGGAATCGGTATGCAGTTGGACCCCGCAAGCGGCTGGTGTCACGGCGTTCGCCATTGCCCGTCACCCAATTTCAACGCACGCCCCGCGGATGAAATCTCCCTGCTGGTGATCCATAACATCAGCCTGCCGCCGGCCCAGTTCGCGACGGGCAAGGTGCAGGAATTCTTCCAGAACCGTCTTGATGTCACAGAGCATCCCTATTTTGCCGGGATTGCCGACCTGCGCGTGTCCGCGCATTTCCTGATCGAACGTGACGGAACCGTCACTCAGTTTGTCTCCTGTCTGGACCGCGCCTGGCACGCCGGCGTGTCGTGGTTCGACGGGCGCGAAAGCTGCAATGATTTCTCCCTGGGGATCGAACTGGAAGGTACCGACGAGTTGCCGTTCACCGATGCCCAGTACGACGCGCTGATTGCCTTGACCCGGCAGTTGCAGCAGGCCTTCAAGGCCATCACCCCACAGCGGATTTGTGGGCACAGCGATATCGCTCCGGGGCGCAAGACCGATCCGGGGCCCGGATTCGACTGGGTACGCTATCGCGCGGCCCTGAACGAAGGGGAAGGACAATGAGTTTTCTGGTGTTGTTGCTGGCGGTCTGGATCGAGAAGTTCTCGGCCTTGCGCCAGCGCGTTCAGCATGACGAGCCGTGGTTGCGCCAGCTGTTCCGGCAAGAGGCCAGCCCGCGTCTGGCCAAGCGTCCCTGGTGGGTGCTGGCCCTGCTGGTGCTGTTGCCGGCAATGCTGCTGGGGTTGCTGTTGCTGGTCCTGGAGCCGCTGGCCTACGGCCTGCTGGCGTTGCCGGTGCATCTGCTGGTGGTGATCTACAGCCTGGGGCGGGGCGACCTGCTGGGCGAACTCGGGCCGTTTCGCGATGCCTGGCGCCGCGAGGACCTGCAAGCCGCGGCGCACGTCGCCAAGCGCGACCTGGACATCTGCGCCGACAGTGGCGAGCAGTTGCTCGGGCAGGTTCAGGGGCACCTGCTGTGGCAGGCCTACCAGAGCTTTTTCGCGGTGATCTTCTGGTACTTCCTGCTGGGCCCGGTGGCCGCATTGAGTTATCGCCTGCTGGCGCTGGCCGCCGAGCACAGCAAGAACCCGGCGGTCGCCGAGCGCGCCGGGCAGCTGCGGCATGCCTTCGACTGGTTGCCGGTACGCCTGCTGGCGGCCAGCTTCGCCCTGGTGGGCAACTTCGTCGCGGTCAGCCGCGTGATGCTCCACGAACTGCTGAACTGGAACATCAGCGCCGCGCAGCTGGTGGAAAAGGTCGGCCTGGTCGCCGCGGAAATCCCCGCACCGATCACCGGGCCGGACGGCATTCTCAGCCTGGACCGGATCTGGGAGTTGTTGCTGCGGGCCGCGGTGCTCTGGTACGCCGCTTTCGCCCTGTGGACCGTGCTGCCCTGACGGCGAGCCGCGAGTGAGCGCTGGCGAGCCTCTCCGGTCTTGCCAGCGCAGATAAAGCCTTCCTTCTGTCCGCCGTCCCCGCAGTTAACCTTAAGTTACAAACCCTTTTGCCGATTTGAGCTATACAGAAGCAGCGCCAAATAGTGGCTATCTGCCGTCTTCGCGTACCTGCCAATAAAAATAAAAGCAAAAAGGGAGACTTCTTGTGAAGAGCTTGCTCTATCCCGCCATTGCCCTGATGAACCGCCTGAGCTTCGGCATGAAGTTCAGCCTGATCAGCGTGCTGTTTTTTCTGCCGATGCTGGTCACCAACTTCTATCTGGTGCGCGATTCCTACCGTGAATTCCAGGGCACCCAGGTCGAGCTGCAAAGCCTGGACCTGCTGGGCAGCAGCCTGACCCTGCGCCGCGACCTGGAAACCCTGAACAACCTGGTGCAGATCAACGCGACCCTGGGGCAGTCCGGCAAGGCCGGGGATATCGAGAGCAAGATAGTCGCCCTGGAAAAGTCCGTGCTCGAACGCTTGCAGGGCCTGGCCGCCGTCACCGTGGACCCTGAGCAGATCGGCGTGTTCGACGGCAAGCGCGATGAAATGATCGCCGCCTTCAAGGCGCAGCAGGCGGAAAGCTCGCTGCAAAGCAAAAGCGCGCTGATCGGCAAGCTCTTGGGCAGTGCGCAGATTTTCAGCCAGATCATCGCCAGCCAGTCCGGCCTGAGCCGCGATACCCAGAGCGATGTGCGGCAGTTGAGCGAGCTGGTGACCAGCGTCACGCCGCAGGTCACGCAGATTCTTGGCGAAGGGCGGGCGATGGGCGCGTATTCCCTGGGCCAGGGCTTTCTCAACTCATCCGCCAGCACCCGCTTCGACGAGTTGCTGGTGCAGATTGAGAAACTCCAGGCCGAATACGGCCTGAAACTGCAGGATGCGCTGGGCTCGAGCAAGGCCGCCCAAGGCGCGCTGGACGCCCTGGCCAGCGCCAGCAAAGGCAGCCTCAAGCAAGCCAGCGAGCTGTTCGAAGAACAGGTGGTGATGGCCGATACCCTGGACGCGCCCTGGCAGGGCTTTTATGACCAGGTCAGCGGGCTGATGGCGCAGACCTACCAGCTCAACGAGGCGACCCTGAAGTTTCTCGGCGAGGAGCTGCAGCAGCGGCTGGGGCAGAACCGTACGCAGATGGTGCTGCTGGTGGTGGCGCTGGCGGCGGTGTTCCTGCTGATCTTCTATCTCTATGGCGCGTTCTACGTCTCGACCCGCACCACCCTCAAGCGTCTGGGCGCGATGATGGACAAGGTGGCGGCCGGTGACATGACCGTCACCTTCAATGCCCAGAGCCGCGACGAGCTGGGAGAGTTGGGCACGGTGTTCAACGGCACCGTGGCGAAGATCCACGACCTGATCGAGCTGGTGGGCAAGACCGTCGGCGAGGTCGAACGCCAGGCCGGGCAGGTGGAAGCCGTGTCGGCCCAGAGCAACCAGGCGGTCGCCGGGCAGCGCAGCCAGATCGAACAGGTGGCGACGGCGATGAACCAGATGTCCGCCACGTCCCAGGAAGTCGCGCGTAGCGCCGCCGCGGCGGTCAGCAGCGCCCACAGCGTCAACGACGAGACCATCAGCGGGCGCGGGCTGGTGGAATCCCAGCAAGGCAGCATTGCCCAACTGGCCAGCGAGATCGACCAGTCGGTGCTGGTGATCAATCAACTGGCCAGCGACAGCCAGGCCATCAGCCGGGTGCTGGAGGTGATCAAGAGCATCGCCGAACAGACCAACCTGCTGGCGCTCAACGCCGCCATCGAAGCGGCCCGCGCTGGCGAGCAGGGGCGGGGCTTCGCGGTGGTGGCCGACGAAGTGCGGACCCTGGCCAAGCGCACCCAGCAATCGACCGAGGAAATCGAGCAGATGATCGTCAAGCTCCACGGCGGCGTGGGGGCGGCGGTCAAGGCCATGGGCATCAGCCATCAGATGGCCAATGGCACGGTCGGGCAATCGGAAAAGGTCCAGCAGGCGCTGGAGAACATCCTCGGCGCGGTGGGCATGATCGTCGACCAGAACCAGCAGATCGCCGCGGCGGTAGAGCAGCAGACCGCGGTGGCCCACGACATCGATCAGAACATCGTCGAGATCAACCGCGCCGGCGAGCGCACCGCCGAAGGCGCGTACCAGACCGAAAACGCCAGCCGCCAGCTGTCGGCGCAGGTGGTGCAGTTGAAGCAGTTGATCAGCGCATTCAGGGTCTGATTCAGGCGTTGTGGGGCCAGCCGAACAGCGCGCAGGCGTTGGCGGTACTGGCCGCCGCCAGCTGTTCGGGGTTGACGGCCATGATCTCGGCCAGGGCCGCACAGATCTCCGGCAGGTGTTGCGGGCTGTTGCGCTGGTTGGGGTACATGGCGGGCGCCATGTCCGGCGAGTCGGTTTCCAGCACCACCGCGTCCAGCGGCAAGTCGGCGATGACCTTGCGCAGGCGCAGCGCCTGGGGCCAGGTCGCGGCGCCCCCCAAGCCCAGCTTGAACCCCAGCTTGAGGTATTCGCGGGCTTCTTCGCGGCTGCCGGCGAAGGCGTGGATGATGCCGGCGCGCTTGAGCTTGAAGCGCTTGAGGGTGGCAATCACCGCGGCATGGCTGCGCCGTACATGGAGCAAGGCCGGTAGCTGGAAGTCCGCGGCCAGTTGCAGTTGCGCTTCGAACAACTGCTGCTGGCGCTGGCGATCCAGCTGTTCGAGAAAATAATCCAGGCCGAACTCACCCACCGCGCACAACTGCGGATGGCCCGCCAGGCGGGTCAGCCAGTCGCCCAGTTCACGCAGGTCGGCCGGGCTGTGCTCGTCGAGATAGACTGGGTGCAGGCCGAAGGCGGCATGCAGGTCGGCATCGCTCTGCACCAATTCCCACAGTCGCTGCCAATTGCGCTGATAGACTCCCAGCACCACCATCCGCCGCACGCCGCGGGCGCGGCTGGCCGCCAGCAGCGCCTGGCGATCCGCGTCGAAATCCGGAAAATCCAGATGGGTGTGGCTGTCGATCAGCTCCACGGTCAAGCCTCGTGAATGCGCTGCTTGAAGGTCCGGGCGATGGCGTTCACGCCGGGTTGGTAATGGGCTTCTTCAATGGCGGCCAGGGCCAGTTGCAGGGCCTTGTCGGCAATCAGCTGGTGCTGCTGGGCCATGGCGTTCACCGGCAGCGGCAGGAAGTCCAGCAACTGGGTATCGCCGAAGGTGCCCAGGCGCAGCGGGCGCGACTTGAGCGGGAAGTCGTGCAGCGCGTCGAATACCCCTTGCAGCAGCACATAGGAGGTGGTCACCAGGGCATCCGGCAGGTGGCCCAGGCGCTCCAGCAACGCTTCCATCAGCTGGCGACCGCAGTCGCGGCTGAAGGCTTCGCCCTGTTCGATCAGCACCTGGCCGTCGAAACCTTCCAGCGCCTGCTTGAAGCCGGCGGCGCGTTCCTGGCTGATGCCCAGCTCGGGGCGGGCGCCGATCAGGGCGATCTGCCGCGGCTGGGGCTGCAACAGGCTGCGGGTCAGGTGCAGGCTGGCTTGTTGATCGTCGCTGATCACCGAGCAGAAAAACTCCGGCTCCATCACCCGGTCGATGGCGATGATCGGCAGGCCCTGGGCCTGCAACAGGCGATAGGTGTCATCCTCGGGCGGCAGGCAGCTGGCGACGAACAGCGCGTCGCAGCGGCGCGCGCGGAACAGTTGCAGCAGCTGCCGCTCGCTGTCCGGGGCATCGTCGGAGCTGGCGATCAGCAGCTGGTAGCCACGGGCGCGGGCGCCTTGCTCAAGCAGCTTGGCAATGCGCGCGTAACTGGGGTTTTCCAGGTCTGGCAGGATGAAACCCAGGGTCCGGGTCCGCCGGCTGCGCAGCCCGGCGGCCTGAGGGTTGGGCGTGAAGCCATGTTCCTCGACCACCGCCCGGACCCGTTCGACGGTCGCGTTGCTGATACGTTGCTGTTCGGCCTTGCCGTTGATGACGTAGCTGGCGGTGGTGACGGACACACCGGCCAGTCTGGCGATATCACTGAGTTTCAACCCGGGTTTTCCTTGTTTTCTGGAGCTTGCCCCGACATTTTCGCCAATCCTAACCGATATAGGCAGGCGACCAATGTCGGAACATGCAGCCGACAGGTAGGGCTTCAAGGATGGAAGATTATCGAGTAACGTGCCCAATATTCTAGATTAAACGTTTCAGCACGCGTATTTTCTAGGGGTATGGGCAGACGGGAACAGGGCCTTGCCAAGCCGGCGGTCCCGTTTGTGGCATTAAAGCCGCCTGACTGATTCACTCAAAACAATACCTAGCGCCCCGGCGCTAAATAGGAGAAAGCATGCTCGAGCTCACTATTGAGCAGATATCCATGGGCCAGTCGGCTGTGGATAAGTCCGCTGCACTGCACCTGCTCGCCGACAAACTGGTGGCCGACGGCCTGGTCGCCGAAGGTTACCTGGCTGGCCTGCAGGCCCGCGAAGCCCAGGGCTCGACCTTTCTCGGTCAAGGTATTGCCATCCCCCACGGCACCCCGGAAACCCGCGACCAGGTGTTCGCCACCGGCGTGCGTCTGTTGCAGTTCCCCGAGGGCGTGGACTGGGGCGATGGCCAGATCGTCTACCTGGCGATCGGCATCGCCGCAAAATCCGACGAACACCTGCGCCTGCTGCAACTCCTGACCCGCGCCCTCGGCGAAACCGACCTGGGCCAGGCCCTGCGCCGCGCCAGCTCGCCGGAAGCCTTGCTGAAACTGCTGCAAGGCGCGCCGCAGGAGCTGGCGCTGGATGCGCAGATGATTGGCCTGGGCGTGGCCGCCGAAGACTTCGAAGAGCTGGTGTGGCGTGGCGCCCGCCTGCTGCGCCAGGCCGACTGCGTGAGCAACGGTTTTGCCGCGGTGCTGCAACAGGTCGAGGCGCTGCCCCTGGGCGATGGCCTGTGGTGGCTGCACAGCGAGCAGACCGTCAAGCGCCCGGGCCTGGCCTTCGTCACCCCGGACAAACCGATTCGCTACCTCGGCCAGCCATTGGCCGGGCTGTTCTGCCTGGCCAGCCTGGGCGAGGCCCATCAGGCCCTGCTGGAACGCCTGTGCGCGCTGTTGATCGAAGGCCGCGGCCATGAACTGGGCCGGGCCACCAGCAGCCGCGCGGTATTGGAAGTGCTGGGCGGCGAACTGCCGGCCGACTGGCCGAGCGCGCGCATCGTCCTGGCCAACGCCCACGGCTTGCATGCGCGCCCGGCGAAGATCCTCGCGCAACTGGCGAAAAGCTTCGAGGGCGAGGTCCGTGTGCGGATCCTCGACGCGCCGGGCTCCGCGGTTTCGGTGAAGAGCCTGAGCAAACTGCTGAGCCTCGGCGCCCGCCGTGGCCAGACCCTGGAGCTGATCGCCGAACCGAACATCGCCGCCGACGCCCTGCCAGCCTTGCTGGCGGCCATCGCCGAAGGATTGGGGGAAGAAGTCGAACCGGTTCCAGAAGCCAGCGTGCCCCAGGAAGTGCCGGAAGAAGTCGAGGTGCCCATCAGCGCGCCGGCTTCCGGCAGCCTGGTCCAGGCCATCCCGGCGGCCCCCGGCATCGCCATCGGCCCGGCGCATATCCAGGTGATCCAGCCGTTCGACTACCCGCTGCGCGGCGAATCCACCGCCATCGAGCGCGAGCGCCTGCAAGGAGCCCTGGCCGAGGTCCGGCATGACATCGACGGCCTGATCCAGCGCAGCAAGGCCAAGGCCATTCGCGAGATTTTCGTCACCCACCAGGAAATGCTCGACGACCCGGAACTGACCGACGAAGTCGACACCCGCCTCAAGCAGGGCGAAAGCGCCGAAGCGGCCTGGATGACCGTGATCGAAGCCGCCGCCCGGCAGCAGGAAGCCTTGCACGACGCGCTGCTGGCCGAACGCGCCGCCGACCTGCGGGACATCGGCCGGCGGGTGCTGGCGCAGTTGTGTGGCATTGAAACTCCGACCGAGCCGGATGAGCCCTACATCCTGGTGATGGATGAAGTCGGACCGTCGGACGTGGCGCGCCTCGATCCGGCGCGGGTCGCCGGCATTCTCACCGCCCGTGGCGGCGCCACTGCGCACAGTGCGATCGTCGCCCGCGCCCTGGGGATTCCGGCGCTGGTCGGTGCCGGTGCCGGCGTGTTGCTGCTCAAGCCGGGTACACCGCTGCTGCTCGATGGCCAGCGCGGTCGCCTGCATGTGGATGCCGATGCCAGCACCCTGCAACGGGCCACCGAAGAGCGCGACACCCGCGAACAACGGCTCAAGGCCGCCGCCGAGCAACGCCATCAACTGGCGCACACCACCGACGGCCATCACGTCGAAGTCTTCGCCAACATCGGCGAAAGCGCCGGGGTGGCCAGCGCCGTGGAAAACGGCGCCGAAGGCATCGGCCTGCTGCGCACCGAACTGATTTTCATGGCTCACCCGCAAGCGCCGGACGAAGCCACCCAGGAAGCCGAATACCGCCGCGTGCTCGATGGCCTGGCCGGGCGGCCGTTGGTGGTGCGTACCCTGGATGTCGGTGGCGACAAGCCGCTGCCGTACTGGCCGATCGCCAAGGAAGAAAATCCCTTCCTCGGCGTGCGCGGCATCCGCCTGACCCTGCAACGCCCGCAGATCATGGAAGCCCAGCTGCGCGCCTTGCTGCGCTCGGCGGATAACCGCCCGCTGCGGATCATGTTCCCCATGGTCGGCAGCGTCGATGAATGGCGCGCCGCCCGCGACATGACCGAGCGCCTGCGCCAGGAAATCCCGGTGGCCGACCTGCAACTGGGGATCATGATCGAAGTGCCGTCCGCCGCCTTGCTGGCGCCGGTGCTGGCCAAGGAAGTGGACTTCTTCAGCGTCGGCACCAACGACCTGACCCAATACACCCTGGCCATCGACCGTGGTCACCCGACCCTGTCGGCCCAGGCCGACGGCCTGCACCCGGCGGTGCTGCAACTGATCGACATCACCGTGCGCGCGGCCCATGCCCACGGCAAGTGGGTCGGCGTGTGCGGCGAGCTGGCGGCCGATCCGCTGGCGGTGCCGGTGCTGGTCGGCCTGGGTGTGGACGAACTGAGCGTCTCCGGACGCAGCATCGCCGAGGTCAAGGCACGCATTCGCGAGCTCAGCCTGACCCAGGCACAAACCCTTGCGGAGCAGGCCCTGGCCGTCGGCAGCGCGAACGATGTGCGTGCCCTTGTGGAGGCCATGTAATGGCAAAGATTCTTACCCTGACCCTGAATCCGGCGCTGGACCTCACCGTCCAGCTGGCGCGCCTGGAACCGGGGCAGGTCAACCGCAGCGAAGCCATGCACACCCACGCCGCCGGCAAGGGCGTGAACGTGGCCCAGGTGCTGGCCGACCTTGGCCATCAGCTGACCGTCAGCGGCTTCCTCGGTGAAGACAATCCCCAGGCGTTCGAGGCGTTGTTCGCCCGCCGCGGTTTTGTCGACGCCTTTATCCGTGTGCCCGGGGAGACCCGCAGCAACATCAAGCTGGCCGAGCAGGACGGGCGCATCACCGATCTCAACGGCCCCGGCCCGGAGGTCGACGAAGCGGCGCAACAGGCCTTGCTCGCACGTCTGGAACAGATCGCCCCGGGGCATGACGCGGTGGTGGTGGCCGGCAGCCTGCCGCGCGGCGTCAGCCCGCAATGGCTGCACGCCTTGCTGACCCGCCTCAAGGCGCTGGGGCTGAAAGTGGCGCTGGACACCAGCGGCGAAGCCCTGCGTGCTGGCCTGGCCGCCGGGCCCTGGCTGGTCAAGCCCAATACCGAGGAGCTGGCCGAGGCCCTGGACAGCCCGGTGCTGTCGCTGGCGACCCAGGCCGAAGCCGCCAGGCGCCTGCACGCCCAGGGCGTCGAGCATGTGGTGATTTCCCATGGCGCCGAAGGCGTGAACTGGTTCAGTGCCGCGCCGGCCCTGCAGGCGCTGCCGCCCAAGGTCAGCGTGGCCAGCACCGTCGGCGCCGGCGACTCGTTGCTGGCCGGCATGCTCCACGGCCTGCTCAGCGCCCACGCTTTCGAACAGACCCTGCGCACCGCCACGGCCATCGCCGCCATGGCCGTGACCCAGATCGGTTTCGGCATCACCGATGCCGCGCAGTTGGCACAGCTTGAACAGGGGGTGCGCGTTCATCCCCTCATAGAACAATAAGAGGGTTGGTCATGAAGTTAGCCATTGTTACCGCCTGCCCGAACGGCATGGTCACCAGTGTGCTGTGCGCCCGGTTGCTGGACGCCGCGGCCCAGCGCCAGGGCTGGAGCACCAGCGTCGAAGTGCATGACGAGGCGCACCCGGAACGGCAGTTGTCGTCCGCCACCCTCGAAGCGGCCGAATGGGTGCTGGTGGTCAGCACCGGGCCCTTGGACATGTCGCGGTTTGTCGGCAAGCGGGTGTTCCAGAGCTCGCCCTCAGTGGCCCTGCAGGACGTCGACGGCGTGCTGCGGCGCGGCGCCGAGGAGGCCCAGGTGTATGTCGCGGCCGCAGCCGTGGCCGAGCCGGCACCGGCCAGCAAAAGCGCGCCCCGGCTGGTGGCTGTCACCGCCTGCCCGACCGGCGTGGCCCATACCTTCATGGCGGCCGAGGCCTTGCAACAGACTGCCAAGCGCCTGGGTTATGAGCTGCAAGTGGAAACCCAGGGTTCGGTCGGCGCACGCAACCCGTTGAGCGCCGAGGCCATTGCCGCGGCGGACGTGGTGCTGCTGGCGGCGGATATCGAAGTACCCACCGAGCGCTTCGCCGGCAAGAAGATTTACCGTTGCGGCACCGGCATCGCCCTCAAGCAATCCGAGGCCACCCTGAACAAGGCCCTGGCCGAAGGCCAGGTGGAATCGGCAGCGGCGGGCGCTGCCGCAGCCCCGGCCAAGCAGGAGAAAACCGGGGTCTACAAGCACCTGCTGACGGGGGTGTCGTTCATGCTGCCGATGGTGGTGGCGGGTGGTTTGATGATCGCCCTGTCCTTCGTCTTCGGTATCACCGCGTTCAAGGAAGAGGGCACCCTGGCCGCCGCCCTGATGCAGATCGGCGGCGACACCGCGTTCAAGCTGATGGTGCCGCTGCTGGCCGGTTACATCGCCTATTCCATCGCCGACCGGCCGGGCCTGGCGCCGGGGATGATTGGCGGCATGCTTGCCAGCACGTTGGGGGCAGGGTTTATCGGCGGGATCATTGCCGGTTTTATCGCCGGTTATACGGCCAAAGCCATCAGCAAATACGCGCGCTTGCCCCAGAGCCTGGAGGCCTTGAAGCCGATCCTGATCATCCCGTTGTTGGCTAGCCTGTTCACCGGCCTGGTGATGATCTATGTGGTGGGCAAACCGGTGGCCGGGATGCTTGCTGGCCTGACCCATTTCCTCGACAGCATGGGCACCACCAACGCGATCCTGCTGGGGGTGTTGCTCGGCGGCATGATGTGCGTCGACCTCGGCGGGCCGATCAACAAGGCGGCCTATGCCTTCTCCGTGGGGTTGCTGGCGTCGCAGAGTTATGCACCGATGGCGGCGACCATGGCCGCCGGCATGGTGCCGCCGATCGGCCTGGGCATCGCGACCTTTATCGCCCGGCGCAAATTTGCCCAGAGCGAGCGGGAAGCGGGCAAGGCGGCGCTGGTGCTGGGGCTGTGCTTTATCTCCGAAGGCGCGATTCCATTCGCCGCCAAGGACCCGTTGCGAGTGATCCCGGCAAGCATCGCCGGCGGCGCGCTGACCGGGGCGCTGTCGATGTATTTCGGCTGCAAACTGATGGCGCCCCATGGTGGGTTGTTTGTGATGCTGATTCCGAATGCGATCAACCACGCATTGCTGTATTTGCTGGCGATTGTGGCGGGGAGTTTGTTGACGGCGGTGGTGTATGCGGTGGTGAAGCGGCCGGAGGCGACCGAGCTGGCGCTGGAGCCGGTCAAGGCCTGACCTTTGTGTTTGCGGTTTACCTCGATGGCGCCCTCAGTGGCGCCATCGTTGTTTCTGTCGATCGCTGACCCTGTAGGAGCGAGGCTTGCCCGCGATAGCGTCCGTACTGGCGCTGCATTTTTTGGACGGGGTACATATCCATTCCTGCGGTAACGGCGGCTTATGGTTTCGCCCTTACGGCGACTCACTTTTTACAAACGCCTAAAAAGTAAGCAAAAACGCTTGCCGGTATGACTCACCCACATAGGTAACAAACGAGTTCAAGCACATAGGTAACAGTTTTTAACTGGCAGGGTCGATTCCGAGGATCTGACCATGCCGTGGTGAGAGCTGAACCCTGTAGCCGCTGCCGAGCCTGCGAGGCTGCGATCGACTGCGCAGCAGGCGCAGCAGGCGCAGGATCTTGAGGCCGCTGGAGGACCTTCGGTCCTATCGCAGCCTGCGGCAGCGGCTACAGGGACCGTGGGTATCAGGCCCTGCGGATGACAGTTTTGTCGTGTAAGACGCTGTCTGAAAGTGAGGCGCTTCGCTTTCCTTTGTAAGGCTTTTCCGAGAAACTCCGGGCCGCTTGCGTCTGGTAATGGCGCTGTCTAGCCTCGGGTTCGTCACCGACTTTTTCGGTGATCGGGTCTAGCAGCCCGGGTCAAGCTGCAAGCCGCACCATCAGCACTGCATTTTCCATTTGCAGTGTTCTGCTATGGCGGCTGTGCGTGGGAGCGCCTGCGGGCGCGCCGGTTTCCTTGACCCGGTCTGCTAGCCCGCGTACAGCCGCCACCTTTCTATATCGTCTAGCAGCGGTGGGTGGTGGCTTCATGTCGAGGAGCCACATCATGAAAAAGCTCGTCCCCGATCCACCCGTTTCCGTGTCGTTCTCGCGCCGCAATCCAGACCACGATCAGGCCAATGAGCAGGTCCGTCAGGCGTTGGCCAACCATCCTGTGGAAGGCTCGTTGCTCGCTGCCTTGAAACCCACCGCCGCGGGTCCTGCGGGTAACGATTCGCTCTTTACCGTCCGCCCAGGCATCAGCGCCGAAGAGGCGTTGCTTCACGTTTCCATGCTGCTCAAGTCCGCCGAGGAGGTTTCCGACGAGATCACCGAGCACGCCAGCGGTATCGAGCGTGGCCTGATCTGGTCGCTGGTGCATTCCGTGGAGATGGCGCGTGGTGTGGTGGATGCCTTGCTCGATGGCAATCGTCTTTGATCTGAAATGACTGCCGCAGGCTGCGATCGATTTTGAAGAGGGCGCAGGATCTTGAGATTGCAGGAGGACCTTCGGTCCTATCGCAGCCTCGCGGGCTCGGCAGCGGCTACAGGGACCGTGGGTATATCGGGGCCTTTTGTAGGAGCGAGCTTGCTCGCGAGCAGATCGTTCGGATGACGCGTTGGACCTTGTAGGACGCTGTTTGAAAGTGCGGCTCTTCACTTTCTTGTGTAAGGCCTTTCCGAGAAACGCTGGGCCACTTGCGCCTGGGAAAGGTGCTGTCTAGCCTCGGGTTTGTCTCTGGTTTTTCAGTGATTGGCTTTAGTCGGATTCTGTTCTGGCGGCTGAACGTGGGGCACCCTCGGGTGCGCCGGGCTCCTGAGCCCCGGTCTGCTAACCCGCGTCCAGTTGCCATCCTCAATCGTTTAGTTATTCCATGACTCGCAATGCTCGGCTGTAACACCGCAGTTCATCAGACAGGTGGCGTTATCGTTGACGGCCATCGCGAGCAAGCTCGCTCCTACAGTAGAGGCGGGGTGTGGGGTTTGTCATACGCAGTTCATCCACACTGGCTAAGGTTTGCTTTTGACATTAGGTCAGGGAGCAACCATGAGCGATTTCACTCTCGGTCGGCGGCGTTTGATTCAGGTGGCGGGGGCAGGGCTGTTGCTGCCGGGGTTGGCGCCGGCGGTGATTGCCTCGGGCAAGGACCGGCCGAAGATGGTCGATGGCGTGCAGTCCGGGGATCTGCTCGGCGATCGGGCGATGGTCTGGAGCCGTACCGACCGGCCGGCGCGGATGGTGGTGGAGTGGGATACCCGCAGCCTGTTCAGCAACCCGCGCAAGTTTGTCTCACCCCTGGCCGATGCCCGCACCGACTTTACCGCGCGGGTCGAGTTGGGCGGGCTGCCCACCGACCAGGCGATTTTTTATCGGGTGTATTTCGAGGATGCCCAGACCGGCGTGCGCAGCAAGCCCTGGTTCGGCCATTTGCGCAGCGTGCCGCAGACCCGTCGCGATATCCGCTTTGTGTGGAGCGGCGACACTGTCGGCCAGGGCTTCGGCATCAACCCGGACATCGGCGGCATGCGCATCTACGAGGCCATGCGCCGGCGCCTGCCGGACTTTTTTATCCACAGCGGCGACACCATTTACGCCGACGGCCCGGTACCGGCGCAACTGACCACCGAGAACGGCCGGGTGTGGCGCAATATCACCACCGAGGCCAAGAGCAAGGTCGCCGAGACCCTCGACGAATACCGCGGCAACTACCGCTACAACCTGCTGGACGAGAACGTACGGCGCTTCAACGCCGAGGTGCCGCAGATCTGGCAGTGGGACGACCATGAGGTGGTCAACAACTGGTCGCCGAGCAAGGTGCTGGATGAGCGTTACACCACTAAAGATATCCACACCCTGGTGGGCCGTGCGCGGCAGGCCTGGCTGGAATACGCGCCGATGCGCTTGCAGAGCGCCGATCAGGGCGGGCGGATCTATCGCAAGCTGAGCTACGGGCCGCTGCTGGATGTGTTCGTGCTGGACATGCGCAGCTATCGCGGCGGCAACGACGACAATCTCGGCGCGGCCAAGCCGTTCCTCGGCCGCGAACAGTTGGATTGGCTCAAGCAAGGGCTCAAGCACTCCAAGGCGCAGTGGAAGGTGGTGGCGGCCGACATGCCTATCGGCCTCGGCGTGCCGGACGGCGAGGTCAGCCCCGGCGTGCCGCGCTGGGAGGCAATCGCCAACGGCGACCCGGGCCCGGCCCAGGGCCGCGAGCTGGAGATCGCCGAGCTGCTGGCGTTCCTGCGCAAGCACAAGGTGCGCAACCATGTGTGGCTGACGGCGGACGTGCATTACTGCGCGGCGCACCACTACCACCCGGACCGCGCGGCGTTCCAGGATTTCGAGCCGTTCTGGGAATTCGTCGCCGGGCCTTTGAATGCCGGCAGTTTCGGGCCCAACGCGCTGGACAAGACCTTCGGCCCGGAGGTGGTGTTCCAGAAGGCGCCGCCGGCGCAGAACACCTCGCCGTTTGCTGGGTTCCAGTTCTTCGGCGAAGTGCAGATCGAAGGGCAGAGCGGGGAGTTGAAGGTGATCCTGCGGGACCTGGACGGGGTGGCGGTGTTCGAGCGCAAGTTGCAGCCGGTTTGATCACGTACCGGCTTCTGTAGGAGCGAGGCTTGCCCGCGATGGGCGCGACGCGGTGTGTCTGAAACACCGCGTTATCGTTCATCGCGGGCAAGCCTCGCTCCTACAGAAGCATCAGTGGGTCAGTAGACGTCGCGGCGATAGCGGCCTTGCTCGATCAGCCGTTCGACGACCTCGGCGCCCAGCACTTCGTTGAGCACTTGATCCACCCCCGAGGCCATGCCTTGCAGGCTGCCGCAGATGTAGATCGAGGCGCCGTCGGCCAGCCATTGCTTGAGGCGTTCGGCCTGTTGGCGCAGGCGGTCCTGGACATAGATCTTCTCTGCCTGATCGCGGGAGAAGGCCAGGTCCAGGCGGCGCAGGTCGCCGGCGGTCAGCCATTCCTGCAGCTCGTCCTTGCAGTAGAAATCATGCTCGGCGTTGCGCTCGCCGAAGATCAGCCAGTTGTCTTGCTGGCCCTCGGCGATGCGCGCCTTGAGCAGGCTGCGCAAGCCGGCCAGGCCCGTGCCGTTGCCCAACAGGATCAGCGGACAAGGCTCGGCCGGAGGATGGAAGCCGCTGTTGCGCCGCACTCGCAGGCTGATGCTGGAGCCGACCGGCGCATGCTCGGTGAGCCAGCCGGAGCCGATGCCCAGGCTGCCATCGGGGTGGCGTTCCTGGCGCACCAGCAGTTCCAGCTGGCCGTCGCTGGCCAGCGAAGCGATGGAGTATTCGCGCATCGCCAGCGGGACCAGGGCATCCACCAGCGCCTGGGCGTGCAGGCCCACCAGATGGGCACGGTTTTCCGGGAGCTGGCGGCTGGCCAGGGCCTGGGTCAGGGTTTCCGTCAGGCCGTCGAGCTGCACCGTGGCGCTGCCGTCCAGGCCCAGGCCGTCGAGGAAGAACTCGATGGCCCATGCGCAGTTGCGCGGCAGCACTTCCACCAGGTCGCCGGCCAGCCAGCTGCTCGGTTGTGGTGGCGTCAGGCCCAACAGGTAGACGCCGGAGCCGCTGCTGTCGGGGTTGAGCAGCAGGCGCTGGTTCAGGGTCCAGTTGTCGTAGGCGGGCGCCTGCCACAGGTCCACTGGCGCTTGTCCGATCAACTGGCCCAGTTGCTGCTGCCAGTGGCGCAGGGCGTAGCTGTCGCCGCTGTCGACTTCCACCGGGGCGAACAGGGTGTTGCCGCCATGCTCGGCCAGCCAGCCATGCAGGCGCTTGGCAAAGCCGCAGAAGTGCGGGTATTGCCGGTCGCCCAGGCCCAGTACGGCGTACTTGAGGTTGTCCAGGGACAAGGCGCGGCTCAGCACCTTGCGCTCGAAGCCCCGGGCGCTGTCCGGCGCTTCGCCGTCGCCGAAGGTGCTGACCACGAACAATGCGTTCTGGGTATTCAGCAGGTCTTGCTCGCTGACGCTGGCCAGCGGCTGGACCCTGGCCGGTACGCCCGCGGCCTGCAATTGCCCGGCAGTCTGCCAGGCCAGTTGTTCGGCGAAACCGCTCTGGCTGGCGAAGCCAATCAGCCAGGCCGAGGCATCGCCGGTGTCGGCGCTCAGGCCCTGGCGCGCGTCCTTGATCTGGCGTTTCTTGCGCCGGCGATCCAGGTACAGCAGCCAGCCGGTGATAAAGAACAGCGGCATGGTCAGCGAAGCGATAGTCACCAGGATGCGCCCGACGATACCGAAGTAGCTGCCCACGTGCAGGGCATAGAGGCTGGTCAGCAACTGGGCCTTGAGGCTCTTGTCACTGTAGCGGTCATGGCGGCTGACCACGCCGCTGTTCGGGTCGATAGTGATCTGGTTCAGCGCGCGGTCGTGGGGCGAATGCTTGAGCAGATAGAACACGGTCGCCGGCTTGCCGGCCACCGCGGGCATGCGGATGTTGTAGGAACTCAGGTCCTTGCCGGCGGTGCTGTAGATGCCCAGCCACATGGCGTTGTAGTCGGCGGTCGGCGCCGGGCCCTGGGGCGGCGCGCCCCGGCCGCCCTTCATGCGCTGGCCCTGTGGCGAGTCGGCCAGCAGTTTGTTCAGGCCCTTGTTGTACCACTCGTAGGACCAGGACAAGCCAGTCAGTGCCGCCAATAGATAGAACAGCAGGCACCAGGTCCCGGCCACGGCGTGCAGGTCCCAGTTGAAGCCACGGCCTTTTTTCGCCCAGTCCAGGGTCAGCCAGGCGCGCCAGCTCGCCACCTGGCGCGGCCAGCGCAGGTACAGGCCGGACAGGCAGAAGAAGATCAGGATCAGGGTGCAGGCGCCGGTGATCTGCCGGCCGCTGTCGCCCATGGCCAGGAAACGGTGCAGCTGCAGCATCAGGCCGAAGAAGTCCTGGCCCAGGGCGGCGCCCATGAATTCGCCGGTGTAGGGGTCGAAATAGCGCATCTCGCCGCGGCGCTGGCCCGGCGGCGGGGTGAACCAGACGCGGGCGGCATTGCCGCTGTCGGCTTCCACGGTGAGCATCGACACGGTCTTGCCCGAGGCAGCCTGGATTTTTTCCACCAGCTCGGCGGGTGGCAGGACGCCAGCCGGCTGTTTTTCCACCAGCAGTGTGGAGGGGTTGAGGGCACGCAGGACTTCATCCTGGAACGACACGGTCGCTCCGGTAATGCCCATCAAGGCCAGGACCAGGCCGGCGCTGATGCCGAAAAACCAGTGCAACTGGAACAGGGTTTTCTTCAACACATCGACCGCCTCGTTGGTTCTGTAAGTCTGTGCACGGCGCGCATTATGCCGTGAGTTGTCGAGAAACATTCTTTCTTACGCACAAAAGCCCCACTCACCGAAGTGGATGGGGCTTGCGTGGGTGTAGCCGCTGCCGAAGGCTGCGATAGGCCGGGGTCGCGCTCGACACGCAGGTCCTCCAGCGATCTTGAGATCCTGCGCCCCCTTCGGGGTCGATCGCAGCCTGCGGCAGCGGCTACAGCGACGCCCGGATGCGCCAGGCGTCGCGTTCCACTCGTCAGAAGTGGAAATTTGTGGTGAACAAGGCGGTACGGCCGGCTGCCTGGTTGGCGAAGTGCGCCGAGTAGGCTTTGTCGTAGTAGGTCTTGTCGGTCAGGTTCTGCACGTTCAGCTGCAGGTCGACGTTCTTGCTCAGCTTGTAGCTGGCCATGGCGTCGTAGCGGGTGTAGGACGGCACATACACGGTGTTGCCGGCATCGCCATACACCTCGTCGACATAGAACGCACCGCCGCCGATGGTCAGCTTCGGCAGCACTTCATAAGTGGTCCACAGGCTGAAGCTGTTTTTCGGCGTGTTCGGCATTTCATTGCCTTTGTTCGAACCGGCGCTGACGACCCCGTTACGACCGTTGAGACCGGCGTCCACCAGCTCGCTTTTCAGGTAGCTGTAGCCGGCGAAGACTTGCCACTTGTCGGTGATCTTGCCGCTGGCCGACAGCTCCAGGCCGTCGACGCGGGACTCACCGGCGTTCTGGTAGGTCAGGGCATCCACCAGGATGCGGGTGTTTTTCTTCTCGGTACGGAACACCGCGGCGGTCAGGGACAGGCGGTCGTTGAACACATCCCACTTGGTGCCCAGCTCGTAGTTGACGGTTTCTTCCGGTTGCAGGTCGCTGACGCTGGCGCCGGCGGACAGCGGGTTGCCGTCCGCACCCTCGCCGACCAGGCCGCCCGGTGGTGTGGCCGAAGTGGCGTAGGAGGCATAGACGCTGCCGTTGTCCGTCGGTTTCCACACCAGGCCGGCCTGCCAGTTCCAGAACTGGCTGTCGTCCTTGATCTTGGTGCGCCCGGTGGCGGTGTCGGTATTGGCCACGGTGTCGAAGGTGTCGTAGCGCAGGCCGACGTTCAGCAGCCATTGCGGATCGAGCTCGATGGTGTCGAACACATAGGCCGCGCGGCTGGTGGCTTTGGTGTTGGTGCCGTAGTAGTTGCGGCTGATCGCGCCGGTCCAGGCATCGTCCGGGTTCGGGTTGCTCAGCGAGGTGCAGCTCGGGATGCTGCCCGGGTTACAGACCTTGGCGGTGTTGCCGGCGATGTTGTAGCTGCTGACACGAGTCTCTTCGCCGGTGAACTCAAGGCCGGTGGAGTAGTTGTGCTTGAAGCCCAGGGCCTGGAATTCGCCGAACAGGTCGGTCTGGTTGGTGGTGGTTTCGGTGGTGGACACCCGCGAGTTGGCGCGACGCCACACGGTGCCGTACTTGTTGACGTTGAACTTGCTGTCGTCCGGCTGGGTGAGGATGTAGTCCTGGCCGGTGTTGCCATGACGCAGGGTGTTTTTCAGCGTCATGTTGTCGTTCAGGTCGTGCTCGATGGAGACGGTGCTGATGTCTGCGCGGGTCTTGCGGAAGTCACGGTCCTTCAAGCCATAGAAGTTGTCGCTGTCGCCGCCGTCGGTCGGTTTGTCGTGCTTGTGGGCGGTGGCGCTGGCCGAGCTGTAGCCGTAGGGAATGCCCGAGTCCGGCAGGTCGTCGCTTTCCATGTGGTAGTAGCTGAAGTTGACGCGGGTCGGGGTGCCCAGGCCGAAGGTCAGGGACGGTGCCACACCCCAGCGGTCGTAGTTGACGGCGTCGCGACCGGCCACGTTCTGCTCGTGGCTCATCAGGTTCAGGCGGAAGGCGGCGCTGTCGAGGAACTGGCGGTTCACGTCCAGCACATAACGGCGGGTCTGGTCGGAGCCATAGGTGAAGCCACCGTTGAGGAAGTCTTGCTGCTTGGGCGTCTTGCTCACCAGGTTGAGGCTGCCGCCGGCCGAGCCGCGACCGCCGAAGGAGGAGTTGGGCCCCTTGCTGACTTCGATCGATTCGATGTCGAAGATCTCGCGGCTCTGGCCGCCGGTGTCGCGCACGCCATCGAGGTAGGTGTCGCCCTGGGCGTCGAAGCCGCGGATGAACGGACGGTCGCCTTGCGGGTTGCCGCCTTCACCGGCGCCGAAGGTAATGCCCGGCACAGTGCGCAGCGCATCCTGCAGCGAGGTGGCGGCGGTGTCCTTGAGGACTTGTTGAGGCACCACGGTGACCGAGCGCGGGGTGTTGACCAGTGGCGCGGTGTACTTCTGCGACGAGGCTTTTTCGACCTGGTAGGACGTCTGGTCCTGGGCTTCGCCGGTGATGCTGGTGGCATCCAGGGAAATGGCATTGCCGGCGGCTTTCTTCTCGGTGTTTTCCGCGGCAAAAGCCATGTGGGCTGCGGAGCCGGCGGTGATCGCCACGCCAATTGCAGACGCCAGCAGGCGTGGTGAACCGAGCGGTGATGGTGGTTGTTGGCGCGACATGGTGATTCCCCTCCCCAAGGATTTGAGGCGGCGGAATATAAGGCGAACAAGTATTTGTATCAATTGCGAAATATTGCTATTCGCATGGAATTTACATTCTTTACAATTTCGCTTTACGGTTTTACGTTTTCATTCGTCTGCGCATTTTACATTTGCAATAAGAATCAATATCATTTGCGCCCCTTTGCTTTCAGGTATTGCCTCATGCTCCTGCATATTCCCGGCCTGTTCTCCCGTGAAGAAGTGCTGCGTATTCGTGAGGCCCTGGAGCAGGCGGACTGGGCCGATGGCAAGATCACCGCCGGTTACCAGTCGGCCAAGGCCAAGCACAACCTGCAGCTGCCCGAAGGCCACCCGCTAGCCCAGGAGATCGGCGCGGCGATGCTCGAGCGCCTGTGGCAGCACCCGCGCTTCATGTCGGCGGCGCTGCCGCACAAGGTGTTCCCGCCGCTGCTCAACTGCTACACCGCCGGTGGCAGTTTCGACTTCCATATCGACAACGCCGTGCGCCAGCCCAAGGGCAGCGTCGAGCGGGTGCGGACCGACCTGTCCTCGACCCTGTTTTTCAGCGACCCGGAGGACTACGACGGCGGCGAGCTGGAAATCCAGGACACCTTCGGCACCCAGCGGGTGAAGCTGCCGGCCGGCGACATGGTGCTGTACCCGGGTACCAGCCTGCACAAGGTCAATGCGGTCACCCGCGGCACCCGTTATGCGTCGTTCTTCTGGACCCAGAGCCTGGTGCGCGAAGACAGCCAGCGCGCCCTGCTGTTCGAGATGGACGAGGCGATCCAGCAACTGACCCGCGACATGCCGGATCATCCGTCGCTGATCCGCCTGACCGGCACCTACCACAACCTGTTGCGCCGCTGGGTCGAGGTGTAGACCGTGAGTTTCCAGTTACGCCGCGAGGAAGTCCTCGACGGCGAGCAACTGCGCGCCATGCTCGAACAGAGCCCGGCCCGGGCCGCCCAGGCGATCCTGCTGGCGGCCGGGGAGGGCGTGCTGGATGCCCAGGCGCTGCTCGGGCAGATCCTCCTCGACGGCCTGGGCATCGAGCGCGACCAGGCGCTGGCGCTGCGCTGGTTCACGATCGCCGCCAAGGGCGGGCACCTGATGGCGCGCAACATGCTGGGGCGCTGCTGTGAGCACGGTTGGGGCTGCGAGGCCGATGCCAAGGCGGCTGCCGGGCATTATCGCCAGGCGGCCGAAGCCGGGCTGGACTGGGCGCTGTACAACTACGCCAACCTGCTGGCCACCGGTCGCGGAGTCGCTGAAAACCACGCCCTGGCCTTGAACTGCTACCAGCGCGCGGCCGCCATGGGCCATGCCAAATCCATGAACCTGCTAGGCCGCTATCTGGAGGAGGGGCGTCACTGCCCCAGGGATGTCGCGGCGGCCTGCGACTGGTATCGCCGTTCCGCCGAGGGCGGGGATTTCCGTGGGCAGTTCAGCCACGCTGCGGTGCTGGCCGATGCCGGGCGTATCGACGAGGCGCTGGGTTGGCTGGGCAAGGCTCTGGAAGGCGGCAACCTGAACTTCCTGCGGGTCGCCCGTGGCGCTTTGTTGCAGGCGGCCCATCCGCAGATCCGCGGCCTGGCCCTGGCTTATCACCAGCGTGCGGCAGAGCTGGGTGACGAAACCGACCGCGAGGCGTTAGCCCAGCTGTAGCTTCTGTAGGAGCGAGGCTTGCCCGCGATGACGGTATCAAGGCCGCCACCGGCCTTCGGCCTATCGCGAGCAAGCTTCGCTCCTACAGAGGCAACGCGTGCGCTACATAGACGCAAGCCACCGCCATTTCGCAGGCATAAAAAAGCCCATGACACGTCATGGGCTTTTTCGTTACGGCGTGGCGCTTACACGTAGAAGGATTTCAGTGGCGGGAAGCCGTTGAATTCCACAGCGCTGTAGCTGGTGGTGTAGGCACCGGTGGACAGCCAGTACAGGCGGTCGCCGATG
This sequence comes from Pseudomonas sp. RW409, assembly GCF_003184125.1. Classification (NCBI taxonomy): domain Bacteria; kingdom Pseudomonadati; phylum Pseudomonadota; class Gammaproteobacteria; order Pseudomonadales; family Pseudomonadaceae; genus Pseudomonas; species Pseudomonas sp. RW409. The sequence continues at coordinate 1,162,996 of NZ_QHHP01000041.1, read as the reverse complement.
GCCAGGTTCAGCGGCAGTCCGTACTTGTAGTTCTCGTACATGATGTCGGCGCTGTCGCAGGTCGGACCGGCAATGACCACTTCCTCCGTCTCGCCTTTCTTCTCGGTCCAGATCGGGAACTTGATGGCTTCGTCCATGGTTTCGATCAGGCCGGAGAACTTGCCCACGTCGGTGTAGATCCAGCGCTCCACGGCGGTGCGGGATTTACGCGCTACCAGCACCACTTCGCTGACCAGGATGCCGGCGTTGGCGATCAGCGAACGGCCTGGCTCGAGGATGATTTCCGGCAGCTCGTCGCCGAAGTCTTCCTTGAGGAAGCGGATGATTTCCTCGGCGTAGGTTTCCAGGCTGTTGGTGCGGGTGATGTAGTTGGCCGGGAAGCCGCCACCCATGTTGATCAGCTTGAGGTGGATGCCGTCTTCTTCCTTCAGGCGTTCGAAGATCACCTTGACCTTGGCGATCGCCGCGTCCCAGACGCTGATGTCGCGCTGTTGCGAACCCACGTGGAACGACACGCCGTAAGGCACCAGGCCCAGGTCGCGGGCGAGGATCAGCAGGTCCATGGCCATGTCGGTCTGGCAGCCGAACTTGCGCGACAGCGGCCAGTCAGCGGTGGTCGAGCCTTCGGTGAGGATCCGCACATAGACTTTCGAGCCCGGCGCGGCCTTGGCGATGTTGCGCAGGTCGGCTTCGGAGTCGGTGGCATACAGGCGCACGCCCTTCTCGTAGAAGTAGCGGATGTCCTTGGATTTCTTGATGGTGTTGCCGTAGCTGATCTGGTCCGGGCTGACGCCGCGGCCCAGCACCTTGTCCAGTTCGTAGATCGAGGCGATGTCGAAGTTCGAACCTTTTTCCCGCAGCAGGTCGATGATTTCGACGGCCGGGTTGGCTTTTACCGCGTAGTAGACCTTGGCGAACTCGAAACCGGCGCGCAGGTCATCGTAGGCCTGGGCGATCATCTGGGTGTCGATGACCACGAACGGGGTTTCTTGCTTGTCGGCGAACGCCTTCATTTTCTGAAAGGTTTCGCGCGCGAAATAGTCTTCGACCTGAATCGACATACCTGGGAGCTCCTAATGGCAAACGGGTAAAAACAATGGGTGCAAATGAACGTCCTCCGTATCCCCACTTTGGTTCGCCTACTTCCCAAGGCATGTCGCCGAAAGCAAAAAGGCCACGGGCGTATTTGCCCTTGGCCTTGCTGTCTCGTCGTCAGTACTTGAGCCGGATGGATCGTTTCCAGCATGGACGTTCGGCGCGAACTTTAGGGCGTGAGGGGCCTGAGATCAACAAAAAATGTCGCGTTTTTGCACGCGTTCGTCGCGTGGTCCGAGTCAGTCATTTATGTAACCGACCCAGATGACAGGCTGATGTTCCTCGCCATTGTCCGCTGACCTTGCCGATCCGCCGGTTCAGAGCCTGGAGTCGGTCAGGAAACAGGCATCCTCGTCGCCGCGCAAAGCATAGCCGTCGTAGAGATTTTCAAAGTCCAGGGCGCGAAAGTTCTCGGCGAGAAAATCCAGCAGCGCGCGGACCGAGGGCATGACGCCGCGACGGCTGGCGAACAGCGCATAGACCTGGGCGCTCCTGGGTTTCCAGCCGGCGAGGACCGGACGCAAGGTGCCGTTGCGCATGTCCTTGAACACCACCAGCTTGGGCAGTTGCACGATACCGCCGCCCTCGAGGGCGACGCGGCGCAAGGTGATCATGTCGTCGGTGATCAGCCGCGGGCTGTGCGCCACCGAGGCCTGTATCCCCTGGTCATCTTCCAGGTGCCAGCAATAGCTGTGGTTGGCCGGCCCCTGGTCCAGGCTGGGAAATCCCGTGAGGTCGCTCAGCGCCCGCACCGGCCCCAGGCGTTCCAGCAGCGCCGGGCTGGCCACCAGTTCCTGGGGGCTGCGGGACAGCGGCTTAAGGGTCAGGCTGCTGTCTTCCAGCGGTGGAACGTCGACCCGCAGGGCAATGTCGAACCCTTCACGCAGCAGGTCGACACTGCGGTTGGTGCTTTCCAGCTGCACCTTGATCTCGGGGTAGCGCTCCATGAAGCGCGAGATCATGCCGGCCACCAGGAAGTTCAGCAGCGCGGTGGGGCAGGCGATGCGCACCGTGCCCTTGGGGAAGGCCTGGCTGTGTTCGATCAGCGACTGCGCAGCCTCGGCCCCTTCGAGCATGGCCAGGCAATGCTGGTAGTACTCCAGCCCCAGCTCCGAAACGCTGAACTGACGCGTGGATCGGTTGATCAGGCGCACCCCGAGGCGCTCCTCGAGGGCGCTCAGGTGACGGCTGAGCCGGGACTTGGGAATCCCCAGGTTACGGCTGGCTGCGCCTATTCCCTGGTGTTCGACGATGCAGGTAAAGAAGTACAGCTCGTTCAGGTCGTACATCGTGGGGCTGTTCCAAGAATGAAATAGTCAGTTGCGGCCCGTCGGCTATGTGCGCGGGGTGGAGCTGGCTAAGGTGGCTTTCCCTTGGCCGCGCGGCCGGTCCGCGCAGCCATTCATGTCCAGTGAGGTGAAGCATGAGCAAGAAAATGCTAGTGGTCCTGACCAGTTTTCCCAAGTACCCGACGCTGAACCGGGCCACCGGCCTGTGGCTGGGCGAAGCCGTGCATTTCGTCAAGGCGGTCGAGGCGGCCGGTTACGCGGTCGATTATGTGAGCCCCAAGGGCGGTTATACACCGATCGATCCCCACAGCCTGGCCATGGCCGACGAAACCGACTGGGCCTGGTACCAGGACGCCGCGTTCATGGCCCGGCTTGGCTCGGTGCTGAAACCGGAGCAGGTCAACCCGGCGGATTACTCGGTGATCTACTACGCCGGTGGCCATGGCGTGGTCTGGGACTTCCCGGACAACAAGGCGCTGCAGAAGATCGCCAGTTTGATCTATGAAGCGGGCGGCATCGTTTCGTCGGTGTGCCACGGTGCCGTGGGCCTGCTGAACATCCAGCTGTCCGACGGCAGCCTGCTGCTCAAGGGCAAGGAAGCCACCGGCTTCTCCAACGCCGAGGAGAAACTGGCCGAACTCGATCAGTACGTGCCGTACCTGACCGAGGACGAAATGCTCAAGCGTGGCGCGATCTACAAGAAGGCCGCCGAGCCCTGGGCATCCTTCGCGGTGGCCGATCAACGCCTGATCACCGGGCAGAACCCGGCATCGGGCGGGGCGGTCGCGGCGCTGGTGCTCAAGGCGCTGGCGGGCTGATCAGCCGCGGGTAAAGAGCTGGAGGATGATCTTGCCGATATGCCGGCCGCTGTCGATCAGTCGGTGGGCCTGCTGCACATCCTCCAGCGCGAACCGCTCGAATATATAGGGTTTGACCCGGCCGGCGCTGATCAGCGCCAAACCTGCCGTTCCAGCTCGGCGACGATTTCGGCTTTCTCGTCGTGGCTGCGCGAGCGCAGGGTCGAGCCCACCAGCGTCAGGCGTTTGCTCAGCAAGGGGAACAGGCTCAGTTCCCGGGCCGCGCCCTTGTGCACGCCGATCTGCACGATCCTGCCGTACGTCGCCGCGGCGGCGAAATTGCGTGCCACATAGTCCCCGGCAATGATATCGACGATCACGTCCACGCCCTTGCCGTCGCTGGCCTGCATCATCACCTCGACGAAATCTTCCTGCCGGTAATTGATCGCCTGGTCCGCGCCCAGGGCAAGGCTGACCTTTTGCTGTTCCTCGCTGGAAACCGTGGTGAAGATCCGCGACGCGCCGAAGGCCTTGGCCAGCATGACCGCCGGGGCGCTGGATTTCGATGGCGAACATGGAGGGGGACATGAGGGCTTCCTCGAATGATTGGGATGCTGTTCAAGGTAGGGGCGGGAGTTGATGCAGTCGCGCAGCGATTTCTCGCTGCTGCGATGCATAAATGCAGCGAATAAAAAACTCGGGTGTGGTGGTTTTTCCGGTCATGGCACAAACGAGCCAGACCTCGGTCTGGCTCGTTTGCGTGATGTCACGGGGTTGATGGACAGGCCTCAGGCCAGCGCAGTCTCGGCTGGCGAGACGATATTGGTCTTCATCCCCCGCGAGCGACCGGAGCTGAGGTAGGCGGCAATCGATTCCTGGGTCACTTCGCCGAGGAACACCCGCTCGGCGTCCAGCACCGGCAGCCACGAACGGTTGAACTCGTACATCCGCGACAGCAGGATGCGCAGGTGTTCGTCGTAGGCTGCGGTGGCGTTGAACTCGCGCAGGTACTGGGCGCAGGTGCCGGTTTGGCGGTGCAGGTCGCGGCGGCGCACGTAACCCAGGGCCTTGTTCTCGGCGCAGGTCACCACCAGGTAGCGGCGGTCGTGTTCGTCCATCAGTTCCAGGGCGTCGGCCACCGGGGTTTGCGGGCTGACCGACGGCGCGTTGTCGGCGGCGTCCTCGGCCTTCACCAGCAGCAGGCGCTTGAGGGTGCTGTCCTGGCCGACGAAGTTGCTGACGAAGTCGTCCGCCGGATGGGCCAGCAGGGTGTCCGGGTGGTCGATCTGCAGCAGCTTGCCGGCGCGGAAGATGGCGATCTTGTCGCCGAGCTTGATGGCTTCGTCGATGTCGTGGCTGACCATGATCACGGTCTTGTTCAGCGCCCGCTGCATCTCGAAGAACTCGTTCTGGATCATCTCGCGGTTGATCGGGTCGACCGCGCCGAAAGGCTCGTCCATCAGCAGCAGCGGCGCGTCGGCCGCCAGTGCGCGGATCACCCCGATCCGCTGTTGCTGGCCGCCGGACAGCTCGCGCGGATAACGATGCAGGTACTGCTTGGGTTCGAGCTTGATCATGCTCATCAGCTCGCGGGCGCGCTCATGGCATTTCTGCTTGTCCCAGCCCAGCAGGCGCGGCACCACCACGATGTTTTCCTCGATGGTCATGTTGGGGAACAGGCCGATCTGCTGGATCACGTAGCCGATGTTGCGGCGCAGGGTCACTTCGTCCAGGCCGGTGGTGTCTTCGCCGTTGATCAGCACCTTGCCCGAGGTCGGCATGATCAGGCGGTTGATCATTTTCAGCGTGGTGCTCTTGCCGCAGCCTGACGGGCCGAGGAACACACAAATCTCGCCTTCATTGACGGTCAGGCTTACGGAGTCAACGGCGGTGATGGTCTTGCCGTTGCTTTGGAAGGTCTTGGTCAGGTTTTGAAGTTCGATCATTTGAGCAGTCCTGGTAGGGGGGGTTCGGTGCAAATGACGGAGCGCGTTGGAGTTGTGATCGCTCCGGGCAAGGCGTGGGACGCAGGGAATGGTGTTCCCTTCTCAAGTCCCACAACGCAGGCCGGAGCGATCACAGCTCCAACCCGAAGGGCCGTGCCCCACAAAGCGCAATCCGTCGTTATTCGTCGTTCATTTGGAAAAACCAAACTTCTCTCCTCATGCCTAGTCTTGCGCTTTGTGGGGCGACGGCGCGCCCGTCATTTGCACCGAACACCCCCTACTCGTCAGCGAACGTTGCAGCCATTGCAGAAGCAGGTCGGCGAAGATGGCCAGGAGACTGACCAGTACGGCGCCGACGATCAGCATCGACATGTCGCTGCGGCTGATGGAAGCAAGAATGAGCACACCCAGGCCGCCGGCGCCGATGGTGGCGGCGATGGTCATGACGCCGATGTTCATCACCACGGCGGTGCGAACGCCGGCGAGAATCACCGGCACGGCGATCGGCAACTCGACCATGCGCAGGCGCTGGCCGAAGGTCATGCCGATGCCACGGGCCGCTTCGCGAATCCCCGGCTCGACGCCGGTCAGCGCCAGGTAGGTGTTGCGCATGATCGGCAGCAGGGAATAGAGGAACACCGCGGTGATCGCCGGCAGCGGCCCCAGGCCCTGGCCGAACTTGGAATAGAACGGCAGCAGCAGGCCGAACAGGGCGATCGACGGAATGGTCAGCAGCACGGTGGCGCTGGCTTGCAGCGGACCGGCCAGGGTCGGGAAGCGGGTCATCAGGATACCCAGGGGCACGCCGAAGAGGATCGCCAGGGTCACGGCGATGCCCACCAGGGTGATGTGCTGCCAGGTCAGCTGGATGACTTGCGGCCAGTCGAGATGGGAAAAGGCGTTGAGCAATTCCATGGCTTTTTCCTCCCTCAATTCAGTGGATGCTGGCGCAGGAAATCTGCGGCAACGGCGGATGGGCTTTCATGGTCGACGTCGACCCGGGCGTTGAGCTGGCGCATGGTCTGGTCGTCGAACAGTTCGGCCAGTGGCTTGAGGTCGGCGGCCAGTTGCGGGTGGGCGTCGAGGTAGGCCTGGCGCACCACGGGGGCCGCGGTGTAGTCCGGGAAGTAATGCAGGTCGTCGTCCAGCAACTTCAGATTGAAGGCGTTGAGCCGGCCGTCGGTGGTGTAGACCAGGCCGGCGAACACCTGGCCGTTACGCAGGGCGGTGTAGACCAGCCCGGCGTCCATCTGCCGGATGTTCTTGCGGGTCAGGTCCATGCCGTACAGCTTGACCATGCCTTGCAGGCCGTCGGAGCGGTTGGCGAACTCGGTGTCCAGGGCGATCAGGTGGTGGTCCTGGCGCTCGGCGTCGAGGACGTTTTTCAGGTTGCTGACGCTGTTGATCTGCGGGTATGCGTCCGCGACGTTTTTCGGCAAGGCCAGGGCGTAGGTATTGCTGAATTTCGACGGCGTCAGCCAGACCAGGCCTTTTTTTCCGTCGAGTTCCTTGACCCGTTCATAGGACTGTTGGCTGTCGAGTTTTTCCGTCACGTGGTTGTAGGCCACCAGGGACACGCCGGTGTATTCCCAGAGCATGTCCAGCTGCCCGCTTTCGTGGGCGCTGCGCGCCAGGTTGCTGCCCAGGCCGCCGGTGACCCGGGTGTCGTAACCCTTGCTGCGCAGGTACTGCGAAGTGATTTCCGCCAGCAGCGTCTGCTCGGTGAAGACCCGGGCGCCGATGCGGATCACCGGCTTTTGCGCGGCTTGGGCAATTCCTGCGCACAGCAGGACGCAGCCTATGATCAAAGCTATTTTTTTCATGTGAATTCCTTCGCGCAGGCTTAAGACGGGCGCAGGCCGCGTTCCAGCCAGAGGCGGCTGGCCAGTGTCACCAGGCCGTCGAGCAGCAGCGCCAGTAAGGCGGTGCAGGCCGCGCCAAGCAGCAGTTGCGGCTGATTGTTCAGGGCGATGCCGGGGAAGATCAGGCTGCCGAGGCTGTTGGCGCCGATCAGGAAGGCCAGCGGCGCGGTGCCGACGTTGATCGCCAGGGCCACGCGCACGCCACCGATGATGATCGGCACGGCGTTGGGCAGCTCGACTTTCCACAGCACCTGGCGCGGGGTCATGCCGATGCCGACGGCGGCTTCCTTGAGGGAGCCCTGGACGTTTTTCAGGCCTTCGTAGGTGTTGCGCACGATGGGCAGCAAGGAGGCGAGGAACAAAGCGAAGATGGCCGGCCCGCTGCCGATGCCGAGGATCCCCAGGGCGATGGCCAGGACGGCCAGGGGAGGGACGGTGTTACCGATGTTGAACAGCTGCATGAAGCGCTCGGCACGCCCGACCATCTGCGGTCGGCTGAGGAAGATGCCGGCGGGTATCCCCACCACGAGGGCGGCGAACATTGAAGCGAGTACCAGGTACAGATGGGCTTGCAGGTAAAACAACAGATCGTCGCGGTAGTGTTCGATCGTACTGATGCCGATCCAGTGGACCAGCAGGGCCAGGAGAGCGATAACCGCCGCGCCTCCTATCAGCCCTTTGCCATAGCGAATAGCCACAGGCGGACTCCTTTTTTATGTCGGCGAGCCTTCTTTCGTGTGGCAAGGCCATGCCTGGCTGCCAAAAGAATGGTCGCGAGAAGCAGCTCGTCGATGCGCTGGAAACAGCGCCGGATCGAGCCATACGCATAGCCTCGTCAGGCTAACTTGCTGATTTTTCTACCCCTGACGAAAGCTCGTAACAGGGGAGTGGACGCCTCCACCTTTTAAAAGGTTCCATATTTGGCAACGTTTGGCCACCCTCAATCCCATTACTCCGATATCTCTGATGCCTGGCCGCCCGTAGCCGCTGCCGAGCGCAGCGAGGCTGCGATCGAGCGCGCAGCGCTCGCAAACACGGAGCACGGGATGGGACTGAAACACCGCGTTGCCTGGTTTTGCGACTGCTGCGTCGGAATGCCGCCCAAATCGATCGCAGCCTCGCGCTGCTCGGCAGCGGCTACAGGGCAATGGTTGCAGAGGCTCCAGGCCGAACGGTGGTCCGTGGAGCTTGCTTTGCGCTATACTCGCCGCCCTTTTTTTGAATCACCTGCCAGGCGATTTCCCATGACCAAACAGGCCGCCGAAGTCGCGAAACGCCGCACTTTCGCCATTATTTCCCACCCGGATGCGGGTAAAACCACCATCACCGAGAAGCTCTTGCTGATGGGCAAGGCGATTGCCGTTGCCGGTACGGTGAAATCCCGCAAGTCCGACCGCCACGCCACCTCCGACTGGATGGAGATGGAGAAGCAGCGGGGTATTTCCATTACCACGTCGGTCATGCAGTTCCCTTATCGCGAACACATGATCAACCTGCTCGACACCCCGGGCCACGAAGACTTCTCGGAAGACACCTACCGGACCCTGACCGCGGTGGACTCGGCGCTGATGGTGCTCGACGGCGGTAAGGGCGTAGAGCCACGGACCATCGCCCTGATGGACGTCTGCCGTCTGCGCGACACGCCGATCGTCAGCTTCATCAACAAACTCGACCGTGACATCCGCGACCCGATCGAACTGCTCGACGAAATCGAAGCGGTCCTGAAGATCAAGGCGGCGCCCATCACCTGGCCGATCGGGTGCTACCGCGACTTCAAGGGCGTGTACCACCTGGCGGGCGACTACATCATTGTCTACACCGCCGGCCACGGCCACGAGCGCACTGAAACCAAGATCATCGAGAAGCTCGATTCCGATGAAGCCCGTGCCCACCTGGGTGACGAGTACGAGCGCTTCATCGAGCAGCTGGAACTGGTGCAGGGCGCCTGCCACGAGTTCGACCAGCAGGAGTTCATGGACGGCCAGCTGACCCCGGTGTTCTTCGGTACCGCCCTGGGCAACTTCGGGGTCGACCACGTGCTCGACGCCGTTGTTGACTGGGCGCCGCTGCCGCTGGCACGCGTGGCCAACGAGCGCACCGTCGAGCCACAGGAAGAGAAGTTTTCCGGCTTCGTGTTCAAGATCCAGGCGAACATGGACCCGAAACACCGCGACCGGATCGCCTTCATGCGCATCTGCTCGGGCAAGTACGAGAAAGGCATGAAGATGCGCCACGTGCGCACCGGCAAGGACGTGCGCATCGGCGATGCGCTGACCTTCTTCTCCTCCGAGCGTGAACAGCTCGAAGAAGCCTACGCTGGCGACATCATCGGCCTGCACAACCACGGCACCATCCAGATCGGCGATACCTTCACCGAAGGCGAGGCCCTGGGCTTCACCGGCATCCCACACTTCGCCCCGGAGTTGTTCCGCCGCGTGCGCCTGAAGGATCCGCTGAAATCCAAGCAACTGCGCCAGGGCCTGCAACAGCTGGCCGAAGAAGGCGCGACCCAGGTGTTCTTCCCCGAGCGCAGCAACGACATCATTCTCGGCGCCGTTGGTGTGCTGCAGTTCGACGTGGTCGCCAGCCGCCTGAAAGAGGAATACAAGGTCGAGTGCTCCTACGAGCCGATTACCGTGTGGTCCGCGCGCTGGATCGATTGCAGCGACAAGAAGAAGCTCGAGGAATTCGCCAACAAGGCCGTGGAAAACCTCGCGCTGGACGGCGGCGGTCACCTGACCTACCTGGCCCCGACCCGGGTCAACCTGGCGCTGATGGAAGAGCGCTGGCCCGACGTGAAATTCCGCGCGACCCGCGAGCATCACTAAGGTCTGAGCGACGCCTCACAAAAAAGCCCCGCGGCCCCAAACCGCGGGGCTTTTTTGTGCCCGTGGATAGGTGATGCCCGCACACCCTGCGGGGCAGGGATCGAACCGTGCATGCTGCTGTAGGAGCGAAGCTTGCTCGCGATGGGCTGCGTAGCAGCCCCAAAACCTGCCACCACTATTCTGCCGGAATCCCATTGCCCGAATGGACGCCATCGCGGGCAATCGAGCGTCGACCGGCAGTTCCTACAGATACGTGGTGTGCTTGTAGATCGCGAATCAAATCCCGCATACCCCCGTAGGAGCGAGGCATAACCGCAGGTTTTAAGGCCTAGTCGAAAGCCGTCTATCCAGTGGGCGAATAGATAGCTTGCTATCTGGCAAAGCACCGGCTTCGGGGCTAGGTTTCATACGAAGCCTCGCCTTGCAGGTCAGGGCCTGTGGCCATTATTGATTCACCTACGCAAAGGGACGGAATCAACATGAATGTTTTCCAACGGGTTGTGCTGTTGCTCAAGGTGCTGGTGCTGTTGTCGCTCGGCCTGTCTGCGGCCTGGGCCAGTGACCAGGCGGCGCGGGTGCCGGGTTTCTGGGGGCCTGGGCATCTGCAGAACGGGGTGCAGATGATCGCCAAGTCGGAGTCCGAGCCGGGCGATCAGGGGCAGGGTGGCAGCGCGGACGATGACGATGCGACGACCGACGAGCCGGATACCGACAGCGAAGACGAGGCTAGCCAGGGCTGAGCTTGCGTCTGCGGAAAAAAGAAAACCCCCTCTGCCGGACTGATGCGCAATCCGACAGAAGGGGCTTGGTCAACACTGATCAGGCGCCGCGAGCAACCGCGGCGCCTTTTTCTTGCCGGGTCAGCCGAGGAACTGCTCGGCGTAATGGCAGGCCACCTGGCGGGTGTCGAGCAGGCGCAGGGCCGGCTCTTCGGTGCTGCAACGCTCGGTGGCATACGGGCAGCGCTTGTGGAACGCGCAGCCGGATGGCGGGTTCAACGGGTTGGGCAATTCACCGACAATCTTGATCTTCGGCTTGTCCGGGTCCGGGTGAATGGTCGGCGTGGCCGACAGCAGCGCCTGGGTGTAGGGGTGCAGGGGACGGGTGTAGATGTCCTCTTTCGGGCCCATTTCCACCGGCCGGCCGAGGTACATTACCATCACGTGGTCGGCGACGTGACGCACCACCGCCAGGTTGTGGGAGATGAACACGTAGGCGGTGTTGAACTCCTGCTGCAGGTCCATGAACAGGTTCAGCACCTGGGCCTGGATCGACACGTCGAGGGCCGAGGTCGGTTCGTCCGCCACCAGCACTTTCGGTTGCAGCATCATCGCCCGCGCCAGGGCGATACGCTGGCGCTGGCCGCCGGAGAACATGTGCGGGTAGCGCTGATAATGCTCGGGGCGCAGGCCCACCTGCTTCATCATCGCCTGGACCTTGTCCCGCCGCTCGCTGGCCGACAGCTTGGTGTTGATCAGCAGCGGTTCGGCCAGTTGATCGCCGATCTTCTGCCGGGGGTTGAGCGAGGCGTAGGGGCTCTGGAACACCATCTGCACGTCTTTGCGCAGTTGCTTGCGCTGGGCCTTGTCGGCGCCGGCGACTTCCTGGCCGGCGATTTTCAAGGACCCGGAGGACGGCTCTTCGATCAGTGTCAGGGCGCGGGCCAGGGTGGATTTGCCGCAGCCGGACTCGCCGACCACCGCGAGGGTCTTGCCGGCTTCCAGCTCGAACGACACGCCGTTGAGGGCGCGCACGGTCGCATGGCCCTTGAACAGGCCGCGGGACACTTCGTAGTGGCGGGTCAGGTTGCGGGCGGTAAGAACGACGGCCATTACGCCACCTCCTGATTCAGCGGGTAGAAGCAGCGCGCGAGGCTGGCGGCTTTCGGGTCGAGGCTTGGACGTTGCTGACGGCAGTTTTCCTGCACGTACGGGCAGCGTGGCGACAGCAGGCAACCTTGCGGACGGTCGTAGCGACCGGGAACGATGCCCGGCAGGGTCGACAGGCGCGCCGCGCCCATGCTGTGCTCGGGAATCGCCGCCAGCAGCGCTTCGGTGTAAGGATGGGCGGGGATGTCGAACAACTCCGGCACCTTGCCCACTTCCACCGCTTGCCCGGCGTACATCACGCACACGCGCTGGGCGGTTTCGGCGACCACGGCCAGGTCGTGGGTGATCAGCACCAGGCCCATGTTCTGCTCGCGCTGCAGGTTGAGCAGCAGGTCCATGATCTGCGCCTGGATGGTCACGTCCAGGGCGGTGGTCGGTTCGTCGGCGATCAGCAGTTTCGGCTCGCCGGCAATCGCCATGGCAATCGCCACGCGCTGGCTCATGCCGCCGGACAGTTGGTGCGGGTAGGCGTCCATGCGGCTGGCGGCGCCCGGGATCTCGACTTTTTCCAGCAGTTCGATGGCGCGCTTGCGGGCCGCCTTGCCGGACATCTTCAGGTGCAGGCGCAGCACTTCCTCGATCTGGAAGCCCACGGTGTAGCTCGGGTTCAGCGCGGTCATCGGGTCCTGGAAGACCATGGCCAGGTCCTTGCCGACGATCTGCCGGCGTTGCCGGGCGCTGAGCTTGAGCATGTCCTTGCCGTCGAAGCTGAGGGCGTCGGCGGTGACGATGCCGGGATGCTCGATCAGCCCCATCAGCGCCATCATGGTCACGGACTTGCCGGAGCCGGATTCGCCCACGATGGCCAGGACTTCGCCCTTGTCCACGTTCAGGTCCAGGCCATCCACCACGGGAACGGCCTGGGCGTCGCCGAAGCGCACGTTGAGATTCTTGATTTCTAGCAGTGACATGGGAATCTCCTCAGGCGGCGTTCTTGAGTTTCGGGTCCAGCGCATCGCGCAGGCCGTCGCCCATCAGGTTGATTGCCAGCACGCTGAGCAAAATGGTCAGACCGGGCAGGCTCACCACCCACCAGGCGCGTTCGATGTAGTCGCGGGCCGAGGCCAGCATGGTGCCCCACTCAGGGGTAGGCGGCTGGACGCCAAGGCCGAGGAAGCCCAGGGCCGCGGCATCGAGGATCGCCGAGGAGAAGCTCAGGGTCGCCTGGACGATCAGCGGCGCCATGCAGTTGGGCAGCACGGTGATGAACATCAGGCGCGGCAGGCCGGCACCGGCCAGGCGCGCGGCAGTCACGTAGTCGCGGTTGAGCTCGTCCATTACCGCGGCGCGGGTCAGGCGCACGTAGGACGGCAGCGATACCACGGCGATGGCGATCACGGTGTTGATCAGGCCTGGGCCGAGGATGGCGACGATCGCCACGGCCAGCAGCAGGGACGGCAGGGCCAGCATGATGTCCATCAGACGCATGATGGTCGGGCCGAGCAAGCGCGGGAAGAACCCGGCGAACAGGCCCAGGAGGATGCCCGGGATCAGCGACATGACCACCGATGACAGGCCGATCAGCAGCGACAGGCGCGAACCAGTGATCAGGCGCGACAGCAGGTCGCGGCCCAGTTCGTCGGTGCCGAGGATGAATTGCCATTGGCCGCCTTCGAGCCAGACCGGCGGGGTCAGCAGGAAGTCGCGGTATTGCTCGCTCGGGTTATGCGGGGCGACCCAGGGCGCGAAGATCGCGCAGAAGATCACCAGCAGCATGAACAGCAGGCCGGCCACCGCGCCCTTGTTGCGCGAGAACGCCTGCCAGAATTCCTTGTACGGCGAGGGGTACAGCAGGCTTTGATCCACGGCCACGGCGGATACGGCTACTGAGGAGGTTGGAGTGCTCATGAGTATTGTCCTCAGCGCTGGTGGCGAATGCGTGGGTTGGCAAAGCCGTAGAGGATGTCCACCACGAAGTTGACCAGGATCACCAGGCAGGCGATCAACAGGATGCCGTTCTGCACCACGGGGTAGTCCCGGGCGCCGATGGCTTCGATCAGCCATTTGCCGATGCCGGGCCAGGAGAAGATGGTTTCGGTCAGGACCGCGCCGGCCAGCAGGGTGCCGACTTGCAGGCCGACCACGGTCAGCACCGGGATCAGCGCGTTGCGCAGGCCGTGCACGAACACCACGCGGGCGGGCGACAGGCCCTTGGCCTTGGCGGTGCGGATGTAGTCTTCGCGCAGCACTTCGAGCATCGAGGAACGGGTCATCCGTGCGATCACCGCCAGCGGAATGGTGCCGAGCACGATGGCCGGCAGGATCAGGTGGTGCAGGGCGTCGAAGAAGGCGCTGGTGTCATCGGCCAGCAGGGTGTCGATGAGCATGAAGCCGGTTTTCGGCTCGATGTCGTAGAGCAGGTCGAGCCGTCCGGAAACCGGGGTCCAGCCCAGGCTCACGGAGAAGAACATGATCAGGATCAGGCCCCACCAGAAGATCGGCATCGAGTAGCCCGCGAGGGAGATGCCCATCACCCCGTGGTCGAACAGCGATCCTCGTTTCAGCGCGGCGATAACCCCGGCCAGCAGGCCGATCACGGCGGCGAACAGCATCGCGGCCGAGGCCAGTTCCAGGGTCGCCGGGAACAGGGAAGTGAATTCGCTCCACACACTCTCGCGAGTCCGCAGGGATTCACCCAGGTCGCCCTGGGCGAGTTTGCCGATGTAGTCCAGGTACTGGGCATACAGCGGTTTGTTCAGACCAAGGCGTTCCATTGCCTGGGCATGCATCTCAGGGTCTACCCGGCGCTCGCCCATCATGACTTCCACGGGATCGCCGGGAATCATGCGAATCAATGCGAACGTCAGCAAGGTGATGCCGAAGAATGTGGGAATCAACAACCCCACACGGCGGGCAATAAAACTAAACATCTTCTGGTGTACCTCATCAGCCGGTTAGGCGTGTCCGGCATCCCTGGGGTCAGGGATGCCGGGCGTTTCTTATCTACTTCACCTGGGTGGTAGCGAAGTTGTTGGTGGTCAGGGGGCTCTGGTGGTAGCCCTCGACGTTCTTGCGCATTGCGGTGAACATTTTCGGATAGGCCATGGGGATCCAGGGTTGTTCCTTGTCGAAAATGTCCTGGGCCTGTTCATAGAGTGCGGTCCGTTTGGCCGGCTCGGACTCGGCGCGGGCCTGATCGATCAGGCTCTGGAACGCTTTATTGCACCAGCGAGCGTAGTTTTCGCCGTTTTTGGCGGCCTCGCAACTGAGGTTGGGGGTCAGGAAGTTGTCCGGGTCCCCGTTATCCCCCGCCCAGCCGGCGGAAACCATGTCGTGCTCGCCGTTCTTGGCGCGCTTGAGCATCTCGCCCCATTCCATGACGCGGATGTCGATCTTGAGGCCGATCTTCGCCAGGTCGGACTGCATCATCTGCGCGCCGAGCAGCGGGTTGGGGTTGGTCGGGCCGCCGCCGTTGCGGGTGAACAGGGTGAAGACCGTGCCTTCCGGCACGCCGGCTTCCTTGATCAGGGCGCGGGCCTTGTCCAGGTCGCGGGCCGGGTTGCCCAGGCTGGCGTTGAAGCCCAGCAGGGTCGGCGGGTAGGGGCCGGTGCCGACCACCGCGTTGCCCTTGCCGTACAGGCTGTTGACGTAGGCTTCCTTGTCGAAGGCAATGTTGATGGCCTGACGGACACGCGGGTCGCTCATGTATTTCTTGGTGGTGTTCAGGGCGACGTAGCCCACGGTCATGGCGGCCAGGTCGTCGACCTTCAGGTTGGTGTCGGCCTTGATGCTCGGGATGTCGTCGGGTTTCGGATACAGGGCGACCTGGCACTCGTTGGCCTTGAGTTTCTGCAGGCGCACGTTGTTATCGGTGGTGATCGCCAGGATCAGCGCGTCGGCTGGCGGCTTGCCACGGAAGTAGTCCGGGTTGGCCTTGAACCGCACCTGGGCGTCCTTGGCGTAGCGCTGGAAGATGAACGGGCCGGTGCCGATCGGCTTGCTGTTGAGGTCGCCGGGCTTGCCGGCCTTGAGCAGCTGGTCGGCGTATTCGGCCGGGAAGATCGAGGCGAAGGCCATGGCCACGTCGGCCAGGAAGGGGGCTTCGCGACGGGTCAGGGTGAAGACCACGGTGTGGTCGTCGGTTTTCTCGACGCTTTTGAGCAGCTCCTTGAAGCCCATGCTCTCGAAATAGGGGAAGCCCACGCTGGACTTGTCATGCCACGGGTGTTTCGGGTCCAACTGGCGCTGGAAGCTCCAGAGCACGTCGTCGGCGTTCATCTCGCGGGTCGGCGTGAAGTAATCGGTGCTGTGGAACTTGACGCCTTTGCGCAGGTGGAAGGTGTAGGTCAGGCCGTCCGGGCTGATCTCCCAGGACTCGGCCAGGGCCGGCTCGATGTCCGTGGTGCCGGGCTTGAAGTCCACCAGGCGGTTGAAGATGGTTTCCGCCACCGCGTCGGCAGTGACTGCAGTCGTGTACTGGACCATATCGAAGCCTTCCGGGCTGGCTTCGGTACAGACCACCAAGGGCTTGGCCGAGACGCCTGCGGCGACGCTCAGCAGTGCGGCAGCGATGGCCGCTCTCAGGGATAGCATTTTCATCTAGAACCCTCTGCAATCGGTTGAACCAGAGTAGCTGGAATGGCGAATTCATCATGAATTCGCCAACCAGCCGGTGTGTTTTTAGAGAATGTTGAACGGGATGGTGGTGACCAGACGGAACTCGTTGATGTTGCCGTCGGCCTGGTGTTCGCTGGCCCGGTGCGTAGTGTAGGTCGCACGAATGGCGGTGGCCTTGAGCGGACCACTCTGGACTGCATAAGACGCGCCAATGCCGTATTCGTAGTGGGTTTCGCCATCCATCAGGCTCAGGTCGCCGCGCTTGGCGCCTGGGTCGGTGTAGGCGGTGCCACGGTAGTGGGTACCGTCAATGCCCCAGCCACGTGCCTGGTAGATGTTGAACTTCAGGCCTGGTACGCCGTATTCGGCCATGTTGAGGCCGTAGGCGATCTGGAAGGATTTCTCGTTCGGGCTGTTGAAGTCCGAAAGCAGGGAGTTGGCCAGGTAGATACCGTTGGTTTCGTGCAGGTAGTCGAAGTACTCGTTACCGTTCACTTCCTGGTAGGAGAAGGTCAGGCTGTGCGCCTGGTGAGCCAGGCCGAGCGACAGCGAGTAGGTGTCGTTGTCGATCTCGCCCATCAACTTTTTGCCTTCGTCGACGGTCTTGTAGTAGTTCAGGCCGGTGGTCAGGCTCAGCACCTGGCTGTCGCCCAGTTCGTGGGTGGCGCCGAAGTAGTACTGGTTCCAGAAGTCTTCGACCTTGGCGCCATACAGGCTGGTCTTCAGGCTCTTGAACGGCTGGTAGTTCACACCTGCGGTGTAGACCTTGTCGGTTTCCACGCCGGTGGCGGAGTACTCGGTACGGAATTTCGACAGGCTCTGTTCGCTTCGTGGCGAAACGCGGTCGAAGCCGGCCAGGTCGAACGACAGGTTGTTCAGTTCTTCGCTGTGCAGGCTGATGCCTTCAAAGCTGGAAGGCAGCGCACGGTTGCCGATGACGTCGATGATCGGGGTGCTGAAGTTCTGGCGACCGGCGGTCAGCGTGGTATTCGATACCCGGAACTTGACGTTGGCCAGGCCCAGTTTGCTCCACTGATCTACCGCGTCGCCGTTGGAGTCCGCCAGGGTACGGTTGGAGCCACCGGCAATGTCCTTGCGATCACGGTCCAGCGCGATGGCGTTGTAGGCAGCCACTTCGGTGCTGACGCCAACGGTGCCCTGGGTGAAACCCGAGGTGTAGTTGAGGATGGTGCCCTGGACCCAGTTGATACGCCGGGCGGTCGGGGTCTTGGGTGCAGTGGGATCGTTTTTGACGCTGTTTTTCTTGTAGCTGAAGGTGTCGTCACGACGCTTCAGTTCATTGGCGTACCAGTTGCGGGTGGTGCCCCCAAGGCTCTGTCCGTCAATGAAACCCTTGGCTTCGCTTTGGGCGTTGGTACCGGCCAGGGTCGTCGGAACGAATTCCTGGCTCACGCTTTCCGCATGGGCCATGGCCGTGATGCTGCTGATGGCCAGGGCCAGTAACGCGGTGTTGCTCGGTTTCATGGGTGAAGCTCCTTTGCTTTCTTTATTTTTATGCCGGTCTTTTTGGTTGACCGGCTTTTGCTTTACAACTCATTCAAGGCATCGCAAACGTTTGCATGAGGCGTGAGCGCCGAATTCAGGCAACAAATTTGCGTGGGGGCGAATATCGCCCCCAGCGGCCTGGCTAATCATTTATTGGTCGATGCTGACGCCCGAGAACACGTTGCGGCCGAAAGGGCTGACCTTGAATCCTTCGACTTTGGCGCTCAACGGCTGGTTGACCGTCGAGTGGGCGACAGGGGTGATCGGCACCTGCTGCTTGAGCAACTGCTGGGCCTGTTGGTAGAGCACCGTGCGCTGTTCGCGATCGGTGACGATCTTGGCCTGCTTGATCAGCTTGTCGTACTGCGGGTCGCACCACATGGAGTAGTTGTTGCCGCCAATGGCGTCGCAGCTGTACAGGGTGCCGAGCCAGTTGTCCGGGTCACCGTTGTCGCCGGTCCAGCCGATCAGGCTGATGTCGTGCTCGCCATTCTTGGTGCGCTTGATGTACTCGCCCCATTCGTAGCTGACGATTTTCACTTTCAGGCCGATCTTGCCCCAGTCGGACTGGAGCATTTCGGCCATCAGCTTGGCGTTGGGGTTGTAGGGACGTTGCACGGGCATGGCCCAGAGGGTGATTTCCGTGCCTTCCTTGACCCCGGCGGCCTTGAGCAGCTCACGGGCCTTTTGCGGGTTGTAGGCGGCGTCCTTGATGCTGGTGTCGTAGGACCACTGGGTCGGCGGCATGGCGTTGACTGCCAGCTGGCCTGCGCCCTGGTACACGGCGTTGAGGATGCCTTGCTTGTTCACCGCCATGTCCAGCGCCTGGCGCACTTCGAGCTGGTCGAAGGGCTTGTGGCGAACGTTGTAGGCGATGTAGCCGAGGTTGAAGCCGGGCTTTTCGATCAGTTGCAGTTTCGGGTCTTTTTTCAGCGCTTCGACATCGGCTGGCCGCGGGTGCAGGGTGACCTGGCATTCACCGGCCTTGAGCTTCTGCACGCGCACCGAGGCATCGGTGTTGATGGCGAAAATCAGTTGGTCGAGCTTGACCCGGCTCGGGTCCCAGTACTGCTTGTTGGCGGTGTAGCGGATGTTCGAGTCTTTCTGGTAGCTCTTGAACACGAACGGCCCGGTGCCGACCGGCTTCTGGTTGATCTCGCTGGGCTTGCCGGACGTGAGCAACTGGTTGGCGTATTCGGCCGAGAGGATCGCGGCGAAGCTCATGGCGATGTTCTGGATGAACGCGGCGTCCACCGAGTTCAGGGTCATCACCACGGTCAGCGGCCCGGTCTTCTCGACCTTGGCGATGTTCTTGTTCAGGCTCATCCCGTTGAAGTAGGGAAACTCGGTCGGGTAGGCCTTACGGAAAGGGTGCTCGGCGTCGAGCATACGGGTGAAGGTGAAGACCACGTCGTCGGCGTTGAAATCACGCGTCGGCTTGAAGTACGGCGTGGTGTGGAACTTCACCCCTTCGCGCAGGTGGAAGGTGTACTGCAGGCCGTCCGCGGAAATATCCCAGCGGGTGGCCAGGCCAGGCACCACATTGGTCGCGCCTTTTTCGAACTCCGCCAGGCGGTTGTACAGCGGCTCCGCCGCGTCGTTGTCGGTGGCGGTGGTGTATTGCGCGGTGTCGAAACCGGCCGGGCTGCCTTCGGAGCAGAACACCAGGTTGTTGCTGGCCGCCAGGCTGGCGGAGGTTGCGGTCAACAGACCGGTGCCCAACAGGGCGGATAAAACCAGAGAATGACGCATGACGCTCCCTCTCCCTTTTTATTGTTTTGATCGATGAGCAGTCGCCCCATCCGGAGGCGGTCATGTCATTGATCCCAAGTCTCGCTTGCAGCAAATGCCGGGCAATGGATGCACCACTCCATGCTTTGACGGTAGGGGTCGCCGCATGGGTAGTAAATGCCAAAGAGCCTGAAAGACATGTAGGGAACTTCCGAAATGCCCGTACTCACCACGATGGGGCGCAGCAAGAGGAAGAGCGTTCGAGTTCCGGCAGTCCTGGCAGGTAAGGCAACGGCGACGTCAGGTGACGTCGCCGTTGCAGACCCTTATTTGCTGATGCTGACGCCGTAGAACGAGTTCAGACCAAAGGGGCTGATCTTGAAGTCCTGCACGTTGGCGCGCATGGGTTGGAACACCGTCGAGTGGGCGATAGGTGTCATCGGGACTTGGTCTTTGAGGAGGTGTTGCGCCTGCTTGTACAGCTCGGTGCGTTTGGCCACGTCCGGGGTGGCTTTGGCTTGTTTGATCAGTGCGTCGTACGGCTTGTCGCACCATTTGGAGAAGTTGTTGCCGTTCATGGCGTCGCAGCCGAACAGGGTGCCGAGCCAGTTGTCCGGGTCACCATTGTCGCCGCTCCAGCCGATGATCATCGCCTGGTTCTCGCCGCCTTTGGAACGCTTGATGTACTCGCCCCATTCGTAGCTGACGATGTTGACCTTCAGGCCGATCTTCGCCCAGTCGGACTGCAGCATTTCAGCCATCAGCTTGGCGTTCGGGTTGTACGGACGCTGCACGGGCATGGCCCACAGGGTGATCTGGGTGCCTTCCTTGATGCCGGCTTCCTTGAGCAGCGCCTTGGCTTTCTCAGGGTCGTACTTGGCATCCTTGATGGTGTCGTCATAGGACCACTGGGTCGGTGGCATGGCGTTGACCGCCAGCTGGCCCGCGCCCTGGTAGACCGAGTCGATGATCTGCTGCTTGTTCACCGCCATGTCCAGCGCCTGACGGACCTTGAGGTCGGCCAGTGGGTTGGCGTCAGTGCGGCCCTTGAGCACAGGCATCACGTTGTAGGCGATGTAGCCGAGGTTGAAGCCGGCCTGCTGCGGCAGCTTGAGGGTCTTGTCCTCGCCCAGGGCCTTGAGGTCGGCCGGACGTGGGAACAGGGTGACCTGGCATTCGTTCTTTTTCAGCTTCTGGATGCGTACCGACGGGTCGGTGGTGATGGCGAAGATCAGGTTGTCGATCTTCACGTCCTCAGGCTTCCAGTACTCCTTGTTGCCGGTGTAACGGATGTTGGAGTCTTTCTGGTAGCTCTTGAACACGAACGGGCCAGTGCCGATCGGCTTCTGGTTGATGTCGCCCGGCTTGCCTTCCTTGAGCAACTGGTCGGCGTACTCGGCGGACTGGATGGAGGCGAAGCTCATCGCCAGGTTCTGGATGAACGCGGCGTCTACGGTTTTCAGGGTGAACTTGACGGTCTTGTCGTCGACTTTCTCGACCTTGGTGATGTTGGTGTCCATCCCCATGTCGGTGAAGTAAGGGAATTCGGTCGGGTACGCCTTGCGGAACGGCATGTCCTTGTCGAGCATGCGGTTGAACGTGAAGAGCACGTCGTCGGCGTTGAAATCACGGGTCGGCTTGAAGTACGGCGTGGTGTGGAATTTCACCCCATCGCGCAGATGGAAGGTGTAGGTCAGGCCATCGTCGGAAATGTCCCAACTGGTCGCCAGGCCAGGAACGACGGCGGTGCCGCCACGCTCGAACTGGCTGAGACGGTTGAAGATGGTTTCTGCTGAGGCGTCGAAGTCGGTTCCGGTGGTGTACTGGCCTGGGTCGAAACCGGCCGGGCTCCCTTCGGAGCAGAACACCAGGTTAGTCGCTGCCTGGGCGAAGGGTGCGCTGGCGAGCAAGCCGGCGCTGACTAAAAGCGGAATGACTGCTTGTTTGAACATGGTGGCCTCATGATTTGTTGTCATTTTTGGTGTAGAGGGCGACCTTATGAGTCGACCCGCCGATACTTATGCAGGCCCCATACCCAATGCAAGATGCGGGGCTGTCACAAGTATCAAGGAGTGGAACGAACGTACAGGAATGACGCATTTGTATAAATATTGACGAATTTGACCGTATGCGCTGGCTTTTTCTGGTGCATGGGTTGCCTTCTTGCGGGGCATCCAGGGCGAACCGTGCCTCCGATTGGTGCGTCGCTGGAGCGGGTGTCGACTGGCTTCTGGTTGAGCCGCCTGGCCTGTCTGGCGCAAATGTTTGGCGCATTGGGTTGACCGGATGAAGTAGAGCGGCTTGCTGAGGGAGGCCGTGGAGAACGGATGCCCGGGATCTTGCAGGCGATGGCGGGTGAACAGCACATCGTCGGCGGTGTTGACGTTGTGGCTCGCAGTGAAGTTGTCACTGTGGAGGTTGCGGGTGGCGTGTGACGGTGGGACGCCGAGGATCAGCCCCGCTGTCTGCCAAACCTGGAGCGGAAAGGTCTTACGCATGCAAACCTCAATTTTTTCTTTTTCTGGGGCGCATCTGAGGATTGGCCTTGTGGGCCGGGACAACTCGCCTTCTATGGGGAATGGATGCACCCCCATGGACCCTGTGTGGCGACGGCGATCGCTTGTTATGTGGTTGATTGACGATTCGCCGATGCCGAAATTAAGTCATGCTGAAATCGTGGTCAACGAAAATTAAGCGTGACTAACATTTCTCTTGCGCACAGGGTGTCTGTGAGGTTGCGCAGGCGACCATGGGCCGGGTTTCAGGCCGCTGAATGGTCGTCGAACAGGCCCATGGTCGTGACGGTCAATACTTCTGCCGGGTCGTTGCCGGCGTTAGCCAGGTAGTGCGGTTTGGTCGAGTCGAAGTGCACCGAGTCGCCGACGCCGAGGGGATACTGCTGCCCCTCGATGGTGTAGACAATCTGCCCCGCAAGAACGTAGGAGAACTCGGCGCCATCATGGGAAATCAGTTCCGACTGGTAGCCCACCGGTATGTTCATCTTCACCGCGTTGATCAGGTTGCCGGGAAAGGAACTGGACAGCCGCTCGTAGGACAGGGGCTGGCCTTCGATGGTGTAGCGCACCCGCTTGCCGTCGTGGGAGTCGGGTTGGGCCTGGGTCGGCTGGTCGAAGAGGGCGTTCAGCGGAACGTTCAGAGACTTGGCAATGTTGACCAGGGAGGAGATCGAGACTCCGGTGAGATTGCGTTCCGCCTGGGAGAGAAAACTGGCGGTCAGACCGGATTCGCTGGCGATCTGGCGCAGGGTTTTCTTGGCGGCGCGGCGATAGCGACGCAGGCGTTCGCCGATGCGATCTGCGGTCATTTGGAGAGACTCTTATAGGAAAGGCGCAGTATACCCGGTGGACATCAATGACGTCTGATGGGCGACCGAGGTCGGTAACTTTAGCATCACCGACCTGGCCGAGTTCAGCCCCCCAAGGCGAGGCCCTCAGGCTCGGGTTGAAATAGAGGGTAGAAAAAAGGCGGTAACCCGATTTTGCTGGAGGTTACCGCCGTTTCGGAAGGCAGGGAAAACGTTACTGCATCAGCACTTCGATCGAGCCATCGGCGGTCATGCTGACCTGGCTGGTACCGGCTTCGACTTCCGGAGTGACCGGCGCCGCATCCATGCCCGCGGCTTTCATCATCATCTGGCCACGCAGGTACGGCTGTGGATAACCGTTGCTGTTGAGGTTCAGGTTGACGATCTTGTAGCCCTTGCCGCCCAGCGCTTCGGTGGTCAGTTGCGCGCGTGCCTTGAAGGCGTCGACCGCTTCCTTGAGCAGCTTGTCTTCGCTGGCCTTGCGGGTCGGATCGGCGATGGCGAAGTCCATGCCACCCATTTTCAGATCAGTCAGCAGTTCGCCAGTGAGCTTGGACAGCGCGGCGAAGTCCGAGCTTTCCAGGCGCAGCTCGGCGCGTTCACGCCAGCCGGTGATCTTCTGGCCCTTGGTGTCGTAGATCGGGTAGCTGTTGCGGCTGCCCTGGCGCAAGGTGATGTCCTTGACCTGGCGTGCCTGGCCCAGGGCCTTGTTCATGGTGGTGGTGATTTCCGCGGCGAGCTTGGCCGGGTCGGCGTTCTGCGATTCGCTGTAGAGGGTGACGATCATCAGGTCGCGGGCCACTTCCTGACTGACTTCGGCGCGCAGGGAGATCTGATTGTAATGAAGCTCATCGGCGGCCACGGCCGGCAGGCTGGCGAGGGTGCCGGCGCTGAGGGCGAGAAGGGCGGCGCTGCGACTGAATGTATGCATGAAAACTCCTTGAGTGCGGTCCGCAGGTATTGGGTCCCAGCCTGCGTGAAACCATCAGACTCTAGCTTTTATTGTCTGGTTCGGCCCGTTAACAACTTCTATACATCTATTACCCAATACCAACTGCGGGGGCTTTGGTAGCCGCTGGCGAAGCCTGCGCTCGACTGCGCAGCAGTCGCAATCTGTTCGCGAGTCGGACTCCGGGATGGGGATGGCGAGCGCCTTGCGCTCTATCGCGGGCAAGCCTCGCTCCTACAGGCAAATGGTGCTTTTGCAGGCAAGGCTTGCCTGCGATTGGCCGTTGCCCAAGACTGTGGCGGTTTGCCGCAGTTTTGCCTGTCTGGGCCGCTGCTTGGTTATACTCGTCGCGATCCGCCTGGAGCGCTCATCAGGAGAGCTCATGCTCGCCCCCGTACAACTGCTTTCCGCCACTCGCCAGAACCTCTGGCGTCTGACTTTCATCCGCATCCTGGTTCTGGCCGCTCAGGCCGGTTCGGTGGGGCTCGCCTACTGGTTCGACCTGCTGCCGCTGCCCTGGCTGCAACTGGCCGTGACCCTGGGCCTGTCGCTGATTCTCTGCGCCTTCACCGCCATTCGCCTGCGCACCTCGTGGCCGGTCACCGAGCTGGAATATGCCGTGCAACTGGCCTGTGACCTGTTTATCCACAGTGCCCTGCTGTATTTCTCCGGCGGTTCGACCAACCCCTTCGTCTCCTATTACCTGGTGCCGCTGACCATCGCCGCCGTGACCTTGCCATGGCGTTACTCGGTGGTCCTTTCCGGCATCGCGCTGACCATGTACACCTTGCTGCTGGCGCAGTTCTACCCGCTGCAGACTTTCCCCATCGCCCGGGAAAACCTGCAGATCTACGGGATGTGGCTGAGCTTCGCCCTGGCTGCGGCGGTGATCACCTTCTTCGCCGCGAGGATGGCCGAGGAGCTGCGACGGCAGGAGGAGCTGCGGGCGATCCGCCGCGAAGAGGGCCTGCGCGACCAGCAGTTGCTGGCTGTCGCGACCCAGGCCGCTGGCGCCGCCCACGAACTGGGAACGCCCCTGGCGACCATGAGCGTGCTGCTCAAGGAAATGCGCCAGGACAACCTCGACCCGCTGCTGCAGGATGACCTGGGCGTGCTCCAGGATCAGGTCAAGCTGTGCAAGGAAACCCTGCAGCAACTGGTGCGCGCCGCCGAGGCCAACCGCCGGATGGCCGTGGAAATGCAGGATGTCACCGTCTGGCTCGATGAAGCGCTGAACCGCTGGCACCTGATGCGCCCCGAAGCCACCTATCGTTTCCAGTTGCTGGGCCAGGGCCCGATGCCGCGGGTAGCGCCGCCGCCGGACCTGACCCAGGCGCTGCTCAACCTGCTGAACAATGCCGCCGACGCCTGTCCGGAAGGGCTGGAAGTGCAACTGGATTGGGACGCCGAGACCCTGACCATCAGCATTCGCGACCACGGCGCCGGTGTGCCGCTGGCCATCGCCGAGCAGATCGGCAAACCGTTTTTTACCACCAAGGGCAAAGGTTTCGGCCTGGGCCTGTTTTTGAGCAAAGCCAGCGTGACACGCGCCGGCGGCTCAGTGAAACTCTACAGTCATGAGGAAGGCGGCACGCTCACCGAGCTGCGTCTGCCCCACGGCGCCCGAGGAGACCAACATGAGTGACGAAATCCAAGTCGAAGGCGAAGAACTGCCGCATCTGTTGCTGGTGGATGACGACGCCACCTTCACCCGGGTGATGGCGCGGGCCATGAGCCGTCGCGGCTTTCGCGTCAGCACCGCAGGTTCCGCCGAGGAAGGCCTGGCCCTCGCCCAGCAGGACCTGCCGGACTTCGCCGCGCTGGACCTGAAGATGGACGGCGACTCCGGCCTGGTGCTGCTGCCCAAGCTGCTCGAGCTTGACCCGGAAATGCGCGTGGTGATCCTCACCGGTTATTCGAGCATCGCCACCGCGGTCGAAGCGATCAAGCGCGGCGCCTGCAACTACCTGTGCAAACCGGCCGATGCCGATGACGTGCTGGCCGCGCTGCTCTCCGAGCACGCCGACCTCGACACCCTGGTGCCGGAAAACCCGATGTCGGTGGACCGCCTGCAATGGGAGCATATCCAGCGGGTGCTGACCGAACACGAAGGCAATATCTCCGCCACTGCCCGCGCCCTGGGCATGCACCGCCGAACGCTGCAGCGCAAGTTGCAGAAGCGCCCGGTTCGTCGCTGAACCGCGACTGAACGAATGTCCTCGGGACGAGTGAAAAAGCGAGCCGATCCTCTATGATCGGCTCGATGCTTGTCCTTATCACAATCGAGCCTTGATGATGAATCAGAACGCTGAGTATTCCGCGGTCAACGATACTGTGCGCGGGCAGTTTTTCCGTCGTGTCTGGGAAATGACTACGCCTTACTGGCGCAGCGAGGAGAAGGGCAAGGCCTGGCTGCTGCTGTTCGCGGTGGTCGCCCTGACCCTGTTCAGCGTGGCGATCTCGGTGTGGGTCAACAGCTGGTACAAGGACTTCTACAACGCCCTGCAAAGGAAGGATGAAGCAGCCTTCTGGCAACTGATCCTGTATTTCTGCGGGATTGCCGCGGTGGCCATCCTGGCCGCGGTCTACCGGCTCTACCTGACCCAGATGCTGACCATCCGCTGGCGCGCCTGGCTCACGGAAAAACACTTCGCCCGCTGGTTGGGCCACAAGAATTACTACCAGATGGAGCAGGGCGGCTACACCGATAACCCGGACCAGCGGATTTCCGAAGACCTCAACAGTTTCACCAGCAATACCCTGGGGCTCGCCCTGGGCCTGCTGCGTACCGTGGTCAGCCTGGTGTCGTTCTCGATCATCCTGTGGGGCGTGTCGGGCAGTATCGAAGTCTTCGGCTACACCATTCCCGGCTACATGTTCTGGTGCGCCCTGGTGTACGCCGCCGTCGGCAGCTGGCTGACCCACCTGATCGGTCGACGCCTGATCGGCTTGAACAACAACCAGCAACGTTTCGAGGCGGACCTGCGTTTCTCCATGGTGCGCGTGCGCGAGAATGCCGAGAGCATCGCCCTGTATGACGGCGAGCCGAACGAGAACAAACGCTTGAGCGCTCGCTTCGGCATGGTCTGGCACAACTTCTGGGACATCATGAAAGTGTCCAAGCGCCTGACCTTCTTCACCTCGGGCTACGGCCAGATCGCGATCATTTTCCCCTTCATCGTCGCGGCCCCCCGTTACCTGACAGGCAAGATCGAGCTGGGCGAGCTGATGCAGATCAACTCGGCATTCGGCAACGTCCAGGAGAACTTCAGCTGGTTCATCACCGCCTATTCCGAGCTCGCGGCATGGCGCGCCACTTGCGACCGTCTGCTGAGCTTCCGCCAGGCCATGAGCGAAAACGAAGAGCGCGCGCCCGCCATCGACGTGCAGAACCAGGGCGAAACCCTGCAAGTGCATAACCTCGGCCTGGATCTGGCGGATGGCCGGCACCTGCTGGCCGGTGCCGAGATGACCGTGAGCCCCGGCGAGCGGCTGATGCTCAGCGGTCGCTCCGGCAGCGGCAAGAGTACCCTGCTGCGGGCGATGGGGCGGCTCTGGCCGGCTGGTCACGGCAGCATCCGCATGCCCGCCGAGCGTTATCTGTTCCTGCCGCAGAAGCCTTACCTGCCGATCGGCAGCCTGCGCGAAGCCTTGAGTTATCCACAGTCGGGCGATACCTACCCGCAGGAGCGTTATGCACAGGTGCTGGAAACCTGCCGCCTGCCGCACCTGGTGTCCCGCCTGGACGAGAGCAATCACTGGCAGCGCATGTTGTCCCCGGGCGAGCAGCAACGCCTGGCCTTTGCCCGTGCGTTGCTCTATGCGCCGCAATGGCTGTACATGGATGAGGCCACCTCGGCCATGGACGAAGAAGACGAGGCGACCCTGTACCAGGCGCTGATCGACCAGCTTCCGGGGCTGAGCATTGTCAGCGTCGGGCATCGCAGCAGCCTCAAGCGTTTCCACCCGCGGCACATCCGCATCGAGCGCGGGCATCTGGTCGACCAGGCGGTGACGGTGTAGTCAACAGTGATCGTACAACTTGGCTGAGCTATGATGCGTCATCAGTTTTCGGAGAAAGATCTTCACCATGGACAACCAGAACACGGCGCCCCGCCTTCCACGCAAGCGCCGTAGCCTCGCCCAGGAACTGGTGACCGTGCTGTCGGAGCAGATTCGCGACGGTCAGCTCAAGCGCGGTGACAAGTTGCCCACCGAGTCGGCGATCATGGAGGCCCATGGCGTCAGCCGGACCGTGGTGCGCGAAGCCATTTCCCGGTTGCAGGCCGCCGGCCAGGTGGAAACCCGCCATGGCATCGGCACCTTTGTGCTCGACACGCCGAGCCCGAGCGGCTTCAGGATCGATCCGGCGACCGTGGTGACCTTGCGCGATGTGCTGGCGATCCTGGAACTGCGCATCAGCCTGGAAGTGGAGTCGGCCGGGCTGGCCGCGCAGCGGCGCAGCACCGAGCAACTGGCGGCGATGCGCGCGGCGCTGGATGCCCTCAATGAAAGCGCGGCCCACGACAGCGATGCGGTGGCCTCGGATTTCCAGTTCCACCTGCAGATTGCCCTGGCCACGGGCAACCGCTATTTCACCGACATCATGACCCACCTGGGGACCAGCATCATTCCGCGCACCCGCCTGAATTCGGCGCGCCTGGCTCACGACGATCAGCAGCACTACATGAGCCGCCTGAGCCGTGAACACGAAGAAATCTATGAAGCCATTGCCCGCCAGGATTCGGATGCGGCCCGAGCGGCCATGCGCCTGCACCTGACCAACAGCCGCGAACGGCTGCGCCATGCCCATGAAGAGGCAGAAGCGCAGCGCGGGTAAATGCAACAGGCGCCAGACCGGGGAGGGTTGGCGCCTGTTGTCGGCTGTCGCGAGCAGGCTTTCCATCGAATGCGTAGCAGCGTCCTAAAGGGCTAGCGCTGTTCTGCCGGCAGAAAATCATCGCCTGGGCAGCCTTTATCGCTGGCAAGTCGGATCGCCGCCCGCTCGCTCCTACAGAAACACTGTTCGTCTTCGGTAGGCGCGAAGCGTGCTCGTGCTGCTTTTAGCGGCCTTTGAGAATCGAGCGGTCCACCCTCACGGCCAGTTGCCCGGCAGCGGGCTTGGCATCGAAAGCCACGCGCCCTTGCTGGTCGACGGTTGCCCGCGCGACGGGAGCGCCGTTGACCAGCAGTTCCAGGGGCGCGCCCTGCAGGGATTGGCCAGAGGCCAGTTCTAGAGTCAGATTGATAGCCATGTCGATGTCCTTATCAGGCATTGCGGTCGATGTAGGTGGTGGCGGTCTTGTCGATCGAGGCGATCAACTCCGGCGAGCCGCCGCGGAACTGGCGAAAGAGGTTACGCCCGCTGGAACCGCTGCCGGTATCCACCGGCACATTCAGGGTTGGCTGGAAGCGGTCGCTCAGTTCGGCGTAGGCGGACCAGGGGCCGATGTACGACTCGTTCAAACCGTTGGTGTAGCTGAAGGCATAACGCACGGCATTGCCCGGCAACCAGTTGGGTTCGCTGGGTGCCTGGCTCTGCCAGCCATTGGCCTGGATGCTCGGGGCGAGCGTCGGTGCTTCCAGGTAGCCCGCCGGCTTGTTGGGCTTGTAGTCCTTGAGCAGCAGGTAAGTGCTCCAGCCCCACCAGTTGTCGATGGTCTTGGTATCGTTCAGGTTGTTCACGTCGCTGCGTCGCAGCACCTTGTCGCCCTGCATCACGAACAGCGGTGAAAAGTTGCCGCTCTTGGCAGCGTTCAGGTCCGGCAGCAGCTTCAGCGCCGTGAAGTTGCCGGGCGTCGGGGCCGTTCCGCTGAGGTAGCTTTCGAAAATCTCGTCCGCCGAGCGCTGCACCGCCAGCTTGACCTGCTTGCGGTTGTTGCTGTCGATGGTGTCGAAATAACGCTTGTCGCCATAGGCATGCCAGCGGTCGCCCTGGGCGTTGCTGACGTTGAGGCCGAACTTGCTGTCTTCGTCGTGCATGAAGCGGGTGATCAGCGAACCCAGGTCGCTCGGCGTGACCACCGCCGCCAGCTGCTTGCGCGGTACCCGCACATGGCCGGCGGAGAACAGGTCGGTGAGGAAGTGATCGGCGAAGGCGTTCATGGCGTAGGCCAGTTCCAGCTGCTTCTCGTCGGCGTTCTTGTGCGCCAGCACCGCCTGCTGCAGGGCCGCGGTGTGCCCGGCGATATAGGCCAGCAGCGCCCATTCGCCGAAATGGTCGGCATTGTTGGCCGCCAGCTTCAGGTAGCGACCGAGGGGGAACAGCGCCGAGACGAAACTGCCGCCGCCGGTGATCTTGTTCCACTCTTCGGACAACGTATCTCCCAGGGCGTCATACGCCTCGTGAGGTTGTCGGCCGTCCTTGAGCGCCTGGTTGGCGGCGGCGATTTCCTTCTGCATCACCGCGAGAATCTGTTTCGCCTCGTCCTTGGCCGCCGGCAACACGGCAAGCGAGTTGAACGCGGCGGTAAAACGCTGCAAACGATCCTCCTGCGTCGCGCCTTCGCAGATCGGCTGGTCGGGGATGCCATAAAAATCGCCACCCAGCGCCACCACCTGGCCGTAGGTCAGGGCCAGGCCGTTGGGCAGGTGCAATTCGACCTGCCAGGCCGGAACACCGGGGGCGTCCTTGACGAAACGCAACAGGGTGGCGTCGCCGATGGCGGTGTGCTCGCCACCCTCGAAACGCAGCTGGGGCAGGGCCTTGAGGTTTTTGCCCGGTGCCGCGGGGAGGATCCCGGGCTTGTGATACTTGATGGTGTGATGACCGTCGGCGATCAGTACCAGATGGTCGCCGTCACCGGAAATGGCAATGCCGCGTTCGCTGAAAAGGCTGTCCAGATCGGCAACGATCTGGCTTTTGTGCTGCAGCTGTTCCCGCTGCTGAGTGTGTAGACCTGACATTTCTAGCTCCTTGATATGTCGTAGGTATTTCAAAAATACAACTGTATGCATATACAGTTGTTTTGCGAGCATAAAGCAAAATCCTGACCCGTCAAGCAGGTATTTTTTGCCGCGTATTTTGGCGGTGGCTGACGAATTGCTGTTGACGATTGTTTTTTAAGTTGTACGATGACTTACAACTTCGGCCAAGGCTGATGTGTTTCTCATCACAATGTGCGTCCCAGGGTGTTCGAATAATGAATCCACAAGAACTGAAGTCCATCCTCTCCTCCGGCTTGCTGTCTTTCCCGGTGACCGATTTCAATGCCCAGGGCGATTTCCATCGCGCGGGATACATCAAGCGCCTGGAATGGCTGGCCCCTTACGGCGCCTCGGCGCTGTTCGCCGCAGGCGGCACCGGTGAGTTTTTCTCCCTGGCGGCCAGCGAATATTCGGAAATCATCAAGACCGCGGTCGACACCTGCGCCACCAGCGTGCCGATCCTGGCCGGGGTCGGCGGTTCGACCCGCCAGGCCATTGAATACGCCCAGGAGGCCGAGCGCCTGGGGGCCAAGGGGCTGTTGCTGTTGCCGCACTACCTGACCGAAGCCAGCCAGGATGGGGTCGCCGCTCATGTGGAGGCGGTGTGCAAATCGGTGAAGATCGGCGTGGTGGTCTACAACCGCAACGTCTGCCGCCTGACCGCGCCGCTGCTGGAGCGCCTGGCCGAGCGCTGCCCGAACCTGATCGGCTACAAGGACGGCCTGGGCGATATCGAGCTGATGGTGTCGATCCGCCGTCGCCTCGGCGATCGCTTCAGCTACCTGGGCGGGCTGCCGACCGCCGAAGTCTACGCTGCGGCCTACAAGGCCCTGGGCGTGCCGGTGTACTCCTCGGCGGTGTTCAACTTCATCCCGAAAACCGCGATGGATTTCT
The DNA here is from genome assembly GCF_003184125.1 of Pseudomonas sp. RW409. Taxonomy (NCBI): domain Bacteria; kingdom Pseudomonadati; phylum Pseudomonadota; class Gammaproteobacteria; order Pseudomonadales; family Pseudomonadaceae; genus Pseudomonas; species Pseudomonas sp. RW409. The sequence goes on along the minus strand of NZ_QHHP01000041.1, from coordinate 1,131,401 downwards.
ACCACGCCATTGCCCGGGAAGATCACGCCACGGTCGGCAAGATCATCGATGACTTCTTCCTGCCTTACCTGGATATCCGCAACCGCAAGGCCGGTTACGCGGTGAGCATCGTCAAGGCCGGAGCCCGCATCGTCGGCCATGACGCGGGCCCGGTGCGGGCGCCGCTGACCGATCTGTTGCCGGAAGAATATGAAGCGCTGGCGGCGTTGATCGATGCCCAGGGCGCGCAGTAATCCATCCCCGGGGCCGCTGAGCGATCAGCGGCCTTTTGCGTAAGGCTTTTGTGTAAGGAGAGGGCGCGTGGCAGAGGTAAAACGCTTCGATAACTACATCGGTGGCCAGTGGCTTGCCGGTGCCGACTACTCGACCAATATCAACCCGTCCGAGTTGTCCGATGTCATTGGCGAATACGCCAAGGCCGACCTGGCTCAGGTGCATGCCGCGATCGATGCGGCGCGCGATGCATTCCCGGCCTGGTCGACCTCCGGTATCCAGGCGCGCAGCGATGCCCTGGACAAGGTCGGCAGCGAGATCCTCGCCCGTCGTGAAGAACTCGGCACCCTGCTGGCCCGGGAGGAGGGCAAGACCCTGCCCGAAGCCATCGGCGAGGTGACCCGCGCCGGCAATATCTTCAAGTTCTTTGCCGGCGAATGCCTGCGCCTCTCGGGGGATTACCTGCCGTCGGTGCGTCCGGGCGTCAACGTCGAAGTGACCCGCGAAGCCCTGGGCGTGGTCGGCCTGATCACCCCGTGGAACTTCCCGATCGCCATCCCGGCGTGGAAGATCGCCCCGGCCCTGGCCTACGGTAACTGCGTGGTGCTCAAGCCCGCCGAGCTGGTGCCGGGCTGTGCCTGGGCCCTGGCGGAAATCATTTCCCGTGCCGGTTTCCCGGCCGGGGTGTTCAACCTGGTGATGGGCAGCGGCCGGCTGGTCGGCGACGCCCTGGTCAACAGCCCGAAAGTCGACGGCATCAGCTTCACCGGTTCCGTGGGCGTGGGCCGGCAGATCGCCGTCAACTGCGTCTCGCGCCAGGCCAAGGTGCAGCTGGAAATGGGCGGCAAGAACCCGCAGATCATCCTCGACGATGCCGACCTCAAGCAGGCGGTGGAGCTGGCGGTACAGAGTGCCTTCTATTCCACCGGGCAGCGTTGCACCGCTTCCAGCCGGCTGATCGTCACCGCGGGCATCCATGACCGGTTCGTCGAGGCGATGGCCGAGCGCATGCGCTCGATCAAGGTCGGCCATGCGCTGAAGGCCGGTACCGATATCGGCCCGGTGGTGTCCCAGGCGCAGCTCGAACAGGACCTGAAGTACATCGATATCGGCCAGTCCGAAGGGGCGCGGCTGGTCAGCGGTGGCGGCCTGGTGACCTGCGATACCGAGGGGTATTTCCTCGCGCCGACCCTGTTCGCCGACAGCCAGGCCTCGATGCGCATCAGCCGCGAAGAGATCTTCGGCCCGGTGGCCAACGTGGTGCGCGTTGCCGACTACGAGGCGGCGCTGGCCATGGCCAACGACACCGAATTCGGCCTGTCGGCGGGCATCGCCACCACGTCGCTGAAATACGCCAACCACTTCAAGCGCCACTCCCTGGCGGGGATGGTCATGGTCAACCTGCCGACGGCCGGCGTCGATTACCACGTGCCTTTTGGTGGTCGCAAAGGTTCATCCTATGGTTCCCGCGAGCAAGGTCGCTACGCGCAGGAGTTCTACACCGTGGTGAAGACCTCCTACATCGGATCGTAAGCCCCGCTGTACCCCCGCCAGCCTTTGCCTGAGGCCCGGCGGGGTCGATGAAGCGAATGTTTTACCCGCATAAAAATAATTAGTGGGAGTACATCCATATGCAAGCGACCAAGCCGACTCGCGTCCGCTACCTGATCCTGTTCATGCTGTTCCTGGTGACCACGATCAACTATGCCGACCGCGCCACCATCGCCATCGCGGGCTCCAGCCTGCAAAAAGACCTCGGCATCGACGCCGTCACCCTCGGTTATATCTTCTCTGCCTTCGGCTGGGCCTATGTGGCGGGGCAGATCCCCGGCGGCTGGCTGCTCGACCGCTTCGGCTCGAAAAAAATCTATGCCCTGAGCATCTTCACCTGGTCGCTGTTCACCGTGTTGCAAGGTTATGTCGGTGAGTTCGGCATCTCCACCGCGGTGGTGGCGCTGTTCATGCTGCGGTTCCTGGTGGGGCTGGCCGAGGCGCCATCCTTCCCCGGCAACGCGCGGATTGTCGCGGCCTGGTTCCCGACCGCCGAGCGCGGTACGGCTTCGGCGATCTTCAACTCGGCGCAGTACTTCGCCACGGTGCTGTTCGCGCCGCTGATGGGCTGGATCGTCTATCACTTCGGCTGGCAGCACGTGTTCATCGTGATGGGCGCGATCGGCATCGTCTTCTCGCTGGTCTGGCTCAAGGTGATCTACAGCCCGCGCCAGCACCCGCTGATCAACGAGGCCGAGTTCAAGCACATCGCCGACAACGGCGGCATGGTCGACATGGACCAGGACAAGGTCCGGGGCAAACGCAGCGACGGCCCGAAATGGGACTACCTGCGCCAGTTACTGACCAACCGCATGATGCTCGGCGTGTACCTGGGCCAGTACTGCATCAACGGCATCACTTATTTCTTCCTGACCTGGTTCCCGGTGTACCTGGTGCAGGAGCGTGGCATGACCATTCTCAAGGCCGGTTTCATCGCCTCCTTGCCGGCCATCTGCGGTTTTATCGGTGGGGTGCTCGGCGGGGTGATTTCCGACTACCTGCTGCGCAAGGGGCATTCCCTGACCTTCGCCCGCAAGGCGCCGATCATCGCCGGCCTGCTGGTCTCCAGCAGCATCGTGGCCTGCAACTATGTGGACATCGAATGGATGGTGGTGGGCTTCATGGCCCTGGCGTTCTTCGGCAAAGGCGTGGGCGCGCTCGGCTGGGCGGTGGTGTCCGATACCTCGCCGAAGCAGATCGCCGGCTTGAGCGGCGGCCTGTTCAACACCTTTGGCAACCTGGCGTCGATCACCACGCCGATTGTCATCGGCTACATCATCAGTTCCACCGGCTCGTTCAAATGGGCGCTGGTGTTCGTCGGCTGCAACGCGCTGCTGGCGGTGTTCAGCTACCTGGTGATCGTCGGTCCGATCAAGCGCGTGGTGCTCAAGGAGCCACCGAGCAACGGCCCCGAGCTGACCCAACTTTCCCAAGCGCATTCCTGAAGGGGCGGCGTCATGCAGTTGATTGAACATTCCGATTCGCCGCGCTACATCCGCCTGCACGAGCGGGACAACGTGGTGGTTGTGGTCAATGACCAGGGCGTGCCGGCGGGCACCGCGTTCGCCGACGGCCTGGTGACCCTGGACTTCATCCCCCAGAGCCACAAGGTGGCGCTGGAGGACATCGCCGAAGGCGGCCCGGTGATTCGCTACGGCCAGACCATCGGCTATGCCTTGCAGCCGATCGCCCGCGGCAGTTGGGTCAGGGAGGAGCAGTTGCGCATGCCCAGCGCGCCGCCGCTGGACAGCCTGCCGCTGTCCACCGAAGTGCCGGCGGCCCAGGCCCCCCTGGAAGGTTTCACCTTCGAGGGCTATCGCAATGCCGACGGCACGGTCGGCACGCGCAACATCCTGGGCATCACCACCACCGTGCAATGCGTGACCGGGGTGCTCGACCATGCGGTCAAGCGGATCAAGGACGAACTGCTGCCCAAGTATCCCCACGTCGACGATGTGGTGGCGCTGACCCACAGCTATGGCTGTGGTGTGGCGATCACCGCCACCGATGCCTATATCCCGATCCGTACCGTGCGTAACCTGGCGCGCAACCCGAACCTGGGGGGCGAGGCCCTGGTGATCAGCCTGGGCTGCGAGAAGCTGCAGGCCGGGCAGGTGATGCACGAAGGCGACAGTTCGGTGGACCTCAGCGAGCCCTGGTTGTACCGCCTGCAGGACTCCAGCCAGGGTTTTACCGAGATGATCGAGCAGATCATGGAACTGGCCGAGGTGCGTTTGCGCAAGCTCGATCAGCGGCGCCGGGAAACCGTGTCGGCCTCGGAGCTGGTCCTCGGCATGCAGTGCGGCGGCAGCGATGCCTTCTCCGGGATCACCGCCAATCCGGCCCTGGGCTATGCCTCGGACCTGCTGTTGCGGGCCGGCGCGACGGTGATGTTTTCCGAAGTCACCGAGGTGCGCGATGCCATCTATCTGCTGACTTCCCGCGCCGAGTCCGAAGAGGTGGCCCGGGAGCTGGTGCGCGAGATGGACTGGTACGACCGTTACCTGGCCAAGGGCGAGGCCGACCGCAGTGCCAATACCACGCCGGGCAACAAGAAGGGCGGGTTGTCGAACATCGTCGAGAAGTCCCTGGGCTCCATCGTCAAGTCCGGCAGCAGCGCGATCAATGGCGTGCTGGGGCCGGGCGAGCGCTTCACCCGCAAAGGCCTGATCTTCTGCGCGACGCCGGCCAGCGACTTCGTCTGCGGGACCTTGCAACTGGCGGCGGGGATGAACCTGCATGTGTTCACCACCGGGCGTGGCACGCCTTACGGGCTGGCGATGGCGCCGGTGGTCAAGGTCTCGACCCGTTCCGAACTGGCCCAGCGCTGGCCGGACCTGATCGACATCGACGCCGGGCGCATCGCCACCGGGCGGGCGAGTATCGAAGAGCTGGGCTGGGAGCTGTTCCATTTCTACCTGGATGTGGCCAGTGGCAAGCAGCAGACCTGGGCCGAGCGGCACAAGCTGCACAACGACATCACCTTGTTCAATCCGGCGCCGATTACCTGATCGGTAGTCGCTGCCGCAGGATCTGCAGCGTAGGTGGGGGCGCCAACGCCCCTTCGGGGCGATCGCAGCCTTCGGCAGCGGCTACAGAGTCCGTGTCAGGATCCGTTGAATGGCATGTCGCAATCCGTGTGGCTGCTGCCGAAGGCTGCGATCGGCGTGCAGCGCGGGCGTGGCGTTTGATAGCCGCGAACGCCTGCGGTCCGATGGATCTGCTTGCGGTTAGGGCAAATCCATCGGGCTTAAGGGCGCGGGCTGGCTTATCATTAGCCGCCTAACGACAGGTTCAAGGTTGACCCGGCATGCTGGCCATTTTTCTCGAAACGCTGAATATCACCGCGCCGGTATTCGCCATGTTGTTTCTCGGTGTGCTGCTCAAGCGCATCGGCTGGATCAACGACGGTTTTATCCACACGGCGTCGGCCCTGGTGTTCAACGTCACCATGCCGGCGCTGCTGTTTCTCGGGATTCTCCATGCCGACCTGCATTCGGCGCTCAAGCCGGGGCTGCTGATCTATTTCGCCGTGGCCACCCTGGCCAGCTTTGCCTTCGCCTGGGGCTGGGCGATCTGGCGTTGCCCGCGGGAAGACCGGGGCATCTACACCCAGGGCGCGTTTCGCGGCAACAACGGGGTCATCGGCCTGGCGCTCGCGGCCAGCATGTATGGCGACTACGGGATTTCCCTCGGGGCGATTCTCGCGGCGCTGGTGATCCTGTTCTACAACACCCTGTCGACCATCGTCCTGGCGGTGTACAGCCCGGTGATCAAGTCCGATCCGTGGAGCATCTGCAAAAGCGTGGTCAGCAACCCGTTGATCATCAGCGTCCTGGCGGCCACGCCTTTCGCGGTTTTCCAGATCGGCCTGCCGACCTGGCTGGAGACGTCCGGCCAGTACCTGGCGCAGATGACCCTGCCGCTGGCATTGATCTGTATTGGTGGCACCCTGTCCCTGGCGGCGCTGCGCGAGAGCGGTGACCTGGCCCTGAGTTCGAGCCTGGTGAAAATGGTCGGCCTGCCGGTCCTCGCCACCCTGGGGGCCTGGCTCTGCGGATTCCGCGGGGCGGAGCTGGGGATTCTGTTCCTGTATTTCGGCAGCCCGACCGCTGCGGCGAGCTTTGTCATGGCCCGGGCAGCCAATGGCAATCATGAACTGGCGGCAGCGATCATCGTCATCACCACGCTGATGGCGGCGGTGACCACCAATATCGGGATCTTCCTGCTGCAGTGGGGCGGGTGGATCTAGTGCTCTTGTAGGAGCGGTCGGTCGACGCTCGATTGCCCGCGATAACGGTGTGTCAGGCAGGTCGCTATCGCGGGCAAGCCTCGCTCCTACCGATCACTCGGGTTTCTGGTAAGTGTCGATCACTTCCTGGGCGGCGCGGAACGCGTCGATCGCCGCCGGTACGCCGGCGTACACCGCGCAATGCAGCAGCGCCTCGCGAATCTCTTCCACCGTGCAGCCGTTATTCAGGGCGCCGCGGACATGGCCCTTGAGTTCCTGCGGGCACTTGAGCGCGGTCAGGGCGGCGAGGGTGATCAGGCTGCGGGTTTTCAGCGGCAGGCCTTCGCGGTTCCAGACACTGCCCCAGGCATGCTCGTTGACGAAGTCCTGCAGCGGCTGGCTGAACTCGGTGGCGTTGCCCAGGGCGCGTTCGACAAAGGCATCGCCCATCACCTGGCGGCGCATTTCCACGCCCTGCTTTTTATTCTCGGTCATTGCGCTTCCCCTTTTTTATGTTGGCGGCGCCAGGCCCGCAGCGAACTGAACAGCAGGAACGCCACCAGCACTGGCAGGACGAAAAACAGCATCAGGTCTTCCAGCTTGCCGGCCAGCGGCATGCCGGTGGTGAAGGACACCACGTGCAGCCCATAGGCCAGGTACAGGCCGAGAAACAGCAGGCCTTCGGCGCGAGTGACCCGATAACCCGAATAGAACACCGGCAGGCACAGCACGGCGACGCCGAGCATCACCGGCAGGTCGAAGTCCACGGCGTTGGGCGATACCGACAGGGGCGTCGGTGCCACCAGGGCGGTGAAACCCAGGACCCCCAGCAGATTGAACAGGTTGCTGCCGATGACGTTGCCCACGGCAATGTCGCGCTGGCCACGCAAGGCTGCGATCAGCGAGGTGGCCAGGGCCGGCAGGGACGTGCCGACGGCGACTATGGTCAGGCCGATGATGCGTTCGGACAGCCCCAGGTCGGTGGCGACTTCCACCGCCGCTTCGACCAATAGGTGGCCGGCGAACACCAACAGGAGCAGGCCGCCGATCATCCACAGCAGGCTGCTCAGCCAGTGCGCGCGGGGCACGTCGGGGGCTTGCTGGGAAGGCGGGCGCGCCGAGTGCCGCGACTGGCGCAGCAGCAACCCGAGGTAGAGGATCAGGGTCGCCAGCAGGATCAGGCCGTCGAGGGGCGTCAGTTCTTCGTTGTAGGCCAGGGTGAACACCAGCAGGCTGGCGAGGATCATCAACGGGATATCCAGCCGCACCAGCTGGCGCGATACCCGCAGCGGAATGATCAGGGCGGACAGGCCGAGGGTTACCAGGATGTTGAAGATGCCGCTGCCGATCACGCTGCCGACGGCGATGTCGGTGTTTTCGGCGAGGGTGGCTTGCAGGCTGACGGCCATCTGTGGCGCGCTGCTGCCGAAGGCGACGATGCTCAGGCCGATGATCAGTGCCCGTACACGCAGGCGGGCGGCGAGGCGGACCGCGCCGCGTACCAGCAACTCGGCGCCGGCGACCAGCAGGACCAGGCCGCTGAACAATTGAAGGACGCTGAGCAGCGGTAAATCGGTTAATCCGAAAATGATCAGGGCTCCGTGGGTCAGTCGCTGATGGCTTGCACGCGCACCTTGGCGGTGCCGCTTCTGATCATACCCAACTGTTGCGCGGCGGCACGCGACAAATCGATCAGGCGGCCACGGGTATGCGGGCCACGGTCGTTGATCCGGACCACGACACTCTTGTCGTTATTGAGGTTGGTGACTTTGACGCGGGTGCCGAATGGCAGCTCGCGGTGCGCGGCGGTCATGCCGTGCTGGTTGAAGGGTTCGCCGCTGGCGGTGCGTTTGCCGTGATGCTTGGCACCGTAATAGGAGGCGACGCCGGTCTTGTCGTAACCCCGCGGGTCGACGACATGGCTGGCGCAGCCGGCCAGGAGAAAGAGCAGGGAACAGGCAGCCAGTAGCGACTTCATAAAAGGGAGCCCTAAATGCAGATACAGGAGCGGACTTGCTCGCGATAGCGTTGTGTCTGAGACAACGTATCGCCAGCAAGTTCGCTCCTGCACAGGGCGGCGCACTATCGAATGCCCGCCATCCACGCCGCTATCAGCCTTCGAGTTTGCTTTTCAGCAGTTCGTTGACCTGTTGCGGGTTGGCCTTGCCTTTGGAGGCCTTCATCGCCTGGCCGACGAAGAAGCCGAACATCTTGCCGCGCTTGGCTTCATCGGCGGCGCGATACTGTTCGACCTGCTCGGCGTTGGCCGCCAGCATTTCGTCCAATACGGCGGAGATGGCGCCGGTGTCGGTGACCTGTTTCAAGCCGCGCTTGTCGATGATCTCGTCGGCCTGGCCTTCGCCATTGGCCATGGCTTCGAACACGGTCTTGGCGATCTTGCCGGAGATGGTGTTGTCCTTGATGCGCAGCAGCATGCCGCCCAGTTGTTCGGCCGAGACTGGCGCCTCGTCGATTTCCAGGCCTTGCTTGTTCAACAGACTGCCCAGCTCGACCATGACCCAGTTGGCCGCCAGCTTGGCGTCACCGGCGATCTTCACTACTTGCTCGAAGTAGTCCGCCTGCTCACGGCTCGAGGCCAGTACGCTGGCGTCATAGACCGACAGGCCGAACTGCTCCTGGAAACGCTCGCGTTTCTGCGGCGGCAGTTCCGGCAGGGTGGCGCGTACCTGGTCGAGGAACGAGTCCTCGATGACCACTGGCAGCAGGTCCGGGTCGGGGAAGTAACGGTAGTCGTTGGCTTCTTCCTTGCTGCGCATCGGACGGGTTTCGTCCTTGTTCGGGTCGTACAGGCGGGTCTGCTGGATGACCTTGCCGCCGTCCTCGATCAGCTCGATCTGGCGCTGGACTTCCGAGTTGATGGCTTTCTCGATGAAGCGGAACGAGTTGACGTTCTTGATCTCGCAGCGAGTGCCGAACTCGGCCTGGCCTTTCGGGCGTACCGAGACGTTGCAGTCGCAGCGCAGGGAGCCTTCGGCCATGTTGCCGTCGCAGATCCCCAGGTAGCGCACCAGGGCGTGGATCGACTTGACGTAGGCCACGGCCTCCTTGGCGCTGCGCATGTCCGGCTCGGAAACGATTTCCAGCAGCGGGGTGCCGGCGCGGTTCAGGTCGATGCCGCTGGCGCCGTTGAACTCTTCGTGCAGGCTCTTGCCGGCGTCTTCTTCCAGGTGCGCGCGGGTGATGCCGACGCGTTTGACCGTGCCGTCTTCCAGCGGGATGTCCAGGTGGCCCTTGCCGACGATCGGCAGTTCCATCTGGCTGATCTGGTAGCCCTTGGGCAGGTCGGGGTAGAAGTAGTTCTTGCGGGCGAACACGTTGTGCTGGCCGATCTCGGCGTCGATGGCCAGGCCGAACATGACCGCCATGCGCACCGCTTCCTGGTTCAGCACCGGCAGCACGCCGGGCATGCCCAGGTCTACCAGGCTGGCCTGGGTGTTGGGCTCGGCACCGAAGGCGGTGGAGCTACCGGAGAAAATCTTCGATTTGGTGGTGAGCTGGGTGTGAATCTCCAGCCCGATCACGACTTCCCATTGCATGTGTTTCTCCTCAGAAGTCATAACAGGGGATTTTGAAGCGCCGCGAGCGAAGGTAAGGCAAGGCGAAAACTGGCGAGTAAGCGGAGTTGACGTCAGTCAATGAGCATTACGAGCCAGTTTTCAACGCAGCATTACCGAGCGCAGCCGTTTCAAAAACCCTGTGGGGTGCGGGTGTGCCAGTCAGTGTTCAACTGATACTGGTGGGCAACGTTCAACAGACGGCCTTCCTGGAAATACGGGGCGAGCAGTTGCACGCCGACCGGCAAGCCGTCGACGAAGCCGGCGGGCATGGACAAGCCCGGCAGACCCGCGAGGTTGGCGGTGATGGTGTAAACGTCTTCCAGATACGCAGCGACCGGGTCGCTGCTCTTGTCGCCGATTTTCCAGGCCGGGTTCGGCGTGGTCGGGCCAAGGATGATGTCGACTTCATTAAAGGCAGCCATGAAGTCGTTCTTGATCAGGCGACGGATCTTCTGCGCCTTCAGGTAGTAGGCGTCGTAGTAGCCGGCCGACAGGGCGTAGGCACCGACCATGATCCGGCGCTGCACTTCGCTGCCGAAACCTTCTCCGCGGGAGCGCTTGTACAGGTCGGTGAGGTTCTTCGGATCTTCGCAGCGATAGCCGAACCGCACGCCGTCGAAGCGCGACAGGTTGGAGGAGGCCTCCGCCGGAGCGATCACGTAGTACGCCGGGATCGCGTGCTGCATGTTCGGCAGGCTGATTTCCTTGATCACGGCGCCGAGCTTTTCCAGCTCCTTGACGCTGTTGTGGATCAGCTCGGCGATGCGCGGGTCGAGGCCGGCGCTGAAGTATTCCTTGGGTACACCGACGCGCAGGCCCTGCAGCGAGCCGTTGAGGCTGGCGCTGTAGTCCGGAACCGGCTCGTCGATGCTGGTGGAGTCCTGCGGGTCGAAGCCAGCCATACCTTGCAGCAGGATCGCGCAGTCTTCGGCGGTGCGCGCCAGCGGGCCGCCCTGATCGAGGCTGGAGGCGTAGGCGATCATGCCCCAGCGCGAAACGCGACCGTAGGTCGGCTTCAGGCCGGTGAGGTTGGTCAGTGCCGCCGGCTGGCGGATCGAGCCGCCGGTGTCGGTGCCGGTGGCGGCAGGCAACAGGCGCGCGGCCACTGCGGCGGCCGAACCGCCGGACGAACCGCCCGGAACGCGTTCCAGGTTCCATGGGTTTTTCGCCGCGCCGTAATAACTGGTCTCGTTGCCCGAGCCCATGGCGAATTCGTCCATGTTGGTCTTGCCCAGGGTCACGGTTCCGGCGGCGGCCAGTTTGGCGACCACGGTGGCGTCGTAGGGCGCCTTGAAGTTGTCGAGCATCTTCGAGCCGCAGCTGGTGCGGATGCCCTGGGTGCAGAACAGGTCCTTGTGGGCTATCGGCGCGCCGAGCAGGGCGCCGCTCTCACCGTTCGCGCGACGGGCGTCAGCGGCCTTGGCCTGCTGCAGCGCGAGATCTTCGGTGAGGCTGATGAAGCTGTTGAGCTGCGGGTCGAGCTGGGTGATACGCGCCAGCAGGGTCTTGGTCAGCTCTTCGGAGGAAAACTTCTTGTCGGCGAGTCCGCGGGCGATCTCGGCCAGGGTCATGTGATGCATTGCAGGCTCTTTCCCTTTAGTCGATGACTTTCGGAACCAGGTACAGGCCGTTTTCGACCGCTGGTGCGATGGACTGATAGGCCTCGCGATGATTGGACTCGGTCACAACGTCTGCGCGCAGGCGCTGGCTGGCTTCCAGCGGGTGGGCCAGGGGCTCGATACCGTCGGTATCGACTGCCTGCATTGCATCCACCAGCCCGAGAATGCTGTTCAGGTCGGAGGTGATGTGTGGAAGATCGGCTTCATTGAGGCCAAGGCTGGCCAGATGAGCGATTTTTTCCACGTCGGAGCGTTCAAGCGCCATGGGATTCTCCAGTGGAAAACAGAACGGATCTCGTCCGTGTGTTAGATTGTCGGAACACTACCGCATTTCTACGGTCATAAGGCCGCGATTGTGGGGGTTGGTGCACAGAAAAGCAGTCAATTTAACATATTGGCGCCTTGCCCAAAATCCCTGTCGTTGTTAGAGTTTGCCGCACTTTTTTACCCACGCGTTGCCTAGGGTCCCTTTCCCATGTTCAAGAAACTGCGTGGCATGTTTTCCAGCGATCTTTCCATTGACCTGGGCACTGCCAACACCCTTATTTACGTGCGCGAGCGCGGTATTGTCCTGAATGAACCATCGGTTGTGGCCATTCGGACCCACGGTAATCAGAAAAGTGTCGTGGCTGTCGGTACCGAAGCCAAGCGCATGCTCGGTCGTACTCCGGGCAACATTGCTGCCATTCGTCCGATGAAGGACGGCGTGATCGCCGACTTCAGTGTCTGCGAAAAGATGCTGCAATACTTTATCAACAAGGTTCACGAAAACAGTTTTCTGCAGCCCAGCCCTCGTGTGCTGATCTGCGTTCCATGCAAGTCCACCCAGGTTGAGCGTCGTGCCATCCGTGAATCGGCCCTCGGTGCCGGTGCCCGTGAAGTGTTCCTGATCGAGGAGCCGATGGCGGCCGCGATCGGTGCCGGCCTGCCGGTCGAAGAAGCCCGCGGTTCGATGGTCGTGGATATCGGTGGCGGTACCACCGAGATCGCCCTGATCTCCCTGAACGGTGTGGTGTACGCCGAATCCGTACGTGTCGGCGGCGACCGTTTCGACGAAGCGATCATCACCTACGTGCGTCGCAACTACGGCAGCCTGATCGGCGAATCCACCGCCGAGCGCATCAAGCAGGAAATCGGTACTGCCTACCCGGGCGGCGAAGTCCGTGAAGTCGACGTTCGTGGCCGTAACCTGGCCGAAGGCGTGCCACGCGCATTCACCCTGAACTCCAATGAAGTGCTGGAAGCTCTGCAAGAGTCCCTGGCAACCATCGTTCAGGCCGTGAAAAGCGCGCTGGAGCAATCGCCTCCGGAACTGGCTTCGGACATCGCCGAGCGTGGCCTGGTGCTGACCGGTGGTGGCGCCCTGCTGCGCGACCTGGACAAGTTGCTGGCCCAGGAAACCGGTCTGCCGGTGATCGTCGCCGAAGACCCGCTGACCTGCGTAGCCCGCGGCGGTGGCCGTGCATTGGAAATGATGGACAAACACACCATGGACCTGCTCTCCAGCGAATAATCGCGCCGGGTGCATCCATGTGTTCCGCTCGCAGGCAGCACTTTGCAGTGCTGCCTGTTGGCGTTTATCTTCTGTCATTCTGCTCCAGGCCGGTTTGAAGCCGTATGAATAAAGAGAACATTTGCCTGGGAGGAGCGGCTTATTAAACCGCTTTTCGCCAAAGGCCCCTCATTGGGCGTACGCCTGTTGGTGCTGGTCGTGCTATCGGTCGCGCTGATGGTGGTCGATGCCCGCTTCACACTGCTCAAGCCAGTGCGTAGCCAAATGTCGCTGGTGCTGATGCAGTCCTACTGGATCACCGACCTGCCGCAACGGCTATGGCAGGGCGTGGCCAGTCAGTTTGGCAGCCGCACCGAGCTGGTCGCCGAAAACGAAAAACTCCAGACCGAAAACCTGTTGCTCCAGGGCCGCATGCAAAAGCTCGCCGCCTTGACCGAGCAGAACGTTCGCCTGCGCGAGTTGCTCAACTCTTCCGCGCTGGTCAATGAGAAGGTCGAAGTGGCCGAGCTGATCGGCATGGACCCCAACCCCTTCACCCATCGCATCATCATCAACAAGGGTGAGCGCGACGGCGTGGTGCTCGGGCAACCGGTGCTCGATGCCCGCGGCCTGATGGGGCAGGTGGTCGAGCTGATGCCTTACACCTCCCGCGTGTTGCTGCTCACCGACACCACCCACAGCATTCCAGTCCAGGTAAACCGCAACGGTCTGCGGGCGATTGCCAGCGGCACCGGCAACCCGGAGCGCCTTGAGCTGCGTCATGTGGCCGACACCGCGGACATCAAGGAAGGCGACCTGCTGGTCAGCTCCGGCCTGGGCCAGCGTTTCCCGGCGGGTTACCCGGTGGCAACGGTCAAGGAGGTGATCCATGACTCCGGCCAGCCATTTGCCATAGTGCGCGCCGTGCCGACGGCCGCCTTGAACCGCAGCCGTTACCTGCTGCTGGTGTTCAGCGATAACCGCACCGCCGAAGAGCGTGCCAACGATGCCGCCCAGGCTCAGGAAGCGCAGGATCAGCAGGGCGGTGCTGTCACGCCAGTGATTCCGGCCACGGTGCCCAAGCCTGTCGTGCCCGCGACGCCAGCGGCCGCGACCGCTCCAGCTGCTCCGGCTGCTCCAGCCGTTGCCCCCGCGACACCCGCCGCCGCGACCCCGGTCAAGCCCGTGGCCCATCCGGCTCCGGTCAAGCCAGCCGTCACCAGATCCGCCGCGCCCAAGCCGCCTGCCGCGGCCCCGGCCTCCACGGGAGGAAGAGAATAATGTCCCGAAACGGCTGGATGGTCTGGCTGACCTTCGCCATCGGCATGCTGCTCAGCGTGTCCCCCTTGCCGCAATTCATGGAAATCCTGCGCCCGCTCTGGCTGGCCTTGCTGCTGGCGTTCTGGGCCCTGGCCCTGCCGCATAAGGTCGGCATGGTCACGGCCTGGTGCCTGGGGCTGGCCGAGGATGTGCTGTACGGCACATTGCTGGGGCAGAACGCGCTGATCCTGACCCTGATCACTTTCCTGGTGCTGTCGTTGCAACAACGCTTGCGCATGTTCCCGATGTGGCAGCAAAGCCTGGTGATCCTGGTGATCTTCGGCCTGGCGCAACTGGTCCAGCTGTGGCTCAGCGCCTTGACCGGCAACCGTCAACCGACCCTTGCGCTGGTTCTGCCGGCATTGGTCAGTGCCTTGCTCTGGCCTTGGGTCAGCTTCGGTTTGCGCGGGTTGCGCCGACGTTTCAAAATCAACTGATTCGGTCAGGCATTTGCCCGTACCTCGACAGGGAGATGTCTTGATGAAATCGCTTTACCTCGCCTCAGGCTCGCCCCGTCGACGGGAACTGCTCACGCAGATCGGCGTGCCTTTTACCGCCATCAGCGCGGATATCGACGAAACTCCTTTCCCCGATGAAAGCCCGGTGGCCTATGTCGAGCGCCTGGCGCGCGACAAGGCGGCGGCCGGGTATGCGCTGATCGCCGATGACCCGTCTGCGGCCTGTGTCCTGGGCGCCGACACCGCGGTGGTCCTGGATGGGCGAATTCTTGGCAAGCCCCTGGACCAGGCCGATGCGCAGTCGATGCTCATGGCCCTGTCGGATCGCGAACATGAAGTGCTGACCGCCATTGCCGTGCTCGATGGCCAGCGCTGCGAGTCGCGGGTGGTGCGCAGCCTGGTGCGCTTCCGGGCGATCGGCGATGACGAGGCAGCCCGCTACTGGGCCAGCGGCGAGCCCTGTGACAAGGCCGGCGGCTATGGCATCCAGGGACTTGCGGCGATATTCGTGGCAGGGCTCAATGGCAGTTATTCCGCTGTCGTCGGCTTGCCGGTATGCGAAACCGCAGAACTACTTGGCCATTTCGGCATACCCTGTTGGCAAAACCTTGCAGTGCGCTAAGCGCCGTACCTGCTGATGCGGCCATCCATAGTGAATATGCCTGAACGAGACCCTGCCATGAGTGAAGAGATTCTGATCAACATCACGCCGATGGAGTCGCGCGTGGCGGTGGTCGAAAACGGTGTGCTGCAAGAAGTCCATGTCGAGCGTACCCAGCGTCGCGGAATTGTCGGCAATATCTATAAAGGCAAGGTGGTTCGGGTTCTGCCCGGCATGCAGGCAGCGTTCGTCGATATCGGCCTGGATCGCGCGGCGTTCATTCATGCATCGGAAATCTCCCTGCGCGAAGGGCCGGCGGTGGAAAGCATCGGCGCCCTGGTCCATGAAGGGCAGAGCCTGGTGGTGCAGGTGACCAAGGACCCGATCGGCTCCAAGGGCGCGCGCCTGACTACCCAGTTGTCGATCCCTTCGCGTTACCTGGTGTACATGCCGCGCACCGCCCATGTCGGCATCTCGCTGAAGATCGAGGACGAAGCGGAGCGTGAGCGCCTGAAACAGGTGGTCAGCGATTGCGTGGCCCAGGAAGGCATCAAGGAAGCCGGTGGTTTTATCCTGCGTACCGCCGCCGAGGGCGCGGGCGCCGACGAAATCATGATGGACATCCGTTACCTGCGCCGCCTGTGGGACCAGATCGGCGCGCAGATCAAGACCATCGGCGCCCCCAGCGTCATTTACGAAGACCTGGGCCTGGCCCTGCGGACGCTGCGCGACCTGGTCAGCCCGAAGATCGAGAAGATCCGCATCGACTCCCGGGAAACCTTCCAGAAAACCACGCAGTTCGTCGCCGAACTGATGCCGGAAATCGCCGATCGCCTGGAACACTATCCGGGCGAGCGGCCGATCTTCGACCTGTATGGCGTCGAAGACGAAATCCAGAAAGCCCTGGAGCGCAAGGTGCCGCTCAAGTCCGGTGGTTACCTGGTGGTCGACCCGGCGGAAGCCATGAGCACCATCGACGTCAACACCGGGGCTTTCGTCGGTCACCGCAACCTCGAAGAAACCATCTTCAAGACCAATCTCGAAGCGGCGACCGCCATTGCCCGCCAGCTGCGCCTGCGCAATCTGGGCGGGATCATCATCATCGACTTCATCGACATGGAGGATGAAGAACACCAGCGCCAGGTGCTGCGCACCCTGGAAAAACAGCTGGAGCGCGATCATGCCAAGACCAACATCATCGGCATCACCGAGCTGGGCCTGGTGCAGATGACCCGCAAGCGTACCCGGGAGAGCCTGGAGCAGGTGCTGTGCGAACCCTGCAGCAGCTGCCAGGGCCGCGGCAAGCTGAAAACCCCGGAGACCATCTGCTACGAAATCTTCCGGGAAATCCTGCGGGAGGCGCGGGCCTATCAGGCCGAAGGTTATCGGGTCCTGGCGAACCAGAAAGTGGTCGACCGGCTGCTCGACGAAGAGTCGGGTAACGTCGCGGAACTGGAGGCTTTTATCGGCCGGACCATCCGTTTTCAGGTCGAAACCATGTATTCCCAGGAACAATACGACGTGGTGCTGCTCTGAGTCCGCGTACCTTACATTTACCGGATACAGCTGGCCTCGTTGTGCATGACTCTTGCCACGGGGGCCAACTGACATGGAGCGTCTGATGCGCTTTCTCGCTGCTCTGACCCGCTGGGGGCTGGGGCTTTGTGCATTGCTGCTGGTGCTGACGGCCTTGTACGTCAGCCTGGGTCGGGAACTGACCCCGCTGGTGGCTGAATATCAGGCCGAGGTCCAGGCCAAGGCTCAGGAAGCCCTGGGCATGCCGGTGCAGGTCGGCCGGCTGGAAGGCAGCTGGAGCGGTTTTTCGCCGATCCTGCTGGCCCGCGACGTGATAGTCGGCGAGGGCGCCAATGCCTTGCGCCTGGATCAGGTGCGGGTGGCGCCCGATCTGCCCGGCAGCGCCCTGGCGCGCCAGCTGCGGATCAAGCATCTTGAGTTCAGTGGCCTCAACCTGAGCCTGAAGGAAGGTCTGGATGGGCGCTGGGCGCTCGAAGGCCTGCCAGTGCGGGATAACCAGCCTATCGACCCCGAGCAGTTGCTCAACCGCATGCAGATGGTCAGTGAGCTGTCGGTGCTCGACAGTCAGGTGACCCTGCAACCGCTCGACCATCCCGCGATCGCCTTGACCTACGTTGGCCTCAATCTGCGTGCCGGCCCCAGCCGTCAACGCCTGGATGCGCGCCTGACCCTGCCGGACGGCCAGCCTCTGGCGGTCAGCTTGCGCACGCGAATCCGCGCCAGCGCCTGGCGCGAAGGGCAGGTCGACGCTTACCTGAGCCTGCCACAAAGCGACTGGGCGAAATGGCTGCCGCCGCACGTGACCCAGCAGTGGAAGTTCTCCGAGCTCAAGGCCGGTGGCGATTTCTGGCTCAGCTGGGGCGATGGTTTATTGCAGAGCCTGGTCGCGCGCCTGAATGCACCGCAGGTCAGCGGGGCCTATGACGAGCGCAAACCAATCACCGTGAAGAACCTGGCGCTCAATGCCTATTTCCAGCGCAACGACCAGGGCCTCAGCGTCGCCTTCGACTCGCTGGCCATGAACATCGGCGAGACGCGCTGGGAGTCCCGCCTGCAGTTGCAACAGACCGGTACCGTCAACAGTGCCGAAGAGCTCTGGCACTTGCAGGCCGACCGCCTCGACCTGACGCCGCTCACGCCGGTCCTGGATGCCTGGGCGCCGTTGCCGGAAAAGGTCGCGACCATCATCGACAACCTCAAGGTCACGGGCGCGCTGCGCAACATCCTGTTCGACTTCCGGCCGCAGGTCAGCGGCGATCAGCGCCTGAGTTTTGCTGCCAACCTGGAACAGGTCGGGTTCAACGCCTATCACGGCGCGCCGGCGGCCCGTAACGTCAGCGGCAGCATCAGCGGCGACCTGGGGCAGGGCGAGTTGCGCATGGACAGCAAGGACTTTGCCTTGCACCTGGACCCGATCTTCGCCAAGCCCTGGCAGTACCTCCAGGCCAATGCCCGGCTGACCTGGAAGCTCGACCAGCAGGGTTTCACCCTGATCGCGCCGTACCTCAAGGTCCTGGGCGAGGAGGGCAAGATCGCCGGCGACTTCCTGATCCGCCTGCATTTCGACCACACCCAGGAAGACTATATGGACCTGCGGGTCGGCCTGGTCGATGGCGACGGTCGTTATACTGCCAAGTACCTGCCCGAAGTGCTCAGCCCGGCCCTGGACGAATGGCTGCGCACGGCGATCCTCAAGGGCGCGGTGGATGAAGGTTTCTTCCAGTACCAGGGTTCGCTGAACCATGGCGCGGCCGACACCGCGCGCAGCATCAGCCTGTTCTTCAAGGTGCACGATGCCGAGCTGGCCTTCCAGCCGGGCTGGCCGCATATCGGCAAGGTCAGCGGCGATGTGTTCATCGAGGACAGCGGTGTGCGCATCCTGGCCAGCAAGGGCCAGTTGCTCGACACCCAGGTGAGCGACGTCTACGTCAATATTCCCCATGTACCCGCGGGGCAAAGCCCCCATATGTTCATCGACGGCGAGTTCGCCGGCGGCCTGGGTGATGGTCTGAAAATTCTTCAGGAAGCGCCGATCGGCACGGGCCCGACTTTTGCCGGCTGGCAGGGCGAGGGCGACCTGCAGGGCAAGCTGAAGCTGGATATCCCGCTGGTCAAGGGCGAAGAGCCGAAGGTGCTGGTGGACTTCAAGACCAACAAGGCACGGCTCAAGTTGAGCGAACCGGAGTTGGAGTTGAGCCAGCTCAAGGGCGATTTCCGTTTCGACAGCAGCAAAGGCTTGAGCGGCCAGGGCATCAGCGCCCAGGCCTTCGAGCGCCCGGTGACCGCGCAGATCTTTGCCGATGGCCGTCCCGGCAAGCTCGATACCCGGGTTGTCGCCAAGGGCCAGGTGTCGGTCAATAAGCTCACGGAGTGGCTGAAATACAACCAGCCGTTGCCGGTTTCCGGCGATATTCCCTACCAGCTGCAGCTCAACCTCGACGGTGCGGACAGCCAACTGATGGTCAGTTCCAGCCTCAAGGGGGTTGCCGTCGACTTGCCCGCGCCTTTCGGCATAGCGGCCAGCCAGGGGCGTGACAGTGTATTGCGCATGACCTTGCAGGGCGCCGAGCGGCGTTACTGGTTCGATTACGGCGATCTGGCCAACTTTACCTTCGCTGCGCCGAGCGGCAATTTTGCCGATGGCCGTGGCGAGTTGTTCCTCGGCGAGGGCGACGCCGTGTTGCCGGGGGGCAAGGGCCTGCGGGTGCGCGGTGTGCTGTCGGAACTGGATGTGGAGCCGTGGAAGGCGCTGGTCGATCGCTATGCCGGGCAGGACGCGGGCGGTAGCGCCAAGCAACTGCTCAGTGGCGCCGACTTCCGGGTCGGCAAGCTCAGCGGTTTTGGCACAACCCTGGATGAGGCCCGTGTGCAGTTGACGCGCAAGCCATCCTCCTGGGCCCTGCAGCTCGACAGCCAGCAGGCCAAGGGCAACGTGGCGATTCCCGATGCCAAGGCCGCGCCGATGGCGGTCAATCTGCAGTACGTGCGCCTGCCAGCCGCCGATCCGACGGTGCAGGCCGACGAGAACGCACCGGACCCGCTGGCCTCGGTCGACCCGAAGAAAGTCCCGGCGCTGGATCTCTCGATCAATCAGCTGTACCAGGGCAACGACCTGATCGGCGCCTGGTCGCTGAAAGTGCGCCCGACCGCCAAGGGCATGGCCTTCAACAGCCTCGACCTGGGCCTCAAGGGCATGGTCCTGCAAGGCGCCGGCGGCTGGGAAGGCGAACCCGGCGCGGCCACCAGCTGGTACAAGGGCCGCCTGGGCGGCAAGAACCTGGCGGACGTGCTCAAGGGCTGGGGCTTTGCGCCGACCGTGACCAGCGAAGAATTCCATATGGATGTGGACGGGCGCTGGCCCGGGTCGCCGGCCTGGGTCGGGCTCAAGCGGTTCTCGGGCAGCCTGGATGCGACCCTGCGCAAAGGCCAGTTCGTGGAAGTCGAAGGCGGGGCGCAGGCCCTGCGGGTCTTCGGCCTGCTGAACTTCAACTCCATCGGCCGGCGCCTGCGCCTGGACTTCTCCGACCTGTTCGGCAAGGGCCTGAGCTACGACCGGGTCAAGGGTTTGCTGGTGGCCAGCAACGGTGTCTACGTGACCCGCGAACCCATCACCCTGACCGGGCCGTCGAGCAACCTGGAGCTCAATGGCACCCTGGACCTGGTGGCCGACCAGGTGGACTCGAAGCTGCTGGTGACGCTGCCGGTGACCAACAACCTGCCGATCGCCGCGCTGATCGTCGGTGCGCCGGCGGTCGGCGGGGCGCTGTTCCTGATCGACAAGCTGATCGGCGACCGGGTGTCGCGCTTCGCCAGCGTCCAGTACAGCGTCAAGGGGCCCTGGAAGGACCCGAAAATCACCTTCGACAAGCCTTTTTGAAAAACCGCGGCCCGGGCCTATGGAGTAGCATGGCCACATATCCAACCTGGAGTGCGCCATGTCTCTTGCGGTGATTCAAATGGTCAGCCAGAGCGACGTGCTGGCCAATTTGCAGCAGGTGCGCAGCCTGCTGGAACAGGCGGCTGCCGGCGGTGCGCGGCTGGCCGTACTGCCAGAGAACTTCGCCGCCATGGGGCGTCGCGACGCAGCGGCCATCGGTCGTGCCGAGGCCCGGGGCGAAGGTCCGATCCTGCCCTGGTTGAAACAGACCGCCCGCGACCTCAAGTTATGGATAGTGGCCGGCACCTTGCCGCTGCCCCCGGTGGACCAGCCGGAGGCCAAGGCCCGTGCCTGTTCGCTGTTGATCGACGAGCACGGCGAGCAAGTGGCGCGCTACGACAAGCTGCATCTGTTCGACGTGGACGTGGCCGACAATCGCGGCCGTTACCGGGAGTCGGATGACTATGCTCATGGAGAGCAGGTGGTGGTGGCGGATACGCCGGTGGGCCGGGTTGGCCTGACCGTGTGCTACGACCTGCGTTTCCCCGAGCTGTACAGCGAATTGCGAGCCGCCGGGGCGGAACTGATCAGCGCCCCTTCGGCGTTCACCGCCGTGACCGGCGCGGCGCATTGGGACGTACTGATCCGTGCCCGGGCCATCGAAACCCAGTGTTACCTGCTGGCGGCGGCGCAGGGCGGCATTCATCCGGGACCCCGGGAGACCTTCGGCCATGCGGCCATCGTCGACCCCTGGGGCCGGGTGCTGGCGCAACAGAATCAAGGCGAGGCCGTGCTGCTGGCCGAGCGCGACAGCAGCGAACAGGCGTCCATCCGGGCGCGCATGCCGGTGGCCAGTCACCGGCGCTTTTTCTCGCAAGGCGCGCAGCGACTTGCTTAAGAACGACGAATTTAAGGCGTAAAGCATATGAGCGGGTTGTTATCTTCAGTCAGTGAACACCTTCTGGCGCCCGGCGGCGTGACCCTGGAAAGCCTGCAGGGCGTGCTCGGCGATCTGGCCGGCCCGGGCATCGATGCCGCCGACCTGTATTTTCAGGGGCAGATTTCCGAGTCCTGGTCGCTGGAAGACGGCATCGTCAAGGAAGGCAGCTTCAATCTGGACCAGGGCGTTGGCGTGCGGGCGCAGTCGGGTGAGAAAACCGGTTTTGCCTACAGCAATGCCATCACCCTCGAAGCGCTCGGCCTGGCTGCCCGGGCCGCGCGCTCGATTTCCCGTGCCGGGCAGAACGGCACCGTGCAGGCCTTTACCACCCAGGACGTGGCCCAGCTGTATGCGCCGGACAACCCCCTGGAAGTCATCAGCCGCGCGGAAAAGGTCGAGCTGCTCAAGCGTGTCGA
Organism: Pseudomonas sp. RW409; assembly: GCF_003184125.1. Classification (NCBI taxonomy): domain Bacteria; kingdom Pseudomonadati; phylum Pseudomonadota; class Gammaproteobacteria; order Pseudomonadales; family Pseudomonadaceae; genus Pseudomonas; species Pseudomonas sp. RW409. Next base: position 1,109,569 of record NZ_QHHP01000041.1, on the reverse strand, counting down.
CGCCGCGACCCGTGCCCTCGACCCACGTATCCAGCAGGTCAGCGTCAGCATGGCCGGGGTCTGGGAACGCATTCTCGTCGCTTCCACCGACGGTGGCCTGGCGGCGGATGTGCGGCCTTTGGTGCGCTTCAACGTCAGCGTAATCGTCGAGCAGAACGGCCGCCGCGAGCGTGGCGGTCATGGCGGCGGCGGGCGCACCGATTACCGTTATTTCCTCAGTGAGGACCGCGCCATGGGTTACGCCCGTGAGGCTTTGCGTCAGGCCCTGGTCAACCTGGAAGCCATCCCTGCGCCAGCTGGCACTCTGCCGGTGGTACTGGGTTCCGGTTGGTCCGGCGTGCTGTTGCACGAAGCGGTGGGTCACGGCCTGGAAGGCGATTTCAACCGCAAGGGCAGCTCGGCCTACAGTGGGCGCATGGGCGAGATGGTGGCCTCGAAACTCTGCACCATCGTCGACGATGGCACCCTGGCCGGGCGGCGTGGCTCGTTGAGTATCGACGACGAAGGCACCCCGACCGAATGCACCACCCTGATCGAGAACGGTGTGCTCAAGGGCTACATGCAGGACAAGCTCAATGCCCGCCTGATGGGCGTGGCCCGCACCGGCAACGGTCGCCGCGAATCCTATGCGCACCTGCCGATGCCGCGCATGACCAACACCTACATGCTGGGTGGCGAAAGCGATCCGGCGGAAATCATCGCCTCGGTGAAAAAAGGCATCTACTGCGCCAACCTGGGTGGCGGTCAGGTGGACATCACCAGTGGCAAGTTCGTGTTCTCCACCAGTGAGGCGTATCTGATCGAAGACGGCAAGATCACCGCGCCGGTCAAAGGCGCGACCCTGATCGGCAACGGGCCGGAAGCCATGAGCCGGGTGTCGATGGTCGGTAACGACCTGGCGCTGGACAGTGGCGTGGGGACATGTGGCAAGGATGGGCAGTCGGTGCCGGTGGGTGTCGGCCAGCCGACCTTGAAGATCGATGCGATCACCGTGGGTGGCACGGGCGCTTGAGGCGTGAAGCGGCGGGTGAGTTGCAGGGCAACCCACCCGAATCGAGGCTCAGCGCAGGCCGCGTTGAGTCTCGTCCAGCTCGCGGATGTATTTGAAGATTTTACGGCTGGAGGCAGGCGGCTTGTTATGGGCCACCTCATGCTGGGCCTGACGAATCAGGGAGCGCAACTGCTGACGATCCGCTTCCGGATAGTCAGCGACGAACTTCTCCAGGACCGCGTCATCGCCGGCGATCAAGCGATCGCGCCAGCGCTCCAGGCCATGGAAACGTTCGTTGTACTGGCGAGTCGAGGCGTCGAGTTGGTCCAGCAGCACCAGGATCGCGCTGGTGTCCTGATCGCGCATCAGCTTGCCGATGAATTGCAGGTGGCGTTTACGCGCGATATGGGCGACATGCTTGGGCGCATCCGCCAAGGCCCGGCGCAGGGCGTCGGTCAACGGCAGTTTGTTCAGCAAGTCGGGCTTGAGTGTTGTAAGGCGCTCGCCGAGGTCAACCAGAGCATGCAGCTCGCGTTTGACCTGGGATTTGCTTTTCTCCCCATCGAGGGAGTCGTCGTAAGAATCAACCATGGTGGCAGTCCGCAAAGAAACGCCGCCATGATAACCAGTCGGGGGCCGCTTGTCCGGCCCGGTCGCTCGAAGGCCTTAACCGAAAGCAGAATTTGAGTGGAGAAAACCATGAGTGCAGCACAAAGCGTCGGCCCGCAGGCTTTGCCGGCACTGCAGGAACAAGTCGAGCAGATCATCGCCGAGGCCAAGCGCCAGGGCGCCAGTGCCTGCGAAGTGGCGGTTTCTCTGGAGCAGGGCCTGTCGACTTCGGTTCGCCAGCGGGAAGTGGAAACCGTCGAATTCAATCGCGACCAGGGTTTTGGCATCACGCTCTACGTCGGTCAGCGCAAGGGCTCGGCCAGCACTTCGGCCAGTGGTCCCGAGGCGATTCGCGAAACCGTTGCCGCGGCCCTGGCCATCGCCAAGCACACCTCGGAAGACGAAAGCTCGGGGCTGGCCGATGCCGCGCTGATGGCCCGGGACGTGCCGGACTTCGACCTGTTTCACGCTTGGGACATTACCCCGGAGCAAGCCATCGAACGGGCACTGGCCTGTGAAGCCGCGGCCTTTGCCGCCGACAGCCGGATCAAGAACGCCGACGGCACTACCCTGAGCACCCACCAGGGCTGCCGTGTGTACGGCAACAGCCACGGTTTTATCGGCGGTTACGCCTCGACCCGACACAGCTTGAGCTGCGTGATGATCGCCGAGGCCGACGGCCAGATGCAGCGTGACTACTGGTATGACGTCAATCGCCAGGGCCATCTGCTGACGGACCCGGTGACCATCGGCCAGCGCGCCGCGCAACGGGCCGCGAGCCGCCTGGGCGCGCGCCCGGTACCGACCTGCGAAGTGCCGGTGCTGTTTTCCGCGGAACTGGCTGGTGGATTGTTCGGCAGTTTCCTGGGGGCGATTTCCGGCGGCAACCTGTACCGCAAGTCGTCCTTCCTCGAGGGCGCGCTGGGACAGCGGCTGTTCCCCGAGTGGCTGACCATCGATGAGCGTCCGCACTTGATGCGCGCCCTGGGCAGTTCGGCCTTCGATGGCGATGGCCTGGCTACCTACGCCAAGCCTTTCGTCGAGAACGGCGAACTGGTGTCCTACGTGCTGGGGACTTATTCCGGGCGCAAGCTCGGCCTGCCTAGCACCGCTAATGCCGGTGGCGTGCACAACCTGTTCGTGACCCATGGCGAGGAAGACCAGGCGGCCTTGCTGCGCCGCATGGGCCGGGGCCTGCTGGTCACCGAGCTGATGGGCCACGGGCTGAACATGGTCACCGGCGATTACTCTCGGGGCGCGGCCGGTTTCTGGGTCGAAAATGGAGAAATCCAGTTCGCTGTCCAGGAAGTGACCATTGCCGGCAACATGCGCGACATGTTCAAGCAGATCATCGCCGTGGGTAACGATCTGGAGCTGCGCAGCAACATCCGCACCGGTTCGGTATTGATCGAACGCATGACGGTCGCCGGCAGCTAAATCGCAGCAGCGGCAACGAAAGCGCGCGTCCCGTCCGGGGGCGCGCGCTTTTTTATTGCCCGGCTTTTGAACACTGACCAACCCTAGCCACCTGTGCAGGGCTCGCTTGGTCTCGAGCTTGTTTTGATTCTCAATATCATATAATAATAAATCTCATTATCGAATGAGCCCAGGTCATGAGTTCTGCCTTGCACGAGCAGCCTTACCTCGAAAGCTGGCGCTGGATGAGCCGCCAGATCCGTTGTGCCCTCGATCCGGACGAGCCGCGCCTGATCGAGCATTACCTGGCCGAAGGGCGCTACCTGGCGTGTTGCACCGCCACCTCGCCCTGGCTGATCGCCGAAACCTCATTCCGCCTGTTGCTCGATACCGCTACCGATATCGCGCTGCCCTGGCATTGGCGCAGCCAGTGCCTGGACCAGGCCTGGCGTCCGTTGCGTGACCTGGAACGCCTGTCTTTCTGCAAATGCCGGCTCAAGCGCTGGCAAAGCCATGCCTGGCAACTGGCGACCTGCTCGTTGCTGCCATCCATTCCCCTTATCGAACTGGTGCAAGGATTTCCCGATGAGTAATACCCGTATCGAACGCGACAGCATGGGCGAGCTGCATGTTCCGGAGCAGGCGCTGTATGGCGCACAGACCCAGCGTGCAGTGGATAACTTTCCCATCAGCCACCAGCGCATGCCGGCGCAGTTCATCCGCGCGCTGATCCTGGCCAAGGCGGCCGCGGCCAAGGCCAACGTCGAACTCAAACAACTGAGCGAATCCCAGGGCAAGGCCATAGTCGATGCCGCCCAGGGCCTGCTGGAAGGCGATTTCATGCAGCACTTCCCGGTGGATATCTTCCAGACCGGGTCCGGCACCAGTTCCAACATGAACGCCAACGAAGTCATCGCCACCCTGGCCAGCCGTCTGCTCGGCGAGCCGGTCAACCCCAACGACCATGTGAACTGCGGGCAGAGCAGCAACGACATCATCCCGACCACTATTCACGTCAGCGCCGCGCTGGGCTTGCATGAACAACTGCTGCCGGCGCTGGTGCATCTGGTACAGGTCATCGAACGCAAGGCGGTCGAGGTCCATCCGTTCATCAAGACCGGTCGCACTCACCTGATGGACGCGATGCCAGTGCGCATGAGCCAGGTGCTGGAAGGGTGGGCGCAGCAGCTCAAGGCCAATATCGGTCATCTGCAGGATCTGCTGCCGAGCCTGCAATCCCTGGCCCAGGGCGGTACCGCGGTGGGCACCGGGATCAACGCCCACCCGCAGTTCGCCGTGGGTTTCAGCCGGCAACTGAGCAGCCTGACCCAGGTGCAGTTCACGCCGGGCAAGAACCTGTTTGCCCTGATCGGTTCCCAGGACACCGCGGTGGCGGTCTCGGGCCAGCTCAAGGCCATCGCGGTCACCTTGATGAAGATCGCCAACGACCTGCGCTGGATGAACTCCGGGCCTCTGGCCGGCCTCGGCGAGATCGAGCTGGAAGGGTTGCAACCGGGTTCCTCGATCATGCCGGGCAAGGTCAACCCGGTGATTCCGGAAGCCACGGCGATGGTGGCGGCCCAGGTGATCGGCAACGACACCACGATCACGGTGGCGGGGCAGTCGGGCAACTTCGAGCTGAACGTCATGCTGCCGATCATCGCCCAGAACCTGTTGAGCAGCATCGAGCTGCTGGCCAACTCCAGCCGCCTGCTGGCGGACAAGGCGATTGCCAGCTTCAAGGTCAACGAGCCCAAGCTCAAGGAGGCGCTGTCGCGCAACCCGATCCTGGTCACGGCGCTCAACCCGATCATCGGTTACCAGAAGGCCGCTGAAATCGCCAAGACCGCCTACAAGCAGGGGCGCCCGGTAATCGACGTCGCCCTTGAACACACTGATCTGTCACGCCGCCAGCTGGAGATTCTGCTCGACCCGGAAAAACTCACCGCGGGCGGCGTGTAAATCCCGACATTGCTTTGGAGGTTCACCATGGAGCACTGGAAACGCACGATCGAAAGGGCAAACCGTTTCTTCATGCAGGGCGACTTGGTGGACGCCCGTGAGTATTACTTGCAGGCCCTGGCCCTGGCGCAGGTGTTGTTCGAGCGCTGGAGCGATGCCGATGAAGCGGTCGCGGCCTGTGTCATCTCCCATCACAACCTGGCGGACCTGCACCTGCGCCTGAACCAGCCGGAGGAGAGCGCGGAATACCTCTGCGCCATCCATCAGCGGCTGTTGCAGACCATGCAGGACAACCGTCTGGCGCCAGCGCTGCGGGAAGCTGCGTTGCGCCAGAGCAGCAAGACCTACGTCGAGTTGCTCAACTTCATCAGTGAGTACGGTGAATACCCCCGTACGCATCGCCTTCTGGAGCGCAATGTCGCGCAATCGACTTCCGGCGCCGCGACCCCGAATGCCCCTCATTACGGAGCACATTGATATGTCCTTTACCTTGCCTGCATTGCCCTACGCCTACGACGCCCTGGAACCGCACATCGACGCGCAGACCATGGAGATTCACTACACCAAGCATCACCAGACCTATATCAACAACCTCAACGCGGCCGTGGAAGGCACCGAATGGGCCGACTGGTCGGTGGAAAGACTGGTGGCCGGGGTCCAGCAGTTGCCGGAGAAGCTGCGGGCGGCGGTCATCAACCAGGGCGGTGGCCATGCCAACCATTCGTTGTTCTGGGCAGTGATGGCGCCAACTGGCGGAGGCAAGCCGGACGGTGCGCTGGCCAAGGCAATCGATGAGCAGTTGGGTGGTTTCGAGCGCTTCAAGGAAGTCTTCACCAAGGCCGCGCTCACCCGTTTCGGCAGCGGTTGGGCTTGGCTCAGCGTGACCCCGCAAAAGACCCTGGTGGTCGAGAGCAGCGGTAACCAGGACAGCCCGTTGATGAATGGCAATACCCCGATTCTCGGTCTGGACGTGTGGGAGCACGCTTATTACCTGCGTTACCAGAACCGGCGGCCGGAATACATCAATGCGTTCTACAACGTGATCAATTGGCCTGAAGTAGCCCAGCGCTATCAGGCCGCACTGGTTTGAGCCCCCACCGATAAAAAGACCTAAGGCTGACTATGGGCACTGAAACACTGACGATCAGCAGCGGGCGGATGTTTCGTTACGCGTTCGGTTCGCTGTTGCTGTTGGCGGGTACTGCATTGCTGGTTGCCCAGGGCTTGTCCTGGCTGGAGCTGGAACCGCGCTTGTTGCGTGCGTTGCAGGGCGGGGCGGTGTGTGCCCTGGGAACCGCGCTGGGGGCAGTGCCGGTGCTGGTCATTCGCAAGATGCCGCTGGCGCTGAGTGACACCCTGTTGGGATTCGGCGCCGGGGTGATGCTGGCGGCCACGGCCTTTTCGCTGATCGTGCCCGGGATCGCCGCGGCGGAAAAACTCGGGTTGTCGCCCTGGGCTTCGAGCGGCCTGATCAGCTTCGGCATCATGCTCGGTGCCTTAGGGTTGTTTCTAGTGGATCGCAAGGTGTCGGGGGGCAGCCCGGAGAAACTGGTGGGCACCCTTGAGCACCCGGTCATCCCGCCGCGAATCTGGCTGTTTGTGTTTGCCATCATCGCCCACAACATTCCCGAGGGAATGGCCGTGGGCGTTTCCGCGGGTGGCGGTATGCCGGAGGCGGATAGCCTGGCCATGGGCATCGCCTTGCAGGATGTACCGGAAGGCCTGGTGATTGCTCTGGTGCTGGCTGGCGCCGGCATGTCCCGGGTCAAGGCATTCCTGATCGGTGCCGCTTCGGGCCTGGTGGAGCCAGTGTTCGCCTTGCTTTGTGCGTGGCTGGTGAGCCTGGCCGAGATGCTGTTGCCGCTCGGGTTGGCGTTGGCGGCGGGGGCCATGCTGCTGGTGGTGACCCACGAAGTGATCCCCGAATCACGACGCAACGGTCATGAAAAGCTGGCGAGCCTGGGCTTGTGTGTCGGCTTTTGCCTGATGATGGTCATGGATACGGCACTCGCCTGAGTGCCTTTCGGCGGGCTTGCCCCGCCGACCTTACTCGCCTTCGTCGAAGAAGTTATTGATCAGTGCCACCAGCGCTTCCAGCGCCTCCTGCTCCTGTTCGCCTTCGGTCTTCAGATGAATCTTGGTGCCTTTGCCGGCGGCCAGCATCATCATCGCCATGATGCTCTTGCCGTCGACCATCGACTCCGGCGTTCTCCCTGCACGGATCTGGCAAGGAAACTGACCGGCCACGCCGACGAACTTTGCCGAGGCACGGGCATGCAGACCCAGTTTGTTGATGATTTCAATTTCCAGAGCAGGCATCGCGGGGTAGATCCTTTCAGCTAAGGTCGCGGTGGCGAACCTGGACGTTCTTCAGGGACTTTTGCAGGACTTGGCCCAAGCGTTCGGTCAGGTAGACCGAGCGATGGTGGCCGCCCGTACAGCCAATGGCAATAGTGACGTAGGCGCGGTTGCTGGCGGCAAAGCGTGGCAACCATTTCAGCAGGTAGCTGGAGATGTCCTGGAACATTTCCTCGACGTCCGGCTGGGCGGCCAGGTATTCGGCAACCGGCTGGTCGAGCCCGGACTGGGCGCGCAACTCGGGCTTCCAGTACGGGTTGGGCAGGCAGCGCACATCGAACACCAGGTCGGCGTCGACCGGCATGCCACGCTTGAATCCGAAAGACTCCACCAGGAAGGCGGTGCCCGGTTCCGGCTGGTTCAACAGGCGCAACTTGATGGTATCGCGCAGTTGGTACAGGTTCAGGTTGGTGGTGTTGACCTTGAGGTCGGCGAGGTCGGCAATCGGACCCAGCAGGTGGCTTTCGTCTTGAATCGCCTCGGCCAGCGAGCGATTGTTGCTGCTCAAGGGGTGGCGGCGACGGGTTTCGGAAAAGCGCTTGAGCAGGGTTTCTTCGTCAGCGTCCAGGTACACCACATCGCACTGGATATGCCGGCTGCGCACTTCCTCGAGTAGTTCGGGGAAGCGCGACAGGTGGCTTGGCAGGTTGCGTGCGTCGATCGACACGGCGACCAGTGGCTGCGTCAGCTCGGTATGGATCAGCGCTCGCTCGGCCAATTCGGGCAACAGCCCGGCCGGCAGGTTGTCGATGCAGTAATAGCCATTGTCCTCGAGTACATCGAGGGCGGTGCTTTTACCCGAGCCGGACCGGCCGCTGACGATGATCAAACGCATGATTACTGACCGTTCTGTTCGTCCAGGACAACCTTGTACAAGGCTTCATTGCTGGTGGCGCTGCGCAGCTTGTCGCGCACCTCTTTGCGGTCCAGCATGCTGGCAATCTGCCGGAGCAGTTCCAGGTGCGCATCGGTGGCGGCTTCCGGGACCAGCAGTACGAACAGCAGGTCGACCGGTGCGCCGTCGATGGCGTCGAAATCGATGGGGGCGTCCAGGTGCATCAGGGCACTGATGGGCGACTCACAGCCTTTGAGGCGGCAGTGTGGAATGGCGATGCCGTTGCCAAAACCGGTAGACCCCAGTTTTTCACGGGCAATCAGGCTTTCGAAGACATCTTGCATCTCCAGATCAGGCACTTCGCGGCTGATCAGGTTGGCAATTTGTTCGAGGGCGCGTTTTTTACTGCCGCCCGGCACGTTCACCAGGGAACGGCCGGGGGTCAGGATGCTTTCAAGTCGGATCATGGGAGGGGAGTGTTAGCGACCCGTGCCTTGGAGAAGGTGGAGTTGCTTTTCCTTATGCTTTTTCAGTTGGCGGTCAAGCTTGTCCGTGAGCAAGTCGATTGCGGCATACATGTCGTCATGTTCTGCATTGGCGACGACTTCCCCACCATGGATGTGCAGCGTGGCCTCGATTTTCTGCTTCAGTTTCTCGACGGCCAGCGTTACCTGCACATTGGTAATCTTGTCAAAGTGCCGCTCCAGTCGGTCGAGTTTTTCGCCGATGTAAGCGCGCAGAGGTTCGGTCACTTCCAGTTGGTGTCCACTGATGTTGACTTGCATACAGCTTCTCCTTCGTTGCCAGTGCATAAAGCGGCAGGTCGATTGACCTGCCACTGGAACGCTGTGGCGAGCCCGGCGGTTACATCAACCGCTTCCGTTCGCTGGAAGGCGCGATCCCCAGGGATTCGCGGTACTTGGCGACGGTACGACGGGCTACCTGAATGCCTTGTGCTTCCAGTAAACCAGCGATCTTGCTGTCACTCAACGGCTTTTTCTGATTTTCCGCGGCGACCAGTTTTTTGATGATCGCGCGGATCGCCGTGGACGAGCATTCACCGCCTTCGGAGGTACTTACGTGGCTGGAGAAAAAGTATTTCAGTTCATAAATGCCCCGTGGGGTATGCATGAATTTTTGCGTGGTCACCCGTGAAATCGTCGACTCGTGCATGCCCACCGCTTCGGCGATGTCATGCAGGACCAGCGGTTTCATCGCCTCGTCGCCGTACTCGAGGAAGCCGCGCTGATGCTCGACGATCTGGGTGGCGACTTTCATCAGGGTTTCGTTACGGCTCTGCAGGCTCTTGATGAACCAACGGGCTTCCTGCAGTTGGTTGCGCATGAAGGTGTTGTCAGCGCTGGTGTCGGCGCGTCGCACGAAACCGGCGTATTGCGGGTTGACGCGCAGGCGCGGCACGGACTCCTGGTTCAGCTCCACCAGCCAGCGTTCGTTGTCCTTGCGCACGATGACGTCGGGGACCACGTATTCGGCTTCGGTGGATTCGATTTGCGAGCCCGGTCGTGGGTTGAGGCTCTGCACCAGTTCGATGACCTGGCGCAGTTCGTCTTCCTTGAGCTTCATGCGCCGCATCAGCTGGCTGTAGTCGCGGCTGCCGAGCAGATCGATGAAGTCGCTGACCAGGCGTTTGGCTTCAGTCAGCCAAGGGGTCTTGGCGGGCAGCTGGCGCAGTTGCAGTAGCAGGCACTCACCCAGGTTGCGGGCGCCGATGCCGGCGGGCTCGAATTGCTGGATGCGGTGCAGGACGGCCTCGATTTCGTCGAGTTCGATGTCCAGCTCCGGATCGAAGGCTTCGAGGATTTCCTCGAGGGTTTCGTCCAGATAGCCCTGATTGTTGATGCAGTCGATCAGGGTCACGGCGATCAGGCGATCGGTGTCGGACATGGGCGCCAGGTTCAACTGCCAGAGCAGATGGCTCTGCAGGCTTTCGCCGGCCGAAGTGCGGGTGGTGAAGTCCCACTCGTCGTCATCGTTGCTGGGCAGGCTGCTGGCGCTGGTCTGGTAGACGTCTTCCCAGGCGGTGTCGACCGGCAGGTCGTTGGGAATGCGTTCGTTCCATTCACCGTCCTCGAGGTTGTCCACCGTCGGGGCGGTTTCCTGGTAGGAGGGTTCCTGGATATCGGTATTGGGTTTCTGCTCAGCGTTGTCGGCCAGCGGATCGGTGTTATCGAAGTCGTCGCCTTCTTCCTGGCGCTCGAGCATCGGGTTGGACTCCAGGGCCTCCTGGATTTCCTGTTGCAGGTCCAGGGTCGACAATTGGAGCAGGCGGATGGCCTGTTGCAGCTGCGGTGTCATCGTCAGCTGCTGGCCCATTCTGAGGACTAGCGATGGTTTCATGGCAGGGGCTTAACACCTTATTCGCCGGCGCACATGCGCCATCCACTACAGGGCGCGTGAGCGCCAAACATAAGCAAATTATATGCCTGAAACTGAAGTGTTTGCCTAGAGCGCTGTAACAATAAAAACAGCAGGGTTTTATTGGGGCGGGCGCTCTGGCGACCAGCCAAACACCTCAGGGCTTACAGGCGGAACTCATGGCCCAGGTAAACTTCCTTGACCAGCTCGTTGGCGAGGATGGTTTCGGCGTCGCCTTCGGCGATCAGCTGACCGTCGTTGACGATGTAGGCGGTTTCGCAGATATCCAGGGTTTCACGGACGTTGTGGTCGGTGATGAGCACGCCGATGCCCTTGGCCTTCAGGTGATGAATGATCTGCTTGATGTCGCCTACCGAGATCGGGTCCACGCCAGCGAAGGGTTCGTCGAGCAGGATGAACTTGGGGGCGGTGGCCAGTGCGCGAGCGATTTCCACGCGGCGACGTTCACCGCCGGAAAGGCTCATGCCCAGGTTGTCGCGAATGTGGTTGATGTGGAATTCCTGCAGCAGGCTTTCCAGTTCCTGGCGACGACCGGCCTTGTCGAGCTCCTTGCGGGTTTCGAGGATAGCCATGATGTTGTCGGCCACCGAGAGCTTGCGGAAGATCGAGGCTTCCTGCGGCAGGTAGCCGATCCCGGCGCGGGCACGGCCGTGCATCGGCTGGTGGCTGACATCCAGGTCGTCGATCAGGATGCGACCCTGATCGGCCTGGACCAGGCCGACGATCATGTAGAAGCAAGTGGTCTTGCCGGCGCCGTTGGGGCCGAGCAGGCCGACGATCTGGCCGCTGTCGATGGACAGGCTGACGTCACGCACGACCTGGCGGCTCTTGTAGCTCTTGGCCAGGTGCTGAGCTTTCAGAGTTGCCATTACTGGGCCTTTTCGTCAGTTTTCTTTTTCGGCTGGATGACCATGTCGATCCGTGGGCGCGACTCGGTGACCTTGCTGCCGGTAGCGCGACCGGCGCTGGCCAGCTTCTTGTTGGTGTCGTAGACGATTTTCTCGCCCTGGGTGATGTTGCCGTCCTTGTCGACGACCTTGGCGCGGTCGATCAGCACGACGCGGTTCTGCGCAGCGTGATACTGGATGGTCACGCCATAGCCCTGGACCGGCTTGGTATCGCCCTGGGTTTGGATCTGCTCGAAGTAGGCCAGGTTGCCCACCGAAGTCACCACGTCGATGTCACCGGTCTGGGTGCGGGTGATGGTCACGGTATTGCCGGTGACCTTCATCGAGCCCTGGGTGATGATCACGTCGCCCCTGTAGGTGGCTACGCCATTCTTGTCGTCCAGTTGAGCGTCGTCGGCCTGGATGCGGATTGGTTGCTGGCTATCGTTCGGCAGAGCCCAGGCGCTCACGCTTCCCAGTGCTGCGCCCAGACCGAGCAAAATAGGGAGGGTTTTAACGAGCCTCATACTGTCCTCTTACGTTCGATAGCAGGTTCATCCTGCCGTCTTTCAAATACGCTTTCATTCCCTTGCCAGTCGTCACGCCGCCGGCGCCGTCGATTCTAACGTCTTGATCGGTCTGCGCATATTGCTTCTGCGGGAATACTGTCATGCGGGTCGTGGTGATCAGCAGGTTGCGATTTTTCTCGTCGGTGCGCGAAACCCGTACCGAATCGATCAGCTCGACCTGGGTGCCATCCGGGTTGACTTCGCCGTGCTCGCTCTGGACGTGCCAGGGGAAGGCGGTGCCGCGATACATCTGCAGGTCCGGCTTGGTCAACAGTGTCACCTCGGTGGCCTTGAGGTGTTCGACCTTGTCGGACGTCATTTCGTACTGCAGCTTGCCGTCGGGCAGGTACTGCACGCTACGGGCGTTGATGGCGTAGTAGTCGATGGCGCTTTCGTCGACCTGCGCGACCGGCTTGTCGAGGAAGCGTTCCGGGCTGATGTTCCAGTACCCCACCGCCAGGAACAGCACGGTGATGATGCCGAAGATCAGGATGTTGCGAATCTTTTTGCTCAGCATGGGAGGCTCTATAAGTAGGCGGCGTGGGCCGCTTCAAGGCTGCCTTGGGCGCGCAGGATCAACTCGCAGAACTCGCGGGCGGCACCTTCGCCGCCACGGGCCTGGGTGACGCCATGGGCGTGTTCACGGACAAAGCTGGCGGCATTGGCGACGGCCATGCCCAGGCCGACCCGGCGGATTACCGGCAGGTCCGGCAGGTCGTCGCCCAGGTAGGCGACCTGCTCATAGCTTAGGCCCAGTTGGGCAAGAAGCCCGTCCAGCACCACCAGTTTGTCTTCGCGACCCTGAAACAGATGGGGAATCCCCAGGTTTTTCGCCCGGCGCTCGACCACCGGCGTCTTGCGACCGCTGATGATTGCCGTCTGCACGCCCGTGGCCATCAGCATCTTGATACCCTGGCCATCGAGGGTGTTGAAGGTCTTGAACTCGCTGCCGTCTTCAAGGAAGTACAGGCGACCGTCGGTCAGTACGCCATCCACGTCGAATACCGCCAGCTTGATGTTCTTGCCGCGTTGCAGCAGATCCGTGCTCATTACATGACTCCCGCGCGCAGCAGGTCGGACAGGTTGAAGGCGCCGATCGGGCGATCGTCCTTGTCCACTACGACCAGTGCGTTGATTCGATTGTCTTCCATGATTTTCAGGGCTTCGGCCGCGAGCATTTCGGCGCGGGCGGTCTTGCCGTGAACGGTCATGACTTCATCGATGGTGGTGTGGTGAATGTCGATGGTGCGGTCCAGGGTGCGGCGCAGGTCGCCGTCGGTGAAGACCCCTGCCAGGCGGCCGTCGGCCTCGACAATGACGGTCATGCCCAGGCCCTTGCGGGTCATTTCCATCAGGGCGTCCTTGAGCAGCGTGCCACGCTGGACCTGCGGCAGCTGCTCGCCGGCATGCATGACGTTCTCGACTTTCAGCAGCAGGCGCCGGCCCAGCGCGCCGCCCGGATGGGAGAAGGCGAAGTCTTCGGCGGTGAAGCCGCGGGCTTCCAGCAGCGCCACGGCCAGGGCGTCGCCCATGACCAGGGCGGCGGTGGTCGAAGAGGTCGGGGCCAGGTTCAGCGGGCAGGCCTCTTGCTTGACCTGGACGTTGAGGTTGACCTCGGCGGCCTTGGCTAGCGCCGAATCAGGGTTGCCGGTGATGCTGATCAGCTGGATGCCCAGGCGCTTGATCAGCGGCAACAAGGTCACGATTTCATTGGTCGAGCCGGAGTTGGACAGGGCCAGGATCACGTCGTCCCGGGTAATCATGCCCATGTCGCCATGGCTGGCTTCGGCCGGATGGACAAAAAACGCGGTGGTGCCGGTGCTGGCCAGGGTGGCGGCGATCTTGTTGCCGATATGCCCGGACTTGCCCATGCCGACCACTACTACGCGGCCTTTGCTGGCCAGAATCATCTCGCAAGCGCGTACGAAATCTGCGTCGATATGTGGCAGCAAGCCTTGTACGGCTTCTATCTCGAGGCGGATGGTGCGTTGTGCCGATTGAATCAGGTCGCTGGATTGGCTCATGTCAGAAATCGTATAGCCTGATGAAAAGGCGGCGATTATAGCGGTAATGATCGATTCCCTCACGCAAGTTCGTCAGCCTTTGTCCTTCTATAGGCTGGAATTGCTCTGTGAAGCCCGTTTTAGCCTGTCGTGATCCTGAACACGGATGGCTTCGGCCTTGGGGGCTCCGTATCAGCAGTGATATAGTTCGCCGCCAGTTCGGCCTGCCCTGGGTGCATGTACTCCCGGCAGGGAGCCAAGCGTCCGAGTGAGAGGCTGCATCGCAAGGAGTTTAGATGAGTGCCGATAACGCCTACGCGGTCGAGCTGAAGGGACTGTCCTTCAAGCGCGGTGCGCGCAGCATCTTCAATAATGTCGATATCCGTATTCCGCGGGGCAAGGTCACCGGCATCATGGGGCCTTCCGGTTGCGGCAAGACCACGCTCCTGCGGTTGATGGGCGCGCAATTGCGTCCCAGCAGCGGTGAAGTCTGGGTCAACGGCCAGAACCTGCCCAAATTGTCGCGCGGCGATCTGTTCGACGCCCGCAAGCAGATGGGCGTGCTGTTCCAGAGCGGCGCGCTGTTCACCGATCTCGATGTGTTCGAGAACGTCGCCTTTCCGCTGCGCGTTCATACCCAGCTGCCGGATGAAATGATCCGCGATATCGTCCTGCTCAAGTTGCAGGCGGTCGGGTTGCGCGGTGCCATCGACCTGATGCCCGACGAGCTGTCCGGCGGCATGAAGCGTCGTGTGGCCCTGGCCCGGGCCATCGCCCTGGACCCGCAGATCCTCATGTACGACGAGCCGTTCGTAGGCCAGGACCCCATTGCCATGGGCGTGCTGGTGCGCCTGATCCGTCTGCTCAACGATGCGCTGGGTATCACCAGTATCGTGGTTTCCCATGATCTGGCGGAAACCGCGAGCATCGCCGACTACATCTATGTGGTGGGCGATGGCCAGGTGCTGGGGCAGGGCACGCCCGACGAGTTGATGGATTCCGATAACCCGCGGATCCGCCAGTTCATGAAAGGCGATCCCGACGGTCCGGTACCCTTTCACTTTCCAGCGCCGGATTACCGCGCAGATCTTCTGGGGAAGCGCTGATGCGCAAAGTATCTTTATTGGAGCGAATTCGTCTGTTCGGTCACTCGGGCATAGACGTTCTCGCGGTGCTCGGGCGTTCGAGCCTGATGCTGTTTCATGTGTTGTTCGGTCGCGGCAGTATCGGCGGCAGCTTCGGCCTGTTGGTCAAGCAGTTGCATTCGGTGGGGGTGATGTCGCTGGTGATCATCGTGGTCTCCGGGATATTCATCGGCATGGTACTGGCGCTGCAGGGCTTCAATATCCTGTCCAGCTACGGTTCGGAGCAGGCGGTGGGGCAGATGGTCGCCCTGACCCTGCTGCGTGAACTGGGGCCGGTGGTCACGGCATTGCTCTTCGCGGGCCGGGCCGGCTCGGCGCTGACCGCGGAAATCGGCAACATGAAAGCCACCGAACAGCTCTCCAGCCTGGAGATGATCGGTGTCGACCCGCTCAAATACATTGTCGCGCCACGTCTGTGGGCCGGTTTCATTTCCCTGCCGTTGCTGGCGATTATCTTCAGCGTGGTGGGCATCTGGGGCGGTTCGTGGGTGGCCGTCGACTGGCTGGGGGTCTATGAAGGTTCCTACTGGTCGAACATGCAAAACAGCGTGACGTTCAATGAGGACGTGCTCAATGGCATCATCAAGAGCATCGTTTTCGCCTTTGTCGTGACCTGGATCGCCGTATTCCAAGGCTATGACTGCGAGCCCACTTCAGAGGGGATCAGTCGTGCCACTACCAAGACCGTTGTGTACGCCTCGTTGGCTGTACTCGGCCTGGACTTTATTCTGACCGCCTTGATGTTTGGAGATTTCTGATGCAAAACCGCACCCTGGAAATCGGTGTCGGCCTTTTCCTGCTGGCTGGCATCCTGGCTTTGCTGTTGCTTGCCTTGCGGGTCAGTGGCTTGTCCCCGACCTCGAGCACCGATACTTATAAACTTTACGCATATTTCGACAATATCGCCGGTTTGACGGTCAGAGCTAAGGTGACCATGGCCGGTGTGACCATCGGCAAGGTCACGGCTATCGATCTGGACCGCGACAGTTTCACCGGTCGGGTCACGCTGCAGTTGGAAAAGCGCGTAGATAACCTGCCGACCGACTCGACTGCATCTATCCTGACCGCTGGGCTGCTCGGCGAGAAATACATTGGTATCAGCGTCGGCGGCGAAGACACGTTGCTCAAGGATGGTGGGACCATCCACGACACCCAGTCTTCACTGGTGCTTGAGGACCTGATCGGTAAATTCCTGCTCAATACCGTTAGCAAAGACGCCAAATGAGGATTTTTTCATGATCTCTACCTTGCGACGTAGCCTGTTGGTATTACTGGCGGCATTGCCGTTGATGGCTCACGCCGTGGCGGCGCCTTCCGCGCATGATCTGGTACAGGACACCACCAACCGTCTGCTGGCCGACCTGGCCGCCAACAAAGAAAAGTACAAGCAGGACCCGCAAGACTTTTATGCGGCGCTGAACAGCATCGTGGGCCCGGTCGTGGATGCCGAAGGTATTTCCAAAAGCATCATGACGGTCAAGTACTCGCGCAAAGCCACGCCGGAACAGATGCGCACCTTTGAGGAAAACTTCAAGAAGGGCCTGTTCCAGTTCTATGGCAACGCCTTGCTGGAGTACAACAACCAGGGCATCGTCGTTGATCCTGCCAGGGACGAGTCGGGCGACCGTACCAGCGTCGGCATGACGGTCAAGGGCAGTAACGGCGCGATCTATCCTGTGTCGTACACGCTGGAGAAGATCAACGGCGAGTGGAAGCTGCGCAACGTGATCATCAATGGCATCAATATCGGCAAGCTGTTCCGCGATCAGTTCGCCGATGCCATGCAGCGCAACGGCAACGACCTGGACAAGACCATCAACAACTGGGCCGGCGAAGTGGCCAAGGCCAAGGAAGCGACCGAAAACTCGCCTGAGAAGGTCACGCAATGAGTGAGTCGGCCGTCCGTCTGGGTGAAGCCGGCGAATTGCTGATCAGCGGTGTGCTGGACTATCGCTCCGGCCCGGGCCTGCGCAAGCAGGGGCAGGCCCTGATCGCCTCGAGCACCGCGGCGGCGCTGGTGCTCGACTGTTCGGCGGTGGAGAAGTCCAGCAGCGTCGGCTTGTCGTTGCTGCTGGCCTTCATGCGCGATGCCGCGGCAGCCGGCAAGGCCGTCAGCATTCGTGCATTGCCTGACGACATGCGCGAAATCGCCGAGGTTTCCGGTTTGACCGAGCTGCTGGCGCAGCCTTAGTAACCCATCGACAAGCAAGCCCCCCGTCAGAGTCCTGCTATGCGGGGTTCGCAGGCGCGGGGCTTTTTTGTATGATGTCCGACCCGCGCGCACAGGGCGCCGATTGAGGTTGAGCATGCAGGCCAACGAAGTGAAGAGCTTCCTTGAAGGAAAGCTGTCCGAGACTCTTTCATCCGTTCAGGTAGAAGTTGAGGGCGAAGGCTGCAACTTTCAGCTGAACGTGATCAGTGACGAACTGGTGGCCTTGAGTCCGGTCAAGCGTCAGCAGAGCATCTATGCCCATTTGAACCCGTGGATCGCCGATGGCAGCATCCATGCGGTCACTATGAAATTTTTCAGCAGCGCGGCCTGGGCCGAGCGCACCTGAGCCCAAGGGCGTCGAGATTCTTATGGATAAATTGATTATTACCGGCGGCGTTCGTCTTGATGGCGAGATCCGCATTTCCGGGGCAAAGAACTCTGCCCTGCCGATTCTGGCTGCAACCCTGCTGTGCGATGGCCCGGTCACGGTCGCCAACCTGCCGCACCTGCACGACATCACCACCATGATCGAGCTGTTCGGTCGCATGGGCATTGAGCCGGTGATCGACGAGAAGCTCAGCGTCGAAATCGACCCGCGCACCATCAAGACCCTGGTCGCGCCGTACGAGCTGGTCAAGACCATGCGTGCCTCGATCCTGGTGCTGGGCCCGATGGTTGCCCGTTTCGGCGAAGCCGAAGTCGCGCTGCCTGGCGGTTGCGCCATTGGTTCGCGTCCGGTCGACCTGCACATCCGTGGCCTCGAAGCCATGGGTGCGGTGATCGACGTCGAAGGCGGCTACATCAAGGCCAAGGCGCCTGAAGGCGGCCTGCGCGGTGCGCACTTCTTCTTCGATACCGTGAGTGTGACCGGTACCGAGAACATCATGATGGCCGCTGCCCTGGCCAAAGGCCGCAGCGTGCTGCAGAACGCCGCCCGTGAACCTGAAGTGGTCGACCTGGCGAACTTCCTCAACGCCATGGGCGCCAAGGTTTCCGGCGCTGGTACCGACACCATCACCATCGACGGTGTCGAGCGCCTGCACTCGGCGACCTACAAGGTCATGCCTGACCGTATCGAAACCGGCACCTACCTGGTCGCCGCCGCCGTGACCGGCGGTCGCGTGAAAGTCAAGGACACCGATCCGACCATCCTCGAAGCCGTCCTGGAGAAACTCAAGGAATCCGGCGCCGAAGTCACCACCGGCGAGGACTGGATCGAGCTGAACATGCACGGCAAGCGTCCGAAGGCGGTCAACGTGCGCACCGCGCCGTACCCGGCGTTCCCGACGGACATGCAGGCCCAGTTCATCTCGCTCAACGCCATTGCCGAAGGCACGGGCGCAGTGATCGAGACCATCTTCGAAAACCGCTTCATGCACGTCTACGAACTGCACCGCATGGGCGCGAAGATCCAGGTCGAAGGCAACACCGCCATCGTCACCGGCACCGAAATCCTCAAGGGTGCCCCTGTCATGGCCACCGACCTGCGGGCTTCGGCCAGCCTGGTGATCTCGGCCCTGATGGCCGAAGGCGACACCCTGATCGATCGCATCTACCACATCGACCGTGGTTACGAGTGCATCGAAGAGAAGCTGCAGATGCTCGGCGCCAAGATCCGCCGCGTACCGGGCTAGTTTGCGTGATGGGCACAGGGACGTGCCCCAAGGTTTCGTTCCAAGTCGAGCCTGTGTTCAGGCTCGATGCGTGTCTGGCGCTGTTTGCGACCGGGCATGAGTATCCTGATAAGGACTTACGTTTCCCATGTTGACCATCGCACTGTCCAAGGGCCGCATCCTTGATGACACCTTGCCGCTTCTGGCTGAAGCCGGCATCGTGCCCACCGAGAATCCGGACAAGAGCCGCAAGCTGATCATCCCCACGACCCAGGCCGACGTGCGCTTGCTGATCGTGCGCGCCACCGACGTGCCGACCTATGTCGAACATGGTGCCGCCGACCTCGGCGTCGCCGGTAAAGATGTGCTGATGGAATACGGCGGCCAGGGCCTGTACGAGCCGCTGGACCTGCAGATCGCCCAGTGCAAGCTGATGACCGCCGGTGCCATCGGCGCGGTCGAGCCCAAGGGCCGCCTGCGCGTCGCCACCAAGTTCGTCAACGTTGCCAAGCGTTACTACGCCGAGCAGGGCCGCCAGGTCGACATCATCAAGCTGTACGGCTCGATGGAGCTGGCGCCGCTGATCGGTCTGGCCGACAAGATCATCGACGTGGTCGACACCGGCAACACCCTGCGGGCCAACGGCCTGGAGCCCCAGGAGCTGATTTCCATGATCAGTTCCCGTCTGGTGGTCAACAAGGCCTCCATGAAAATGCAGCACGCCCGCATCCAGGCACTGATCGACACCCTGCGCAAAGCAGTGGAGTCGCGACACCGCGGTTGATTCACTCGCGCGGCGCGAGCCGCGCCCGTCTATCCGTGTCATAGCCAATTTTCTCAGGTGCCCGCGCGAATGGACTGGTAGCTTAGGGTGCCTGAGCATTAGCCATTCAATGAGGCCCTCGCTATGACCGCTCCCACTGCAATTCGCCGACTCAACGCTGCTGACCCGGATTTCGCGCATCATCTGGATCATCTGCTGAGCTGGGAAAGTGTGTCTGACGACTCGGTCAATCAGCGGGTGCTGGACATCATCAAGGCGGTGCGCGAGCGCGGCGACGCGGCGCTGGTGGAATTCACCCAGCGTTTCGACGGCCTGCAAGTGGCGTCCATGGCCGACCTGATCCTGCCGCGCGAGCGCCTGGAACTGGCCCTGACCCGGATCACCGTGGCCCAGCGCGAAGCCCTGGAAAAAGCCGCGGCGCGGGTGCGCAGCTACCACGAAAAACAGAAACAGGACTCCTGGAGCTACACCGAAGCCGACGGCACGGTGCTGGGCCAGAAGGTCACGCCGCTGGATCGCGCCGGCCTGTATGTGCCGGGCGGCAAGGCGTCTTATCCATCCTCGGTGTTGATGAATGCCATCCCGGCCAAAGTGGCGGGCGTCACCGAAGTGGTGATGGTGGTGCCGACCCCGCGCGGCGAGGTTAACGAACTGGTGCTGGCCGCGGCCTGTATCGCTGGCGTCGACCGGGTGTTCACCATCGGTGGCGCCCAGGCCGTAGCCGCCCTGGCCTATGGCACCGAGAGCGTGCCGCAGGTGGACAAGGTGGTCGGCCCGGGCAACATCTATGTGGCCACCGCCAAGCGTCACGTATTCGGCCAGGTCGGCATCGACATGATCGCCGGTCCTTCGGAGATCCTGGTGGTGTGCGACGGCCAGACCGATCCGGACTGGATCGCCATGGACCTGTTCTCCCAGGCCGAGCACGACGAAGACGCCCAGGCGATCCTGGTCAGCCCGGACGCGGCGTTCCTCGATCAGGTCGCCGCCAGCATCGCCAAGCTGCTGCCGACCATGGAGCGCGCGGAAATCATCAACACGTCGATCAACGGCCGTGGCGCCCTGATCCAGGTGCGCGACATGCAACAGGCCATCGAAGTGGCCAACCGCATCGCTCCGGAGCACCTCGAACTGTCCGTCGCCGATCCGCAGGCCTGGTTGCCGCAGATCCGTCACGCCGGTGCGATCTTCATGGGTCGTCACACCTCCGAGGCCCTGGGTGACTACTGTGCGGGTCCGAACCACGTGTTGCCGACTTCCGGCACGGCGCGCTTCTCTTCGCCGCTGGGGGTGTATGACTTCCAGAAACGTTCGTCGATCATTTTCTGCTCGGAGCAGGGCGCTTCCGAACTGGGCAAGACCGCCTCGGTGCTGGCCCGTGGCGAGTCGCTGAGCGCCCACGCCCGCAGTGCGGAATACCGGATCATCGCTGACCAGGAACAGGGGCAATAAGCATGAGTAAATTCTGGAGTCCGTTCGTCAAGGGCTTGGTGCCCTATGTGCCGGGCGAACAGCCGAAGCTGACCAAGCTGGTCAAGCTCAACACCAACGAAAACCCTTACGGCCCTTCGCCCAAGGCGCTGGCCGCGATGCAGGGTGAACTGAACGATAACCTGCGCCTGTACCCCGACCCCAACAGCGACCTGCTCAAGCAGGCGGTGGCCCGGTATTACGGGATACAGAGCAGCCAGGTGTTCCTCGGCAACGGTTCCGACGAAGTGCTGGCGCACATCTTCCACGGCTTGTTGCAGCACGACCAGCCGCTGCTGTTCCCGGACATCAGCTACAGCTTCTATCCAGTGTATTGCGGCCTGTATGGCATCGACTTCGACGCGGTGCCGCTGGACGAGCAGTTCCAGATCCGCCCAGCCGATTACGCCAGGCCGAACGGCGGGATCATCTTCCCCAACCCGAACGCGCCGACCGGCTGCCTGCTGGCCCTGGAGGCCGTCGAGCAGATCCTCAAGGCCAGCCCGGATTCGGTCGTGGTGGTGGACGAGGCGTACATCGACTTCGGCGGTGAAACCGCCATCAGCTTGGTGGACCGTTACCCGAACCTGCTGGTGACCCAGACCCTGTCCAAGTCCCGTTCGCTGGCGGGCCTGCGGGTCGGCCTGGCGGTGGGGCACCCGGACTTGATCGAGGCGCTGGAGCGGATCAAGAACAGCTTCAACTCCTACCCGCTGGATCGCCTGGCGATCGTCGGCGCTGCGGCGGCATTCGAGGATCGCGAGTACTTCGCCAAGACCTGCCAGCTGGTGATCGATAGCCGCGAGCAGGTGGTGGCGCAGCTGCGTGCCAAGGGCTTTGAAGTGCTGCCGTCGGCCGCCAACTTCATTTTCGCCCGTCATCCGCAACACGATGCGGCGGGCCTGGCGGCCAAGCTGCGGGAGCAGGGGGTGATTGTCCGGCACTTCAAGCAGGAGCGGATTGCCCAGTTCCTGCGGATCAGTATCGGCACGCCGGAGCAGAACCAGGCCCTGATCGACGGCCTGGGCGAGCTGTAAGCCCTATCGCCAGCCAGCTCTCTCCTGTTGGAGCGAGCTGGCTGGCGATGCTTTTACTCTTTTTCCTTGACCGGCGCCGGTGGCGGGCGCAGGCCGATTTCGGCGGTGAGCTTGAGCTCCTTGCCGTTGCGCATCACCTGGATGCTGACCTTGTCGCTGGGTTTGATCCGCGCCACCTGGTTCATCGAGCGACGGCCATCGCCGGCCGGTTCGCCATCGATGCTGAGAATCACGTCACCCAACTGCATGCCGGCCTTTTGCGCCGGACCGTCGCGGAAAATCCCCGCCACCACGATGCCCGGACGCCCGGACAAGCCGAACGATTCGGCCAGTTCCTGGGTCAGCGGCTGCACCTCGATGCCCAGCCAGCCACGAATCACCTGGCCGTGCTCGATGATCGACTTCATCACCTCCATGGCCAGCTTGATCGGGATGGCGAAGCCAATGCCCTGGGAGCCGCCGGACTTGGAGAAGATCGCCGTGTTGATCCCGGTCAGGTTGCCGTTGGCATCCACCAGCGCGCCGCCGGAGTTGCCCGGGTTGATCGCCGCGTCGGTCTGGATGAAGTCTTCGTAGTTGTTCAGGCCCAGCTGATTGCGTCCGGTGGCGCTGATGATGCCCATGGTCACGGTCTGGCCGACCCCGAACGGGTTGCCGATGGCCAGGGTCACGTCACCGATGCGGATGCTGTCGGAGCGCCCGACGGTGATCGAGGGCAGGTTCTTCAGGTCGATCTTGAGGACCGCCAGGTCGGTTTCCGGGTCGCTGCCGATTACGTGGGCCAGGGTTTCACGACCGTCCTTGAGCGCCACCACAATCTGCTCGGCGCCGGAGGTCACGTGGTTGTTGGTCAGCAGATAACCTTCGGGGCTCATGATCACTCCGGAACCCAGGCTCGACTCCATGCGCTGCTGCTTGGGCAGGTTGTCGCCGAAGAAACGGCGGAACTGCGGGTCCTCGAACAACGGGTGCGCCGGTTTGTTGATGACCTTGGTGGTGTACAGGTTGACCACCGCCGGCGCGGCGATTGCCACGGCATCGGCATAGGACACCGGGCCTTGTCGAAGCGCCTTGGTTTGCGGGGCTTGCTGCAGGTTGACGTCCAGGCTGGGCAGGCCGACCCATTGCGGGTAACGCTGAATTATCAGCAACGCGATAAGCACGCCGGCCAACAGCGGCCAGCCAAAAAAACGCAGAGCCTTGAGCATTGAGCAAGTCCTGAGAGGTTGCAGGCCGCCCGGGACGGCCCATAATGTCGCGCATTATACGAGGCCGCGCGCGCCTCTGAACGGGATATTTAGGAGTCTTTTATGGCCGTTGCCCTGAGCACTCTGGTAGAGGAGGCGGACCGCTACCTGGGCAGTTCGCGAATTGCCGATTACTGCCCCAATGGCCTGCAGGTCGAAGGTCGTCCACAGGTGCTGCGCATCGTCAGCGGCGTCACGGCCAGCCAGGCATTGCTCGATGCCGCGGTGGAGGCCAATGCCGATCTGGTGCTGGTGCATCACGGCTATTTCTGGAAAGGCGAGAACCCTTGCATCACCGGCATGAAGCAGCGTCGGCTGAAAACCCTGCTCAAGCACGATATCAGCCTGCTGGCTTATCACCTGCCGCTGGACCTGCACCCGGACGTCGGCAACAACGTGCAACTGGCGCGGCAACTGGATATTACTGTGGAAGGCCCGCTGGACCCGGACAACCTGAAGATCGTCGGACTGGTCGGTTCCCTTGCCGAGCCCATGACCGTGCGGGACTTCGCGCGCAAGGTCCAGGAGGTGATGGGGCGCGAGCCGCTGGTGGTCGAAGGCAGCAAGATGATCCGGCGTGTCGGCTGGTGCACCGGCGGCGGCCAGGGCTACATCGACCAGGCGGTGCAGGCCGGCGTCGATCTGTACCTGAGCGGCGAGGCCTCGGAGCAGACCTTCCACAGCGCCCGGGAAAACGACATCAGTTTTATCGCCGCCGGTCACCACGCCACCGAGCGTTACGGCGTGCAGGCGCTGGGGGATTACCTGGCCCGCCGCTTCGCCCTCGAGCACTTGTTCATCGACTGCCCGAACCCTATATAAAGCCTTGTCCTGTAGCCGCTGCCGCAGGCTGCAACAAAGCCCCCAGGGCCTTCAGAGCACGCCTGCGACAGCGGCTACAGAGAGGCGTAAACACAGCAAACAGGCGGGTATATTCATATACCGTTTCGATCTAGCTGGCGTCCTGATTAGAAGAGGTCGCTGTGCTAGCATGCCCCGCTCGAACACGGCCCGCAGGCCGTCCATAAGAAAGCTTTCGTGAGTAGCCATGGTCGACAAACTGACGCATCTGAAACAGCTGGAGGCGGAAAGCATCCACATCATCCGCGAGGTGGCCGCCGAGTTCGACAACCCGGTGATGCTGTACTCCATCGGTAAAGACTCCGCCGTGATGCTGCACCTGGCGCGCAAGGCGTTCTTCCCGGGCAAGCTGCCGTTTCCGGTGATGCACGTCGACACCCAGTGGAAATTCCAGGAGATGTACAAGTTCCGCGATCGCATGGTCGAGGAGCTGGGCCTGGAACTGATCACCCACGTCAACCCGGAAGGCGTTGCGCAGGGCATCAACCCCTTCACCCACGGCAGTGCCAAGCACACCGACATCATGAAAACCGAGGGCCTCAAGCAGGCGCTGGACAAGTACGGTTTCGATGCGGCGTTCGGCGGTGCCCGGCGTGACGAAGAGAAGTCCCGCGCCAAGGAGCGCGTGTACTCGTTCCGCGACAGCAAGCATCGCTGGGACCCGAAGAACCAGCGCCCCGAGCTGTGGAACGTCTACAACGGCAAGGTCAACAAGGGCGAGTCGATCCGCGTCTTCCCGCTGTCGAACTGGACCGAGCTGGACATCTGGCAATACATCTACCTCGAAGGCATCCCGATCGTGCCGCTGTACTTCGCCGCCGAGCGCGAAGTGATCGAGAAGAACGGCACCCTGATCATGATCGACGACGAGCGCATCCTCGAGCACCTCTCCGACGAGGAGAAGGCCCGCATCGTCAAGAAGAAGGTGCGTTTCCGTACCCTTGGCTGCTACCCGTTGACGGGCGCGGTGGAGTCCGAGGCCGAAAGCCTGACGGACATCATTCAGGAAATGCTCCTGACGCGAACTTCCGAGCGCCAGGGCCGGGTCATCGATCACGATGGCGCCGGTTCCATGGAAGACAAGAAACGTCAGGGCTATTTCTAAGTAGGGTCTAACATGTCGCATCAATCCGAATTGATCAGCGAGGACATCCTCGCCTACCTGGCCCAGCACGAACGCAAAGAACTGCTGCGCTTCCTGACTTGCGGTAACGTCGACGACGGCAAGAGCACCCTGATCGGGCGCCTGCTGCACGACTCGAAGATGATCTACGAAGACCATCTGGAAGCCATTACCCGCGACTCGAAAAAAGTCGGCACCACCGGTGACGACATCGACCTGGCGTTGCTGGTCGACGGCCTGCAGGCCGAGCGTGAGCAGGGCATCACCATCGATGTCGCCTATCGCTACTTCTCCACCGCCAAGCGCAAATTCATCATCGCCGACACCCCCGGCCATGAGCAGTACACCCGCAACATGGCCACCGGTGCTTCCACCTGTGACCTGGCGATCATCCTGGTGGATGCCCGCTACGGCGTGCAGACCCAGACCCGTCGCCACAGCTTCATCGCCTCCCTGCTGGGCATCAAGCACATAGTCGTGGCCATCAACAAGATGGACCTCAAGGACTTCGACCAGGGCGTGTTCGAGTCGATCAAGGCCGACTACCTGAAGTTCGCCGAAGGCTTGAAGATGAAGCCCACCAGCCTGCACTTCGTGCCGATGTCGGCCCTCAAGGGCGACAACGTGGTGAACAAGTCCGAGCGCTCGCCGTGGTACACCGGCCAGTCGCTGATGGAAATCCTCGAGACCGTGGAAGTGGCGGGCGATCGCAACTTCACCGACCTGCGTTTCCCGGTGCAGTACGTCAACCGTCCGAACCTGAACTTCCGTGGTTTCGCCGGGACCCTGGCCAGCGGCATCGTGCACAAGGGCGACGAAGTCGTGGTGCTGCCGTCGGGCAAGAGCAGCCGAGTGAAATCCATCGTCACCTTCGAAGGCGAGCTGGAGCATGCCGGCCCGGGCCAGGCCGTGACCCTGACCATGGAAGACGAGATCGACATCTCCCGTGGCGACCTGCTGGTGCATGCCGACAACGTACCGCCGGTGACCGACAGCTTCGAAGCCATGCTGGTATGGATGGCCGAAGAGCCGATGCTGCCGGGCAAGAAATACGACATCAAGCGCGCCACCAGTTACGTGCCGGGCTCCATCGCCAGCATCGTCAACAGAGTCGACGTGAACACCCTTGAAGAAGGTCCGGCCAGCGCTCTGCAGCTGAACGAGATCGGCAAGGTCAAGATCGCCCTCGATGCGCCGATCGCCCTCGACGGTTACGACAGCAACCGCACCACCGGTGCCTTCATCGTCATCGACCGCTTGACCAACGGCACCGTCGGCGCCGGCATGATCGTCGCCCAGCCTGTGGTGCATGGCAGCGCCACGCACCATGGCAAGCTGGCCCATGTCGCCACCGAGGAGCGCGCCCAGCGCTTCGGCCAGCAACCGGCCACCGTGCTGTTCAGCGGCCTGTCCGGCGCCGGCAAGAGCACCCTGGCCTATGCGGTCGAGCGCAAGCTGTTCGACATGGGTCGTGCGGTGTTCGTCCTCGACGGCCAGAACCTGCGTCACGACCTGAACAAGGGCCTGCCCCAGGATCGCGCCGGGCGCACCGAGAACTGGCGGCGTGCCGCGCACGTGGCGCGTCAGTTCAACGAAGCCGGCCTGCTGACCCTGGCGGCATTCGTCGCACCGAGTGCGGAAGGTCGTGAACAGGCCAGGGAGCTGATCGGCAAGGAGCGTCTGCTGACGGTCTACGTCCAGGCTTCGCCGGCGGTCTGCGCCGAGCGTGATCCGCAGGGCCTGTACGCCGCGGGTGGGGATAACATCCCGGGCGAGTCCTTCCCGTACGACGTGCCGCTGGATGCCGATCTGGTGATCGACACCCAGTCCGTGTCGCTGGAAGAAGGCGTCAAGCAAGTGCTGGAACTGCTGCGCAAGCGCGGCGCGATCTAAGCCTTAGCGTCCAATAAAAAGCCCGCCGTCGAGTGATCGACGGCGGGCTTTT
>NZ_QHHP01000041.1:1079803-1082095 GCF_003184125.1 Pseudomonas sp. RW409 | reverse complement strand
GAACGGGCCCAGCACCTTGGCGCCCGCCCCCACCACCACACCATCTTCCAGGGTCGGGTGACGCTTGCCCTTGTTCCAGCTGGTGCCGCCCAGGGTCACGCCCTGATAGAGGGTGACGTCGTCACCGATCTCGGCGGTTTCGCCAATGACGATGCCCATGCCGTGGTCGATAAAGAAGCGGCGACCAACCTTGGCCCCCGGGTGAATCTCGATCCCGGTCAGCCAGCGCCCGAAGTTCGACACCAGGCGCGCCAGCCACTTCCAGCCCATGCCCCACAACGCGCCGGACAGGCGATGAATCCAGATGGCGTGCATGCCCGGGTAGCAGGTCAGGACCTCGAACGCATTACGCGCCGCCGGGTCACGATGGAAAACACTCTGGATATCTTCACGCAAACGCTCAAACATCATCATTCTTCCGCTTAAGGAGCTCGCCACGGGCCGCTTTCTGGGTTTCCGTGAGGATGCCACGCAAAATATTCATTTCCGCCCGACTTACCGAGCTGCGTCCGTACAACCGGCGCAGGCGCGCCATCAAGTGCCGTGGTTTTTCCGGATCGAGGAAGTCGATGGCCACCAGCGTCTGCTCCAGATGCTCGTAGAACCGCTCCAGCTCGTCCATGGTCGCCAGCTCATCGCTGCGCGGCGACGCCACTTCATCCTTCTCGACCTTGCTCGGCTGACCTTCGGCCGCCAGCCAGGACATACGCACTTCATAAGCAAGCACCTGCACCGCCGTCGCCAGGTTCAGCGAGCTGAACTCCGGGTCCGAAGGGATATGCACGTGAAAATGACATCGCTGCAGCTCGTCATTGGTCAGACCGGAATCTTCACGGCCGAAGACCAAGGCAATTTCGGCGCCCTGCCCTGCCTCTTGCACCACCTTGGCCCCGGATTCACGGGGATCGAGCAATGGCCAGGGGATACGCCGATCACGAGCACTGGTGCCAAACACCAGGGTGCAGCCGGCCAGGGCGTCTTCCAGGGTGGCGACGACCTGAGCGTTTTCAAGAATGTCTGTAGCGCCGGATGCACGCGCATCGGCCTCATGGGACGGGAAAATCCGCGGCTCGACCAGTACCAGCCGCGACAGCCCCATGTTCTTCATGGCACGCGCAGCCCCACCGATGTTCCCGGGATGACTGGTATTGACCAGGACGACACGAATGTTCTGCAGCAAGGGAGGTGCTCTCGGACACGGGAAAGGGGAGCAAATCTTACAGAACCGCCAGCGCTCCCGCCTCAAAAATAACTGCTTCTGGCTGGCACCTTATAGAAGCCGGCCAACTCCAGACGGACTGCCACTCGTCAAAATGTCCGCGTATTTATGGGCCCGAGCGACAGTCCGAGGCAAGCGGAGCGAATGTCGATCTTCATCTGCAAAAGTTTTCTGCTAGAATGCTCGGCTTTCTTTAACAACCTTAGGTGACCTATCCATGCAGCCAATGCTGAATATCGCGCTGCGCGCCGCCCGCAGCGCCAGTGAACTGATTTTCCGCTCCATCGAGCGCCTGGATACCATCAAGGTCGACGAAAAAGACGCCAAAGACTACGTATCCGAAGTTGATCGCGCTGCCGAGCAGAAGATCATCGACGCATTGCGCAAGGCCTACCCGACTCACGGCATTCTCGGTGAAGAAACCGGTCTGCACGCTGGCAGCGGCGAAGGCGAAGACTACCTGTGGATCATCGACCCACTGGACGGCACCACCAACTTCCTGCGCGGCATTCCTCATTTCGCTGTCAGCATCGCCTGCAAATACCGTGGTCGCCTGGAACACGCCGTGGTTCTGGACCCGGTGCGCCAGGAAGAATTCACCGCCAGCCGTGGTCGCGGCGCACAACTGAACGGTCGTCGCCTGCGTGTCAGCGGCCGCACCAGCCTGGACGGCGCCCTGCTGGGCACCGGCTTCCCGTTCCGTGACGACCAGATGGACAACCTCGACAACTACCTGGGCATGTTTCGCGCCCTGGTTGGCCAGACCGCCGGCATCCGCCGCGCTGGTGCTGCCAGCCTGGACCTGGCCTACGTGGCCGCCGGTCGCTTCGACGCCTTCTGGGAGTCGGGCCTGTCCGAGTGGGACATGGCTGCAGGCGCCCTGCTGATCCAAGAAGCCGGCGGCCTGGTGAGCGACTTCACCGGCGGTCACGACTTCCTGGAAAAAGGCCACGTGGTTGCCGGCAACACCAAATGCTTCAAGGCGGTCCTCACCGCCATCCAGCCGCATCTGCCGGCTTCGCTGAAGCGCTAAGCGCCAGCGACAAGAAAGCACCCTGCGGGGTGCTTTTTTT
>NZ_QHHP01000041.1:1078768-1079793 GCF_003184125.1 Pseudomonas sp. RW409 | reverse complement strand
GCGGCGATGCCGAAGACCCGAGGCCCGCCCCCTACGTACTGCTGAACCATGTCCTCAAGGGCATCCGCTACGAGACCGTGGGCTCGTTGCACGGAGGTTCTCACGACGGCGAACTGCGCCTGGTCGGCTGGTCGGCCGATCAGTGGCTCAAACGCCTGGATGTGGATGAGAGTGAGATAGCTGGCTGGCGTGCCAGGCTGCTTGCTGACGAACCCTGCCTGAACGCTGCGAACACCCTGGTAGAGCGCCTCTAGTTTTGCTCAGAATGCCGCTGGAACAGGAGTTCAATTTGGCTGAGGAGCTGGCCAAACAGCCTCATCTGCTGGAAGTGCCCGGCAACCTGCTAATGAAGGGTGGCCCCGAGGACTATATCGGCGCCGTGCTCTGCCTACGGGGCACGCTCTACTTCAAGGAGGCCCATACCCCTCTGGTGCGCGAGGCACTGTGCCAATGCTTCGACGAGTTCAAGCGATTGGCCGAGCCTTATCTCACCTGGCTTTGGCGTGAGGAACCGCCAGAGGGCAAGCCGCTGACGGCGTACCCTGATGCAAAGCCATTGCGCGACATGCTGGCCAATATGGATGAGGATTACCCGCTGAGCTTTTACTACACCTGCGGCAAGCAATCTAACGATGCAAGCGCTTGGTACTTCGATATTTTTGGCCAAGCCGCTTGGGAAGCAAAGATAGGGGATGACCTTAGCGTTCTGGAATTCTCCGTACCACTTCTCTACCAGGAACAGCAGCCACTGAGATTCTTGCAACTGTTCCTAGACTTTGCACGGCGACTGAACCCAAAGCAGGGCTATGCTGGCCATGCCTACAACCTCTCAATAACCAACCGGGACGATAATCAGCCGACTGAGGCTTTCATGGCGGCGCGCATGCCTGGCCTGGATGTCGGCACTGCGGGATTGCTGGCTAATCGTCCGCAGTTCAAACCCGCCAGGATCAAGACCGTCAGTTGGTTGACCGTACTCGATCAGGAACGCCTGGACCTGGTTGGGGGGCTGGACGCTTTACGCT
>NZ_QHHP01000041.1:1077040-1078758 GCF_003184125.1 Pseudomonas sp. RW409 | reverse complement strand
TTGTTGCGCCCCTTCGGGTCGATCGCAGCCTGCGGCAGCGGCCACACGAAGCCAGACCCCGACCCTGTAGCCGCTGCCGAGCCCGCGAGGCTGCGACAAGGCCCGCAGGGCCTTCATCGGTCTTGAGATCGCCGCGCCCCTTTGGGGTGTACGCAGCCTGCGGCAGCGGCTACAGGGTTTTGTGCGGCCTGAAAGCAAAAAAGGCGCCCGAGGAGGGCGCCAAGGAGTCACCTGAACCGAGGGAGCCAGGCGAGCCCGTTCGCAGGGGTGTCGCGGTGGTAAGGCGCGACTGAACGGAAGAGGGCAGCAGCGCCCGCCGCGATGGCCGGGCGGGCGCGGGGGGTCATTTGCCGAGCTTGATCCGCGTCCAGCCGCGGTTCATCACGCGCTGGATAGCGATCGGCTGGTCGGGCACCGCGTACAGGGTGGCGAGCACCGCTTGCGGCGGGTACGAGGCCGGGTCGTTGCGGATGGCTTCGTCCACCAGCGGCGTGGCGGCGGCGTTGGCGTTGCTGTAGCCGAGGCTGTTGGTGACCTCGGCGATGATGTCCGGGCGCATCAGGAAGTTCATGAACAGGTAGGCGTTGTCGACGTTGGCCGCGTCCTTGGGCATGGCCATCATGTCGTAGAAACTGCCGGCGCCTTCCTTGGGAATGCTGAAAGCGACCTTCTCCTTGTTACCGGCCTCTTCGGCGCGCGAACGGGCCTGCAGCACGTCGCCGGAGTAACCCACGGCCACGCAGATGTTGCCGTTGGCCAGGTCGGAGATGTACTTGGAGGAATGGAAGTAGGTCACCGAAGGACGGATCTTCATGAACAGCGCCTCGGCCTCGAGGATCTGCGCCTTGTCCTTGCTGGTCACCGGGTAGCCCAGGTAGTGCAGGGCGGCGGGGAGCATTTCCGTTGGCGAGTCGAGGAAGCTGATGCCGCAGGCCTTGAGCTTCTCGGCGTTCTCCGGCTTGAACAGCAGGTCCCAGGAGTTGGTCGGCGCGTCGCTACCCAGCACCGCCTTGACCTTGTCCGGGTTGTAGCCGATACCGATCGAGCCCCACATGTAAGGGAAGGCGTGGGCGTTGCCCGGGTCGCTGGCGGCGGCGTTCTGCAGCAGCACCGGGTTGAGGTTCTTCCAGTTCGGCAGCCGCGACTTGTCCAGTTCCTGGTAGACCCCGGCCTTGATCTGCTTGGCCAAGAAACTGTTGGAAGGCACCACGATGTCATAGCCGGACTTGCCGGTGAGCAGGCGCGCTTCCAGGGTTTCGTTGCTGTCGAAGACGTCGTAGGTGACGTGGATGCCGGTCTCGGCCTCGAACTTTTTCAGGGTGTCCGGGGCGATATAGTCCGACCAGTTGTAGACACGCAGCTCCTTGTCGTTGGCCTGGGCGCCGGTAACCAGGGCGCCCATCAGGGACAGTGATAGCAGAGTCCTGCCAAGCATTTTCATCGGTACAACTCCATTTCTTATTGTGCAGATTGCTGCATGTGGAACGTGGGGTGTCAGGTTGCACGTCTTCGCGAGCAAGCTCGCTCCTACAGGGAGGGTGCATGTCTGTAGGAGCGAGCTTGCTCGCGATCCAGGCGCCGCTGTGTGTCGTGAGCGCGACGGCCTAGGCCGTCGTCGCTTGCATGCGCCGTTGCGCAGCGGGTTGGAACGCTTCGTTGGCGGTGTATTCCATGGCTTCCTGGATCGCCCGCTTGCGGGCCGCTTCGGCGCGCCGGCC
>NZ_QHHP01000041.1:1076231-1077030 GCF_003184125.1 Pseudomonas sp. RW409 | reverse complement strand
TCGGCACCGTGAGGTTCTGGAAGATGCGTTGGTTGATGCGGTGCGCGAGGTAGGCCAGGTGCGGGCGCACGGTCACCGAGTAGCGGGTCAGGCGCTTGCCGGAATCGCCCTGGGCGACGCGGTAGATCTGCCCATGGATGCCGGTGCCGTTCTGCGCCAACTGCAGGAAGGCCGGTTTGTGCAGCAGGCTTTCCAGGTCCAGGGTGGCCTGGGCGCTGACCAGCTCGACCTCGAAGGCAAAGGGCTGGCTGATGGCTTCCCGTCCGGTGAAGGACAGGACCTGGAGGTCGTTCGAAAGCCCCTCGATGGTCAGGCTGAAGTGAGTCTGATTGGCCGGCGCGAACATCCCTTGTTCCTCGTGCAGTACTGCCGCGTGGGTCGAGCCCGGGGCCGGGCGCCGACGAACGCAAGAAATCCCTTATGGCGTAAACAACATCGACCAGCAGAGCTGGCCGATGTTGGTGTAACGGTCGGCCGGACTTAGCCCGCGACCGGGGAACGCCAGTCGTCGGAACCGGAAGTACCGGAGACTTCGTGGGTCCAGGTGATTTTGCGGTAGGTGAAGTGCACGTCTTCCAGGTGGGTGAAGTGCGAGTTCGATGGGTCCTGGCAGTTGTGCATGTAGTCTTTGATGTCGACGATGATCGCGTCTTCCAGGGTGGTGGTGTAGTAGTGCTCCTGGGTGCCGGCAGCGGAGGTGCGGTACCACTGGATTTCGATCTTGGTCAGACGCTCACCGGAAGTCAGGGCAGCCAGCAGCAGTGGCGAAGCCTTGTCGAATACCTTGGTGATGACCACA
>NZ_QHHP01000041.1:1074544-1076221 GCF_003184125.1 Pseudomonas sp. RW409 | reverse complement strand
CCTCGCTCCGGTGTCCATCAGGGGGCATCGACTCCGGTCGGCTTCGCTTCGACCTCCATACGATGTCCTCGACTGCGTCGAGGGGCGCTGCGCGCCATCCCCCTGATGAACACCTCCGCTCGGCCTCCCGATGGGGCGGGTGGATCAAAAGCCAGAGCAAGATCAAAAGCCAAAGCAAGATCAAAAGCCAAAGCCAAAGCCGGGCGCGACCTGCCGGTCGACGCTGAACCCTGTAGCCGCTGCCGAGCTTGCGAGGCTGCGATCGACCGCGAAGCGGGCGCAGGATCTTGAGACCGCAGGAGGACCTACGGTCCTATCGCAGCCTCGCAGGCTCGGCAGCGGCTACAGAGATCCGGCTATATCGGCGCCTTTTGTAGGAGCGAGCTTGCTCGCGATCAGGCCCTGCGGATGACAGGTTTTGTTGTGTAGGACGCTGTCTGAAAGTGAGGCTCTTCGCTTTATTTTGTAAGGCTTTTCCGAGAAACTCCGGGGCGCTTGCGTCTGGGAAGGGCGCTGTCTAGCCTCGGGTTTGTCACCGGTTTTTCGGTGATCGGGTTTAGCAGCTCGCTTCCAAGTCACGCAGGTATCGCTGTCAGCTCAACCAGCTTTTTTCGGTTGCTGTCATGGCGGCTGTGCGTGGGGCGCCTTCGGGTGCGCCGGATTCTTGGACCGGTCTGCTAACCCGCGTACAGCTGCCACCCTCATTCGTTTAGCAGCGGTAGGTGGTGGCTCCATTCCAAGAGGATCCACCATGAAAAAGCTCGTCCCCGATCCGCCCATGCTTTCGCCCAGTCGCGAGCGGATCGTTCAGTTGGAAATCCCCAATCAAACCCTTCGTCAGGCGCTGGACAGTCGTGTCGAGGGGGAGCCTTTGCATTGTGCTTTGCTGGAAACCGGCAGTGCTTCTTTCGGTTGTCGCGACGGTAACGGTCGGCCGTTGTTCGCGGTGCGCGCCGGGGTCAGTGCCGAGGAGGCGTTGTTGCATGTGTCGTTGTTGCTCAAGTGTGCCGAGGAGACGGCGGATGAGATCACCAGTGCCAGCGGCATCGAGCGTGGCTTGATCTGGTCGATGATCCATTCGGTGGAGATGGCGCGGGCGGTGGTGGATGCGTTGCTGGATGGGACGGGCCGGCAGGGGGTGTTGCGGGAGGGGTGATTGTGCGGTGGCGATGGGGGCCCACTTCCTTGTGGGCGCCTCGTTGTTCCCGGGGCGAAGGCGAGGGTCAGACGCGGAAGTGGCTGACCATCATTTGCAGCTGGTTGCCCAGGCGGGCCAGTTCGACGCTGGAGGCGGCGGTTTCATCGCTGGCGGCGGCGGTCTGTTCCGAGACGTCGCGCACGTTGATGATGCTGCGGCTGATTTCCTCGGCCACGGCGCTCTGCTGTTCGGCAGCGGCGGCGATCTGCTGGTTCATCGACTGGATGTTCGACACCGTGCGGGTGATGTTCTCCAGGGAGGCACCGGCCTTGCGGGTCAGGTCGACGCTGCTGTCGGTCAGGCTGCGGCTGTTGTTCATCACGTTGGCCACTTGCTGGGTGCCGTTCTGCAGGCCGGCCACCAGGCCTTCGATTTCCTCGGTGGATTTCTGCGTGCGTTGCGCCAGGGCGCGGACTTCGTCGGCGACCACGGCGAAACCACGACCGGCTTCACCGGCGCGGGCGGCTTCGATGGCGGCG
>NZ_QHHP01000041.1:998679-1074534 GCF_003184125.1 Pseudomonas sp. RW409 | reverse complement strand
AATCCCCCACCACCGACCTGACCGCTGATACCCCTACCGATCTGTACCCCGTCTTCCCCAGCAACGACACACTGACCAGCACTGCCCTGACGGACAGCGCGCAGATGGTCGTGGCGACCGGTGCAAGCGTGACCCTCGACGAAACCGCCGGGTTGCAGAACGCCACCGCCACGACCAGCCCCGCGGAAGACGCCAACGACAATGACATCCTGCTGGCCGCCCTGCCCTCGGCCTTCGCTGCCCGCTTGAGTGCCCTCGGCGCCGGTAGCGCGACAGGCGCGGCCTTGAGTGGCTACACCGGTGCCGCGGACAACACCGGCAGCAATGCCTTCACCGTCAACCTGGCGCCCGGCGCGACCAATATCGATATCAGCTTCACCGACAGCCTGGGCGCGCCGCTCAATGGCCTGGACAGCGGTCTGGATACCCTGGATGGCATCGACATCCTTCTCTATACCGATACGGACAACAACATCCTGCTGGGCCGGGCCGGTGGTCCTGGCGGCGCAATCGTGTTCGCGGCCTATATCGAAGAAACCGGGTCGCCGGTGTCAGGCGGCAAGATCTGGACCGTGGAATACCAGCCGCTCAAGCATCCGGACGCCAGTAATCCGGACGATGCCCTCAACCTGCTGAACAAGGTGTTTATCGGCGCCAGCCAGGACCTGACATTCAACCTGGCCAACGCGCCTTCCGGGCAGAACCTGTTCCTGATGTTCAGCAAGGCCACCCCGACAGTGGTCGACGATAACGGTGTCCTGCGGATCAGCGATCCGACGATCATCGCCACCGGCAAGGACCCCGCCAACCAATCGACGGGCGTCAACATCAGCACCGGCGACACCATCAACACCAGCCAGGCGGGTGGCCCGACCACCTTCGGCACCAACAGCCAGATGATCACGGAACAGGAAGGCATTCGTTTTACCTTCGTCACCGGCGCCCGGCAGGACATGACCATTCCCAACCTGGACCAGAACGAAGCCGATGAGGAAGACAACATCGACTTCACCGCGATGTTCAATGCCAAGGCGGCCAATTTCGATATCGTGCAGCTGCAAGGCGGCAAGAGTGCCGTGGTCAAGATCAGTGCCTTCAACACCGCGGCTGAATCCGGGGAGGCTTTCATCGACGGCTATGCCGGCGATACGGTGGTGGCGATCACCAATGTTCGCGTGATCAACAACGCCACCGGGCTGGTGATCGAAAACTCGGACGGTTCGGTGAACGATGCGAGCATCCTCATCAGCTTTACGGGTGGCGTGGCTACCATCACCGGCGTCAAGGCCGGCTACCAGATCGAATACACCACGGCCGCGGACCACAACCGGGTACTGATCGAAAACGGCGCGGCCCTCGATGCCAAGGGCAATACCCACGCTGACTTCGACATAGGTGGCTTCACCCTGCGCCAGGCCTCCACCACGACTGCCGAAATCGGCTCGAAGATGATCTTCGAGGACGATGGACCGGCCGCAGCCGGAACCGCCGTGGCCGGTACCGTCGATGAAGACGGCCTGGCCAGCGGTGTGGCCGGCGGTGTCGGCGACGTGCCTGGCGAAGCCATCACGGCCAGTGGCAGCGTGACCGGGATCTTCCAGTCCGGCGTCGATGTGCCGCTGAGCTTTAGCTTGTCGAGCGATACCAGCGGCCTGCCGGCATTGAGTTCGGGCGGAGTGGCGCTGGTGTACAGCGTGGCCGGCGATACCCTCACCGCCAAGGCGGGCGCCGTCGATGTGTTCACCTTCAGCCTCAGCACGGCAGGCGCCTATAGCTTTACCCTGCTCAAGCCGCTGGATCATGCGGCGGGCAACGACGAGAACGACATCACGATTAATCTGGGCTCGTTGCTGCGGGCCTCGGATAAGGATGGCGATACGGTGACGGCCGCCGCCGAGAAGCTGGTGATCACCGTCGATGACGATACGCCAACCGCGGCCGGAACTGCCGTGACCGGCACCGTCGACGAAGACGGCCTGGCCAATGGTATTGCCGGTGGTGTCGGCGACGTGGCGGGTCAGGCCACCAACGCCAGCGGCAGCGTGAGTGGCATCTTCCAGTCCGGGGCCGACGTGCCGCTGAGCTATACCCTGTTGAGTGACACCAGCGGCTTGCCGGCGTTGAGCTCCGGTGGCGTGGCGCTGACCTACAGCGTCCTGGGCGACACTCTCACCGCCAAGGCGGGCGCGGTCGATGTATTCACCTTCAGCCTCAGCGCCGCCGGTGCCTACAGCTTCACCCTGCTCAAGCCCCTGGATCACCCGGCCGGCAATAACGAGAACGACATCACGATCAACCTGGGCTCGTTGCTGCGAGCCACCGACAGCGACGGCGACACGGTGACCGCCGCGGCCGAGAAGCTGGTGATCATCGTCGATGACGATACGCCAACCGCAACCGGGACCGCCGAAGCCGGCACCGTCGATGAAGACGGCCTGGCCAATGGCATCGCTGGGGGTGTCGGCGACGTGGCTGGCGAAGCCACCACGGCCAGCGGCAGCGTCACCGGGATCTTCCAGTCCGGGGCCGACGTGCCGCTGAGCTATTCCCTGTCGAGTAATACCAGCGGTCTGCCAGCCCTGAGCTCGGGCGGGGTGGCACTGGTGTACAGCGTGCTGGGTGACACCCTGACCGCCAAAGCGGGCGCCGTCGATGTCTTCACCTTCAGCCTCAGCGCAGCGGGGGCCTACAACTTCGCCCTGCTCAAGCCCCTGGATCACCCCGCCGGCAATAACGAAAACGACATCACCCTCAACCTCGGCACCCTGCTGCAAGCCACCGACAAGGACGGCGACACGGTGACCGCCGCGGCCGAGAAACTGGTGATTACCGTCGATGACGACACACCAACCGCCAACGGAACTGCCGTGACTGGCACCGTCGACGAGGACGGCCTGGCCAATGGCATCGCCGGGGGTGTCGGTGACGTAGCTGGCGAGGCAACTGTCGCCAGCGGCAGCGTTACCGGGATCTTCCAGTCCGGTGCCGACGTGCCGCTGAGCTATTCCCTGTCGAGTAACACCAGTGGCTTGCCGGCCCTGAGTTCCGGCGGAGTGGCGCTGGCCTACAGCGTCCTGGGCAACACCCTGACCGCCAAGGCCGGTGCGACTGACGTGTTCACCCTGAGCCTGACGGTAGCGGGTGCCTACACCTTCACCCTGCTCAAGCCTCTGGATCACGCAGCCGGCAACGACGAGAACGACATCACCCTCAACCTGGGCACCTTGCTGCAAGCCACGGACAAGGACGGCGACACGGTGACCGCCGCAGCCGACAAGCTGGTGATCACCGTCGATGACGATACGCCGACCCTGGCCTTCGGCAACCTGATCGGCACCGGGACCGACCTGGCGCAACAAGGCTACTGGAACAAGGCGGCCGGAGCCGACGGGCTGGGCGCGGCCGGCCTGGACATTTCGCTGGTGAACAACCAGTTCACCCTGGTCCGGCCGGATAACACCACCACCATCGGCACCGGCACACTGGTCGAGCAGTCGCCGTCACCCGATGGCAATGGCGCCTACCAGTTCGCCGGGACCTTGACCGGCGACTTCGACAACAATGCGGCCACGGCGAATACCACTGTCCATTACACCCTGACCGCCAAGGCCGATGGCACCTATGCCCTGGACCTGCTGGAAGGTTTCCGTTCGATCGTCGTCCTCAGCAGTGCCGATGGCTCGCTGGATGCCGGTGGGCCGGACCCGGTACGCACGCTGACGATAGGCACCGAAGAGGTAGTGTTCTTCGGCGCCAATCCGCTGGCACCGCAGACCGGCGACAACAGCATCCTGACCGGTATCGGGCTCGGGGCGCCCGACCCGACCGAAGCCCAGTTGCAGACCAACCCGCTGCCATCGTTCATCGGTTCGGCGGCCATGAACGTCAGCACCTCGGGCATCGGTATCGCCAACAACAACCTGGAGGGCAACACCACGGCGGGCATCAATGCCGGTGACGAAAGTTTCGTGGTCAACCCCGAGACCTTGTTGACGGCCATGAAGATCTTTATCGACAACTCGGTACAGGGCTACGACCCGGCCACGGAAGAGCTGTACTACACGATCTACTACGACAACGGCACGACTTCGGGCGCGCCCATCAAGGTGCAGGCCGCCGACCTGCACGCGGAGGCCGGAAACCAGAAATCCTTCACCGTCCAGTGGGATGGCAGCCACCTGATCGACGCGGTCCAGCTCACCATGGGCAAGGGCACGATCAAGGTCCCGGTGATCCAGTTCATCAAGGAAACCCAGAGCCTGGCCAGCGATATCCAGCTGGCGTTCAACGCCACGATCACGGACAAGGATGGCGATACGGCAACCAGCGCATTCGACGCCAACCTGTTCGCCAACGACCCGAGCGACGCCTTGTTCGACTTCAGGCTGGTGGGCACCACGGGTGAACGGGATGCCTTCAACATCGATCTGTCGGTGGCCGAGAACCAGTACCAGGTCACAGGCTTCGATGCCGGAGCAGGCCAGCGCGATGCGGTGGTACTGGTTGGTGACCCGGGCGCCACTGTGCAGTCGATCAACAATGCCGGCAACGACAGCATCGTGACGATTGCCGAGACCGGCGGACAGCTGACGACCATCACCCTGCTCGGGGTCGACCTGCTCAATACCGACATTGTCCTGAGCAGCGTCTGAAACCTGGCGCGTCAAACCAAAACGAGGGTGGCCTGGAAACCGCCCTCGTTTTTTTTGCCGCGCCGAACGCTCAAGCAGCGCAAGGCTTGAAGGGCACGGCGCCTGCGCCTCATCCCGCTTCCCCGCCCAGGTAGGCTGAAACTCCCAGCCCGCCTGGGAGTATCGGCCAATGCGCATTCTGCGGTGCATCCCCATAGTTGTGGCATCTGCCAGCAGAGGGCCCAGTGCGGCCCCAACGACTGGAACTGCCTAGGAGAATGTCATGACCACCCTGCAAGAAAACCTATCCCTCACGAGCGACCCGCTCGTGGTAGCGACCGGCGTCAATGTTGCCCTGGACGAAACCAGCGGGTTGCAGAACGCCACGGCCACGCCAGCCCCTGCGGGGGACGCCGACGACAATGACATTCTGCTGGCCGCCCTGCCCTCGGCCTTCGCCACCCGCTTGACCGCCCTTGGCGCGGGTACCGCAACGGATGCCGCCTTGAGTGGCTACACCGGTGCCGTGGGTGACACCGGCAGCAATGCCTTCACCCTCAACCCGACGCCCGGCGCGGACATTACCGATATCAAGTTCACCGACAGCCTGGGCGCGCCGCTCAATGGCCTGGACAGCGGCCTGGATACCCTCGATGGCACCAGCATCCTGCTCTATACCGATACGGACAATAACAACATCGTCCTGGGCCGGGCCGGTGGCCCTGACGGCGCCATCGTGTTCGCCGGCTACATCGAGGAAACCGGGTCGCCGGTCTCGGGCGGCAAGCTCTGGACCGTGGAATACCAACCGCTCAAGCACCCGGACGCGAGCAACCCGGACGATGCCCTCAACCTGCTGAACAAGGTGTTCGTCGGTGCCAGCCAGGACCTGAAGTTCAGCCTGGCCAATGCGCCTTCCGGGCAGAACCTGTTCCTGATGTTCACCACAGCCAACCCGACGGTGGTCGATGACGGGGGTGTCCTGCGGATCAGCGATCCGACGATCATCGCCACCGGCAAGGACCCCGCCGACGAGTCGACGGGCGTCAACATCAACACCGGTGACACCATCAACACCAGCCAGGCAGGCGGCCCGACCACCTTCGGCACCAACAACCAGATGATCGTGGAACAGGAAGGCATTCGTTTTACCTTCGTCACCGGCGCCCGGCAGGACGTGACCATTCCCAATCTGGATCAGAACGAAGCGGATGTCGAAGCCAACATCGACTACACCGCGGTCTTTAATGCGAAGACCGCCAATTTCGATGTGGTGCAGTTGCAAAGCGGCAAGAGTGCGGTGGTAAAAATCAGTGCCTTCAGCACCGCGGTTGAAAGCGGCACGGACTTCGTCAACGGCTATGCGAACGATACGTCGGTGGCCATCACCAGTGTTCTGGTCATCGACAACAGCACCGGGCAAGTGATCGAGAACTCGAACGGCTCGGTGAATGATCCGAGCATTGCCATCAGCTTTGCCAGCGGGGTGGCCACCGTCACTGGCGTCAAGGCCGGCTACAAGATCGAATACACCACCACCGCGGACCACAACCGCGTACTGATCGAGAACGGCGCCGCCCTGGACGCCAAGGGCAATGACCACGCCGACTTCGACATCGGTGGCTTCGTCCTGCGCCAGGCCGCCACCACGACCGCCGAAATCGGCTCGCAGATGATCTTCGAGGACGATGGGCCGGCCGCAGCCGGAACCGCCGTGGCTGGCACCGTCGATGAAGACGGCCTGGCCAATGGCGTTGCCGGCGGTGTCGGCGATGTGGCCGGCGAGGCCACCGTGGCCAGCGGCAGCGTCACCGGGATCTTCCAGTCCGGCGTCGATGTACCGCTGAGCTTTAGCTTGTCGAGCGACACCAGCGGCCTGCCAGCCCTGAGTTCCGGCGGGGTGGCACTGGTGTACAGCGTGGTAGGCGACACCCTGACCGCCAAGGCCGGTGCAGTCGATGTGTTCACCTTCAGCCTCAGCGCCGCGGGGGCCTATAGCTTCACCCTGCTCAAGCCGCTGGATCACGCGGCCGGTAATGACGAGAACGACATCACCATCAACCTGGGCAGCCTGCTGCAAGCCACGGATAAGGACGGGGACACGGTCACCGCCGCCGCCGAGAAACTGGTGATCACCGTCGATGACGATACGCCAACCGCGACCGGCACCGCCGTGACCGGCACCGTCGATGAAGACGGATTGGCCAATGGTATTGCCGGCGGTGTCGGTGATGTAGCGGGTGAAGCCACCGTGGCCAGCGGCAGCGTCACCGGCATCTTCCAGTCCGGTGCCGACGTGCCATTGACCTATGCCTTGTCCAGTGACACCAGTGGCTTGCCGGCATTGAGTTCGGGTGGAGTGGCGCTGGTCTACAGCGTCCTGGGCGACACCCTCACCGCCAAGGCCGGTGCAGTCGATGTGTTCACCTTCAGCCTCAGCGCCGCGGGTGCCTATAGCTTCACCCTGCTGCAGCCGCTGGACCATCCAGCCGGCAATGACGAGAACGACATCACGATCAACCTGGGTAGCCTGCTGCAAGCCACGGACAAGGACGGCGACACGGTAACGGCCGCGCCCGAGAAGCTGGTGATCACCGTCGATGACGATACGCCAACGGCAACCGGAGCCGCCGAGGCCGGCACCGTCGATGAAGACGGCCTGGCCAATGGCATCGCCGGTGGTATCGGCGACGTGGCTGGCGAAGCCACCACGGCCAGCGGCAGCGTCACCGGGATCTTCCAGTCCGGTGCCGATGGACTGCTGAGTTTTTCCTTGTCGAGCGATACCAGCGGCCTGCCGGCCTTGAGTTCCGGTGGCGTGGCGCTGGTCTATAGCGTGCTGGGGGATACCCTCACCGCCAAGGCGGGTGCCGTCGATGTATTCACCTTCAGCCTCAGTGCCGCCGGGGCCTACACCTTCACCCTGCTCCAGCCTCTGGATCATCCAGCCGGCAACGATGAAAACGACATCACCCTCAACCTCGGCACCTTGCTGCAAGTCACGGACAAGGATGGCGACACGGTAACGGCCGCCGCCGAGAAGCTGGTGATCACCGTCGATGACGACACGCCAACCGCCAATGGCACTGCGGTGACTGGCACCGTCGATGAGGACGGCCTGGCCAATGGCATTGCCGGCGGTGTCGGCGATGTGGCCGGTGAGGCGACTGTCGCCAGCGGCAGCGTGGCCGGGATCTTCCAGTCCGGGGCCGACGTGCCGCTGAGCTTTAGCTTGTCGAGTAACACCAGCGGCCTGCCAGCCCTGAGTTCCGGCGGGGTGGCACTGGCCTACAGCGTCCTGGGCAACACCCTGACCGCCAAGGCGGGCGCAACCGACGTGTTCACCCTGAGCCTCACGGTAGCGGGTGCCTACACCTTCACCCTGCTCAAGCCGCTGGATCACGCAGCCGGTAACGACGAGAACGACATCACGATCAACCTCGGCACGCTGCTGCAAGCCACCGACAAGGACGGCGACACGGTGACCGCCGCGGCCGACAAGCTGGTGATCACCGTCGATGACGACACCCCGACCCTGGCCTTCGGCAACCTGATCGGCACCGGCACCCAGCTGGCGCAACAAGGCTACTGGAACCTGGGGGCCGGCGCCGACGGGCTGAATGCAGCCGGCCTGGACATTTCGCTGGTGAACAACCAGTTCACCCTGGTCCGGCCGGATGACACCACCACCACCGGGACCGGCACGCTGGTCGAGCAGTCGCCATCACCCGATGGCAATGGCGCCTACCAGTTCGCGGGCACCTTGACCGGTGATTTCGACAACAACGCGGCCACCGCCGATACCACCGTGCACTACACCCTGAGTGCCTACGCCAACGGCACCTATGCCCTGGACCTGGAGGAAGGCTTCCGTTCGGTCATCGTCCTCAGCAGTGCCGATGGCTCGCTGGATGCCGGTGGGCCGGACCCTGTGCGCACGCTGACGATAGGCACCGAAGAGGTGGTGTTCTTTGGTGCCAATCCGCTGGCACCGCAAACCGGCGATAACAGCATCCTGACCGGCATCGGGCTCGGGGCGCCCGACCCGACCGAAGCGCAACTGCAGACCAACCCCCTGCCGTCGTTCATCGGCACGGCGGCGTTGAACGTCAGCACGTCCGGTATCGGCATCGCCAACAACAACCTGGAGGGCAACACCACCGCCGGCATCAATGCCGGTGACGAGAGCTTTGTGGTCAACCCCGAGACGCTGTTGACGGCCATGAAGGTCTATATCGACAACTCGGTGCAGGGCTACAACCCGGCCACGGAAGAGCTGTACTACACGATCTACTTCGACAACGGCACGACCTCGGGCGCGCCCATCAAGGTGCAGGCCGCCGACCTGCATGCGGAAGCGGGAGGCCAGACATCCTTTACCCTGGAGTGGGACGACATCCACAAGATCGATGCGGTCCAGCTCACCATGGGCAAGGGTACGATCAAGATCCCGGTGATCGAGTTCATTCAGGAGACCGAGAGCCTGGCCAGCGATATCAAGCTCGCGTTCAACGCGACGGTGACGGACAAGGATGGCGACACCGCGACCAGCGCGTTCGACGCCAATCTGTTCGCCAACGACCCGGCCGATGCGCTCTTCGACTTCAGGTTGGTGGGCACCACGGGTGAGCGGGATGCGTTCAACATCGACCTGTCGGTGGCCGAGAACCAGTACCAGGTCACAGGCTTCGATGCGGGCGCAGGCCAGCGCGATGCGGTGGTGCTTATTGGTGACCCGGGCGCCACTGTGCAGTCGATCAACAACGCCGGCGCCGACAGTATCGTGACGGTGGCCGAGACCGGCGGACAGTTGACGACCATCACCCTGGTCGGGGTCGACCTGCTCAATACCGATATTGTGCTGGGCAGCGTCTGAAACCTGGCGCGTCAAACCCAAGCGAGGGTGGCCTGGAAACCACCTTCGCTTTTTTTGGGCTCCCCTATCTACAGCTCCGACATGAGAGCCGCGCCGAACACTCAAGCCGCCCGTCGAACAGCTCTACGACAGGCCTGTCGCCGCCCATCGCAGGCTAACCCAAAGCCCCCTTGCGCGATCGCTGCCTTACCGCCTCCCGTGTCCCCTGCCGCATGGGCTGAAACTCCCATCCGGCCTGGGAGTATCGGCCAATGCGCAATCTGCGACGCATCTTCATAGTTGTCGTATCTGCCAACAGAGGGCCCAGGTGCGGCTTCGACGACTGGAATTGCCCGGGAGAACGTCATGACTATTTCTAAAAAAAACCCATCCCCCACGAACGACCTGACCGCTGACACCAGCACCGCTCTCTACCCCGTTTTCTCCAGCGACAACACGCTGGCCGTCAGCACTGCCCAGG
The DNA here is from genome assembly GCF_003184125.1 of Pseudomonas sp. RW409. Classification (NCBI taxonomy): domain Bacteria; kingdom Pseudomonadati; phylum Pseudomonadota; class Gammaproteobacteria; order Pseudomonadales; family Pseudomonadaceae; genus Pseudomonas; species Pseudomonas sp. RW409. The sequence continues at coordinate 1,064,567 of NZ_QHHP01000041.1, read as the reverse complement.
TGAACAGCGCTTCGTCCATCCTGGTGAACGGTGCGAGCGTGACCCTGGACGAAACCACCGGGTTGCAGAACGCCACTGCGACGCCAAGCCCCGCCGGAGACGCTGACGACAATGACATCCTGCTGGCGGCCCTGCCCTCGGCCTTCGCTACGCGGTTGACGGCCCTTGGGGCCGGAACCGCAACGGACGCCGCCTTGAGTGGCTACACCGGTACCGTGGGCGACACGGGCAGCAATGCCTTCACCCTGACGCCCGGCACGAACGTCAGCGATATCAAGTTCACCGACAGCCTCGGCGCGCCGCTCAATGGCCTGGACAGCGGGCTGGATACCCTCGATGGCACCAGCATCCTTCTCTATACGGATACGGACAACAACATCCTGCTGGGCCGGGCCGGTGGCCCTGCCGGTGCGATTGTGTTCGCGGCCTATATCGAAGAGACCGGATCGCCGGTATCCGGCGGCAAGCTCTGGACCGTGGAATACCAACCGCTCAAGCACCCGGATGCCAGCAACCCGGACGATGCCCTCAACCTGCTGAACAAGGTGTTTGTCAGCACCGTCCAGGACGCGGGATTCAGCCTGGCCAATGCACCCTCCGGGCAGAACCTGTTCCTGATGTTCACGGCGGCGAACCCGACGGTGATCAACGACGGTGGCGTCTTGCGGATCACCAATCCGACGCTGATCGCCACCGGTAAGGACCCGGCGGACCAGTCGAGCGGCGCGAACATCAACACAGGCGATACGATCAATACCAGCCAGGGCGGTGGCCCGACCACCCTGGGCACCAACAACCAGATGATTGTGGAACAGGAAGGCATTCGTATTTCGTTCGTCACCGGCGCCCGGCAGAACGTGACCGTGCCCAACCTGGATCAGAACGAAGCGGATGTGGAATCCAATATCGACTTCACCGCGGTCTTTAATACCAAGACAGCCAGTTTCGATGTCGTGCAGCTGCAAGGCGGCAAGACGGCGATGGTGAAAGTCAGCGCATACAGCACTGCGGCCGAACCTGGCGTGAATTTCATCAATGGCTATGCGAACGATGCGTCAGTGGCCATCACCCATATTCGCGTGATCAACAAAAGCACCGGGCTGGTGATCGAGAACTCCGACGGTTCGGTGAATGATCCGAGCATTGCCATCAGCTTTTCCGGCGGCGTGGCAACCATCACCGGCGTCAAGGCCGGCTACCAGATTGAATACACCACCACCGCGGATCACAACCGCGTGCTGGTCGAGAACGGGGCAGCCACCGATGCCAGGGGCGATGACCACGCCGATTTCGATATCGGTGGTTTCACCCTGCGCCAAGCCTCTACCAGCACCGCCGAAATCGGCTCGAAGATGATCTTTGAGGACGATGGGCCGGCAGCGGCCGGTACCCCTGCGGCCGGCACCGTCGATGAGGACGGCCTGGCCAACGGCATCGCCGGCGGTGTCGGCGACGTACCTGGCGAAGCCACCACGGCCAGCGGCAGCGTGACCGGGATCTTCCAGTCCGGCGTCGATGTGCCGCTGAGCTTTAGCTTGTCGAGCGATACCAGCGGCCTGCCAGCCCTGAGTTCGGGTGGAGTGGCACTGGTCTATAGCGTCGCCGGCGACACCCTGACCGCCAAGGCGGGTGCCGTCGATGTGTTCACCTTCAGCCTCAGTGCAGCCGGTGCCTACAGCTTCACCTTGCTGCAACCGCTGGACCATCCAGCCGGCAATGACGAGAACGACATTACGATCAACCTGGGTAGCCTGCTGCAAGCCACGGATAAGGACGGTGACACGGTGACGGCCGCCGCCGAGAAACTGGTGATCACCATCGATGACGACACGCCAACCGCAACCGGAGCCGCCGAGGCCGGTACTGTCGATGAAGACGGCCTGGCCAATGGCATTGCCGGCGGTGTCGGCGACGTAGCTGGCGAAGCCACGACTGCCAGCGGTAGCGTTACCGGTATCTTCCAGTCCGGGGCCGATGTACCGCTGAGCTATAGCTTGTCGAGTGATACCAGCGGTCTGCCGGCCCTGAGCTCCGGTGGAGTGGCGCTGGTCTACAGCGTCCTGGGCGACACCCTGACCGCCAAGGCGGGCGCCGTCGATGTCTTCACCTTCAGCCTTAGCGCCGCGGGTGCCTACAGCTTCAGCCTGCTGCAGCCGCTGGACCATCCAGCCGGCAATGATGAAAACGACATCACCCTTAACCTCGGCACGCTGCTGCAAGCTACCGACAAGGACGGCGACACGGTGACGGCCGCCGCCGAGAAACTGGTGATCACCATCGATGACGACACGCCAACGGCGGCCGGAGCCGCCGAGGCTGGTACCGTCGATGAAGACGGATTGGCCAATGGTATTGCCGGTGGTGTCGGTGATGTAGCGGGCGAAGCCACGACGGCCAGCGGCAGCGTCACGGCGATCTTCCAGTCCGGCGCCGATGTACCGCTGACTTACTCCCTGTCGAGCGACACCAGCGGCTTGCCGGCATTGAGTTCGGGCGGAGTGGCGCTGGTGTATAGCGTGGTAGGCGACACCCTGACCGCCAAAGCCGGTGCCGTCGATGTATTCACCTTCAGCCTCAGTGCCGCCGGTGCCTACAGCTTTACCCTGCTGCAGCCGCTGGATCATCCAGCCGGCAATGATGAAAACGACATCACCATCAATCTGGGCACGATACTCCAGGCCACGGATAACGATGGCGACACGGTAACGGCTGCCGCCGACAAGCTGGCGATTACCGTCGATGACGACACGCCAACCGCAACCGGAGCCGCCGAGGCCGGTACCGTCGATGAAGACGGCCTGGCCAATGGCATTGCCGGCGGTGTCGGCGACGTAGCGGGCGAAGCCATCACGGCCAGCGGTAGCGTTACCGGTATCTTCCAGTCCGGTGCCGACGTGCCACTGACCTATAGCTTGTCGAGTGACACCAGTGGCTTGCCGGCATTGAGTTCGGGCGGAGTGGCGCTGGTGTATAGCGTGGTAGGCGACACCCTGACCGCCAAGGCCGGCGCGGTCGATGTATTCACCTTCAGCCTCAGTGCCGCCGGTGCCTACAGCTTCAGCCTGCTGCAGCCGCTGGATCATCCAGCCGGCAATGATGAAAACGACATCACCATCAATCTGGGCACGATACTCCAGGCCACGGATAACGATGGCGACACGGTAACGGCCGACGCCGAGAAACTGGTGATTACCGTCGATGACGACACGCCAACCGCAACCGGAGCCGCCGAGGCCGGAACCGTCGACGAAGATGGCCTGGCCAATGGCATCGCCGGTGGTGTTGGCGACGTGCCTGGCGAAGCCACGGCGGCCAGCGGCAGCGTGACAGGGATCTTCCAGTCCGGTGCCGATGTACCGCTGACTTACTCCTTGTCGAGCGATACCAGCGGCTTGCCGGCGCTGAGCTCGGGCGGCGTGGCGCTGGTGTATAGCGTCGCGGGTGACACCCTGACTGCCAAGGCCGGCGCCGTCGATGTGTTCACCTTCAGCCTCAGCGCCGCGGGCGCCTACAGCTTCAGCCTGCTGCAGCCGCTGGACCATCCAGCCGGCAATGATGAAAACGACATCACCCTTAACCTCGGCACGCTGCTGCAAGCTACCGACAAGGACGGTGACACGGTAACCGCCGCCGCCGAGAAACTGGTGATTACCATCGATGACGATACGCCAACCGCAACCGGAGCCGCCGAGGCCGGTACTGTCGATGAGGACGGCCTGGCCAACGGTATTGCCGGTGGCGTCGGTGATGTAGCGGGTGAAGCCACAGTCGCCAGCGGCAGCGTGACGGGCATCTTCCAGTCCGGCGCCGATGTACCACTGACCTATAGCTTGTCGAGTGATACCAGCGGCCTGCCAGCCCTGAGTTCGGGTGGAGTGGCACTGGTGTACAGCGTCGCGGGTGACACCCTGACCGCCAAGGCGGGCGCCGTCGATGTATTCACCTTCAGCCTCAGTGCCGCCGGTGCCTACAGCTTCACCCTGCTCCAACCGCTGGATCACCCAGCGGGCGACAACGAAAACGACATCACCCTTAACCTGGGGACCTTGCTGAAAGCCACCGACAAGGACGGCGACACCGTGACGGCCGCCGCCGAGAAGCTGGTGATCACCGTCGATGACGATACGCCAACCGCAACCGGAGCCGCCGAGGCCGGTACTGTCGATGAAGACGGATTGGCCAATGGTATTGCCGGTGGTGTGGGCGACGTAGCGGGCGAAGCCACGGCGGCCAGCGGCAGCGTGACCGGTATCTTCCAGTCCGGTGCCGACGTACCGCTGACCTACTCCTTGTCGAGCGATACCAGTGGCTTGCCGGCATTGAGTTCGGGCGGAGTGGCGCTGGTGTATAGCGTCGCCGGCGACACCCTCACTGCCAAGGCGGGCGCCGTCGATGTGTTCACCTTCAGCCTCAGTGCCGCCGGTGCCTACAGCTTTACCCTGCTGCAGCCGCTGGACCATCCAGCGGGCAACGACGAGAACGACATCACCCTCAACCTGGGGACCTTGCTGAAGGCCACCGACAAGGATGGCGACACCGTGACGGCCGCGGCCGAGAAACTGGTGATTACCGTCGATGACGACACCCCAACCGCGAACGGCACCGCCGAGGCTGGTACCGTCGATGAAGACGGCCTGGCCAATGGCATCGCCGGTGGTGTGGGCGACGTGCCTGGCGAAGCCACGGCGGCCAGCGGCAGCGTGACCGGTATCTTCCAGTCCGGTGCCGATGTACCGCTGACTTACTCCTTGTCGAGCGATACCAGCGGCTTGCCGGCGCTGAGCTCGGGTGGAGTGGCGCTGGTCTATAGCGTCGCCGGCGACACCCTGACTGCCAAGGCGGGCGCCGTCGATGTGTTCACCTTCAGCCTCAGCGCCGCGGGTGCCTACAGCTTTACCCTGCTGCAACCGCTGGACCATCCAGCGGGCAACGACGAGAACGACATCACCATTAATCTGGGCACGATACTCCAGGCCACGGATAACGATGGCGACACCGTGACGGCTGCCGCCGAGAAACTGGCGATCACCGTCGATGACGATACGCCAACCGCAACCGGAGCCGCCGAGGCCGGAACCGTCGATGAAGACGGCCTGGCCAATGGTATTGCCGGTGGTGTCGGCGATGTAGCGGGTGAAGCCATCACGGCCAGCGGTAGCGTTACCGGTATCTTCCAGTCGGGTGCCGACGTACCGCTGACCTACTCCTTGTCGAGCGATACCAGCGGCTTGCCGGCGCTGAGTTCGGGTGGAGTGGCGCTGGTGTATAGCGTGGTAGGCGACACCCTGACCGCCAAGGCCGGCGCGGTCGATGTATTCACCTTCAGCCTCAGTGCAGCCGGTGCCTACAGCTTCACCTTGCTGCAGCCGCTGGACCATCCAGCCGGCAATGACGAGAACGACATCACCCTCAACCTGGGTACCTTGCTGCAAGCCACCGATAAGGACGGTGACACAGTGACGGCCGCCGCCGAGAAACTGGTGATTACCGTCGATGACGACACCCCAACCGCCAATGGAGCCGCCGTGACCGGCACCGTCGATGAAGACGGCCTGGCCAATGGCATCGCCGGTGGTATCGGCGACGTGGCCGGTGAAGCCACCGTCGCCAGCGGCAGTGTGACCGGTATCTTCCAGTCCGGGGCCGACGTACCGCTGAGCTACTCCTTGTCGAGTAACACCAGCGGCTTGCCAGCCCTGAGCTCCGGTGGCGTGGCGCTGGCCTACAGCGTCCTGGGCAACACTCTGACCGCCAAGGCCGGCGCGACTGACGTGTTCACCCTGAGCCTGACGGTAGCGGGTGCCTACACCTTCACCCTGCTCCAGCCACTGGATCACGCGACGGGCAACGATGAGAACGACCTCGTCCTCAACCTGGGCACCCTGCTGCAGGCTACCGACAAGGATGGCGACACCGTGACCGCCGCGGCCGACAAACTGGTGATTACCGTCGATGACGACACGCCAACCCTGGCCTTCGGCAACCTGATCGGCACGGGGACCGACCAGGCGCAACAAGGCTACTGGAACCTGGGGACTGGCGCCGACGGGCTGAATGCAGCCGGCCTGGATATCTCGCTGGTGAACGGCCAGTTCACCCTGGTCCGGCCGGACGATACGACCACCACCGGCACCGGTACGCTGGTCGAGCAGTCGCCGTCACCCGATGGCAATGGCGCCTACCAGTTCGCGGGCACCTTGACCGGTGACTTCGACAACAACGCAGCCACGGCGGATACCACCGTGCACTACACGCTGAGCGCCTATGCCAACGGCACCTATGCCCTGGACCTGGAGGAAGGCTTCCGTTCGGTCATTGTCCTCAGCAGTGCCGATGGCGCGCTGGATGCCGGTGGCCCGGACCCCGTGCGCACGCTGACGATCGGCACCGAGGACATCGTGTTCTTCGGCGCCAACCCGCTGGCTCCCGCTAGCGGCGCGAACAGCATCCAGACCGGCATCGGGGTCGGGGCGCCCGACCCTACCGAAGCGCAACTGCAGACCAACCCGCTGCCATCGTTCATCGGCTCGGCAGCCTTGAACGTCAGCACGGCCGGTATCGGCATCGCCAACAACCTGCTCCAGGGCGACAACCTGGCGGCGATCGGCGCGGCCGATGAAAGCTTCGTGGTCAACCCGGAAAGCCTGCTGACGAGCATGAAGGTGTTTATCGACAACTCCGTGGGCGGCTACAACACGGCCACCGAGGACCTGTACTACAGGGTCTTCTACGAAGATGGCACCTTCTCCAACCTGATCGAGGTCAACACCCTGACGCCAGAGGCCGGTGGGCAGGTGTCCTTCACCGTCGAGCAATCGGCCACATCGCTGATCGATGCGGTCCAGCTGACGATGGCCCGGGGCGAGATCAAGATCCCGACGATCCTGTTCACCCATGAGACCGAGAGCCTGGCCAGCGACGTCAAGCTGGCGTTCAACGCGACGGTGACGGACAAGGATGGCGACACCGCGACCAGCGCGTTCGACGCCAACCTGTTCGCCAACGACCCGGCCGACGCCCTCTTCGACTTCAGGCTGGTGGGCACCACGGGTGAGCGTGATGCGTTCAACATCGACCTGTCGGTGGCCGAGAACCAGTACCAGGTCAGCGGCTTCGATGCCGGCGCAGGCCAGCGCGATGCGGTGGTGCTCATTGGTGATGCGGGCGCGGTCGTGCAGTCGATCAACAACGCCGGCGCCGACAGCATCGTCACGGTGGCCGAGACCGGTGGGCAGATAACGACCATTACCCTGGTCGGGGTCGACCTGCTCAATACCGATATCGTAATGGGCAGCGTCTGAAACCTCGCGCATGCGAATAAAAGCGAGGGTGGCCTGGAAACCACCCTCGCTTTTTTTGCCGCTACCGCCCGGAATTCCCCTACTCTCATCCGCGACAAACGCCCAGGCAGCGCAAAGAACGCGGCGGCATGCCAGCGCATTCACGGGGCAGGAAACAATGAGCACGGCATCGCCCTCGGCCTGGGCCCCCAGGTCGACGACGACAAGGACAGCGACAAGGACAGCCACCGGGCTGCCTTGTCTTGATCAACTCATTCCAGTTCCACCCACGTCGAGTCAGGCGGCTCTTCGTCATCGGTGAGCCCGTGCTTGAGCGCATACATCAGCAAGTCGATGCGGTTGATCAGGTTGAGCTTCTGATAGATGTTGCTGAGGTGGTTATGCACGGTGTGTTCACTGATGCCCAGGTGCTCGGCGATGCTCATGTACTTGGCGGACGGATCGCCGACGATGGCGCGAATCAGCTCCCGCTCGCGCAGCGTCAGCCGCGCCTGTTTCGCCTGCTCCAGGTTGCATCGCAAGGGTATGTGCCGGGTCGCGGCATAGCCGGAAAGCCCGCCGGACCAGGCTCGGTCCAGCCCTACGTCGTAATAGTGGACCTTGATGATGGCCCGGACGATCGATTCCGTCGGGTCTTCCGCCAGCACGATGCCACGCGCGCCCGCCTCGATCGCCTGGGCAACCGGGACGGATTCGTACAGGCCCTTGAGCACCAGCAGCTTGATATCCGGGCGGCGGGTCAGCCCTGCGACCACCTCCAGGGGGTTCAACGCATCCGGAAAGAAACTGAAAAAAATCACATTGGGACGCAGCTGATCGGCAAGGTCCAGCGCATTGGTGTAGGTGGTGGCCTGGCCACTCACCTCCATCCGGGGCTTCCTCGCATTGATCAAATCATGAAGCCCCATAAGAACGAGGGGACGGCAATCGATCAGCATCACGCGTATCGTTTTTTTATGGTCTGGCATGATCTTTCTGCCTCCCCTTGAAAAACGATGACCTTCATACGCGTTGGCCTTCCTTGATCGGCCACTCGCTCTTGAAGGACGGATGCGAGCGCCGACAGGCTCTGGAAGTGCCCACCCGGGTCTTGGCGAGCCGGGGTACAGGCAGACATTGCGGGGGTTTCCCGAAGCCCGGCAAAGCTATTGAAACCACATAAATAAGAATAACTATCAATAGTTTGCATGTGCTGCAGGGCATCCGCGAGCCCTCAATTGAGTCTAGGCCAGCCCACTGTGCTGCCTGCCAACCCATCCGTCGGTCTTCGACTCAGGCCGGGTGCGGGTCACGTGGTCGATGCTCCCCCGAGGCGCCCTGCCCCCTGCAAATCAAGGTCTTAGGCGCGCTGCGGGGGACCTGCGGGCAGACTCGGATCCAACCAGGCTCGTCAATTAACAGACGAGTGGCGCGCGGATAAGTCAGTGTTTATTAAGGGCGTCAATTTATCGACGAAGCCGGCAGTGCCATGAAACCAGCGGCTCGACGCCGATCCCCCACAGAAGTGATTGGCCAGCCGGGACACCACTGTCCCGGTGTCTACTCCTGGTCCTCGATGCCAACGCCCATGGCCTGGCCGGCGCTACCGGGACTGAGCCAGGCATTCACATTCTCGACACTTTCCACCGGCGGTTTGCCCGCCCAGCGATTGAGGCTGAAGACGTTGCTGAGGAACTCGTATTGCGTCTTGAGCAGGTCGCGCCGGGCGCGGAACTCGTTGCGCACGCTGGCCAGTACATCGACGGCGTTGACCATGCCGTAGCTCAGCCCCTTCTCCGCCGCCACCCGGGACAGCTGGGCCGAGGCCAGGGCCGAACGGCTGGCGTCGATCTTCTCGCCGTTCGAATTGGCGGTCAGGTAGGCGCTGGTGATCTCCTTGACCACCCGGCGCCGGATCGCTTCCAGCTGCTGCTCGGCGACCAGTTGGTCCTGGTAAAGCCCACGGACCCGCGCCGAGGTCGAGCCGCCGCTGTACAGCGGCACCTGGACGCCGATGCCGGCGACATAGCTGTCGGTGCGTGGCGCCAGGGTGTTGTTGTAACCCTCGTTGGTCTGTTGCGCACTGAGGTTCAGGCTCACCGTCGGATAGTGCCCGCCCTTGCCACTGCGCAACGCTGCGTTGGCGGCTTCGGCGCCGCTCTCGCTGGCCTTGAGCGTCGGGTTCAGCTCCATGCCATCGCGTACCCAGGACTCCAGGCTCTGCGCCGAAACCCGCAGTTGCGCGTCGTTGCGAATCCGGTTGAGCTTCTCCTTGACCGGCCGGCCGACGATTTCCGCCAGCGCCTCGCGACTGATGCGGGCCTGGTTGCGGGCATCCAGCTCCTGGGCCGCGAGCAGGTCCACCCGGGCCTTGAGGTCGAGCTGGTCGGTAACCATTGCCATCTGCTTTTCGTACAGCGCATTGACCCGGTCCAGGCTCTTTTGCGTGGTTCGCCGCTCCGCCCGCACCAGCTCCAGCTCATCCTCGGCCGCCAGCGCGGTGAAGTAGCGCCGCGCCAGTTCCACCGCGGCCTCGGCCTGGGTATCCAGCGCTTCGGATTCGGACTGCTTGGCCAGGCTCTTGAACTTCTGGTAGTTCTCCCACGCGGCCTTGTTGTAGAGGTACTGGCGCAGCACCAGGCTGTAGCTTTCGCTATCGAAACTGCGCTCCTGTATCAGGTCGTTTTCCTGGTGGATCCGGTTCGTCCCGGCATTCAGCGACAGTTGCGGCAACAGCGCCCCCAGCGCCTCGCGTTGATGCTCCTTGCCGGCCTGCGCTTGCGCAAAAGACGCCAGGACCTGTGGATCTTCCAGCCGCGCCTCGCGATACAACTGCATGAGGTCGGTGGAATAGGTCGAGGCGCTGACCCCGGTCGACGTTACCGCAGCGGTTTGCGCCAAGGCGGCCCCCGCTGCCAGCATGAATGCACTCCCTAGCAGAACTGACGGCGCTCCCACGGTCACTCCTCGATCATTGATTGAGACATTACATCCCGGGCCGGCTGCATCAGGTACTGCAACAGCGTGCGTTGCCCGGTGATGATCAACACGTCCGCCGGCATCCCCGGCAACAACTTGCGCTCACCCAAGGTGCGCACCCCGTGCTCGGTGACCCGGACCCGCGCCAGGTAATAGGCGGTCCCGGTCTTTTCGTTGGTCAGCCGGTCGGCCGAGACGCTGCTGACCTCGCCTTCGATCACTGGCGTGGTCGAGCTGTTGAACGCGCCGAAACGGATATCGGCGCGCTTGCCGATGCCGATGCGGTCGATGTCCACCGGCGCCACCTGGGCCTCTATGATCAGCTCCGAGACCGATGGCACGATGTCCAGCAAGGGCGTCGCCGAACGCACGACACCGCCGATGGTGTGCACCGTCATGCCGATCACCATGCCCGCGTCGGGGGCACGGATGACGATGCGGCTGAGGCGGTCTTCCAGGGCCGAGTTCTTCTCTTGCAGGTCGTAGATCTTGGTCTGCACCTCGGCCAGCTGCTTGGCCACGTCGGAATTGAAATCCTTGTCGACCTGGAGGATCTGCAACTGCGTTTCGTTGATCTGCAGGCGGGTCTTGTCGATGGTGGAACGGTGATCGGCCACCTCCGACCTGAGCATCCCCAGCTTGCGGTCCTGCTCGAGCAGGCGTTGCTTGTCGACGAACCCTTCCTTGAGCAACTCGGTCAACTCACCGATTTCACCGCTGTAGGATTTCTCCAGGCGCACCTTGACCGCGATCATCGACTCCAGGCCCTTGATCTGCTGGTGCAATTGGCCGATGCGCTCGCGCAGCACCGAGATCTGGCCCAGCCGCGAGCCGCGCCGCGCGTTGAATACCTGGGTCTCGCCCTGGCGCGCTTCCTCTCCTCGCACACTGGCGGATTCGGGCATCGCCCCAAAGTCGATCGCCGGCAACCCGTCGCGCTCGGCAATCAGCCTCGACTCCATGGCCCTGGCCGCGACCAGCAGGCCTTGGGTCGCCTCGTATTCGGAGCGCAGCTGGGCATCGTCGAGGATGATCAGCGGATCATCCTGCTTGACGATGTCGCCATCGTGGGCCAACACCGATTTGACGATGCCGCCTTCCAGGTGCTGGACCGTCTTGCGGTAAGTCTGCACGGTGACCACCCCCGGCGCGTAAGCGGCGCCATCCAGGGGCGCGAGCGCCGCCCAGGTGCCGAACAGGCCGAAGGTCACGCCGACAATCCCCATGCCCAGGCGGTGGGCCTTGCGATCGGATACCGGCAGGTCGGAGGAGCTTTCGATTTGACGATCAGGCATAGGATTCACCGCCATCGTCCTTACGGGCATCGATCGACGCCACGTTGGTCACCACCGGTACTGGCCCGGCATGTTTCGGGACCGGCGGTTGCTGCCCGCTGAGTTCGGCCAGCACTTCCTCGCGCGGCCCGTAGAGGCCGACCATCCCGGCTTTCATCACCAGCAGCCGGTCGAGTTGCGACACGATGTTGGTGCGGTGGGTAATCACGAACAGGGTCGCGCCGGTGTGCTTGATCTGCTGGATGGCGGCCGCCAGCGCGCGATCGCCGACCTCGTCGAGATTGGAGTTGGGTTCGTCGAGAATGATCAGCCGCGGGTTGCCGTACAGCGCGCGGGCCAGCCCGATGCGCTGGCGCTGCCCTGCCGAGAGCATGACGCCCTCGCTGCCGATGACGGTGTCGTAGCCATCGGGCAACAGCAGGATCATTTCGTGGACGCCAGCGGTCCTGGCGGCCTGGATAACCTTCGCCGAATCGATCTCGGCGAAGCGGGCAATGTTCTCGCCGATGCTGCCCTCGAACAGCTCGATGTCCTGGGGCAGGTAACCGATATACGGGCCAAGCTCATGCTTGTCCCAGGTGCTGATGTCCGCGCCATCCAGCCGGACCACCCCATGCTGCGGCGGCCAGACGCCGATCAGCGCCCGGGCCAGGGTCGACTTGCCCGAGGCGCTCGGGCCGATGATGCCAACCACGCAACCGGCCGGTACGCTGAAGCTGATGTTCTTGAGGATCGGGGTTTTCGAACCAGGTGCCGCGACAATCAGGTTCTCGACCTGCACGTTGCCCTCGGGCGCGGGCAAGGACAGGCGCTCGGGTTGCGCCTGCTGTTTGCCGAGGATGTCGTTCAGGCGGTTGTACTGCGAACGGGCGGCGATAAAGCCCTTCCAGCTGCCGATCATCAGGTCGATGGGCGCCAGTGCCCGCCCCAGCAGCACGGCCCCGGCGAACACCAGGCCGGCCCCCACCTGATGGTCCACCGCCAGGTAAGCCCCCAGGCCGAGCACCAGCGATTGCACCAGCAGGCGGAAAGTCCGCGAAAGCGTCGTGACCATGCCGCCCCGGTCGCTCGCCAGCGATTGCAGCAGCAGAACGCTTCTTTGCCGGCGCCCCCAGCGATCCATCAGGGTTTCCAGCATGCCCATGGACTCGATGACTTCGGCGTTGCGCAGGTTCTTGGTGGTATGGAGGGTCGCGCCGATGTACTCCTTGTTGGCCTGGGCCAGCACCGGCCCCGTGAGCTTCTCGTTGACGAAGGCGAGCACTATCAACAACAGCGCGCTGCCCGTCGCGACCCAGCCGAACCAGGGGTGGAACAGGAACATCACCGCGATATAGATCGGCAACCAGGGGGCGTCGAAAAAGGCGAACAGGCCGCTGCTGGAAAGAAACTGCCGCAAGCCCGTCAGGTCGTTGAGCGACTGGGCCGAGGCATCCATGCCGCCACTGTCCAGGGCCCGCTTGAAACTGGCCTTGTAGACCTGGCGACCGAGCAGCACATCCAGCCGGGTACTGACCCGCACCATGATGCGCGAACGCACCCATTCCAGGGAGCCGAGGGTGATCACCAGCCCGGTCATGATCAGCGTCAGCATGGCCAGGGTGGTCAGGCTGCCGCTGGTCATCACCCGCCCATACACCTGGAGCATGTAGAAGGTCGGGACGAGCATCAGCGCATTGATGAAGAAACTGAAAAAACCGACGAAAACAAAGCTGTCTCGACAGACCTTCAACGCATTTTTCAGACTGTTTTCAGGTGTGCTTTGCATTGAAAACCTCTGCTCGAAAGGCCAGCCTTTGTGGAGCTTAGATCATGCCGGACAGCTGCGTGCAGCCATTGGCCGGTTCGCCTCGGGCACCCGGAATGGTCCCGGCAACGGCCCGGCGCGCAAGCATGCGCAAGCGCCCCGCGGCCTTGAGAGCAGAGGGCTCTGGCACGGGCGTTTGGCGCCATCGTGGGTCGCTGGGAAGTGGCCGCTGCAAGGGCGCCGCGGGATGCCGGAACAGGCCTTCCAGGCGCACGACAGGGGCGCCGCACACCTGCTTCGCCCAGAAGAATCCGATTGTCGGTAGCGACAGGTGCAGTACACGCAGCGCCGGGGGTATCCCGATTAGTCTAGTTACTGGATTGACTGGCCGATCTTGCGATGACCAGCGGTGCGCTCGCAGCGGATAACAGGTATGCGGGAGGGGTAGTTTTTGTGCGCAAGCGACTGACTTCGATCGCAGGGTTGCGGGTCAGAGAGTCACTCAGGTCAGCAAGCGGTCCGGGAACGACCGCTTCCTGGACCGGCTTGCCGGGCCTGGCGCCCGCCTGTCACTCGCGGGTGTTGATATCGCGCTGCACCCGCTTGAGGTGGTTTTCAACGTAGAAGGCCGCTGCCTCTTCGTCGCCGGTGACTATCGCTTCGTAAATCAAACGATGCTCCGCCACATAGAGCTGGATGCGATTGGCATCGTATATGCCGTCGTCGCGCAAGCGATTCCACAACGGCTGCGCCATGCTCGCTGAAACCTCATCTGCGATTTTCACCATCAGCGCATCCTCGGTCATGACCGCGAGCTGACGGTGAAAAAGGCGGTCGGATTCGCTCCACAAGGCTTGCTGGCTTATGTCATTGACGTCCTTCACACCGGCCATCTGGGCCAGATAGTGCTCAGCCTGCGCATTGCGCTTGCCGCGCCTGGCCGCCAGTCGCGCAATAGCCGGTTCGATCAGAAGGCGTACCTCAAGAACGCTGTTGGGACTGAAGTCCGCTTCTGACCTGGAGTCACCCTGCATCGAGGGCTGCTCCATCACCCGCTCGGCAACGTAGGTGCCGGAGCCAAGGCGGGTCACCACCATTCCCTCATTCTGCAAGGCGCCTATCGCTTCACGAACAGCGGGCCGGCTCACCATGAAACGCTGTGCCAGGTCCCGCTCCGAAGGCAGGCGCGATCCGGGCAGGTAGACGCCATTGATGATTCCCGCGCGAATTTCATCGGCCACTTGTTCGTAAATTTGCTTGGGGCGGAAATCGCTTTGCATATCGCTTGGGTTGCTTTTCAAGACCACCTTACCAATTTTTCAGACTTACCTTACAAACCGCTCTAAATCGGGCGTATCACGACCAATTTTCTGATTTCCCTTATCAAACAGGTCGTTTTCCAAACCGAATCAGAACTTTCCGGGCCCTTCCATCGTTGCAACCTGCCAAAACTGGACGTAGGTTAGCCGACAACTGGAGCAAAAAACAGACCGGTATTCGCAATATCCGCCAGTCCTGCCCAGTGGAATAACCAGCCAACGCTTAATGCGGTTTCCATAAAACCAATTCCCCACAACCTTGTTGTGCAGAAGGCTCCAATGAATAACAAAAACATGAAGCTGAGAGTGGTCGGTTCTACGTTCGGGATTTCACATTCCCAGCCAGGGGCTCATTGCCCATTCACTCATCAATGAGGGCAGGACATGTCGTTATTGAACGAATACGGGGCGACGCTCCTTCTCGGCCTGGCGCTCACGCTGCTGCTCTCCGTGACCAGTTGGCTGGCCGCCTTTCTGATCGCCCTGGCACTCACGCTGTTGCGCATGACAAAAGTGCGGGCCCTGGAACTTCTGGTGCTGGCCTTCATCGAGTACCAGCGCAATGTCCCTCCACTGGTCCATATCTTCCTTTGGTACTTCGGGGTCGGCAGCGTACTGCCTGAGGCCCTCCAGGACTGGGTCAACGCCAACCATGGCGAGTTCATTTTCGCCGCGGTGGCCATTGCCCTCTACTACGGCGCCTACTTCGCCGAGGACATCCGCAGCGGCCTGCGCAGCATTGCGAAAGGCCAGCAAGAGGCCGCACGAGCCTTGGGCCTGAGCTACGCCGCAGCCATGCGCCGGGTAGTCCTGCCGCAAGCCCTGCGCGTCGCCATCGCCCCGCTTGTCAGCGGCACCGTGATGCTGGTGAAAACCACCAGCCTGGCCATGGTGATCGGCGTCATGGAACTCACGTACGTGACCAAGGAGATCTCCAGCGCCACCTTTCGCATCTTCGAAACCTACGCGATCAGCACCGTGATGTACGTAGTGGTCGCGCTCGGCCTGCTGTTCCTCGGCAACTGGTTGGGCCAGTGCCTGCGGATAAAGGGACGCTGATCATGCTCGACATCATCCACGAGTACTGGCTTCTGTTCCTGATCGGGGCTTACCCGAATGGTCCGCTGGGTGGCGTGGTTGCCACGCTGCTCCTGTCGATCACAGGTATCGGCCTGGCCCTCCCCCTGAGCGTGCTGCTCGCGCTGGCCCAGCTCAGCGGGTACAGGGTGCTTCGCTACCCGGCTTGCGCGGTGCGATACGTACTTCGCAGCATCCCGCTGGTCATGCTGATTTTTGCCACCTACTTCATCGTACCGATGATCCTGGGACGCCCCGTTGCCGGGTTCACGACCATGGCGGTGACCCTGGTGATCTTCCAGGCCACCTACCTGGCCGAAATCGTTCGAGCCGGCATCGAGGCGTTGCCGCGCGGCCAGGTGGAAGCGGCTGCGGCCCTGGGCATGGGCTACTGGACACGGACCTGCAGGATCGTCCTGCCCCAGGCGCTGAAGAACATGCTGCCCAGCATGGTTGGCCAGTTCGTCACCACCATCAAGGACACCTCGCTGGGGTACGTCATCGGGGTGAATGAGCTGACCTACGCCGCCAACCAGGTGAACAGCAGCGTCCTGACGCAACCCTTCGGCGTCTTCCTGGTGCTGTCGCTCGTTTACTTCGCCATCTGCTTCACCCTGACACAGTCCGTTCGGGTGCTGGAGGCACGTATCGAGCGCCGCAACTCCCACACGTTCCCCCTTCCCCGCGTCCGTACTTCCAGTGAGCCTGTAGCGCAATGACGACCATGAAATCCATCGCCCGGCGCACCGGCACCGAGCCCCAGGAAAACCTCATCATTCAATTGAGCGGCGTCGAAAAGTGGTACGGCGAGCATCGCGTACTGACGAACTTCACCGCCGCGGTCAAACGAGGCGAAGTCGTGGTCCTGTGTGGCCCCTCCGGGTCCGGCAAGTCCACGCTGATTCGCACCTTGAATCGCCTGGAGGAAATCAACGCCGGCACCATCCGTGTCAACGGACAAGACGTGCAGGGCAAGCGCGTCGACATCAACAGCCTGCGCAGCCACATCGGCTTCGTCTTCCAGCAGTTCAACCTCTTCCCCCACCTCTCGGTGCTGGAGAACGTCACTTGCGGGCCGCTCTGGGTCAACAAGGCCGATCGCCAGGCGAGCCTGGAGATGGCCCTGGAGCTCCTGGCCAAGGTCGGGCTCGGGCACAAGGCGGATGCCTACCCCAACCAACTGTCCGGCGGCCAGCAGCAGCGCGTGGCGATTGCCCGGGCGCTGGCGATGAAACCTCCGGTGATGCTGTTTGACGAGCCGACCAGTGCCCTCGACCCCGAGATGGTGGGCGAGGTGCTTGCCGTCATGAAGGCGCTCGCCAGTGAAGGCATGACCATGGTGTGCGTTACCCACGAGATGAAGTTCGCGCGCGAGGTCGCGGACGTCGTGTGGTTCATCGACCAGGGAGAACTCCTGGAGGTTGCCCCTCCGGAGGCGTTCTTCAGCGCGCCGAAACACCCCCGTGCCAAAAAATTCCTCTCCGATATCCACCGCCACTGAATGTCACTTTCCACCTGGAGCATCTGCATGAGTACTCGGTTCCCTGCTGCAACCGCACACAACGACGCCCCGATCATCATCTGTGACCGGGCCAGGACTGCGGCGCTTCTGGATTTCAACAGGCTGGTCGAGGCCATCGCACAGGCAGCGCTGGAGGTGGCTGCCGGCCAAATCCACAGCCCGGAGCGAATGGTCGTCCCCTTGGGCGAGGCTGGAGTCATGCTGAGCATGCCCGCCACCGCCCAGGACATCGGCTTTCACAAACTGGTCAACGTCCATCCCGGCAATACCCAGCGCCAGCTTCCCACCATCCATGGCGCCGTGACCCTTTGCGACGCAGCCACCGGCCAGGTCATTTGCCTGCTGGATGGGCCGGAGCTCACCGGGCGCCGTACCGCCGCGGTGACGCTCCTGGCGATCCGTACCCTGCTCAAACGGGAGCCGCGGCAGATCCTGCTTTTCGGTACCGGCGTCCAGGCGCGCTACCACGTGCAGGCAATCCATGCGATCTATCCGCAAAGCACGGTGTGGGTACGTGGGGTGGATGCACAGGCAGCCTCGCAGTTCTGCGCCGGCAATCGCCAGCTGCATGGGCACCTGGAGCCCTGTGGCCCTGACATTCCGGCTGAAGTGGACGTCGTCGTCACGCTGACCACCAGCACCGAGCCGGTCTACAACGAGCCCGCCCGGGCGGGGCGAGTTGTCATAGGCGTAGGCGCCTTCAAACCGGAAATGGCCGAGCTGGGGAAAGTGACCCTGGACGCAAGCGACCTCTACACCGACGACCCGGCCGGCGCCCGGCACGAGGCAGGCGACCTGCTGCAGGCCGGCATTGACTGGTCCCGCGTGAGCTCGCTGGCCGACGCGCTCCGCAAGGACGTCGACACGTCTCGCCCCGCCGTTTTCAAGAGCGTGGGCACCGCAGCCTGGGACCTGGCCGCCGCTCGTGTGGCGCTTCAGGCGCTCGCCGCGGGCGAGTGAACGAACCCGGTCGCTGATAGCCGATCCCCCCCTCGCAAGCGCGGGCCGCTGAACCGGCCAGCGCTCTTGCGGATCGCTACATCTTCAAAAGGACTCTATCCATGCAAATTTCTCGCACCATTAGCACCGTCGAAGTCCATACCGGCGGCGAACCGTTTCGCATCGTCACCTCGGGTCTCCCGAGCATGCAGGGAAAAACCATCATCGAGCGCCGGACCTGGCTGCTGGAAAACGCCGATGAGATCCGCCAGGCGCTGATGTTCGAGCCGCGCGGTCACGCCGACATGTATGGCGGCTACCTGACGGAGCCCGTCTCCCCGAATGCCGATTTCGGCATCATCTTCGTGCATAACGAGGGGTACAGCGATCACTGCGGTCACGGCGTCATTGCACTCGCCACTGCCGCGGTGGAGCTGGGCTGGGTAACGCGGCAGACTCCGGAAACCCGCGTGGGTATCGACGCGCCCTGCGGCTTCATCGAGGCCTTTGTGCAGTGGGATGGTTGCCATGCCAACGGCGTGCGCTTCATCAACGTCCCGTCCTTTATCTACAAGCGCGATGTGACGGTAGAGACGCCTACCTATGGCGCCGTCACCGGCGATATCGCCTACGGCGGCGCCTTCTACTTCTATACCAACGCAGCGCCCTATGGCCTGGAGATTCGCGAGCCGTCGATTGAAGCGCTGAAGCAGTTCGGCGCAGAAGTCAAAAAGGCCGCCAACCTGGCCTGCCCGGTCGTTCATCCCGACATTGCGGGCATCAACCATATCTATGGAACCATCATCGACGGCGCACCGCGCCATCCGGGATCGACCCAGGCCAACTGCTGCATCTTCGCGGACAGGGAAGTCGATCGCTCGCCGACCGGCTCCGGTACGGGCGGTCGAGTTGCCCAACTGTATCTGCGAGGTGAAATCACCCGCGAGGATGTGCTCGTCAACGAGTCCGTCATCGGGTCCGTCTTCAGCGCCAAAGTCATCGATGAAACCCGTGTCGGCGAGTTCTCCGCCGTCATTCCAGAAGTGTCCGGCTCCGCTTATATCTGCGGTTTCTGCAACTGGATTCTCGATGATCGGGATCCCCTGAAAAACGGCTTCCTGGTCCGCTAATCGCCCCCCTGGAAACAACGCGAACGGGTTCGTGTTGGCTCAACAGGCCATGCAAATTTCAGTACAAGAAATCTGAGGATGTCGCAATGAAACTTCGAACAGTGGTCCTGATTCCGGTGGTTGCAGGTTGCTTTTTTCTGGCCACGGCCCAGGTGCGTGCGGACCAGCTGGCTGATGTCAAAACCAAGGGGACACTGCTTTGCGGGGTCCTGGATATTTTCGAACCCTTTGGCTACACGGACACCGGCAGTCGAGCCGTCGTCGGTTATGACGTGGATATCTGCAATGCGGTCGCCAAGAGACTCGGCGTCAAGGCGGATATCAAGCCGGTATCCATCGAGGCGAGAATCCCCCAACTGCAACAGGGCCATATGGACCTGCTGGCAGCCGGCCTGGCGTACTCGGCACAACGCGCCGGGCAAATCGACTACTCGGATGCCTACTACGTCAGCCAGAACATTGTCGCGGCACGG
This sequence comes from Pseudomonas sp. RW409, assembly GCF_003184125.1. NCBI lineage: Bacteria > Pseudomonadati > Pseudomonadota > Gammaproteobacteria > Pseudomonadales > Pseudomonadaceae > Pseudomonas > Pseudomonas sp. RW409. The sequence continues at coordinate 1,044,806 of NZ_QHHP01000041.1, read as the reverse complement.
AGCAGCCGTGGCTTCACCTCTATCGGCGATCTGGCGGGCAAGCGAATCAGCTTCGTGAAGGGCTCCATCAGCGAGAACTACATCAAGGAGCAGATACCCACCGCCACGGCCATCGGCTTCGAGGATGTATCGACGGCTTTCACCGCCCTGATGCAAGGCAAGGTCGAGGGTTTCAGCACCTCCGAAGAGACCTTCCATAAACTTGCCAGCCGTCTCGGCGCCAATGCATCCAGCTACGCCATCGTTCAGCCTGCCATCGGCCGCGAGGTGTGGGGGCTGGGGGTGCGAAAAGGCCAGAAGGCCATGCTCCAGGCCGTCAATGGCGCCTTGCAGGACATGGAAGCGTCCGGCGAAAGCCAGGCGATTTTCGACAAGTGGCTCGGCGCGCAAACCCTGTACAAGATGAATCGCTCGTTCAAGGTCGAACCCATCAAGTGAACGGAGAACAGCGCCGGACCTTCGCTGGTGGGCCGGCGCTCTCCTCCCCCCATCGTTTCGTTGAGGATGTCGTCATGCCCATTATCCGGGTCGAACTCCTGCCAGGCCGAACGCAGCAGCAGAAAGCCTTGTACGCCGCCGAAGCGACTCGGCTGGCCGCCGAAATCCTGAAGTGTGCGACTGAATCCGTCGACGTGATCTTTACCGAAACCGCCCCCCAGGACTGGGCCCGAGCTGGACGCCTGTACTCACCTGCACCCGACTAGCCCAGCCTCTCTAGCCGTTGTCAGGGGAGTTTCTGGGCATGAGGAACTGGCAATCCGCCCCTGACCACCGAGAGATTGCCAGCATTCAAAATGCCCATTGCTTATCTGCCCCATCCGAGAAGCCGTTCTACCGGCAATTTGGTGATGGCAAAGCCTGCCAGCAGCAACAGCGAATAGAGGATCAACTGTCGAGAGATGGCCGTGCCTTCGTACCAGGCGCCGAGAAGGACGGCGAATACTGGAAAGATGATGAATACGAACGACAGAATGACCGGGCTCAAGCGCTTGAGCAGGAAAAAATAGACAATGAAGCCACCCACGGAAGCCACCAGCCCCAGATAGGTCAATGCCAGCCAGGAACGCGGCGTCACGCTGGCAAGGTCGGGATGTTCCAGCACCAAGCCCGTCATGAACAGCCCCAGCCCGGCAATGCCGATCGGCAGGGTATTGAATGTGATAACCCCTATCTCGGCGCCTCTCTGCTTGGTAATGACATAGCAAAGGGCGTGCATCACAGCCGCGATCAGGATAGCGATCACTCCGAAAAGCTCCGAGTAATCGAGATGCAGTCCCTGTGTCTTGATAATCATGAACAAGCTGCCGAAGCCAATGGCTATGCCGACAACTTGCGAAAAAAATATCTTTTCTCTCAGGAAGATGGACGAAAAGATCAGGATGAAAACCGGCATGCTGCTGAACAAAAGTGCCGTCAGCCCGGAAGCAACAGACTGCTCGCCGTAGTTCAGCAGGTAATACGGCACGCTGAAGTAACACAGGGTGACAAAGATGAAAAAACCAAAGTTCTTGCGGGGGAAAAATATCGATTCGCGCCGTACCCACGCAAACCCCAGGAACAGCGGAAAGGCGATCAAGAAACGCAAACCTGCAGCTGTCAGTGGTGGCACGCTCTCCACCGCTATCTTGATGCCGAGCCATGTGGTCCCCCAACTGAGACAGACCACCAGAAAGAGCAATGTGGTGACCAAGCCCGCCATCCATCTCCCTGCTGCAGGCTGATCCTGCACTTCCATGCTGATTGACATGTTTTTATTTGGCTCCTAAGGTGATTTTTTAATATTGATAGGATTCATTCCTAATGAATTATCTTATTCGCTCAATATTTTTGATTCGATATCAGGTTAATTTGAGGAAAATATGCCCGTCAAACCCGTTATTGACACCATTTCAATCTTCAAGAATGCCCTGCAAGAGGGTCCTGGGCCCAAGTACATGCGGCTTGCTCAGGGCATAGAGCAGGCCATCAACAACGGCGCTATCGGACAAGGTCTCAAACTTCCGCCACATCGCATCCTGGCCGACAAGATTGGCGTTACTGCCGGAACCGTCAGTCGGGCCTATTCGGAACTGGAGCGCATGGGGCTGGTCATGGCGCGGGTGGGCGATGGCACCTTCGTTCGTGCACGCGAGCAGGAACGCCCTCGCGATGCCGGCTTTCGCAACTTCATCGAGGCAGCGGATGAATGCCACGATATGAGTCGCAACATGCACATCCCCGGTATGGAAGCCACGTTGCTGGCGCGCACGATGGCGCAGCTGTCGGGAGATGTGGAGCGACTGCAGGAATTGATGCTCTACACGCCAGACATGGGTATTCAGCGCCACCGACAAGCCGGTGCCCAATGGCTGGCGCATGGTGACTTCAGGTCATCGGCCGAGCAGATCCTCTGCGTCAATGGCAGCCAGCACGGCCTGCTGACGGTCCTCATTGCAATGCTGCGTGCTGGAGACACGCTGGTCACGGAACACCTCACCTATCCAGGCCTCATCAGCGTCGCTCGATTTCTGGGTATCAAGGTCCTGGGTATAGAAATGGATGAGGAGGGGTTGATCCCTGCATCGCTTGCTGAGATTTGCGGCATCAATCGAGTCTCTGCTTTGTACTGCACGCCGACGATACAAAATCCGACCACAGCGATTCTCAGCCCCGAGCGCCGTAAGGAAATTGCGCAGATATGCCGCGAACACAATGTGCTGATCATCGAGGACGAGACCCATGGCGTGCTGATGCAGGACAGGCCAATGCCAATCGGCATGTACGCACCTGAGCGCGGGATCATCATCAGCAGCTTGAGCAAAGGAGTCGCCGCGGGACTTCGGGCTGGATATGTCCATGTACCGCAGGCGCTGGTAGGACGCCACGCCGCAGCGATTCGCAACAGCTGCTGGATGGCTTCGCCACTGCCCCATGAGATCGCCTACCTCTGGATTGAAGATGGCACTGCACGCTCACTGCTGCATCAGCAGATAGCGGAAATAGAGCGCCGTAAGCAGGCGGTCGAAAAACTGCTGCAAGGGCTGACCTACAGAACGCATCAATACAGCCCTCACTTCTGGATCGAGGTACCGGCTCCCTGGCGCGCATCGGAAATCGAGTACTCGCTACGCCAGCGCAATCACCTGATCTCGATCGCCGATGCCTTCAGCATCGGTAAAGGCACGGTTCCACAATTCGTCCGCGCGAGCGTCAGTAATGCCTCTGGCGGTGATCAGGCCCTGCATGATGGGTTCGCGATGCTCGCCCAGGTGCTGCGCCACGGAATCAATCAAGAGTCCTCGATGCTTCTATAGAATCCATTCAAGTGTTGCGCCAAACACTTTCCGCCGCCTGCAGTCGGTACCGCAGCGAGGCAAGCACCACAACCGGTGTCCAAGGTTAAGGCCAGTTCATGAAAGACGGGCTCAGTCACACAAGAGAAGCCCTCAGAGGATGTCTTTTTGTTCCTGCTGCACTACCTCAGTTGTCTCGGGGTCGCATTCAAGTGCTTCTTCAAGAGGCGGCGCAAAGCCGTTGGATCGCTGAAACCCACTTGCTCGGCGACAGACTCCACCGAGCATCGACTACTTTCCAGTAGCGCTCGCGCCTTATTCAACTGGACAGTTCGAATTAAGTGCAAAGGCCCATGCCCTGTAGCCTTGGATACCCGCCTGGATAGCGTTCGTGTACTCATTCGCATCTTTTCCGCCAGAGAATCAACACTCACCGGCATTGGAAGCGACACCTCGACATGAGCGATCAGCTGCGCAATCAGCTCACCATGTGCCATCAACGCCGGCACCATAAAGGGTGATTGCAACTGCCGCTGATTTAGAAGCAAAGCTTTGGCCACTGCGGCGACCAGTTCCGGACCAAAACGTTGGCCGATCAAGTGCATCAATAAATCGGTGTGTCCCAAGGCTGCGCCCGCAGTAACCAGGGGAGCATCCTCAATCACCATACGGTCCGGGTCGACGTTACAGCAACCTGCCGCTAGCTGCCGCAATGTGGCGGCCAGCCACCAAGTCGTCGTAACCGTTTTCCCTTCAGTCAGTCCAGCTGCGTGCAAGAGAAATACGGCTGAACATGACGCCGCAACAGTCCCGCCAGCGGCCACATGCTGACGTAAAGCGGCCAGCACTGACTCAATCTCAGGCTGCAGCAAACTCGACTCCAACTCAGTCGAATCATCAACATCCAACCCAGGAAGAATCCAGCAGGCTCGTCCATCAGACGGGAGTGTCAACCTCTGCGTGAGCAGACTCAGACCTCCACCTAATGAAATGGGCCCCTCTACTGTTGAGCAGACAATCCAGCGTGGCTCTGGCAAACCTAGCCGTGGCGCCAACTTTGATGCAGTTGAAAGTATGTCCAAGGACAACGTGACACTGGAGGCAAACGCCCCAGGGGGGACAACAACAATGAAATCGTTCATTGGCCGATTCTGCACGAAAGATGTCTGATCAGCCAATTCCGCCTCAAAGCGGATAACGCTTCAATGGTGTCCCTCTCATCAGGAACATCCATTCATGCCAAACATCACGATTAAACTGCCCGCCAATGTGCTGAGCGAAGGCACCATTCAACAACTTCTGGCAGCTGTTGACTGCGCAGCAGTAGAAGCCACCGGGCTCGGCAATGATCCTCGTCAGCGGCTTCTGTGTTGGGTCATGCTCGATGAGGTTGCTGATTCACGCTGGATGTGTGGTGGGCGTAGCGACTTCGACCAATTCATACCCTGCCACATACAGGTACTGGCTCCTGCCGGAGAATTGAATGCCGGGCGCCGGGCTCACTACGCCGCAGTACTGCATAAGGCAATTGCCGGTTGCCTGAGCGCGGAAGATCCTCGTGTGCTGATGACCTCCATCGTGATAAACGACGTGGTGGATGGGACCTGGGCCGCTAACGGCGATATCTGGCATCTGTCGGATTTCGTCAGGGTTGCCGGTTACGCACGTCAGGATGTTGTGACAGACACTTCACCCCAGCAGATATAACCACTGTAGCTACCTGGGGCTTCTGCCTTTGATGGCGGCGATTGAAAAGCTGAATGGGTAGAATCGCCGCCATCTCTACCTATTCAGCTTTTCAAAGGGTCTCGCACAGAACCTAGGCACTTAGCTGCTTGATCCAGTCAAGGCTCGCAACAGTAGCGCCGGAGGGGCGGTATTCACAGCCGATCCATCCTGGGTAGCCACGCTGCTCCAGCGCCGCGAACAAGGCAGCAAAGTCCATGCTCCCCGTTCCCGGCTCGTGACGGCCCGGGCAGTCGGCAATTTGCACATGGACGGTCCTGTCATAAAACCGGGCCAGAACCCCGGCTGCATCTCCGGTCAGAAGCTGGGCATGGTAAAGATCGAGAATCAGCCCGACACTCGCAAAGCGCTCCAGCACCTGATGCGCCTTGTCGAAGTCAGACATGTAGTAGTCCGGCATCGCCTGCGCACTGATCACTTCGATAAGCGGCCGCAGCCCCTGGTCTTCGAAGTATTTGACTGCGTACTCCAGGTTGCTCCCAAAGGTAAGTGCCGCCTCATCCTGTGTCGTCACTCCTGACATGATGTGGACATCCGAACACGCCAGCGCCTTGGCGTAGCTCACAGCCTGGCGCAAGCCGTCGCGAAACTCTTCTTCCTTGCCCTGCAAGGCAGCAATGCCTTTGGTAACCCCGGCCGGTGCCGCGAACTGAATCAACGACAGGCTGTGCTGAGCCAGGTGGTCGGCCAGGAGACTGGCGTCGAACTCATAGGGCGACGGGAACTCCACCGCCCGAAAACCAGCGGCGGCGGCAGCCTCGATGCGCTGCAGAAAAGGCCATTCATTGAACTGGAAACCGAGATGAGCATTGAACTTGAGCATGGGGTAAACATCCGTCCTGGGAAGAAATGAAATCATCAGCCTGGAGCATCCTGCGCATCTCCAGCACTGCACTGTCGGGCGTGGTCAATTTGCGCGGATCCCCACACCTTCGTATGGTATTTTCCAACTCCAGTCCGGTGGGGGCTCCCGCCCCAGCGGAAACGGACTGACGTCAATCATCCGAGAGAGAGCCTGTGATCAAGAAAGACCTCGCCTTGCAGTTGGCCCCCCGCGTTATCGAGATGATTCGCGCGCGCTCGATGAAAGCCGGCGAGCCGTTGCGCGAGCAGACGTTTGCCCAGGCGCTGGGTGTTTCGCGCTCGCCGGTCCGGCGAGTGTTTGCCTTGCTCGCGGAATGGGACCTCGCCATCCAGGAACCCAATCGTGGCTACTTTCTGAAACAAGACGCCGGGCAGATTCAAGAAACGACCTTCGCGCTCGCCAGCGATCCTTTCGAAGACTTTTACCTTCGGGTGGTCGACGACATTCTGGGGGGCGAGATACCTGAGCACTTTTTCGAAGCCCAGCTGCTGCGCCGTTACGAAGTGCCGCGCGGGCAGTTGCTCAAGGTCTTGAACAGGCTGGCCAGCGAAGCCATGGTGGAACGCAAGCCGGGGCAAGGATGGGGTCTGAAGGACTTCGTGCATAACGCCCAGGCACACATCCAGAGCTACCGCTTCCGCATGGCCATCGAACCGGCGGCCCTGCTCGAGCCGGGTTATCAGGTCAATCACGCCGCGTTCGCCCAGGCCAGGCAGCAACAGCAGGCCCTGCTCGACGGGGATATCCAGACCTTGTCCCGTGCCCAGCTGTTCCAGGTGGGCGCCCAGTTTCACGAACTGATCGTGCAGTGCTCCGGCAATGTGTTTTTCATCGATGCCATACGCCAGCAGAATCAGCTCAGGCGCTTCATCGGCTACAAGGCCAACGTCGACCGCACCCGTCTTATGGCGCAATGCCAGGAGCACATCCATTTGCTCGACCTCATCGAATCTGATCGGCGCGAAGAAGCCGCGCAATTTCTCTGGAAGCATCTGGACGAAGTAGGTCGTCTCAAGACTCAACAGGACGTCATGCCAGATGAGGGGATATAGAGCGCGCCCCTGACACCCGTTGACTGATCGAGGCTTTGTCGGAGCGCTCCAATCATCCGCCGGCCAGCTTACCACGATTGTTTCTAATTAACACAAAATACAAAAATACCGCCACCCGACGACGTGATGTGGCCCGCCGCTCAATCCAGAAGACGGCACCTCTCCCCCCAAACCCGTCGACCTCCAGAAATTCATTGCTGGGCTGGCCGCGCCGGACATCAAGGACGTCGTCGTCAAACAGATTGAGCTTCCAATCGGCTCACCCAAACCCTGGAAAGAGGCCCACCCCCTCCTTGCCAGAGTCCTCGACCAGGCGATCAAGGTGACGAGCCAGATACCTGTCGATGATGGCCATAGACAGGATCCCGCTGCCCTTTTTCTCGCATCAGGCTTTCGAGCAAGCAGGCGGTGCCCAGTCACCCATGTCGGGGTTGCTGCACACGTCGTTGACCATGGTCTGGCCACGGGCAGCGATTTTCTGGCCTTCCTCACGCTTGGCCGTGGCTTGCTGCAAGGTGCGCTCGGTGGTGACGGCTTCTTTGGGCACATTCTTCTTCGTCGTCGGCTTGACGCTGGCCTTCTTGTTGGTCGCCTTCTTATCGGTGGCGGCCGGAGGCTTCACGGCGGCCACCTGGGCGACGTCCTGGCGTTGCACACCGACCGTCTGCAGGTCTTTCTCATAGGCCTGGGTGTAGACTTCGATGCTCTCGCCCGCACGCCCGTCCACGGCGGCCATCAGCTCGTTGGTTTCCTTCAGGCCGCTGACGATCTCGGCCAGACGCAGGCGCCCTTCGCTGTCGCTGATCTTCTTCGTCTTGCGCGCATTGAGCAGTGAGGTGAATTCACGCTGGTAGCAGTTCTGCGCGGTACGGGTGTAGCTGATGCTGCGGTCGATTTCGCCGGTACTGTGGTCGATGTCGCTGGCGTAGGAAGCAATGCGCGCACGGTCGTCGCTGATCTGCTTCTGGCGTTCGCTGTAGTAGCCGGTCGCGCCGCCGACCAGGGCCCCGGCGGCGGCGCCTATCAGGGCATTGCGGCCGGCATCGCCGCTATTGCCGACCAGGGCCCCGGTCAGGCCGCCGAGCAGGCCACCGGCAATGGCGCCGGTGGCCACCGACTTGGTCATCGACTTGTCGGAACTGCGTAATTGGCTGACCGGCTCATAGCATTGCGGGTAGTACTCGACCTTGGTCTGGGCCGCGACCTTCGAGCTTGGAGCCCCGAAGCCCGCGCATCCGCCCAGCAGTAGGGCGCAGCAGACCGCGGTAGGCAACGGCAGGGTACGAGCAAGGATCGAAGCGCAGTTCTTGAGTGAAGTATCCATGGTCATGTCTCTCCTTTTTGTGCGTATCAATTCCGTTTCGGCTTCTGCGCAGCGTGAGCGCTGTCCGACGTGAGCGAAGCCTGCCGACGCTACATCCAGCCTAGCTGGTCTTCGCCGCCACCGACGGCCGTTCCGACACCCTGCTCAGGGTCCAAGCAGCTCCTTCAGGATCGTCTCCGGATCGGCTCGGCGCTGCTGGCGAAACTGGCCCACGTGCCTGACGAAAAGCGTGGCCCGGGCGACCAGGCTTTTTCCCAGCACCGGCTTGTGATTGAGCTCTTCCCGGGTCCGCTGGAACTGCGCCTGGATCACCGCGTCGGTGTAGCGCGTCCCGTTCGCCAGGTTGTCGATGTAGATCGCCAGGGCACCCTCGAGCGCACTGCGCCCATTGGCGATAGCCGTTTCATAGAGCTTGGCGGTGGCTTCGTCCTGGGCGGCCCGCGCCTGATCGCGATCCTTCTTCAGGTTGGTCAGGCGAATGTTGTAGTTGTTGACGGTCTCGGCCACCAGGGCCGCCGACTGGATCAGGTTGCCGGCGGCCTCCTCGCGCTGCCGGGCGATCAGCGACACGTTGCGCTTGAGTTCTTCGTTCACCCGCGCCAGGCGGGCCTGCAGGTTCGGGTCGGTGCTGCTGGCGATGAGACTGTCCAGTAATTGGGTCGGGTCTTCGGCAGCCTCGATTTCATCGGTCAGGCCTGCCAGGCGGCCCTCCTGCTGCCACTGCTCGAACAGTTCCTCGTAGCGGGAGCGCGGTGCCGACAACGCCCCCAGCGCCACCCGGAAACCGGTGGTGGCGTTGCGCTGTTCGCTGCCGTCGGCGGCGAACAGCGGGTATTCCCGGCGCATGCCGGTGAACAGCGTCAGCTCGCCTTCCAGGTAGTTGCCGCCCTTGACCACGAAGCCGCCGTAACTGCCCTGGCGGCGGCCGGCGTGGACCAGTTGGAAGGACTCCTGGACCATCTCCGCGGCATTGCCGATCACGTCGAACAGTCCCAATGGATTGGGGTTTTTCAGCCCGATCGGCAACAGCCGCGCGCCCTGCCCCGTGCCCCCGGCGACCTGGCTGAACACCGCCCAGTCCCCTAGCGGGCCATCGCTGTCGCTGCCTTGCACCTTGCGCGGAAACAACCGCGCCTCCAACGCCTGGCGGCTGACCGCCTGGCCACCGCGGGCGGCGAATTCCCACTCCACTTCGGTCGGCAGGCGGACGAAGCCCATGCCGCCGTCCTCGACCGCTTTGCCACGGCCGCTGACCGGCAACCGGTCACGGTGGTACTTGAGCAACCAGGCGCTGTACACCGCGGCAAAGCGCTCGGCCTCGAGGCGCGACAGCTTGACCTTGGGCAAACGCGCAGACATGTCGTTCATGGGGGCGCAGGCCGGTGCCTCGCCCTGCCCCGCCAAGGCCGCCTCCTGGGCCATGACCAGGGCGTATTGGCGCTCGGTGACCTCGTATTTGCCGACGAAATAGAACATCGGCTTGAGCAGACTGTCGGCCCCGCTCTTGGGCAGGGCCGGGGCGATCCTGGCTTGCCAGTCGGCCGGCAGGTCGTCGAGGACGAACTGACCGTTGATGTAGTCGCGCCGGTAACCGGAGATGAAGGATTGCCGGTAGCCCGGATCCTCATCGCTGAAGGGGTAGCCGAGATTGACCTCGCGGTCGTCCAGGGTGCCCTTGGCGAGGACATAGACGTAGCGGAACACCAGTTCACCGTCGCAGGGCAGCGGCAGGCTGAGGTCATCGGGCAGCGGTTTCGGATTATCCGCCGGGGCGCTCTCCGCCTGTACTGTGCCGGCCAGCGCCAGCATGACCAGAGCCTTCAGCCAGACCAGAGCCCTCAGCCAAACCAGGCCCCTCAGCCAGACCAGAACCCTCGGCCAGTTACACATCGCGCAGTCCTTCCGATGCTTCGATCCGCGCCGCGCGCCAGCCACCGCAGGCCGCTGCCAGCAGGCAGCAGAGCAGCGTCAGCAGCAGGGCCAGCAGGTAGTGGACCGGCAGCAGCCGGCAGGCGTACTCCCCCGCCGCCGGTGCGAACAGCCGGTTCAGCCCGGTTTCGGCCATGCCGTACAAGCCCCAGGCCAGCAGCAGGCCGAACACCCCGGTGTACAGCGCCTGCAGTACGACGAAAGCGATCAGGGCGCCGGTCGAAAAACCCAGCAGGCGCAACACCGACAAGGCCCTGCGCTTGCGCTCGACGGCGGCCAGGGTGCTGGCGGTCATCGCCGCGAAGGCCCCGGCCAGGGCCAGGCTGGCGATGATCCAGAACACCAGGGTCAGGTTGTCGCTGAGCGAGCGCACCTGGGCGATGATGCCGGCCTGGGTCGCGACCTCAAGCCCGCGCTCGGCGAAATACCGGCGCAGGCGCTCCACGCCGTCCAGGTCCGCGGCGTAGAGACGGAACCCCGGATACACCCGCGCCGTGTTCACCTGTGGCTCATACCCAGGCCAGGCCTGGCCGTCGCGGTAGTCTTCGGCGGCCTCCAGCAGGGCCAGGGGCGCGAACAGCGCATCGCGCGGAAAGGCCGCGAGTGGCAAGACCCCCTGCACCCGCAGGCGGGTGCGCTGGTATTCCTGGCGCCCGGCTACCTGACGGCCGAACGCGGCGCTCAGCACGTCGCCGCCCTGGACCCCGAGTTTCTCCGCCGCCCGCTGGCTGAGCAGTACCTGGTCCGGCGCCTGGAGCAGCAGCGCGGGCGCCACCAGCGGGTCGCCCGCGGCGGTGGGGATCATCTCGACCGTCAAGGCCTGGCCGGCCGAGTCCGGGTAGAGGTCGGCAGTCGCGGCGATCTGTCGGGTACGCGGCACGACGAAGGCGACTTCGGGACGCGCGGCCAGTTCGGCGATGGCCTGGGCGCTGAAGCGCCCGCCGCCCATGGGCACCACTTCGCGCACGGCGGGGTCGCGCTCCAGGCGTTCGGTCAGGGTGGTGACCAGGCCGAACTTGAGGCCGAACAGCACCAGCAAGGGCGCGAGCACGGCGACCAGGGCCAGGACCGCGCAAGCCGACAAGCGCACCTCGGCGCGGTAGTCGTGCCAGGCCAGCAGGGCCATCAGGGCAAGCCGCATCAACCACCTCCCGCCAGCGTCGCGGTGACCCCGCCATCCGCGCCGCGCTGCACCTGCAAGGGATGCAACTGCAGCCCGGCGCGCCGGGCCAGCGCCTCGTCATGGGTGGCGACCAGGATGCACACGCCGCGCTCCTCGGCCTGGGCCACCAGCAGCTGCATGACCCGTTCGGCGTTCAGCGGGTCCAGCGAGGCGGTGGGCTCGTCCGCCAGCACGATGCTCGGTCCATGGGCCAGGGCCCGGGCGATGCTGACCCGCTGGCGCTGGCCCACGGAGAGTGCCGCCGGCAGCTTGTGCAGCTGGTCGGCGATTTCCAGCTGCTCGGCCAGGCGCCAGATCGTGGCATCGGCCGGCAGGCCGAGCAGCGCCCGCGACAACCCGATGTTGCGCTGCACGTCGAGAAACCCCAGCAACCCGCCCGTCTGCAGCACATAGCCCATGACCCGGCTGCGCAGCCCGGCCAGCACATCCTGGCGGCCGCTGCGCCAGAGCCCGGCGACATCCAGCGTACGGTCGTCGGCGCGGCATTCGAAGACGCCGCCCGGGTCCGGCGACAGCACCAGGGCCAGCAGGTCCAGCAGGGTGCTCTTGCCGCTGCCGCTGGGGCCCACCAGGGCCAGGCGCTGGCCCGGGCGCAGGTCGAGCTGGGGCACCACCAGGCTGTAGCGCTGTGGCCCCTCGCCGCGGGTCTTGCGGACATCCCTGAGCTTGAACATCAGGGCAGCGTCGCCAGGGGCACGCGGTACAGCGCATCGCCCGGCTGGGCCTCGCCGAAGCGGACCCAGTTGGCAATGTCGTTGTGGAAGGTCTCGTACAGGCGGATCTTCGACTCCAGTTCGTCGATGAAGTCCTGCTGCTCGGCCACGCTCAGGGACAGCCAGAGGTCCTGGGTCATGCTCAGCGATTTGCTGCGATACGGCAGGCCGTCCAGGTACTCGCCGAGGATGCCGCCTTCGACCAGGTTGCCGCCCTGCTTCAACCGCGTCGGGTCGCGGCTCATGTGGGCGCTGGCGCTGGCGATTTCCTGGAAGAAATCCTTGGGCGAGGTCTGGGTACGGCGGGCCGCATCGACGATCAGTTTCAGCGACTGCTGCAGGTCGTTGAGCTGCAGCTTGGTCAGCAGCACGCAGACCTGGAAGGCCGGCAGCGAGGGGTTGGTCAGGTCATGGTCGGAGGTCCAGGCGGTGATCAGCTGCGGCGCACGGACCGCCGACTGGCGGCCGAGAAAGTCCATTTGCATGGCGTAGCCGATGGCCGTGGCCTTGCTCGCGACGCTCGCGGCCCCCTGTAGCGGCGGCAGGCTCGGCAGCTGGTTGTTGCGCGCCTGATGCACCTGTTCGGCGAATACCGAGCCGATCTCGGCGACCGTATCGCCGAAGCGACCGACATCGCCGCCCGCCACCGGAATGTACAGGTCGCCGATCTGCGGGTTGGCGTCGGCCGTCAGGCTGCGGTACTGCTGCTCGGCGAAGCCGTGGTTTTTCCGGCCGGCCTCGGTGCGCAAGTGCAGCGCATAGATCTTGACCTGTTTGCTGAGGGCGGCTTCGCGCACCTCGGCTTCGTTCATCTGGGTGCGCCCCAGCGGATCGTTCTTGCGCAGGGCGCCTGCGTCGGTGACCAGCAGGATCAGCCGCCCGGCATAGGGGCTCCAGTCCGTACCCTCGACCGCCGCCATCACACCGGCGAAGGCATCCTCATTGAAGGCGTGGCTGGACACCTGGGCGGCCTTGACCTGGCCAGCCAGCTCGAGGAAGCGCTGTGGATCGCGACCCTCCTCCAGGCTCACCAGGGTTTGCGCCACATATTCCAGGCCCGGGGTCTTCTCGACATTGCTGCGAAACCCCACCAGGCCGAAGCTGACGCTGTCCAGGTCGCCACGGCTGGCGATCTGCTGGTGCAGTGCCTGCACGACCTTACGCACCCGGTCGATGTAGGGCTGCATCGACACCGAGGTGTCGACCACCAGCACTATCGCCGTGCGGAAGGCATCGCTGCCGGCCCTGGCCGCCCCCTCGGCCTTGCCCTGGGGCGTATTGCCGGGGTCGATGGAGGCCACGTTGAGCAGTTGCACCGGCTGGCCGTTGGCATCGAAGCTCTCTCGGGCCTGGAAAATCGGCAGCAGGTAGAACTGGTCCTGGGGGATGGCGCTGGCCACAGGCTCCAGCGCGACGATCTGCGGGTCCACGCTGCCTTCGTTCTGCGCCTTGTGCAGGGCCGCGCGGGCCTGCGCCGTGTCAGCCAGGAACCGTTCGAGGCTGCTCTCCTCGCGCAGGAACATGACCGGCGAACGACCGGAGCGCTCGGTGAATTTCAGCACCAGGCTCTGTTTCCAGTCACTGACCTGCTCGGCCGGCAACCAGCCATCGCGCTGGCCATCGCTGGCGGCGCCGACCTCCAGCCAGCTGCCACCCGCCACCGCCTTGCGCTGATAGACGTACAGCACCGAGAACGCTGGCAGCGCGGCACCGCCGGGCGCCGCCCCGGGCTGGCCGGACACCTGTGCGCCGGGCTTGCTCAGCACCCGCTGGAACAGGGTTTTCTTGCCCGGCATCAGCAGCGGACGGTCGCCGCCATCGGCGTTCGTCGCCAGCGGCGGTTGCGCTGCGCTGGCCGTCTTGGCGGGCGAGTCCTGCGCATCGCCAGCCGGCGTTTTTTGCGCCTCGACCTGGTCGTTTTGCGGTTCCACTGGCGGCGCCGGACGCAGCCACCAGTAGCCCCCGCCAGCCAGGGCCAGTACCCCGGCCACGACCACACCGAACAGTGCCCATAACGGTCTACGCGACCCGGCCGGCGGCTCTGCGCCGAGGCTTGCGGCCCGGGTGGCTGTGGCGGCTGGCTCGGGTGCGTGCTCAGGCGCGGGCTTTGGCGCAGCGAGCGGCGGCATGTCGAGGGAAACCGGCGCCAGCCCGCCCAGGTCGGTCGTCGCGGATTGCCCGGCGGCCGCCGCGGTGGGCGGCAACGGCAATGGGCGCAACTGCGTCGCCTCGGCCTCGGCCGGCCCGGCGGGCGGCAGATGGTCCAGCGCGGCGATCAGGGCATCGGCATCGGCAAAGCGCTCGGCCGGGTCCTTGGCCAGCAGCTTGCGCAGAATCCCCTGGTAACGGCCGTGGGCGATGGGCAGTTCGGGCAGCGGCTCGGTCAAGTGGGCCAGGGCCGTGGACAGCGAGTCGCTGCCGATATAGGGCAGCTTGCCGGTGAGTATCTCGTAGAGCACCACCCCCAGGGCGTAGAGGTCGGTGCGCCCGTCGATCTGCTGGCCGCGAGCCTGTTCAGGGCTCATGTAGCTGGGTGTGCCCACGGCGAAACCGGCCTGGGTGAACTGGGTGTGGTCCTCCAGGGACTTGGCGATGCCGAAGTCCGAGAGCACCGCCGAACCGTTGGCGCGAAACAGGATATTGGCCGGCTTGACGTCCCGGTGCACCAGGCCCTGGGCATGGGCATACCCCAGGGCCAGGGCGATCTGGCGCAGGTAGACCAGGCCCTGCTGCGGGCTGAGCCCCTCGGCAATCCGCTCCTTGAGCGTCCCGTTCGGCAGGTACTCCATGGCCATGTAGTAGAAGTGGCCGACATTGCCGATGTCGTAGATGGTCACTGTGTGCGGGTGGGAGAGCCGCGCCAGGGTCTTGCCCTCGCGCAGGAAGCGTTCACAGAAGCTGCGGTCGGCGGCCAGCGCGGCGGCCATGACCTTGAGCGCCACCTTGCGCTCCAGCGAGCGCTGGGTCGCCAGGTAGACCGTGGCCATGGCGCCCTCGCCCAGCTCGCGCTCGATCGCATAGCCGGGAATGTCCATGTCCAGACTCGAGCGTTCTTCAGCTGATGCGTTTTCAGTGGGCATTGACGACTACCGCCGTGATGTTGTCGGGAGCGCCCCGGGTCAGCCCCAGGTGCACCAGGCTGCGGACCACCTCATAGGGGCTCGCGTTGCCCAGCACGTCGCGCAGTTCATGGTCCTCGACGGTCTTGGTCAGCCCGTCGCTGCACAGCAGGAAGCTGTCGCCGGGACGCACATCCAGGTCCACCGCCGAGAGTTCCAGCCGGTCCTGGGTGCCCACGGCGCGGGTGACGATGTTGGACATGGGGTGCTCGCGCGCCTCGTCCTCGCTGAGCAGCCTGCTGTCCAGCAACTCCTGGACATAACTGTGGTCGTGGCTGATGACCTCCAGATGGCCCTCGCGCAGGCGATACAGGCGGCTGTCGCCGGCCCACAGGCAGGTGGCCTTGTCTGCTCGGGCGGCCAGCAGCACCAGGGTGCTGCCCATGATGCCGACGCCGCGCTGCGCGGTTTCCTGGCGAACCGCCGCGTTGGCCTGCTCCAGCCCCGCCCGCAACGCCTGGACATAGGCCGGCAAGGCGGGCTCGGGCGGGATGGCGCGCAGCGTGTCGACGATCAGGCTGCTGACGAAATCGCCCGCCGCATACCCGCCCATGCCGTCGGCCACCGCCCAGAGGCCGGCTTGCACGGCATCCAGACAGGCATCCTCGTTGACCTGACGCACCATGCCGACATGGCTGTGGCTGGCGGATTCGTAACGCGTTACGGCTGACGACATGCCCTGGCTCCCGAAATGTCCCTAATTCCCAAAATCAGCTCTTAAAATCAGCTCCCGAAATCGAACTGCACGGTTTGCGCAAGCGACGCGCAGCCGCCCTCGCCCAGCAGAAAACCGCTGAAATCCTGCGCCGCCGGCAACCCCTGGCAACGCAGCAGCCCAGCGGCGACCCGTCCGGAGCCCTTGCCCCACCAGAGGCTCGCGCCCTCGCAGGCGTGCTGCAGCAGCACCGCCCCGCGCGCCGCCGCAGTCGTGGCGGCGAAACGCATCTGCCCCTCCAGCGCCGGCATGCACAGCACCTGCACGCTACAGACCGGGCTACCGAGGGCCGGCACCGCGGCCTCGAAGGCCTCGACATCGGCCTCGGGCTCCAGGGTCGAGAGCAACAGGGCCTCGGCCGCCTCGAACCAGTCATCCGGGCCGGCCACCAGCGCGCCCAGGTCGGTCTCGGCCTCCAGCTGCAACGCGATGGTCAGCGGGAAGTAGCGCCCGACCCGGTCGACGCTGGGCATCATTACCCCCACCACCGCCTCGCTGCCGAGCAGGCCCGGCGCCACGGCAAAGCGCCACAGCGGGCTGACCAGGTAGGCATCCAGCCAGGCCGCCCCCAGCGCCGCCTGGCTGGTGGCCATGCCGGCGGAGAGCCAGGCATCCCAGCGCTCGATAAAGCTCGGCGACAGGCCGCGGTGGATGAAGTCCCCGCGGCCGGCCAGCTTGCCGTAGAAACCGGGGCTGCTCACAAGCGCTCCGGCAGGCTGAAGCCGGACAACAGCCGGCCCTTGAACGGGTTGAACGCGCTGCTGGCGCGCAGCTCGCAGGAGATGCTGGAGCTGTCGACGCGCATGCGCAGGGTGAAGCGGTCCGGGGCGTTGCCCTGGGTCAGGTCGGACTGTTCCAGCAGGCGAAACCAGGCCCAGGGGCCTTCCAGGGTCAGCCCCGAACGACCGGCGCTGGTGGGCGGCGTGACGGACAGGCGCACCACCCCCAGGCTGTTGGGGCTGGGCCATTGCATCGCCATCGGCCGGCTGGGGCCATGGTCGTAGCTGAGCTGCTGGCCGTCCAGGTCGAGCAGGAACTGGCTGATGGAGGCGTCCATCGCCACGGGCTTGAGCTCGAAGCGAACCGTCGGCCGGGTGCCTCCGGAGCGGAAGTAGGCATCGCGAATGGCCGCGGCGCGTTGGAAGGTTTGCAGCACGCCCGGGCCTATGCCGAGCTTTTCCGCTGCGCCCGGCTGCCAGCGCCAGCTGCTGGTCGAGGTGTTGACGTAGGGTTGCAGGTACTTGCGAAAGTAGTTGTCCATCACCCCGCCCACGCCGAAGAAGTTGCCGAAGTCCTCCAGGGTCGCCTCCCGCGAACTGGAGTTGACCATGGGGTAACGGCCAGCCAGGGACTGGCGGTAGACATTCACCACCTCACTGACCCAGGCCGCGTTCAGCTGGGTGCGGATGCCGCCCATCATGCTGCTGGTGGTGGCGTTGACCACCGAGTTGACCAGCTTCTGCACCAGTGGCGGCTGACGTTCGGCGCCGAGCTTGACCCGCGATGCCGTGGCCACCGCCTGGTTCTTCGCCTCGCCCAGCAGGGCCTCGCCGCTGGCGCCGCTCATGGCGCTGACCTGCACATAGAGCTCGTTGAGCTGGGCCAGCAGATCGTCGATCGGCGCGGGCCCCTCCCCGCTGGTGGCCAGCAGGCTATTGAGCTCGGCGAAGCGCGCGGTGATGGGATCGACCTGCGAGGCTGCCGACAAATCGTCCTGGGCCGATTGGCCGACCAGCGAGCCGAGCTGCTGCTTGAGTTTGTCCACGGTGCCGTCGGCGGCCTTGAGCTTCTCGGCCAGCAGGCGATCCTCTTGTTGCAGGTTGGTTTCCTTGGCCACTGCGGCGAGCAGTTTCTTCAGTGGCGAGTTTGGCCCGGAGAGTACCCGCAGCACATCGGCGGCCTGGGCGATGCTGTTGACCGAGACGAAGTCGAGATCGCCGAGCAGGGTTTCCCATTGATTGAGGAAATCCTGGAAGTACAGGGCTCGCACCTCCAGGGCCAGGCTGGCGACATCCTGGTTGTCGTTCAGCGGCCGGCCGAGTACCCATTGTTCCTCGGCCAGGGCGCCGGACTGGCTGAGACTGGCGACCATGAACGCCTGGCGATAGCCGCGGTAGGTATAGAAACCGGATAACGGATCGCTCAGCGGCTTGCCGCTCTTGCGCGTGAACACCAGGGCGGCGTCGCGCCCGGCCGCTTCGCTGAGGCGGAAATCCGCTACGCCTTCGGGCAGCTTCTGGCGCTTCACCCGGCTGTAGACCCGCTGCGCCACGGACATCTGTTGCAACTGCCGACGCAGGTCGGCCAGCAGCTCTTCATCCAGCCTCGCCGGTGGTGGCTTGTGGGCGAACAGCGCATTGAGATGCTCGGCCAGGGCCAGCCGCTGTTCCGGGGCCAGGTCGCGCGGCAGGCTGCGGTCCCAGTCGAGGTTGATCCAGGTCTTGATGGCATCGGCGTCATAGTGCTCGGCGCTGGCCAGCATCAGGTAGACCTTGAGGCCTTCGTAGAGAAACTCGGTGTTGCCGCCGCTGCGCAACTGTTCCTCGATGCGCGTCAGCAGTCGTGGCGCGAGCACCGCGATCAGCAGCTTGCGGTACACGCTGGTGGCTTCGGCGCCGAGCATGTCGCCCTGGAACAGGCCGTAGCCTTCGGCCCAGGACAGCGAATTGTCGGCGACATGGCGAACGGCGTTGAGCAGCGGCAGCACGGCCAATACCTCGCGCTGCGCCGGGCTGAGCGATTCGACCTGCCCCTTGAGCGGCGCCAGGCGCGCGTCCACCTCGGCGATATAGGCCTGATTGGCGCGGTAGCTGGCGACCCAGATGGCCGTCACCGCAAGCAAGACCACGGCACTGGCGGCGAGTACGCCACGATTGATCCAGCGATGCCGGCGCTCGACCTTGGGGTTGCTGCCGACCAGGCCGCGCTCGCCAAAGGCGACATCGCGGAACAAGCGGGTGATGAAGTAACTGCGACCGGTGCCGGTCTGGCGCGCCAGGTGCTGGCGATCCAGGTTCATGCTTTGCGCCATGCTGCCGATCAGACGGTCGATGGGGCTGCCTTCCTGGGTGCCGCTGGTGAAGTAAAGCCCGCGCAACAGCGCACGTTCTTCGTAGGGATTGGGCTTGAATACCCCCTCGAGGAAGGACGACAGGTTGTGCCGCAACGCCGCGAACTGCTGGATGAAGCCGTAGATCAGATCGCGTCGGTTGGGGTCGCGCTCCTGTTGCAGGCGCTCCACCAGGCGCTCGGTAAGACGCGCCTCGAGGGCGGTGAACTCCTCGTCGAAACGGGCCAGCGGGCCTTGGGGGCTCTTGCCATCGTCCAGGGCAAAGGTGACGCCCCAGACCTGGGCGCGCTCTTCCTTGCTCAGCGCGTCGAAGAACTCCATGAACCCCGGCACCAGGTCGAACTTGGTGAGCATCACGTAGATCGGGAAGCGCACACCGAGCTGGCTATACAGCTCCTGCACCCGCGTGCGGATGGCCCGGGCATGGGCGCTGCGCTCGGCCTCGCTGCCCAATAACAGGTCGGACAGGCTGATGGCGACGAAGACGCCATCGATCGGCCGGCGCTTGCGCTGGTTCTTCAACAGGTCGAGAAAGCCCAGCCAGGCCGCCTTGTCCACCGCCGCATGGCTGTCCTGGGTGGTGTAGCGCCCGGCGGTGTCCAGCAGCACCGCTTCGTCGGTGAACCACCAGTCGCAGTTGCGCGTACCGCCGACGCCGCGGATCGCCCCGCTCCCCATCTGTTCGGCCAGCGGAAAGTGCATCCCGGAATTGACCAGCGCGGTGGTCTTGCCCGAGCCCGGCGGGCCGATGATCACGTACCAGGGCAGCTCGTAAAGGTTGCGCCGCTCGTTACCGCCGAGCTTGCTGCGCTTGAGCAATAGCAG
The DNA here is from genome assembly GCF_003184125.1 of Pseudomonas sp. RW409. Classification (NCBI taxonomy): domain Bacteria; kingdom Pseudomonadati; phylum Pseudomonadota; class Gammaproteobacteria; order Pseudomonadales; family Pseudomonadaceae; genus Pseudomonas; species Pseudomonas sp. RW409. The sequence goes on along the minus strand of NZ_QHHP01000041.1, from coordinate 1,024,993 downwards.
CGCTTCGTCCATGCGTTGCTTGAGGGCCGCCAGCTCTTCGGCGGTGGCGACGCTGGCCGCATCCGGCGCCACCGCCGCCAGGCCCTGCATGACCTTGGCGGCGTTGCGCCGGGCCTGGACGATGCGCAATACGCGCACACCGATCCAGGCCAGGAACAACAGGCCGATCAGCGCCCAGCGTACGGCCGCCGGGGCCAAGGGTTCATAGGCGGCGACGATGATCAGCGGACCGAGGAACCAGATCACCAGGCTCAGGGCGAGCAGGCCGAGCAGCGGCACCACCCAGCGCACCAGGAAATTGATAAAGGCCTTCACTGGTTGCCCTCCGCTAGCACGGTAATCTCTACGCGCCTGTTCCTGGCGCGTCCGGCGGCGCTGTCATTGGAAGCAACAGGTTCCGCGTCGCTGCGCCCTTCGGCGGTGAAGCGCTGGGGTTGCCCGCTGCGGGCGGCGAGGATCTCCATCACTTGCTGCGCCCGATCCTGCGACAGCTTCCAGTTCGAGGGGTAGCGCAAGGTGGCGATCGGTCGGTTATCGCTGTGCCCGGTGACCTGCACCGAGCCCTTGACCTGGCGCAGGGCATCGGCGACCCGCAGCAGCAAGGGCTGCAACTGTTCGGAAATGCTCGCGCTGCCCGAGGCGAACAACTCGTCGCCACGAATGGTCACCACCGAGCGATCCAGCGCATCCTCCACGGCGACGCGCTGGGCCTTGATGTCGTCGGCGAGGAAGCGCGCCAGGCGTGGGCGTTCGATCAACCTGGGCTGCTGCGCTGGACGGTCGATGGTTTGCACCGGGATCTCGCCCAGGGCGTGGATATTGCGAAACACCGGCTCGGCGTCGGCTGCCAGCTTCAGGCGCAAGCCGAACAGCAGCAGCAACAGCACGGCCAGGCAAATGGCCACGCCAACCCAGGGCGGCAGGAATTGCGACAAGCGATCGCGCACCACGCTGAGCCCCCGCCAATGCGGCGACAGCTCGCGCTCGAATTCGCCGCGCACGCTGCGAATGGTCGCGCTGGTGCGTTCGCGCAAGGCCTCCAGCTGGCTGCGGCCGTCATTCATGACCCGGTAGCGGCCCTCGAAGCCCAGGCAGATACAGAGGTACAGCAGCTCGAGAATGTGCAGGCGCTGCTGGGGGTTCTGCAGACAGTGCTCGAGCAGCTGGAAGACTTTTTCGCCGCCCCAGGCTTCGTTGTGCAGGGTGATCAGCAGGCTCTGCTTGCCCCAGTCGCTGGTACTGCCCCAGGGCGTGCTGAGTACCGCTTCGTCCAGCGCGGTGCAGAGCACATAACGGCTGAGCATCACCTCATCCTGGGCGACGCCGGCGGCGCGTGCCTGCTCCTCGAACTGGCGCAGGTAGGCCAGCAACTGGGCGCGCAGGCTGGCCGGTTGCGGGTGAGCGAGGGTGCTGCGCAAGCGGGTCAGCAGCGCCAGTATCGGGCCGGCCGCCCGCTCCAGCGGGTTGAGGCCCTGGGCCAGGCTGCTCGCCACTGGCGCGCCCGGCATCGCAATGTGCGGATCGGCGGCGCTGGCGCCATCCTTCCTTGGGGCAGAGGCATCGACGGAGCGCCCGCCGGGCCGCGGCATGATCAGGGTATGGTCGTTGCCGCCCGGCGAGGCGCCGCCTGAAGTGCCGCCTACGCCAGAGCTGCCGAAGGGATCATCGATCGGGTGCATGACGAATTATCCTCGGATGGCCCAGAAGGCCAGGTTCAGGCCCGGGAACTGGCCGGCAATGTGAAAGGCGAATCCCCCTGAGTTGGCCAACTGTTTCCAGTGCTCGCTGCCACGGTCCAGTTCGAAATAGCTTGAGCCGGCGTGATAGGGAATCTGCCGTGGCGCCACGGGCATGGACAGCAAGGCGATGCCGGGCAACTGCAGGTTGACCAGGTCGCGGATGTGCTCCACCGAGCCGATCTTGGCCTGCTGGGGGAAATGCGTGCGCAGGGTTTCGGCCGGTACCTCGGCCCGCACCACCAGGACGAAGCTGGCCATCTCCAGCAAGCTCTTGTCGGCCAGCATCGCCACATGCACGCCGTAGGATTTCTCGACGATGGGAATCGGCGTGGCGCGGGTATCGATGACCATCGACAAGGCTTGCCGTAGATCGTGCATCACCGGGGCGAAACTGCTCGCCAGGTCGTCGTGGGCATAGGCCGGGTAGTCGCTGGGGCGACGCCCGGCGGCGGAAAAGGTGGCGAACTCCCCCGCCAGGCAGACCGCCTCACGATAGAAGTCCTGCGGGTGCAAGGGGCTCAACCGGGCCAGGTGGCTGAGCAGGGGCTCGGCGCGATTGACCAGTTGCAGCAGCAGAAAGTCGGCGATCTCCGAGGCACCGCCGGCCCCCGAGGCCACCACCCTGCCTGCCAGGGCCTCGCCGCGCTGGTGCAACAACCCTTGCAGCTCGCTGCGAAAGGCCGCCAGCACGCTGGAGGCGGCCACATCGAGCAGCGGCGCAATATAGTCGTCGTCCAGTTGCACGGCATTGTCCGCGCGTTTTTCCAGGACCCGGATCAAACCGAGGCAGGCATATTCGCCGAGGCCGTCGCGCTCGGTCAGCAGGCGCAGGGCTTTGCCGCCGATCGCCAGTGACGCGCGGCTCTCGAAGGCGGCGTTGTCATCGCGCACTTCCCGCACCTGGCTGATATAGCGCGCACCGCCCGGTGCCTCGCCCTCCCCCACGGTGTCGCGGCTGCCGGCACGCTTGAGCGGCAAGCCCAGGAAGACCTGCGCATCGCGCAGGTTGTCGTTCACGTTCAGTGGCGGCGGCGGCAGATCGTCGCCGGGAATGTCGAAAGGCGTGCCATCGGGTAGCACCCCGCGCGCGCTGACAATCGCCACCTTGCCCTGGCTGAGCAGGGACTCGTCGATGCGCAGCTCGGAAAACCCCCAGCCCCCAGCGCTCAACGGGCGGCAACGGCCATCGATCAGGGCTTCCATGTAGCGATCATGCTGCTGGAGATGCTGCGGCCGCAGAAACATTCCTTCGGACCACACCACACGGTTATTCCAGGACATGGGCTGGCTTCCTCGACAGGACTAATTCGCAGGTTTCGTGGCTGCCGCGCTGATCGCCCTGGCCTTCAGGGAAACCGTCAATGGCGTGGTTTCATTGCTCGGGATACTAACCATCTGGCGCCACACGGCGCTGTCCAGTTCACGGTAGGACACCACCAGGCCGAGCAAACGGCTCTGCTCGTCGAGCGTGCGCTCCAGGGTCAGCCGTTGACCCGGCTGGATGAGCAATTCGTCCTGCGCCACCAGGTCCGCGGACAAGGTCGCGCCGGTGGCATTCACCAGGGAGAAATAGTCGGCGCGACTGAAAGCTCCGCCGCTCTTCAACTCGTACAAACGCACCCGCACCGGCGTCGCCTGGCCGCCCGCCGAAAGATTCAGATCGGCAGCAGCCTGGATATGCATGACAACGACAGTAGGCGTAGGGGGCGGCGGCGGACTCGAAGCACAGGCAGTCAGCAGCAGTACTGTTGCGAACAACAAGAACTTTGGCATGTCGTCGTCCTCACTGACATTTATTATTCCAAATCGAAACTACCGATAGCCAAACAAGATCAACTCACTATTTAATAGCCATTAGCCTTTATGCAACTAACCGATGGCACTCAGCCTTTTCGCAACTTGGTATTTTGTTCTTCATAGGCTCGACTGAATTCACGCCCGAACAAATCCTCGAAATCATCTTCGGCCTCCCTGGAAATGCTCGCATAGAGTTCCGTGAACAACTCCCAGTATTGCGCTTGACGCCTACCGGGCAGCAAAGCGCCAATAGCCGAAGGTTGACTTAAACGCGCTTCCAGTACCGCGGGCTGAAAACGCTGGAGCAGGTGTTTGATCGAGGCTTGTACGCCCGCCATGACGGCCAGTTGATGCGCTTTCAGGTCGTCGAAGCTTTCCTTGATCGCCTGGTCGGCCGGCATGAAGGCCTGGTTGCCGGAACGCAGCAATAACAGCAGCGCCTCATCGACATTGGGGGCGAATTTGAGGGGGTTGTTCTCCACCGGGCGGATCATGGTCTGGGCCATGCGGAACTCACCCTTGAGGCTGGCACGGGCGCGCAGCACCTCGATCAACCCCTCGACCATATGCCGGTAGCTGCGGCCGATGGCCTCCATTTGCGCGCGGGTTTCGCCTCTGTCGATACGCAATTGCTCGAGCCCCGCGCCCCTGAGAAAGGCTTCCAGCACCTGTTCATTGTCGCCCCCGATTGCCGGCGCCGCAGGCGCAACCGCGGCCCGTTGCACGACCGGTTCGGGTGCGCTGCTGGCAATATTCTCCGATGCCGCTGGCAATGGTTGCGGCTGGGCTTGCACAGGGGGCGGCGCCACCGGCGCCGGGCCCGCACCCAGCTCGGTGAAGGGGTCCCAATCCGCCGGAATCGCCGGTGCCGCGCCGGTTTCGCTGGCCGGGGGGGCGCTGGCGCGTTGTGGCTCAGGCGGGCGGAAATCATGGCGTTCGGGCGGCACGTGGTCGGCCAGGGCCGGAGGGGGGACGGCCGGGGACGCGAGAAAATCGAACAGGTCGGGCTTGGTGTCCAGGGGCGAACCGCCCGCGTGGATCTGCACTCTGCTGGGGGGCGCCGCCGCGGCAGGAATCTCGCCCGGCGCCTGGCGCTTGATCAGCGCATCGAAGCCGGTAAAGGGATCGCTCATCCCGGGTGCGCCGCTGACGATCTGTGGCGCGCCGTTGATCTGCACCAGGATGTCGTACTCGCCGACGCGCAGCAGTTCGCCGTCGCGCAAGGGTTCGCTGTTGCCGCGGTGCATGCGCACGCCGGCATTCATCAGCTGTACGCCATTGGTGCTGGTGTCGGTCAGGTAGTAGGTGCCGTCACGCAGTTGAATGACGCAATGCTGGCCGGACACCAGGCGCTCTGGGTCTGGAAGTACCCAGTCGTTCTCGGGGTTGCGACCGATTTTCAGCTCACCGCGATCAAGCTCGAACTCCGCGCGTTGGCCGGGAGTCAGCTTGTGATAACTGGTGATTGTCAAACGCAGCGGCATTAGAACTCCTTGTACGGTATTGCTCAATAACAACAGCTCGGGCATGCCAGCGAGTGCAAAGCGAGTATAGCCCCCTAAAAGATTTCCGTGCCCTCAAAGTTCCTGCGCTTATATTCGCTTTTTTCAAATAAGCCCTATAACAAAAGAAACTAAAAGAACCACCACCCACCACCTATCTTCAAACATCACAAGGTTCCCCCCATTGGTCGGAGAGTTTCTTGACAACAAGTGAACTGGGCTAAAACTTCAGTTCAATTATTGAATCCAGAAATGACCAAAAAGTGGGTCTGGATAGAACACGCATCTGCAGGAAAGGGATTTTGTCGTGCGCTCGCCCTGACCGGGCGCCGATTGCCGGGCCGATATGGAGATCACGTCCGTGATGGATGTACAGCGTTTGTTGGAAACCATTTCCCCTGACTCCCCCTGTGGCGGCGACCTCGAGTACGACGCCGCCTTTCTCGAGCTTGAACGCGCGGCGCAAGGCCAGCCCGAACGGCAGATGGGCGATGCCGTGCTACCCGCCACACCGCCGGAATGGCGCCAGGTCCGCGACCTCTGCGTCGAGCTGTTCACGCGCAGCAAAGACCTGCGCATCGCCAACTACTTCCTGCAAAGCGCCATTGCCCTGCAAGGCCTGCCCGGCCTGGTGCAAGGGTTACAGCTGATCCAGCAGTTGCTCGCGCAGTATTGGGACGACCTGCATCCCAAGCTGGATGCAGAAGATGGCAATGACCCCACTTTCCGGATCAACGCCCTCGCCGGCCTCAACGCCGAGCCGGTCATTCGCCTGCTCTGGGGCATGCCGCTGATCAGCTCGCGGGCCTTTGGCAACGTCGGCCTGCGGGCCGCGCTGAATGCCGCCGGCTTGCAGCGCTTCGCCAGTGAAAGCCTCAGCCCGGACCAGCTCGGCGCGGCCTTTCAGGACTGCGCGGGCGAACAGCTCGAGGCCTGCCGCGCCGCCCTGAACGATGCCCATGGCACGCTGTTGACCATAGAGCGCGAGGTCAACGAACGGGTCGGCTCCAACCACGGCGCGGACCTGGGCACGATCAAGCAACTGCTTCGGCATGCGGTGCAAATCATCGCCGAGCACGCCCCGCAGCCGGGCGTTTCCAGCGCTGTCGCGCAGGCCGGCGAGCCTGTCGATGCAGCCACGTCCACGGCCCCCAGCGCCGCCGCGCCGCGCATCGCGGGCGAGATCGGCAACCGTGACGATGTGCTGCGCAGCCTCGACCGCATCCTCGGTTACTACGTCAGGCACGAGCCCTCAAGCCCGGTGCCCGTGCTCTTGAGCCGCGCCAAGAGCCTGGTCAGCGCGGATTTCGCCACCATCGTGAGCAACCTGATTCCGGACGGTTTTTCCCAGTTCGAAAAATTGCGCGGGCCTGAAGGTGAACAGTCCGAGTGAAAACGCTTAACCGACGCCCATCCAACACAGCCGCCTAGGCAGCGCAGGAGGAAAAATGGCTAACACCAGCAGCCAGAAATTCATCGCCCGTAACCGTGCTCCCCGGGTGCAGATCGAGTACGACGTAGAGCTTTACGGTGCGGAGAAGAAGGTGCAATTGCCCTTCGTCATGGGGGTGATGGCCGACCTTGTCGGCAAGCCCGCCGAACCGCTGCCGGCAGTGGCCGACCGCAAGTTCCTGGAGATCGACGTCGACAACTTCGACTCGCGGCTCAAGGCGATGAAACCGCGGGTGGCGTTCAACGTGCCCAATGCCCTGACCGGCGAAGGCAACCTGAGCCTGGACATCACATTCGAGAGCATGGACGACTTCAGCCCGGCCGCGGTGGCGCGCAAGGTCGATGCCCTCAACCAACTGCTCGAAGCCCGCACCCAGCTGGCCAATCTGCTGACCTACATGGACGGCAAGACCGGCGCCGAGGACATGATCATGAAGGCGATCAAGGACCCGGCGCTGTTGCAGGCATTGGCCAGCGCGCCGAAACCGACCGAACCCGAGCCGCAAGCCTGACAGAGGACGCAGACCATGGCCGAATTGATGAAAGACCCGCAGGCCCAGGCAGACGCCGCGATCGAACAACCGAGCGACTTCGCCGCCCTGCTCCTGCAAGAGTTCAAACCCAAGACCGAGCACGCCCGCGAGGCGGTGGAAAGCGCCGTGCGCACCCTGGCCGAACAGGCCCTGAGCAAGACCGAGCTGATCTCCAACGACGCGATCAAATCCATCGAATCGATCATCGCCGCAATCGACGCCAAGCTCACCGCGCAGGTCAACCTGATCATGCATCACGCCGACTTCCAGCAACTGGAAAGCGCCTGGCGCGGCCTGCACTACCTGGTCAACAACACGGAAACCGACGAGCAGCTGAAGATCCGCGTGATGAGCATCGCCAAGGGCGACCTGCACAAGACCCTGAAGAAGTTCAAGGGTACCGCCTGGGACCAGAGCCCGATCTTCAAGAAAATGTACGAAGAGGAATACGGCCAGTTCGGCGGCGAGCCGTTCGGCTGCCTGGTGGGCGATTACTACTTCGACCAGTCGTCGCCGGACGTCGAGCTGCTCGGCGAGCTGGCCAAGGTCTGCGCGGCGATGCATGCGCCGTTCATCAGCGCGGCCTCGCCGACGGTGATGGGCATGGGCTCCTGGCAGGAGCTGTCCAACCCGCGCGACCTGACCAAGATCTTCACCACGCCGGAATACGCGGCCTGGCGCTCGCTGCGCGATTCCGAGGATTCGCGCTACATCGGCCTGACCATGCCGCGTTTCCTCGCCCGCCTGCCCTACGGCGCCAAGACCGACCCGGTGGATGCCTTCGCCTTCGAGGAAGAAACCAACGGCGCCGACAGTTCCAAGTACACCTGGGCCAACTCGGCCTATGCGATGGCGGTGAACATCAACCGCTCGTTCAAGCTCTATGGCTGGTGCTCGCGGATTCGCGGCGTGGAGTCCGGCGGCGAGGTGCCGAACCTGCCGACGCACACCTTCCCGACCGACGACGGTGGCGTGGACATGAAGTGCCCGACCGAAATCGCCATCGCCGACCGGCGCGAGGCGGAGCTGGCGAAGAACGGTTTCATGCCGCTGCTGCACAAGAAGAACACCGACCTCGCCGCCTTCATCGGCGCGCAATCGCTGCAGAAGCCGGCCGAGTATGACGACCCCGACGCCACCGCCAACGCCAACCTGGCGGCACGCCTGCCCTACCTGTTCGCCACCTGCCGCTTCGCCCATTACCTGAAGTGCATCGTTCGCGACAAGATCGGCTCGTTCAAGGAAAAGGACGACATGCAGCGCTGGCTGCAGAACTGGATTCTCAATTACGTGGACGGCGACCCGGCCCACTCCACCGAAACCACCAAGGCCCAGCACCCCTTGGCCGCGGCGGAGGTGGTGGTCGAAGAGGTCGAGGGCAATCCCGGTTACTACAGCTCGAAGTTCTACCTGCGCCCGCATTACCAGCTCGAAGGGCTCACGGTATCGCTGCGGCTGGTATCCAAGCTTCCATCCGCTAAGGCGGTTTGATCCATCCCCGGTGGCACTCGCCGTGGTGGCGGGTGCACTGCAACACAGCGTGGCCAATCGCTGGAGCACAGTGGTGTAGACCACTCAAGGAGGCATGATGGCTGTTGATATGTTTATCAAGATCGGCGACGTCAAGGGCGAGTCCCAGGACAAGAACCACAAGGAGGAGATCGACGTGCTTTCCTGGAGCTGGGCCATGGCCCAGTCCGGCAACATGCATGTGGGCGGTGGCGGCGGTGCCGGCAAGGTCAATATCCACGACCTGACGTTGACCAAGTGGGTGGATAAATCCTCCCCCAACCTGATGATGGCCTGCTCCAGCGGCAAGCATTACGACGAGGCCAAGCTGACGGTGCGCAAGGCCGGCGGCGACGATCCGGTCGAGTACCTGACCATCACCCTCAAGGAGGTCCTGGTGTCCTCGATCGGCACCGGCGGCAGTGGCGGCGCGGATCGCCTGACCGAAAACATCGCGCTGAATTTCGGCCAGGTGCTGGTCGACTACCAACCGCAGAAGCAGGACGGTTCCAAGGACGGCGGCCCGGTCAAGTACGGCTGGAATATCCGCCAAAACGTCAAGGTGTGACGCCAGCCACCCTGCAGCCCTGCCGCAGGGTGCTCGGCTTGTACCAGGGGCCACGGCGCAACAGGAGGTTCGATGATGGCCAGACCCGCGTTCATCAATCTGTGGAACAACTACCCGACTGAAAGCCAGCCTTGCGATGGCGGTTGGGAAAATCAATGCGCGATCCGCATGAGCATTACGCTCAACGCCGAGCGAAGCATCCTCGTGGATGGCCACACCTATTCGGAACCGCGCTGCAGCCACGGCCACGCCCGCGGCGCCGAGTCGCTGGCGAACTGGCTGTGGCGCCAGCATCTGGGCCGGCCGAGCATCTTTACCGACGCGGCCAAGGCCAAGCTGCAGCTCAACGAGAAGAACGGGATCATTTTTTTCAAGGATTGCTTTACCCGCAGTGGCGAGAGTCGCGCGGCCGGCGACCATATCGACCTGTGGAGCCGCGGTTTCACCAAGACCTATGACGACCCGGCCAACCACTCCGCCCAGGTGTGGTTCTGGGAGCTGTCATGAGTCAGCGCCGGTTTCGCCTTATGGTCGCGGGCTTGGCGGGTCTGATTTTGCCCGCCTGCGCGCAGAATCCGGCCGACAGCGCCACCCAGGCGCGCTTCCTGGCCCGGGACCTGCTGCTGGAAGAGCGCAATGGCAACTGTCGCGTGCTGGTCCCGCAGCAACCCGGCATCGACCTGAGCCTGAAATGGCCTTGCCAGTTCCACCGTGACCCCAGCGGCACGCTGCGCACCAAGCAGGTGGGGACACGCCAGGTGATCTTGGTGGAAAGCAGCGAGCAACTGCCCTCGCCCAGTCGGGATTGCCGCACCGAGATCCAGGCGCTACGCAGCGGCTCCGATCAGACTCTGGAAGCCTCGTCGGCGGTGAGCCGGGTGACGGCCTGCCCGCCTTTCCAGTGGGATGAGAAAATGTTTATCGGCCTGTTCGACCCCGACGCTTGACCGCACGCCAGGGCTCGGCTCGAAGCCTGCGAACAAGGAGATGGCAATGAACGCCGAACAGCCGATGGGTGCAGGTCAGTTGGGCGGCGCCTTGCGGGCCCTGCGGGATCAACTGCGCAGCCTCGGCTGCGCCGACAGGGATAACTGAAAATGGCCGAGCTGACCCTGCAAGAACGCCTGCAACCCTCGTTGCTCGATCGCCTGACCGACGATGATCCGCACAACCCGAAAGAAGCCGCCGAGCGCCGCGTCATGTCGCTGACCCAGCTCAAAGCGTGTGTGCTGCGCGATCTGGCCTGGCTGTTCAACACCTGCGTGCTGTTCGATCCGGAGCAGGCCGCGCAGATGCCGGCGGGCAACTCGGTGCTGAATTTCGGCCTGCCGCCCCTGGCCGGACATACCGCCTCGAGTGTCGATGTACAGGCCATCGAAGCCTTGTTCAGCGACACCATCGCCACCTTTGAGCCGCGCATCCTCAAAGGCTCGTTGAAGGTTCGCGCGCGACTCGACGGCAATGACATGAGTCACAACGCCCTGAGCTTCGAGATCGAGGGCGATCTGTGGGCCGAGCCGGTGCCCCTGCGCTTGCTGCTCAGCACCGCCCTCGACCTGGAAACCGGGCACGTCAAGGTGACGCCGGCCGAGCCCGCCAGGAGACGCCAATGAACCCGCGCATGCTCGAGTATTACAACCAGGAGCTGCAGCATATCCGCGAGAGCGCCGCCGAGTTCGCCCAGGAGTTCCCCAAGATCGCCAGCCGCCTGACCCTGTCCGGCATCGAATGCGCCGATCCCTATGTCGAGCGTCTGCTGGAGGGCTTCGCCTACCTGAGCGCGCGGGTCCACCTGAAGCTGGACGCCGAATACCCGACCTTCACCCACAATCTGCTGGAAATCGCCTACCCCCATTACCTGGCGCCAACGCCTTCGGTGGTGGTGGTCCAGCTGGTCGCCGACCCCAACGAGGGCTCACTGACCAGCGGCTTCAGGGTCGAACGCCAGGCCGCCCTGCGTGGCCAGCTGGGCCATGGCGAGCAGACCGCCTGCGAATACCGCAGCGCCCATGCGGTGACGCTATGGCCATTGCAGGTCGGCCATGCCGAATACTTCGGCAACCCGGCGGCGACCCTCGGCCGCCTGGCCGCCAGCGAACCCAGGGCCAAGGCCGGGCTGCGCCTGCGCTTGCGCTGCGGTGCCGGGTTGCCGTTCAACGCCCTGGCGCTGGACAGCCTGCCGCTCTACCTCAATGGCGCCGACGAGCAACCTTTTCGTCTGTACGAGCAGTTGCTCGGCAATGCCTGTGCCGTGTTTATCAAGAGCGTCGACGGCGACTGGGCCGAGCGCTTGCCTGTGGAGAGCCTCAAACCCCGCGGCTTCGACGATCAGGACGCGGTGCTGCCAGTGGTGCCCCGGGCCTTCCAGGGGTATCGCCTGCTGCAGGAATATTTCGCCCTGCCCAATCGTTTTCTGTTCGTCGACTTCACCGGGCTGAGCGCCGGTGTGCAGCGCTGTGGCAGCCAGGAACTGGAGTTGGTGGTGCTGTTCGATCGCCTCGACAGCACCCTGGAAGGCACGGTATCGGCGGCCCAGTTCGTGCCCTTCTGCACGCCGGCGGTGAACCTGTTTCCACGCCGCGCCGATCGCATTCACCTGAGCGAGCGGGTGCATGAGCACCAGGTGATCGCCGACCGCACCCGGCCGCTGGATTTCGAGATCCATTCCCTGACCCAGGTCACCGGCCATGGCAGCGGCCCCGAGCAGCCGTTCCAGCCGTTCTATGCGATCCGCGACCCGCTGCGTTATGGCCGCGAGCAGGCCTACTACATCGTCCGCCGCGAGCCGCGTCGCCTGTCCAGCCAGCAACGGCGACGCGGGCCCCGCTCGACCTATATCGGCAGCGAGACCTTCGTCTCGCTGGTGGATGTCAACCAGGCGCCCTATCGCCACGACTTGCGCCAGCTCGGCCTCAGCGCCCTGTGCACCAACCGCGACCTGCCGCTGCTGATGCCGGTGGGGACCGGCAAAAGCGATTTCACCCTGGAAGACAGCGCCCCGGTGCTGGCCGTGCGCTGCCTGGCCGGGCCAAGCCGGCCGCGGCCGAGCCGCGCGCACGATGCCAGCGCCTGGCGGCTGATCAGCCAGCTATCGCTGAACTACCTGTCGCTGAGCGAACAGGGCCAGGGTGCCGCGGCGCTGCGCGAATTGCTGCGCCTGTACGGCGACCCCGGCGATTCGGCGCTGCAGTTGCAGATCGAAGGTCTGCGCCAGGTGCGCAGCACGCCCTGCACCCGCCGGTTGCCGATGCCGGGGCCGATCGTGTTTGGCCGTGGCCTGGAGATCAGCCTGGAGTTCGACGAAAACGCCTTCCGCGGCACCGGCGTGTACCTGCTGGGCGCGGTGTTCGAGCGTTTCCTGGCCCGTTACGTGTCGATCAACAGCTTCACCGAAACCGTGCTGCGCACCACCGAGCGCGGCGAAATCATGCGATGGCAGGCGCACCCCGGATGTCGACCGAACCTCTGAAACCGCTGCACAGCATCGATCGGATGGCCGTCGAGCCCTGGGCCTACGACTTCTTCCAGGCGCTGCGGCGCATCGAGTGCGAGGCCAGCGACCGGCCGCGCATCGGCCATTCCCTGCGCTTGCACGACGACCCGCTGCGCCTGGGGCAGAGACCCGACTGCGGCTTTGCCCCCTCGACCCTGGCCAGTATCGAGGCCGACCCCGAGGGCGCCGCGCCGCGCATCGAGCAGTTCTTTTTCGGCCTGACCGGGCCCAACGGCCCGCTGCCGCTGCACCTGACCGAATACGCCCGCGATCGCCAGCGCAACAGCGGCGACGCCAGCTTCACGCGCTTTCTCGACGTGTTCAATCACCGCTTGTTGTGCCTGTTCTACCGCGCCTGGGCCGAGGCGCGGCCGACCGTCAGCCACGACCGCCCCGACCACGACTACTGGTCGATGCGCCTGGCCGCACTGTCCGGACGGGGCATGACCAGCCTGCTCGGCCAGGGCCCGATCGCCGACTCGGCGCGCTACCACTTCACCGGTCACCTGGCGGCACAGACCCGCTACCCGGACGGCTTGCGCGCGATCCTGGAAGACTATTTCGGCGTGCCGGTGAGCATCGAGGAATACGTCGGCCAGTGGCTGGAGTTGCCGCAGCGCAGCCAGCTGGGCGTGGCGCTGTGCTCGCTCGGCAGCGACCTGAGCCTGGGCACCCACGTCTGGGATCGCCAGCATAAATTCCGCATCCGCCTGGGGCCTTTGAGCCTTGCGCAATACCAACGCCTGCTGCCCGGCCAGGACAGCTTCGGCGAACTGGCCGCCTGGGTCGCCGAGTACCAGGGCGAGGAGCTGGATTGGGAAGTCAATCTGCTGCTACAGCGCGCGCAAGTGCCGCGCATCGATCTCGACGGCCAGACCCGCCTGGGCTTCGACACCTGGCTCGGCAGCCCGCCGACGGATGCCGACGACCTGCTGCTGGTCCGCGAATACGCCAGCCATACCACCCCCTCAAGGAGCCGCGATCATGAGTGAGATCAGCCGCGTCGCGCTGTTCGGCAAGTTGAACAGCCCGGCCTACAAGGCCATCGAAGCCGCCACCGTGTTCTGCAAACTGCGCGGCAACCCCTATGTGGAACTGGTGCATTGGCTGCATCAGCTCCTGCAATTGCAGGACAGCGACCTGCACCGCCTGGTCCGTCAGTTCAGCCTCGACCCGGCGCGCCTGTCCAGGGATATCACCGACGCCCTGGACCGCCTGCCGCGCGGCTCGACCTCGATTACCGACCTGTCCGTGCAGGTCGAGGAAGCCGTGGAGCGCGGCTGGGTCTATGGCAGTCTGCTGTTCGGCGAGAGCCAGGTACGCAGCGCCCACCTGATCGTCGGCATGCTCAAGACACCGAGCCTGCGCCACGCACTCGCGGCCCTCTCCCGCGAGTTCGACAAGATCAAGGTGGAGCACCTGATCGAGCGTTTCGACGAATACCTCGGCGACTCGCCGGAAAACGGCCTGGCCGCCAGCGACGGTTTCAACGCTGGCGCCACGCCGGGCGAAGCCAGCGGCGCCATGGCGCCCAGTGCGCTGGGCAAGCAGGAGGCGCTCAAGCGCTTTACCGTAGACCTCACCGAACAGGCCCGCAGCGGTAAGCTCGACCCCATAGTCGGGCGCGACGAGGAGATTCGCCAACTGGTCGACATCCTCATGCGCCGCCGGCAGAACAACCCCATCCTCACCGGCGAAGCCGGGGTCGGCAAGACCGCGGTGGTCGAGGGCTTCGCCCTGCGTATCGTCGCCGGCGACGTGCCGCCGAGCCTCAAGGACGTCGAACTGCGCAGCCTGGACGTCGGCCTGTTGCAGGCCGGCGCGAGCATGAAGGGCGAGTTCGAGCAACGCCTGCGCCAGGTCATCGAGGATGTGCAGGCCTCGCCCAAGCCGATCATCCTGTTTATCGACGAGGCCCATACCCTGGTCGGCGCCGGCGGCGCGGCCGGTACCGGCGATGCCGCCAACCTGCTCAAGCCGGCCTTGGCCCGTGGCACCCTGCGCACCGTGGCGGCAACCACCTGGGCCGAATACAAAAAGCACATCGAGAAGGACCCGGCCCTGACCCGGCGCTTCCAGGTGGTGCAGGTCGACGAACCGTCCGAGGCCAAGGCGATCCTGATGATGCGCGGCGTCGCCTCGACCATGGAGCAGCACCACAAGGTGCAGATCCTCGACGAGGCGCTGGAGGCCTCGGTCAAGCTGTCGCACCGTTATATTCCGGCCCGGCAGCTGCCGGACAAGTCGGTGAGCCTGCTCGACACCGCCTGCGCGCGGGTCGCCATCAGCCTGCATGCGGTGCCGGCCGAAGTGGACGACAGCCGCCGACGCATCGAGGCGCTGAGCACCGAGCAGGCGATCATTGGCCGCGAGCAGGCCATCGGCATCGCCATCGGTACTCGCCAGCAGGAGGTCGAGGCGGCCCTCGACGAGGAACGCCAACGCCTGGCGACCCTGGAGAGTCGCTGGAGCGAAGAGAAAGCCCTGGTCGATGAACTGCTGGCGACCCGCGCCACCCTGCGCGCCGCCGCCGAGCCGCTGGACGACACCAGCGACGAGGCCGCTGCTCCATCGCCGCGCCTGGATGAAGCCGAACGCACGGCATTGCGCGACAAGCTCGGCGAGCTGCAGAGCCGCCTCGCCACCTTGCAGGGCGAAAGCCCGTTGATTCTGCCCACCGTGGATTACCAGGCGGTGGCCGCGGTGGTCGCCGACTGGACCGGCATCCCGGTCGGGCGCATGGCGCGCAACGAAATCGACACCGTGCTCAGGCTCGACGAGCACATGAAAAAACGCATCATCGGCCAGGACCATGCCCTGGCGATGATCGCCAAGCGCATCCAGACCTCGCGCGCCGGGCTGGACAACCCAAGCAAACCGATTGGCGTGTTCCTCCTCGCCGGCACCTCGGGCGTGGGCAAGACCGAGACCGCCCTGGCCCTGGCCGAAGCCCTGTACGGCGGCGAGCAGAACATCATCACCATCAACATGAGCGAGTTCCAGGAGGCGCACACCGTCTCCACCCTCAAGGGCGCCCCGCCCGGCTATGTCGGTTACGGCGAAGGCGGCGTACTGACCGAGGCGGTGCGGCGCAAACCCTACAGCGTGGTGTTGCTGGACGAGGTGGAAAAAGCCCATCCGGACGTGCACGAAATCTTCTTCCAGGTGTTCGACAAGGGAGTGATGGAGGACGGCGAAGGCCGCCTGATCGATTTCAAGAACTGCCTGATCCTGCTCACCACCAACGCCGGCACCGAGATGATCGCCAGCCTGTGCCGCGACCCGCGACGGCTGCCCGATCCCGATGCCATCGCCAAGGCGCTGCGCGAGCCGTTGCTCCAGGTCTTCCCGCCGGCCCTGCTCGGGCGCCTGGTGACCGTCCCCTACTACCCGCTGAGCGACGAGATGCTCAAGGCCATCACCCGCCTGCAACTGGAGCGGATCAAGCAGCGCGTGGAAAGCGGACACAAGGTGCCCTTCGCCTACGACGACAGCGTGGTCGACCTGATCGTCTCGCGCTGTACCGAGATCGAGAGCGGCGGACGGATGATCGACGCCATCCTGACCAATACCCTGTTGCCGGACATGAGCCGGGAGTTTCTCACCCGCATGCTAGAGGGCAAGCCGCTGGCGGGCGTGCGCATCAGCCAGCGGGACAATGCGCTGCACTACGCATTCGACCCGCATGACTGACGCCCCAACGCGAGCCAGAGGAAGCCGTTTATGGCAATCACGCAAAGCAATCGCCTGGTGCAGGTCGACAGCCCCCTCGGCGGCGAGGTCCTGCTGTTGCAGAGCATGGAAGGCAGCGAGGAGCTGGGGCGATTGTTCCATTACGAACTGGACCTCACCTCCGAAGACCGGGCGATCAAGTTCGACCAGCTGCTGGGCAAGCCGATGGGCCTGACCCTGGAGCTGCACGGCGGCGGCAAACGCTATTTCCACGGGATTGCCTGCGGCTGCCGGCAACTGACCGGCCACGGCCAGTTCGCCGGTTATCGGGTCAGCCTGCGGCCCTGGTTCTGGCTGCTCACGCGCACCTCGGACTGCCGGATTTTCCAGAACAAGACGGTGCCGGACATCATCAAGCAGGTGTTCCGCGACCTCGGTTTCTCCGATTTCGAAGACAACCTGAGCGGCAGTTACCGCGAGTGGGAATACTGCGTGCAATACCGCGAAACCAGCTTCGACTTCATCAGCCGGCTGATGGAGCAGGAAGGCATCTACTACTACTTCCGCCATGAGAAAGCGCGGCATGTCCTGGTGCTGGCCGACGCCTACGGCGCCCACTCGACGGTGGCAGACTACGCTTCGGTGCCCTTCTTCCCGCCCGATCAGCAGATGCGCGAGCGCGACCACTTCTACGACTGGCAACTGGCGCGGGAAGTCCAGCCGGGCTCGCTGGCGTTGAACGACTACGACTTCCAGCGCCCCGGCGCCAGCCTCGAAGTGCGCTCCAGCGTCTCGCGCAGCCACAGCAACGGCGACCATCCGCTCTACGACTACCCGGGCGAATACGTACAGAGCAAGGATGGCGAGCATTACGCACGCACCCGCATCCAGGCGATTCACAGCCAGTTCGAGCGCGTGCAGTTGCGCGGTCGGGCGCGCGGCCTGGGCTGCGGGCATCTGTTCAAGCTGACCGGCTACGACCGCGCCGACCAGAATCGCGAATACCTGGTGGTGGTCGCCCGCTATCAGATCCGCCAGGAGCTTTATGAAAGCGGGCAGTTGGACCTGGCCGAGCAGTTCATCAGCGAACTGGACTGCATGGATGCCGGCCAGGCCTTCCGCCCCCTGCCCCTGACGCCCCTGCCCATTGTCCGCGGGCCGCAGACCGCCAGGGTGGTAGGCCCCGCCGGCGAGGAGATCTGGACCGACCAGTATGGCCGGGTCAAGGTGCATTTCTATTGGGATCGCCACGACCAATCCAACGAAAACAGCTCCTGCTGGATGCGCGTGTCGCAGGCCTGGGCCGGCAAGAACTGGGGGTCGGTGCAGATCCCGCGGATCGGCCAGGAAGTGATCGTCAGTTTCCTCGAAGGCGACCCGGATCGCCCGATCATCACCGGCCGCGTCTACAACGCCGAGCAGACCGTGCCCTACGAGCTGCCGGCCAATGCCACCCAGAGCGGGGTGAAAAGCCGCTCGAGCAAGGAGGGCTCGCCAGCCAACTTCAATGAAATCCGCATGGAGGACAAAAAGGGCGCGGAGCAGTTGTTCATCCACGCCGAGAAGAACCAGGACATCGAGGTCGAGAACGACGAGACCCACTGGGTCGGCCACGACCGCAGCAAGACCATCGACCACGACGAGACCGTGCACGTCAAACACGACCGCACCGAAACCGTCGACAACAACGAAACCATCACCATCGGCGTGGACCGCAAGGAAAAGGTCGGCAATAACGAGACCATCTCCATCGGTGTGAACCGTACCGAGGATGTCGGCAGCGACGAGAAAATCACCATCGGCGCCAATCGCACCGAGGACGTGGGCAACAACGAGACCATCACCATAGGCGCGGACCGCAGGGAAAAGGTCGGTGCCAACGAAACCATCACCATCGTCAGCAACCGCACCGAGGACGTGGGCGGCAACGAAACCATCGGCATCACCGGCAACCGCAACGAAACGGTCAAGGGCAACGAAGGTATCGAGATCAACGGCAACCAGAGTACCCAGATCGGCCAGAACGAATCCCGCGACGTTAACCAGAACCGCACCACCAACATCCAGCAGAACGACAGCCTGGACGTCGGCAAGAACTTCTCCCTCACCGCCGGCGACTCCATCACCCTGACCACGGGCGCGGCCAGCATCACCATGAAGAAGGACGGCACCATCATGATTCGCGGCAAGGACATCACCATCGACGGCTCCGGCGCCATCAACATCAAGGCCAACAGGAACGTTGTGGTCAAAGGCCAGAAGATCCTGCAGAACTAGGGCCTGTTTTTAACGCAGCATGGCCCGCGTAGCGCCGAAGGCGCCCAGCGCGCAGCCACTTTTCGTACAGAGCCAGCACAGTGGAGGTGTGTATATGACGGTCCAGCACCCGCTACCCATACAGGCCCGCATCGACGCAGTGGTCATCGGCACCCTGCTCGAGCTGCCGCACGCCAGTGCGCCCAGGGTCGTTTACCCGGGTTGCCCGGATGCCAGCGGCGTCGTTGCCCGCTGCACCGCGCTGCTGGGGCCTGCGGATATCGGCGGCCAGGTTGCGCTGATGTTCGAAGGCGGCGATCCGGCTTGCCCCTTGGTGATCGGCCGCTTGCTCGGCGCGGACGCCCCGCCCGAGCCAGTCGCCAGCGTGCGGCTGGACGAGCATTGCCTGGAACTGAGCGCCGAACGCGAGATCGTGCTGCGTTGCGGCAAGGCCAGCATCACCCTGACCCGCGCGGGCAAAGTGATCATCCAGGGCGCCTACCTGTCCAGCCGCTCCAGCGGGGTCAACCGCATCAAGGGCGGTTCGGTGCAGATCAACTAAACGGATATCCGGCCTATGGAACTGCTCAACGCCAGCAAACTGCTTGCGGCCTATACCCAGGGCCTGGCGCCCGATGGCCGCGAATCCCTGGTGGTGGTGGCCAAAGGCACGTTCAACCTGCCGCTGGACGGCCGCGCGGCCACCCTCGCCGACACCCAGCAACCGCTGCTGATGGCCGACACCTTCCTCGGCGAGCCCGGCCTCAGCGCCCCGCTGCAGGAAATGGACTTCGCCCCGGTCAAGCCATGCTGCGATGTCCTGGTCCGCGGCAAGGCCTACGCCCCAGGCGGGCGCCCCGTGACGCAGCTGACCGCGGGCATTCGCGTCGGGCGGATGAGCAAGGCCTTTTCCGTCCTCGGTCCACGGCAATGGCAATCGGGGCTGTTGGGCGTTTCTCCCGGCTTGCCGCAGCCGTTTACCGAGCAGGACATCTCCTACGCCCGAGCGTTTGGCGGCAGCCATCCGATCGCCAACGACCCTCAATTGCGCCACTGCTACCTGGACAATCCGATCGGTTGCGGCTGGTACCCGCGCAGCGCCGACAGTGCCGACATCGTCGGCATGCCGATGCCGAGCACCGAAGAGTTGGGCAAACCGATCGACAGCCCCTCTGGCGACTTCCGCCCCATGGCCCTCGGCCCCATCGGCCGTGGCTGGCCACAACGCGCGCGCTTCGCCGGCACCTACGACGAGGCCTGGCTGGCCGACTGCTTTCCCTTTCTGCCGGCGGATTTCGACCAGCGCTACTTTCAGGCGGCCCCCGAGGATCAGCAGACCCACTACCTGCGCGGTGGCGAGGATGTGCTGTTGCTCAACCTCACGCCCCAGGAGCGCGCGGGCTTTCGCATTCCCGAAATGCAGGTGCCGGTGACCTTCTTCCTGAAAAAAGGCGGCCATGAAACCGTGCAGGCGGTGATCGACACCCTGCTGATCGACACGGATATGCAGCACGTCGAGATCACCTGGCGCACCAGCCGCCCGCTCAAGCGCAACCTGTTCGAAATCGCTCAGGTGCTGGTGGGTAGCATGTCCACGGGCTGGTGGCGCGCCCGCGAACTGGGCAAGGATTACTACCCGTCGCTGTCGGCCCTGGTGAAAGCCAAACGCACGCCCGAGGAGACGCCCTGATGGCCGCGCTCTGCATCGTCGGCTCCGGCATGGTCAGCGCCGTTGGCCTCAGCGCCCCCGCGAGCTGCGCGGCGATCCGTTGCGCTATCGACAACTTCCAGGAAACCCGTTTCATTGACCAGGCAGGGGAATGGTTGGTCGGCGCGCCCGTGATCCTGCCTGAGCCGTCCTCCGGATATGCACAACTGGTGGGAATGGCCAGCATGGCCATCGCAGAGTGCCTGTCCGGTCTGTCCGACGAGGACGTCCACGGCATACCGCTGCTGCTCGGCGTGGCCGAGAGCGACCGGCCAGGACGCCTGGAGCGCCTGGACGAGTCCTTGCTGCGGGCCATCGAGGAGCGCCTCGGCCAGCGCTTTCACGAGCGCTCCTGCGTGATCCCGCGGGGCCGGGTGAGCGCTGCGGTGGCATTGATCAACGCACGTAAACTCATCGAGCAGGGATGTTCGAAGGTACTGATCGCAGGTGTCGATTCCTATCTCACCGGGGCGACGCTCGCGGCCTATCAGGAGCGAGACCGGCTACTCAGCAGTCATTGCGACAACGGCTTCATTCCTGGCGAAGGAGCTGCGGCGATACTGGTGACGGCCGTGCGGGCCAGCGAAGAGCCGCAACTGCTATGCCTTGGGCTTGGTTTCGGAAGGGAAAAAGCTACTGTCGAAAGCGAGGGGCTGCCATTTCGCGCGGACGGGCTCACGCAGGCGGTGAAAGCGGCGTTCGATGACTGCGGCTTCGGTTTCGAGCATGTCGACTATCGTCTCGCCGACCTGACGGGTGAGCAGTATTACTTCAAGGAAGCCGCGCTGGCCCTGAGCCGGACCCTGCGGGTACGCAAGGAGCGCGTCGAGCTCTGGAGCCCCGCGGACTGCATCGGCGAGTGCGGGGCAATGACCGGGCCCGCGCTGCTGTGCATTGCCCTGGCTGCCTCGCGCAAAGGCTACGGCCACAGCGCGCAGGTACTCTGCCATTCGAGCAATGATGGGGGCGAGCGGGCGGCGATGGTGCTCGGCTACCAGCGTGTGAGGGCGAACTAGATGGCCAATGAGGTCTACGCCAATGGTCGAGAACTTTCCTGCAAGTCGGCCTCGGGGAAATCGATAGCCTCGTTTCCCGACGTCTGCTTCACCCCGCCACAGGCACCGCCTACCCCCATGGGCGTACCGATCCCCTATCCGAATACCGGCATGTCGAAGGACACGACGCAGGGCAGTCGGACCATCAAGATCACCGGCAAGGAAGTGATGCTCAAGAATAAGAGCCATTTCAAGAAGAGCTATGGCGACGAGGCAGGTCGAGCGCCGAAGAAAGGCATTATCACCAGTACCAACACCGGGAAGGTCTATTTCATCTCCTGGTCGATGGACGTGAAGTTCGAAGGATTGAACGTCGTTCGCCATCTCGACCTGACCACCCACAACCACAATCCGTCTCCTGGCAACACGGCAACCTGGCCGCACACCTCGAAGATGAAGGCAGCCTTCAAGCCGGGCGGCAAGTGCGCCGGCATGGGACACCTGCGCCTGCAGCCCTATAGCAAGGCCTGTCCGAACACAGCGAGCGGAGCGGCGCAAACCGGCCACCATCTGATACCCGGCCGCTGCATGCGCGGCAAGGCCGGCTACAGTCACTCGAAAGCCCCGGTGATCTGCGTGTCGCGCGGCAACCAGCACCAGGGTTCGCACAAGCGCTGCCATGCGAAGTTCGATCCGGTCGAATTGGACCACTTCGACAAGGGCAAGCCGTTCAAATACGAAACCGCACGCAACACTGCGGCCGCCTCGGCAGGAGGCGCACTGAGCCCCCCGCGCGACCTGACGAAAAAAGAGCAGGAGTGCGTTGCCTTCCAGCTCGACCAGTACTACAAGGCCAAGCCGAAGAAAGGACCTGGCTGCACCAACACTTTGAACCTCCGTGCCTCGGGCGCGGCGGGCAAAGTCATACCACCCGCACGTTCCGCACCAGCCCCCGCAGGACGCCCATAGGATCTGAACCATGGCAAAGAGCGAAACCGCCCTCTACTTCACCAACATTATCGCGATCGGACCGGAGCAGGCGCTGCTCGGCGGGCATCTCTATCTGGAGGGCGCGGAGCCCAGCGTAACCCGGGTGATGATGATCGACCAGGACGACTGGTTCCATGTCTACGACATTCCCGAGGTGGTCTACAGCGCTCTGCAGAGAGCACCGCTGCGCGGGCAGCAGAAAGGTAACTACTGTTTCCTCGGGCGGGCCGGGCTACTCCGTGAACACCCCTCCGGGCAGTCCAGCACCGACACCACGCTGGACATCGACAATGTCTACCTGATGGACCTCTGCGAGGTGGACGGCGAACTGTATGCCTGCGGCACACAGAACCAGGTATTGAGGCAAAGCAAGGGCGTCTGGCAGCGCATCGACCAGGGGCTCTATGTTCCGTTGGTGGACGAGGTCACGGCCTGCCTGAACGGCATTGACGGGTTCTCGCGCGACGACGTCTATGCCGTCGGCGATGGCGGCGCCATCTGGCACTGGGACGGCAAAGGCTGGCAGGCATCGGTGGCACCCACCAACCTGCCGCTTTACTGCGTGCACTGCTCCGCCGATGGTGTGGTGTACATCGGCGGGTCCGGCGGGATACTGCTACGAGGCAGCGCGCAGGCGGGATGGACAGATATCGGTGATCGCGACCTGTGCGCCGAAGTGCTGGAAAACATGGTTGAGTTCGCCGGCAAGCTTTACGTGACCGCAACCGACCAGTTGCTCGAGTACGACGGCATGCAGCTGCGCGAGACCAAGGTGCCGCTGAAGGGCAAAAAGGCCTACTACGCCATCGATGCCAAGCCCGATGTGCTGTGGGTAGCAGGCGACGAGTGCGTGCTCAGTTTCGACGGCAGCACGTGGCGGCGCCATATTTGCCCAGAAAACTGATCGATGACGAGCCTCAGTATCGTCATCGACCAGCATATTGAGGAGGCCACCTTTCTGGCCGGCCTGCGCGACCTTGCCGTGCACGCCCCCCACTACGACCTGGCGCACCTGCTCGATCTCGACAAGCGCATCGAAGCTCATCTGGATGCTTTGCAGATAGGCGGGCTAAAGAGCCTGGACCTGGTGCTCCAGCAGCTCAACCCCAACGCCCAGGGCGAGATATTCGCGGCCACGGTGCTGGCCTTCGAAGCCGCCAATACTTGCGCAATGACCCAGTTGGCCGAACATCTGCGCGCCCACCCCGACGGTGCCCGTTATATGGGTGCCGCGCTGGGCTGGCTGGATTGGCCCCGAGTCGAACCCTGGGTGGAGAAGCTGCTCGGCTCGCCGGAAGCGTTGTTTCGCTGCATCGGCCTAGCCGCCTGCGGCATGCACCGGCGTGATCCGGGGGCAGTGTTGATTGCGGGATTGGCGCATGCCGATGCGGCCGTTATCGCCCAGGCCGCGCGCATGGCGGGCGAACTGCGTCGTCGTGACCTGATGCCGGCGATTCGTGCCCACCGCCAGCATAAGGACGCAGCCCCACGCTTCTGGGCCAACTGGGCCACCGCGCAGATGGGTGACGAGGAAGCTTTGGAGCCGCTGCGCCAGTTCGCCGAGCAAGCGGGCGAATTCCAGTACCGCGCGCTCTGCGTATTGCTGGCCTGGCAACAGCGCGAGCGCAGCATCGCCTGGATCCGCCAGTTGATGCAGAACCCCGAGCAGCGGCGCATCGGCATCCAGGCGGTTGGGCTGCTGGGCGACCCGGTCAGTGTGCCGTGGCTGATCCAGCAGATGAGCGACCTGCCGCATGCCCGCGTCGCTGGCGAGGCCTTCAGCCTGATGACTGGCGCCGACCTGGCGCTGCTCGATCTGGAATTGCAGGACCTGCCGGATTTCGATGCTGGCCCGAACGACGACCCTGAGGATGCCAATGTCGCCCTGGACCCCGATGAGAACTTGCCCTGGCCCGACCCGCCGTTGATCGCAGCCTGGTGGCAAGCCCATGCAGGCGATTTCCAGGCGGGCGTGGGTTATGTGCTGGGGCTGCGACAGAGCGAAAGCAGTTATCGGCAAGCGCTTGTCCGGGGCCAGCAACGCCAGCGTATCGCCGCGGCCTGCGGCATGGCGCGCTTGCGGCCGACCGAAGTGCTTTTCCCCACCAGCGCGCCCGCCTGGCGGCAAAAGGCATTATTGGGAGAGCCTGCGGGGTTCGGGCGCTGAGCCGGCAACCGCCCCGGATGGCACCAGGCTCCCGCCGCTAACGCCAGCGCATGCTCCCCACGCCTTATCGCGCGACCGACGCCACGCCGCGATTCAGCTGTTCGCGCAAGAACTCGATAAACACCTGCACCGGTCGCGAACCCTGGCGGTGCTGGGGGTAGACCGCCGACAGGGCCAGGGGCGCGGGTTCGAAGTCGTCCAGCAGCGACACCAGTCGCCCGTCCTTGAGCGCCGCCTCGACGATGAAGGTCGGCAGGTAAGTGATGCCCATGCCGGCGATGGCCGCGTCCTTGAGCAACTCGCCGTTGTTGACCCGCATCCTGCCGGTGACGTTGACCAGCAGGGGCTTGTTGCCCTGCCCTTCGAAACGCCACTGCACCTGGCGGCCGTGGCCGTAAGGCAGGCAGTCGTGGCCCTGCAGCTCCTCGGGCCTGCGCGGCGTGCCGCGCTCGGCGAGGTACTCCGGGCTGGCGCAATACACCCGCTGGATCGAGGCGATGCGGCGGGCGATCAGCGTCGAGTCTTCCAGCACGCCGATGCGCAAGGCCAGGTCATAGCCCTCGCCGAGCAGGTCCACCGGGCGGTCACTGAGATCGACCTCGACCGCGACATCGCGATAGCGCTGCAGGAACAGCGGCAACAGTTCCCCCAGGTGGGCCATGGCGAACGACAGCGGCGCGCTCAGGCGAATGGTGCCCCGGGGTTCGACGGTCTGGCCGGCGATGCCCTGCTCCACCTGCTCGACTTCGCTGAGCAGGCGCAGCGCCGACTCGTAGTAGCTCTGCCCCAGGGGCGTCACGTCCAGGCGCCGGGTCGAGCGATTGAGCAGGCGCACGCCCAGGCGCTCCTCCAGTTGCATCAGGCGCCGGCTGACGAACTGCTTGGACAGGCCCAACTGATCCGCCGCCGCGGTGAAGCTGCCGGAGTCCATGACCTGGCAAAAAATACGCATGTCTTCGAACGGGTTCATTGTCACTCTCTGGTTGACAGCTGAACGCTTTATAGCGGCTTTTTCGCGTTCCGGCACCTCATTCCACCTGGAAAACCACATCGCCTGGTTTTACGCCGGCTGCGCCGCCGATCGCAGGCTACGCCAGCGGCTACAGGGACCACGATGCCTGTGTAGCCGCTGCAGAGCTTGCGAGGCTGCGAACGGCAACGCAGTTGCCGCAAAACCTGAGTCTGCGATCTGCCTGGAAAACCACATCGCCTGGTTTGACGCCGGCTGCGGCTACAGGGATCGCGATGCCTGTGTAGCCGCTGCCAAGCTTGCGAGGCTGCGAACGGCAACGCAGTTGCCGCAAAACCTGAGTCCGCGATCTGCCTGGAAAACCACATCGCCTGGTTTTACGCCGGCTACGCCGCCGATCGCAGCCTGCGGCAGCGGCTACAAGGACCGCGATGCCTGTGTAGCCGCTGCCGAGCTTGCGAGGCTGCGAACGGCAACGCAGTTGCCGCAAAACCTGAGTCCGCGATCTGCCTGGAAAACCACATCGCCTGGTTTTACGACGGCTACGCCGCCGATCGCAGCCTGCGGCAGCGGCTACAGGGACCGTGATGCCCGTGTAGCCGCTGCCGAGCTTGCGAGGCTGCGAACGGCAACGCAGTTGCCGCAAAACCTGAGTCCGCGATCTGCCTGGAAAACCACATCGCCTGGTTTTACGACGGCTACGCCGCCGATCGCAGGCTACGCCAGCGGCTACAGGGACCGCGATGCCTGTGTAGCCGCTGCCGAGCTTGCGAGGCTGCGAACGGCAACGCAGTTGCCGCAAAACCTGAGTCCGCGATCTGCCTGGAAAACCACATCGCCTGGTTTTACGACGGCTACGCCGCCGATCGCAGGCTACGCCAGCGGCTACAGGGATCGCGATGCCTGTGTAGCCGCTGCCGAGCTTGCGAGGCTGCGAACGGCAACGCAGTTGCCGCAAAACCC
>NZ_QHHP01000041.1:861276-998669 GCF_003184125.1 Pseudomonas sp. RW409 | reverse complement strand
GTTCGCTGGCCGATGCACACCGGTCAGCTGGAAGGAATAAACAATCGAATAAAGGTCATCAAACGAATGGCGTACGGTTACCGGGATAGCGAATTCTTTTTCATGAAGATCAAGAGCGTCTTTCCCGGTATTCCGTGAAGAACCAAAAGAAAGCCCGCCTAGTGCGGGCTTTACTTTGTCTGGAATAACCTCTAAGCCAACAGGCGGCGAAAAATCGGACTAAGCATCAGCAACATTGAACAGAGCAGACCGATAAACCAGACCAGACTGCGCTGCCAGGCAAGATCCGCCCAATAGCACAGCAGATAGATAACCCGCGTAATGACGAAGACAATCGCCAGCCCATCGATCAACCAACCCTGAGTCTGGGTGGTATGGGCCATCAGCACCCCGACCGCGAATAACATGAAGGCTTCGAAGCTGTTCTGGTGCGCCGCCAGCGCCCGGGCACCGAATCCCGTAAGTTGCGCCTGTTGTTGGCGTGGCAGGTGATTGTCGTAACCGCCCTGCTCTTTCATGGCCCTGGCCACCGGCATCCGTGCCACGTAAATCAGCAGTGCGCTGATAAACACACACCAGAACGCGATACTCATCAGGCAATCTCCTTGTTCACCTCGGGCAACGGCGCCTCTGTAGGGGTATAGACCATCACGTCCAACACGTCGGAATGAAACTCCCGGCGGTACAGCACCAGCACCACGCCCGCGCTCATCAGCATGAACAGCCAGGGGCTGACGAACCAGGCCAGCATGCTCATGCCGAAGTAATAGGAACGCAGGCCGAAGTTGAACTGGTTGGCGGCCATGGAAATCACCCGCGCAGCCCGCAGGGCAAAGGCTTTTCGCTCCTGTTCGGAAACATGTCGCTCACCGATCATTGGCGCCGAGCCGACGAGGATGGCGGCGAAGTTGTACTGGCGCATGCACCAGCTGAAGGTGAAGAAGGCGTAGACGAACACCAGGGCCAGGCACAGCAGCTTGATCTCCGACATGCCCTGGGAGGCCTGCTGCACCATGGGAATGTCGGCCAGCAGCGACACCGCACGCTCGGAAGCACCGAGCACGGTAAGGATACCGGCGAGGATAATCAGGGTGCTGGAAGCGAAGAACGAGGCATTGCGCTCCAGGTTGCCGATCACGCTGGCGTCGGCGATGCGGTTGTCGCGCAGCAGCATGCGGCGCATCCAGTCTTCCCGGTACAGGTGCAGCACGCTGGCCAGGCACGCGGTGTCGCGGCCCTTCCACGTGGCGTAGCGGGTATAGCCACCCCAGCAGATGACAAACCAGAGGGCGGCGATGAGATGGATCAGGTTGGCTTCGACGAACGACATGCAGGTTCCCGGATAGGCGTTGGCAGAGTGCGGATACAACTGGCACTGCTTCGACGTTGATCGAGGAAAAAAGACACCATCCCTCGCCCATAAAAAATGCCCCGCATCGCTGGATACGGGGCATTTTTTTATGGTTACTCGGTGCCCGCTCGTGACGGGCATCGGGCAGATAGCGGTTTAGGCCAGGGCTTCGCTGCGCTTGCCCAGCAGGCGGTCGCAGACTACAGCGACTACCAGGGTCATGACCGAAGGCACCAGCCACGCCAGGCCCTGCTCGCTCAGCGGCAGGTGCATCAACTGGGTGGGCATCCAGTCCGCCAGGCCGGCGCCCTTGAGGGCGTCGATCAGGCCGAACAGGAAGGACACCAGCATCACCGGACCGACGATGCGGCCTTGCTCATGCCAGAAGTCCTTGCAGAAGCTCAGGGCCACCAGGGCGATGCACGGCGGGTAGATGGCAGTCAGCACCGGGATGGAGAAAGCGATCAGCTTGGTCAGGCCCAGGTTGGACACCAGCAGCGAGAACGCCGCCAGGATGATCACCAGAGTCTTGTACGACAGCGGCAGTACGCGGCTGAAATACTCTGCGCAGGCACAGGTCAGGCCGACCGCGGTCACCAGGCAGGCCAGGGAAATCAGCACGGCCAGGAAGCCGCTGCCCAGGGAGCCAAAAGTGTGTTGCACATAAGCGTGCAGCACCGCCGCGCCATTGGTGGCGCCGACCGCGACTTCGTGGCTGCCCGAGCCCAGGCGGAACAGGCTGACATACACCAGCGCCAGGCCGACGCCGGCAATCAGCCCGGCGATGATCGCGTAACGAGTGATCAGGCGTGGCGACTCGACACCGCGGGAGCGGATGGCGTTGACGATGACGATGCCGAACACCAGTGCGCCCAGGGTATCCATGGTCAGGTAACCATTGATGAAGCCTTGGGAAAACGGCGCCGCGACGTATTCGGGAGTCGCCACACCGATATCACCGGCCGGCAAGGCGAACGCGGCGATGCCCAGTACGGCCAGGGCGATGATCTTCAGCGGCGCGAGGAAACGCCCAACGGTGTCCAGCAGGCGTCCCGGGTAGAGGGAGATGAAAAACACCAGCAGGAAATACGCCGAGCTATAGAGGAACAGCGCCAGCGGGCTTTCGCCGGTCAGCGGCGCCAGGCCGACTTCGAAGGATACGGTCGCGGTACGCGGCGTCGCGAACAACGGGCCGACCGCCAGGTAGCAGACCGCCGCTAGCAGGCCACCGGCGATTTTGCCGATCGGGCTGCTCAGCGCGTCCATCGCCCCGCCGACCTTGGCCAGCGCAACGACGGTCACCACCGGAAGGCCCACGGCGGTGATCAGAAAGCCCAGCGCCGCGATCCAGACGTTAGGTCCGGACTGCAAGCCGACGATAGGCGGGAAGATGATATTGCCGGCCCCGACGAACAGGGCAAAGGTCATAAAACCCAGTGCCAGAATGTCCTGGCCTTTCAACACTTTCATTAAGGAAATACCACACTACTGAATCGGAATTTAGAGAGGGATTTCCCTTATGGGTGAGGGAAATGCTGT
Organism: Pseudomonas sp. RW409; assembly: GCF_003184125.1. Classification (NCBI taxonomy): domain Bacteria; kingdom Pseudomonadati; phylum Pseudomonadota; class Gammaproteobacteria; order Pseudomonadales; family Pseudomonadaceae; genus Pseudomonas; species Pseudomonas sp. RW409. The sequence goes on along the minus strand of NZ_QHHP01000041.1, from coordinate 995,779 downwards.
CGGTCCGTATAGGACTGACCCGTTTAGCGCGCAGCTTCCTTGTGGGACGCAGACGCAAAAGAGGCGGCTAGCCTACCGAATTTGTAAGACAAACGCACTGTTAGAGGGCGAACTGTCCGATAAGCGACATTTGCGTGTCGCGTTTACATATTAAAAGCAGCTGCAAGATACAAGTTTCAAGCAACAAGCTTCTCTTGCAGCTTGAGGCTTGCAACTGCTCTTAACGAACAAAGGCCACCCGAAGGTGGCCTTTGTCAGCAGAGTTGCAAGCTAAGCGCGAGGCTTACTTGACAGCCCAGCCAGTCAGCTCGGCCAGGGCCTTGCCGATGTCTGCCAGCGAACGCACGGTTTTCACGCCTGCGTCTTGCAGAGCAGCGAATTTCTCGTCTGCAGTGCCTTTGCCGCCAGAGATGATTGCGCCAGCATGGCCCATGCGCTTGCCCGGAGGAGCAGTCACACCAGCGATGTAGGAAACAACCGGCTTGGTCACGTTAGCCTTGATGTAGGCAGCCGCTTCTTCTTCAGCCGAACCGCCGATCTCACCGATCATCACGATCGCTTCGGTCTTCGGGTCTTCCTGGAACAGCTTCAGGATGTCGATGAAGTTGGAGCCCGGGATCGGGTCACCACCGATGCCGACACAGGTGGACTGACCGAAACCGGCGTCAGTGGTCTGCTTGACGGCTTCGTAAGTCAGGGTGCCGGAACGGGAAACGATACCGACCTTGCCTGGCAAGTGAATGTGACCTGGCATGATGCCGATCTTGCATTCGCCTGGAGTGATCACGCCTGGGCAGTTAGGGCCGATCAGGGTAACACCCAGCTCGTCGCACTTGACCTTGGCATCCAGCATATCCAGGGTAGGAATGCCTTCGGTGATGCAGACGATCAGCTTGATGCCGCCGAAAGCTGCTTCCAGGATGGAGTCCTTGCAGAAAGGAGCTGGAACGTAGATCACGCTGGCGGTGGCGCCAGTGGCAGCTACAGCGTCTTTCACAGTGTTGAAGACAGGCAGGCCCAGGTGCTCGGTGCCGCCTTTGCCCGGAGTTACGCCGCCAACCATCTTGGTGCCGTATTCGATGGCTTGCTGGGTGTGGAAACTACCTTGCGAACCGGTAATACCCTGGCAGATAACTTTGGTGTCTTTATTGATCAGGACGCTCATTATTTGCCCTCCGCAGCTTTGACAACTTGTTGAGCAGCGTCGGTCAGGCTGGTAGCAGCGATGATGTTCAAGCCGCTTTCTGCCAGTACTTTAGCGCCCAGTTCAGCGTTGTTGCCTTCAAGGCGAACAACAACCGGGATTTTCACGCCGACTTCTTTCACTGCACCGATGATGCCTTCGGCAATCATGTCGCAACGAACGATGCCGCCGAAGATGTTGACCAGTACTGCAGCGACGTTGGTGTCGGACAGGATGATCTTGAAGGCTTCGGTCACGCGCTCTTTGGTAGCGCCACCACCTACGTCGAGGAAGTTGGCTGGCTTGCCGCCGTGCAGGTTGACGATGTCCATGGTACCCATGGCCAGGCCGGCACCGTTGACCATGCAGCCGATGTTGCCTTCCAGGGCCACGTAGTTCAGTTCGAACTTGGCGGCGTGCGCTTCGCGCGGATCGTCCTGCGACGGATCGTGGAAAGTCTTCAGCTTAGGCTGACGGTACATGGCGTTGGCGTCGATGTTGATCTTCGCGTCCAGGCAGTGCAGATCGCCATCAGCCTTGATCACCAGCGGGTTCACTTCCAGCAGAGCCAGATCGTGGTCCTGGAACAGTTTGGCCAGGCCTACGAAGATCTTGGCGAACTGAGTGACTTGCTTGCCTTCCAGGCCCAGCTGGAAAGCCAGCTCGCGACCCTGGAATGGCTGAGCGCCAACCAGTGGATCGATAGTGGCTTTGAGAATTTTTTCTGGAGTGTCGTGAGCGATTTTCTCGATGTCCACGCCACCTTCGGTGGAAGCCATGAACACGATGCGACGGCTCGAACGGTCGACGACAGCGCCCAGGTACAGCTCTTTAGCGATATCAGTGCACGATTCAACCAGGATCTTGGTGACTGGCTGACCATTGGCGTCAGTCTGGTAAGTCACCAGACGCTTGCCCAACCACTGTTGAGCGAATGCTTTAGCGTCTTCTTTGCTGCGAACCAGCTTTACGCCGCCCGCTTTACCGCGACCACCGGCGTGAACCTGGGCTTTGACAACCCACTCGGAGCCGCCGATCTTGTCGCAAGCTTCTGCTGCTTCTTCCGGGGTGTCTACCGCGTAGCCTTTGGATACTGGCAGGCCGTATTCAGCGAACAGCTGCTTACCCTGATACTCGTGAAGATTCATGCTTTTTACCGTCTTCGTTAGGTACTGCGCATTCGGCGCTGCGCTCTTGATGAGTGCCGCGCCACCTGTGACCGCTCCTCACCGGATTCCCCTGCCCCGCCTCCGCAACCTGGGCTGCGGCACGACGCCTGAAGATTCCCGTGAGGTCGAGTCCAGCGGACGTTCCGCGGTGAGTCTTGCTCGCAAGGCTCACGACGGGCAATCCGCCGTGGTTTCTTATTGTCTTAACGCTTTTTGCGGTTGGCGATGTGGATGGCGCCGCCATTCACTGCCAGTGCTGCTTCGTGCAGCGCTTCGGACAGGGTCGGATGGGAGAAAACCATCATGCCCAGGTCTTCGGCGCTGGTGCCGAATTCCATGCCGATCGCACCTTGCTGAACCAGTTCCGCCGCGCTCGGGCCAATCACGTGGACGCCCAGTACGCGGTCAGTCTTGGCATCAGCGATGACTTTTACGAAACCGCCGGTGTCGTTGGCTGCCATGGCACGGCCGCTGGCTGCGAACGGGAAGGTGCCGACGTTAACTTCAACGCCTTCAGCTTTCAAGGCCTGCTCGGTCTTGCCAACCCACGCGATTTCCGGGTGAGTATAAATAACCGAAGGGATCAGGTCATAGTTCATCTGAGCCTTGTGGCCCTTGATGCGCTCGACGACCATGATGCCCTCTTCCGAGGCCTTGTGAGCCAGCATCATGCCGCGAACCACGTCGCCGATCGCGTAAACGCCCGGTACGGTGGTGGCGCAGTGATCGTCAACGTGCACGAAACCGCGCTCGTCGAGGGTCACGCCGCAATCGGCAGCCAGCAGATCAGTGGTCACCGGACGGCGACCAACGGCTACGATCAGCTTGTCGAAAGTGATGTTCTGTTCGCCGTTGGCATCGGTGTAGGTCACGACCACTTCTTCGCCGTTGACCTTGGAGCCGGTGACGCGAGCGCCCAGCTTGATGTCCAGACCCTGTTTGGTCAGGGTTTTCAGCGCTTCCTTGGAGACGGCGGTGTCGGCAGCCATCAGGAAGGTGTCCAGGGCTTCCAGGACAGTCACTTCAGCGCCCAGACGGGACCATACCGAACCCAGTTCCAGACCGATCACGCCAGCGCCGATCACGCCCAGGCGTTTTGGTACGGATTGGAATTCCAGGGCGCCGGTGGAGTCGACGATCACTTTCTGATCGACCGGGGCTGGTGGAATGTCGATTGGACGGGAGCCTGGCGCCAGGATGACGTTCTCGGCTTCGATCACTTCCACCGAGCCGTCTGGCTTGGTGACTTCGACTTTCTTGCCGGCCAGCAGTTTGCCGTGGCCCTGGATGGAGGTCACGCCGTTGGCCTTGAACAGGGTGGCAACACCGCTGGTCAGGTTTTTCACGATGTTGGCTTTGCGGCCGACCATCGCAGGCACGTCCATGGACACGCCAGCGTGGCTGATACCGTGGATCGCGAAACCGTCTTGGGCTTCGTGGAATTTCCAGGAGCTGTCCAGCAGCGCCTTGGAAGGGATGCAGCCGACGTTCAGGCAAGTACCGCCGAGGGCCAGCTTGCCCTCCTTATCGGTATATTTCTCGATGCAGGCAGTCGTGAGGCCGAGTTGCGCAGCTTTAATGGCAGCTACATAGCCGCCAGGGCCTGCGCCAATCACTACCACGTCGAATTTCTGAGTCATGTGTCATTCCTTCTCGAATCAAACCGGACGGCCTCTTGTGGAGGCCGTCGTGGGACGAAGCTGTTCGTTTCGGCGAAAGGCCGATCATCGCTGATCGGCCCATGCTACGAAATCAGATATCCAGCAGCAGACGAGCCGGGTCTTCCAGCAGGTTCTTGATGGTAACCAGGAAGGTCACTGCTTCTTTGCCGTCGATCAAACGGTGATCGTAGGACAGAGCCAGGTACATCATCGGACGGATAACCACCTGACCGTTGATCGCCATAGGACGCTGCAGAATGTTGTGCATGCCCAGGATCGCCGCTTGCGGCGGGTTGACGATCGGAGTCGACATCATCGAACCGAAAGTACCACCGTTGGTGATGGTGAAAGTACCGCCGGTCATTTCTTCCATCGACAGTTTGCCGTCACGGGCTTTCTTGCCGAAGGTGGCGATGCCGCCTTCGATTTCAGCCAGGCTCATCAGTTCGGCGTTACGCAGAACCGGAACCACCAGACCGCGGTCGCTGGATACCGCAACACCGATGTCGGCGTAGCCGTGGTAAACGATGTCGGAGCCGTCGATCGAGGCGTTGACCGCCGGGAAACGCTTCAGCGCTTCGGTAGCAGCCTTGACGAAGAACGACATGAAGCCCAGGCGTACGCCGTTGTGGGACTTCTCGAACAGATCCTTGTACTTCGAACGCAGGGCCATGACTTCGGTCATGTCGACTTCGTTGAAGGTGGTCAGCATCGCCATGTTCGACTGTGCTTCGACCAGACGCTCGGCAACCTTGGCACGCAGACGGGTCATTGGAACGCGCTTCTCGACGCGGTCGCCGGCAGCGAATACCGGAGCAGCGGCGGCTGGAGCAGCAGCCTTGGCAGGCGCGGCAGCCGGAGCGGCTTTCTTGGCAGCAACGGCTGCAACCACGTCTTCCTTGGTCACACGACCGCCTTTGCCGGTACCGGCAACGGAGGCGATGTTGATGCCGTTCTCTTCAGCCAGCTTGCGCGCGGCTGGAGCAGCGATTGGATCGTCTTCGCCTTCGGCGGCAGGTGCTGCGGCCTGAGCGGCAGCTGGTGCGGCAGCGGCTGGAGCAGCGGCAGCGGCAGCGCCTTCAGCGATGGAGCCCAGTACTTCGTCGGACAGAACGGTATCGCCTTCGTTCTTGACGATAGCGCCCAGCACGCCGTCAGCGGTGGCCAGAACTTCCAGCACGACCTTGTCGGTTTCGATGTCGACGATCAGTTCGTCGCGCTTGACGGCGTCGCCCGGTTTTTTGTGCCAGGTGGCAACGGTGCCATCGGCAACCGATTCCGGGAAAGTGGGGGCTTTGATCTCGATAGCCATTATCTGTGGTTCCTTAAATTCGGTTTCAGGTGCGCGAAGGCGTTAAACAGTGAAAGCATCTTGCAGCAGTTTTTCCTGCTGCTCGGCGTGCATCGATGCGTAACCGCATGCAGGTGCAGCAGAGGCTTCACGGCCCGCGTACTCGAGTACGAGCGACTTGTCGTGATTACCAACGATGCGGCGCATGTGGTGCTGGCTGCAGTACCAGGCCCCTTGGTTCATCGGCTCTTCCTGACACCAAACGACATGTTTGAGGTTGGTGTACGGAGCCAGGACTTCGTTCAAGTCGTCCTCAGGGAATGGGTACAGTTGCTCGATACGCACGATGGCGATGTCGTCGCGGCCTTCGGCACGGCGTTTTTCCAGCAGGTCGTAGTAGACCTTGCCGCTGCACAGAACCAGACGATTCACGCCTTTTGGATCCTGGGCATCGATTTCCGGAATAACGGTCTGGAACGAACCTTCCGCCAGATCTTCCAGGGTCGAGATGGCCAGTTTGTGACGCAGCAGCGATTTCGGAGTCAGGACCACCAGCGGCTTGCGCAGCGGGCGAATCACCTGACGACGCAGCAGGTGGTAGATCTGGGCCGGGGTGGTCGGCATGCAGACCTGGATGTTGTGCTCGGCGCACAACTGCAGGTAACGCTCCAGACGAGCCGAAGAGTGCTCCGGACCCTGACCTTCATAACCGTGCGGCAGCAGCATGGTCAGACCGCAGAGACGGCCCCACTTGTGCTCGCCACTGGTGATGAACTGGTCGATCACCACCTGGGCACCGTTGGCGAAGTCGCCGAACTGGGCTTCCCAGATCACCAGCGCGTTTGGCGTGGTGGTCGAGTAACCGTATTCGAACGCCAGTACGGCTTCTTCGGACAGGAACGAATCGTACAGATCGAAACGTGGCTGGCCGTCGTACAGGTGCTGCAGCGGAATGTAGGTGCTGGCGTCTTTCTGGTTGTGCAGAACCGCGTGACGGTGCGAGAACGTACCGCGGCCAATATCTTGGCCGGTCATGCGGATCGGGTGACCTTCGAACGCCAGGGTCGCGTATGCCATGGTTTCGGCATAACCCCAGTTGATCGGCAGGCCGCCGGCTTGCATCTTCTGACGGTCTTCGTAGATCTTCGCGACCTGGCGCTGAACCACGAAGCCTTCCGGCAGCTCCAGCAGCTTGGCGGACAGTTCCTGCAGGGTCTTCAGATCGAAGGTGGTGTCGTGACGCGCAGTCCAGGCGTGGCCCAGATATGGACGCCAGTCCACGAACAGCTCTTTGTTCGGCTCTTTGACCAGGCTCTTCACGACGTGCAGGCCGTTGTCCAGCGCGTTGCGGTATTCGTCGACTTTCGCCTGAACACGCTCGGCGTCGAGCACGTTGGCCTGGACCAGACGATCGGCATACAGCTCACGGGTGGTGCGCTGTTTGGCGATCTGCTGGTACATCAGAGGCTGGGTGCCGCTTGGCTCGTCCGCTTCGTTGTGGCCGCGACGACGGTAGCAGACCAGGTCGATCACCACATCGCGCTTGTACTGCATGCGGTAGTCGATGGCCAGCTGGGTCACGAACAGTACGGCTTCCGGATCATCACCATTCACATGGAGGATCGGCGCCTGGATCATTTTCGCGACGTCGGTGGCGTACTCGGTAGAACGCGAGTCCAGCGGGTTGCTGATGGTGAAACCGACCTGGTTGTTGATCACGATGTGCACGGTACCGCCGGTCTTGAAACCGCGGGTCTGCGACATCTGGAAGGTTTCCATCACCACGCCTTGACCTGCGAATGCAGCGTCACCGTGGATGGAGATTGGCAGAACCTTGTCACCGGTCTGGTCGTTGCGACGATCCTGGCGGGCGCGCACCGAACCCTCGACCACTGGCGAAACGATTTCCAGGTGGGACGGGTTGAAGGCCATGGCCAGGTGAACTTCACCGCCGGTGGTCATCACGTTGGACGAGAAGCCCTGGTGGTATTTCACGTCACCGGAGCCCAGCTCGACCTTCTTCTTGCCTTCGAACTCGTCGAACAGCTCGCGCGGGTTCTTGCCGAAGGTGTTGACCAGGACGTTGAGGCGACCACGGTGGGCCATGCCGATCACGACTTCCTTGGTGCCGTAGGAACCGGAACGCTGGATCAGCTCGTCGAGCATCGGGATCAGGCTTTCGCCGCCTTCCAGGCCGAAACGCTTGGTGCCCGGGTACTTGGTGCCCAGGTATTTTTCGAGGCCTTCAGCTGCGGTGACGCGCTCGAGCAGGTGACCCTTGATATCCGTGGAGTAGGTCGGACGGCCGCGCACGCTTTCCAGACGCTGCTGGAACCACTGGCGCTGCTCGGAATCGGTGATGTGCGTAAATTCAGCGCCGATGGTGCGGCAATATGTCTGCTGCAACGCTTCGTGAATTTCGCGTAGGCTCGCTTCCTCTTTGCCGATGAACAGGTCGCCGGCACGGAAGGTCGTATCAAGATCGGCATTGGTCAAGCCGTAATGATTGATTGACAGGTCTGCAGGTGCAGGACGCTGCCACAGCCCCAGCGGGTCAAGCTGGGCTGCCTGGTGGCCACGCATACGGTAGGCCTGGATCAATCGCAGCACTTCAACTTGCTTCTTCTCGTGCTCGCTGCTCACGCTACCGGCGGATACCGGCTGGGCGCGGCGCTGGTTCTTTGCCAGCAACACGAAATGATCGCGGATTGTCGAGTGCGAAACATCGATGGCAGTGCTGCCGTCGGTAGGCAACTTCTGGAAGTAAGTGCGCCACTCTTCTGGCACAGCGTTAGGGTCGTGCAGGTAGAGCTCGTAGAGCTCTTCCACATAGGCAGCGTTACTACCGGATAGGTAGGCGCTGTTCCACATGCGCTGCATCACGCTTTCTTGCATGCTTGGTCACCCTCGGTTAGGGGAACACCACCGGCGAAGACACCGAGCAAACTTGCAAAAGTCCGAGTGCAGCGACCAAAACAAGCCACTTAGGATCACGCTGATAGTCCGGGTACCAGCCCGGATGCCCCTGCTTGTCTCATTTCTTCAAAATACGAGCGGCAACTTTGTGAGCTGCTGCTCAGCTTAAAACTACGGCGCCGGTTGAAGCCTGCGCCGTAGCCTCTACGGGTACAGCGGTCCTGCCTTTACAACAGCTGGGTTACAGCAGCTGAATCACACGCCGCTCGAGAGCAGCATGTTACGTATGTGACCGATGGCCTTAGTCGGGTTCAGGCCTTTCGGACAAACGTTGACGCAGTTCATGATGCCGCGGCAGCGGAATACGCTGAACGGATCATCCAGCGAAGCCAGACGCTCGGACGTCTTGGTGTCGCGGCTGTCTGCCAGGAAGCGATAGGCTTGCAGCAGTGCAGCTGGACCCAGGAACTTGTCCGGGTTCCACCAGAAGGACGGGCAGGAAGTCGAGCAGCAAGCGCACAGGATGCACTCGTACAGACCATCGAGCTTTTCGCGCTCTTCAGGGGACTGCAGACGTTCGATGGCCGGAGCCGGCGTGTCGTTCTGCAGGAATGGCTTCACCTTCTCGTATTGCTTGTAGAAGATGCTCATATCGACGACCAGGTCACGGATAACCGGCAAACCTGGCAGCGGACGAACAACCAGCTTGTTGTTCTTTACCACGGCAGACAGCGGCGTGATGCACGCCAGGCCGTTCTTGCCGTTGATGTTCATGCCGTCGGAACCGCAAACGCCTTCACGGCAGGAGCGACGATAGGAGAAACCTTCGTCCTGCTCTTTGATCAGCGCCAGTACGTCCAGCACCATCAGATCCTTGCCACCGGTGTCGACCTGGAAAACCTGGGTTTTCGGCGCGGAGTCGGTGTCAGGGTTGTAACGATAAACTTCGACTTGCAACATATCGATCACCCTTTAGTAAGTCCGGACTTTTGGTTCAAAAGTCGGAACAGTCTTCGGCGAGAAGTTAACGGCACGCTTGGCAACGCGCTTCTCACCCGGGAAGTACAGGGTGTGGCACAGCCAGTTTTCGTCGTCGCGGTCTTCGAAGTCTTCACGGGCATGGGCGCCGCGAGACTCTTTGCGCACTTCGGCAGCGATGGCGGTGGCTTCGGCCACTTCCAGCAGGTTCTGCAGTTCCAGTGCTTCGATACGGGCAGTGTTGAACGCCTGCGACTTGTCGTTGATCTTGACGTTGGCGATACGGGTACGCAGCTCGGCCAGCTGGGCAATGCCCTTCTGCATGTATTCGCCGGTACGGAATACGCCGAAGTAGTTCTGCATGCAGCTTTGCAGCTCGCGACGCAGGGTAGCCACATCTTCGCCATCAGTACGCTCGTTGAGAGCGTTCAGGCGTGCCAGTGCAGCCTCGATGTTGGCGTCGGTCGCGTCATCGTATTCGATGCCGTCGGTCAAGGCTTTTTCCAAGTGCAGGCCGGCAGCGCGGCCGAATACCACCAGGTCGAGCAGCGAGTTGCCGCCCAGGCGGTTGGCACCGTGAACCGATACACAAGCCACTTCGCCCACAGCGAACAGACCGTGGATGATCTCATCCACGCCTTCGGCGTTCTGGGTGATTGCCTGGCCATGAATGTTGGTCGGCACGCCGCCCATCATATAGTGGCAAGTTGGAACTACTGGTACTGGAGCAACCACCGGGTCAACGTGAGCGAAAGTCTTGGACAGTTCGCAGATGCCTGGCAGACGGCTGTGCAGCACTTCCTCGCCCAGGTGGTCGAGCTTGAGCATCACGTGGTCGCCATTCGGACCACAACCGTTGCCGGCGATGATTTCTTTAACCATCGAACGGGCAACAACGTCACGACCGGCAAGGTCCTTGGCGTTCGGAGCATAACGCTCCATGAAACGCTCGCCGTGCTTGTTGATCAGGTAACCACCTTCACCACGGCAACCTTCGGTCACCAGTACACCGGCGCCGGCGATGCCGGTCGGGTGGAACTGCCACATTTCAATGTCTTGTACCGGCACGCCGGCACGCAGCGCCATGCCGACACCGTCACCGGTGTTGATCAGGGCGTTGGTGGTGGATGCGTAGATACGACCCGCGCCGCCGGTCGCCAATACGGTGGCTTTCGCGCGGATGTAGGTGGTTTCGCCGGTTTCGATGCAGATCGCGATCACACCGACGAACGCGCCTTCCTGGTTCTTCACCAGGTCAACGGCGTAGTACTCGTTCAGGAAGGTGGTGCCGGCTTTCAGGTTGCCCTGATAAAGGGTGTGCAGCAGCGCGTGACCGGTACGGTCGGAAGCTGCGCAGGTACGGGCAGCCTGGCCGCCTTTACCGTAATCCTTGGACTGACCGCCGAAAGGACGCTGGTAGATACGACCGGTTTCGGTGCGGGAGAACGGCAGACCCATGTGGTCCAGTTCGAAAACCGCGGCAGGGCCTTCCTGACACATGTATTCGATAGCGTCCTGGTCACCGATATAGTCGGAACCCTTGACGGTATCGTACATGTGCCAGCGCCAGTCATCGTTCGGGTCGGCCGACGCGATGGCGCAGGTGATGCCGCCCTGAGCCGACACAGTGTGCGAGCGGGTCGGGAACACCTTGGTGATCACTGCAGTCTTGTGGCCGCCCTGGGCCAGCTGCAATGCGGCACGCATGCCGGCGCCGCCGCCACCAATGATGATGGCGTCGAAAGAAATCGTTGGAATGTTAGCCATGAATCAGATACCCCAGAGAATCTGCACACCCCAGACGAAGTAGGCGAACATTGCAACGCCGCATACTGCCTGGAAAAGGAAACGTACTGCAGTCGCCGATTTGCCCAGCGCCATCGGCGTCAGGTAGTCGGTCGAAATGGTCCACATGCCGACCCAGGCGTGAGCGCCCAGAGCAACCATGGCCAGCAGGCTGAAGATACGCATCCAGTTGTTGGAGAACAGTGCGTGCCATTGCTCGTAGCCAAGGCCCGGGTTCGCAACGAGGTATCCGATCAGGAAGATGAAATAAGCCGCGAGAACGACCGCAGACACACGTTGTGCCATCCAGTCATAGAGGCCCGAACGCGACAGGTTCGTGACGTTAGTTACCATATCCAAACTCCTGCCAGAACGATTACCACCACGGATACGGCGATAACGATTTTAGAGCCCAGCTTGCCGCCTTCCAGCGTCTCACCGATGCCCATGTCCATGATCAAATGGCGCACACCGGCAACCAAGTGATACAGCAAGGCGGACAGGATGCCCCAAATCACTAGCTTGGCTAGCGGACTGGTCAGACACGCTTTCACCTCGCCGAAGCCTTCCTCGGAGCTGAGCGACTTGTCCAATGCATAAAGCATGATGGCAAGGCTCACAAAGAGGATGACACCGGAAATACGGTGAAGGATGGACGTGTAAGCAGTGACTGGGAGTTTGATGGTCCTTAGGTCTAGGTTTACAGGTCGTTGGCTATTCACGGCTTTTTTCACACTGAAGAGCCCCTAACAATCAGGGCAAAGTTGTTGGGGAGTGCACTGGTCAGGTACCCACCACCCAGGGAGTGACGACCCCCATCAAACCGGGCCCGAAAGCCCATGGCGGTCGGTGGCCGAGTATAGACAGTTAGGCTACTAATGACAACGCAATCACCTTCCCCTAATAGCTCATTGCGTTAGGCGGATAAAAGGCGTAAATGGCGGGGAATTTCGAGGAAAAAGTACGGTTAAAGCCTTCTGGGGCAAGACTTTAGGCAAATTGACATTCGGATTTATCTCACTATAGTGGTGCGGGCCCTGCGTGGGGGGTCTGTCTGATGATTTCAAGCATAAATAGGAGGCCACATGGCTGACAAAAAAGCGCAGTTGATCATCGAGGGCGCAGCCCCCGTCGAGCTGCCCATTTTAACCGGCACCGTTGGTCCCGATGTAATCGATGTTCGGGGCTTGACGGCCACGGGCCGCTTCACCTTTGACCCGGGCTTCATGTCGACCGCCTCCTGCGAGTCGAAAATCACCTATATCGACGGCGACAACGGCATTCTGTTGCACCGCGGCTACCCGATCGAACAGTTGGCTGAAAAGTCGGACTACCTGGAAACCTGCTACCTGCTGCTCAACGGCGAACTGCCGACCGCAGAACAGAAGGCCCAGTTCGTCAGCAACGTGAAGAACCACACCATGGTTCACGAGCAGCTGAAGACTTTCTTCAACGGCTTCCGTCGCGACGCCCACCCGATGGCCGTCATGTGCGGCGTAGTCGGTGCCCTCTCGGCCTTCTACCACGACTCCCTGGACATCAATAACCCGCAGCATCGCGAAATCTCCGCGATCCGCCTGGTTGCCAAGATGCCGACCCTGGCCGCGATGGTTTACAAGTACTCCATGGGCCAACCCATGATGTACCCGCGCAACGACCTGTCGTACGCGGAAAACTTCCTGCACATGATGTTCAACACCCCGTGCGAGATCAAACCGATCAGCCCGGTGCTGGCCAAGGCAATGGACCGGATCTTCATCCTCCATGCCGACCACGAGCAGAACGCATCGACCTCCACCGTACGCCTGGCAGGCTCCTCGGGTGCCAACCCGTTCGCCTGTATCGCTGCCGGTATCGCCGCACTCTGGGGCCCGGCTCACGGCGGCGCCAACGAAGCGGTACTGACCATGCTCGACGAAATTGGCGATGTCTCGAACATCGACAAGTTCATCGCCAAGGCCAAGGACAAGAGCGATCCGTTCAAGCTGATGGGCTTCGGTCACCGCGTCTACAAGAACCGCGACCCACGCGCCACCGTCATGAAGCAGACCTGCGACGAAGTACTGAAAGAACTGGGCATCAAGCACGACAAACAACTCGAACTGGCCATGCGCCTGGAAGAGATCGCCCTGACCGACCCGTACTTCATCGAACGCTCGCTGTACCCGAACGTCGACTTCTACTCGGGGATCATCCTCAAGGCCATCGGCATTCCAACCAGCATGTTCACCGTGATCTTCGCCCTGGCGCGTACCGTCGGCTGGATCTCGCACTGGAAAGAAATGCTCTCCAGCCCTTACAAGATCGGCCGTCCTCGCCAGCTGTACACCGGCTACGAGTCGCGCGACATCACCAAGCTGGAAGACCGCAAGTAAGAGCTGTTGCCTTGCGCTAACGTCTTGACTGCAGCGGATACGGCCTCTTTATAGAGGCCGTATTTGTTTATGCTCCTCTCCCCCGCCATTTCCTTGTAGCAGCCTGTGTTCGGCCGCACAGCGGATGTAGAACGCCAAGTCCGCACTACTCTCACTGTGAAAGCTTGCGAGCGCTGCGCGCTCGATCGCAGGCTGCGCCAGCGGCTACAAGGGACGACCCATTCCTGGAACCAATAAAAATGCCCCTGTCTTTCGACAGGGGCATTGGTTTGCAACTCAGCTTATATATAGAAGCCGATACCCAAAGGCCTTAGTGCGATACCGCCCCGCTGGCGCCCAGGCCGGTCTGCGAGCGTACGAATTGCGGGAAGAACAGCGCCCGCTCATTGTCAGCCGCAGTGGACTTGTCGGTGATGGAGAAGAACCAGATCCCGATAAAGGCAATGATCATCGAGAACAGCGCCGGGTACTCGTAAGGGAAGATGGCTTTCTCATGCCCCATGATCTGCACCCAGATGGTCGGGCCGAGGATCATCAGGCCCACGGCACTGACCAGGCCCAGCCAGCCGCCAATCATCGCACCGCGGGTGGTGAGCTTCTTCCAGTACATGGAAAGCAGCAGTACCGGGAAGTTGCAGCTCGCCGCGATGGAGAACGCCAGGCCGACCATGAACGCGATGTTCTGGCTCTCGAACAGGATGCCCAAGGCAATCGCCAGCACACCCAGGCACACGGTGGTGATCTTCGAGACGCGGATTTCATCCTTCTCGTTGGCCTTGCCCTTCTTGATCACGCTAGCGTACAGGTCATGGGAAACCGCCGAGGCACCGGCCAGGGTCAGGCCAGCCACCACCGCCAGGATAGTGGCGAAGGCCACCGCCGAGATGAAGCCGAGGAACACGCTGCCGCCTACGGCATTGGCCAGGTGCACCGCCGCCATGTTGTTGCCGCCGAGCAGAGCGCCCGCCGCATCCTTGAACGCCGGGTTGGTGCTGACCAGGAGGATCGCGCCAAAACCGATGATGAAGGTCAGGATGTAGAAGTAGCCGATGAAGCCGGTGGCATACAGCACGCTCTTGCGCGCTTCCTTGGCGTCGCTCACGGTGAAGAAGCGCATCAGGATGTGCGGCAGACCCGCGGTACCGAACATCAGCGCCAGGCCGAGGGAGAACGCCGAGATCGGATCCTTCACCAGGCCGCCCGGGCTCATGATCGCTTCACCTTTGGGGTGAACCTTGGTGGCTTCGGAGAACAGCATGTTGAAGTCGAAGTTGACATGCTTCATGACCATCAGCGCCATGAACGAAGCGCCGGACAGCAGCAGGACCGCCTTGATGATCTGTACCCAGGTGGTCGCCAGCATGCCGCCGAACAGCACGTACAGCACCATCAGGATACCCACCAGGATCACCGCCACATGGTAATCAAGGCCGAACAGCAGCTGGATCAGCTTGCCGGCACCGACCATTTGCGCGATCAGGTAGAACGCCACCACCACCAGCGAGCCGCAGGCCGACAGCGAGCGGATCTGGGTTTGCCCCAGGCGATAGGACGCCACGTCGGCAAAGGTGTACTTGCCCAGGTTGCGCAGGCGCTCGGCGATCAGGAACAGAATGATCGGCCAGCCCACCAGGAAGCCGATCGAATAGATCAGGCCGTCGTAGCCGGAGGTGAACACCAGGGCGGAAATCCCCAGGAAGGACGCCGCCGACATGTAGTCACCGGCAATCGCCAGGCCGTTCTGGAAACCGGTGATCTTGCCACCCGCGGCATAGTAGTCGGCCGCCGACTTGTTGCGCTTGGAGGCCCAGTAGGTGATGCACAGGGTGGCCCCGACGAACAGCACGAACATGATGATCGCCGAGACATTGAGGGGTTGTTTATGTACTTCGCCGGTCAGGGCGTCGGCCGCCCAGAGACTTGGAGCAAAGGCCGCGACGCTAAAAAAAGCCAATAGACGCCGGATCATTGCTGAGCCTCCTTGAGAATCGCATTGTTCAGGTCGTCGAATTCGCCATTGGCGCGTCGCACGTAGATGCCGGTCAGGACAAAGGCCGCGACAATCAACCCGACACCAATGGGAATGCCCCAGGTGATGGATGATTCAGGACTGAGTTTTGCCCCCAGTACATGGGGTCCGTAGGCAATCAGCAGGATGAAGCCCGAATAGAGCCCGAGCATGACCGCCGACAGTATCCAGGCGAATCGTTCGCGCTTGCTGACCAGCTCCTTGAAACGCGAGCTGTTTTGAATCGAGAGGTAAATGCTGTCGTTCATTGTTTTTATCCTCGCAGCACAGATTTTAGTTGGAACGTAGTCCACTCTATGCAGCTCTGGAGCCGGTTCCAGACGACCTTAGTATTAGAACGACAGCCTCCCTGACAGGCACTTTTACGCCGAGCAAAACAAAAGGCCGCCGGGTGCGAACACCCGGCGGCCTCGAGACCTGCAAGCTAGACGCCTCGCGATCAGTTAGCGGTCCACTCGGCAACGCGCTCAGGGTGTTTGGCCACCCAGTCCTTGGCCGCGGCTTCCGGTTTGGCGCCCTCTTGAATTGCCAGCATCACCTCGCCGATTTCATCCTTGGAAGCCCACTGGAACTTCTTCAGGAAGGCCGCAACCTCCGGCGCCTTCTTCTCCAGGCCTTTGCTGCCGATGCTGTTGACGGTTTCAGCGGCGCCGTAAACACCTTTCGGATCGTCCAGGAAGCGCAGCTTCCACTTGGCGAACATCCAGTGCGGCACCCAGCCGGTGACCGCGATGGAGTCCTTCTTCTCTTCGGCACGGGTCAGTTCGGCGATCATCGCCGCGCCCGAACTGGCTTGCAGCTTGTAGTCCAGGCCGTAGTCCTTGATGGCCTGGTCGGTCTTGAGCATCACGCCCGAACCGGCATCGATACCGACGATCTTGTTCTTGAAGGTGGTGTCATCCTTCAGGTCGGCGATGCTCTTGGGCTTGACGTACTCCGGCACGATCAGGCCGATTTTCGCGTCCTTGAAGTTGGGGCCGTAGTCGACCACCTTGTCTTTGTTCTTGGTCCAGTACTCGCCGTGGGTCACCGGCAGCCAGGCCGACAGCATGGCATCCAGCTTGCCGGTGGCCACGCCCTGCCACATGATCCCGGTTGCCACAGCCTGCAACTTCACGTCATAACCGAGTTTCTGCTTGATCACCTCAGACGCTACATACGTGGTCGCCACACTGTCCGACCAACCGTCGACATAGCCGATGCTCAGGGTTTTGCTATCGGCGCTGGCCAGGGTTGAACTGATCGCAAGTACCAGACCGGCACCTGCGCCTAAGAGTCGTCGCATCTTCATCGTTACTTCCCCGAAAGTGCTGCGCCCGACGGATGCCGAGCCGCGTCAACCTGTTGTTATGGTGCTCAGCGCCCTCATCACGCCCCACCAACTTGCTCGAACATCAGCGCGATTGCCCTATGAGAGCCCTGACGCGTCGATCATCAACCTGACGCCAAAGGTGACCTGCTCTGACTGCGACCTCAAAACATTCAGCAACGACACCAGTTCGCCAGTAATCAGGGCATGCCCAAAACAGTCGCCCAATCCCGCCCGAACTTTGCATGTCAAAATCATGCAGGCCACCTGGGCAGCGGCAAATCCGGGTAAGATGCCCGGCTTTGTTTCCTGACGGCCTGACCATGCCCTCGATTGCCCGCTTCCCGCTCCTGCCCTATCTATTCGCCTGCCTGCTGGGAGTCTTCGCGCTCTGCGGTTTCTGGTACGGCCTCGGCCAGCCGGTGGTGCTGCCGGATGTCGCCAGCGCCAGTCACAAGTTGCAATGCGCGTCCTACACCCCGTTCGACAAGGACCAGTCGCCCTTCGACCAGCCGTTCAAGTTGCGCCCGGAGCGCATGGACGCCGACCTGGCATTGCTGGCGACCCGCTTCGAGTGCATCCGTACCTATTCCATGACCGGCCTCGAAGCCCTGCCGGACCTGGCGCGCAAGCACGGCCTGAAGCTGATGATCGGCGCCTGGATCAACAGCAACCCGGTGGACAGCGAAAAAGAGGTCGACCTGCTGATCGCCTCGGCCAATGCCAACCCGGATGTGGTGAGCTCGGTGATCGTCGGTAACGAAGCCCTGCTGCGCAAGGAAGTCACCGGCCCGCAACTGGCCAGGCTGATCAACAAGGTCAAGGCTCACGTCAAGCAGCCCGTCACCTACGCGGATGTCTGGGAGTTCTGGCTCAAGCACCCGGAAATCGCGCCGGCGGTGGACTTCCTGACCATCCACCTGCTGCCCTACTGGGAAGACGATCCGTCCAACATCGACGCCGCGCTGAACCATGTGGCCCAGGTGCGCCAGGTGTTCGGCAACAAGTTCGCGCCCAAGGACGTGATGATCGGCGAAACCGGCTGGCCCAGCGAAGGCCGCCAGCGCGAAACCGCCCTGCCGAGCCGGGTCAACGAGGCCAAGTTCATCCGTGGTTTTGTGGTCATGGCCGAACAGAATGGCTGGCATTACAACCTGATCGAAGCCTTCGACCAGCCGTGGAAACGCGCCAGCGAAGGCGCCGTCGGCGGTTACTGGGGACTGTTCGATGCCGACCGCCAGGACAAGGGCGTGCTCGCCGGGCCGGTATCGAACCTGCCTTACTGGCCATTGTGGCTGGGTGTGGGCGAGGTGATCTTCCTCGCCACGCTGATCCTCGGTGGCCGGGTCCGCGGTACTCGCGCGGCCTTGGTCCTGCCTTTACTCGGCGCCCTCGCCGCCTGCTCCATTGGCGCCTGGGGCGAGCTGGCGCGAGTCACCAGCCGCTTTGCCGGGGAATGGTTCTGGGCAGGCCTGCTGCTGGCCCTGAACCTGTTGGTGCTGGCCCACGCGGCACTGAGCCTGAGCCCCCAAACCGGCTGGCGCCAGCGCGCTTTCGACAGCCTGGAAAAACGTGCCGGCTGGCTGCTCGCCGCCGCCGGTTTCGCCGCCGCGGTGATGATGCTGGAGCTGGTGTTCGACCCGCGTTATCGCAGTTTCCCCAGCGCCGCCCTGCTCCTGCCAGCCCTGGTCTACCTGTGCCGCCCGGTGCGGGTGCCGCGTCGCGAAATTGCCCTGCTGACCTTTATCGTCGGTGCCGGCATCGCTCCTCAGCTGTATCGCGAAGGCCTGGAAAACCAGCAGGCCTGGGGTTGGGCTCTGGTCAGCGTGCTGATGGTCGCCGCCCTGTGGCGCAGCTTGCGGGCTCGCAAAGCCTGATCAGAACCGTGTAGGAGCGAGGCTTGCCCGCGATGGCGTCGCCGCGGTTTAGCAGTCATACCGCGTCATCGTTGATCGCGAGCAAGCTTCGCTCCTACAGAACAGCGCGAGGCGCCCTTACCAGCCGCAAGGCACCGATGACGATGGCAAACACTGCCAGGCTGGTGTTGTAGAGCGCCAGTGCCGGAAAGCCGAACAGCAGCGCCAGCACCGCCAGGCTCCAGCCGGCACGACCCGGTATCACGAAGGCGATCAGGGCCGCCGCCAGCGCCGCCCAGCCCATGACCTTGAAGTGGATCAGCAGCCCCAGGCTGGAACGTGCCTGGCACTCCCAGCGGCTGGCTTCGTCGACACAGACGCCGACCCATCGAGCGTCCTCCATGAAGCCGTAGCGCACGCCATAACTGGCGGCCAGCCACAACGGCAGGACAACAAGCAGCAGAATCACGGGAAGACGGCGGGACATGAAGCACTCCGATAAGCGAAAACGGCGCCCAGCATAATCGCCCGAGGCCGGTAAGCAAGCGTGTTGCACAGATAACTGTTGAGCAAACAGCGACAAAGTGTATCGTCTGGCGACTATTACCGCCGATCCGGCTTTGCCCTGCCTTGATCGTTTTTTGGGCCGTGCCATGGCACTTCGGCAGCAACCCGGTGGTCATAGCCTGCGAACTTCACTCGGCACCTTCCTCTACAGGGATTTAGTCATGCTCCGTTCCTTGCGCTTCGCTGCCCTGTTTGGCGGCCTTATCTCGAGTGCGTCCGCGCTCGCGGTCGACATCGACGCCGCCAGCTATGGCTACCCCTTGACCAACCCGTTCGAGGCGACCATTGCCACCACTCCGCCGGACCTGCGTCCGAAGCTGCCGAGTGACGACGATATCAATCAGTCCGACCGCAGCCTGACCTTGCGCCCCGAGCGCGAATTCATCCTGCCGGACAACTTCTGGGCCGTGAAGAAGCTCACCTACCGCATCGCCGAGCAGGACCATGCCGCACCGCTGATCTTCCTCATCGCCGGCACCGGCGCGCGCTACGACAGCAGCCACAACGAATACCTGAAGAAGCTCTATTACCAGGCCGGCTATCACGTGGTGCAGCTGTCCTCGCCCACCAGCTTCGACTTCATCAGCGCCGCCTCGCGGTTCGCCACCCCGGGTGTGACCAAGGACGATGCCGAAGACATATACCGCGTGATGCAGGCGGTACGCGCGCAGAACCCGAAACTGCCGATCACCGATTTCTATCTCACCGGCTACAGCCTCGGCGCCCTGGACGCGGCCTTCGTCAGCAAGCTGGACGAAACCCGGCGCAGCTTCAACTTCAAGAAAGTCCTGCTGCTCAACCCGCCGGTCAACCTCTATACCTCCATCACCAACCTCGACAAGCTGGTGCAGACCGAGGTCAAGGGCATCAATAACACCACCACCTTCTACGAGCTGGTGCTGAACAAGCTGACCCGCTACTTCCAGCAGAAGGGCTACATCGATCTCAACGATGCCCTGCTCTACGACTTCCAGCAGTCCAAGCAGCACCTGAGCAACGAGCAGATGGCGATGCTGATCGGCACCTCGTTCCGCTTCTCCGCCGCCGACATCGCCTTCACCTCGGACCTGATCAACCGCCGCGGCCTGATCACCCCGCCCAAGTACCCGATCAGCGAAGGCACCAACCTCACGCCATTCCTCAAGCGCGCCCTGCAATGCGACTTCGACTGCTACCTCACCGAGCAGGTGATCCCGATGTGGCGCGCCCGCACCGACGGCGGCAGCGTGCTGCAACTGATCGACCAGGTGAGCCTGTACGCGCTCAAGGATTACCTGCAGGACAGTCCGAAAATCGCCGTGATGCACAACGCCGACGACGTGATCCTCGGCCCCGGCGACCTGGGGTTCCTGCGCAAGACCTTTGGCGACCGGCTGACGGTCTACCCCCATGGCGGCCATTGCGGCAACCTCAACTACCGCGTCAACAGCGACGCCATGCTGGAGTTCTTCCGTGGCTAAACATCTCCTGCTCATCGCTGCGTTATTCTGCGCAGGCTATGCCAATGCCGACGACGGCCAGACCGCGACACCCGTGGTCGCAGACGAGGATGGCTTCACCCAACCGCTCAAGCGGCTCAAGTTCAACCCGGGCCTGGACCAGCGCGAGTTCGAGCGCTCGACCCTCAACGCGCTGAACGTCTACGACCCGCTGGAGTCGTGGAACCGCCGGGTGTACCACTTCAACTACCGCTTCGATCAGTGGGTGTTCCTGCCGGTGGTCGACGGTTACCGCTACATCACCCCGAGCTTCCTGCGCACCGGTGTGAGCAACTTCTTCAACAACCTGGGCGACGTGCCGAACCTGGTCAACAGCCTGCTGCAGTTCAAGGGCCAGCGCTCGCTGAACACCACCGCCCGCCTGCTGGTCAACACCACCATCGGTATCGGCGGTCTCTGGGACCCGGCCACCAGCATGGGCCTGCCACGCCAGAGCGAAGACTTCGGCCAGACCCTGGGCTTCTACGGCGTGCCGGGCGGCGCCTATTTCGTCCTGCCGATCCTCGGCCCCTCGAACCTTCGCGATACCGCCGGATTGGCCGTGGACTACACCACCGAGTCGGCGATCAACTTCCTCAACGTCTCCGAGGTCAGTTCGAACCACCCGGAACTCTGGGTCCTGCGCAGTATCGACAAGCGCTATCAGACCAGCTTCCGCTACGGCCAGCTGGACTCGCCGTTCGAGTACGAAAAAGTCCGCTACGTCTACACCGAATCGCGCAAGCTGCAAATCGCCGAGTGATCCCTCCAGGGCCCTGCCATTCGTGCAGGGCCCTTTTCTTCGCCGCACCGATACCCTCGCCCTTCTCAGCACCTGCACCCTCTCCGGAAGCAGAAAAATCCTCATTGGAATTTCCCAAGCAAGTAGATACGATGCTAATCATTAGCTAGCTATCTATGTGCCTTGCCAATGAAAAGCCCCACCCTGCGAATCCCCGATTTCTGGCTGGCCGTCCTGGCTCCCAGCCGCAACGACCTGCTGTTCGCCATCAGGAACATGATCGCCGGGGGCATCGCCCTGTACCTGGCCTTTCGTTTCAACCTCGAGCAGCCGCAATGGGCCCTGACCACCGTGTTCATCGTCAGCCAGCCCAGCAGCGGCATGGTCCTGGCCAAGGGCGCCTTCCGCCTGCTGGGCACCTTTAGCGGCGCCCTGGCCTCGATCCTGCTGATCGGCCTGTTCGGCCAGGCGCCCCTGTTGTTTCTGCTGGCGATGGCGCTGTGGCTGGCCTTCTGCACCACCGGCGCTTCGCTGCTGCGCAATCATGCTTCCTACGGCTTCGTACTGGCCGGCTACACCGCGGCGATCATCGCCCTGCCCGCCACCACCCATCCGCTGCTGGTGTTCGACCAGGCCGTGGCCCGCTGTTCGGAAATCAGCCTGGGAATCATCTGCGCGGCGATCGCCAGCACCGTGTTGTGGCCGCGCCGGGTCGAACAGGCGCTGGCCACCCAAGGCAAGCTCGCCTGGCAAGCCGGCATGCGCGCCGCGGCCTCCGAGTTGATCGGCCAGGACCAGCGCAAAGGATTGCTGGAAGCCCTCGGCAAGCTGGTGGCGGTCGATGCCCAGCGCGATCACGCCTGGTTCGAAGGGCCTCAGGGGCGTCGGCGCTCCCAGGCCCTGCGGGTGCTCAGTCGCGACTTGCTGAGCCTGTTGCGCGCCGCCCGCGGCGTGGCCCGCCAGCGGCTGATGCTCGACAGCGCGGCGAATGCCGCGGTGGCAGCGCTGATCGAACAACTGGCCACGGCCCTGGAACACAGCCACGAGGCAGACATCGCCCAGCTGTGGGCACGCCTTCAAGAGGCACTGCAGGACCGCAGCCTGTCGCAGGATGCACATCTGTGCCTGATGCAATTGGCCCAGGTGCCGGCGCTGCTGGAACGCAGCGCGCGGACTCTGCAGGCCGTCGAGCAGGGCCGGGTACCCCATGGCGCGCCTGGCGCCCTGTCCTGGCACCGGGATATCGAGCAAGGCATCCTCGGCGGCCTGCGCAGCGCCCTGGCGTTTCTCGCCGTGGCCGGCTTCTGGGTGCTCTCGGCCTGGCCCTCCGGCCTGGGCGCGGTATCGATCTGCGGGGTGGTGCTGAGCCTGTTCGCCGGCCGGGAAAACCCTTCCGCCTCCAGCCTCAACTTCCTCAAGGGCATCGCCCTGTCAGTACCGATCGCCGGCTTTGTCGGCCTGGGATTGCTGCCCGGCTGGGATGGTTTCCCGCTGTTGTGCGTGGGGCTCGGGGTGCCGCTGTTTTGCGCTTCGCTGTGCATGAGCAAACCGCGGATGGCGCCAATCGCGTCGGCGTTCTGCATCTTTTTCGTCAACAACGTCGGCCCCGGCAACCTGATGACCTACGACCTGGCCAACTTCCTCAACAAGGCCATGGCGACCCTGGTCGGCGTCGGCATCGCGGTCCTGGTGTTTCGCCTGGTCAGCCTCAACCCCGGCGAACATCACTATCGGCGGATGTTCCGCGCCTCGCTGTTCGACCTGGCGCAACTCACTTCGCGCCCGCTGGAGCAAGCCGAGAGCTGGTTCGGCGGGCGCATGGCCGACCGCTTGATCCGCCTGGCGCGCTACTCCGAAAGCCTGCCCCAGGAACGCCGCCAGCACTGGGACAACGGCCTGCTCGGGCTCGACCTGGGCGACGAACTGCTGCAATTGCGCGCCAGCCTGGGCGCCGCGGTCGGCGCCCTGGGCGTCGAGCGCGGGCACTACCTGCAGAGCATCGCCACGCAGCTCAAGTCGGGCGGACCGACGCCACGCCGCAGCGATCGACTGGATGCTCCGACCGTCGCCCTGCTCAAGGCCCTGGAGCAGGCGCCGCAACTGCCGGAACAGGACCTGGAAATGGCCAGGGCGGCGCTGCTGCAACTGCAATTCACCTGGCACAAATGGTGCCGCCTGACTCGCCACGAACCCGGCGTGGCGGCTGTCGCCCAGGGGCAATGAGCGGGCAAAAAAAACCGCCACGCGCCGGTTGCGGCGGGTGGCGGCATAACGCCCTGGGAAAGCCCCTCAGGCTTGCAGCAGCGGGAACAGCGAAATCACCAGCAGCAAGGCCATGCCGTAGTTGAACAGGCGCAGCCAGCGCGGATCGCGCAGGACATTGCGCAGCACGCTGCCGAATCCGGCCCAGACTCCGACGCTCGGCGCGTTGATCAAGGCAAACAGGCTGGCGATTACCACCACGTTGAAAAAGTAGCCCTGCAATGGCGTATAGGTGCTGATGGCCCCCAGCGCCATGACCCAGGCCTTGGGGTTGACCCACTGGAACGCCGCCGCCCCCCAGAACCCCAGCGGCCGGCCCTTGCCGTCGACTTCCTGGGACACCGGCCCGGAACGGGCGATGTTCCAGGCCAGGTACAACAGGTAGGCCGCACCGACATAGCGCAGCACCTTGTACAGCACCGGGTAGGCCTCGAACACGGCGCCCAGGCCCAGGCCGACGGCCAGTACCAGCACCAGGAACCCCGAACTGATCCCGAGGATATGCGGCACCGTGCGGCGGAACCCGAAATTCACCCCCGAGGCCAGCAGCATGGTGTTGTTCGGTCCGGGGGTCACCGAAGTGACAAAGGCAAACAAGGCGAAAGCCAACAACAAGTCGATCGACAACGGCATACAGTCATCCTGAGAAGTACATGCTCCGAACAGAGCCCTGAGTCATTGTTTTCGCCCCGGCGATCGCCACGGGCGAGGCTTATCCACGCTTACAGCAAGGACCCGATGAAGCCCGCTGCGACCATGGCGTAGAACGCGCCGCAGACCAGGCCGAAAGCCTTGCGCGTGCGGACGAAAAACGGCTCCGCCGAACGCGCGGAAAACGCCAGGGCGTAGGCACAGAAAATCACGAAGCCGGCGACCGCACAGCTGCCCACCAGCACGAAGCTGGCCCAGGAGGGCGCCGTGGCGCTGAGGCCGACGGTGGTCACGGTGAACCAGGTCAGGGCCGCCTTGGGGTTGGTCAGGTGGATGCCCAGCCCTTGCAGGTAGAACCCCAGCGTGCGGCTCTGTTTGGCCCGGGCGCGATTGAGGTTGACCGCGCTCGCGCTCAGGGCGCCGCGGATGGATTTGTAGGCCAGCCATAACAGGTAGCAGGCGCCGAGGATCTTCAGCCAGACCAGCACCTGGGTGTTGGACATCAGCAAGGCCGAGACGCCCGCGGCCGTCATCGCGCCCCAGCACAACGAACCGGAAATGACCCCGGCCGCCAGCGCCAGCCCCGGGGTACGCCCGTAGCTGAGCGAGGTGTTGGCAATCGCCAGGTTACCCGGGCCAGGGCTGGCGGTTCCGATGACATAAACGGCCATAGCAGCACCAAAGCTCGATAAATCAAACATTTGACGGTCTCTCGTAGAAGTCGCGGGAGCAGGGTTTACCAACCGGGATGCCGCCCCGCGCGGGCCGGCATCCCTCCTCGCTACTTGAAGCAGCGATGATCGGGTTCTTCGGCCCGGATCTTTTCCATCCAGGGTTTGAGTTCGGATTGCTTGTACAGCCGCTCGCCCCAGCGCTCGGGCGACACCGGCAGCGGACGGCCTTGCAGGATGTAGTCGGTCAACAGGTGGATGAACTGCTGCAGGCAATAGGCGCCGACATGCAGGCGCAGCGAAGACGCGGTTTCCGCCGGGGCGATGTTGAAACGCGCGACGTGGATGATGTCGCCGCTGTCCACCGAGGGCGCCAGGTGATGGCAGGTCGAACCGTAGGTTTCGTCCTGGTAGTAGATCGCATAGTGCTGGCTGCCCAGGCCGCGGTACTTGGGCGGCGCCGGGTGCAGGTTGATCGCGCCCTTGCGGGCCCGCTGATAGATGCTCGGCGGGAAGATGAAGTCGCCGCGATAGGAAATGATCCAGTCGCCTTCCCAGTCTTCCAGGTGATACGGATAGGGGTCGCCCGGGTCCCAACAGAACACTTCCAGGTTGGAAAAAACCGTCTTGGCGAATTCAACGCCGTGATCGCACCAGTCCATGGTGCACACCGACAATAGAACTTTGTCCTTGCATGGTTCGATGGTCTGCATAGTCTTTTCCACTATTGGCTGTTGGTACATTTCGAAAACACCCCCGGTCCGCCCTCCCCGCTAACCCTGCTGGCAGGCCTCGACTACCGCCGTGAAGCGCTCGACCATTTCGGCGATTTCCGCCTCGCTGGAGATGAAGGGCGGCGCGAACAGCACGTGGTTACCGTGAACACCGTCGGCGGTTCCGCTGCCCGGATAAATCAGCAGCCCTTGTTCCAGCGCCTGCGCCTTGAGGCTCGCAGCGTAACGGCCGCCACCGTGATAGGGCTCGCGGGTGTCCCGGTCCTGAACGAACTCCACGCCGACGAACAGACCGCGCCCGCGCACATCGCCGACATGCTCGAAGCGCGCCAGGCACTCGCGCAGGCCGTGGCGCAGTTGCTCGCCGCGCAGGCACACGGCCTGCAGCAGGTTCTCGTCCTGGATGACCCGCTGCACCTCCAGCGCAACGGCGCAGGCCAGCGGATGATTGACGTGGGTCTGGCCGTTGCCCAGCACCCCGGAGTTGCCCGCCATGGCCTCATGCACCTGGCTGCTGACCAGCAACGCCGAGATCGGCTGGTAACCGGCCGCCAGGCCTTTGCCGACCGCGACCATGTCCGGCACGATGCCGTCGTCTTCGTAGGCGAAGAACCTGCCGGTGCGGCCCATGCCGGCCATCACCTCGTCGAGGATCAGCAGCACGTCGTGACGTTCGCACACCGCCTTGATCTTGCGGAAGTACCCCGGCACCGGCGGCACCGCGCCGTTGGTGGAGCCGACCACGGTCTCGGCGAAAAACGCCGCCACCCTGTCGCTGCCCAGCGCCCTGATCTTTTCGTCCAGTTCCAGCGCCAGGCGCGTCCCGTACTGCTCGTCGCTTTCATCAGTGCCCTGATGGCGATAGGCATAACAGGGCGAGACGAATTCGGCGGACCCGAGCAACGGCTCGAAGACCCCGCGACGCTGCAGGTTGCCGGAAATCGACAGGGTCCCCAGGGTGCTGCCGTGGTAGCTCTGCTGGCGCGAGATAAAGATCGATTTGCCCGGCAGCCCGCGCTCGCACTGATACTGGTAGGCAATTTTCATCGCCAGTTCCATGACCTCGGAACCGCCGGAGAGAAACTGCGCCTTGGCCAAGCCGCCGGAGGCCCCCACCAGCAGGTCAGCCAATTCCTCGGCGGCGTCCGTGGTGAAGCTGCCGGCATGGGCCCAACTGAGCTTTTTCGCCTGCTGCTCGATGGCCGCGGCGATCCGTGGATGTCCATGTCCCAGGCTGGAAACGGCCACCCCGCCGCACGTGTCGAGGTAGCGTTTGCCCGAAGCATCCTCAAGCCAGACCCCAGCGCCATTGACGGCGTGAATCGGTGAGGCATTCAAGTTCTTGTAGATGACCGTTGACATGGATCCGAGCCCTTGCAGTTATTCGGCCTAACGGGTGTTTTCCGGGTGGTCCCACGCCGTCGAGCCTTGATGGAAACGCTGGCTGAAGCGCGAGGAATTGAATATCCGGCGCGCCCAGCCGATCGGTAGCAACACCACAGCGAACATCAACAACGAAAGCAACCTGAGCATGGCCTTGTCTCCTGAATAAAAAGTGAGTGAGCGATCAGTCCAGCGGGATCTCGTTGCGCCAGTCGACCTCTTCGACGAACTCCGGCTGGGTCGTGCGCTCGAGAATGAAGCTGCCCAGCACCAGCACATCCATCTCGGTGCGCATGAAGCAGGCGTAGGCTTCTTCCGGCTTGCACACGATCGGCTCGCCGCGCACGTTGAACGAGGTGTTGACCAGCACCGAGCAGCCGGTGCGCTTCTTGAAGCTGCGCAGCAGATGGGTGAACGGCGCGTTGTTTTCTTCGGTCACCGTCTGCACCCGCGCCGACAGGTCGACGTGGGTCACCGCCGGCAACTGCGAACGGATCGAGTTGATGCTGCCCAGGCCACGCTCGGGGCCGCCGGGCTGCAACGACTCGGCGGTCTTGATCGAATCGGTGACCTGCGAAACCATCAGCATGTACGGGCTCTTCTCGCAGATGTCGAAGTAGATCTGGGCGTCCTCGTCCAGCACCGCCGGGGCAAAGGGCCGGAAGGATTCGCGGTACTTGATCTTCAGGTTCATGGTGCGCTGCATCTCGGGATTGCGTGGATCGCCGAGGATCGAGCGCGCGCCCAGGGCTCGCGGGCCGAACTCCATGCGCCCCTGGAACCAGCCGACCACGGCGCCGTCGGCCAGGTGCCGCGCAGTTTCGTCATACAGCTCGGCCCCCTCGAAGCGCTGGTACGGATACTGGTTGGCGTCGAGGAACGCCTGGATCTCTTCATCGCCAAAGCCCGGCCCCAACAGGCTGCCGCTCATGGCGTCGAGCTTCTTGCTGCCCAGGTGCGGACGCCCGGTGCGCTTGACCGAATAGTCCATGGCCGCCCCCAGGGCACAACCGGCGTCGCCGGCCGCGGGCTGAATCCAGATCGCGTCGAAACGTCCGGAACGGCTGAGCACACCGTTGGCCACACAGTTGAGCGCCACGCCACCGGCCAGGCACAGGTTGCGGTAACCGGTCTGCCGCACGGCCGCGGTGGCCAGCCCCAGCACCACTTCCTCGGTCACCTGCTGCACCGAGGCTGCCAGGTCGCATTCGCGCTGGGTGATCGGGCTCTCCGGCTTGCGCACCGGACCGCCGAACAGTTCCTCGAACGCCTCGCCGACCATGCGCTCGCCACGCAGGTACTCGAAGTACTTCATGTTCAGGGTGAAGGAGCCGTCGGCGCGGATGTTGATCAGTTCCTTGCGGATCTTGTCGGCATAGATCGGCCGGCCGTAAGGTGCCAGGCCCATGAGTTTGTACTCGCCGGAGTCGACCTTGAAGCCGCAGTAATAGGTGAACGCCGAGTAGAACAGGCCGACCGAGTGCGGATAGGAAATCGAGTTCATCAGGTCGAGCTTGGAACCGTCGCCCTTCCAGATCGTGGTCGAATGCCATTCGCCGATGCCGTCGATGCACAGCACCGCCGCCTGCTCGAACGGCGACGGGAAAAACGCCGCCGCGGCATGGGAACGGTGGTGCTGCGAAGCGATGGTGAGCGGTCCGGTACCACGTCCCAGTTCCTCGAGTTTCTCGTCGATGAACTTGAGCACATTGAGCTTCCAGCGGATCCATTCCGGCATGGTGCTGATGAAGGTGCGCGCGCCGCTGATGCCGCCACTGGCGAAGGAGGAAATCATCCGCGAGAACTTTTCCTGCGGGTCTTCGTAGTAGACCACGGCGGTCAGCTCATCGAGGCCGATCCCCTCGGCGTCCAGGCAGTACTTGATGGCATTGGCCGGAAACGCCGCGTCGTGCCGCACCCGCGTGAAGCGCTCTTCCTGGGCCGCAGCCACCGGCACCCCGTCCTTCACCAGCGCCGCGGCGCTGTCGTGATAGAACGCCGAAATCCCTAATACGTAAGTAGCCATTTAAACGCTCATCCTCATAGCTTCATGCCAATCCATGGAAATTCCCTGTGTCTGTGCACAGTCCGTCATCCGTGCAACCAACTTGAGACCGGCAGGCTTTTTAATGCCGGAATCAACGACACCACCAACAACACACTCATTGAAATGTTGAACAGCCGGAGCCGGTTCGGCTCGCTGAGAAAGCGCCGCAAATAACGTCCGAACAGCACCCAGACCATCGAGCAGGGCGAGCCGAAGAGAAAGAAGATCAAGGCGATCAGCAGGATCTGCGCACTGTAGGAACCGACCGGCGTGGTGTAGGCCAGGACCGCGCCCACCGCCATGATCCAGGCCTTGGGGTTGACCCACTGGAACAGCGCCGCGCCGGTGAAGCCCAGCGGGCGCCCGCCCTGGTCGTCGAGATCGACCGTGGGCGCCGTGGCGATCCGGTAGGCCAGGTACAGCATGTACAGGGCACCGATCACCTGCAGGATGTCATGCAGGCTGGGATAACGATGGAACACCGCGCCGGCGCCGAGCCCCACCGCGATCAGCATCAGTGGAAAGCCGATGTTGATGCCCGCGACGTGGCGCAGGGTGCGGCTGATGCCGAAGTTGACCCCGGAGGACATCAGCATCACGTTGTTCGGCCCCGGCGTCACGCAGGTGGAAATCGCGAACAGGATGACGGCGTAGTAGTCCAGATTCTGCATGCCCCAGGCTCCGCTCAACGATAGTCTTCAAGGGTGCCGCGGCGACGAATGTCGACCGACACGCAATGGAAGCCGCCACTGAGGCTGCGGGCATGGCGCATTTTCAGCGGCGCCACATCGATACCGTGTTTCTCCAGGGCGCGAATCAGCGGCACTTGCTGGTCGTTGATCACCGCCAGCGCCGGGTTGACCATGATGAAGTTCATGCCCTGCCAGATCGACGCGCGCGGGTAGGACCAGCAATAGCCGGTGTCGACCATTTCCGGCGCCCAGATGATGTCCCAGTTCTTGAACAGCGCCGGCACCTGGTCCTTGCGGATCCGCTCCGGACACAGCACCACCAGCCCCGGGCGGACCACGGTGATGGTGGTGTCCAGGTGCGTGCCGTCGTACACGCCGCTCACCGGGTGCACCCGGTAACGATCGCCCAGCACCCGCTGCAGCCACTGGCAACCCAGTTCGTTACCGCTGCGCGAAACCAGATAGAGGATGTCCTCGCCGACGCGGATCACGTTGGCGGCGTCGAAGATCGGCTCGTCATTGGCAATGATCGAGCCGTTCTTGGGGTTGATCCGGTAGGTGCTGTCCAGCAGCTGCGGCTTGGGCGCGGAAATCCAGTTGGAGCCGCTGGCAAAGTATTCGGCCAGGTGCCGGCGATAGGCGAACGGTTCCAGGTAGCGGCTGCGCAGCGCCATCGGCGCCTCGATGATGGTCTGGCCGATGGGTAGCAGCACATCCCGCGGGCAGTAGTTGTATTCGCCGTCGGTTTTCCAGGCCCAAGTGCCGAATACCGCGCGATGGTCAGTGACGTCCGGGCGCCGCACTATGACCCCGTGGGAACGCAGGAAGGCGGCAAAGGCGTCCAGGTCCTCGCTGGCTTCCTCGATCACCTGCTGCGGATAGGGGCCGGATGGAATGTCCTCGATGTAGTCATGCTGCTCGCTGTAATCCAGGGCGAACAGGCCGCGGTCGGGTCGCGGCACCTGCGCGCCCTGGGCGACGCCGACGATCATTTCTTCCAGCGGATCCCACTCGTTGTGCACGTTGACCAGAGACATGGACACTCCTTGATGTTCAGGCCGTTACGCCAACCGGCGCGGCAGGGACAATAGGTTCATGGTGAAACAGCGCCTGATCCTCGCCCCGCGTCTTGCTCCGGGGCAGCACCGCGCCCGCGGAGCCGATGCCCAGGCGCTGCAACCAGGACGTCAAGCGGTCCGGCTGCGGTGCCAGGGACTCGTAGCCGACGCGGACCCGCAGCCAGTGTTCTGCCAGTTCCGCCGGCTTCGTCGCGGCGACCTGGCGCATGTAGGCGTCGATGGCGTCCACCGCCCAGGCCGAATGCCCCGTGGTGACGTTATCGATGGTGTTGTGCAGGTCGACGAACGCCGTGCTGAAGCCGTAGTGCCGGAGGAAGCGCCGGGCCGAACGGTAGCTGCCGCCCACCCCCGACAGCTCCATCGCCAGGTTCATGCCGAGGATTTCCGGCATGAAGGTCACCGGCAGCTTGCCCAGGCACAGCCAGTAGACCGGCAAGCGGAACGAGGCCTCGCGCAGCCGCTCATCCTCGGCGAACTCGCGGGCACCGGTAGGCGCCAGCTCCAGCCCCATCTGGCGCAGGCCGTCGCGGTAGATCTTCGGATGGTTCAGCGCATAGGAGCCGTTGCCCAGCTCGTCCCAATAGGTCTGGAACAGCGCGTAACCGACATGGGACGAAGCCAGCGTCAGGTCGGTGAAGCCCTGGAGCCAGGCGCCGTCGATCAGGGTCAGCGGCGCCAGTTGCAGGGTGGAGTCGACGATTTCCTCGCGCGACGGCATGGCCGCCGGGTCGCTTTCTTCGAACTCCTGACCGTGGCGGTCGTGCTTGTCCAGCAACCATTCGCGCAATACGCCGACATTCCAGGACTCGGGCAAGGTGCGTTCGGAGTTTTGCAGCGAGCGGCGCGACTGCTCCAGCCAGCGCGTCACATAAGCCTGGGCAAAAGCCTGGGTGCGAGGCGCCAGC
Organism: Pseudomonas sp. RW409; assembly: GCF_003184125.1. Lineage (NCBI taxonomy): Bacteria > Pseudomonadati > Pseudomonadota > Gammaproteobacteria > Pseudomonadales > Pseudomonadaceae > Pseudomonas > Pseudomonas sp. RW409. The sequence goes on along the minus strand of NZ_QHHP01000041.1, from coordinate 964,016 downwards.
GCCCTGCCCTGCAAGACGAAATAGGCCTCGCGCAGGCTCTTGGGCCACTGGCCCTGCTCCTGAATGTCCTCGCCCAGCACCTGTGGAACCACTGCATTGCAAGGGCTTGGCGTTGGTACTTGGGCAGCTTCTGCGCGCTGGATCGGGCCGGACAGGCCATCGATCCATTTGCGGATAACGCTCAGGTCGGCCTCGCTGAAAATCCGGAACATGCGCCCGTTCGGCGCGACCAGGGTGTTGACCAACAAACTCTTCTCGGCGTTGCCCGGCACGATCAGGCGGCTGCGCGAAAGCATTTCCAGCAGCGGCACGGGGTCGACCTGGGCCTCACGCAGCCACTGCGCCAGGCTGCGGCCTTCCATCTTGTAATCCTGGTGATAGACCGCGCCGGCCCGGGCCATGCGCTGGATCATCTTGCCCATCAGGCGCTCGGGCGATACCGCGGCCCGACAGTGCGCCAGCAGCCGCTCGTTGAACGTCTTCAGGGCCGCGAACAACCACTGGGCGCCCGCCTCCAGTTGCAGGCGGCGAATGTTGCCCTGGTTGGCGACCTGCTCGCAGACCCACTGGGAGATCTCCAGCGCCGAGCTGTCGCCCGCGCTTTCATCCAGTTGGTTCAGGTCGAGTCGGCGGACATCCAGCTGCTGCGCGTCCAGCACCACCCACCAGGGGCTCAGCCCCAGGGCGCGCCAGGCATAATCGATGCCGCACAGGGTGTCGCCAAAGGCATCGCTGCGGCGGCTGACCGCTTGCAGCAATGCCGGTAATTCGAACAGTTCGTCGGGCAGGTCGGGGAGCGTGGAAAGCTCGAACGGCGAAACCGCACAAGCGGTCAGCCCCGCCTGCACCAACAGCGATTTGAAGTGATCGGCGCGCGATGCCAGGGGCCGCCCGACGCCGACGTCGTGGGCCAGCAGCTCCATGAGCCTGAGCTGCGCGCTGTCCTCGAAAACCCCGGGGGCGCTCATGCCTTGCAGCCAGCAACCCAGCACCGAGGCCAATGGCGCCGAGTGCACCAGCAGGGCCTCGGCGAATTCCCGTTGGTTGCCCAGCTCCGCGGCCTGGCTGGCCAGTTCGCGGTAAGCCTGGGCCTGCTCGTCACGCCAGTGCTCGATCTGTACCCGCAACCCGGCCAAGCCATCCGCACCGGCTTCACCCGGTGCGGCCAGGCCCATCAGACGCCGAATACTGACATCCCCCAGAAAGCTCTCGGGGTTGCTGACTGATCGATAAAACTGGCGCCACATACTGTTTACTTCCCTTCCAGGTTGGAGACCAAGGCAATCCATTGCCGGCCCTCAGTCATCGGCAAGCAATGACATCGGGTGTCGAGATCAGAACATCGGGTAGATCGAAGAGTCCGGCTTCTTCTTTTTCTTCTTGCCGAAGAGGCGTTGGAACAAGCTCTTGATGTAACTCATGGCAGACTCCTTTAAAGAACATCGAGGATGATTTTCGAGACGAAATCATTCCCCTGGTCGGTGAAGTGAATACGGTCGACGAACAACCACTGTTCAGGCCGCAGGGCCTCGGACAGCAGCGGCGTAATGTTCACGAAACGCACGCCCATCTTCTGGGCGCCCTCGCGCAGGCGGGCGGCATAGGCCTCGCAGACGCTGGGCTGCAGGATGTCGCCATAGACCTCGCTGAAACTGCCGGCGCGATCCAGCTCGGCGAACAACTGTTCTTCCTCGTCGCAGCCCTTTTCCCGGACCCAGCCGGCCAGCGGCTGCAGAATGAAGGTCAGCTTGGCGCCCATGTCGGCCGCCAGCGCGCGCCAGGTATCCAGGTGACGCAGGGTCAGGTCGGCGGCGTATTCGATCTGCTCTTCCATGGACGGTGGCGGCTCGGGCGTCGGCTCTTCCTGTTCCTTGCCGAGCAAGGCGCGGAACATGCCGCGCTTGGGTGCCTGAGTCTCCGGACGCATGGCGTCGAAGAACTGGTTGCAGTTGAAGAAAGCGCCGTGTTCGCCACGGCTGCTTTGTGGCTGGCGGGCCAGCCCCAGGTTGTTGAACCCGGAAAACAGCACGATTTCGTCGACCTTGGGCAGCAAATGACGGTAAAGGGTGAAGAGCGTCAGTTCCTGGGTCGAGTTGAAACTGCGTCCGCCGAAGTTGATCCAGGGTTTGCTGTCCGGATCGTTCTCGGCCAGGCGCGAAGGCAATGTCCAGGCATCCGAACTGGCACCGATGCCAAACACGGTCGAGCTACCGGCCAGCACCCGCACGCTCTTGGCGTGACGGCTGTTGGCCACTGAATACTGTATGCCCAGCAGTTCCGAATAGCGGAAGCCCGAGGTATCTGTATTGACCACCTCCGAACGGTGGTCGGTAGGATGGAAATACATCAAATAAGGCAGCCAGCGAACCTCACCACCGTCGGTGAACTTCTGCTCGTACTCAGCCATCTGTGGAGTCAGTTTGATCCTTGCCGTCATTACCCTGCTCTTCCTTGAGAAGTCATCGTCTAAAGTAGCCTGAGGGGGAAGCCCGTTATACGTTGCCCGGGGGGGACTCTGAATTGCGTCGCAACTGTATTTAAGAACAACCAGTACAGTGCGATGCGGGCCATCTTCCCAAAGGCAACCACTGTCTTATAGGTACACGCCGGATGATTTTTCTCAGTACAGATTGCTTTTTTGCCTCTAAAAATTTTCAAAAAAAGTGGAATCTGTAACTTTTTATACGACAGATGAGTCGCTACAGTCCCCCGCATGACTCGATACCTGAATCTCGCCGAATACATCAGCAGCCGCATTGAGCAGGGGTTATACGGGCCGGGGGAGCGTTTGCCTTCGGTGCGGGCCCTGAGCCTCGAGCACGGCGTCAGCCTCACCACCGTGCAACAGGCCTATCGGGTCCTGGAAAGCTCGGGACTGGCTATTCCCAAGCCCAAGTCGGGCTATTTCGTCCCGGCCGGCCGGCGTTTGCCGGAACTGCCAAAGATGGGACGGCCGTCGTTGCGGCCTGTGGATATCTCCCAGTGGGACCTGGTGCAGGACCTGATGCGCCAGGAGCAGAACGCCAATGCCATTCAACTGGGTTGCGGCATGCCCGACACCACGGCGCCGACCCTCAAGCCGCTGCTGACCGCCCTGGCGCGAATCAGCCGGCGCAGCGACAGCCCGAGCCTGCAATACAACCACCTGCAAGGTGTGCTGAGCCTGCGCGAGCAGATTGCCCGCCTCGGCGTCGACTCCGGTTGCCGCCTGACGCCCGCGGAAATCGTCGTCACCAGCGGCTGCCAGGAAGCCCTGTCCATCGCCATCCGCGCCCTGTGCGAACCCGGCGACATCGTGGCCATCGCTTCCCCCTGCTTTCACGGCATCATCCAGTTGCTCAAGGCCGCCGGCCTCAAGGCCCTGGAGATTCCCACCGACCCGGTCACCGGCATCAGCCTGGAAGCCATGGAAATGGCCCTGGAACAGTGGCCGATCAAGGCCATCCAGCTCACGCCCAATTGCAACAACCCGCTGGGCTACATCATGCCAGACGATCGCAAGCGCGCGATGATCCGCCTGGCCCAGCGCTACGACGTGCCGATCATCGAAGACGATATCTATGGCGACCTGGCGTTCCGCTACCCGCGGCCGCGCACCCTGAAGTCATTCGACGACGACGGGCGCGTACTGCTGTGCAGTTCGTTCTCGAAAACCCTGGCGCCGGGCCTGAGGATCGGCTGGATCGCCCCGGGGCGTTACCTGCCGCAAGTGCTGCACATGAAATACGTCGGCTCCGGCACCACCGCGACCCAGCCGCAGCTGGCGGTGGCCGAATTCATTGCCAAGGGTCATTACCTGCCGCACCTGCGACGGATGCGCAAACAGTACCAGCGCCATCGCGACCTGATGACTGAGTGGGTCAGCCGCTACCTGCCGGAAGGCACCCGGGTCAGCAAACCCCAGGGCGGGTTCACCTTGTGGGTCGAGTTGCCGGACGAGTTCGACACCTACACCCTGAACCGGCTGCTGGAAGCCGAGGACATCCAGATCGCCAACGGCAATATCTTTTCCGCGGCCGGCAAGTACCGCAATTGCCTCAGGCTGAACTTTGCCGGCGTGCCCAACCGCAAGATCGAACAGGCGATCAACAAGATCGGCCTGGCGGTCGCGCAACTGCTCCCTGCCTGACAGCCCCTTGCCCCCGCCCCTCGTCCTGCAGCGGCGAGGGCCTTCAACGAATCAGGCCCTGGCCGCACGCCACAGCTTGCCACCCAGCGACACCACGACCAGTACCGCGGCGCCGGCGATAATGCCGGCCACGGCATTGAGCAGCGTCGGCATGATCAGCGAAAACCCGCCAACCACCTCGGCCGTGTGCGCCGTGACAGTCTCGATCCAGTGATGCGCCGCCGGCACGCCGTGGGTCAGGATGCCGCCGCCGACCATGAACATGGCCGCGGTGCCGATCACCGAGAGGCTTTTCATCATGTAGGGCGCTGCGCGCAGGATCGCGCCGCCGATGCTTTTTGCGACCTGGCCCGGCTTCTGCGTCAGCCACAGGCCGAGGTCGTCGAGCTTGACGATGCCGCCCACCAGGCCATACACGCCGACGGTCATGACGATGGCGATGCCCGAAAGCACCACCACCTGCTGCATCAACGGCGCGTCGGCGACGGTGCCCAGGGTAATGGCGATGATCTCGGCCGAGAGAATGAAGTCGGTGCGGATCGCGCCCTTGATCTTGGTCTTCTCGAAGGCCACCAGATCGGTGGCCGGGTCCGCCACGGCTTCGATCAGTTGCTGGTGCTCGGCCTGATCCTCGGCCTTGCTGTGGAGAAACTTGTGGGCGAGCTTTTCAAAGCCCTCGAAACACAGGTAGGCACCGCCGAGCATCAGCAGCGGTATCACCAGCCAGGGCGCGAAGGCACTGATGGCCAGCGCCGCGGGCACCAGGATCAGCTTGTTCAGGAACGAGCCCTTGGCCACCGCCCAGACCACCGGCAATTCGCGCTCGGCGCGCACCCCGGAAACCTGCTGGGCATTGAGCGCGAGGTCGTCCCCCAGCACCCCGGCGGTCTTCTTCGCCGCCATCTTGGTCATCAGCGCCACATCGTCGAGTACCGTGGCAATATCGTCGATCAGCACCAGCAAACTGCTTCCGGCCATGGATCAGGGTTCCTTGAGGTCATAAATGTTGCGAAGCATAGCGCGCAACGAGGGCCGGCGGGGCATTCTTGAGCCTCGCGCAAGGCCGGTGCTACCATGCGCAACCGCCCGAACAGGCAAGGAATCACCTGGTTTATGAGCACCATCCGCGAGCGCAACAAAGAACTGATCCTGCGTGCCGCCAGTGAAGAGTTTGCCGACAAAGGCTTCGCTGCGACCAAAACCAGCGACATCGCGGCCAAGGCGGGGCTGCCCAAACCCAACGTCTACTACTACTTCAAATCCAAGGAAAACCTCTACCGCGAGGTCCTGGAAAGCATCATCGAGCCGATCCTCCAGGCTTCGACCCCGTTCAACGCCGACGGCGTGCCCAGCGAAGTACTGAGCGGCTACATCCGCTCGAAGATCCGCATCTCCCGCGACCTGCCCTTCGCCTCCAAGGTGTTCGCCAGCGAGATCATGCACGGTGCCCCACACCTGAGCCCGGACCAGGTCGAGCAGCTCAACGCCCAGGCCAAGCACAACATCGATTGCATCCAGACCTGGATCGATCGTGGCCAGATCGCGCCCATCGACCCGCACCACCTGATGTTCAGCATCTGGGCCGCGACCCAGACCTACGCCGACTTCGACTGGCAGATCTCGGTGGTGACCGGCAAGGCCAAGCTGGACGAGTCCGATTACGAAGCCGCCGCCCAGACCATCATCCGCCTGGTGCTCAAGGGCTGCGAAACGGACCAGTAAGCCAGCCCCTGTAGCCGCTGCCGCAGGCTGCGATAAGGCCGAAGGTCTTCAGCGATCTTCAGATTTTGCGCACCCGTGGTGTGCGATCGCAGCCTGCGGTAGCGGTAGCGGCAGCAGCTACACGGCTACAGATCAGGCACTCACACCCGCATCCGCCCGCAAGCCCTGCGCCTCGATGGCGCTGATCGCACATTGCTCGTCGATGTCCGAGGTGTCGCCACTGATGCCGATCGCACCCACCACCACCCCCTGCTGATCACGAATCAACACCCCACCCGGCGCCGGCACCACGCTGCCCTGCCCCAGGCTATTGAGCGCGGCGATAAAGGCCGGCCGCTGCTGCGCATCCAGCGCCAGCAGGCGCGAGCCCTTGCCCAGGGCGATCGCGCCCCAGGCCTTGCCGATGGCGATCTGTGGCCGTAGCAGGCTGGCCCCGTCTTCGCGCTGCAAGGTCACCAGATGCCCGCCGGCATCGAGCACCGCAATGGTCAAGGGTGCCGCGCCGATCTCACGGCCAAAGGCCAGGGCCTTGCCGGCCAGGCTGACTGCAACGTTCAAGGTTAAAGCGCTCATGGGTGCCGTCCTTATTTTGTTATTGGGAAAAATTGGGGTGTTCCGATAAGAAGATCGATATAACAAATAGAACACAACAAACCTTGTTTTTGTATACAATAATTTTCGCAAATCCCTGCTTCCGACGAAAAGCTGCCTGTTTATCGGCACCGGACGAACGCATCCAAGCGCGAGAGAAAATGGATTGACCTGCAACACTCGCCATGAATACACTCAGCGCAAAGCCACTTGTATACAATTACAAAACGTAAGAGGCACAAAACCATGAGCAAAATGAGAGCAATCGAAGCCGCCGTTCTGGTGATGCGCCGTGAAGGGGTCGATACCGCTTTCGGCATCCCGGGTGCCGCCATCAACCCGCTGTACTCCGCCCTGCAAAAGGTCGGCGGCATCGATCACGTCCTCGCTCGCCACGTTGAAGGCGCCTCGCACATGGCCGAGGGTTACACCCGTACCAAAGCCGGCAACATCGGCGTGTGCATCGGCACCTCCGGCCCTGCCGGCACCGACATGGTCACCGGCCTGTACAGCGCCTCGGCCGACTCGATCCCGATTCTCTGCATCACCGGCCAGGCCCCGCGGGCCCGCCTGCACAAGGAAGACTTCCAGGCCGTCGACATCACCAGCATCGTCAAGCCGGTGACCAAGTGGGCGACCACCGTCCTGGAACCGGGCCAGGTGCCCTACGCCTTCCAGAAAGCCTTCTATGAAATGCGCTCCGGCCGCCCCGGCCCGGTGCTGATCGACCTGCCGTTCGACGTGCAAATGGCCGAGATCGAATTCGACATCGACGCCTACCAGCCGCTGCCGCTAGCCAAGCCTTCGGCGAGCCGGGTCCAGGTCGAAAAGGCCCTGGCCCTGCTGGATCAGGCCGAGCGGCCGTTGCTGGTTGCCGGTGGCGGCATCATCAATGCCGATGCCAGCGAACTGCTGGTGGAATTCGCCGAACTGACCGGTATCCCGGTCATCCCGACCCTGATGGGCTGGGGCAGCATCCCCGACGATCACCCGCAGATGGTCGGCATGGTCGGCCTGCAGACGTCCCACCGCTACGGCAACGCCACCCTGCTCAAGTCGGATGTGGTCCTGGGCATCGGCAACCGCTGGGCCAACCGCCACACCGGCTCGGTGGACGTCTACACCGAGGGCCGTAAATTCATCCACGTGGACATCGAGCCGACCCAGATCGGCCGGGTATTCACCCCGGACCTGGGCATCGTCTCCGACGCCAGCTCGGCGCTGACCGTGTTCATCGAAGTCGCTCGCGAATGGCAGGCCGCCGGCAAGCTGAAGAACCGCAGCGCCTGGCTGCAGGATTGCCAGCAGCGCAAGTCGAGCCTGCAGCGCAAGACCCACTTCGACAACGTGCCGGTCAAGCCGCAGCGGGTGTATGAAGAGATGAACCAGGTGTTCGGCAAGGACACCTGCTATGTCAGCACCATCGGCCTGTCGCAGATTGCCGGCGCGCAGTTCCTGCACGTGTACAAGCCACGCCACTGGATCAACTGCGGCCAGGCCGGCCCGCTGGGCTGGACCATTCCGGCGGCGCTGGGGGTGGTCAAGGCCGACCCGAGCCGCAAGGTGGTGGCGCTGTCGGGCGACTATGACTTCCAGTTCATGATCGAAGAGCTGGCCGTGGGCGCGCAGTTCAAGCTGCCGTACATCCACGTGGTGGTGAACAACTCCTACCTGGGCCTGATCCGCCAGGCGCAGCGCGGCTTCGACATGGACTACTGCGTGCAGCTGTCCTTCGACAACCTCAACGCCCCGGAACTCAACGGCTACGGCGTGGACCACGTCGCGGTCGCCGAGGGCCTGGGCTGCAAGGCGCTGCGGGTATTCGAGCCGGCGGGCATCCAGCCGGCCCTGCGCCAGGCCCAGGAAATGCTCGAGCAATTCAAGGTGCCGGTGATCGTCGAGATCATCCTGGAGCGTGTCACCAACATCTCCATGGGCACCGAGATCAACGCGGTCAACGAATTCGAAGACCTGGCGCTGGTCGGCAACGACGCCCCGACCGCGATTTCCCTGCTCGACTGACACCCCTATGTAGCCGCTGCCGAAGGCTGCGATCGCATCCGCAGGATGCGCAAGATCTCAGGATCCTCGAAGGCCTTCGGCCTTATCGCAGCCTGCGGCAGCGGCTACAGGGATTGATACCTCTACAGGAGACCACCATGCCGCGTTTTGCCGCCAACCTGTCCATGCTGTTCACCGAACAGGACTTCCTCGCCCGCTTCAAGGCCGCCGCCGAGGCCGGCTTCAGTGGTGTCGAATACCTGTTCCCCTATGAATTCAGCTCCGCCGAGATCAAGGCGCAACTCGACGCCCACGGCCTGACCCAGGTGCTGTTCAACCTGCCTGCGGGCGATTGGGTGAAAGGCGAGCGCGGTATCGCCTGCCTGCCGGACCGGGTCGAAGAGTTCCGCGCCGGGGTCGACCTGGCCATCGCCTACGCCCAGGTGCTGGGCAATACCCAGATCAACTGCCTGGCCGGCATCCGCCCACAAGGCGTCGACGATGCCACGGTGGAAAAGACCTTTATCGCCAACCTCAAGTACGCCGCCGAGAAACTCCAGGCCGCGGGCATCAAGCTGGTGATGGAAGCGATCAACACCCGCGACATCCCGGGCTTCTACCTGAACAACACGGCCCAGGCCCTGTCGATTCGCGAGCAGGTCGGCAGCAGCAACCTGTACCTGCAATACGACATCTACCACATGCAAATCATGGAGGGCGACCTGGCCCGGACCCTGTCCGGCCACCTGGACGCGATCAACCATGTCCAGCTGGCGGACAACCCGGGGCGTAACGAACCGGGCACCGGCGAGATCAACTACCACTTCCTGTTCGGGCATCTGGACAAGATCGGCTACCAGGGCTGGGTCGGTTGCGAATACAAGCCGCTGACCACCACCGAAGCCGGCCTGGGCTGGCTCAAGAGCCACAACGCAATCTGATCGCACACCGCGTCATCGTTCATCGCTGTAGGAGCGAGCTTGCTCGCGAAGGTCGTCAACGATGACGCAGGCATCCTGAATGAACACGGCGCCCTGCCATTTTTCGCGAGCAAGCTCGCTCCTACAGAGGGCGTGCTACCTAACAAAAAGAGGATTTTCTCATGGCTAAAATCGGATTCATCGGCACCGGCATCATGGGTCACCCAATGGCCTCCAACCTGCAAAAAGCCGGTCACAGCCTGTTCCTGTCCCAGCACCACGACGCGGCCCCGGCCGACCTGGTCGCCGCCGGCGCGGTCGCCCTGGCCAGCCCCAAGGAAGTGGCCCAGGAAGCTGAATTCATCATCGTCATGGTCCCGGATACCCCGCAAGTCGACGACGTGCTGCTGCGCGCCGACGGCGTGGCCGCGGGCGTCGGCCCGGGCAAGGTGGTGATCGACATGAGTTCGATCTCGCCAACCGCGACCAAGGCCTTCGCCGCCAGGATCAACGAGAAAGGCGCGCAGTACCTGGACGCCCCGGTGTCCGGCGGTGAAGTCGGCGCCAAGGCGGCGACCCTGAGCATCATGGTCGGCGGCGACAGCCAGGCCTTCGAGCGCGCCCTGCCGCTGTTCCAGGCCATGGGCAAGAACATCACCCTGGTCGGCGGCAACGGCGACGGCCAGACCGCCAAGGTGGCGAACCAGATCATCGTCGCCCTGAACATCCAGGCGGTGGCCGAGGCCCTGCTGTTCGCCGCGAAAAACGGCGCCGACCCGGCCAAGGTGCGTGAAGCGCTGATGGGCGGCTTCGCCTCCTCGAAGATCCTCGAGGTGCACGGCGAGCGCATGATCAAGGGCACCTTCGACCCGGGCTTCCGCATCAGCCTGCACCAGAAGGACCTCAACCTGGCCCTGCAAGGCGCCAAGGAGCTGAACATCAACCTGCCCAACACCGCCAACGCCCAGCAAGTGTTCAGCACCTGCGCGGCCATCGGCGGCAGCAACTGGGACCACTCGGCGCTGATCAAGGGCCTGGAACACATGGCGAACTTCTCGATCCGCGACAAGTAAGAGAACGCCAGTAAATCCCCTGTAGCCGCTGCCGAAGGCTGCGATCGACTTGGGCGGCACTCCGACGCAGCAGGCGCGCACTTGCACATCGCAGGAAGGTTCTTCGAACCTTATCGCAGCCTTCGGCAGCGGCTACAGGTTGCGTTACAGCCACACCTCGAATAACAAGAAATCCGGGAGCCCGCCATGCCGGTCGATCCGCAACAATTCCTCCGTGAGCTGTTCGCCACAGCCATCGACGCCGCCCACCCGCAGCACGTCCTCGAAGCCCATTTGCCCAACGACCGCAGCGGCCGGGTGATCGTCATCGGTGCCGGCAAGGCCGCCGCGGCCATGGCCCAGGTGGTCGAACGCTGCTGGTTGGGTGAAGTCAGCGGGCTGGTCGTCACCCGCTACGGCCACGGCGCGCCCTGCGAAAAAATCGAAGTGGTCGAAGCCGCCCATCCGGTGCCCGATGCCGCTGGCCTGGCCGTGGCCAAGCGTGTGCTGGAACTGGTCAGCGACCTGTCGGAACAGGACCGGGTGATCTTTCTCCTGTCCGGCGGCGGTTCCGCCCTGCTGGCCCTGCCCGCCGCGGGCATCAGCCTGGCGGATAAGCAGTCGATCAACAAGGCCCTGCTCAAGTCCGGCGCCAGCATCGGCGAGATGAACTGCGTGCGCAAACACCTCTCGGCGATCAAGGGCGGCCGCCTGGCCAAGGCCTGCTGGCCAGCCACCCTCTACACCTACGCGATTTCCGATGTACCGGGCGACCTGGCCACGGTCATCGCCTCCGGCCCCACCGTGGCCGACCCCAGCACCTCGGCCGAGGCCCTGGCGATCCTCAAGCGTTATGCCATCGAGGTACCGGCGGCGGTGCGCACCTGGCTGCAAAGCCCGGAGTCGGAAACCGTCAAGCCCGGCGACCCGAGCCTGGCCCGCAGTCACTTCCAGCTGATCGCCCGGCCACAGCAATCGCTGGAGGCCGCCGCGGTGAAAGCCCGCCAGGCCGGTTTCAGCCCGCTGATCCTCGGCGACCTGGAAGGCGAGTCCCGCGAGGTGGCCAAGGTCCACGCCGGCATCGCCCGCCAGGTGGTGCTGCACGGCCAGCCGCTGGCGGCGCCCTGCGTGATCCTGTCCGGCGGTGAAACCACGGTCACCGTGCGCGGCAATGGCCGCGGCGGGCGCAATGCCGAGTTCCTCCTGAGCCTCACCGAAAGCCTCAAGGGCCTGCCCGGCGTCTACGCCCTGGCCGGCGACACCGACGGCATCGACGGTTCCGAAGACAATGCCGGCGCCATCATGGCCCCGGACAGCTACGCCCGCGCCGCCGCCCTGGGCCTGAGTGCCAGCGACGAGCTGGACAACAACAACGGCTATGGCTACTTCGCGGCCCTGGACGGGTTGATCGTCACCGAACCGACCCGCACCAACGTCAACGACTTCCGCGCCATCCTGATCCTCGAGAGCCCCAAACATGACGCCTGACAAAAAGGTCAAAATCCTCGCCACCCTCGGCCCGGCCATCGACGGCATCGACGACATCCGCGAGCTGGTGCAAGCCGGGGTGAATATCTTTCGCCTCAACTTCAGCCATGGCGACCACGCCGATCACGCCCAGCGTTACCAGTGGATCCGCGAAGTCGAAAAACAGCTGAACTACCCGCTGGGCATCCTGATGGACCTGCAAGGCCCGAAACTGCGGGTCGGCACGTTCGCCGAAGGCAAGGTCCAGCTGCATCGCGGCCAGGCCCTGCGCCTGGACCTGGACAGCACCCCGGGCGACCAGCGCCGGGTCAACCTGCCCCACCCGGAAATCCTCAAAGCCCTGGAGCCGGGCATGGACCTGCTGCTGGACGATGGCAAGCTGCGTCTGCGGGTCACCGCCAAACACGCCGACGCCATCGATACCACGGTACTCAACGGCGGCGAGCTGTCGGACCGCAAGGGCGTCAACGTCCCGCAGGCGGTGCTCGACCTCAGCCCGCTGACCGCCAAGGACCGCCGCGACCTGGACTTCGGCCTGGAACTGGGGGTGGACTGGGTCGCCCTATCGTTCGTGCAGCGCCCCGAGGACATTCATGAAGCCCGCGCGCTAATCGGCGACAAGGCGTTCCTGATGGCCAAGATCGAGAAACCCTCGGCAGTCACTCAACTGCGCGAGATCGCCGAACTGAGCGACGCGATCATGGTGGCCCGTGGCGACCTCGGGGTGGAGGTGCCGGCCGAAAGCGTGCCGCAGATCCAGAAGAACATCATCGGCACCTGCCGCCAGCTGGGTAAGCCGGTGGTGGTGGCCACGCAGATGCTCGAATCCATGCGCTTCTCCCCCGCCCCGACCCGGGCCGAGGTCACGGACGTGGCCAACGCGGTGGCCGAAGGCGCCGACGCGGTGATGCTCTCGGCGGAAACCGCCTCCGGCGAATACCCGCTGGAGGCGGTACAGATGATGAGCAAGATCATCCGCCAGGTGGAAAGCGGCCCGGACTACCAGACCCAGCTCGACGTCAGCCGGCCCCAGGCCGAAGCCACGGTGTCCGATGCCATCAGCTGCGCGATCCGCCGCATCAGCAGCATCCTGCCGGTGGCGGTGCTGGTGAACTACAGCGAGTCCGGCAGCTCCAGCCTGCGCGCGGCCCGGGAACGGCCGACGGTGCCGATCCTCAACCTGACGCCGAACCTGTCCACCGCGCGTCGCCTGACGGTGGCCTGGGGCGTGCACTCGGTGGTCAACGACCGCCTGCGCCAGGTCGACGAGGTCTGCTCCACCGCCCTGGAAATCGCCCAGGCGCAAGGCATGGCCAAACGCGGCGACACCCTGTTGATCACCGCAGGCGTGCCATTCGGCCAACCGGGCTCGACCAACTCGCTGCGCATCGAAACCCTGATCTGAGCCCTGTAGCCGCTGCCGAGCCTGCGAGGCTGCGATCGAAGTGGGCGGCACTCCGACGCAGTCCTCGCCAGGCCCGAGCACTGGACTTGCCTGGAACACGGCATTGCCTGATTGACGGCCGCTACGCGCCCGATCGCAGCCTCGCAGGCTCGGCAGCGGCTACAGGAGTCAACTTTCCATGCCTTCAGAACACTTCAACGCCCACTGTCCCGACTGGGCCACCGCCCTGCTCAACGGCTTCAGCCAGATCTTCCTCCAGCGCCATCCGCTGTGCGGCCTGCTGTGCATGCTGGCCATCCTCCTGAGCGCTCCGGCGCTGCTCGGCGGTGCGCTGCTGGGCGGCGTGGCCGGGCTGCTCACCGCGCAGCGCCGAGGCTATGCCAAGGCCGACCGGCAAGCCGGGCTATTCAGCTACAACGGGGTCCTGCTCGGCCTGCTCCTGAGCCTGCGCTTCGACTGGTCGGTGCTGCTGCCACCGCTGATCATCGCCTGCGGCGGCCTCAGTGCGATCCTCACCCAGCAATGGCTCAAACGCGCCCGCGATCAATATTGTCTACCGGCCTACACCGCGCCCTTCGTCGGCCTCGGCTGGTTGCTGCTGGGCCTGGCCGCACCGCTGCCCGCCAGCGTCGACGCGCCCTGGGTCGAGCCCGATGCGCTGGCGCTGTTGCAGGCACTGATCCAGGGGCTCGGCCAGGTGATGTTCCTCGAACATCCGCTGGCCGGGGTGCTGATTGCCCTGGGGTTGCTGCTGGCTGATCGCCGGGCGGCCGCCTGGGCGCTGTTCGGCTCGGCGGCGGGCCTGGGCTTCGCCCTGCTGCAACAGGAACCTACCGGCGCCCTGCTGGGCCTTGGCGGCTACAACAGCGCCCTGGTGGCCCTGGCCCTGAGCCAGGACCGCCGCCGGTCCTGGCTGGCGCTGCCGGGTATGCTCCTGGCGCTGCTGCTCACCCCGGGCTTCGCCGCGCTGGGCCTGCCCGCTCTGACCGCACCCTTTATCCTCGCCTGCTGGCTGGTCCGCGCCGCGCTGCGGGTAGTGCGCCAGGCCGCCGTGGACAGCACGCCTTGCGCTACCGGGGCCAATCCCCCTAGGCTTCGCTGACCTTCCATTCAGGCGAACAGCATGGACAGCAACACGGACAACAACCGGCACTGGCGCGAGCGTCTCTACGTCATGATTTTCCAGACCGACACCGTGGCCGGTCGACGCTTCGACAGCACCCTGTTGCTGATCATCCTCGCCAGCCTGGTGATCGTGATCCTCGACAGCATCGACGAGGTGCATCAGAACTACGCCAATGTGCTGGCCTATATCGAATGGGGTTTTACCCTGATCTTCGCCATCGAGTACGGCCTGCGCCTGTACTGCTCGCCCAAGCCGCTGCGCTACGCCTTCAGTTTCTACGGGCTGGTGGACCTGCTGGCCATCGTGCCGGGGATCCTCGCCCTGTATTACAGCGACGCCCAGTACCTGCTGATCATCCGGGTGATCCGCATGCTGCGCATCTTCCGCGTGCTCAAGCTCAGCCCGTATCTCAAGCAGGCCAACTACCTGATGTCGGCGCTGCGCGGCAGCAAGCAGAAAATCATCGTGTTCCTGCTCAGCGTGTCGACCCTGGTCACGGTGTTCGGCACCCTGATGTATGTGGTCGAGGGGCCCGAGCATGGGTTCACCAGTATTCCCAAGGGCATCTACTGGGCCATCGTCACCCTGACCACCGTGGGCTTTGGCGATATCGTGCCGAAGACGCCGCTGGGCCAGGTGATTTCGTCCCTGGTGATGATCACCGGTTACTCGATCATCGCCGTGCCCACCGGGATCTTCACCGCGGAACTGGCCAATGCCCTGCGCGGCGAACAGCTCAGGCACGACTGTCCGGTGTGCAGGAAGAACGACCATGAGCACGGCGCCGCGTTCTGCTCGCGGTGTGGCAATGCGTTGTTCCCGAAAGTGGTCCAGGGAAACTGAATAAGCAAAGCACTTTTTAATCTTTAAAGAGATATACCGCCCCGGCTATAGTCGGCGGCAAATTGCCTTCACTCTCGAATACTTCACTCTCAACAAAAAGGAATGTGCAGTGAAAAAACTCGTTAGCGCCTCTCTCCTGGCCGCCGGCCTGGCACTGGGCAGCGTCGCCCAGGCCGCCCCGACCCTGCTCAACGTTTCCTACGACGTGATGCGAGACTTCTACAAGGACTACAACACGGCCTTCCAGAAGCACTGGCAGGCCGAGCACAACGAGAACATCACCCTGCAGATGTCCTTCGGCGGTTCCAGCAAACAGGCGCGCTCGGTGATCGACGGCCTGCCGGCCGACGTCATCACCATGAACATGGCCACCGACATCAACGCCCTGGCGGACAACGGCAAGCTGGTGCCGGACAACTGGGTGACCCGCCTGCCGAACAACAGCGCGCCTTTCACCTCGGCCACCGTGTTCATCGTGCGCAAGGGCAACCCCAAGGCCCTGAAAGACTGGCCGGACCTGCTCAAGGATGGCGTGCAGGTAATCGTGCCGAACCCGAAGACCTCGGGTAACGGCCGCTACACCTACCTGTCGGCCTGGGGTTATGTGCTGAAGAACGGCGGCGACGAGAACAAGGCCAAGGACTTCGTCGGCAAGCTGTTCAAGCAGGCGCCGGTGCTCGACACCGGCGGCCGCGCCGCCACCACCACGTTCATGACCAACCAGATCGGCGACGTGCTGGTGACCTTCGAGAACGAAGCGGAAATGATCGCCCGCGAATTCGGCCGCGATCAGTTCGAAGTCATCTACCCGAGCGTCTCCGCCGAAGCCGAGCCGCCGGTATCGGTGGTCGACAAGGTGGTCGACAAGAAAGGCTCGCGCGCCGCGGCCGAGGAATACCTGAAGTACCTGTGGTCGCCGCAAGGCCAGGAAATCGCCGCCAACAACTACCTGCGCCCACGGGACCCGAAAGTCCTGGCCAAGTACACCGATCGTTTCCCGAAAGTCGATTTCCTGTCGGTGGAAAAAACCTTCGGCGACTGGCGCACCGTGCAGAAGACCCACTTCAACGATGGCGGGGTCTTCGACCAGATCTACGGCGGGAAATAACTACCCGGCCATAAAAAAGCGACCTTCGGGTTAATGCCCATCAATTGAAAATAAGGAAATTGTAGGAGCGAGGCTTGCCCGCGATGGACTTGAGAGCACTGCGTTTACCCAGTAAATGCGCGCTATCGTTAACGACCATCGCGAGCAAGTTTCGCTCCTACAGAGAATCACCTTCGCTTGACTGACTGGTATTAACGCTCGGGTCGCCTGGGATCTAAAGCCCGGCGGCAGCTTCGAACAACACTGCCTTCCCCGCCTGCTGCAGCTCCGGCAACATCGCCTCCGCCTCGATCTCGATCAGCCACTCGGGCAAGGACAGGCCGCTGACGATGATCCATGAAGACGCTGGCGGCTGCTGGGGGAAACGCTGCAGCAGCACCTGGCTGATCTGCTCCTGCTGCTCGCGGGCCGCTTCGGCGATGTAGATCCGCAGCATGACCACGTGGCTCAGGTCGCCGCCCGCCGCCGCCAGCACCCGGGCGATATTGTCGAAGCTCTGCTCGGTCTGCTCGCGCAGCCCCGGGCCGACGCAGACCTCGCGCTCATCGACAGCCACCTGGCCGGACAGCAGCAGGCGCCGCCCACCGCGTACCTCCACCGCCTGGCTGAAACCGTACTGCAGGGAATTGAAGACACTGGGCGGATTGAAGACTGACTTGTGCATGGGAACTCCGCTGCGATAGACGACCGCAAACCCTAAACCAAGCCCCTGCCCAAGGCCATCCGAAACCAGGCCGTTGAAACACCCGGCAACGTAACAGCCTGCCAGCTACATCGGCGGCGTCACCCCATCCTTGCCGGCGGAGATCGACTGCGCGGTGAGTGTGCCGTCCGCGCTCTGGGACACGAACATCACCACCTTGACCCCGGCCTTGAGCAGGCTGCGGTCACCCGGCACCAGATTGACGATGGGCACGTCGTCCGGCACCAGGATCGTCTGCTGGCCGCCCTTGTAGTTGACGGTCAGGGTCCGGCCGTTGCTCACCACCAGGTCGCCGACGCTGCCATTGGTCATGCTGCTGCCCTTGACCAGGTCGAAGGGCCGATGACCGTCGCCGGTGCCGGCCATCTGCGGCGGGAACACATGGACCTCCAGCGCCTTGAGGCTGCCATCGGCCTGCGGCACGGCGGCCGAACCTATGTAGCTGCCGGGCTTGATGTCCTCGATGTTGGCCAGGGTCACGGCGCGGACCTGGGTCTGCGGCGTGAGGTTGATGGTGACGTTCTCGCCGCTGTTGACGTGGACCCGCACCGCGTCGCCGGCGATGCTGGTGATTTCCCCGCGCACGCCGATGCGCATGCCCGGCGCGTCCTGGGCCTGGGCCGGGCCGGCCAGCAGCAGTGCACCGAGGGTGATCGCTTGAGCGCCGCCGAGCAGGCGGCGAAGACACAGATTCATGGGACGGACTTCCTGTGATGAAAGGTGGTACAGACGTCGAAACGAAAGCACTCCAGCGTCCGCGGGACAATGAGCGAGCTATGGAACTGAATGTAAGTAAATGTATCATCGCAACGCGAGACCGGTCGTCTGCCGCTCTGCGCCGGTCTCGCCAGGCATTTATTCCTGCACGGCATGAATGCTATCGCTCGTCAGCTTCTACCGCGTCACGGGCCAGCCCCTTAGCCTCGCCCGCATCCCTTTCGCTGCAACGAGAATCGCCATGACTGCCACGACCCAGCGGCT
Source organism: Pseudomonas sp. RW409 (assembly GCF_003184125.1). Lineage (NCBI taxonomy): Bacteria > Pseudomonadati > Pseudomonadota > Gammaproteobacteria > Pseudomonadales > Pseudomonadaceae > Pseudomonas > Pseudomonas sp. RW409. The sequence continues at coordinate 945,947 of NZ_QHHP01000041.1, read as the reverse complement.
GCCTGCCGCCACCACGACCATGACCCGCGGCATGGTGCTGCTGTTCGCCTTCTGCTGCGGCGCCATAGTCGCCAACATCTACTACGCCCAGCCGATCATCGAGCTGATCGCCCCAGATATCGGCCTGAGCAGCACCATGGCCAGCCTGATCGTGTCGCTGACCCAGATCGGCTACGCCCTGGGCCTGTTCTTCCTGGTGCCCCTGGGCGACCTGCTGGAAAACCGCCGGCTGATGATCCTCACCAGCCTGGTGGCCATCGCCAGCCTGCTGGGCGCCGCGTTCACCGAGCAGCCCAATGCCTTTCTGCTGGTCTCGCTGCTGATCGGCTTCAGCTCGGTGTCGGTGCAGATCCTGATTCCCCTGGCCGCGCACCTGACACCGGAGGAATCCCGTGGCCGGGTGGTCGGCGGCATCATGGGCGGCCTGCTGCTGGGCATCCTGCTGGCGCGTCCGGTGTCCAGCGTGGTGGCCGACCTGTTCGGCTGGCGCGCGATGTTCATTGCCGCCGCGGTGCTGATGGCCGCCATCAGTGTGGTCCTGCTGCTGACCGTGCCCAAGCGCCAGCCCGCCCACAGCGCCACCTACGGCCAGCTGCTGGGTTCGCTGGGCAGCCTGCTGCGCCAGCAACCGGTGCTGCGCCAGCGAGCGTTTTACCAGGCCTGCATGTTCGCCACCTTCAGCCTGTTCTGGACCGCGGTGCCGCTGGAGCTGGCGCGCAACCATGGCCTGTCGCAAAGCCAGATCGCCCTGTTCGCCCTGGTCGGGGCTATCGGTGCCATTGCCGCGCCGATCAGCGGGCGCCTGGCGGATGCCGGCCACACCCGCGTCGCCTCGTTGCTGGCCATGCTGTTCGCCGCCCTGAGCTTCCTGCCGGCCTTTATCCACCCGGCCTACAGCGTCATCGGCCTGGCGGTGACCGGCGTGGTCCTGGATTTCTGCGTGCAGATGAACATGGTCCTTGGCCAGCGCGCGGTCTACGCACTGGATGCCCATAGCCGCGGCCGCCTCAACGCGCTGTACATGACCAGCATCTTCATCGGCGGCGCCGTCGGCTCGTCGATTGCCAGCGCGGTATACGAACACGCCGGCTGGCTGGGCATAGTCGGCGTCGGCAGCGCCTTGCCGCTACTGGCCCTGCTGCGTTTCCTGAGCACCTCGCAGAAGGCCCTGCCCGTCACGGCCTGAGTGCATCCTGATCCTCTCGGATCGCAAACCGGGGGGCCATGCTCGATCGTTCAAACACAAGGAGTCTCGATGGACCGGCTGGCAGCCATGCAAACCTTCGTTCATGTGGTGGAAAGCGGGTCTTTTTCCGCCGCCGCCCGGCTTCTGGATATCGGCCAGCCGGCCGTGTCGAAAACCATCGCCCAGCTGGAGGCGCGGCTGGCGGTACGGCTGTTGCTGCGCTCGACCCGCGGCCTGACGCCCACTGAGGCCGGCATGGCGTTTTTCGAGCGCGCCAGGCGGGCCCTCGAAGAGGCCGACGAAGCCGATCTCGCGGCGCGTGGGGCCGGTTCGGGGCTCAGCGGCACGCTGCGGATCTGCGCCGCGGTGACCTTCGCCCGCCTGCATGTCGTACCGCACCTGGGAACCTTTCTCGAGCGCCATCCCGACCTCGACATCGACGTGGTGCTGGATGACCGCAACATCAATCTGGTGGAAGCCGGCATTGACGTCGCCCTGCGCATGGGCCCCTTGAGCGACTCCGGGCTGACCGCGCGGCGGATCGGCGAATGCCGGCGCGTGGTGCTGGCCACCCCGGATTATTTCGCCCAACACGGCGAACCCGCCTGCCCCGCCGACCTGGGCCAGCACCAGGCGATCATCTACAGCCTCGGCGGCGGTGCCCACTGGCGCTTCGAACGGGGTGACGAACAGCAGTCGGTGACGGTCCGCGGGCGGATTCGCGTGAGTGCCGCGGAGGGGCTGCGCGAATCGGTGCTGGCCCACCAGGGGCTGACCCTGGCCTCGCAATGGATGTTCGCTCCCGAGCTGGCCAGCGGCGCGGTGCGCGAGGCCATGCCGGACTGGACGCTGCCCCGCCAGGAGCTATGGGCGGTGTTTCCCACCGGACGGCTGACCAGCGCCAAGGCCCGGGCCTTCGTCGAGTTTGTCCAGCAGCAACTGGCCAGCTCCGGGCCAGACGCTGCCCAAGGCTGAGCCGGGGTGCGCGCGGATTCAGATCCGCTCGCGCACCAGCACTTCGACCTTGGCCGCCTCGCCCCACTGGCGCACCCGCTCGATCAGCGCCAGATCGGTCTCGCCCACCAGGTACAGGGTCTCGATCGACTGCCTGGCCGCCCACTCGACGAAGCCGCACTGCTCGAAGGTGCTGACAGACGCCAGCTGGAACTCGTTTTCATAGAACCCCGGCGCCACCGCGACCCGGGTGTCCTGGGCGCTGACCTCGGGCAGGAACGGACAGGCCAGGTGCACCACGTCCCACTTCGCCACGCGCCAGTTGTGCAGCGCTTCGTCGAAGCGGCTACGGGCGCCGCGGACAAAACCCAGGCCGTCGATCACCATGCGCCGGTTGATGATCATCCACACCTTGCGCTTGCGCGGGGCCTTGAGCAGCACCTCGCCGGTGACCTTCGAGGCCCGCAGGGCCAGGGCGATTACCAGCAATACCGGAACGAAGTAGCGATAGACGGTCTCGGCGTTGGTGGCGCGGGTCAGCTGGTACAGCCTGGACACCTCGCCCCGGGCCTTGCGCTGGTCGCCCAGGGTTTCATCCAGCCGGCCGAGCCAGGCCAGGACGGGCGGCGCCGAATACCGGGCGCGAAGCTCATCCAGCGCCTGGACCACCGTCCCCACCGAGAGCGCCGTCAGCTGTCCCTGCGCCGTTCTCTCTAGGGCAGCAAAGCGCTGACAGAGCTCATTCACCTGCGCGGCATCGGCGGCGCTATGGACAGTCGCGGCGGCACGGCAATGATCCGGCCCCAACAGATCGTCGATCTCGGCCTTGAGGCGCCTCTGGGTCGCGGCTTCATGGGATTCGGCCAGTCGATAGTCGCTCTGGAACCATTCGGTCCTGACGTTCTGGGTCTCGCTGATCAGCGCCAGCGAGGCCAGCAGCAGCCAGCCGTAATCCACGCGCTTCCAGCCGACCTCGCCCAGGGGAAAGACCGAGATGAAGCTCCAGCAGAAGAAGTAGTAGAGAAAGATGAACAGCACCAGCAGATACACCGGCGCCAGGGAGAAGTAGATCAGTTGCGGAACTTCGACATCGGCGAAGCCATGCAGGGCGAGCAGGACAGCGACCACACAGAGCCAGAAGGCCATGGGCGCGAAATAGGGTTTGTTCAGGCTTTTCTTCATCGGGCGCTCGGATGGCGATACTCAGGAACACCCCGGGGTATCGGCCACCCAACCGGCTGCTTGAACCGGACCCGCCCGCGGTCCGCTCAGTGGTCGCGGCTTACCACAAGCCGCTTACTGGAACTGGCGCCCCAGCCCCGACGGCACGCCGTGGATATCGGTCTCTTCCCATGGCCCGTCGGGGCTGATGGAACGGCTCCAACCGTTGTTCCAGCGGTAGTAAGTGCGCTGGCGGTAGAAAGTGTTGGTCTGGTTATCCAGCACATAGACGCCCAGGCGCGGATCCCAGTGGCTGTTGCCACCCGGCGGCGGCGCGAAGCTCGCGGAAGTGCGCGGCAGCGGCTTAGCCGGCTTGATCGGCGTGGCGGGTTTGCTCGGGGTGCTGGGTGGCGCCGGCTTGGTGCTGGGCTGCGCGGGCGGAATCGGTGGCAGGGTCTCGGGCGGTGTCGGCTCCTGGACCGCACAGGCGCTCAACCCCAGGACCAGTGTTAACAGGGTGATGCGGGCAATGGCGGTCATGGCGGCTTCTCTTATTTATCCGGGCTGTCGATGGTCAATTGTTGCGGCGCGGTGGTGCTGCTGGCCAGGGGCTTGCTGCGACCGACCCACTCGCCGGCCGTCGGTTGGCCGGCGCGGGAAATGCGTGCAACCAGTTGGACTTCCGGGAAGTTCGACAGTTTCAACTGCGGCATCATCGCGTCGGCATCACCCAGCTCCACCGTCACTGGCAGGTCGGCCACGGTCAGGCGCTTGGCCGCCAGCGGCGCCGGCGGCCCGGAAGTGGCGCGGGCGAAGATGAACACGCTGTCGCCCGGCTGCACCTTGGCTTTCAGATCGGCGGCCAGGTCGACCCGCACCTTGAGCAGCGCGGCAGCCTTGGGCGCGGGCGCCTGGGCCACTTTGCCGCCGCTGGCCAGCAGCTTCTCGGTCGCCCGGTCGATACCGCCCTGCAGCGCAGCGCGCGAGTTGTCGTCCGCCGGCAGTTGCGCCAGCAGGCGGTTCCAGTAGTCGATGGCCTCTTGATAACGCTCGCCTTCGAAGGCGGCGATCCCCAGCAGGCCGAGGCTGGTGACTTCCTTCGGGTCGGCCTTCAGCGCTTCGTCGGTCAGGGCCTGAACCTTGTCCGACCATTTTTTGCCGTCGGCAAAGTACTGCGCCTGCGCCCACTGGCCGAGCAGTTCCGGCTGGCGCCCGGCCAGGGCCACAGTGCGCTCGAAGATCTTCGCCGCGTCCGCCGGGCGGTCCTGGGCCATGTAGGTACGACCGAGGAAGTACAGGCCCTCGGCGGAATCCGGCTGGGCGGCGACCGCGCGCTCGAGGCGGCGGGTCATCTCTTCCATGGATTGCGGGGCCTGGGCGAATTCACGGGTCAGCTCGACTTTGTCGCTGGCGCCGAAATGCAGATACAGACCCAGGCCCAACAGCGGCACCAGCAGCGCCGCCAGCAACGGCAGCGGCTTGCCCAGGCCAGACACCCGGGCTGGCTCCGCGCCCTCGGTATCGGCCAGCAATTCGCGCGCGGCTTCGGCGCGGCCGCTGTCCATCTGCTCGGCGCTGAGCACGCCTTCGGCCTGCTGGCCTTGCAGCTCGGCCACGCGTTCTTGATAAAGCGCCACGTTCAGCGCGGTACGATCCTCTTCACGCTGGGCGCGACGGCCGCGTAGAACCGGGATCAGCAGAAAACTCAGGGCTACCAGGAGCAGCAGGCCTGCGGCGAGCCAGAAATCAATCATTCGCGGTCTTTATCCAACAGTTGGTCGAGGCGCTGACGCTCCTCGGCGGAAAGTGTGCTCGGGCTGTCGCTGCGCTCTACGCGCCGACGCCGGACGATCACGGCGATGATCACCACGCCCCCCAGCAGCAGGCCGGCGGGGCCGAACCAGAGCAAGGCGGTCTTGCCGGTCAGGGCCGGCTTGTAGCGCACGAAGTCGCCATAGCGGTCGACCATGAAGTCGATGATCTGCTGGTTGTCCTTGCCTTCGCCGAGCATGCGGAAGATCTCCTTGCGCAAGTCCGCGGCGATCGGCGCATTGGAGTCGGCGATGTCCTGGTTCTGGCACTTGGGGCAACGCAGCTCTTTGGTCAGTTCGCGAAAGCGCTCGCGCTCGGCATCGTTGGCGAACTCGTAGGTATCGATCGCGGCGTGGGCCACACCGGCGATGCTCAGGCCCAGGACGGCCGCGGCCAGCCAGCGCTTCATGGCTTGGCCTCATCGGCCAGGGCCTGGTACTTGGCGGCCAGCTTCTCGCGCCACACCGCTTCGTCGATCACCCCGACGTATTTGTCGCGGATGATGCCCTTGGCGTCGATGAAGAAGGTTTCCGGCGCGCCGTACACCCCGAGGTTCAGGCCCAGGGTGCCCTCCTCGTCGCGGATATCCAGCTGGTAAGGGTTGTGGAACTCGGCCAGCCACTTCAGGGCGTCGGCGTTGACGTCCTTGTAGTTGACGCCATAGATGTTCACGCCCTGCTGCGCCAGTTTGTTCAGCACCGGGTGCTCGACACGGCAGGAAATGCACCAGGTGCCCCAGACGTTGACCAGCGCCGGCTTGCCCAGCAGGTCGGCGCGGGTCAGGGTCTTGTCGCCCTGCACCGACGGCAGGGAGAACTCCGGGAACGGCTTGTCGATCATCGCCGACGGCAGCTCGGCCGGGTCCAGGTACAACCCGCGGTACAGGAACACCGCCACCAGCAGGAACAGCGCCAGCGGCAACAACATTATCCAGCGTCTCATGCAGTGGCTCCTGTCATGCCCAGGGCTTCGCGCACCCGGGTCTTCACCTTGACCCGATAACGCCGGTCGAGGGCCGCCAGCAGGCCACCGAAACCGGTGAGCAGGCCGCCGAACCAGATCCAGCGCACGAAGGGTTTCACGTGCACGCGCACGGCCCAGGCGCCCTCGCCCAGCGGCTCGCCGAGGGCGACGTAGAGGTCACGGGTGAAACCGGCGTCGATCCCGGCCTCGGTCATCACCGAGTTCTGCACCGTGTAGAGACGTTTTTCCGGGTGCAGCACGGCGATTTCCTTGCCGTCGCGGACCACCCGCACCGTGCCCTTGTCGGAGGTGAAGTTGGGGCCTTCGAAATGCTTGGCGCCCTCGAAGATGAAGTGATAACCGGCCAGGTCCATGGACTCGCCCGGCTCCAGGCGCAGGTCGCGCTCGGCGCTGTTCTGGCTCGACAGCACCACGCCCAGGGCGCAGACCGCGATGCCCAGGTGCGCCAGCTGCATGCCCCAGTAACTGCGGGTCAGGCCCGGCAGGCCCTTGATCAGGCCTTTGTGGCGGGTCTTGTCGAAGATGTCGCGGACTCCGGCGAGCAATACCCAGGCCGCCAGCATGAAGGTCGCCAGCACCGCCCAGTTGAAGTCGCCATAGGCGATACCGGCCACCACCGCCAGCGCGGCGCTGCCCAGCAGCACCGGAGTCAGCATGCTCACCAGCCATTTGACCGGGGTGTCTTTCCAGCGCACCACCACGCCGATCGCCATCACCACCATCAGCAGCGCCATCAGCGGGATAAACAGCGCGTTGAAGTACGGCGGGCCGACCGACAGCTTGGCCCCGGTCAGGGCGTCCAGCACCAGCGGGTACAGGGTGCCCAGCAGGATCATCGAGGCCGCCACCACCAGCACCAGGTTGTTGCCCAGCAGCAGGGTTTCCCGCGACCACAGGTTGAAACCGACCTGGCTCTTGACCACCGGCGCGCGCAAGGCGAACAGGGTCAGCGAACCGCCGACCACGAACAGCAGGAAGATCAGGATGAACACGCCGCGCTCGGGGTCCGAGGCAAAGGCGTGGACCGAGGTCAGCACCCCGGAACGCACCAGGAAGGTTCCCAGCAGGCTCAGGGAGAACGCAGCGATGGCCAGCAACACGGTCCAGCTCTTGAACACACCACGCTTTTCGGTGACCGCCAGCGAGTGGATCAATGCGGTGCCCACCAGCCACGGCATGAAGGAGGCGTTTTCCACCGGGTCCCAGAACCACCAGCCGCCCCAGCCGAGTTCGTAGTAGGCCCACCAGGAGCCGAGGGTGATACCGATGCCGAGGAATGCCCAGGCGACTATGGTCCAGGGCCGCGACCAGCGCGCCCAGGCCGCGTCCAGGCGACCGCCGAGCAGCGCGGCGATGGCGAAGGCGAAGGCCACGGAGAAACCGACATAGCCCATGTAGAGCATCGGCGGGTGCACGATCAGGCCGATGTCCTGCAGCAGCGGGTTGAGGTCGCGGCCATCGCCGGGCACCTGCGGCAGGATCCGCGCGAAGGGGTTGGAGGTGACGATCAGGAACAGCAGGAAGCCGGTGCTGATCATGCCCATCACCGCCAGCACCCGCGCCAGCATCACTTGCGGCAACTGCCGGGAGAACACCGACACGGCGAAGGTCCAGCCACCGAGGATCAGTGCCCAGAGCAGCAACGAGCCCTCGTGGGCGCCCCACACCGCGCTGAACTTGTAGTACCAGGGCAAGGCGCTGTTGGAGTTGCTGGCGACATAGGCCACCGAGAAATCATCGACCATGAAGGCGTAGGTCAGGCAGCCGAAGGCGAAGGTCAGGAAGGCGAACTGGCCCCAGGCCGCGGGCTGCGCCAGGCCCATCCACAGGCGGTCGCCGCGCCAGGCGCCGAGCAGCGGCACCACGGCCTGGACCAGGGCAAAACACAGGGCCAGGATCATCGCCAGATGGCCGAGCTCGGGAATGAAGATTGCGGATGTCATCGGTCAGCCCTCCTTGGCCGGCGCCGGCGCCATTTGCCCACTGTCTTTCAGGGCCTTGGTCACTTCCGGCGGCATGTACTTCTCGTCGTGCTTGGCCAGCACTTCGTCGGCCACCACCACGCCGTCGGCATTGAGCTTGCCCAGGGCGACGATGCCCTGCCCTTCGCGGAACAGGTCCGGGAGGATGCCGCGGTAGGTGATGGTCACGGCCTTGTTGAAGTCGGTGACCACGAAACGCACGTCCAGCGAATCCGCCGAGCGTTGCAACGAGCCCATCTGCACCATGCCGCCGGCGCGGATCCGTGTGTCATGGGGGGCTTCGCCGTTGGCGATCTGGGTCGGGGTGTAGAACAGGTTGATGTTCTGTTGCAGGGCGCTCAGCGCCAGGCCGACGGCAACGCCCACGCCGCCCAGCACGCCGAGGATGATCAACAGACGCTTTTTACGCAGCGGATTCACTGATTGTTCTCCCGGCGCAGACGACGCGCCTCTTGTTGCAGGTAACGCTTGCGGGCCAGCAACGGCACCGCCACGTTGAGGACCAGCACCACCAGGCAGATGCCGTAGGCTGACCAGACATACAGGCCGTGATGGCCCATGGCGAGAAAGTCGGCGAAGGAAGCGAAACTCATGATGCGGCCTCCAGGCTGTTCTGCACTTCGGCCCTGACCCAGCTGGCGCGGGCTTCGCGCTTGAGCACTTCAAGGCGCATGCGCAGCAACAGCACGGCGCCGAAGAAACAATAGAAGCCCAGCACCGTCAGCAACAGCGGCAGCCACATCTCGACGGGCATCGCCGGTTTTTCGGTGAGGGTGAAGGTCGCGCCCTGGTGCAGGGTGTTCCACCACTCCACCGAGTATTTGATGATCGGGATGTTGATCACCCCGACGATGGCCAGCACCGCGCAGGCCTTGGCGGCGCTGTCGCGATTGCTGATGGCGTTGCCCAGGGCGATCAGACCGAAATACAGGAACAGCAGGATCAGCATGGAGGTCAGGCGTGCGTCCCAGACCCACCACGAGCCCCAGGTCGGCTTGCCCCAGATGGCCCCGGTGACCAGCGCCACGGCGGTCATCCAGGCACCGATGGGCGCCGCGCATTGCAGGGCGACGTCGGCCAGTTTCATCTTCCACACCAGGCCCACCACCCCGCACACCGCCAGCATCACGTAGATGGACTGGGCCAGCATGGCGGCGGGAACGTGGATGTAGATGATGCGAAAGCTGTTGCCTTGCTGATAGTCCGGCGGCGCGAAGGCCAGGCCCCAAATGACGCCGACGGTGATCAGCAGCAACGCTGCGATGCTCAACCAGGGCAACAGCCTGCTGCTGATGCCGTAAAACCACTTGGGCGAGCCGAGCTTATGAAACCAGGTCCAGTTCATACTGTTTCCATCACGGGTGCCGCGCGTTGTCACGCACGGCCAGGGTCTTTACTGATCAAAATTTGATCAGACCTCATTATTCGCCGACGCTGATCTTCAGGCCAGCTGCTATTGCAAAAGGTGTCAGGGTTACTGCCAGGGCGGTCAGGCTACCAAGCCACAGCAGATAACCGGTCGCCGGCATGCCCTGCAAGGCCGCCTGCAAGGCGCCGCTGCCGAGAATCAATACCGGGATGTACAGGGGCAGGATCAGCAGCGCCAGCAACAGGCCGCCACGCTTGAGTCCTACCGTCAACGCCGCGCCCACCGCTCCCAGCAGGCTGAGCACCGGAGTGCCCAGCAACAGGGACAGCAACAGCACCGGCAGACAGGCTGTGGGCAGACCGAGCATCAATGCCAACAGGGGCGCAAGCAATACCAGTGCCAGGCCGGAAAAGGCCCAGTGTGCCAGTACCTTGGCCAGAACCAGAAGAGGCAGGGGGTGCGACGAAAGGACCCACTGTTCCAAGGATCCGTCCTCGAAATCACTGCGAAAAAGCCCGTCCAGCGAGAGCAAAACCGATAATAAGGCCGCTACCCAGACTAGCCCTGGAGACAAGGTTTGCAACAATTGTGTCTCAGGTCCCACCGCCAATGGGAACAGTGAGACGACAATCGCGAAAAATACCAGCGGGTTGGCCAGTTCGGCGGGACGGCGGAACAGCAGCCGGGATTCGCGGGCAACCAGCAGTCCGAAAACACTCATACGGCCCAATGCCCCAGATCGATGTCGCGATAGCCGGCCGGCATGCGGCTCAGTGTGTGGTGGGTGGTGAGGATCACCATGCCGCCACGTTCGCAATGGCCGGCCAGGTGTTCTTCCAGTTGCGCCACGCCCTGCTTGTCCAGGGCGGTGAAGGGTTCGTCGAGGATCCACAGCGGCGGGCTGTCCAGGTACAACCGGGCCAGCGCCACCCGGCGCTGCTGGCCGGCGGACAGGGTGTGACAGGGCACATCCTCGAAGCCGCGCAGGCCGACCGCCGCCAGGGCCTGCCAGATCGCCTCGCGCCCGGCGGGCTGATGCAGGGCGCAGAGCCAGCTGAGGTTTTCCTCGGGGGTCAGCAAGTCCTTGATCCCGGCCGCATGGCCGATCCACAACAGGTTGCGCGCCAGCTCCGCACGCTGGGCGTTGAGCGGCTGGCCGTTGAGCAGCACCTGGCCACTGGTCGGCTGCATCAGCCCTGCCAGCAGGCGCAACAGGCTGGTCTTGCCGCTGCCGTTGGGGCCGCTGATCTGCAACATGTCGCCGCTGGCCAGACGCAGTTCGAGCTTTTCGAAGAGCAGCCGCAGGTCGCGCTCACAGGCAAGCGCTACGGCTTCTAGAAGAGGACTGGTCAAATGATCGCGGGCCTTTACGGTTCAAGTCGGCAGTGGAGCAGCCGTTAAAGAGATGCAGAATAAACGCATCGGCGGCCTGTTCCAGAGAGCTGCGTCAAACTTTTGCGATGTTTTCGCCACGCCCCCCGAAGACGGGCGGCATTATACATGCGATGCCCTACTCTCAAGAGGGCTTATTTCTCCACAGGTTGTGTCCAGATGACAGGCGAAATCACCCTTCCTCCGCTGCCACAGCTGACGCCGGGAACCGTGCGCGCGCTGCCGATCAGCGGTGAGCTGCTCAAATTGCTGCAGCCGCTGGAAGGCCTGATCGCCGCCGGCCAATCGGCCAAGGCCGAAGTGCTGTCGCTCAAGCAGGCGGACCAGACGTTCCAGCTGTTGCTCAAGCTGACCCTCGACAGCGGCCGGCAGACCACCGTCCAGGCCACCAGCAGCCAGCCGCTGCCCCTGGGCACCAGCCTGGCGGTGACCCAGCCGTCGGCCGGCAACCTGGCCATCACCGTGCAGCAGGCGATTGCCGCCAGCGTCGCCACCCTGACCCGTATCGACACCGCGCAGCTTCCAGTGGGCACCCTGCTGCAAGGCAAGGTGCTGACCACCCAGCTGCAACCCCAGGCAGCCGGACAACCGGCGGTCTACCGCTCGCTGGTGAGTCTGCTCAACACCGCCCTGAGCGGCAGCACCCTGAGCATCGACAGCCCGCAGCCCTTGCGCATCGGCAGCCTGCTGAGCGCCCTGGTGCAGGGCTCACAGAGCTTGAACTTCGTTCAGCTGAGCGGGCGCCAGGAGCAACTGGCGATCGCCCAGCAACTGGCCACCCAGCAAAGCCGCCAGGCCTCGCTGACCGGCCTGATCAATACCTTGCAGAATCTGCCGCCGTCCGACAGTACCTCCAGCGAGCTGCGTGCCGCGGTGGACAAGCTGCTCGCCGGCCTGCCCGACCTGCAGCAACTGAGCAACCCCAAGGCGCTGGCCCAGGCCCTGGGCAACAGCGGCGCCTTCCTCGAATCACGGCTGCTGGCCGGTGACAATCCGGCCCTGGCCGGCGACCTGAAAGGCAACCTGCTACGGCTGATCGCCCAGATGACGCCGGGCCTGCCGAGCAGCACCAGTTTCAACGCGATCATTGCCGCCAATACCCTGGCCCAGGTGCTGCCGAGCTTTGTCCGCAGCGCCCTGGGTACCCTCGGCCAGGTCAGCGCCAGGCCCCAGCCGGGCGGTTTCCCCCTGCCCTCGCGGCTGCTGCAAAGCCTCGAAGAGGAAGGCGACCTGGAACATCTGCTGCGCCTGGCCGCGGCCGCTGTTTCGCGCTTGCAGAGCCATCAGCTGGCGAGCCTGGAACAGAGCGGCCTGACCGATGACGGCCGGCTGCTGACCACCTGGCAACTGGAAATCCCGATGCGCACGATGCAGGACGTCGTGCCCTTGCAGGTCAAGTTCCAGCGCGAAGACCCGGCGGAAAAACCGCCCGAGGAAAAACGCCAGGAACGCGAACCGAAGCAGCAGCTGTGGCGCGTCGAACTGGCGTTCGACCTCGAACCCCTGGGCCCGCTGCAGGTGCAGGCGCAATTGCTCAAGGGCCGCCTGTCCAGCCAGCTCTGGGCCGAGCGACCGTTTACCGCGAGCCTGATCGAAAGCCATCTGGGCAGCCTGCGTGAACGGCTGCTGGCGTCCGGCCTGGATGTCGGCGACCTGGACTGCCATCTCGGCACGCCGCCGCAAGGTCCGAAAACCCGACTGGAACAACGCTGGGTCGATGAAACAGCATGAATAATCCCAACCCGCCACGCCAGGCCATCGCCCTCAAGTACGACGGCCAGCACGCCCCCACGCTGACCGCCAAGGGCGACGACGAACTGGCCGAAGCCATCCTGAAAATCGCCCGCGACTATGAAGTGCCGATCTATGAGAACGCCGAACTGGTGAAACTGCTGGCGCGCATGGAACTGGGCGACAGCATTCCCGAAGAGTTGTATCGGACCATTGCCGAAATCATCGCCTTCGCCTGGAATCTCAAAGGCAAGTTCCCGGCCGGGCATGAGCCGCAGGAAGCGGCGCTGGAGAAGAGAAGTAGTTGAAAGCTGCAAGCTGCAAGCCGCAAGCTAAAAACTTGTAGCTTGTAACTTGCAGCTAGCCTTTGTGCAACTTGCTCATCAACTCGGCCTCGGCCTGGGTCAAGCCGCAGGACTGAGTGAGTTCGTCGACGCTGGCGCCCATGCCCACCAGGCGCGCGGCCTGGGCGAAGGACAGGCTCGACGGATCGCGCTGCTCCAGCTGGGCCAGCTTGTCCGGCAACGGGCCGACCACCGCGCGCAGCTCATGCAGGTCCTCGCCCATGCGCACCGTACCGTTCTGGTAATCGTCGACGCGCTTGGCCAGATCCTTGATGCGCTGATCGCGCAGCGCATCGCCATGGGCCTGCTGGGCGGCGATCTGCCGCTGAGCGCGGATGTAGGCCAGGAACATCGCCAGCGTGCCTGCCCAAAAGAGGAACAGGACAATAACCGCAACCTCGAGAATCAATCAGATACTCTCCAGTTCCGACCACTCTTCTTCGCTCATCATCTTGTCCAGCTCAACCAGAATCAGCAGCTCGCCGTTCTTGTTGCACACGCCCTGGATGAACTTGGCCGACTCTTCGTTACCGACGTTCGGTGCGGTCTCGACTTCCGACTGACGCAGGTAAACCACTTCCGCCACGCTGTCGACCATGATCCCGACCACTTGCTTGTCGGCTTCGATAATCACGATGCGGGTGTTGTCGTTGACTTCGGTCGGCACCAGGCCGAAACGCTGGCGGGTGTCGATCACGGTCACCACGTTGCCGCGCAGGTTGATGATGCCCAGCACGTAGCTCGGGGCACCCGGCACCGGTGCGATCTCGGTGTAGCGCAGGACTTCCTGGACGCGCATCACGTTGATGCCGTAGGACTCGTTATCCAGCTTGAAGGTTACCCATTGCAGGATCGGATCTTCGGAACTCTGTGCAGACGACGACTTATTCATACCCCTGACCCCTCAAAAAACCGTTGGAAACGGTGTGTGTTCTGTGTGGCTGCACCGTCGGCGCAGCCTGTTGTTGGTCTATATCGGCTTCGGCGCCGGTTTGCTGATAGCCATGTGTTTCGCCCCGCCGCTGGCGATCAGCTCGGCCAGCTCGGAAACGTCCAGCAGCGCGCACATGTGCTCGATGACCGTACCCGCCAGCCATGGCCGCTGGCCACGGTGGCTGCGCCATTTGATTTCGTTCGGGTCCAGGCGCAACGAGCGGCTGACCTGATGCACCGCCAGCCCCCACTCGTAGCCCTGGACCGAGATCACGTATTGCAGGCCCTGGCGGAAGTCGTCGCGGTAGCGGTCGGGCATCACCCAGCGCGCGGTATCCAGCACCTTCAGGTTGCCGGCCTGGCTCGGCAGGATCCCGAGGAACCATTCCGGCTGGCCGAACAACGGCGTCAGTTCATGCCCCGCCAGAGAGTAAATCGACCCCAGGCAGACCAGCGGCACCGCCAGGGTCAACCCGGCGACATCGAACAGCAGGCACTCGAAGGGTTCCGCCGCCCAGCTCGGCCGGTCGTCACCCGCCACCGGGGGTGGCGTGCTGCTGGGTGGCCGATGCACCTCGACCACCGGCTCGACCAGGCCTTGCAGCAAGGGCGCAACGGTCGACAAGGTGGCCGGTAATGGCGCGGGCGCCTCCAGCACGGGGACGACCACGGATTCCTCGACCGGCGCTACCGGCGCGACTACAGCCGCGGCTGGCGGCGTACGCTGGACCCGGGCATCGCGAGCCTGTTCTTCGAGCACCGCGGCCTGGAACTCATCCAGGACTTCGCTCGACACCGCTACTGCTTCTACCGCTGCCTGAACCTGCGGCAGTGCTTCGGGAACCGCGAATTCTTCTTCGGTGGCGTCCTGCAGCAACGCGTCCAGGTAGGACTGCAGCGCCAGCTGCGGCCGGGACGTAACGTCGACAGGACGGTTCATGAGGATGCCCACGGATAAAACCCAGCACAGTGACCTGTAGGGTTTATCGGCCAGACCGGCAGCAGACTTGAATGCTCCGCCACGTCAGGCCACCTGCGGGACAAGTTGCTGGGCCAGCAAGTGCTTGAGCAAGGCGCGATAGGCCAGTACGCCACGGCTCTTGCCGTCGAACTGCGAAGGCGTCAGCCCGGCCCGGCTGGCATCGCGCAGGCGTGTGTCGACCGGGATGTAGCCCTGCCAGATCTCATCCGGGAACTTGTCGCGCAACACCCGCAAGGTGCCCAGGGACGCCTGGGTCCGGCGGTCGAACAGGGTCGGCACGATGCTGAACGGCAGCGCCTGTTTGCGCGAGCGGTTAATCATCGCCAAGGTATTGACCATGCGCTCCAGGCCCTTGACCGCCAGGTGCTCGGTCTGCACCGGGATCACCAGTTGCTGGCTCGCCGCCAAGGCATTGACCATCAGCACGCCGAGCAACGGCGGGCTGTCGATCACCGCATAGTCGAAATCCTGCCACAGCTGCGCCAGGCTCTTGGCGATCACCAGGCCCAGGCCGCTCTGCCCCGGCGACTGGCGTTCCAGGGTGGCGAGTGCGGTGCTCGATGGCAGCAGGGAAATACGTTCGTCGCTGGTCGACAGCAGCAACTGCCCGGGCAAGCCCTCGGGAACGCTGCCCTTGTGCAGGAACAGGTCGTAGTTACTGTGCTCCAGGCTGTCGGGGTCATAGCCGAAATAGCTGGTCATGGAGCCGTGGGGGTCGAGATCGACCACGACCACGCGCTTGCCCGCCTCGGCCAGCAACCCGGCTAAAGCGATGGAACTGGTGGTCTTACCGACGCCACCCTTTTGATTGGCAACTGCCCAGACTCTCATTCAGATTGTTCCTCCCGGCAGGCGCGGGCCGACCGAGAAATAGCACCCAGTTATAAAGCCGGTGACGGAGAATTGACGGCACTCTCGCGTCCCGGCGTCTTGACTGGCGTAGGTGCAGTTTGTGTGCCAGCCCGCTTCAATGCCGCATCCGGTGTTGCATGGGCGGTGCCGGTGCCTGTCAGGCTGCGGCGTACATCGAGATTGCGCGACACCACCAGCACCACCCGACGGTTGCGGGCACGGCCATCGGCCGTCGCGTTATTGGCTACCGGCTGGAACTCGCCGTAGCCGACCGACGCCAGGCGCTGCGGATTGACCCCCTGCATCGCCAGCATCCGCACGATGCTCGCCGAACGGGCCGACGACAGCTCCCAGTTGGTCGGGTACTGCGCAGTCTGGATCGGCTGGTTGTCGGTAAAACCCTCGACGTGAATCGGGTTGTCGAAGGGTTTGAGGATCGCCGCCACCTTGTCGATGATGTTGAACGCCAGGTCGCTGGGCATGGCATCGCCGCTGCCGAACAACAGGCTGGAGTTGAGTTCGATCTCGACCCACAGCTCATTGCCGCGCACGGTCATCTGGTTGGAGCTGATCAGGTCGCCAAAGGCTGCGCTGATATCGTCGGCGATGCTTTTCAGCGGGTCGCTGGCGCCGGCGATACCGGCATCGGTCTGCTCGCTGTCCTTGACCAGCGGCTTGGCCGGGGTCACGGTCTGGGGCCGCTCCTCACCGATGGGAATCGGCTTGAGGGCGCGGTCCGAGTCGGTGAACACACCGATCAGCGCTTCGGAAATGACCTTGTACTTGCCCTCGTTGATCGAGGAGATCGAGTACATGACCACGAAAAAGGCGAACAGCAAGGTGATGAAGTCCGCGTAGGACACCAGCCAACGTTCATGGTTGACATGTTCTTCATGCCGGCGACGACGGGACATAGTCCATTACTCCCATCAATCCATGAAGCCTTGCAGCTTCAACTCAATGGAACGAGGGTTTTCACCTTCGGCAATCGACAGGATTCCTTCAAGCAACATTTCGCGATAACGCGACTGCCGCAAGGCTATGGACTTGAGCTTGGCGGCGATCGGCAACAACACCAGGTTGGCGCTGGCCACGCCGTAGATGGTCGCGACGAAGGCCACGGCGATACCGCTGCCCAGCTGCGACGGGTCGGCCAGGTTGCCCATGACATGGATCAGGCCCATGACCGCACCGATGATGCCGATGGTCGGCGCGTAGCCGCCCATACTTTCGAAGACTTTGGCCGCTTCGATGTCACGGCTTTCCTGGGTGTAGAAATCCACTTCCAGGATGCTGCGGATGGATTCCGGCTCGGCGCCGTCCACCAGCAGTTGCAGGCCCTTGCGCGAGTAGGTGTCGGGCTCGGCATCCGCCACGCCTTCCAGGCCCAGCAGGCCTTCCTTGCGGGCGGTCAGGCTCCAGTTGACGACGCGATCGATGCCGCCAGGCAGGTCGACCCGCGGCGGGAACAGGATCCAGCCAAGGATCTGCATGGCCCGCTTGAAGGCGCTCAGCGGCGACTGCAGCAACGCCGCACCGATGGTCCCGCCCAGCACGATCAGCGCCGCCGGACCATTGGCCAGGGCCGACAGATGACCGCCTTCCAGGTAGTTGCCACCGATGATGGCGACGAACGCCATGATGATCCCGATGAGGCTTAGCACATCCATCAGAGACAGGCCTCGACCAGGTGCTTGCCGATGTCGTCCAGGCCGTACACCGCATCCGCCAGCTCCGCCTTGACGATCGCCATCGGCATCCCGTAGATCACGCAGCTCGCTTCATCCTGGGCCCAGACCGCGCTGCCGCCCTGCTTGAGCAGGCGCGCGCCTTCGCGACCGTCGGCGCCCATGCCGGTGAGCACCACCGCCAGAACTTTGTCACCGTAGGA
Organism: Pseudomonas sp. RW409; assembly: GCF_003184125.1. Lineage (NCBI taxonomy): Bacteria > Pseudomonadati > Pseudomonadota > Gammaproteobacteria > Pseudomonadales > Pseudomonadaceae > Pseudomonas > Pseudomonas sp. RW409. The sequence continues at coordinate 928,374 of NZ_QHHP01000041.1, read as the reverse complement.
CTTGGCCGCCGAACCGAAGGTGATGTCCACGCACGGCTTGTAGTTCAGACGCTCGTCGCCAGGGAGGATTTTCACCGCGCCACGGCCGTCGACCATCATCTGCTTGCCACCCGGTGCCAGCAGCGCCAGGCCCGGACGCAGGATGTCGCCATCCTCGGCTTCCTTGACACTGATCCGGCAGAGCTTGTCCAGGCGCTCGGCGAACGCCTTGGTGAAGGCCGCCGGCATGTGCTGGATCAGCACGATCGGCGCCGGGAAGTTGGCCGGCAACTGGGTCAGCACCCGCTGCAGGGCCACCGGGCCACCGGTGGAAGTACCGATGGCCACCAGCTTGTAGGCCTTGCGCTTGGGGGCCGCCGACGAGCCAGTGGCTGCCGCGCGGGCAGGAACCGGCGCCGGAGCCGGACGCGCCGGGGCCGTGCCGCTGAAACTGCTGGAGCTCGATGGAGCAGGCGCAGGTGCCGCCGCCGGTTGTGGCGCCGGCGCGCTGTAGCTGCTGAAACGACGGTTACTGCGCGAGATGCTGTGGACCTTCTCGCACAGCAGTTGCTTGACCTTCTCGGGATTGCGCGAGATGTCTTCGAAGTTCTTCGGCAGGAAATCCACCGCACCGGCATCCAGCGCATCCAGGGTCACCCGGGCGCCTTCATGGGTCAGCGAGGAGAACATCAATACCGGCGTCGGGCAGCGCTGCATGATGTGCCGCACCGCCGTGATGCCATCCATCATCGGCATCTCGTAGTCCATGGTGATCACGTCCGGCTTGAGCGCCAGAGCCTGATCGATCGCCTCTTTACCGTTGGTCGCGGTACCGACGACCTGGATATTGATATCCGCTGAAAGAATTTCCGAGACGCGGCGGCGGAAAAAACCCGAATCATCCACCACCAGGACCTTGACTGCCATAAACACTCCGTTAGGCGGGGCAAGGCAAATGGCCCCGCCCCTCCGGTATTCAAATACGCCGTGCGGCGTAACGCTTGAGCATGCTCGGAACATCGAGAATCAGGGCGATGCGGCCGTCACCGGTGATGGTGGCGCCAGACATGCCCGGAGTTCCCTGGAGCATCTTGCCCAGTGGCTTGATGACGACTTCTTCCTGGCCGACCAGTTGATCGACGACGAAGCCGATCCGCTGGGTGCCGACCGAAAGGATCACCACGTGGCCTTCGCGCTGCTCTTCGTGAGCCGCGGAACTGACCAGCCAGCGCTTGAGGTAGAACAGTGGCAGCGCCTTGTCGCGAACGATCACCACCTCCTGGCCGTCGACCACGTTGGTGCGCGACAGGTCCAGGTGGAAGATTTCGTTGACGTTGACCAGCGGGAAGGCGAAAGCCTGGTTGCCCAGCATCACCATCAGGGTCGGCATGATCGCCAGGGTCAGCGGCACCTTGATGACGATCTTCGAGCCCTGGCCCTTGGTCGAGTAGATGTTGATCGAACCGTTGAGCTGGGAAATCTTGGTCTTCACCACGTCCATGCCCACACCGCGGCCGGACACATCGGAGATCTCGGTCTTGGTCGAGAAGCCCGGGGCGAAGATCAGGTTGTAGCACTCGGTGTCACTCAGGCGATCGGCGGCATCCTTGTCCATCACCCCACGCTTGACCGCAATGGCGCGCAGGACGTTCGGGTCCATGCCTTTGCCGTCATCGGAGATCGACAGCAGGATGTGGTCGCCTTCCTGCTCGGCCGCCAGCACCACCTTGCCGCCACGGGACTTGCCCGCCTCCTCGCGCTCTTCCGGCGACTCGATACCGTGGTCGACGGCGTTGCGCACCAAGTGCACCAGCGGGTCGGCCAGGGCCTCGACGAGGTTCTTGTCGAGGTCGGTCTCTTCGCCGACCAGCTCCAGGTTGATCTCTTTCTTGAGCTGGCGGGCCAGGTCGCGAACCAGGCGCGGGAAGCGCCCGAAGACCTTCTTGATCGGCTGCATCCGGGTCTTCATCACCGCGGTCTGCAAGTCGGCCGTGACCACGTCGAGGTTCGACACGGCCTTGGACATGGCTTCGTCGCCGCTGTTGAGCCCCAGGCGCACCAGGCGGTTACGCACCAGCACCAGCTCGCCGACCATGTTCATGATTTCGTCCAGCCGCGCGGTATCGACCCGCACCGTGGTTTCAGCTTCGCTGACCGGCTTTTCCGCCGGGGCGGCTGCCGGAGCACGAGCAGGTGCCGGAGCAGCGGCGGCTGCCGGTTTCGGTGCTTCGACCTTGGCTTCGGCTTTCTTCACTGCCGGCTTGGCGACAGCGGCAGGCGCCGAAGCCGTGACCGCCGTTGCGCTCCCCTTGGTCGCGGCAGCAGCCGCTACTTCAGAGAACTTGCCCTTGCCATGCAGCTCGTCGAGCAGGGATTCGAATTCCTGGTCGGTGATCAGGTCGCTACCGGCGGCGGCCGCACTCGGTGCAGCCGGCGGTACCGCCGCGGCCACTGCGGAATCCAGCGCCTCTACCGCAAAGTTGCCTTTGCCGTGCAACTGATCCAGCAGTGCTTCGAATTCGTCATCGGTGATTTCGTCGCTGGCCGCGGATTTTTCCGCGGCAGGCGCCGTGGCCGAAGGTGCCACCGCATCCGGTGCGAACTGGCCCTTGCCATGCAATTGGTCGAGCAGCGATTCGAACTCGGCGTCGGTAATTTCGTCGCTGGCTGCTTCGCCACCGGCCGCGGGCGCAGTGGGGGCAACAGCGGCCGGTGCTTCGGCCTCGGCCTTGGCGGCATTGAGCGAATCGAGCAGCTGCTCGAACTCGCTGTCGGTGATATCGCCGGACTCGCTTTCGGCCGATTCGGCAACCGGCTCAACAACTGTCTCAACCTCGGCCACCGGCGCGGCGACCTCCTCGGCTCCGGCAGGCTCGGCCAGGCGGGCCAGGGCCGCCAGCAGTTCCGGAGTGGCGGCGGTGATCTCGGTACGCTCGCGCACCTGGCCGAACATGCCGTTCACCGCGTCCAGTGCTTCGAGCACCACGTCCATCAGTTCCGCGTCGACGCGACGCTCACCCTTGCGCAGGATGTCGAACACGTTCTCGGCGATGTGGCAGCACTCCACCAGCTCGTTGAGCTGGAGGAAGCCGGCGCCCCCTTTTACAGTGTGAAAACCGCGAAAAATTGCGTTGAGCAGATCCGCATCGTCCGGCCGGCTTTCCAGCTCGACCAGTTGTTCGGACAGTTGCTCTAGAATCTCGCCGGCCTCAACCAGAAAATCCTGAAGGATTTCTTCATCGGCGCCGAAGCTCATGTATGGGTGCTCCTACTAGGTCGTGATGACGGTTAATGACGGATCGCGTTGGAACTGTGAGCGTGCCAGGCAAGGCGCGAGACGCTGGCAAGGGTCGTTTCCTTGCCGAGTCTCGCAACGCCGCATGGCGCGCTCACAGTTCCAACCCTTCGGGCCGCGCCCCGCAAGGCGCAATCCGTCGTTACTCGTCGCTCATTTGGAAAAACCAAACCACTCTCCTCGTGCCTAGTCTTGCGCCTTGCGGGGCGGCGGCGCGACCGTCATTAACCGTCGTCACGACCTAAAATCCAAGGCTGGAAAGCAAATCGTCGACATCGTCCTGACCGGATACAACGTCTTCACGTTTATCGGCATGAATCTGCGGACCTTCACCCTTGGCCAGATGTTTTTGCGGATCTTTTTCAGCGAGGATCGATTCACGGTCATGTTCGATGCCGGCAAAACGATCGACCTGGCTGGCCATCAGGACCAGTTTGAGCAGGTTGCTCTCGACTTCGGTGACCAACTGGGTCACGCGCTTGATCACCTGACCGGTCAGGTCCTGGTAGTCCTGCGCCAGCAGAATGTCGTTGAGGTTGCTCGATACCGCCCGCGTCTCTTGCTCGCTGCGGGTCAGGAAACCGTCCACCCGGCGGGCCAGGTCGCGGAATTCTTCGGCGCCCAGTTCGCGACGCATGAAACGTCCCCAGTCGGCGCTCAGGGCCTGGGCTTCGCTGCTCAGGCCATTGACCAACGGGGTGGCGCTCTCGACCAGATCCATGGTGCGGTTGGCCGCGGCCTCGGTCAGCCTGACCACATAGGACAGGCGCTCGGTGGCATCCGTGATCTGTGAAACTTCCTCGGCTTGCGGCATATGCGGGTCAATCTGGAAATTGACGATGGCGCTATGCAGCTCGCGGGTGAGCTTGCCGACTTCCTGGTACAGGCCGCGGTCACGGGTCTGGTTGAGCTCATGGATCAGTTGCACGGCTTCGCCGAACTTGCCTTTTTCAAGGCTGTCGACCAGTTCGAGTGCGTGTTTTTTCAGGGTCGATTCAAAATCGCCCAATGAAGATTCGTTGTGCTCCATAGCTCCCCCGTGGCGGAATGGTTCCACATCTCAACCGATGCGTTCGAAGATCTTCTCGATCTTTTCTTTCAACGCCTGGGCCGTGAAGGGCTTGACCACATAGCCGTTTACGCCGGCCTGGGCAGCTTCGATGATCTGTTCGCGCTTGGCTTCAGCGGTCACCATGAGTACCGGCAGGTGCTTGAGTTTTTCATCGGCGCGCACATGGCGCAGCAGATCGATACCGGTCATGCCAGGCATGTTCCAGTCCGTTACCAGAAAGTCGATGCTCCCACTGTTGAGGACCGGAATGGCGGTGGTGCCATCGTCAGCCTCGACCGTGTTGGTGAAACCCAGGTCACGCAACAGGTTTTTTATGATCCGCCGCATCGTTGAGAAGTCATCAACGATGAGGATTTTCATGTTCTTGTCCAATTCGACCTCCAAGCAGTCTTAAACGCGTCCAGCACCTGAACGCGCCATTCAATCAATCAGGCAGAGCACTCAACGACTGCATGGAATACACACCGCGAGGCCGGCAACGTCGTGCCAGTCTCGTCCGCAGTGTCCCCCACACTGCCTGTCAGCGCGCTCGCCACTCTCCCAAACGCCCCCGCAAACGGGCCGCGCACTGGCTGTGTAACTGGCTGACCCGCGATTCGCTGACCCCCAGGACCTCACCGATTTCCTTGAGGTTCAGCTCTTCGTCGTAGTACAGCGCCAAGACCAGTCGCTCACGCTCCGGCAAATTGGCAATCGCGTCCGCCAGCGCAGCCTGGAAACGTTCGTCCTCCAGGTCGCGCGACGGCTCGAGATGAGCACTCGCGCCATCCTCATGCAGCCCTTCATGCTCGCCGTCCTGCAACAGGTCGTCGAAGCTGAACAGGCGACTGCCCAAGGTGTCGTTCAAAATCCCGTAATAATCGTCGAGACTCAATTGAAGTTCGGCCGCAACTTCATGATCTTTAGCGTCACGACCGGTTTTAGCTTCAATTGCGCGAATGGCATCGCTCACCATCCGGGTATTGCGATGTACCGAACGCGGCGCCCAGTCACCTTTACGGACCTCATCGAGCATCGCACCACGGATACGGATACCCGCGTACGTCTCGAAACTCGCGCCCTTGCTCGCGTCGTACTTGGTCGACACCTCGAGCAGGCCGATCATCCCGGCCTGGATCAGGTCCTCGACCTGGACACTGGCCGGCAGGCGCGCCAGCAGGTGATAGGCAATACGCTTGACCAGGGGCGCATAACGCTCGATCAATTCGTACTGGCTGTCGCGTGCCGACTTTTTGTAAAGGTTGTAGCCGCTGGCGCTCATAGCACCGGTCCCGCTGTCTGATGCACTAGCCGCTCGACGAAAAATTCCAGATGTCCACGTGGGTTGGCCGGCAACGGCCAGGTATCGACTTTCTGCGCAATGGCCTTGAACGCCAGCGCGCACTTCGAACGCGGAAACGCTTCATAGACCGCACGCTGCTTTTGCACGGCCTTGCGCACGCATTCGTCGTAAGGCACGGCGCCGACATATTGTAGGGCCACGTCCAGGAAGCGGTCCGTGACCTTGGTCAACTTGGCGAACAGGTTGCGGCCTTCCTGCGGGCTCTGCGCCATGTTGGCGAGCACGCGGAAGCGGTTCATGCCGTAGTCGCGGTTGAGCAGCTTGATCAGCGCGTAGGCGTCGGTGATCGAGGTCGGCTCGTCGCAGACCACCAGCAGGACTTCCTGAGCGGCGCGGACGAAGCTGACCACCGAGTCGCCGATGCCGGCAGCGGTGTCGATCACCAGCACATCGAGGTTGTCGCCAATGTCGCTGAAGGCCTGGATCAGGCCGGCATGCTGCGCCGGGCTCAGATGAACCATGCTCTGGGTGCCGGACGCCGCCGGCACGATACGGATTCCACCCGGCCCCTGCAGCAGCACATCGCGCAGCTCGCAGCGGCCTTCGATCACGTCGGCGAGGGTCCGTTTGGGGGTCAGCCCCAATAGCACGTCGACGTTAGCCAGACCCAGGTCGGCGTCCAGCAGCATGACGCGCCGGCCGAGCTCCGCTAGGGCCAGGGACAAGTTCACTGACACGTTAGTCTTGCCGACGCCACCTTTGCCGCCGGTCACCGCGATCACCTGTACGGGATGCATGCTGCCCATGTTCGTTCTTTACCTTGTCTTACTTAGACGGGGCCACATAACTGGCTGCGCGTTCACTAACGGAACAATGCCTGGCAGACCATCGATGTAGGTACATTGCAATCTTTTCATGATTCCCTCAGCCAACCCGCTTGGTCGGGTTGTGGTAGAGGTCAGCGAACATGTCAGCCATGGCTTCTTCGCTGGGTTCTTCCTGCATCTGCACGCTCACCGCACGACTGACCAGCTGATGACGGCGTGGCAAGTGCAAATCGTCCGGAATCCGTGGGCCATCGGTCAGATAGGCAACGGGGAGTTCGTGACTGATCGCCAGGCTCAACACCTCACCAAGGCTGGCGGTTTCATCCAGTTTAGTCAGGATGCAGCCGGCCAGCCCGCAACGCTTGTAGCTGTGGTACGCGGCGGTTAGAACCTGTTTCTGGCTGGTGGTTGCCAATACCAGATAATTTTTTGCCCGGATCCCGCGTCCGGCCAGACTTTCCAGCTGCATGCGCAGGGCCGGGTCGCTGGCTTGCAGGCCGGCGGTGTCGATCAGCACCACGCGTTTGCGCAGCAGCGGATCGAGGGCTTGCGCCAGGGATTGGCCCGGATCGACATGGGTCACCGAGACATTGAGGATCCGGCCCAGGGTCTTGAGCTGCTCCTGGGCGCCGATGCGGTAGCTGTCCATGCTCACCAGCGCGATGTTCTGCGCGCCGTACTTGAGCACGTAACGGGCCGCCAGCTTGGCCAGGGTGGTGGTCTTGCCCATGCCGGCAGGGCCGACCATGGCGATCACACCGCCCTCTTCCAACGGCTCGACTTCCGGGGTCACGATCATCCGCGCCAGGTGGGCCAGGAGCATGCGCCAGGCCTGGCGGGGCTCGTCGATTTCTGTGATCAGCGCCAGCAGGTCGCGGGCCAGCGGACCGGACAAACCGATACGCTGCAGGCGCCGCCAGAGGTTGGCCTGCTCGGGCCGGCTGCCTTGCAGCTGGCTCCAGGCCAGGGAGCCGAGCTGGACTTCCAGCAGCTCGCGCAGGCCGTTGAGTTCAAAACGCATCGAGTCCAGTGCCCGCTGATCGACAGCCGGCGCGGCGGCCACCGGGGCCGGGCGATGGGGCTCGTTGAACGTCGGTTCGATCAGTGGCTCGGCGGCGGTCAGCGGCAGGCCGGCGAACAGCTGGCGATTGGTGCTGCCGTCGCCATCGCCACGTAGGCTCAGTTCGGCCTGGGCGGTGACGATGCGCGACTGAGTCTTGCGCAGTTCGTCCTCGAGTTCCATGTTCGGAACCCGGGGCGCCAGCGCCGACAGCTTGTAATCCAGGGCAGCCGTCAGCTCGACACCGCCGGCGATGCGGCGATTGCCAATGATGGCGGCGTCGGCGCCCAGCTCATCACGAACCAGCTTCATGGCCTGACGCATATCGGCGGCGAAAAAACGCTTAACTTGCATAACCCACTACCTCAGCCGTTGGGCCCTACTGTCGCAACGATGGTCACTTGCTTGTTGTCAGGGATTTCCTGGTAAGCCAACACGTGCAAGCCCGGGACTGCCAGGCGTCCAAACCGCGAGAGCATCGCGCGGACCGGACCGGCTACCAACAGAATCACCGGTTGACCTTGCATTTCCTGGCGCTGCGCGGCTTCGATCAACGAACGCTGCAGCTTCTCAGCCATGCTTGGCTCCAACAGAACACCCTCTTCCGAGCCTTGTCCTGCCTTCTGCAGACTATTGAGCAAAATCTGTTCCAACCTGGGCTCCAAGGTGATCACAGGCAGCTCGGACTCAGTCCCTACAATGCTTTGCACGATGGCGCGCGACAATCCGACACGCACTGCGGCCACCAAAGCGGCAGTATCTTGACTCTTGGCGGCATTGTTCGCGATGGCTTCGGCAATGCTGCGGATATCGCGCACCGGCACCTGTTCGGCCAGCAGCGCCTGCAGCACCTTGAGCAGCTGGGACAACGACAGAACGCCCGGCACCAGTTCCTCCGCCAGCTTCGGCGAGCCCTTGGCCAGCAGTTGCAGGAGCTGCTGGACTTCTTCGTGGCCGATCAGCTCGCTGGAGTGCTTGTACAGAATCTGGTTGAGGTGGGTGGCGACCACGGTACTGGCGTCGACCACGGTGTAGCCCAGCGACTGCGCCTGGGCGCGCTGGCTGATCTCGATCCACACCGCCTCCAGGCCGAAGGCCGGATCTTTGGCGGTGATGCCATTGAGCGTGCCGTAGACCTGCCCCGGGTTGATCGCCAGCTCGCGATCCGGATAGATCTCGGCCTCGGCCAGAATCACCCCCATCAGCGTCAGCCGGTAAGCGCTGGGCGCCAGGTCGAGGTTGTCGCGAATATGCACGGTCGGCATGAGGAAGCCGAGGTCCTGGGACAACTTCTTGCGCACGCCCTTGATCCGCGCCAGCAACTGCCCACCCTGGTTGCGGTCCACCAGGGGAATCAGGCGATAGCCGACTTCCAGGCCGATCATGTCAATCTGGGTCACGTCATCCCAGCCCAGCTCCTTGGTTTCCATGGCGCGGGCCGGCGAAGGCAGCAGTTCCTGCTGGCGCTTGACCTCTTCCAGCGCCTTGACCTTGACCACGTTCTGGCGCTTCCAGAACAGGTACGCGGCGCCGGCCGCCAGGGCCGCCATGCTCAGGAAGGAAAAGTGCGGCATGCCCGGCACCAGGCCCATCACCGCCATCAGGCCGGCGGCGACGGCCAGGGCCCGGGGCGAGGCGAACATCTGCCGGTTGATCTGCTTGCCCATGTCTTCGGAACCGGAAGCACGGGTCACCATGATCGCGGCCGCGGTGGACAGCAGCAGCGATGGCAATTGCGCCACCAAACCGTCACCGATGGTCAGCAAGGCGTAGACCCGGCCGGCATCGCCGAAGGACATGTGGTGCTGGAAGATACCGACCGCCATGCCGCCGATCAGGTTGATGAACAGGATCAGCAGGCCGGCGATGGCGTCACCGCGGACGAACTTGCTGGCACCGTCCATGGAACCGTAGAACTCGGCTTCCTGGGCCACTTCCTGGCGGCGCGCCTTGGCCTGGGCCTGGTCGATCAGGCCAGCGTTGAGGTCGGCGTCGATAGCCATCTGCTTGCCCGGCATCGCATCGAGGGTGAAACGCGCGCTCACCTCGGAAATCCGCCCGGCGCCCTTGGTCACCACCACGAAGTTGATGATCATCAGGATCGCGAACACCACGATACCGACCACGTAGTTACCGCCGATCACCACCTCGCCGAAGGCCTGGATCACCTTGCCCGCGGCGGCGTGACCGTCCTGGCCGTGGAGCATCACCACCCGTGTGGAGGCCACGTTCAGCGCCAGGCGCAACAGGGTCGCCACCAGCAGGATGGTCGGGAATACCGCGAAATCCAGCGGCCGCAAGGCATACACGCAGACCAGCAGGACGACGATCGACAGGGCGATGTTGAAGGTGAAGAACACATCCAGCAGGAACGGCGGCACCGGCAGCATCATCATGGCCAGCATGACCAGCAGCAACAGCGGCACACCCAGGTTCCCCCGACTGAGGTCAGCCAGGTTAGTGCGAGCCGTACTGATTAACTGAGAGCGATCCACCGGTATTCCCCGTTCCCTTGAAGCAAACTTTTGACGCCTGGAGGCGGCGCAGGGCGGGTATTGCAAGAAGCCTTCCAACTTTGGCCCGGAAGGAAAACTGATTTATGGCGTTGCGCCATCAGTCGTCATAAAAGGCGCTTTCAGCGCCATCGCGAGCAAGCTCGCTCCTACAGGCCGGGCGTGAATTCTGTAGGAGCGAGCTTGCTCGCGATAACGTCGGCACAGCCAAACGCCGACCTCAGGAATCGCGCCGCAAATCCGGCGGAATCGGCAGGTCCTTGAGCGGATCGGGACGCTTGCCCTTGCCCGCCCGGTGCTGGCGAATCTGATAGACATACGCCAGCACCTGGGCCACCGCCAGATAAAGCCCGGCGGGGATTTCCTGCTCCAGCTCAGTGGAGTAGTAGATCGAACGCGCCAGTGCCGGCGACTCCAGCAGCAGCACTTCGTTGGCCACGGCGATCTCGCGGATCTTCAGCGCCAGGAAATCGCTGCCCTTGGCCAGCAACACCGGCGCCCCGCCCTTCTCGGCGTCGTACTTGAGCGCCACGGCGTAGTGGGTCGGGTTGGTGATGACCACGTCCGCCTCGGGAATCGCCGCCATCATTCGCCGTTGCGACATCTCGCGCTGGACCTGGCGAATCCGCTGCTTGACCTCCGGACGCCCTTCCTGGTCCTTGTGCTCGTCCCGCACTTCCTGCTTGGTCATCAGCAGTTTCTTGTAGCTCTGGTACAGCTGCACCGGCACGTCCACCGCGGCGATCAGGATCAGCCCGCAGGCCATCCACAAGGTACTCCAGGCCACCACTTGCACGCTGTGGATGATCGCCTGCTCTAGCGGCTCGTGGGCGATCCGCAGCAGGTCGTCGATATCCGAGCGCAGCACCGACAAGGCCACGATCAGGATCACCACGAACTTGGCGAAGGCCTTGAGCAGCTCGATCAGCGAGGTCGGCGACACCATGCGCTTCATGCCGCTGAGCGGGTTCATGCGACTGAACTTGGGCGCCAGGCTCTTGGTTGAAAACAGCCAGCCGCCCAGGGAGATAGGGCCGATGAGCGCCGCCAGCACCAGGGGCAGCAGGATCGGCATCGCGGCGATAATCGCGATCTTGCCCGAATGCAGCAGGTACAGGCCCATGGCGCCTGGACTGAGCAACACCTCGCGCGGCAGGGAGAAGTTCAGGCGCATGATTTCCAGCAGGTCCTGCGCCACCCCCGCGCCGTAGATCAGCAGGCCGGCGGCCCCGATCATGGTGATTGCCAGGGTGTTGAGCTCTTTGGAGCGGGCGATCTCACCCTTTTCCCGGGAGTCCTTTTTACGTTTCTCCGTGGGGTCTTCTGTCTTGTCCTGACCGCTCTCGCTCTCAGCCATGGTTCACCGCGCCTGCGCCAGGTTGCGCAGCAACTGCAGGGCCTCGACGGCCAGCGGTTGGTACTGGTTGAGAATGTCGCCCAGGCTGACCCAGAAAATCACCAGGCCCAGCACCAGGGTCAGCGGAAAGCCGATGGAGAAGATGTTCAGCTGCGGCGCCGCGCGGGTCATCACGCCAAAGGCGATGTTCACCACCAGCAGCGCGGTGATCGCCGGCAATACCAGCAACAGCGCAGCGCCCAACACCCAGCCGAGCTTGCCGGCGATTTCCCAGAAATGGTTGACCAGCAGCGCGCTGCCCACCGGCAAGGTGGTGAAGCTTTCGGTCAGCACCTCGAAGACCACCAGATGACCGTTCATGCCGAGGAACAGCAAGGTCACCAGCATGGTCAGGAATTGCCCGATCACTGCCGCCGAAACGCCGTTGGTAGGGTCGACCATGGACGCGAAGCCCATGCCCATCTGCGTCGAAATGATCTGCCCGGCGATCACGAAAGCCTGGAAGAACAACTGCAAGGAAAAGCCGAACAAGGCGCCGATGATGATCTGCTCGGCAATCAGCAGCAGCCCGCTGAGATCCAGCGCATTGACCGCCGGCATGGGCGGCAGGCCCGGCACCAGCACGACCGTGATGGCCAGGGTGAAATACAGGCGGATACGGGTCGGCACCAGGGTCGTACCGAAGACCGGCATGGTCATCAACACGGCGCCGATACGGAACAGCGGCAGCATGAAGCTCGCGACCCAGGTGCTGATCTGCGTATCGGTAAGCGCCAGCAGAGACATGGCTTAGCCGATCAACTGCGGAATACTGCCGTACAACTGCAGGATGTATTCCATGAAGGTTTGCACCAGCCAGGGACCGGCGACGATCAGCGTCACCAGCATCACCAACAGGCGCGGCAGGAAGCTCAGGGTCTGTTCGTTGATCTGGGTGGCGGCCTGGAACATCGCCACCAGCAGGCCCACCAGCAGGCTGGGAATCACCAGGATGGCGACCATCATGGTGGTCAGCCAGAGCGCTTCGCGAAACAGGTCTACTGCGACTTCAGGCGTCATAGCGCGTCACCCGCCAACAAGGTTCTAAACACCACCGAAACTGCCCGCCAGGGTACCGATGATCAGGGCCCAGCCATCGACCAGCACGAACAGCATGATCTTGAACGGCAGGGAAATGATCAGCGGCGACAGCATCATCATGCCCATGGCCATCAGCACACTGGCGACCACCAGGTCGATGATCAGGAACGGAATGAAGATCATGAAGCCGATCTGGAACGCGGTCTTCAGCTCCGAGGTGACGAAGGCCGGTACCAGGATCGTCAGCGGCGCCTGGTCCGGTGTCGCGATGTCGGTGCGCTTGGACAGACGCATGAACAGCTCCAGGTCGCTGCTGCGGGTCTGGGCCAGCATGAAGTCCTTGATCGGCACCTGGGCCTTGGCCACCGCGTCCTGGGCGTTGAGTTTCTCCGCCAGGTACGGCTGCAGGGCATCCTGGTTCACCCGGTCGAACACCGGGGCCATGATGAACATCGTCAGGAACAGCGCCATGCCGGTGAGGATCTGGTTCGACGGCGTCTGCTGCAGGCCCAGGGCCTGGCGCAGGATCGAGAACACGATGATGATCCGGGTGAAGCTGGTCATCAGCATGACGAACGCCGGAATGAAGCTCAGCGCGGTCATGATCAGCAGGATCTGCAGGCTGACCGAGTATTCCTGCTGGCCGTCGGCATTGGTGCCGAGGGTGATCGCCGGGATCGACAACGGGTCGGCCGCCAGCGCCAGCGGCGCCGCCAGCATCAGGGCCAACGTCAAGAGGAGGCGCAACGGCATTACTTCTTATCCTTCTGATCCTTGCCCAGCAGCTCCATCAGGCGCTGGGCAAACTCCGGAGTCGCCTGCTCGGTGCTCGGCACCTGCACCGGCTCCTTGAGCACATGCAACGCCGTGATGGTGCCCGGCGTCAGGCCGAGCAGAATCTGTTCGTTGCCGACCTGCACCAGCACCAGCCGGTCCCGCGGGCCAAGCGCCCGCGAGCCGACCAGCTCGATGACCTGCCCCTTGCCGGCCGGTCCGGCCTGCTGCACCCGGCGCAACAGCCAGGCGAGGAAGAAGATCAGCCCCACCACCAGCAACAGGCCCAGCACCAGCTGGGTCAGCTGCCCGGCCACGCCGCTGCTGCCAACCACTGGCGCGGCGGTACCGGCCGTCGGCTCGGCGGCCAGCGCCCAGAGCGGCCAGACCAGGAACAGCGCGAGTGCCTTTCTCACTTAGCGCAGCTTCTTGATGCGTTCGCTCGGGCTGATCACGTCGGTCAGGCGGATGCCGAACTTCTCGTTGACCACCACCACTTCGCCATGGGCGATCAGCGTGCCGTTGACCAGCACGTCCAGCGGCTCGCCGGCCAGGCGATCGAGCTCGATCACCGACCCTTGGTTGAGCTGCAGCAGGTTGCGGATGTTGATGTCGGTGCTGCCGACCTCCATGGAGATCGACACCGGGATGTCCAGGATCACGTCCAGGTTCGGCCCATCGAGGGTCACCGGCTCGTTGTTCTTCGGCACACTGCCGAACTCTTCCATCGGCAGGCGATTGGACGCCGGCGCGCTGGCCGCGTCGGCCGCCAGCAAGGCATCGATATCGTCTTGCCCGGCATCGCCGGTTTCCTGCAGGGCGGCCGCCCACTCATCAGCCAGGGCCTGGTCTTCTGCGGAAGTCATTTCGTGTTCGTCAGCCATGTTGTCCTCGGCGGGCAAAAAATCATTAACAAAGCGAATTCATAACAACGCCGCTCAACGGCGCTCGATCGGCTCGATCACTTGCAGGGCCAGGTTGCCCTTGTGCGAACCGAGCTTGACCTTGAACGCCGGTACGCCGTTGGCGCGCATGATCATGTCTTCGGGCAGTTCCACCGGGATCACATCCCCTGGCTGCATGTGCAGGATGTCGCGCAGGCGCAACTGCCGGCGGGCCACGGTGGCGCTCAAGGGCACATCCACGTCCAGCACGTCTTCGCGCAGGGCCTTGCTCCAGCGCTCGTCCTGGTCGTCCAGGTCCGACTGGAAGCCGGCGTCGAGCATTTCCCGCACCGGCTCGATCATCGAGTACGGCATGGTCACGTGCAGGTCGCCGCCACCGCCATCGAGCTCGATGTGGAAGGTCGAGACCACGATCGCTTCGCTCGGGCCGACGATGTTGGCCATGGCCGGGTTCACTTCGGAGTTGATGTACTCGAAGTTGACTTCCATGATCGCCTGCCAGGCTTCCTTCAGGTCGACGAAGGCCTGCTCCAGCACCATGCGCACCACGCGCAATTCGGTCGGGGTGAATTCACGGCCTTCGATCTTGGCGTGACGACCGTCGCCGCCGAAGAAGTTGTCCACCAGCTTGAACACCAGCTTGGCGTCGAGGATGAACAGCGCGGTACCGCGCAGCGGCTTGATCTTCACCAGGTTGAGGCTGGTCGGCACGTACAGCGAGTGCACGTATTCGCCGAACTTCATCACCTGTACGCCGCCCACCGCCACGTCCGCCGAACGGCGCAGCATGTTGAACATGCTGATACGGGTGTAGCGGGCGAAACGCTCGTTGATCATCTCCAGGGTCGGCATGCGTCCGCGGACGATGCGATCCTGGCTGGTCAGGTCGTAGCTTTTGACGCTGCCGGGCTCGGCGGCGTGTTCGGTCTGTACCAGACCGTCATCGACGCCATGCAGCAGCGCGTCGATCTCATCCTGGGACAGCAGGTCCTGCACGGCCATGTCGTGTTCCTACTGCAGTACGAAGTTAGTAAAGAGCAACTGCTCGACCACCACTTTGCCGACCTCTTTCTGGGCCACTTCCTGCACGCTGGCGGTGGCCTTCTGGCGCAGCATTTCCTGGCCGACCGGAGTCGCCAGGGTGTCGAAGCTCTGGCCGGAGAACAGCATGACCAGGTTGTTGCGGATCACCGGCATATGCACTTTCAGCGCGTCCAGATCGGCCTGGTTGCGCGCCAGCATCGTGATGCTCACCTG
The DNA here is from genome assembly GCF_003184125.1 of Pseudomonas sp. RW409. Lineage (NCBI taxonomy): Bacteria > Pseudomonadati > Pseudomonadota > Gammaproteobacteria > Pseudomonadales > Pseudomonadaceae > Pseudomonas > Pseudomonas sp. RW409. The sequence goes on along the minus strand of NZ_QHHP01000041.1, from coordinate 912,973 downwards.
CATGTAGCGCTGGCGGCCGTTCTGCGTGTAATTGGCCACGAAGGCCGGCGCCATGGGCTCGTAGATGGCCGCCGGCTTGACGCTGCTGGTCGCCTCGGCCGTCTCGGCAGGCTTGCTCTGGGCACTGCTGTGCATGAAGTACCAGGTAGCCCCGACGGACAAACCGATCGCCAGCAACAAGGCCAGAACAATCAAGAGGATAAGCTTGAGTTTGCCTTTCCCGGCGGGGTTTTTCTCTGCTGCTTCGCTCTTCGCCATGCCAATAATCCGTCACTAATCGGGTTTTCACAGTCGCACGGCAAGGCAAGAGCAAGTGTTATGCCAGATTTGTCTGAACCGAAGGGATAGGGCAGCGCAAAGCAAAAGATCGCCAGCCGCGGTACCACGCGACTGGCGATCTTCTGTTCAATGACGCCTGAAGCGGGTCAGGCGTAATAGTCGACGGCGCTGGTGCCAATGACCGTGCTGGTGCTGGCGGCGACTTCGGCGGCGCTCGGCGGCAACTCTTCATCCACGCCATCCAGGCGCCCGCCACTGGCACTGGCGCCATTGCTGCGATGCTGCCCCTGCTGGGCCTGCTCCTGGCCACCCTGCCAGTTGCGCGACTGGTCGGAGACGTTGACGTCCACCTGCCCCATGCCTTGCTGGTGGAACATGTCGCGCAGGCGATGCATCTGCCCTTCGAGGGCTTCGCGCACGCCGACATGGGCACTCATGAAGGTCACCTGGGTCTGCTGGTCCGGCACCATGTTCACGCGGATATCCAGACGCCCCAGCTCGGCCGGCTGCAACTGGATCTCGGCCGACTTCAGATTGACGCTGGACAGGTACATGACCCGGTTGACCACTTCTTCGGTCCAGCCGCCCTGATGCATGGCCAGCGGCTGGTTCACCGGGACGGCGTTGGCGGTCTTGGGCGTGGCCGCCTGGGTCAGGGCCGCCAGGCGGTTGGCGAAATCGTCGACGCGGGTGTCGCTGGCAGCGCTCTTGAGGTCCTTGAGACCGTCATCGAGCAGACCACTGAAGGCCTTTTCGCCGCCCTGTTCGGTGCTGTCCTTGTCCACCTGCAGGTCCAGCATGTTGGCCATACCGCTGGCGAAGGTCTGGGCCGAAGTCGGCCCGTCATCGGCAATCACGGTCGGCGCCGCCTTGTTCTGCGCCTGACTGGAAGCCGAGACATGGCCGCTCTGCTCCATCGCCAGGCGTACTACCGGCAGCGCGTCCAGCGGGTCGGCTTCAGGGTCGAATTCCGGATCGACCGGCACCGGCGCCACGCTACTGGCCACCACCGGTACAACCGGCGGCGTCTGCGGCTGCACTGGCGGCTGTGCCGGGACCGGCGTTGCCGCCACTTCCGGCTCAGGCGCCGGCAATGGCACCGGCTGGGCCGCCTGCATCAGCGCCGGATCGAGGGAGGGGTCGACCGGCGTGCCGTCGGCCAGCGACTGATCGCTGCTCGCGGCCTGGTCATCGGCAACCTTGTCGTCACTGGCGGCGGCCTTGTCGGCAGGCAAGGTTTTGCCGCTATCGGCAACCGCCGGCTCGGGGGCGGCAGCCTTGCCCTTGCCCGGTTCCACCTTGGCAGCGGTTTCGACACCCTTGTCGCGAGCCGGCTTGATGGGGCCGTCGGCGGCCGCTGCCGGCTTGCCGAGCGCTTCCTTGGCGAACACCCGGGCAAAGCTTGCGCCTTTATCCCCGGGCTCGGCGGTGCTGGCCTGGGGGGTGGCGGAAGCCGCTTGAGTCTTGGCCTGGGAGGCGGCCTGAAGCAGCATGTTCGGGGTAAGGGGCATGAAAACGGTCTCCGCTGCACTGGGATCGTAGGTACAGTTGAGAGACTTGATTGCAAAGGTCGAGCCAGCTTTGCTGGCTCGCGGGAAAAAGCCTGGGTTGCTACGGTTTTTCAGCAGTGAAAACGCTGGCGTTCCTGCTGGCACAGCTGCCGGACAATGGCGAATTCGCCATCGATCTCGCCCACCAGCTGCTCGATACCCCGCAACGACGAGTCCTGGGCACGCTGCTCCAACTGATGACAGAGCTCGGCCAGGCGAATCGCCCCCATATTGCTGCTGCTGCCCTTGAAGCTGTGTGCAGTGGCGACAAGTTGACGGGGGTCGTCGACCTTGTGCAACTGGCGCAAACGCTCTTCGGAGTCGCAGAGGAAGGTGTCGAGCAACAACGGATACTCATCCTCCATGACTTCCTGCAATGCGTTCAGCACCTCGTGATCCAGATGAATTTCAGCCACTTGCTCACTCCTTGATCAAGAATCGGCGAATTATGCCAGAGGCTCCCAGGAAAACTCCACGCAGGCACTACGACCATCGTCAGACCAGCTGGCACGCCGGCTGAGCTGACGGATCAGGCTGACGCCGCGCCCGGACAGACGGTCGCCATCGACGGGCCGCGCCATCACCCGGCCGACATCGAAACCACTGCCACTGTCCTCGACCCGGATCAGCAAACGACCGCCAGCACCTTGAGGCTCCACCTGCAGGTGCACCCGCACAAACCCCTCCTGCAACGCTTCCAGGCGTACCGCGCGCTCCTGGTAATAGCGGGAAAAGCCCTGGGCATCGCGCTTGAGGCTTGAATCCAGGCGCAATACGCCATGCTCCAGGGCGTTGGAATACAACTCGGCCAGCACACTGTAGAGCGCCCCGCTCTGCGCCCGCAGGCCATGCACCTCCAGCAACAGTTGCAGCAGGTAAGGCAGAGGATTGAAGCGCTTGAGGGTGGCGGCGCGATACTCGAAACTCACCGACCAGTCCAGCGGGCAGGACTGACCGCTGTCGGAATACACCAGCGCCGGCGGCGTCAGCTGCCGGGCCTCGAGCAGGCTGACCTCGACCATGCTCACATCGTCCCGCGCATCGCCGCCAAACTCGCTCAGGGCCCGCTGGATCTCCTCGAACAGCAGGTCCGGCTCGCGGTTGGCGGCAAACACCTGCTGCAGGCGCTCGACACCAAACAATTGTTCGTTGGCGTCGCAGGTGTCGATCACCCCATCGGACAACAGGAACACCCTGTCGCCCAGGGCCATGGGAAAGACTTCGGTGCGGTCGTCGAATGCCTCGGCGCCCAGCACCCCCAACGGCAGATGATGGGCCACCAGCGGCACCCGCTCCCCGCTTGCCAGGCGATGCAGGTAGCCATCCGGCATGCCGCCGTTCCACACCTCCACTGCCCGCCGCTGGAAACTCAGGCACAGCAGCGTCGCACAACAGAACATGCCCACCGGCAGGATGCGCTTGAGCTTGGCATTCATCTCGCGCAGGGTTTCCGGCAGCCCGTAACCCTTGGCCGTCATGCCGTAAAACACCTCGGCCAGGGGCATCGCGCCCACGGCCGCCGGCAAGCCGTGGCCAGTGAAATCCCCCAACAGCACATGCATGTCGCCCGTCGGGGTAAAGGCAGCCAGCAGCAAGTCACCGTTGAACAGCGCGTACGGCGATTGCAGGTAGCGGATATTCGGCGCGCTCAGGCAGCCGGAATGCGCCACCTTGTCGAACACCGCCTTGGCCACCCGCTGTTCGTTGAGCAGGTAGTCATGGTGCTGGGTGATCTGGTCGCGCTGCTGCAGCACGGTTTCCTGCAGGCGCCGCAAGCGATCCATGGCCTTGATCTTGGCCGCCAGGATCACCGGACTGTAGGGTTTTGCCAGAAAATCGTCGCCGCCGGCTTCGAGGCAGCGCGCCAGCGCCTCGCTCTGGGTGAGCGAGGTCAGGAAAATGATCGGCACCAGCGCTTCGCCAGCCAGGCGCTTGATCTGCCGGGCCGCCTCGAAACCGTCCATCACCGGCATCATCGCGTCCATCAGCACCAGGTGCGGGCGCTGCTGGACGAATAGTTCCACCGCCTCGGCGCCGTTACTCGCCGTCAGCACCTCGTGCCCCTGGCGCCGGACGATGCTCGACAGCAACATGCGATCGCTCGTGCCGTCTTCGGCGATCAGCACGCACAGGGGTGCCTCGATCGACTGCATGTCGATCAACTGATGTCGAACAGTTTGTCGAAATTGGAAATGGCGAGAATCTTACGCACGTCCGAGTTGCTGTTGATCACTCGCACGTCGGAATCGTCGCCGCCGGCGTGATCGCGCAGCAACAGCAGCATGCCCAGGGCAGAACTGTCGAGGTAGGTGGCGTCTTTCAGGTCCACCACTATGGATTCGGGCTTTTTGTTGAGGCGCTCGTAGGACTCGCGAAACTCTTGATGTCGGCCAAAATCGAAACGTCCCTTGATCGAAATCGTCAGTTTTTGCCCGTCCGGTGATACTTCAGTAACGACTGACATGATACCGCTTCCTTGTGATTGGCAATCTGTACAAGGTTTAGCACCCCGTACAAGCATGGGCAACCCGAACCGCCGAAGCGTCGCTGACGAGCACCTGGCGGCGACGAACGGAATGGCGCTCAGTACGGATCCTGGCGCGGCAGGCGCTGGGACAGCTCGTCGAGCAGCTTCTGCTCGCGCTTGTCTTCCAGTTGGCGGGCTTCATCGATGTAGCGCTGCACCAGCTTGCGCAAGCCTTCGACCCGGGCATAGGCCTGCTGCCAGGTTTCCCGGGCGCGATTGAGGTTGTTCTGGTGCCAGGCCAGGCTTTGCCGCTGCTGCCCCACGGCGGTTTCCAGCTGATTGAGGAAGTGCTGGTAGTTCATCAGCCATTGGCCGGAAACCCCGCCGCTGCCCCGCTCGATCCACTGCTGCTGGTATTCGGCACGAAAGCGCTCCAGGTCCCCCAGCTTGCTTTCCGCCAGGCGCACCTGACCCTGGAAATGCCCCAGGCGCTGGGCGGCGGTGCGCTCGGCGCTTTCGGCCATTTCGACCACGGGCGCCAGACGCGCGGCACGGCTGTTGGCCATGGTGGATCAGCCGCCCGGCGCCGGAGCGAAAACCATCTCCAGATGGGCTTCGCTTTCACCCAGGCTGATGCTGTCGTTGAGCCCCTGGCGCAGGTAGGTGACCATCGACGGCTGCAGCGAGATGGCGGTGTCGGTTTCGCGATCGCCGCCCGGTACATAGGCGCCGACGCTGATCAGGTCGCGCGCCTGCTGGTAACGCGACCACAGCTGCTTGAAATACTGGGCGCGGGTCATGTGCTCCGGGGTCACCACCGCCGGCATGACCCGGCTGATGGACGCCTCGATATCGATGGCCGGGTAATGCCCCTCTTCCGCCAGGCGCCGTGACAGCACGATGTGCCCGTCGAGCACGCCACGGGCCGAGTCGGCGATCGGGTCCTGCTGGTCGTCGCCTTCGGACAGCACGGTGTAGAACGCGGTGATCGAGCCGCCACCGGCCTCGGCGTTGCCCGCGCGCTCCACCAGTTTCGGCAGCTTGGCGAATACCGACGGCGGATAACCCTTGGTCGCGGGCGGCTCGCCGATGGCCAGGGCGATTTCCCGCTGGGCCTGGGCGAAACGGGTCAGGGAATCCATCAGCAACAGGACGTTCTTGCCCTTGTCGCGAAAATATTCGGCGATACGCGTGCAGTACATGGCCGCACGCAGACGCATCAGCGGCGCATCGTCCGCCGGCGACGCCACCACCACGGAGCGCTTGAGCCCCTCCTCACCGAGGATGTGCTCGATGAATTCTTTAACTTCACGGCCCCGCTCACCGATCAGCCCGACCACGATGATGTCGGCCTCGGTGAAGCGGGTCATCATGCCCAGCAGCACACTCTTGCCCACGCCGGTACCGGCGAACAGGCCAAGACGCTGACCGCGACCCACCGTCAATAATCCGTTGATGCAGCGAATGCCCACGTCCAGCGGCCGGCTGATGGGGTCGCGCTTGAGCGGGTTGATGGTCGGACCGTCCATCGGCACCCAGTCCTCGGCCTTCATTCCACCCTTGCCGTCCAACGCACGGCCGGCGCCGTCGAGAACCCGGCCGAGCATGCTCATGCCCATCGGCAGGCGGCCGGTATGGGCCAGCGGCACGACCCGAGCGCCCGGCGCGATGCCAGTGACACTGCCGACCGGCATCAGGAATACCTTGCTGCCGGAGAAACCCATCACCTCAGCCTCGACCTGCACCGGGTGATAGCTGTCGTCGTTGATCACCATGCAGCGCGTGCCCATGGCCGCCCGCAGGCCTTCGGCCTCCAGGGTCAGGCCGACCATGCGCAGCAGGCGACCTTCGAGAATGGGCTGGTTCGGCAGTTCGGTGGCGTCGGCGTAGCTGCTCAGGCGCTTGCCGAAGCTGGTGCGGTCAAGGCGCATCGGTGGGGTCCTGCGCGAGGTCGACAGGGTCGACATCCGCGGCGGGCTTGCCCGTGGCGGCCCCCAGCTCGACGCTCAGGTCCGGTTCGGCGGGATGCAAAGCCTGTTCGTGAAGCTGGTCGGACAGCTTGTCCATGATCTTGGCGATCCGCGTTTCCATGGTCGCGTCGATACGGCTGTGCTCGGTCTCGACCCGGCAACCGCCCGGCAACAGGGCTTCGTCCTCGACAATGCGCCAGCTTTCCTCATGGCGCTCGCGCAGGCTTTTGACCTGGGCGAAGTCCTGCGGATTGACGTACAGGCGCACATTGCCCACGCCCAGCGGCAGCAGCTTGAGGGCTTCGCGCATGACATGCTCGATCTGGCTGGAGTCGATGGCCAGCTCGCGCTGGATCACCTGGCGCGTCATGTGCTGCACCAGGTTGACCAGGGCTTTTTCGATCTGTGTGTCCTGTTCGGCGATCGGCTCGAACAAATTGCCCATCAGCGTTTCCAGCGCTGCCAGCTTGGCGCTCAGGGCCACTTCGGCTTCCTGGCGGACCTTCAGCGTGGTGCTGTGGAAACCTTCCTTTTCGCCCGTGGCGAAGCCTTCGTTATAGGCTTCCTGGCGAATGCTCTCGAGCTCTTCGAGGGTCAGTGGCTGGACTTCTTCCAGCGGCACTTCCTCGATCTCCGCTGGCGGCTCTTCAACCGGCTCCGGCTCGGGCTCGGGGACATGGGGGTCGAAACTGGGCAGCGCCCAGACATCGAAACCACCGACGTCCCGAGCGCGAATCAAGTCGCTGTGGGATTCATCACTGCTGGACGACATAAAGCGACCTTAGATCATTTCTTCGCCGCCCTTCCCGCCGAGAACGATTTCTCCGGCTTCGGCCATACGGCGGGCAATGGTGAGGATTTCCTTCTGCGCGGTTTCCACATCGCTGACGCGCACCGGGCCCTTGGCCTCGAGGTCGTCGCGCAGCAGTTCGGCAGCCCGCTTGGACATGTTCTTGAAGATCTTTTCCTTGACGCCTTCGTCCGACCCCTTGAGGGCCAGGACCAGCACGTCGGAAGACACTTCGCGCAGCAACGCCTGGATGCCGCGGTCGTCGACATCGGCAAGGTTGTTGAACACGAACATGAGGTCTTCGATCTGACCGGACAGGTCTTCGTCGACTTCGCGGATCGAGTCCATCAACTGGCCTTCGATCGAGCTGTCGAGGAAGTTCATGATGTCGGCAGCACGCTTGATACCGCCCAAGGTGGTACGCGAGGCGTTGGAGTTGCCGGCGAACTGCTTCTCGAGAATCTGGTTGAGTTCTTTCAGGGCGGCCGGCTGTACGGTATTGAGCGAGGAAACCCGCAGAATGATGTCCAGGCGCGCCTTGTGGTCGAAGTTGCCGAGCACTTCGCCCGCCTGGTCCGGATCGAGGTACGCCACCACGATCGCCTGGATCTGTGGGTGCTCGTAACGGATCACGTCCGCCACAGCGCGCGGCTCCATCCATTTCAAGCTGTCCAGGCCGCTGGTGTTGCCGCCCAGCAGGATGCGGTCGATCAGGCCGTTGGCCTTGTCCTCGCCCAGGGCCTGGGTGAGCATCTTGCGCACATAGTCGTCGGAGCCCACGCCCAGGCTGGTCTGGTCGCCGACGATGTCGACGAACTCGCTCATCACCTGCTCGACCTGCTCGCGATGCACGTTGCCCATCTGCGCCATGGCCACGCCCACTCGCTGGACCTCTTTGGGGCCCATGTGGCGCAGCACCTGCGCGGCATCGGTGGAGCCCAGGGACAGCAGCAGAATCGCGGCCTTGTCGACCCGGGTCAGTTTGGCGGTAGCGGCTCGGTTATCACTCATCTGCGTTAATCCACTCTTTCACGACCTGGGCCACGCGACCCGGATCTTCTGCCACCAGACTCTTGATTGCGTTCAACTGTGCGTCATAGCCTTCGCTCGGGCTCGGCAGCAGGATGCTTTGCGGGCCGCCGAGGCTGACGCGATCGTTGGCCAGTTCGCCATCCAGGCCGCCCATGCCGCCGAGTTCGACATCGCTGCCGAGACCCGCCAGTTGCTTGCCCTTGCCGCCACCGGTGATGTTGTTGAGCACCGGGCGCAGCACGCCGAACACCAGGACCAGGATAAACAGCACGCCCAGGACCTGCTTCACGATGTCCCAGAACCAGGGCTGCGAGTAGAACGGAATGTCGGCGATCACTTCACCGCGATCGGCGGAGAACGGCACGTTGATCACACTGACGCTGTCGCCACGGCTGGCGTCGAAACCCACGGCGTCCTGCACCAGGCGGGTAAAGCGCGCCAATTCGTCGGCGCTCCAGGGTGCGCGGGTGGTTTCGCCGTTGGCCGCATTGACCTTGACCTGATCGTCCACCACCACCGCCACCGACAGCCGGTTCAGACGACCCTGCTGTTGCTTGGTGTGGCTGATGGAGCGATCCAGCTCGAAGTTCTTGGTGGATTGTTGACGCTTGTCGTTGGGGTACGGCGCCAGCATCGGCTGGCCGGTGGCCGGGTCCATGATCTGCTGGCCGTTGGCGTCCAGCAGCGGCTGGCCTGGCTGCACCATGCCAGCGGCAGCGGTAGAGCCACCGGTAGTCTGAGGCGCGCTGGCCGGCGACGGCGGCTGGTTGCTCAGGGCGCCAGGAACGCCTTGCGGGCCCAGGCTGCTGGAGCGTTGTTCGTTGACCGACTGCTCGCTGCGCAAGGCCGGCTGGTCCGGGTTGAATTGTTCGGAAGTCGACTCGACGGCGCTGAAGTCCACATCGGCGGACACTTCAGCCTTGTAGCGGTCGTTGCCCAGAATCGGTTGCAGGATGTTGTGCACCCGCTGGGTCAGCATGCTTTCCATGCGGCGGCTGTAGTCGAATTGCTTGCCGGCCATGGTCAGTTCGGAGTTTTCCGCCTGGTCGGAGAGCAGGTTGCCCTTCTGGTCGACCACGGTGATCTGCGACTTGCTCAGTTCGGGAACGCTGGTCGCCACCAGATTGACGATGGCCACCACCTGGCCCGGCTCCAGCGAACGACCGGAATACAGCTCGACCAGTACCGAAGCGCTGGGCTTGCGCTCGTCGCGCACGAACACCGAGCTTTTCGGGATCGCCAGGTGCACGCGTGCGCCCTTGACGTTGTTCAGGCTGGAAATGGTCCGCGCCAGTTCGCCTTCCAGGCCGCGACGGTAACGGGTCGCTTCCATGAACTGGCTGGTGCCCAGGCCCTGCTCTTTATCGAGAATCTCGAAACCGATATTGCCGTCGCCCGGGGCCACGCCGGCAGCGGCCAGCTTGAGGCGCGCACGCGGCAGGTCGTCGGCCTTGACCAGCAAGGCGCCGGAATTGGGCTCGACGGTATAGGGAATGTCGGCGGAGGCCAGGGTGTCCATGACCTGCTTGGCGTCCATGCCGGCAAGGCTGCCGTACAACGGACGGTAATCGGGTTGCTGGGACCACAACACCACGGCAAAACCAATCGCCACACTGGCAGCCAGACCGACCATGAGGCCAACCTGACGCAACATGGTCATCTCGGAGAGGTTTTCCAGAAAAGACAACCCGAACAGCGGCGGCTTGCCTTCTGTCGGAGTGGCCTTGGCCGGTACGTTATCGGCGACTGCTTCTGCCATGACTCAATCTCGTCCTTAAACCGGCATCTGCATGATGTCTTGGTACGCCTGAACCAGCTTGTTGCGCACCTGGGTCAACGCCTGGAAGGACACACTGGCCTTCTGCGAGGAGATCATCACGTCAGTCAGGTCGACACCGCTCTTGCCGATCTCGAAGGCGCTGGCCAGCTGGCTGGACGCCTGCTGAGTGTCGTTGACCTTGTTCACCGCCTGCCCAAGCATGTCGGAAAAACTGCTGCCGCTCACCTGCGGCACCGCGGCCGATTTTGGCTGGGCCATGGCGTCCATTTGCATGGCCCGCATGTCCAACATCAACCGATTAAATTCAATACCTTGGCTCATGGTCTACTCTCTCCGACGACCCGCAATTTTTTGACACTCACGCAGCGGTTAGTGAGGTGTTAGCAACAAGGGTGCCAGCTCCGCGGAGACACCGAACAAAAGCCTGCACGGCTTCAGCCTTAAACGACTCATGTTGCAAACAGATACGCCTCGACATCCATTCCGGCATCGCGCATTTGCGCCAACTTGTAGCGCAAGGTTCGCGGGCTGATACCCAGGCGCTCGGCCGCTTCCTTGCGCCGGCCGCGCTCGGCCCGCAAGGTGTCGATGATCATCTGGAATTCCCGACGCCGCAGATCGTCGCCCAAGGCCCCCGCCGACTCGGCGGGCGGCACTTCGGCCTCCACCGGCGCACTGCGCGCCGCCGCTACCACGGCTGGGGCCACGGCCGGCAAGGGCGCACAGGCCAGCGGTCCGCCGAGGCAGAAATCTTCCGGCTGGATCAGGCCGCCCTGCTGCAAAATCAGCGCACGCTGGATGGCGTTATCCAGTTCACGCACATTGCCCGGCCACGGATAACCGAGCAGGCATGCCTGCGCTTCGGCGGATAATCGGGCGGCCGCGTGTTTCATTTTATTGACGTGCTTGGCCAACAGACGCTCGGCCAGCGGCAGGATATCGGCGGTGCGCTCGCGCAGCGGACGCCAGGCCAGCGGGAATACCGACAGCCGATAGTAAAGATCCTCCCGGAACCGCCCCGCCGCCACTTCGCCGGCCAGGTCGCGGTTGGTGGTCGCCACCACCCGGATATCCAGGGCAATGGGCTTGCGCGCCCCGACCCGCTCGACTTCGCGCTCCTGCAGCACCCGCAGCAGCTTGGCCTGCAAAGCCAGGGGCATTTCGGAGATCTCGTCCAGCAGCAGGGTGCCGCCATCGGCCTGTTCGAACTTGCCAGGCTGAGCGGCGATGGCGCCGGTAAAGGCACCCTTCTCGTGACCGAACAGTGTGGCCTCGAGCATGTTGTCCGGAATCGCTGCGCAGTTGATGGCGATAAAGGGCTGGCTGGAGCGATGGGACTGCTGGTGGATGTAGCGCGCCAGCACCTCTTTGCCGGTGCCGGACTCGCCCGAGATCAGTACCGTGGAATCACTGCGAGCGACCCGCGCTGCCAGCTCGAGCAACTGCGCACTGGCCGGCTCGAATGCCACCGGCCCTTCACCCTCGGCCGCCCCCAGGCAACCCAGGGCATGTCGCGCCACCAGATCCAGCAGGGCCCTGGGCTCGAAGGGCTTGACCAGATAGTCGGCGGCGCCTTGACGCATAGCCTCAACCGCCCGCTCGACCGCGCCATGGGCGGTCATCAGCAAGACTGGCAATTGCGGTTGGCGCGCACGCAGCAGGCCCAGCAACTGATGGCCATCCATGCCCGGCATGTTGACGTCGCTGACCACCAGGCTGAACGACTCGCCAGACGCCGCCTCCAGCGCTTCTTCCGCGCTGCCGACCGCCTTGTAGTCATGACCGGCCAACAGCAGCGTATCCGCCAGGGCCTCGCGCAAGGCGCGATCGTCTTCAACCAGTAGAACCTTGATTGCCATTACCTTCACTCCACTCCTTGAGCGCCGCAGAACAGTGGCAGAACCACCAGCGCACATGTGCCGCGCCCAGGACGCGAGCGCAGCAGCAATTCTCCCTGATGGGCACGCGCCACCGCCTTGACGACTGTCAGGCCCAGGCCGGTTCCCGTGGTCTTGGTGGTGAAAAACGGTTCACCCAGGCGCTCCAGCACAGCAGCGTCGATACCACTGCCGCTATCGCTGACGCACAGCCGTAGGCTGCTGCCACGGGTATAAAGATGGACTTTCAGGCGCACCTGGCCGGCACTCGCCTGGATCGCGTTCTCGATCAGGTTGAGCACCGCCCCCACCAGCGTGTCGCGGTTGCACAGCAACTCGCCGGCATGGCTGTCGCACTGCCAGCGCACGGGCACGTCCTGCACATGGGTCAGGGCCGCTGCCTGCAGCGATTGCAGCAGCGCCTTGGGCGTCACGCGATCGGTCAGCGGCAGTTCGCCCCGGGCGAACACCAGCATGTCGCGGACCTGATGCTCCAGCTCATGCAACCGCTCCTTCAGCCGCCCGGCAAAGCGCTGCTGGGTGGCGACGGGCAGTTCTTGCTCGGTCAAGTGACTGGCGTACAACAGCGCGGCGGACAATGGCGTACGAATCTGATGCGCCAGGGACGCCACCATGCGCCCAAGGGACGACAGGCGCTCATGACGGGCCAGCTGATCTTGCAGGTGACGGGTTTCAGTCAGGTCATTGAGCAGCACCAGCTGGCCTGGCTCAGCATCCAGAGAACGAGTGGCGATCGACAATCGCCGCCCGTCCTTCAGGGAAATTTCATGGCCGTCGTCTTCTCGTGGCGCGAAGCAGCGGGCGATCACATGCCGCCATAGCTCGCCCTCGAGAGGCAGGCCCAGCAGGTCGCAGGCAGCAGGATTGGCTTCACGGACAATGCCCTGGGCATCGATGACGATGACGCCGCCAGGCAGCAGATCGAGGAGGTTTTGCAGACGGTTGGCCAGACGCTCTTTTTCCGCCAGCTCCTGCATGCGCTGGGCGCTGACCACGGCCAGCTCGCCCTTGAGCTCGGTCACCCTAGCCTCAAGCATGCTGTAGGAGTCGGTAAGCTGGCTCGACATCTGGTTGAACAAGGCGAACGCCTGCTCAAGGCCAAGCCGGCTTGCCTGCTCTACGGACGACGATTGCCCCTGGGTTTCAGGAACAGGAGACATCTGGGCGGCTTGGGGCATCGTGCTCTCTCGCGTGGCTGACCGTCAGTTAAACGGAACGTTGAGAGAGACTTAGCAATACCCGTGCCGAAAAAAAACCGCCCGGTTTTCAACAGGTTAAAAAACAGGCGTCAATCATCCGCCTGTTCATCACCCTCGCGACGGCTCATGCCGTACTTGCGCATTTTTTCCACCAGCGTGGTGCGGCGGATACGCAGGCGCTCCGCGGCCCGCGCGACAATGCCGTTGGCATCGTCGAGCGCCTGCTGGATCAGGCCCTGCTCCAGACCACCGAGGTAGTCCTTCAGGTCCAGGCCTTCCGGCGGCAGCATGGCGGTGGCGGCGAAGTCCGGCGTGTGGCCATTGATCGCCACCCGCTCTTCCAGGTCGCTGCGCAGGCTGTCCACCAGTTGCTCGTCTTCGTCGTCGACATAGCGGAACTTCTTCGGCAACTCGACCACGCCGATAACGCCGTAGGGGTGCATGATCGCCATGCGCTCCACCAGGTTGGCCAGCTCGCGGACGTTGCCCGGCCAGCCGTGGCGACAGAGCGACATGATCGCCGCGGAGTTGAAGCGAATCGAACCACGCTTCTCGTGCTCCATGCGCGAGATCAGCTCGTTCATCAGCAGCGGAATGTCCTCCACGCGCTCACGCAGCGGCGCCATCTCGATCGGGAACACGTTCAGGCGGTAGTACAGATCTTCGCGGAAACTGCCGACCTCGATCATGCTCTCGAGATTCTTGTGAGTCGCCGCGATGATCCGCACGTCGACGCTCTGGGTCTTGTTGCTACCCACGCGCTCGAAGGTACGCTCCTGCAACACGCGCAACAGCTTGACCTGCATCGGCAGCGGCATGTCACCGATTTCGTCGAGGAACAGGGTGCCGCCGTTGGCCAGCTCGAAACGCCCGGCACGGCTGGTGATAGCTCCGGTGAAGGCGCCCTTCTCATGGCCAAACAGTTCGCTCTCAAGCAACTCGGCCGGAATCGCGCCACAGTTGACGGGCACGAACGGCGCTTCGCGACGCTTGGAGTGATAGTGCAGGTTACGCGCAACCACTTCCTTGCCAGTCCCGGACTCGCCGAGGATCAGCACGCTGGCGTCGGTATCGGCCACTTGCTGCATCATCTGCCGCACATGCTGGATCGCCCGGCTGGTGCCGACCAGACTGCGAAAGAGGTTGGGCTCGCGATGGCGACCGCGCTCGCGGGCCTGATCGTACATCTCACGATAGACCTGGGCACGGTGCAGAGAATCGAGCAACTTGCTGTAGCTGGGTGGCATTTCCAGGGTGGAAAGCACTCGACGACGCTGGTCTTCCGGCAAGTCAATGGAAGAATTATCGCCCATTAACAAAACTGGAAGGAACTCATCCCAGGTTGAGAGTGTCTTTAACAGGCCCAAAAGTGCACCAGGAGCATTTACAGTCCCGATGAGGACACAGATTACTTCACGACTTGATGACAATGAGCCGACAGCCTGCTGCCAGTCATGGCTACCGCAGGGTAAATTTTCTTCGCCAAGAAAATTTAAAATCACCGCCAGGTCGCGGCGGCGGACGCTATCGTCATCAATCAGCAGAATTTTGGTTTCACGCCACATGCAATAGCAACTTCCCTAGTCAACTCAATGCCCGGAATCAGGGCAAGCTAGACGCTTGTAGGCATTTTGAGCCTGGTAGACGTCTGAAATCTGAAAACAGCCACTAGTTAAGTCAAAAAAGCGTGCACAGTCAAATTTATGGCGCACTGGATTCGGATTAACTTAGGGGTTAATTAACCGAACAGATGGTAAACCTTTGCTGCGTTCTGTGCTTGATGGATCTGCGACATCTCGTCGACTATCGCCTGACGCTCCCCTGTCGTCACTTCCAGAAGCTGCCGATAAACCCCAAGCAGCTCCTGCAGATTCTCGCGCAACGCGGCTTCATCTTCCGGAGTTTCACTCAAGATGTCTTCCATGCAGGAACGGCAGGCCAGATCCAACTGACCGATCGCTTCCCAGTTACGCTCGGCCAGGGCGGCGACCAGTGCTTCACGGGTTTCTTCGATGCGCTGCAATACAAGACTCATGGTGATCTCCTTAGAACTGCGGACCCGGCGCAGCGATGGCGTCCCAGCCTTCCTTGACGGTGCGCAGCAGATCGGCGACCTCGTCGAGAATCTTTGGATCGGTCTTGATGTTCGCCTCGGTGAGGCGCGTCATCATGTAGGTGTACAAGCTGTCTAGATCACCCAGGGTGTCAGGTGACTTTTCCAGATCGAGCCCTTCACGCAAGCCGCCGATAATGCCGATGGCCTTGCTGATGAATATACCTTTGTTGGGAATATCCTTGCGCTCCATCGCCCCCTTGGCCTGGGCGATACGATCCAGGCCGCCTTCCATCAGCATCTGCACCAGACGATGGGGGCTGGCTTCGGAAGTCTGCGCCTGGGCACCAATCTTCTGGTATTGCCGAAGGGCTAACATCGGATTCATGTTCTACCTCATCAAAACTCAAGGGTTCGTATAACCAGCGTATCGACCTGGCGTCAAAAAACTTTAGATCAAAAGCCAAAAGCCCGGGACGTCATGAACGTTGCCGGGCTTTTGTCGCCTTGTATCAATCAGCCTTTCTGTTGCGCGGTCAACGCCTCGAACATCGAGGTGATGTTGCTGGCGGTGGCTTTCAACTTGCCCACCAGGGTGTCCATGTCGTTGTACTTCTTGGTCAGTACTGCCGTCAGGGTCTCGATACGGCGGTCCAGGGCAGCCTGATCCGAAGCCAGCTTGGTCTTGGTCTTGTTCAGCGCAGTGGTGCGCTGATCGAGAACGCCGCCAGTCTGGGCAAAAGGCGCGATGGCCTTGTCCATGCGGTCCAGCAGGCCGTTTTCACCAGTGAACAGGGTCTGCACCTCGCCACCGAGCTTTTTGTCGTTCATCGCCGCAGTGAACTTGGTGGAGTCGAAGTCCAGGGCACCGGTCTTCTGGTTGGTGGTAATCCCCAACTGCGCCAGAACGGTCAGCTTGTCGCCGGACCCGACTTCCGACAGCGGCGCACGAATGGCCGCCAGGATCGAGCGTGGCAACGAGTCGCCAGTCAACTGGGCCGGGATGGTCGGCTTGCCGTCGTCATCCAGGGACGGCTTGGTCAGCGCGGTAACACTGTTGGCCACTGCGTTGTAAGCATCGACGAACTTCTGGATCGAAGCCTTCAAGCCATCGGTGTTGGCCGCGACGGTAATGGTCGAGGTACCTGGAGCGACCAGGTTGAAGGTCATCCCGGAAACCGCCTTGTCCACCGAGTTGCTCTTGCTGGTCAGCGCCATGCCGTCGACGGTGAACTTGGCATCCACTGCCAGGGCACCAATGGAACCGGCAGAGGTCGCAGTCATCGGCGAACCGGGAGCACCAACGACAGTACTGCCGTCGATTTCCAGGCCAGCAATACCGCTAAGGGAAATATCGGAGCCCGCACCGGTAGTAGTCGAGCCCACCACCAGACGCGATCCAAAGGAGTCGGTCACGATGTTCGCGCTGATACCCGCGCTTTTGAGCGATGCGTCGGCGTTGATCGAGTCACGCACCGACTGCAGGGTAGCGCCGGCTTTTACATCGAGGTTGTAGTTAGTGCCATTTTGACTGATTTTCAGGGTACCAGTCGGAATAGCACTTGTAGTACCGCCAGCGAAGGCAGCACTGGTGACTTTCGAGGAAGTCGCAAGATTCTGCACAGCGACAACATAGTTGCCATTGACCGCGGTATTGCCAGCGACCGCTGTTACATACTTGTTGTCGGAAGTAGTGGCGGCATAGCCGGGAAACTGCGGGTTGGTTTTGCTGCTGAGTTCGGTAATGGTGGTCCGAAAGGTCGACAACAAGGACTTCAAGGTGCCAATGCCGGAGATGCTTGCGGTGTTGTTCGCAGTTCCCCGGTCGATCTGACCTTGCTTGGCCGCTTTGTCAGCGTTCACCAAGGCTTTGACGATAGCACCGGTATCGAGGCCGGAGCCTAGACCGGTACCCGGTAGAATTGGACTTGCCATGGAGATCTCCCTTCAGTGTGTCGCCGGTCTTTTGACCATTACAACGTCCAAAAGAACATAGCAACAATTTTCATGCCAGCTGTCAGACTTTAGCGCTGAACAACAAGCTGCTCGCATCATTCAAACTATTGGCCAACTTCAGGACTTCTTCGTTGGGGATCTGACGAATCACCTCACCGGAGTCACTGGCAATGACCTTGACGACAACCTTGCCAGAAGGCTCGTCGATAGAAAATTCCAGGTTACGTTTGACCGATTGCACAAACTCTTCAATTTCCTTAATGGCCATTTTCAGTTTGTCCTGCTCGGTTTGCGCACTCTTACTCTCTTCCTTGACAGTCGGCAGCGCCACAACGTCCGCTCGAGGCTTCTCCACAGGCTTGTCAGCAACAGGCGTTGCCGGCTTGGCCGCAGGATAAGACAAGTTCAGCTTCATGCTCATATCCATGTCCATCACCTCTTAAAGTAAAAAGCGAGAGAGCACGACCAGCGCACTCCCCCGCCAAAGCTTAGTCAGCTATTACTGAAGCAGTTTCAGTACAGCGGACGGCAGTTGGTTGGCCTGTGCCAGAACTGCGGTGGAAGCTTGTTGCAGAGTTTGTTGCTTGGTCAGCTGTGCAGTTTCAGCAGCGAAGTCGGTATCTTGTACGCGACCCAGTGCAGCACTGGCGTTTTCGTTGATGTTCTGCAGGTTGGAAATGGTGCTGGTCAGGCGGTTTTGTGCAGCACCGAGGTCAGCACGGCTGGAGTTGATGGTTGCCAGAGCCTTGTCGATCGCGTCGATCGAAGCCTTGGAGCTGGCTTCGGCGGTGGTGCTGTTGTTACCGGTAATGGCGATAGCACCGGAGTTAACACCCAGGGTGGTAGCGTCGAAGCCGCTGGCCAGAGTGATGGTGATCTGGTTGGTAGCACCGGTGTTGGAACCGACCTGGAAGGTCATGGTGCCAGCAGTACCGTCGATCAGGTTCTTGCCGTTCAGGTTGGTCGACTTGGCGATACGAGTCAGCTCGTCCGACATCGAAGCGAATTCTTTGTTCAGTGCAACACGGTCAGCAGTACCGTTGGAGTCGTTTCGTGCTTGAACGGCCAGTTCACGCATACGTTGCAGGATGTTGGTGGATTCCTGCATCGCGCCTTCAGCGGTCTGAGCGATGGAGATACCGTCGTTGGCGTTTTTGATCGCCATGGTCTGACCGCGGATCTGCGAAGTCATACGGGTAGCGATTTGCAGGCCGGCGGCGTCGTCTTTTGCGCTGTTGATTTTCAGGCCGGAAGACAGGCGAGTCATCGAAGTCGACAGAGCGTCGGAAGCACGGTTCAGGTTCTTCTGAACGTTCAACGATGTGACGTTAGTGTTTACTGTTAAAGCCATGACGAATTCCTCGTTGGTTGGGTACTGCGGCTTCCGGCCCTGGCAACCGCCGGGTATGGCCTAGAGAACCTTCGTAATAGTTATCGTCGGCAATGCAAGTTGCTTTAGGGGATTTTCAAAAAATTTTGCCATCAGCGTGCCACCCCTCGTAAATCAAGGGCTCGGCGTTCTTAAGCCGTGGAAAAATGACGCCAGAAAAATGCCGGAGAGGGCCCGAGCGAGGAGGTCGCCCGGGCAGGCAGGAAATATTTCAGTCCGTCGAGAGGGAACACAGCACTTCAACACATTCGTATTGCAGGTAGTCGGCCAGGGCCAGCCAGTTTTGTTCTTGCTGGCATTCGAACATCAGGCCAAGCAACGCCCCCCAGTCCTGGCGCTGCTCTTGCGACGCGCTATCGATCACCGGCTGGATCGCCCCCATCAACTGGACCATGGTCATGGCCGCCTCAACATCACGCCCCAGGCGAAAGCCCTGGGCGCATTGCTGCAAGCGGGCGATCAACCCTTCGATTTCGCTCATTGGCTGAACTCCGGATGATAGGTCGTCCCGGCGATCATCGCCCCGTCCCGACTGCTGTTATAGAAGCGCACCCGCGGATGACCGGCGATAAAGCGCTCCAGCTCGCACAGGTAACTGCGGAAATTGAGCTGGGTCCTGACCCGCTGGCCATGCCCATCCAGCACCCAGTGCCTAGCCGCGCCCAGCTGCGGCCCCAGCTCACCGTCGAGCCAGCCGGCATGCGTTTTGTTCATCGGGAAGGCAAAGTCGGCACCGAACAGGGTGACCTGCTCGGCGCCCATTTTCACAGCCAGGTCCACCGCCGGATGAATCACGCTGCCACCGACATACAGCTGTGCCTTGGGCAGTTGCTCGCGCATCCGCGCATAAATCGGGCTGGCGGAATACCCGACATAACGCGGCCCCTGCCAGAGCGCCAGAATCTGCGGATCGACCATCGGCAGATAAACCAGGGTGATGGCTGCCGATTTTTCTGGCGGCAGGTGCAGGCCGGAAATCCGGTGATCGATGCTGACCACAATGTCCGGCTCGATCCCCTGTTTGAGCAGCGGCCGGTAGGCGGTATCGACACAGATAAACAGAGGACGCCGGGCTTGGGCGCGAATCTCGCGCAGGCGCTCGAAATGCCGTTCCAGGCTCGGCCCGGTGGCAATCACGAAGACCTCGCGCCCCGGCTGGGTGCCGAACAACTGGGCCACGTCACTGTCACTGGCTACCAGTTCGGCACTCGATTGCAGGCGCAGGGTGACCTCCGGGGAATCGGCCACGAAATCACGGTTATTGAAGGCCAGGTGTACCTCACTGACCAGGCGATCGCGGATCTTGGCGTTGTAGTCATCCGCCAGCACCAGCTCGGAGGGCAAGGCAAAGAACGGCAACTGGATTTCCGCCAGATCGCCGGCATACCCCAGTTCGACTCGAGGATCGTTCAACCAGGCCTGCTGATCGAGCAATTGCAGTACCAGCGCAAATACGGCGCCGTTCAGGATGTGCACCTGCAAACGTTGCAGCGCCGGGTTTTCCAGCAGTATCTGCTGCAAGTCGCCCAAGCCGGTGCCGTACAGATGGATCACCGGGCTGTCGGCCGGCAGGCTCGCCGCCTGGGTTCGTGCTTCCGCCGTGCGATCGTGGCGGCTGGTGAGCTGAATGCCGGAAATACTCAAGGTCGAACCCAGGCCTTCGACCAGATCCGCCTGCAACCCGGCACTGTCTTCCGCCAGCAACCGTTCAAGCAGTCGTGGCCAGCGAGCCTGTATTGCCTGGGCATTGCCCTCGAAGCTTTCGCTCATGCTGTCTCGCCTATCTTCATGCAAAAAAATAGCGCTCAGGGTACACCCTGGGCGCTATTTTTGGATGCCGCGGGATCAACTCATGGGCGATAGATAATCGCCGAGCCCCAGGACAGCCCCACACCGAAGCCACTCAGGGCCACACGTTGCCACTTCGATTCGAGCACGTGCTTTTCCAGCAGCAGCGGAATGCTCGACGACACGGTGTTACCGGTCTCGACCATGTCCTTGATGAACTTTTCCGGCTCGCCTTCGAAACGGCGCGCCACGGCGTCGACGATCGCCGCACTGCCCTGGTGGATACAGAACGCATCGATCTGCTCCTCCTTCAGGCCCGACTCATCCAGCAACTCGTTCAAGTGCGCCGGGACTTTCAGCAAGGCAAAGTTGAACACCTGACGGCCATTCATGAAAAACACGCCATCGGTGACTTTCAGGTGCGGAGCGCCGGAACCGTCGGTGCCGAACTTGGCCTTGCCCAGCTGCCAGGGAGCGTCTTCGCCCATCCAGGTCGCGGTCGCCGCATCGCCGAACAGCATGGTGGTGTTGCGGTCTTCCGGATCGACGATCTTCGAGTAAGGGTCGGCGGTGACCAGCAGGCCGTTCTTCAGGCCCGCGGCTTCCATGAAGCCCTTGAGCGCGTAGATGCCGTAGACATAACCGGAGCAGCCCAGGGAAATATCGAAGGCCGCGACGTGAGTCGGCAGGCCCAGCTTGTCCTGGACGATAGCGGCGGTGTGCGGCAGTCCTTCTTCGTCGCCGTTCTGGGTGACGACGATCAGCGCGTCGATCGACTCGCGCGACAGTTGCGGGTTGTTGGCGAACAGCGCATTGACTGCTTCGACACACAGGTCCGAGGTTTCCTGCGTGGCGTCTTTGCGCGGCAGGAAGGCCGAACCGATCTTGCCCAGGATGAACTCTTCATCCTTCTCGAATTTTGCACCTTGTGCGTAATTGTCTACGCCGGCTACAGGCACGTAGCTCGCAATGCTCTTTATGCCAATCATTACGGCTTCCCAATAATAAACAGCTGAATACCCCGACCACCGGGACCGGGGCTGCCGACAAACAGACATCCTGGCGCCCCTGACGGGCGACAGCGGGAAGAATAGAAGGCTATCACTGCACCGTTTACCGGCCAGGCGCCATCTCCCCGGTCAATACAATACAGTGAAGATGCGCGTTATGACTCGCAGGTCACGCTATTTTGCCGAATCAGCCATACAAACGGCTATTCGACAAATGCCCAATCCAGTGCGGTGCCGCGCTTGAGGGCCTGGCGCGCGCAACGCCCGAGGACTGCGTCGATGTGCTTGGGGGCCAGCCCCAGGCCCGGACGAATGGCCCTGACGTTATCGCTGCTGAACACCTCCCCCGCCGCCATATCGCGGGTGACATAGAGGGAACGGCGGTACAACACCGATTGCCGCTCGGCCTCGGTCGCGCCGTAACGCACCTGGCCCAGAGCCTGCCAGGCACGTTCGGTTTCCACCACCAGGCTGTGCAGCTCCGCCGGCTCCAGGGAAAAACTCGCATCCACCCCGCCGGCGGCGCGGTCGAGGGTGAAGTGTTTCTCCACCACCGTGGCGCCCAGCGCCACGGCGGCCACCGAAACCCCGACGCCCATGGAGTGATCGGACAAACCGACCTCGCAGCCGAACAGCTCGCGCAAATGCGGGATGGTCAGGATGTTGCTGTTCTCCGGCGAAGCCGGGTAGGTGCTGGTGCACTTGAGCAGCACCAGGTCCTTGCAACCCGCCTCCCGGGCGGCGCGCACGCTTTCGTCCAGCTCGGCGATGCTGGCCATGCCGGTGGAAATGATCAGCGGCTTGCCGGTGGCCGCGACCCGGCGAATCAGCGGCAGGTCGGTGTTTTCGAAACTGGCGATCTTGTAGGCCGGCACGTCGAGGCTTTCGAGGAAGTCCACCGCGCTCTCATCGAACGGCGTGGAGAACGCCAGCATCCCCAGCTCCCTGGCGCGGGCGAAGATCGACGCGTGCCACTGCCAGGGTGTGTGGGCCTTTTCATACAGGGCATACAGCGAGGAACCGGCCCAGAGACTGGCCGGATCCTTGATGAAGAATTCGCCATGCTCCAGGTCCAGGGTCATGGTGTCGGCGGTATAGGTCTGCAACTTCAGGGCATGGGCGCCGGCCTTGGCCGCGGCCTCGACGATCTGCAGGGCAACGTCCAGCGACTGGTTATGGTTGCCGCTCATCTCGGCAATGATGAACGGCGGCGAGCCGGCGCCAATCGAGCGCGAGCCGATCTTGAAGCTAGTCATTGGGGTTTTCCTTCGATTCACGCGTAAATTCGCCGGTGGCCAGGTCATCCCCGGCGCGACGCAATGGATTGCGGGTCATCTCGAACAGGGCCGCCGCCACCCGCGATGCGCCCTGCCCGTCGACCAATTGCCGGGAGCGTTGCGCCAGGCTCTGGCGCTGCGGGTAATCGCCGACAAGCGCCGCGACCGCCTGACGGATCTGCTCGACGCTCACCTGCTCGCTGGGCCCCAGGTAGACATGCATGCCTGCCTCGGCCAACAGCCGGGCATTGGCCTCTTGATTGCCAGCGACGCTGATGCACAGGGTCGGCAGGCCCAGGGCGGCGCGCTCCCAGCTGGTGCCGCCGCCGGCACCGATAAACAGGTCGGCCTCGGCCATCAAGCGGGAAAAGTCGCTGACATAGGCGTGCAAGCGCCAATGCCCGCGACCGGCCGCCAGTTCCTGCATCTGCGCCCAGGCCGGGTTAGCGGCCCCGGCGACAAAATCCACTTCCAGGCCGTCGAACGCACTCAAGGCCAGCATCGCCTGGTATGTCTGGCTGGCCGCATCGAAACCGCCGAAATTCACCAGCACCCGATTCGCTCGCTCGCGAATGGCGATCGGCGGGCAGCGGAACTCCTCGCGCAGCAAGGCGAAGTGCGGCCCCAACAGCGCCCGGCATTCAGCGTCGATCAGGCCGGCATAGGCCTGCGGTGTGCCGCTGAAATTCTGGTCGAGCAACAGGTCGACGGCATGCCGTCGGTTGGCCAGGTCATCGATGGCGGCAATCCGCGGTGCCCATTGCCGCGCCGCCTGCTGCCACTGCCAGTCGAGGCCGTAGTGATCGACCAGCACCCAGTCGAATCGCGGCTGATCCTGCAACGCAGCCTGCAAGGTGGCGATATCCGCCTGCCAGGGCAGCGGCGCCTCGATGTCCTGCGCGCATTCACCCGGATAACTCGCCGGCAGGGCGAACGTCTGGAAACCCAGCTCGGCCAGACGCTCCAACTGCTGCCCGGGCAAGCTTCGGCAAGCGAATGCCACTGTGGCGCCCTGCTCGCGCAACGCCCTGGCCAGGGTCAGGCAGCGGGCGATATGGCCGCTGCCAATGGCCGGCGAGGCATCGGCCCGGATCAGCACCCTCACTCCAGCTCTCCACCGGCTTTTAGCGCCGCGTACAGGTACTCCGCGCGCAGCCAGTCTTCCTCGGTGTCGATGTCCTGCACCAGATGGCGCGGCAGGATCACCGGCAGGCTGAGCGGGGAAAACACCAGGTCGCCGCGCAGCCAGGCCTCGCTGCGCCCCCAGTAGAACTGCCCGGCATCCTGATAGGCCGGCGGCAGGTCCTGGGAGCGCGTGTTGCGAAACTCCGGATAAAGTGAGGTCAGCGCGCCCTGCTCGTCGAGGGTCAGGGCCCGCTGCACCGGAAACGCGAAGCTGCACACGGAAAACGCGAAGGACTTCTCAGGATGAGCCTCCAGCGCCGCCAGGCCCTGGCGCAGGTAGCGCAGCTGCAGCAAGGGCGCGGTGGCATAGATGCAGCAGGTGTAATCGAAGGTCTCGCCACGCTCGCGCAACGTATTCAAGGCATGCACGATCACCGGCCCAGTGCCGGTGAAATCGTCCGCCAGCTCGGCCGGGCGCATGAACGGCACCGTGGCGCCGCTGGCCCTGGCCAGCTCGGCGATCTCCGGGTCGTCGGTACTGACCAGCACCTGATCGAACAACCCGGAGCGCAGCGCCGTCGCAATCGAGCGGGCAATCATCGGCACGCCGTCGAACGGCTTGAGGTTCTTGCGCGCGATGCGTTTGCTGCCGCCACGGGCGGGAATGATGGCGATGGCACTCAAGGCTGGGCGGGCTCCTGGATAAGCTGGCGCAATTGCTCGACCACATACACCTGCTGATCATCCTCCAGCGCCGGAAACAGCGGCAGGCTGATGGCCTCGGCGTAGTAGCGCTCGGCCTCGGGGAAATCCCCCGCGGCGAATCCCAGGTCGCGGTAATACGGCTGCAGATGCACCGGGATGTAATGCAGATTGACCCCGACCCCGGCCTCGCGCAATGCCTCGAATACCTCGCGATGGGAGCGGCGGATGCGTTCGGGTTGCAAGCGCACCACGTACAGATGCCATGCCGACTGCGCCTGCTCCTGAGCCTGCGGCAGGGTCAGCGGCAGATCGGCCAGCAGGTGGTCATAACGGGCCGCCAGCTGCCGGCGCCTGGCAATGAACGCGTCGAGCTTGTCCAGTTGGGACAAGCCCAGGGCCGCCTGCAGATCGGTGATGCGGTAATTGAAGCCCAGCTCGGTCTGCTGGTAGTACCAGGGTCCGTGGCTGGGCTCGGTCATCTGCGCCGGGTCGCGGGTCATGCCGTGGCTGCGCAAGCGCCGCAGGTGGTCCGCCAGTTGCGGGCTGTTGGTCAGGACCATGCCGCCCTCGGCGCTGGTGATGATCTTCACCGGATGAAAGCTGAACACCGTCATCGTCGCGAATTCGCCACAGCCCACCGGCCGCCCGGCATAGGAGGCACCCACCGCGTGGGAGGCATCCTCGATCAGCACGAAGCCATAACGCTGCGCCAGCTGCGCCATGGCGTGCATGTCGCAGCTTTGCCCGGAGAACGCCACCGCCACCACCACCTTGGGCAGGCGGCCCGTGCGTTCGGCGGCCTCCAGCTTGTGCGCCAGCGCCCGGGCATCCATGTTCCAGGTGTGCGGATCGATATCGACGAAATCCACCTCGGCGCCGCAATAACGGCCACAGTTGGCCGAGGCCAGGAAGGTATTGGGCGTGGTCCACAGCCGGTCTCCCGGTCCCAGCCCGGCGGCCAGGCAGGCAATGTGCAAGGCCGCCGTGGCGTTGCATACCGCCACCCCATGGCCGGCCTCGCAGCGGGCTGCCATGGCCTGTTCGAAGCGTTCGATGGTCGGCCCCTGGGTCAGCCAGTCGGACTGCAGCACCGCGACCACCGCATCGATGTCCGCCTGGTCGAGACTCTGGCGCCCGTAGGGAATCATGCCGACAGCCCGGCATGCAGCTCGGCGATCTGGCCCACCGAGAGAAAATGCGGATTGGTGTCGGAGCGGTATTCGAACTGCTCGTCCACCGGTCGCCCGCGCTCGCCCAGGCCGTCCACGGCGAAATCGACATTGACGTTGGTAAAGCGGATCGACGGCTGGATGGTGTAGTGATCGGCGAACTCCAGGGTCATGCGCGCGTCATCCAGCGGCACCATCAGCTCGTGGAGTTTTTCCCCCGGACGAATGCCCACCTGCTTGTGCGGCAGGTTTTGCGCCATGCCACGCGCCAGGTCGACGATCCGGATCGACGGGATCTTCGGCACGAAGACTTCACCGCCATGCATGCGCGAGAAGCTGTCGAGCACGAACTGCACCCCGTGATCCAGGGTGATCCAGAAACGGGTCATGCGTTCGTCGGTGATCGGCAGCTCGCGGGCGCCTTCGGCGATCAGCTTGCTGAAGAACGGCACCACCGAACCCCGGGAGCCGGCCACGTTGCCGTAGCGCACCACGGCAAAACGGGTCGGCTGGTCGCCGGCGATATTGTTCGCCGCGACGAACAGCTTGTCCGACAGCAGCTTGGTCGCGCCATACAGGTTGACCGGGCTGGCCGCCTTGTCGGTGGACAGCGCGACCACTTTCTTCACGCCATTGTCGATGGCCGCGGCGATAATGTTTTCCGCGCCGTTGACGTTGGTGCGGATGCACTCGGTGGGGTTGTATTCCGCGGCCGGCACCTGCTTCAGGGCCGCGGCGTGCACCACATAGTCGATCCCGCGCATGGCCTGGCGCAGGCGCTCGGCATCGCGCACGTCGCCAAGGAAATAACGCATGCAGGGCGCATTGAAGGTCTGCTGCATTTCGTACTGTTTCAGTTCATCGCGGGAGAACACCACCACCCGCTTGGGCTGGTATTGCTCCAGCAGACGCCGGATGAAATTGCGCCCGAACGAACCGGTGCCGCCGGAGATGAAAATCGATTTGCCGTTGAACATGCCTTGAGTCCTTTTTCCTGTCAGCCAGGCTTATGCGAGCAGCTGCGCCCAGTCGACACTGGCAGGAGCGCCAGGGGTGAAGCCCTTGCCGCTCCGGCTCAGGTTCTGGTTGTAGTCCACATCGTGCTCGAAGCGGGCCTGCCATTTGTCACGCAGCGCCGCCGCGGCCTGGGCATCGTCCGCCAGGGTGCCCGGATGGAGGATCTGCACCTGCGGGGTCCAGACCGTCAACAGCCCGGCATCGGCGACCTTCAGGCACAGGTCGACATCAGCGAATGCCTCGGCGAAATGTTCTTCGTCCAGGCCGCCGACGGCGTTGTAGACGTCCTTGCGAATCATCAGGCAGGCGCCGGAGACGGCCGAATAGTTCTGCTCGGCCAGCAAGCCGTTCAGGTAGCCACTGGCGCCTTTCGGCTCACCGGCGAATGCCGCGCCCAGATGCTCGTTCAGCCCGAGCACCAGGCCGGCCGAGGTGGTCCCACCCTTGGCGTCCACCAGGCGCGCGCCGACGATCCCCACTTCCGGCCGCTGCGCCTGATTGAGCAGGCTTTCCATCCAGTCGGCATTGACCACTTCGCCGTCGGCCGCCAGCAGCACCAGGTAGTCGCCGCGGGCCTCCTGGCTCGCCGCGTTGTACAGCGCCGCGCCGCTCAGGCGCTGCGGGCTGCGCAGCACGCGGATACGATCGCCCTTCTGTTCCAGGCTGGTGAGCCAGCTGGCCAGTTCTTCGGACTGGCTATGGTTGTCGCTGATGACCACTTCGTAACGCTGGTAGCGCGTGCGTTGCAGCACGCTGACCAGGCAAGGCTGCAACTGCTCCAGGTTGTCTTCGCTGCGCAGGATGATCGAGACCAGTGGACGTTCGCCATGACCGTAGTTGATCTGGTAGACGCCGGTTTGCGCCGAGCTGACCTGGGCCCGGTAGCCACGCTTGCCCAGATGACGGGTCAACACCTGGCTGTACTGGGTGTTCTCCTGCGCTGTCGGGGCCTGGCCGAGCAACAGCGGTTCGGCCAGGTGGGCCAGGCCCGCCAGCCCGCCGTCTTCGATCAGGCGCAGCAGCAGGTCGTATTCCATGGCTTGTGGAAAGGCCGTCGAATAGCCGCCGGCAGCCGCCAGCACATCCCGGCGAATCAGCCAGTGGCCGGCCATCATGTCCGGCACGCTTTGCAGCAGGTCGAGGTTGATACCCGGGCGGAACACATCCTTCAGCGCGCCATCGGCGCCGTAGTGGATTTCGTCCATGGCCACCGCGCGGCACCCTTGCGCGCCGAGCAGTTCCAGGCTCGCGCGCAGCAGGCCGCTGGCGGTGAAACGCTCGCCGGCACGGGCCAGGAGCAACCAGTCACGGGAGGATTGCGCCGCGACCTGGTTGATTCGTTCCACATAGTTGCTGGCGCTGACCTTGACGAAATGCACGGTGTCCTGGGCAGTGGTGGTCGCCGGCAGGTCGCCCGTGGTGAAGACCACCACCTGGAAGGACCGGCAATGGCCGTTGACCAGGCTGTCGAAGGTCGCCTGCAACTTGACCATGTCCGCGTCGAGGTCGAGCAGCAGGATGCCGAAGCTCGGCCCACCGTTGTGCCGGGCCAGGTGCTCGTTGATCGCCTTGAGCTGCTGCGCCTCGGGGTTGCGCGCCTCCAGCCACTTCAGCAGGCGACCCGAAGGCATGTTCTCCAGCAGCCCCGGGCCGTCCTGGAAAGGCACCGACGCCAGGCGCTCGGCCCAGGCCTGCAATTTGCGGGCATCGTTCTGTTCCTCGGAGTCCTGCTCCGTGGAAGCCTGCAGCGAGGCCGCCAGACGCCGGACCACCTCAAGGTTGAACAGGTTGCACGACAGCGCCTCCCACAAGCGGCTGCGCAGGGTGCGGTTGGTGTCGTTGGGTTGTACCTGCATCAGTTCCTGCTGCTTGAGCAGTACGCCTTCAAGCTCCTGGAGCTGCAGGCGGCCAGCCGGCATCGCATGCATGAGGAATTCGAACTCGGTCAACAGGTCGAACATCGGCTTGTTGTAGAACGGCATCTCGACGAACTGCTCCGGGCCGAACGAACGCACCGGCTCGGCCCCGGGCTCGACCCAGGCCGAACGGAAAATCATCTTGCCATTGAGCGAGCGCCCGGTGAGCAGGCACTCGGCCATGGCCCTGAAGCTGTCCAGGGCAAGCTGCTTGGCCTGTTGCGGCCCCTGGGCGCTCAAGCCGGTGGGCAACGACGCCAGGAACCCGGCGAACTCCTCGCGCTGGGCCACCGACTTGGCGTCGCCGTAGGTCAGCACCGTCAACACATCGGTGTTGTGCTCCGATGCGTTGTAGTTGACCTCCCGCACGGCGAACGGGATCGGCAGGATCCGTGCCTTGGCCGAGGCCAGCAGGAAGAAGGTATGGCCGATTTCCTGCCATTCGAAGCTGGTCCCCGGCGGCAGCAGGCTGTACCACTGTTGCAGCAGGTCGGTGCGGGTCACCGCGTAGAACGGCGGCAGGAAATGGCTCATGAACGCCATGACCCGCTCGCCGGCATCTTCCGAGGCGTAGTCCTCGATCACCCGGCAATCGCGCCGGTAGTAGTTCACCTCGGCGGCGCGGGCCAGGTACATCATCCCGTAGCCGTGGCACAGGCCGTAGTCGGGGTTGGCTTCGAGAAACTCCACCGACTCGGTCAGCGCGCCATGCAGCAGGAAGTCGTCGTCGGCGGCAAACACCATGTACGGCGTCGTCACCTGCCCGACACCGTAGGTCAGCTTGTCCTGCAGGCCCTTGTAGGTGTACTGCGGCAGATGCCGGTAGTCGACCTGGGGGAACTGCCCGGCCAGGCTTGCGTCGGCGTGCAGCGAAGAGTCCAGCACCAGGATCTTGCAGGGGTAGGTGCTGTAGTACTGCAAGGTGCGGCGCAAGAACGCCTTGCGATTGTGGGACATCACCACCAGCGTGAAACGCTCGCTCAACGGTGCACTAGTGTTTTGAGCCTTGTCTTGAACCTGCATCAGTGTTTCCCCACAACCGGCAAAGTGCTGTTACCTGCAAACCATTGAATTCAACGAACGCGACGCAGATAGCCATCCGGCGCCACGGTGATCAGCAGCTTGTTCTGCATCTGGTAGTCGATCTCGAAGTCGCGGTTCTCTTCCAGGTAGGCCCAGACCGCGGTTTTCGGGTTGTCGCCCGGGCCCCATGGACGGTCCGGGAAGAAGTCCGCCGGCATATCCTCGACCACGGTGTCCATCACCACGCAGTAGCTGTCCACCGACACCAGCGGCGCATACAGGCGCAGCTCTTCGAGCACGTGCTCGTGGGTGTGGTTGGAGTCCAGGACCAGGATGACTTTCTTGCCCGCGGCCGCGGCACGCACCTGCTCGGCAATCGCCGGATCGATGCTCGAGCCTTCGATCATCTTGATGCGCTTGCTCATCGGATGGCTTTCGATGGCTTCGCGGTTATGGGCGCGGATATCCAGGTCGATGCCCAGCACTTCGCCGTGGCCCTGCAGTTCGAGCAGCGAGGCGTAGTAGATGATCGAGCCGCCGTGGGCGATGCCGCATTCAATCACCAGGTCCGGCTTGACCCGCCAGATGATCTCCTGCATGGCCATCATGTCCTGGGGCAGCTGGATGATCGGGCGGCCCATCCAGGAGAAGTGATAGCTGTACTTGTGGCCGGCGGACTCGTTGAAGAAGTCGCGCGCCAGGCCCTTGAGTTTCTGGTCTTCGCCCTGGGCGCGGATCTGCGCCTGACACTCGGCTTCGAAGGCTTGGTTGATGCTGTTGTCGGTCATGGTCGGGTCTCAATAAACGTCATTGGAACGAAGCGCTGTCGACTGCGTGATAGACATAACGCCCATCGGTCATGCGCTTGATTTCGTCGAGATAGTTGGAATTCATCACAAACAGGTTGGCGCCCTCGGGCAAGGTCGCCATGACTTCTTCGGGGGACGACACGCGGGCGCCGCTCAGGGGCAGATAACGGCCCTGCTTGGCCGGATTGATATCCACCACCTGGTCCACCGAAACGCCCGCGCGCTGCAGGAACAGCGAATAGATCACGCCCTTGGACGACGCGCCCCAGATCGCCGAACCCGCCTCGGGCTGGGCCTGGATGATCTGCTTGGCGCGCTCGATGCTGGCGGTGAAATCCAGCGGCATCTCCAGGCGCTCGACCGCTGTCTCGCCCGGCTCACGCAAGGTGCCGAGGTCGGCCACCACGTACAGGTACTGGCCGCCGAACAGGTGACCGGCTTCGTGCACGGTGCCGAACATCCGCCGCAGGTCATCCAGGCGGAAGTAGTTCACATGCTCGTAGAACACGTCGAACCAGGCGCGATGCTCGACGATCCAGTCGAAGCACGGTACTTCGATGTAGATCTGCCCGCCCTGGTTGGCCTCGGCCATCTCCGCCAGGAACGCCCGCGGGTCGGCGATATGCTCCAGCACATGGCGCAACACCACGGCATCGGCCGACAGGCCCAGGCCACGGGTAAAGGGCGCCTTGATCACATCGGCGTTATCGCCCTCGTAGGCCGGGTCGATACCGGTAATGCGGTAGCCCCGCTCACGCAGCAGTTCGAGGAAATAGCCCTTGCCGCAACCGACCTCGATCAACTCGCGACCCTTGAAATGCCGGGCGATGATGCCCTCGACATCCTGCAGGTGGCGCTGGAACTGCGCCGAGTGGGCCTGCTCGTTCTGGTAGTCGCTGTCGTAGCTCAGCTTGTCGGGGTCGAAAGCCTGGTTGAAGATCAGGCCGCTCTCCTCGTCCTGCACCAGCACCATGTCGGCAGAGGCCGACGCCCTGGCGCTCTGCGCGTCGGCGAAGGTGCGGTTCTGCAGCACCGGCAGGTCCATGACCCGATACAACTCATGCCCCATGTTCTGCTCCCAATAGTTGTTGCAGGCGCTGGTTCGCCCCCCAGAACGCCATGGGCTCATGGGCGGGATAGGGGTAATGCCCCAGGTTCAGGCGGATCATCGAGCCGCGCTCGCGCACCCG
The DNA here is from genome assembly GCF_003184125.1 of Pseudomonas sp. RW409. NCBI lineage: Bacteria > Pseudomonadati > Pseudomonadota > Gammaproteobacteria > Pseudomonadales > Pseudomonadaceae > Pseudomonas > Pseudomonas sp. RW409. The sequence goes on along the minus strand of NZ_QHHP01000041.1, from coordinate 881,580 downwards.
TCGTTCGACCAGCGCACGAACCGATATAGGCTGGCCGCTGGAACAGTTGACCACCCCGGAAAAATCCCGCCGTTGCAGCAGCGCCGCAAGGCTGGCGGCGGCGTCCTCGATGGCCAGGTAATCGCGCAGCTGTTCGCCGGCGGACATGTCGAACACCGCATCGCCGGCGTCGATCGCCCGGTCCAGGGCGGCCAGCAGGCTGTTGGGGTTCTGCCCAACACCATGCAGATAGAACAGCCGCGCCCATTGCAAGGTGAAAGGCAGCTGCTGCTGCAGGTTTTCCAGGAACAGCCGCAGGCTGTGCTTGGCCAACCCATAGGGATTGCTCGGCTGCGCCGGTGTCTGCTCGTCGAGCGGACCGCTCTGCATACCGTATTCGAAACAGGTACCGGTGATCATGACCTGGGGCACGCCCGCCTCGACCGCGGCCTTGATGAACCGGTAGTCGGCCATCAGGTTGTGCTCGAGATGGAACAGCGCCTTGTAGTTCGGCAGCCCCGGCCAGGCCAGGTGCGCCAAGGCATCGACGCCCTCGACCAGGGAGGCGATATCGCTATCGACGGCATGCACGTCCGCGGCCACCCGCTCCACCGCTCCAGCCCAGGGCATGGCGGCCAGCTTTTGTGGATCACGGGCCAGCGCCCGCACCTGGCAGCCGCGGGCCAGCAAGGCGGCGACCAGATGCCGGCCGACAAAACCGCTGGCCCCGGTGACCAGTACCTTCAAGCCACTCACAGCAGCTTCAACTCGGGCACGGCGATCACGAAACGTCCGCCCCACTGGCGAACGTGGGCCAGCTGCTCGCTGACTTCCGCCAACAGGTTCCACGGCAGCACCAGCACATAGTCCGGGCGCTCGCTGTCGATACGCTCTGGCGCGACCACCGGAATCCGGCTGCCGGGCAGGAACTTGCCCTGCTTGTGCGGGCTGGCGTCGGCGACCCAGGCCAGCAGGTCCGGCTTGACCCCGGCGTAATTGAGCAAGGTGTTGCCCTTGGCCGCGGCGCCGTAACCCACCACGCGCTTGCCTTCGGCCTTGGCCTGGAGCAGGAAGCGCAGCAGCTCATGCTTGATGCGCTCGGCGGCCGGCGCCAGGGTTGCGTAGTACTCGGGGGTCTTCACGCCCGCGTCGAACTCGGTTTGCAACTGCTGCTGCACCGCCGGTTGCACGGCGCGGCGTTCGCCGTCCTTGCGCTGGACGAAAACCCGCAGCGAACCGCCATGGGTGGTCAACTGGCTGACGTCGAAGACTTCCAGTCCGTTGCGCTCGCACAGTGCCTGCACGGCGGTCAGGGATAGATAGGAATAGTGTTCGTGATATAGGGTGTCGAACTGCGCGCCGGCCATCAGCGTCAGCAGTTGCGGGAATTCGAAGGTGGCCACGCCGGTCGGCTTGAGCAGCGTCGCGAAACCACCGAGGAAATCGTTGATGTCCGGTACATGGGCCAGCACATTGTTGGCCGCCATCAGGTCTGCCGCCCAGCCTTGGTTTTTCAGCTGCGCGGCGGTGTCGCGACCGAAGAACAGCTCACGAATCTCCAGGCCTTTTTCCCGCGCGGCTTGCGCGGTGCTGCGGGTCGGCTCGACGCCCAGGCATTTGATCCCGCGAGCGGCCACGTACTGCAACAGGTAACCGTCGTTGGCGGCGACTTCCACCACACGGCTGTCAGCCGTCAAGCCAAAGCGCTCGACCATCTCGGCCACATAGCGCTCGGCGTGGGCCAGCCAAGTGCTGGAGAACGAACTGAAATAGGCGTATTCGGCATCGAACAGGCTTTCGGCGCTGGTGTAATCCTCGGTCTGTACCAGCCAGCATTGCTGGCACACGGCAACCTTCAGCGGCACCCATTGCTCGGCCTGTTCAAGACGCTCGGCATGCACATAGGCGTTGGACGGTGGTGAGGTGCCGAGGTCGATCAACGGCAGGCTCAGCGGCGCGGCGCACCCACGGCAGTTCATAGACGCACTCCAGCAAAGTGTTGATCGAGCGCGGGATGGCTGGAATCCCGGGCCGACAGATTATTGACAGGCAACGGCCAGGCAATCGCCAGCCGTGGATCATTCACCGACAGACCGCCCTCGTGCTCCGGCGTGTAATCGGCGCTGTGCAGGTAGAGCAGCTCGGCGTCGTCGGTGAGGGTCTGAAAACCGTGGGCGAATCCGGTCGGGATCAGCAGGCTGCGGCCATCGCCGGCCTTCAAGTGCTCGGCGTGCCAGTGCAGAAAGGTCTCGGAGTCCGGACGCAGATCCACCGCCACATCCCACACCTCGCCGCGCAGGCAGGTAATCAGCTTGGCTTCCGGCGCATTGGCGTTCTGGTAATGCAGACCGCGCACACTGCCCTTCTCGCGGGTACAGGAATGGTTGATCTGGCGGATATGAAACTCGCTGCCGAATGCACTCAGACTGCCTTCGCAGAACAGCCGGGCGAAGTGTCCGCGCTGATCTTCGAAGCGTTTGTGCTGGACGCTGAACAGCCCGGCCAGCGGCAGCTGTTTCAAGGAAAACTCGCTCACAGCGCGCCCCGGTACAGGTTCAGTTGGGCGAGGGTCACAGCGCGCATATCGTCGCCACGTTGCCAGGCCAGGTGCCAATCCAGGGTCTGCGCCAGGCATTGCTGCAGCGACCAGCGCGGTTGCCAGGCCAGCAGCTGGCGTGCGCGGCTGCTGTCCAGGCGCAACAGGCCGGCCTCGTGCAGGTCGCTCGGTTCGATGCGCAAGCCGGGGGCCGCCGGCCAGCGCGCGGCCAGCAACTCGACCACTTCGCCGACGCTGCACATGTCCGCTTCGCTTGGCCCGAAGTTCCAGGCCCCGGCGAACTGCGGCCCTTGTTCGTAGAGCCCGGCGGCCAGTTGCAGGTAGCCGGCCAGTGGCTCCAGGGCGTGCTGCCACGGGCGCACCGCCTGCGGGTAGCGCAGGGTTACCGGCTCGTCGGCCGACCAGGCCTTGAGCACATCGGGAATCAGCCGTTCCGGGGCAAAGTCGCCGCCGCCCAGCACGTTGCCGGCACGCGCGGTGGCCAGGGCCAGGCCGTGTTCGGCGTACTTGTCGGCCGGGAAGAATGAGGCGGCATAGGACTGCGCCAGCAATTCGCAGCACGCCTTGCTGCTGCTGTAGGGGTCATGCCCACCCAGGGCTTCGTTTTCGCGGTAGGGCCACAGCCATTCCTGGTTGGCGTAGACCTTGTCGGTGGTCACCAGCACGCAGGCGCGCACGCCGCCGACCTGGCGGATCGCTTCCAGCAGGTTCAACGTACCCATCACGTTGCTCGAGTATGTGCCCAGCGGGTCACGATAGCCCTCGCGTACCAACGGTTGCGCCGCCAGGTGCAGGACGATTTCCGGCTGCGTCTCGGCGATCAGCTCCAGCAAGGCGCCAAGATCGCGCAGGTCGCCACGCTGGTCGTTGATGCCCTCGGCGACCCGCGCCAGCTCGAACAGGCTCGGCTCGGTCGCAGGGTCCAGGGAAAAACCGCTGACTTCGGCCCCCAGGCTTTGCAGCCACAGGGTCAGCCAGCTGCCCTTGAAGCCGGTGTGGCCGGTCAGCAGGACCCGCTTGCCGCGCCAGAATTGCGGGCTCAGTCCCATTGCTTCCATGGGGCCTCCCCACTCTGCCAGAGCTGCTCCAGGTGGTTCTTGTCACGCAGGGTGTCCATCGGATGCCAGAAGCCGTCGTGCTGGAAGGCGTGCAACTGGCCTTGCCGGGCCAGGGTAGTCAGCGGCTCGGCTTCCCACACCGTGTCGTCGGCGCTCAGCAGCGGCAACACCTTGGGCGACAGCACGAAGAAGCCACCGTTGATCCAGCCACCGTCACCGCGGGGCTTTTCGGTAAAGCCCAGGACGCTGTCGCCGTCGCGCTCCAGAGCGCCGTAACGGCCGGGCGGCTGCACCGCGGTGACGGTCGCGTGCTTGCCGTGGGCCAGGTGGAAGTCCACCAGGGCGCCGATATTCAGGTCGGACACACCGTCGCCGTAGGTGAAGCAGAAGGCTTCTTCGTTCTCCAGGTAACGCCCGGCCCGGCGCAGACGGCCGCCGGTCATGGTTTCCTCACCGGTGTCGATCAGCGTCACGCGCCAGGGCTCGCTGTAGTTCTGGTGAACGTCCATGCGGTTTTCCCGCATGTCGAAGGTGACATCGGAGGTGTGCAGAAAGTAGTTGGCGAAGAAGTCCTTGATCGCGTACCCCTTGTAGCCCAGGCAGATCACGAAGTCGTGAATGCCGTGGGCGGAGTACTGCTTCATGATGTGCCAGAGAATTGGCTTGCCACCAATCTCGATCATCGGCTTGGGCTTGAGATGGGACTCCTCGCTGATGCGCGTACCCAGGCCACCCGCCAAAATAACTGCCTTCATCGTCTCCCCTCTTGTTCGTCACAGGGCTCTGCCAAGCTGTACCGAGCTTTTTGCGGGCCTTCTGGATAAAACCTTGTGCCGTTGACGGCGTTTCGCGGGTCAGCGAAAACGCTCGTTTTATGGCGATATCGAGGGGGGCTTGCAGGAAACGCGCCAGCTCCTGGGTCCCGGGTCCATGACCCTGGGGCTGTGGAATAGGCCATGGGACAGTACGACAAGAGGTGCTTGAGCGGCGAAACCTGCCCCTGAATCGCCGCCATAAAAAAGCCAGGCGTCTAAGCCTGGCTGGTTGTGTTCCCGCACCCCATCAATCCGGCAGCCACCCCTGCAGCCATAGATTCAGGTTGTTGCCCCGCAGCATGTAGTCGCGCAGGACTTCTTCGCGCAGCGCATCGCCCATGCGGTAGCTGGCGTCGGGGTCGGCCAGGTGCATGCGGATCGCCTCGATCCACTCCTGGGTGCTGTTACTCACGACCTTGGTACACGGCAGGTAGCCGCGATAGGCCTCGGTGTCGGTGCAGATCACCGGGTAACCGCAGGCACCGTATTCCAACAGGCGCAGGTTGCTCTTGCAGTCGTTGAAGATGTGAAACTCCAGCGGCGCCAGGGCCAGGTCGAGGTTGAGGCTGGCCAGTTTGAACGGGTAGGCCTGCAGACTAATGACGGAGTGGAACTCATGGACATAAGGCCGCAGCTCGTCCGGACACATGCCGAAGAACACCCACTCGACTTCATTGGCCAGCTCACGCACCACATCGACAATAATTTCCAGGTCGCCGGTGTGGCTGGTCCCTCCCCCCCAGCCTACCCGTGGCTTGCTCGAGGTGCCGCGGCGGCTGGTCAGACTGCCCCAGGGATCGACCGGCAGCATGTTCGGCACGATCCGGATATCGCTGTGCATTCCCGACAGCGTATCGGCCAGCGGTTGCGTGGTGACCACTACCCGATCACACAGAGCAATGCTCTGGCGCAGCATTTCTTCGGTATTGACCGGCGTGTTGCGCGCATGGGAGTTTTTCTTCGGCGCGCTGATCACGTAGTCGTCCAGCTCGAATACCCTCAGGGCACTGGAGTAGTTTTTCATACGCTGGATATCGCTCTCCGCGCCGCCGCTGTAGCGACATTGCAGAATGATCGAATCGGGGGACAGGCGCTCAATCTCCACACTCGACGGGGACTCATAGGCGAACCGACCGAGCAGCCGCCCTTCCTCTTCCAGCGCCATGAGGGGCGCGGTCACCCGGTAATGGCCCACTGCCGTTTTGGTTACCGGCAAGCCGAGCACCAGCGGCAAGGCCCGGGTCGAGAACGGGTTCCAGTTGTCGCGCAGCCCCACCTCCAGGCTGAAGCTGGAATACCCCAGGCTCAGGGCCGGGTTGTAGGCCGGATCGCGGGCGACCAGAGGCATCCAGCGGCGATAGAAGGTGTCGTGCTCGCGCTCCTGTCGCTCCAGGGCTCCTGGCTCTTGCGGCGCCTGCTCGACGGGCGCCAGCATCAAGCTGGCATAGGGCGTCCAGACCACCAGGTAACCGTCGCGGTTGACCCGCAGGCACAGGTCGACATCACTCAGCCCCCGGGAATAGCTGACCTCATCCAGCTGGCCGACACTGTCAAAGACTTCCTTGCGCACCATCAGACAATCGCCACTGACCGCACTCCAGCTCTGCGGCACCTGCAAGCGCTGCATGTAACCGCGGGCGCTGGCGGCCTCGCCTTGGAACGGCGAACTGGCAGCGCCGGCCAGGCCAAGGATCAGCCCCGCATGCACAATCGAGCCGTCCAGGCCGAGCATCCGTGCTCCCACCACGCCGACTTCCGGCCGCCGGGCGTGATTGAGCAGTTCGTCCAGCCAGTCACCGGAGCAGATCAGGGCATTGGCGCTGAGCAACAGCAGGTATTCGCCGCGCGCCTGTTGCGCTGCGTAATTGCGTACCGCCGCCTCAGTGCCGCTGCCGGCGAACGGCAACACCCGCAGCATGTCGGCGCCCAGCTGCGCCATCGCCTCCAGCCAAGCGGCCATGGCCGGGTCGCGGCTGCCGCTATCGACGATCAGGATCTCGTAATGGCTGTAGGCGGTCTTTTCGATCAGGCTTTCGGTGCAGCGCTGCAAGGCCGCCAGCGAATCGCCGGCCTGGATGATGATCGACACCAGCGGCCGCTGCGGGAACAGGTAGTCGATGTGGTTGAGCAGCGGCAATTCGTCATGACGAATCCGGTGCTCGACACCGATCCTGTCCAGATGCGCACCGACCAGGCCGGCGTTGCCCTCGATCACTTCGGGCAGCGACAGCCAGTCGGCGAAATTGTATGGGCTCTCGACCTGGATCTCGGCAATGTGTCCGATGGTCTGTGGCCCCGCCTCTTCCACCAGGCGCCACAGCACGTCATGGGGGGCCAGTTCGCCGAAGGCCGGATCGAAACCGCCCAGAGCCAGAAAACGCTCGCGCTCGAATGCCAGCATCCGGCCGACATAGGGGTAACCGCGCATCAGGTCCAGGTTGAAGTCCGGCTTGAACACCGGATCGCTGGACTCGCCCTCGATCCGCGCGCCTTCATCGCTGTAGATGCACAGCGCGCCCGGCGTCGCGGCGATGCGCTCGGCGAGGATCAGCAGCGCCGATTCCTGGAGCAGGTCGCCGGCGCGCAGCAGGTAAAACCAGTGGCAACCTTCCAGCTGCGGCACCAGCGCATTGAGCTGCTGCGGCCACGGTGTTTCCAGTGGCAGTTGCAGCACGCGTTCGTGCTCCGCGCATTCGGCATTGGACAGGACCAGGATTGCCTGCGGCGCATACAGCTGCTGCGCCAGGCTTTGCAAGGTCGACTCCAGTGCCACACCATCCGCATCCACATCGATCACCACGGGCACGATCTGCGGTCGCGCTGACCAGCTGGCGATACGCTGTGGCAGATGGCGTTTCTCGGTCTCGCTGAAACGCCGGATCGCCAGCCACTCCTGGTAGAAGTCGGCATAACTTTCGCTCTCGCCGCCGACCCGACCACTGACCACGGTGTTGCGGTTGCCGAGCACCCGGGTCACGCAGAGTTCGTCCCACTGCCAGGATGGCTCGGACATTTTTGCCAGGTCGACGCAACGCACCCAGCCCGAGGCCGGGGCCGACTCGCCGCTGCGCGCGGCGAGCATCTGCGCCAGCCAGTCCCATTCGATCTTCTCCGCCCGCTGCATTTCCGGCTGCTTGCTCAAGCGTTCCGGATACAGGCGCTCGGTGCTCAGCACAGTGTTAAGTAGCGCCAGGTTGCCACGCCGCATCAGGCACACGAACAGCGCCAGATCCAGCAACGCGAGGAAACCTGCGCCCTCCTGGGTCAAGGCTGGCAACAGCTCGAGCACGTCGGCGCGACGCATCAGGGTCGAACTGAAATTGCCAAGGAAGTTGCGTGGCGTGCTCTCGAGGATCGCCAGCATGTCGTCGCCCTTGAGCATGGCGTCGTTCGGCGACAGCCGGGCGTTCTCGACCCGCGGCGGCAGAATGAAGTTACCGGCATCGCTCATCATGCGCAGGGCGCAGACCAGATTGATCTCGGGATGATCGACCAGCACCTGGGCCTGCAGGGCGATGCTCGGGGCGAACAGGCGATCGTCGTCACAGAGGATCTTGATCAGCTCGCCCCGCGCCTCTTCGACACAGCGCAGCAGGTTCTTCTGCAGGCCCAGGCGTTGCGGGTTGCGCAGATAACGCACCGGATGGGGAGGTTCTACGATGGCCTCGACCACCTCACGAATCTCGTCGCCGGCCGAGTCGTCGCAGATGACGATTTCGACCCGCTCCCAGGTCTGGGCCAGCGCACTCTCGAACGCCTGGCTGAAGAAGCGCGGATTGAAGGCTGGGATGACGATGCTGACTAGAGGGCGTTGATTCACGGCGGGAAACTCTCGAGCGGCGGGCCCGGCCTGGTCAGGCGCGGGCCCCGAAACCGCTTAATGAAGACGGTTGACGGCTCGACGGCGCGGCCGCGCTCACAGGAGCGCGACCGGCTCAGGCTCAGACCTTGTTGAACAGGCCCAGCTGGGCAATCTTGCTGAAGGCCAGTTGCGAAGCTTGCAGCATGGTCTGTTGCAGGGTCAGGCGGGTCATCACCTCGGCCGGGTCGGAATCGCGGATCGCCGACTGGGTCTGGGTGTTGGCCGCGCTCAGGCTCAGGTTGGTCTCGTTCTGGATATCCAGCGCCGAACCCCGGCCGCCGATGTCGCTGACCGCGCTCGCCACCTGGTTGGCGCCGCTGGCCAGGTTGGCCATCCCCGCCTGCAACCCGGCATTGAGTTTCTGGATGGCGACCGGATCCCCGTTGGTCGGTGTATTCAGCACCGTACGCAGCTGGCTGATGGTATCGAGGACGTTCTGGGTCTGGTGGTTGTTGACCGCCACCACATACTGGTCGCCCGCCGCCGGGGTACCGCTGAAGGTGAAGTTCACACCAGACGCGGTGGCGGTGGAGCCGGCCATGGTGCCGGTGGAAACCGGCTTGCTGTCAGCAGTCAACGGCGACGCATACAGCTCGTAGTCGGTGGCGCTGGTGAACTTGAGGATCGCACCGCCGCTCGGGAAGCTGGCGTTGTAGGCGTTGTTGTTGCTGACGCTGGCACCAGTCACGACCGCGGTCGACGGGTTGCCCGGGCTGCGCGAGACATTGAAGGAGTCGGGCTTGGCCGCCAGGGTGAAGCTGTGACCGGCGATCTCCGTGTTCGGGGGGGTGGCATCGCCGGGTTTCAGGTTGATGCTCAGGCGCAGATCGACGCCACGGAAACTGACGGTCTGTGCCTCGGCGCCCTTGCTGGAGGAGAAGGAGCCATTCTGGCTGGCCTCGGACGTCACGTCGTTGCCGGCGCTGTCGGTGATCTTGAACTGAGTGCTGCTGAGGAAGCTGATGGTGTACGGCTCGCCGCTGCGGAACTCGCTGTTGTACTTCGGATTCGAAGACACCTGGCCGTTGGACAGCGTCACCCGACCGTCATCCACTGCCGGGGCAGTCATGCTGACCTGGCTGCGGCTGGTGTTGATGGCTTGCTGGAAGGCGGCCCAGCCGGTGGTGTTGGTGGCCATGGACATGGTGTCGCCCACTGGCAGGTTCAGCGTGGTCTGGTCGCCGTTGTAGCTGTAGGTGCCGTCGGAATTGCGGGTGAACGGCACGGTGTCGCCCTGGGAACCGGCAAAGATGTATTTGCCGTTTTCGTCCTGAGTGTTCATCAGGCTCAACAGCTGCTCTTCGATCTGCGCCAGTTCGGCGGCATTGGCCTTGCGGTCATCGTCGGTGTAACCGGCGTTGCCGGCTCCGCTCGCCAGTTCCTGGGCACGTGCCAGAACGTTGGTGATGCTGGTCAGGACCGATTCGGCCTGGCCCAGGGATGCCTTGATCGAGGTGGTGTTGGCCGAGTACTGGCTCAACAGCGAAGCCTGCTGGCCCAGTTGCAGCAGGCGCGAGGCGCCTACCGGATCGTCGGCCGCGGTGTTGACGCGAACCAGGCTGCTGGCCTCTTCGCTGCTCTTGACCACATTGGCGAAGTTCTTCTGGTAGTTGGCAGCCGAGGACTCGTAAAACTGGGCGGTGGAAATACGCATGGACTACGACTCCTTAAAGGCTGTTGATCAGGGTGGCGAAGGTTTCCTGCGCCGCCTTGATGATTTGCGAGGACGCGGTGTAGTACTGCTGGTACTTGACCAGGTTGCCGGTCTCTTCATCCAGGTCGACCCCGGACAACGAGTCCCGCGCGCCCTTGGCGTTGGCCAGGATCGCCTCGGTGGCCGCACTGTCGAGCTTGCCCTGGCTGGCCTTGGCACCGACGTTCTCCACCAGCTTGCCGTAGGCGTCGACCAGGGTGATGCCCTTGCTGGCCGAACCGGTATCCACGGTCTGCTTGGTCTGTAGCCCCGCCAGCGCGATGCCGTTGCGGTTGTCGGTGGAACCGGCGCCGTTGAACTTGACGTTCAGTCCTTCGCCGTCCTTCGGCGAGCCGGCGACGCTCATTTCCACGGTGAAGGTTTTCTGCACCGGCGGTGTGCCGCCGTCGGTGATCGGGTTGCCGCTGGCATCGACCATCTTGATCTGCAGGTTCAGCGTGTTGTTCTGCCCCGGTACGATCGAACCGGTGCCCATCAACGTGCCCTTGGCATCGTAGTACTTGTAGCCCTGGCTACCGCCCGCGGGGGCGTCGAAGACCAGCTTGACCGGTACCGAGTTCTTGATCGCGGTCTGCATCTCGGCGTTGGCGGCCGAGTTGTAGATGTCCAGCGCCGGCTTGACTGTCGGCAGGCCTGGAATGCTCAGCGAACCGGTGGCCCCTGGCAGCACTTCGGCATTCAGCGGCGCGGCGATGGCCAGGCGCTTGGCGTCGGTCAGTTCGGTCTTGATCGTGGTCGCCGCGTTGCGGGTCGGGGTGATCTTGAAACTGTCGCCGGCGCTCATAGCCCCGCCATTGAGGCTCAGGGTGAAACCGTCGATCACCGGTGGCGGCGTGGTGGTGGTGCTGAACGCGCCCAGGCTGGTGCCGTCGGAGCGCTTGACGGTGTAGTCGGTGGCGCTGGTGAAGGTCACCTGGTAGTCGCTGATAGTCAGCTTGCCGGTGTCCTTGATGGTCACATTGAGGTTGCCCGAGCCGGCGCTGTTGTTACCGTTGGCAATGCTGCGCTGGCTGATCAGGGCCGCACTGTTGATGTTGTTGAACAGCGCCGCGCCAAACTCGCCGTTCTTGTCGATACCTTGTCCGAGCTGGCTGTTGACCTGGTCGGCGATCACCAGGGCCACGCGCCCCAGTTCGTTCATCGCCGGGTCCAGCACCTCGTTGCGATAGCGCAACAGGCCGCCGATCTCGCCACCGGTGACCACCGAGGTCACATCGATAGTGCTCGAGCCGCGATTGAGTTGCAGCGAAGAACGGGTCGGGTCGGTCTTGCCAGGGACCACTTCCAGCTTGCTGGTGGTGTTACCCACGACCAGCGGCTGGCCGCTGCCCAGGTACAGGTCGACGCTCGAGCCGCGCTCCGAGACATCCACCTTGACGAACTGCGACAGCTGGCGCAGCGTCTCGTTGCGCGCGTCGAGCAGGTCGTTGGGCATTCCGCCGCCGCTGGAGACTTCGGAAATCTTCTGGTTCAGCTGGGCGACAGTGGCCGCCAGCTTGTTGACCTGGTCAGCCATGCTGCTCAGGTTGCCGTTGATATTGGCGTTCTGCTCGTTCAACTGGCTGGAAACGGAATTGAAGCGGTTGCTCAGGGCTTGCGCGTCGCTGAGCAGCAATTGGCGCGAGGCATCGTCGGCCGGCTTGGCGTTGACGTTCTGCATCGAGGCAAAGAATTTGGTCAGCGCGCCGGTGATACCGGTGCCGCTGTCCGACAGCAGCTTGTCCACCGGGGTGATCTGGCCCAGGTAAGCGGCGGCATCGCTGTTCAGCGAGGTGGTGGTCTGCAGCTGGGCATCCAGGTAGCTGTTGTACACCCGGCGCACGTCGGCCAGGGTAGTACCGCTGCCGATGAAGACGTTACCGTACTGGTTCGAAGCCTTGCTGCCCTGCACGGTCTGCTGGCGCGAGTAACCGGCGGTATCGGCGTTGGCGATGTTGTTACCCGTGGTCATCAACGACGTTTGGCTGGCTGACAGCCCCGACATCCCGATATTGAGCAAACTCATGATTCAGACCTTATAAATTCGTGGAAGCGCCCGCCGCAGCGTAGTTCTCGTAGCTCTTCATCTGCTTGGCAATCTGCGAAATCTTGCTTGCGTAGTCCGGGTCGGTTGCATACCCGGCTTTCTGCAATTCACGTACAAACTGTTCGGGGTTATCGGCCGCCTTCAGCACTTCTTGATAGCGATTGTTGCTCTGCAACAAGGTCACCAGGTCGTGGAAGCTGTCCTGATACGAGGCATAGGAACGGAACTCGGCCGTCTCCTTGACCATCTGCCCATTTCTGAATTCGCTGGTGATCGCCCGTGCCTGGTCGCCCTTCCAACTGCTGCCGGCCTTGATGCCGAACAGGTTGTGGCTGCTGCTACCGTCCTGCTGGCGCATCACCGATTTGCCCCAACCGGTTTCCAGCGCCGCCTGGGCGACCAGGTAGCGTGGATCGACCCCGATGCGGTCGGCGGCCTGCTGCGCCATCGGCAGCATGGTGGCGACGAATTCATCCGCCGAACTGAAGGCTTTCTTCGCCGGCGCCAACGGTGGCTGGGCCACGGCGCGGCCGTAGATCTGCATGCGTCCGTGCGGCACCGCGGCAAAGCTGCGCGAGCTGTTCTTGACCAGCGCGTCGGTAGCGGCCGTGGTGCGCTCCGGCAAGGCCGTCCGGTTGGTGGCGGCACTGTCGGCCGACGGCACGATGCCCGCCAGCAAGCGATCGGTCAGCTTGCTCGGCAGGGAAATGCGCCGCTGGTTGAGCAGCGCCATATCGTTATGGGTACCGCTGTCGGCGGCGCGCTGTGGCTCCAGCGCACGGGAGGCCCACAGCGGACGCTGGCCATTGACCCGCGACAACGGGCCGCCCAATGCCGTGGTGCCGGCAGCGATGGCGGTTGGCGTCGCGACCTTTTCAGTCAGCGCGACCTTTTCAGCCTGGCCACCGGGCAAGGTCGAGGCCGCTGCCGCAGTGGTGGATTTGTTCTTCGACATCTGGCGCATCAGCACATCGGCCAGGCCGATACCACCGCCCTCGCGGGACATGGAAACCGCCAGCTGCTGGTCGTACATTTCCTGGTACTGCTTGGCCGCCGGAGTGTTGAGCGGGTTGTCCTTGCCCAGCGCTTCGGTAGCCGAGCGCATGGACTTGAGCATTTCGTTGAGGAACAGCGACTCGAACTCCTGCGCCACCTTGCGCATGTTGGCGTCGCTGTTCTTGTCGCCGACCTTGAGCTGGTTAAGCCGGTTGAGGTCCGAGTAGGAACCCGAATCGCCGCTGCTGACCAGACCGCTCTTGCGAATATCCATGACCCCTACCTCAAATCACGATCAGGTCGGCTTGCAGCGCGCCGGCCTGTTTCAAGGCTTCGAGGATCGCCATCAGGTCGCCCGGTGCCGCGCCGACCTGGTTCACCGCACGCACGATCTCGTCGAGGGTGGTGCCCGGGCCGAACTTGAACATCGGCTTGGCTTCCTGCTCGGCGTTGACCCGCGAACGCGGCACGACCGCGGTCTGGCCGTTGGACAGCGGACCCGGCTGGCTGACGATCGGGTCTTCGGTGATGGTCACGGTGAGGCTGCCGTGGGTCACGGCGGCTGGCGAGACCTTGACGTTCTGGCCGATGACGATAGTGCCGGTACGCGAGTTGATGATGACCTTGGCCACCGCCTGCCCCGGATCGATTTCCAGGTTCTCGAGGATCGACAGGTAGTCGACGCGCTGGCTCGGATCGAGCGGCGCGGTAACACGGATCGAACCGCCGTCGATGGCCTGGGCCACGCCCGGGCCGAGCATGTCGTTGATCTTGTCGACGATGCGCTTGGCGGTGGTGAAGTCGGAACGGTTGAGGTTCAGGGTCAGGCTGTTGCCCTGGTTGAAACCGCTCGGCACCGCGCGCTCCACCGAGGCGCCGCCCGGGATGCGACCGGCCGACGGAACGTTGACCGTGATCTTCGAACCGTCACGACCTTCGGCGTCGAAACCGCCCACCACCAGGTTGCCCTGGGCGATGGCGTAGACGTTGCCGTCGATCCCCTTGAGCGGCGTCAGCAGCAAGGTGCCGCCGCGCAGGCTCTTGGAGTTACCGATGGAGGACACGGTGATATCCACCTGCTGCCCCGGCTTGGCGAACGCCGGCAGATCGGCACTCACCGATACCGCCGCGACGTTCTTCAACTGCACGTTGCCGGAACCCGGCGGTACCTTGATGCCGAACTGCGACAGCATGTTGTTGAAGGTCTGCAGGGTGAAGGGTGTCTGGGTCGTCTGGTCGCCGGTGCCGTTAAGCCCGACCACCAGGCCGTAGCCGATCAACTGGTTGGAACGCACGCCGGAAATGCTGGCGATGTCCTTCAGCCGTTCGGCGTGAGCGTTGCAGGCCGCCGAGAGCAACAGCGCGGCCAGCATGAGGCGTTTGAAATTCAACGTAGCCACCTAGAAAGGGAACAGCGGGCTGAGGAAGAAACGGTCGAACCAGCCCGGCTGGCTCGCATCGGCAAAGGCACCGGTGCCCGAATAGGTGATGCGCGCGTCGGCGACGCGGGTCGAGGACACCGTGTTGTCGGTGGCGATATCGTCGGCACGCACCAGGCCGGCAATCCGCACCAGCTCGTCGCCGGTGTTGAGGGTCAGCCACTTCTCGCCGCGCACGGCGATGATGCCGTTGGGCAACACGTCGGCCACCGTCACGGTGATCGAGCCGGTCAGGCTGTTGCTCTGGCCGGACTTGCTGTCGCCCTTGGTGGCCCGGTCGCCGCTGTAGCCGACATCGAGGCTCAGGTCACCGCTACCTATCGGGTCATTGGTGCTCAGGCCGCCACCGAAAAACGAAGTCAGGCCGATGCCGGTCTTGCTGTTCTTGTCGATCTGCGAGTTGGCGTTCTTGCTCGCCTGGGTCCGCTCGTTGAGGGTGATGGTGATGATGTCGCCCACGCGGAACGCCTTGCGGTCGCTGTACAGGTTCTGCTCGAAGCCGGCCTGGTAGATCGAGCCGTTGTTGGCCGCAGCCGGCAACGGAGTACGCGGCAACACCGGAGCGTAATACGGGTCATTGGGCTTCGGTGGCGGGGCCACGCAGCCCGCGAGCACGACGAACCCACTCAGTGCGAGAACAGATACAAAGCGATTCATGACCCTACCTCATGGTGCTGCAGGCGGCCGCTGGGCCGCCCCTAGGACTTGATTACAGATTCTGCGTGACGAACGAGAGCATCTGGTCGGCGGTGGAGATCACCTTGGAGTTCATCTCGTAGGCGCGCTGGGTGGTGATCATGTTGACCATCTCCTCAACGGTGCTGACGTTGGAGGTTTCCAGGGTGTTCTGCAGGGTGGTGCCGAAACCGTTGAGGCCCGGGGTACCGACTTGCGGCGCGCCACTGGCGGCGGTTTCCAGGAACAGGTTGTTGCCCGTCGCTTGCAGGCCGGCCGGATTGATGAAGTCGGCGGTCTGCAGGTTGCCGATCACTTGCGAGGCCGGGTTGCCGGCGGTGGTGATCGAGACGGTGCCGTCCTGGCCCACGGTGAAGGTCTGGGCATCGTTCGGTACGACGATCGCCGGTTCCAGCGCGAAGCCGTTGGCGGTGACGATCTGGCCGTTGGAGTCCAGGTGGAAGGTGCCGTCACGGGTGTAGGAAGTGGTGCCGTCCGGTTGCAGGATCTGGAAGAAACCGCGGCCGTTGATGGCCATGTCCAGCGGCTGCTCGGTGGTCTGCAGGCTGCCGGCGGTGAAGTTCTTCTGGGTGCCGACGATGCGCACACCAGTACCCAGCTGCAGGCCCGACGGCAGCTCGCTGTCCTGGGTCGACTGGGCGCCAGGCTGACGCTTGATCTGATACAGCAGGTCCTGGAACTCGGCGCGATCACGTTTGAAACCCGTGGTCGAAACGTTCGCCAGGTTGTTGGAAATGGTGGTCAGGTTAGTGTCCTGGGCGGACAGACCTGTTTTGGCAACCCACAGAGCCGGAAGCATTCGATTCTCCTCGTGCGCCTGTTTTACGGCGCGACGTACTGGTAATTAGCTGATCTGCAAGACCCGAGCCATGGCCTGGTCGTCTTCTTTGGCGGTGTTCATCATCTTGATGTGCAGTTCGAACTGCTTGGAGAGCGCCAGCACCGAGGTCATTTCCTCGACCGCATTGACGTTGCTCGACTCGAGGAAACCCGAGACCAGTTGCACATTGGCGTCAGCCGCTGCCGGCTTGCCGTCCTTGGTATGGATCGAACCGTCCAGACCCTTGGTCATGTTCTTCAGGTCCGGGTTGACCAGCTTGATGCGGTCGACCTCGGCCATCACCCGTGGGCCTTCACCCATGGCGCGGATGCTGATGGTGCCGTCCTGGCCGACTTCCACCTGCTGCTCCGGCGGCACGGCGATCGGGCCGCCGTTGCCGATCACCGGCATGCCGTTGCCGGCACGCAACACGCCCAGGGCGTCGATATTCAGGCTGCCGGTGCGCACGTAGCTTTCACCGCCATCCGGGGTCTGCACGGCGATCCAGCCATTGCCGCTGACCGCCACGTCGAGATCACGACCGGTTTCCACCAGCGAGCCCGGGGTGAAATCGGTAGCCGGACGCTCGGACATGGCAAAGGCCCGCGCCGGAAAGCTGTCACCAAACACCGGCATCGAACGCGCCTGCTCCAGGTCGCGCTGAAAACCGTTGGTGGAGATGTTCGCCAGGTTGTTGGCATGCGCCTTTTGCGCCAGCGCATTCTGGCTGGCACCGGTCATGGCCACATAAAGGTACTTGTCCACAGTCTTTCCTCTGCATGTCGGACGTTTGCCGTCCACCGCTGTACTGCTGAGCCATAAGCAATAAGCGCACCAACTTGTTTTTCGGGCGGCCGAAGGCAGGAAATCCGGGAGCTTGAGGGCGATCGAAGGAAATCGAGCGATTGTGTCAAAGACGAAAAACCGGCGCAGATATGCCGCTTACGGCAAGGCTCGGCCTCTGCAGCGCAACAAGGCTCTGTAGCCGCTGCCGCAGGCTGCGATTGACTGCGAAGCAGACGCCAACCCCATACCCGCGATCTGATCGAGGTAATACGCTGCCAGCCTTGCGAGTCCTTCGGACTCGATCGCAGCCTGCGGCAGCGGCTACAAGAGTTCAGCTCTCGCCAGCGCCCTTGCCCACTTCGTATTCGCGCAGCTTGTTGGCGATGGTGGTGTGCGACACGCCCAGGCGCTTGCCCAGCTGGCGGCTGCTGGGGTGTTCGGAATACAGGCGTTCGAGCACCGCCTTTTCGAAACGCCCGACGATTTCGTCGAGGCCACCCTCCAGGGAGAAGTCGCCAAGGGGTTGGCGCACGCCGTAGTCCGGCAGTCGGATGTGTTCGGCCTTGACCGTGCCGCCGTCGCACAGGGACACCGCCTGGAACAGCACGTTTTCCAGCTGCCGCACGTTGCCTGGCCAGTGGTAATGGCTGAGGCGCTCCATGGCCGCCGGCGCCAGCTTGGGCAAGGCGCAGCCGATCTGTCGGCTGGCCTGGTCGAGGAAGTGCTCCACCAGCGGCGTCAGGCCGTCGAGGCATTCGCGCAACGGCGGGATATGCAGGGACAGGACATTGAGCCGGTGATACAGGTCCTGGCGGAACTCACCGCGGGCGCACAGTTCCGACAGGTCGACCTGGGTCGCGCAGATCACCCGCACGTCCAGGTACACCTCTTCGTCGCTGCCGACCCGACGAAAGCAGCCGTCCTGCAGAAAGCGCAGGAGCTTGACCTGCAAGCGCGGGCTCATCTCCCCGACCCCGTCGAGAAACAGCGTGCCGCCGGCGGTCAGTTCCAGCAGCCCGAGCTTGCCTTCGGCCCGGGCGCCCTCGAAGGCCCCCGGCCCGTAGCCGAACAGCTCGGTCTCGGCCATGGATTCCGGCAGGCCGGCGCAGTTGAGCGCCATCAGCGGCGATTGTCCGCGCGGGCTGGCCAGGTGGCAGGCGCGCGCCAGCAGTTCCTTGCCGGTGCCGGTTTCGCCCTCGATCAATAGCGGCGCGTCCAGCGGTGCCATGCGCCGCGCTTCGCGCACCACCGCGGCCATGACTTTCGAGCTCTGGAAGATACTGTCGAAGCCGCGCAACTCCTGCTTGCGCACGTTATAGATACGCTCGCCCACCCGATCCGCGCGGTGCAGCGTCAGCACCGCGCCGGCCATGGCCTCGCTGTCGTCGTGCTCCGATTGCAGCGGCGCGATGTCCGCCAGAAACACGTCACCCTTGACCTTGACCCGCAGGCCGTTGATCCGCGACTTGTTGGCCCGCACCAGTTCCGGCAGGTCAAAATCCTCGGCATAGCGCGACAGCGGAATCCCCGGTACCTCGTCCACCCGTACGCCCAACAGCTGCGCCGCCGCGCGGTTGGCGGCGACGATGGAACCGCCCATGTCGATGGACAACACCGGGAACTCCAGCGCCCCGAGCAGGGCATTGAGCTCCATATGCCGCCGCTCGCTGGGCATCAGCCCGACCCGCTTGACCCCGAACACCCCGGCGATCGACTCGAACTTCGGCCGCAGCGCCTGGAACTGCAGGTTGATCAGGTTCGGGCAATGCAGATAGATGGCATTGCCATGCTCGCCGCCCACCTCACCCCGGGCGACGTTGATGCCGTACTCCACCAGCAGGTTGAGAATGTCGCGCAGGATGCCGATGCGATTCTGGCAGTGGACTTTGATACGCATAAAGGAAAGGCCCGAAACAGGTAATGGAGGGCGTGAACGCCAGAAAGCGGCGTTTTTGGCACCGTCCGGCACGAACTTTCTGCGGTGTGGCGCAGATAATCGTCAAGATTATGTGACAGTCACCGGCCTTTTCAAATCGACTATTCTCAGTAATAGCGGACCTGCGACGCTTTCGTAACGAAAACTTTACGAAATCAGCCCTGATCCGCCCATTACGTTCACGTCAACCTGCTGCATGGGCTGCAACCTTGGGTTATCTCTAGCGTCAACTGATAACAAGAAGCAGCCCCTGACAGGAGAGCAGCATGAAGCAGACGCAGTACGTGGCCCGCGAGCCCGACGCGCAAGGTTTTATCCACTACCCCGATGAAGAACACGCGGTGTGGAACACCCTGATCACTCGTCAGCTGAAAGTGATCGAGGGTCGCGCGTGCCAGGAATACCTGGACGGCATCGAGAAACTCGGCCTGCCCCACGACCGCATCCCGCAGCTGGGCGAAATCAACAAGGTGCTGGGCGCAACCACCGGCTGGCAGGTAGCCCGGGTGCCGGCGCTGATCCCCTTCCAGACCTTCTTCGAATTGCTCGCCAGCAAACAGTTTCCGGTCGCGACCTTTATTCGTACCCGCGAAGAACTGGACTACCTGCAAGAGCCGGACATCTTCCACGAGATCTTTGGCCACTGCCCGCTGCTGACCAATCCCTGGTTCGCCGAATTCACCCACACCTACGGCAAGCTCGGCCTGCAGGCCACCAAGGAAGAACGGGTGTACCTGGCGCGCCTGTACTGGATGACCATCGAATTCGGCCTGCTGGACACCCCGCAAGGCCAGCGCATCTACGGCGGCGGCATCCTCTCCTCGCCGAAGGAAACCGTCTACTGCCTGTCGGACGTGCCCGAACACCAGGCCTTCGACCCGCTGGAAGCGATGCGCACCCCGTACCGCATCGACATCCTGCAACCTATCTACTTTGTGCTGCCCAACCTCAAGCGCCTGTTCGACCTGGCCCATGAAGACATCATGGCCCTGGTGCACCAGGGCATGCAGATGGGCCTGCACGCACCCAAGTTTCCGCCCAAACCCAAGGCGGCCTGAGCACCCTGCCCTCGCGCAGCGCTCATAAAACCCGTAATTTCCAACAAGAACCGATTTCAGGAACCCACCATGACCGCTCTCAACCAAGCCCATTGCGAAGCCTGCCGCGCCGATGCCCCACAAGTCAGCGACGAAGAACTGCCGGTGCTGATCAAGCAGATCCCCGACTGGAACATCGAAGTGCGCGATGGCGTCATGCAGCTGGAAAAAGTCTTCCTGTTCAAAAACTTCAAATTTGCCCTGGCCTTTACCAACGCAATGGGTGAAATTTCCGAGGCAGAAGGTCATCATCCTGGCCTGCTCACCGAATGGGGCAAGGTCACCGTGACCTGGTGGAGCCACTCCATCAAGGGCCTGCACCGCAACGACTTCATCATGGCCGCTCGCACCGACGAAGTGGCCAAGACCGCAGAAGGACGCAAGTAATGCATTTCGACGCCATAGGCCGAGTACCCGGCGACCCGATTCTTGGCCTGATGGAGGCCTATGCGTCGGACAGCAACCCACGCAAGTTCGACCTCGGCGTCGGTGTCTACAAGGATTCCCAGGGGCTGACGCCGAT
>NZ_QHHP01000041.1:752382-861266 GCF_003184125.1 Pseudomonas sp. RW409 | reverse complement strand
GCGGCGATGCCGAAGACCCGAGGCCCGCCCCCTACGTACTGCTGAACCATGTCCTCAAGGGCATCCGCTACGAGACCGTGGGCTCGTTGCACGGAGGTTCTCACGACGGCGAACTGCGCCTGGTCGGCTGGTCGGCCGATCAGTGGCTTAAACGCCTGGATGTGGATGAAAGTGAGATAGCTGGCTGGCGTGCCAAGCTGCTTACTGACGAGCCCTGGCTGGACGCTGCGAACACCCTGGTAGAGCGCCTTTAGTTTTGCTCAGGATGCATTGCCGGCGTGGCCTCTTATGCTGCGGGGAAGGTAGGAGAGAAAACGAGCAAAATCATGGGTGAGATCATCTACGAGGCTGACAAGTGAGTTTGCTGAGTACGATGGCAACGGTATTGGCCTTTTTGTTTGCCGGGATACCTCACCGGCTTTTCACCCGATGGCTTTGACGACACTTCATTAAAGTATGAGCTGGACGTCGCTGCAGAGTTTGAACAGAGGGTCATGGATATCTTGGGCTGGGAAAGCCTCGCCGCAGAAGCCGATGGTGAGCGACCACTGACCAATGAGCAGGCCGGTCAGATAGCCATCAAAGTCCTTACCCGATCACCTCGATATGTTTATTGGTGTGGTGGCATAGCTCCACCCATCATCCGTGCCCCTTGTCGGCCTGTTGAAGCGAAATCAGGAGGTTCTGATCGTTCTTATTCGTCCCCTGCGGTTCATAGGGACTTTTAGTACGGAGCTTTGGGAAAGCTCTGATATTTACGACTTTTCTGCATTGATAGGGTCGGTGCCTGAATTTCTCAGACACTCAGGATGTACTCATGGCCTATGTCATCAGGGAAGGAGACCCGACCACGACGGGTGGGAAGGTTATCGCAGGTTCATCAACGACTATCGTTGAGTACCGCAAAGTTGCACGCATCACCGACCCCGTGTGGTGCCCGGTGTGCCAGTCGGTGGGTTATATCGCGGAGGGCCATAACACATGGCTGGATAACCAACAGGCCATTGCGGTGGAAGGGTGCGCTGTTCAGTGTGGCTGCCCTGTAGGTTCTAACCGTCTTGTCGCCACTCAGTCTTCTGTCCTCTCGGATAATCAGCCACCGGTTCCTGTTCCCGCTGCCTTGGTGCCGCAAGTTGTGGCGAATACCCACCAATGGGCCGAAGCGATCAGGCGGGGATATTCGCAAAACCAATTTGCGGATTCGGTGCCGCGCGATCAGGTGAAGGGGCTGGCGCCCATCAGCGAAACGGCTCTGTCAGCGCCCGCTCAGTTGTCGCAACAAAGCGTAGAGCCGGGCTTTTATATCGTTCAGTCTCCGATGAGCCGTGCAGCCCTCGAAGTGGTGCTTTTCGGTCAGCCCGACGCGGCCCTCCTGGAGAAATTTCGTCGGCTCAACCCCCAACTGACGGACACCGCCAAACCCGGTCAGATGGTGGTCCTCAGCCATCCCGAAAACCATCAGTGCACCCGTGAAGAAGCCTTGCTGATGGAGGCTGCTGAAAAGGTCAGCGCTGCGCTGGACACCCTCACTCCTGAAGAGGCGGCGTTTATGGTCCAGTACCGGCAGCAGATCGAGTCGGTGCTGTCTTACGGTTCAACCAGCCTGGGTGTCGCTACGTCAGCTGCCGGCAATCATCTAGACAGTATTAAAAGGACCTTGCAGGAAATCGAATCCCTCCATCAAAGGTACTTCCTGCGGGATGGGCATCTACGCAGTGTCCAGTTCTTTGCCGAACGGCGGACGCTGCTCGCCCGGCTGGACGCAAACCTCACCTCCATCACGAAAATGAGCATCGCTTTTCCCGATCACCCTGACCTGAAAACCGCACTGGGGATTTCCAATCGCAGCCTGGTTCATCATTGGACTAAAGCGGGAGCAGCGGGGCAGATACCGGGGTATGCCACGCATATCGAGGGCGTGTCGAAGGCTTCCCAGGTGCTCAAGTATGGTGGTTGGATCGGGACTGCTTTAGGCGGCGGAGCCTCTTATGTGAAGGTTCAGGATGTTTGTTCTGCGGGGAATAAAAAGGCTTGCGAAAAGGTGAAGTTTACTGAGGTGGGGAGTTTTGCTGGTGGGGTGTTTGGAGGGGCAATCGCCAGCCCGATTTTAACCCAGGCTATGACCTCCATCTGTGCTGCAATTGCTGTTCCTACAGGGGGTACGGGTGGTGTTGTCTGTGGTTTGGTGGTGGTTGGAGCGGGGAGCTATTTGGCAGGGAAGGGCGGAGGGGCCTTCGGAGAGCTCCTCGGAGAAAATATTTATGAGGTCGGGCAATGAGTAAGTTAAGTACGGCGGAGTACGTGCTTACATTTTTGGGTGTAGCCACGTTTTTGGGCGGGGGAATTACTGCAGGGGTGTATTTCTATCTGAGCTGCACCCGAATGGATGAGATTTTGGGGTATGTAAAAAACTGCAAAGTAGTAAATAACCAGAGGTATTACCTTTATATGGGGGCTTGGGGCCGTTTTTTAATGATTGGGATGATTTCGGGTGCCTTAGCATACTCTAGCTATCAAATTAGAAAGGGGCTGATGGATGCTGGCGATGTAGATAATTTTCCTGAGCCGCTCAAACGGAGACTGATTGTAATGTTTAATATTCAGTTAGTATTTCTGGTCTGTCTGATAGTTGAGTTTGTTTTTATAAAATTAATCAGACTCTGAATGTAAAAATCAATCGGCCCAGGTAAAGCCGGAGTGGGAACGGGCGAAATGGTGGGTTACATAATTTATGAGGCTTTAATTGAGCCTGCTTAGCCTGGTGGCTGTTGTCTTTGCATTCACGTTTGCCGGAATACTTGTTGCCATCTTTACCTTGATGGGTGTTTTTTTGTATCTCGGATATACGCGTATGGAGGAGTTTTTAGCCTACCTTGAAAACTGCTATGCCATACAGCAAAGAAAATTCCTCATGTATTGCGGACCCTGGGGGCGAATCATGCTCATGGGGGCAATTGCGGGAATCGTGACATTTCCCGGAGTTTTTCTTAAGCATGGTGGCGTTAGCAAGTCTGACTTGGATAACTTCCCATTTGTTCTAAAACGGAAGTTGGTTGTGTTGCATGTCTTGAGTATTGCACTGTTAGTAGCTGGGTTGCTGGTCGGAGGAGCGCTGATAGTAACTTGGCACTATGCAAAAAGTAGTCTTTAAGACCAAGGTTGCGCAGAACACTTTTCAGATGAACTCGAAAAATAAATGATAGTGCGTGATGCTCGCCTGTCCCGGTAGCAGGCGGGCCGCTGCATGACTGTGTTTCCAGTTGCGACCAGCACTGGCTAAACGCAGATAGGCTCAAACCTCGATACCGCGCGCAGAATACGGCTCTCCATGACTTACCGCACTCCAGATATTTCCAAGACGATGGGTTGGACATAAACTGCCACGCCTTTGTCGTTGCTCCGTATCGAGCCCGGGACTAGCCTTTGATCGTCGCTGCAAAAGCAGCGATCGGGTTTGGTCGCCCGACTTGATACAGGCGCAACAGCGCCCCCTTGACGATTGCAGGCGCTTTTTTTGCGCTCGCATTTCCGTGCAATGGCGGCTGTGCGTGGAAGGGCTTCGGCCCTGCCGGGTTCCTGTATCTCCGGTCGACCAATCCGCGCATGGCTGCCACCCATTCGTTTGGTCGCGAACGTGGCAGCTCTCACTTTGATATGGGAGTTTCAATCATGTGCGCTATCAAGGCCTCCGCAAATCGTGGTCGCTTCAACGGGGTAAAAGGAGGTGCGCTATGAGCACCTCCACCCCTGTCAAAACCCTCGGTTTCGTCACCTTCGGCCCTTGCGGCGACGGCGATCAAACCCTGTTTCGCGTCAACGCCGACGTGCCTCTGCACCAAGCCCTGGAACACGCTTCGACCCTGCTGTACTACGCCAAGAAACTCGCCCTGGATGCGGCGATGGAAGAGCAGGGCGAACGTTACGCCTGGGCCGCGCACTTTCTGGCGGAGATGGGCAAGGCGGTGATTGATGATGTGGGGTTGGGGCTGAAGGAAGAGGTGTTGCAGGTTTAACAGGTAGGAGGATGTTGGGTAGGGCGCCGTTTCTGGGTGGCAGGGAAGCGGCGTTTTTTATGACGGTCACCCCGGCACCGCGCTGTCGATTTCCCGGAGTCTGGTTCGACTATCTTTCAGGGAACGAAGCCGATAGGTCGCAATGAGCGTCGGCGCCCCCTGCCTGAGCACTTTTACGCAGACGAACCAGGAGAAGATCATGCGCAAGCTTATCGTTGCCGCTTTCATGAGTCTGGATAACGTCATCCAAGCGCCCGGCGGGCCTGACGAAGACACCAGCGGCGAATTCCGCTTTGGTGGCTGGATAGTGCCCTACGCCGACGAAGCCTTCGGCCGGGCCATACAGGAGCTGTTCTCGCAGCCGTTCGACTTGCTGCTGGGGCGGCGCACCTACGACATATTCGCCGGGTATTGGCCGCACATACAGACCGGTTCAAGCAACAGCTTTATCGCCGACCTGTTCAACCGAGTGCCCAAGCACGTCGCCACCCATAGTCCCGATACGCTTGATTGGCACAACAGCCATGCGCTGCAAGGCAACCTTGCCGACGCCATACAGGCCCTCAAGCAGCAGGACGGCGCCCACCTGTTGACCCAGGGCAGCGGCGATCTGGTGCGCCAACTGCTGGCCGCCGGGTTGGTGGACGAGCTTCGGCTGATGATCTTTCCTATCGTATTGGGACGCGGTAAGGGCCTGTTTGACGATCGTGCACAAGCGTCGGCTTTCACGTTGCTAAACTCGACGAGTACTCCTGGCGGGGTGTTGATTGCTCACTACGTTCGCAGTGGTGAGGTGTGTACAGGGACGTTTGAAGAGTAGGAAAGCCCGTAACGCCTGACAAACTCGTTCAAAGCCCAGGTCCCTTGTGGACCCCGCCTTGACTTGAGTCGATATGTGCTTGAGCAAGTGAGTCACACCCCGCCACCAGCAGATTCATTCCCATCTCTCACATTGAATGAATTTAATACAGGTTCTTTTGATATCAGTTGTTCCACAAAGGGCTGGAGTCCTGCGCCCTGGGGTGATAGTCACTTCCGGGACTTCAGGACGTGAGTATAGGTTCCTGGGTGTTCGTTTAGGGGAGAAACGCTGGTTGTAAATGACTTCTAGCGGCCAGGGGCGGCCATCCAACGTCTAAGTATTGGGAAAGCTAGTGCCTTCTAATCGCATCAACGAGCTGTTTGAATGCCTCGTTATCACCATCGGATTTCCAGCGATTAGCGAACCTACAAACGATCTGCACGTTGTCTCGGTCGTAGTGCCCATCACTGTCGATTCGATCAAGTGAGCATAAAAATTGATCATCATCATGCTCACCATCAAGTTGAAGAGGTATATCCGTCAAAGCACATAGCCCTTCCTGTGCTATGAAAAGCTCAGTCAGTAGCTCTCTCATATCATCGAGTGAAAGACTCATTAGCTTGTTCTTGAGGGCACTCACTACCTCTTGCCCATTGGATTGAGCTGCCGTCGACAGAGCGGTCTGAGCCATTCGATGGCAAGCTCTTTCTAAAGGGGTAAAGCTGGAGCCCAAGGTCTTTTTTGAGTTCAGCAATACCTCTTTCCATTTCGGCAGGTTATGCCATTCCGAGAGGTCTGCGTCATCAATCAGGGCTCTCACGTAGCCTGCGTTTTCCAGTGATAACGCCGCTAGGGTGCCTTGTGTAAAAAGAAACTGCCTCGCTTTCGGATGCAGACTTTTCCAGCTTAAAGGCCTACCTTTCTTGTTCGTGCTGGACCAAGGCAGGCAAGGCTTATGGTAGACAAAGACAGGTCGAGCACCTATCTCAACAGGTTCAGTCATTTGGTAAGTTTCGCAGGCGGCGGCAGTCGATTCTGTCCACCATAGGTGATTTTGATCGCAATGCATCCAGATATCCCCTGCAGTGTCATTTATCGTTGTGGTTGCATTGAACCATCGCGTGGTAACCGCAGGGGTAGGCGGTTTATTGTCTAGAAAGTTAGATGGTCGCATGGAGATTTGATGGTACGCATCCCGATCGTTAGCCAACCAAGCGGCATGTGCATCCAGGTTATTCATTGTTGCGACGGTGTTTTTCTTGAGGCATTCGGACCATTCATAATTTTTTCGCCCAAAGTTAGCGATGTAGACCTTCTTCATAGAGCTGTCCCGACTATTTATTGAGGTTCGGACTGTAGAATATGCTGGAGCATAAACAAAAAAAATATTATTGAGCCGGACCAACTGGCGACGAAGCACGCTGTTCAGGGCTATGAGGCTTGACCTAGTTCAACCTGCCTCTATCAGCTTCCGCGCAATCCACTTCGCAACCTGCGGTACGATGGTGTTTTCGGCACTGAAAGCTTCTGCAAGGTTGGCCGTATCCAGTCCGGGCTAGAGCCCATCATCGTCAGACGGTTGCTACCGCTCATAGCGACGCTTTAAGCCCGTATAGAGTCGGAAGCTCAGAAAGTCCGCAATGGATTACTGTCAATTGTGACGGGCTGGAACCAGCAAAATATTTATAGTGTATGCACGAAAGTGAAGGTCTTTTCACTTTCGTGTTTGAGTAAGTCCAAGAAAACATATTGAGATCTATTGATTTTAATAGATTCTAAATTACAAGATGACTGGCCAAGCCAAATGTTTAGGGATTTTCATTGTTATTGAATACTCCCCGTTTTCATGTGTGATTTCCACTTGTATATCATTTCGGGATAGTTCGTTTGTGATAAAGGTTAGGCCGGCTTTGCCTTCGGTTTTGCCAAGTAAGTTAAGTTTAACTAGATAGGATGTAGGTAAGGTGGTGCGAAATGACGGATTTACTTTGTTCTTGAATGATATTAAGAAGGCGGAGTTGTGAGATTCGGCATATATCGATAGAGCACCATCCGCACCATGAGATTGAGCGTTTGAATAGATTTCAGAAATTGGGCTATAGAAAATATCAGGATCAACTTTAAAGCTTGGAAGATCAAAAACTGACTTGTCAATATTTACAGATAGCCTTGGGAACATGTACTCAAACATCTTCAAGATGTCAGGGAGTGTAATGTGTTCTTGATCGTGCAACTCTCGAAGGTCATTGCTTGTCGAGATTAGGTTTTTCGCTTCCACAATAGATGATTCATCAATTTCTGAGTTTATATTCTCCTTGGCATATCTTAGAAAAGTAGATGTATTGTACATATGAAATGTCTCCAATCCCTGAGAGGCTCCATATATCTCATCAAGCAGTTCAGGTCTTGGTCCTAGTATTTTTCCACGTTTCTGCAACCACCAATCCTTTTTTACATCGCCCGTGACCAAAACAATATGTTTGTACTCTCCTGTAGATGCCTTGTTTAGAATCTCATTCCAAAGAATCAGGTCGCCATATTTACAGTAAAACTCTTTGTCCTGAAAACGGCGGATATCTATTTTTTTCTTGTCCTCATAGCCTGGAGGTATTTCTTTTTCATATCTAATAGCCCCCTCGGCATATATTTTTTCAAGTTTCTCCTTGCTAAAACATTCTCCAATTTTCCCTTCAAAAGCTTTTAATACAAAGTCCTTAATAGAGTCGTGCTGATGAACATCTGCTTGTTCATTCTCCAAGTGGCCTAAGTGCTCAATAAAATCAACAAGGCATTTGATCCCCTGCTGATGGTTCTCGAGATTTACAAACTGCTCAGGGTTTATTAGCGCATGTCGCTGGCTAAGTTTTAAACTGCCAATTTCAAGGTTTAGATTGTCAAAGGCTGTGTTATAGCTCGCAATAGCCTTGTTTACCGTATCTCTAACTTTTGCGAATGCACTTTTTTGATCGCCAATTGCCTCGTATCTATTGTTAAGAAATTCCAAGGCGACTTGAAAACCTATCCATATTCGACTGGTGAAAGACCTGTCTGTGAGAACCCCCATCAAATCAGAACGCGTCGATTGATTCATGCGATACAGATCTAGAAGCACATTTGTGTCGAATACAAAAAGCCCCTCGCTCCAAATTTCTTTGAAGTCAATCTCGTCCGTCCCACGATAAATCTTGATTAAGCTTTCTATAATGTCTTCCACAGATCAAACTCTCTTGTTTGTTTTTGGCTCGCAGACTAAATTGGCTTGAGCTTAGGAGTACTGCTCTCTCACCACAAGAGCGATATGATGACTCCAAGCCTCGGTGATATGGTAATGGCCGCCTTTCTTTTTTTCAGATCGAATGTATGGATCAGCTCTATTCTGTATAAGCATGTCACCATAAGAATAAGCGCCTGCTCTAAAGTGCTTTCGAAAGTCGTCAACCAAAGTTTTGGATAGTTCTACGGAATTAGCTATAGTTCTTCCATTGGTACTGATGATTAACCAATCATACTCCCTTGTATACCGGATTGTTGTCCTGGTGAGGCGCCGCAATGGAAACTCTTCCTTAGGTTGTCGCGGAGGGGCTACACCATAGTCTCCGAAGCCAATATTCAAACCGTTGCACTCGCAATTAATGGCATTCCATAGAGCCCAATCTCTTCTAGCTATTGTTCGTGTCCCGGACTTTAAGTGTTTTATGGTGCCCGGAAAGGCGCCAGATACGAAATAAATAACAATTCCTAGGGCGCTCAGTTTTTTTACTTGCTGGCAAAAGGTAGATATATCGGATGAGCTCCAAATCTTTGGTGTTGCGCCAATATCTAAAATAATTTTAACTTTGATGTTGAGAGTGGATATCTTTTTAATGGATGTGGAAGTTTGACTGATCAGCTCGTCAGTTAAAGTTAGATCTTTCGGCCTAATACGAAGGGCGACGCTTCCTAAGTTGCGTATATGCTTTAAGAAAGGTGCTGTGGCAGAGCAGGCGGTCTCGATTGATAATACGGGCGTGACTGGTAATTTCTGCGTTGCTGCTGCGATCAGGAAAACAGTATATTCTAGTTGTCTTTCTTTACTTAGCTTCCCCTCGGGATCTGAGTAGTCAACCAGCGCAGGGGCATTCCAAGATTTTTCAAATTTTGCGATAAAATTATTGTGCTCTCTCGAACCCATGACCTCAAAGCATGGACAAACACGGAGCTTGATAGCAGGATCCATTTGCTCAATGGCAAGCTGTTCCCACCGCCTCCATTTAATCATTGGCATGTAATTAGGCCGTGAAAGAGAGCTTGCTCGCATTGTTCGCTCCTAAAAGTCCATCTAATGTTATTAGTACATAGGGTAAAGGCACAACCCCTCGCGACAGACAGCAATCAGGGATGCCTCTCTACGGTACCCGGAAAAATCTGGAGCTTAGAAATATCTAGAAAGTCCAGGGCGATTCTCTATGTGGGAGCGTTGTCGCTGCCTCTGGATTCAATAGGGAAAGAGCAACCCCTTACATTTTTCAGCAACGGTAGCCATAGCTGAGGAGGGAGAGGTAGTCGATGGTGTCGACAGGCCATTACAAGGATCGGCCAATGGCCGAGTTGGATGGCGGACAAGTTATTGAAATGTTCGTCATGGGTGGTTTCTGACTCCAGCATATCCATGGCGGCATTGCCATTCGCGGTGATTGGTACGTCAGTCAATGCCATACCATGGCTAGTGAGTCCCTTGTAGATATGTTCCTCGCTGTCTACTCCTGGAATCCAGAACTGCATGTTGCAATGTTTGAGATCTTCCTTAGCGAAATTTGAAAACTCTCGGCTATTGACTGTTTCTCCTCGTGAAGATGCCCATACAGATACCAGCGGGAGTAGGGTGCTACCCTTTGTTTGGCTCTTACGGTATTCCTCGGTTTGCTCTTGGGGGTGACTGATTAAGTTTCTATAGCTTCCGTGAATGGTCGGGTACCGGCCATGAGTGCTATAGGACAAAAGGTAATTTTCCAATAAGTAATCACAATAGCTTTGAGCTAAAGGTTGCCACTTCTTCATCATCGACAGAAAAATTACCGCTACCACTATATCAATAGAGTGCTCATCTGCCATGGGGCTAAGCAGGCAAGGGTTATTCTCAATCAGGTTACGCACTTGGGAGGCTAGTATTTCCGCCTCTTGGAGTGTGTTATCAAGGTAAGGAGTGGGGACGGTGTCGTCCCAGCTTTGACGCCAAAGGATCCACAGGCCGCGCTGAGTAATTCTTCCAAGAGTTTCGAAAAGCTTAAGGCTCACATCTACTGGTGTTGCAGAGTTTACTGCGGATGAGATGCCGTGGCGAAGATGTACGTAGGGTAATATTTTTTTACCTAACAACTCGTCCCAGATTTGGAAGTGAAGATCTACCAGTTCGGCAAAAGTGATTCCTATGTCTTCAGATAGTTTCTTGCCGATTTCAATGTCAGTTTTGATGTGATCCCATGCCTTGAGAATAGCGAGTTCGCTAGATCGGTACGGCGCTTCGAGGTTACCTGCGTCACGAGCCCACACGAATAGAACCCAGAGGCAGATGTAAGTCTGCCTGAGGCTGGTCAGACGAGTCTGGGGTGTCAAGTTCTCTGCAGAGAGTAATCCATTGAGCAAATGAGAGAAGTGTTTATATGCTATATCAGGCTCATCCAGCATCGCGACGGATTTCTGGAAGCTGCTGCGCAGCTTTTTGTCGACCAGCTGTTGGCGCAATACTCCTTTGCTCAACTGTCCTGCCAGATAGTCTCCGTTCCATTCTTGGAACGAAACTCGATCGTTGGTGAGTGACTTAGTGAATTGTGTCAGGTTATCTCGGACAGCTTCATGGACGTCGCCACCAAAGCATAAGCAAATAACAATTTTTAGCTGCTTGTGTTGCTCGGGAATACGTACGGGAATGTAGAAGTCGATGATGTCGTTTATTGAGCTTCGCAGCGCTTGCGGCGTGCCGTCCCAATCCGCTCGCAGCAGATCCCCTTGTTTGATGGAGAAAAGGAATACTTTTTCTTCACCATCATCGTCTGAGCCAATGGCTGCTACGTCCACGCCAAACTGACGCGTCCCTACAGAAGGACGAGAAATGACCGTGTAGCCCAACTCGCTCAGCAGATCAGGTAGAACTACATCCAGTTCGCGTCTCTCACGCAGTGAGGCAAGGTACTCTCTGAAAACAAGCTTCATTCTGGGCGACCTTCTAACTTGAAGTTGAACAGTTTCATGCGAAGGCCTGTCGGATCGAGCACTTCTTCTCTAGGTATATCGTACTGATGGCTGAAGTTGGCTAGCTTTTGCTCCATCCTCCTGCCTGGGCTGGAACTCCGGTTCTCGTTTCCTTCCATGTGATCATCCTTGATCCAGGAAACCATTCCATTTCCATATAACAAGATTCTTTCGGAAAAGATATTTGCGAAAAGCGAAGTTTTTCTTGATTCTCGCATATTGTCATTCATCGAGTCTGAATGACGCTGCCACTCTAGCTGTCGCTCACGTTCAGAGGGCTGAAGCTCGGGAACGAAACCCATTATACTTAGCGAGTCGCAGTAATCTTTTAGTTTGCACAGAGCTTTTTTTACCATTGGAGCTGCTTTGTCTTGATCGTCATCGGCGATTGGCTGAAGGTGTTTATCGACGCTGGTATAGTTCACCAGTAAAGGATCAAACAATAGATCACTTAGAACATCAGCTTGAGGTTGAGGGGCACAGCGGCCTAAAGAAACCATAAGGGACGCTGCGATCGCAGGATTTATGAAGAAAGTGGCAATCGCCTTGCGTGCAATGAAACCGTACTCAAGCTCTGATAAATCGAATCGCGCGAAATCTGATTGAAATATGTATTCGTCTTTAATTGCGAATAGGCCGTCGCTGAGCTCTTGGCATAGCTTGTAGGGTGCCGTCCTGAGCCAGTAGATGATCCACTCTTCTAGGCGATCAGCAGGCCCTTCACGAAGCATCGAAATGACAGAGTCGAAGTTTTCGAATGAAATTTTAGTCTCTGGGTGCAAGATCAATTCTGCAATGTAGTCCCGAACAAGCTTGACTTCTCCCGCCTTGAGAAAGTGCGCCAAACCGTAGTCGATGAGATTGAGCGTATTCGGGTCGGGATTGATAGGTCGAAGGATCGACAGAAGGGATTTAGTCACTGCAGACTCAAAGTCTTTGAAGTTAAATGCCAAGGCATAGGCGATGTCGCGTGCGACTGCAGGTGTGGTAGGGACTGCAGCTTTGGAGACGAGTAGATGAAGCTCATTAGTAAGTTGGGGAGGTGCTGATTTGAGCCAAGTCAGAAGGGTTCTTGTTAGCGCGCTACGAATTTGCTCGGCTGTTTCCTTCTCCACACTCATATTGAAAATGCTCAACCCCCTTTGCCAATCAGCATCCAGGTTGAAGGGTGGCTCTGACAAAGCCTGAATCACATAAGCTTTCTGTGTCTCTGTACCCTCTGTGATGTACTCATAGGCCCGCTCAGCAAAGTACGACGTATCAACTTTAAGACCCGATCTGATTGCGATCTGAAGACTGTAGAACTTGCCCCCATCAACCTGTTTAACGTCGACAAGGGTAAGAAGCTCCTTTGGGCGCGTTTGAGATGCTCCGCACCACGAACTTAGCGTCTCAGTTGCCTCATGCTCCTCTGTGCCGTTTTTACTGTAGAGCGCCTCTAGAACGGTAAGAAACACCGGGGCTGAGACGTCGAGCTTCGTGAGTATCAGGCCGCAAACTCGTCTTCCTAGATCAGCTTTATAGCCGTGAAAGGCGTCTATCGCGTCTGGAACTAGTAGGCTAAGTAGATCAATGTCTCCATCGTTCTGAGCCTGCGCAAGCTCCTTGGCCAACGTGTCACAATGTTGATATCGGGACCCCCAGTAGTCGTTGAAAATTGCTTCCAGCAAGGTGCCACTTTTTGCGTATTCAACAATTTCGGCGCGGGTGGGAAGAATCATCCGTGAACTCCTGAATTCATGTGCGCTGCTTGTGCACAGATTCTAGCGAGCGGTCGGCAAGAGGGAAACTTCATTAAGTCGCGGGCTGGCCGGGTAAGTGGTCAACTGTTCCATTTCAGGCGTGCTTCGAGGTCAGGGGCCATCTGTGCAGGTATGCACTGACAAACAGAGACAGGAGCATTCGATAGCACGGATACCCAGGCACCACCCACTCACCCGAATACCCGCACCCCATTTTGTGTTACTTCAACCCAAACAACCTCAACGCATTCCCCCGCCCAATCTTCTCCCTATCGTTCTCACTGATCAGCGCCTCATCAAACCAGTTACTCGCAGTAGCCATACTTTCATACGGATAGTCCGCCGAGAACAGCACACGATCGACACCAATTTCGCTGATGGAATCCAGCAGGCCCTTGGTGTGGAAGTGGCCGGCGGTGGTCAGGTAGAAGTTGTGGCTGAAGTAGTGGCTGACCGGTTTTTTGGCGTTGCCCAGGCCTTCGCCTTCGCGTTGCATGTGCAGGCGGTGTTCCAGGCGCGGCAGCATCAGTGGCAGGCCTTCGGCCAGGTGGCCGAGGATGAGGGTCAGGTTGGGGAAGCGGTCGAACAGGCCGCTGAGCATCAGGCGGATCGTGTGGGTGGCGGTTTCGTGGGCGAAGCCCCAGGCCGAGCCGACCAGCGATGGGTAGCCCTCGTAGATCCGCCGCTGGCTCGGCAGCGGTTCGCGTGGGTGCAGGTAGACCGGCACGTTGAGCGCCGCGACCCGCTCCCAGAACTCCCATACCGGCGGTTCGTCCAGGTACTGCGCGGTATCGGCGTTGCCGATGTTGGTGTAGCCGTTGATCAGTGCCCCCCAGCATGCCGTAATCCTTTACCGCACGTTCCAGTTCGTCCGCCGCGGCCCTGGGCGATTGCAGGGCCACGGTGGCGAAGGCCTTGAAGCGCTGCGGGTGGCGGGCGACGAACTGCTCGGTGACCTGCTCGTTGGTCCGTTGGGCGAAGGCGATGGCCTGGCGCGGATCGAGCAGCGACAGGACGCCGAGGTTTGGCGACGTTCGCACGGTTTTCCATGGCCCTGTCACTTCGCGGCTATTCTCTAATTTCAGGTCGATGGCCTAGAAGATCCATGTCCACGCCGATGGCCTGATGTCCTGCTCGCTCGGGTAAACGCGCGTTTCTCAGCCTCGCTGAGCCGTGCCGGGTACTGCTTCGAGGACCGGCCCCCTCCAGTTCGAGGGCTCTTGATGGCGCTTCACCGTGATCAGGGACGATGACCGTGATGGCATGCATGCAGTGGCGGCGATGGATATGAGCGTCGGGTCAACGACCGGAGAAGAGGCGGCGGACTTTTTCGCGCAGACCCTGGAACAGGCCAACGATGCCGTGGTGATTATCGACGATCGTAACCAGGTGGTGTTCTTCAACGCGGCAGCCGAGCGTTTCTGGGGCTGTCAACGGCACGAGGTGCTGGGCAGCGAGGTCGGCACGCTGGTGCTGATCCCCATCCGCTCGCGGAATGACGGCGAGACCGGGGTCAACAAGATCATCGGCACCAGCCGCGATGTGTGCATCACCCGCAAGGATGGCGAAGAACGCTGGGGCGCGATGGCGATCTCGAAAATCACCCTGCAGGGGCGCATTCTCTATGCCGCCTTTTTCAAGGACGTGACCCAGACGCGGCTCAAGGATATCGAGCAGCGCTTGCTGTCGATGTCGGTCAACGCCAGCAGCTCGGCCACCTGCATCGTCGACGCCGACGGCCGGCTGATCTATATCAACGACGGGCTGGTGTGCTTGCTCGGGTATTCCCGCGAGGAATTGCTGGAGCGCTCGCCGCAGATGTTCTTCGTCGCCGATACCCCGGGGGCGGCCCAGGCCGACGAGCTGCATCTGGAGAGCATCCTCAGTGGCCAGCCCCATGAAGCCTGCGGCCTGGTCAGCAAGCGCAACGGCCAGCGGCTGTGGGTGCAGGTCTGCTCGGCGCCGGTGTTCGACGCCAAGGGGCGGATCGGCAACATCATCATCGTGTTCACCGACATCACCCGTTCCAGGCTGCCCGAAGTGCTACAGGACAAGGTCATCGGCGCTCTGTTGCAAGAGCAGCCCCTGGAAAGCGTATTGACCCTGCTGTGCCAGGAAATCGAGCGCCTGGCGCCGGAGGTCGTCGTCTCGATCCTCAGCGTGGATGAACAAGGGCTGCTGCATCACCTGGCCAGCCCCGGCCTGCCGGCCGATTACGTCAGGGCCATGGAGGGGCTGCCGATCGGGCCCGCCGCCGGCTCCTGCGGCACCGCGGCCTTTCGCGGCGAGCCGGTGCTGGTCACCGATATCGACACCGATCCGCTGTGGGCCGATTACCGCTGGCTGGCGCAGCAGGCCGGAGTGCGGGCCTGCTGGTCGATGCCGGTGCGCAACAGCGGCGGCAGGGTCTGCGCGACCTTTGCCCTGTACTTCAGGGAGAGCCGCAAGCCCGATACCACCCATGCCCATCTGATCATGACCGGGACCTACCTGTGCATGCTGGCCCTGGAGCGCGAGGAGGCGCGCCAGTCGATCCAGCGCATGGCCTTGTCCGATGCCCTGACCGGCTTGCCCAATCGCAGTTCCCTGCTGGCCGAGGCCAACCGCAGACTCGCCGAGGTCGCCCTGGAGCAGGGCGAGCTGGCGGTGCTGTATGTCGACCTGGACCGCTTCAAGCAGGTCAACGATGCCCTGGGGCATGCCTCGGGCGATGAGCTGCTGAAGGTCATGGCGCAACGGCTGCGCAGCGTGCTGCGCGAGTCGGACATCGTCGGCCGGCTGTCGGGCGACGAGTTTGTGCTGGTGCTGCCGCGGATGAATGCCGCCCGGGTTACGGCCTTTATCGAGCGTCTGATGCTGACCCTGGGCGCCCCGGCCGATATTGCCGGGACCGCCATGGTTCCTTCGGCCAGCGTCGGCGTCAGCCTGTACCCCAGCGACGGCCAGGACATGGAAAGCCTGTTGCACTGCGCCGATATCGCCATGTACCAGGCCAAGCGTACCGAGCGCGGCGGTTTCAGGTTTTTCCTCGAGGAGATGGACCAGCTCGCCCAGCAGCGCCTGCAACTGGAGACGGCGCTGCGCCAGGCCCTGACCAGCGACGGCCTGCACCTGGTCTATCAACCGCAGATCGACTTGCGCACCAACGGCCTGGTCGGGGTCGAGGCGCTGGCGCGCTGGGAGCATCCGAGCCTGGGCACTATCGCGCCCGCGCAATTCATCGCGCTGGCCGAGGAGTGCGGGTTGATCAACTACCTCAGCCAGTGGGTGCTGTGCGAGGCCTGCGA
Organism: Pseudomonas sp. RW409; assembly: GCF_003184125.1. Lineage (NCBI taxonomy): Bacteria > Pseudomonadati > Pseudomonadota > Gammaproteobacteria > Pseudomonadales > Pseudomonadaceae > Pseudomonas > Pseudomonas sp. RW409. The sequence continues at coordinate 845,194 of NZ_QHHP01000041.1, read as the reverse complement.
GCAACTGGCGCGCTGGCGTCGATCGGGAATCCGGGTGCCGTCCATCTCGGTCAACCTGTCGCCGATCAACTTCCATAACTTCAACCTGGCGGCCCTGATCGCCCGCCAGTTGCAGCGCTGCGGCCTGCAGCCGGCGGACCTGTGCGTGGAGGTCACGGAGGGGGTGTTCCTGTGTAGCAGCCCGACCACCGAGCAGACCCTGCAGGACCTGCACACCCTGGGCGTGCGCCTGGCCATCGATGATTTTGGCGCGGGCTATTCCAGCCTGGGCTATCTGCGGCGCTTGCCGATCAGCGAGCTGAAGCTGGACCAGAGTTTCGTCGAGGAACTGGAGCACGACGCCACCTGCCGCGCCTTGAGCGAAGCGGTCATCGGCATCGGCAAGGGCCTGTCCCTGCGGGTGGTCGCCGAGGGCATCGAACACGCCGCGCAGCGCGACATTCTTCAAGCGCGGGGCTATGACGTGGGGCAGGGCCAGCTGTTTTCCTCGCCCATGCCGGCCCGGGTGTTCGGGCAGTGGTTTGTTGGTTGGCAGCGTTAGCGGGCGGGGCGATTCGGGCCTGCACTTTCCGTCAAAGATCAAGGCCTGCCGGGCGCCAGGAACGGGCTTGGCTATTGGATGAGTATTTTCTTTAGTTCAAGTTATTAGCGTGTAGGAAACTTCTATTTTTCTCCGTGAAAACCAACTAATCCTGACAGGCTTTTAGTTATGGTCTATGGGCGGATAGCACTTTGCTAGTGTGTCGATTTTTTAAAACTTTTAACCGCAGGCGTATTCCCTGAGCGACTGATGTGATGCGGGAAAATCATTTGTCAGCGGTATTTTTGTGGGCTTTAGTGAGTGCGGAAAACAATCCAGGGACACTGCCATACCGCGTGAGTCAACTCATCGGTGGCTTAAATATAATAAAAAGGTGATCCATGACCGACTCCACAAAAGTGCCGGGTGCGTGCGACATGGCCGGCGATTTTCACAGCGAGAAAACCACCGGCGGACTGAAACGAACCCTGACGCCCCGGCACCTGAGCATGATCGCCATTGGCGGCAGCATCGGCACCGGGCTGTTCGTCGCCTCGGGCTCGACCATTGCCCAGTCCGGCCCCGGCGGAGCGCTGCTGGCCTTTGTGGTCATTGGCGCCATGGTGTTCTTTCTGATGACCAGCCTCGGTGAACTGGCGTCCTGCATGCCGGTCACCGGTTCGTTTTCCACTTATGCCTCCAAGTATGTCGATGAAAGTTTCGGCTTCGCCCTGGGCTGGAACTACTGGTATGCCTGGGCAGTGACCATTGCTGTGGATCTGGTGGCCGCGCAGATCATCATGGCTTATTGGTTTCCGGATGTGCCGGGGTATATCTGGAGTGCGGGTTTTCTATTGATCATTACCGCACTCAATATGGCTTCGGTGCGCTTGTTCGGTGAGTCCGAATATTGGTTCGCCCTGATTAAGGTCATCACTATCCTGCTGTTTATCGCAGTGGGCGTTCTGATGTTGTTCGGCATTCTCAGCGGCGGTGAAAATGCCGGCCCCAGGCTCTGGTTGATTGGCGATGCGCCTGTTGTCGGCGGCCTGGGGGCCCTGGTCGGGGTGGCGATGATCGTGGGGTTTTCGTTCCAGGGCACCGAGTTCGTCGGTATCGCTGCCGGTGAAACCCGGGACCCCGGGAAAAACGTGCCGCGCGCGGTGCGGCAGATCTTCTGGCGGATCCTGCTGTTCTACGTGCTGACCATCCTGATCATCGGCCTGTTGATTCCCTACAACGACCCCAGCCTGTTGAGGAATGGGGTGTCCGATATCCGCGTCAGCCCCTTTACCCTGATTTTCGAGCGGGCCGACATGCTCGGCGCGGCCGCGGTGATGAACGCGGTGATCCTGACCTCGGTGCTGTCCGCCGGGAACTCCGGCATGTATGCCTCCTCACGGATGCTCTACAGCCTGGCCCTGGAAGGCAAGGCGCCGGCGATCTTCGCCCGTTTGAGCGCATCCGGCACCCCGCGGTGGGCGCTGCTGGCCACCGCCACGGTGGCGGCCCTGTGCTTCTTGACCTTCATTTTCAGCCCGGGGCAGATCTACAACTGGCTGCTCAACACCTCGGGCATGCTCGGCTTTATCGCCTGGCTGGGCATTGCGGTCAGCCACTACCGGTTTCGCCGCGGCTATGTGCGCCAGGGCAACGACCTGGGCAATCTGCCCTATGTGTCGCGGTTCTTTCCGTTCGGGCCGATTTTCGCCTTTGTCCTGTGCCTGTTCGTCACCCTGGGGCAGAACTATCAGGCCCTGCTCGGCGACTCGATCGATTGGGCCGGGCTGACCGCCACCTACATTGGCCTGGTGCTGTTCCTGGTGATCTGGCTGGCGCACAAAGTCATCAGTGGCTCCAGGTTCGTCCGGTTCGATGACATGAGCTTTTCAATGATTCGCAGCAAGTCCGAATGTGATCTGCCAGCGGAATCGGCGATGAATGAGAAGGTGGGTCTTCCTGTGCGCATGACCCAGGTCGGAGCCAAGTGATGAGTCAGGATTTTCTCGAAAGTTATTACGAAGCCACGGTCGAGAAGACCGCCTATCCGGCGCTCGGCGGCCGGGTGGAGACCCGGGTGTGCATTCTGGGCGGAGGGCTGGCGGGGCTGTCCACGGCGCTGGGTTTGGCCGAACGTGGCGTCAAGGATGTGGTGATCCTCGAATCCCACACCGTCGGGCACGGCGCCTCGGGGCGCAATGGCGGTTTTGTATTCGGCGGTTACTGCCTGGGCAATGCCGAGCTGCTCAAGACCCTGGGCCGCGAGGAGGCGCGGCGGCTCTACCGGCTGACCATCGACGCGGTCGACCTGATTCGCCAGCGCGTCCGGCAATACGGCATCCAGTGCGACCTGACCGACAGGGGCGTGCTGCTGGCCAACTGGTTCAACGACCCGGCGCGCCTGGAAAAACCCCGGCAGTTGATGAAGGAGGTCTACGGCGTCGACTGGCAGTACGTGCCGCCGGGCGAGTTGCGGGAAAAGCTCAAGACCGAGCGCTACTTCGGCGCCTTGTTCGAGAGCAACGCCTTTCACTTCCACCCGCTCAAATATGTGTATGGCGTAGCCGCGGCTGTTGCCGGCTACGGCATCGATATCCACGAACACTCCGCGGCCCTGGCGATCGAGCGGCAGGGCGGCAAGTACCTGGTCAAGACCGCGGGCGGCGAAGTGCTGGCCGAGCAGGTGGTGTTCGCCGCGGGCGGTTATGCCCGTGGGCTGTACCGCCCGGTGGAGCGGGCGACGCTGCCGATTGCTACCTATGTGGTGGCGACCGAGCCCCTGGGTGAGGCCCTGAAGGATTCGATCAACTGCGAGTCGGCCATTTACGACACCCGCTTTGCCTTCGACTATTACCGTCCGTTGGCGGACAGCCGGATCCTCTGGGGCGGGCGCATTTCCATCCTCAACCGTGGCCCGCAGGCGATCGCCGGCTTGCTCAAAGCCGATCTGGTCACGGTCTACCCGCAACTGGCCGATGTGGAGATCGAGTATGCCTGGGGCGGGCTGATGAGCTACGGCCGCCAGCAGATGGCGCAGATCGGCCGGGACGACAACGGCGTGTGGCATGCCGTGGGGTTCGGCGGTCACGGCATGGCCCCGACCACGGTGGCGGGGGAGGTGCTGGCGGATGCCATCGCCAAGGCCATCCCCATTCCCCAGGGGTTCGGCAAGTTCGGCCTGGTGCCCACCTTCGGCCTGGCCGGCCTGGTCGCGGCGCAGGCGACCTACACCGCCTATCAGGCCCTGGACGCCTACGATGCCCACCGCTTGAACAAATGACCGCCGCTTTTCCCAGGCTGTACAGGCCATGGAGCAATCTCAGCGTTTTCTGGCCCAAACCCCGGAATGAACTTATGCTGGCGGGCAAATCTGCACTCATTGAAAACCCAAGGCGTGACGCGAGGACGTTCCGAGCGTCTACGACTTGAACAAGTGACGCTGCTGCAGCCCGTATTGGCTCTTGGCATATTGAAATTGGGAGATTGTGTATGGTCATCAAACCCCGCGTTCGCGGCTTTATCTGTGTGACGACCCACCCGGTCGGTTGCGAAGCCAACGTCAAGCAACAGATCGACTACGTCACCGAACAAGGCACCATCGACGCTGGGCCAAAGAACGTACTGGTGCTCGGCGCTTCCACCGGCTACGGCCTGGCCGCACGTATCACCGCCGCCTTCGGTTGCGGCGCCAACACCCTGGGTGTGTTCTTCGAGCGCGGCAGCGTTGACGGCAAGCTCGGCACCGCCGGCTGGTACAACACCGCGGCGTTCCACAAGTTCGCCGAAGAAAAAGGCCTGTACGCCAAGAGCATCAACGGCGACGCCTTCTCCGACGAAGTGAAGCGCCAGACCATCGAAACCATCAAGCGCGACCTGGGCAAGATCGACCTGGTGGTCTACAGCCTGGCCGCTCCGCGTCGCACCCACCCGAAAACCGGCGAAGTCCTGAGCTCGACCCTCAAGCCGCTGGGCAAATCGGTGACCCTGCGCGGTGTCGACACCGACAAGGAAATCGTTAAAGAAACCACCCTGCAGCCAGCCACCCAGGAAGAAATCGACGGCACCGTCGCCGTGATGGGCGGCGAAGACTGGCAGATGTGGATCGACGCGCTGCACGAAGCCGGCGTACTGGCCGAAGGCGCGAAGACCACCGCTTTCACCTACCTGGGCGAGAAGCTGACCCACGACATCTACTGGAACGGTTCCATCGGCGAAGCCAAGAAGGACCTGGACCAGAAAGTCATCGGCATCCGCAAGGAGCTGTCGGAGCTGGGCGGCGACGCGCGGGTATCGGTGCTCAAGGCCGTGGTGACCCAGGCCAGCTCGGCGATCCCGATCATGCCGCTGTACCTGTCGCTGCTGTTCAAGGTCATGAAAGAGCAGGGCAGTCACGAAGGTTGCATCGAGCAGGTCTATGGTCTGTACAAGGACAGCCTGTACAACCCGAACCCGATCATCGACCAGGAAGGCCGCCTGCGTGCCGACTACAAGGAACTGGAACCTGCCGTCCAGGACCGCGTGAAGCAGCTGTGGGATGAAGTCACCAGCGAAAACCTCTACCAGATGACCGACTTCACCGGCTACAAGCAGGAATTCCTGCGCCTGTTCGGCTTCGAGATCGACGGCGTCGACTACGAAGCCGATGTCGATCCGGACGTGAAGATCGCCAACCTGATCCAGGTGTAAGCGAGCTTACTGCGTCATCGCCAACGCCCCTCTCGTGAGGGGCGTTGTCGTTTCTGGGTCAGGCGGTTTTCACGTTCATGGTGATGCGCGCGCTGAAGACCTTGAGGTCTTCCTCATCGTAGATCTCCACCGCGACAATCTTGTCGCCGCTGCTGCTCCAGTCCACCGCGCCGCCATCGGCCACCGCGCGCACCGACGTCTTGGCCTTGGCCAGGTATTCCACGGTCATGCCCTTGGGAATCCAGCGCGCGCCGGCCGGGATCGACACGTCGGTCATCACCCCGGCCGCCAGTTCGGCGGCGTTGCACAGGGCGATGGCGTGCACCGTGCCCAGGTGGTTGGTGATCTCCTTGCGAAACGGCACCCGCACCACCGAACGTCCCGCGCTCAGCTCGGCGATCAACGGGTTGATGGTGCTGAAGTAAGGGGCCATCTGGCAGGCCATCTGACTGAACTTTTCCGGACCTGCGGCGCTGAACATGCTGAGAACCTGACTCATGGTAATGCCTCGTAGCGGATTATTTTTTGGTTTACAGAATAATATTCTGTAAAAGAACAATATTCTGCTTTCGCGAAATATGTCAAGCTGGCGCCACCATTCACTGAGGCGTGCGCGCCTTGTTCCCTGGACCTTGGTTTTGTGATGGGCAATGGACACGATCGATCTGCTTGAACGCTGCTACCCCGGCCGCAGGGCCGAACTCAAACGCGACATCCTGCGCCGAGCCCTGGCGTGCTTTAACGAACAGGGCATCGAAGCCACCACCATCGAAATGATTCGCGCGGCCTGCGATACCAGCGTCGGCGCGATCTATCACCACTTCGGCAACAAGGAAGGGCTGGTGGCCGCGCTGTTTTTCGCCGCGCTGGACGATCAGGCCGGCCTACGCGAGCGCTACATGAGCGACGCCCAGACCCTGGAGCAGGGTGTGCAGGCGCTGGTGCACAGCTATGTGGATTGGGTCGACGCCCAGCCCGAATGGGCGCGGTTCCAGTTCCAGGCGCGGTATGCGGTCGCCAAGGGCCCGTTCGCCGAAGAGCTGGCCAGCCGCAACAAGGCGCGCAACCGCCAGTTGCGCGAGTGGCTGACGGCCCACACCCGGGCCGATGAATTACCGCGGATACCCGCCGAGCTGCTGCCGTCGCTGATCGTCGGGCAGGCGGAAAACTACTGCCGCGCCTGGTTGTCCGGCCGGGTCCAGAGCAGCCCGGGCACCTATCGCCAGGAACTGGCCGAGGCTGCCTGGCGCTCGATCGGCGCCCATCAGTGACGCGTTGAACGACATCCAATTGCCAAGGGGGAAGACCATGCAAGCCACACCCGTGCGCATCACCGCCGAGGAGATGCTCTCCGACAACTGGTATTTGCTGAAGAAATACAGCTTCGACCTACAACGCCGCGACGGCAGCTGGCAGGCGCAGACCCGCGAGGTCTACGACCGCGGCAATGGCGCGACCATCCTGCTGTACAACCGCGAGCGGCGCACGGTGCTGCTGATCCGCCAGTTCCGCATGCCGACCTACGTCAACGACCACAGCGGCTACCTGATCGAGACCGCCGCCGGCCTGCTGGACAATGCCAGTCCGGAAGCACGCATCCGCCTGGAAGCCGAGGAGGAAACCGGCTACCGCGTCGGCGCGGTGCAGAAGGTCTATGAAGCCTTCATGAGCCCCGGCTCGGTCACCGAGCGCCTGCACTTTTTCATCGGCGAGTATTCCCCCGACGACCGTATCGGCGACGGTGGCGGCCTGGAAGAAGAGGGCGAGGACATCGAGGTGCTGGAGCTGGGTTACCAGCAGGCGCTGGACATGGTGCGCAGCGGCGAGATCGTCGACGGCAAGACCATCATGCTCCTGCAATACCTGGAGCTGCGCCTGATGCCGTCGCGCCGCCTGACGATTCTGGTGGCCGCGCCCCGGTATTCGGCGACCGACGATGCAGCGGCGCTGGCGCAGCAGGTCGCCAGCCTGGATGACTGTGCCGCGCGGCTGTTCGAGGCCGGGCACAGCCCCGTATTCGGCCAGTGGCTGGGGCTGGCGGCGGAGGATTCGAGCGCTGCCGGCGAGCCAGGCGCCGGGTTCCAGGAGCGTGCGCAACAGCAGTTGCAGCGTTGCGACGCGCTGCTGCGCATCGGCGGCGCCTGCGCCAGTGCCGATGCCCTGGTCGCGATGGGCGAGCGCCTGGGCCTGCCGGTCTACCGTTCGCTGCAGGACATCCCGCGTTGCACTTCGGCCCGTTAAGTTAGCGCTCAACTGGCCGACGGCCTTGTATCGAAGTGTGTATCGGCCCGGTGCTGATACACCTGCTTGTCCTGGCGCCGGTTGTGCACACAACCTGGATACACCCCGAGGATTAACTACGTCCACCCGCCAGCACCGAGCTTCTCGGTGTCGGTGGCGGGAACCGTTAATCAATCCATCGAAGGGGTATCAGCATGTTCAAACTCTCCAATGTTTCCAACGTCGCGCTCGGCCTGGCACTGGTCGGCGGCCTGGGCCTGTCCACCGCCGCTTCCGCGCTGAGCATGACCGAGCTGTCCCAGGGCTATACCCTGGCCGCGGCCGACGGGGTCAAGACCTCCACCGAAGGCAAGTGCGGCGAAGACAAGTTCGCCAAGACCGACACTAACCACGACGGCAAGGTCTCCCGCGAGGAGTTCATCGCCGCCGCCCCCGAGCGCGCCGCCGAGTTCGACAAGATCGACGCCAACCACGATGGCGCCATCAGCCTGAGCGAAGCCAAGCAGTACCTGGCGGCCAAGGCCGGTTCGGCCGAAGGCAAATGTGGCGAAGGCAAATGCGGTGCGGCGATCGAGTCCTGATCGACGGTGGCGGGGGGCACTCAGGTGCCCCCCGTTTTTTCCGGGGCAACCAGGAGACGGACCCATGCCTCCCTCAATACCACCCTGCAACATCCCATCATCCGCGCAAGCCCCACGGCTGCCCGTTTCGGCAGCCGCGGGGCTTGGCTTGCGTCGTGCCTTGCTCGACGCATTGAATACGGCGCCTGCGGGCGCTTTTGATTTTCTGGAGCTGGCGCCGGAAAACTGGATCGGCATCGGCGGTGCCCATGGCGCCGCGTTGCGCGCCCTGGCCGAGCGTTACCCGTTGAGCTGCCACGGGCTGTCGTTGTCCCTCGGTGGCCCGGCGCCGCTGGACCTGGGGTTCCTGCGGGAAGTGCGGCAGTTCCTCGAGCGCTTCAAGGTGCCGCTGTACAGCGAACACCTGAGCTACTGCGGCGACGACGGGCACCTCTACGACCTGCTGCCGCTGCCGTTCACCGAAGAGGCGGTGCGCCATGTCGCGGCGCGCATCCGCCAGGCCCAGGATGTGCTGGGCCGGCGCCTGGCGGTGGAGAACGTCTCGTACTACGCCGCGCCACGCCAGGACATGGACGAGCTGGCCTTCACCAACGCGGTGCTGGCCGAAGCCGATTGCGACCTGTTGCTGGACGTCAACAACCTCTACGTCAACTCGGTGAACCACGGCTTCGAACCCCAGGCCTTTCTCGCCGGCCTGCCGCCGGAGCGGGTGGTGGCGATGCATGTGGCCGGGCACTACGACCAGTCCGCCAGCCTGAAGATCGACACCCACGGCGCGCCGGTCAAACCGGTGGTCTGGGACTTGCTGGCGCGCGCCTACCAGCTGTTTGGCGTGCAACCGACCCTGCTGGAACGGGACTTCAACTTCCCGCCATTCGCCGAGCTGCTGGGCGAGCTGGACAGCATCCGCCGGTTGCAGGCCAGTGCCCGTCAGGCACAGGGGAGGTGGGCCCATGGATAAGCCGCTGATCGCCCTCGACGCCGAGCAACAGGCCCTGACCGCCTACCTGCGCGATCCCGAGCACCGCGCACCGCCCGCCGGGATGGATCGCGCGCGGGTGGAGATTTATCGCGAGCTGGTGTTCGACAACCTGCTGTCGTTGCTTGGCAATACCTTCCCGGTGCTGCGCTCGATACTCGGCGAGGCGGACTGGCGCCGGCTGCTGCGGGTGTTCCTGCGCGAACACCGTTGCGCCACGCCGAAGTTCGGCGAGATCGCCGGCGAGTTCGTGGCCTGGATGGCTTCCACGCCCGCCGCTTTGCAGGACGCCAGCTGGCCGGCCTTTATGCTGGAGCTGAGCCATTACGAGTGGATCGAAATGGCCCTGCAACAGGCCGAGGCCGAGCCGCTGCCAGCCAGCGACCCGGAGCGGCTGCTGACCCACCCCTTGCGCCTGTCGCCCCTGGCCTGGCCGCTGGCCTACGCCTGGCCGGTGCAGCGCCTGGGGCCGGCCTGGCGTCCCAGGGAGCCTGGGGCTGCACCAACCTTGCTGCTGATCCGCCGCGATGCCGACTACCGGGTGCATTTCTCCGAGCTCAGCCCGCTGGCCTGGCGCCTGCTGGAGCGTATCGAGGCGTTCCCCCAACTCCACGGTCGCGACCAGTTGCAAGGCCTGGCCCTGGAAGCGGGCATCGACGACCTCGACACCTTTCTCGCCAATGGCCAGAGTCTGCTGCAACAGCTGCACAACCAAGGCGTTATTGGCCCTGTGTAGCCGCTGGCGCAGCCTGCGCCCGGCTGCGCAGCGGCCGCAAACCCAGGCGACGCGGTGTATCAGACCGAACGCGATCACCGGTTTTACGACGGCTGCGCCGCCGATCGCAGGCTGCGCCAGCGGCTACAGGGAGATGCGCCTGTTATCGAATTTCCCCTCGTAGAAACACCAAAGCCGCCGCTCACGCCGCGGCTTTTTTGCCCCCGGGGCATCAGCGCCCGTGGCGCAGGCCCCGATCAACTGGCTGAGCCTGCTGCGACAGCTGCATAACCAAGGCGTTATTGGCCCTGTGTAGCCGCTGGCGCAGCCTGCACTCGGCTGCGCAGCGGCCGCAAACCCAGGCAACGCGGTGCATCAGATCGAACGCGATCACCGGTTTTACGACGGCTACGCCGCCGATCGCAGGCTGCGCCAGCGGCTACAGGGAGATGCGCCTGTTATCGAATTTCCCCTCGTAGAAACACCAAAGCCGCCGCTCACGCCGCGGCTTTTTTGCCCCCGGGGCATCAGCGCCTGTGGCGCAGGTGCCCGATCAACTGGCTGAGCCTGCTGCGACAGCTGCATAACCAAGGCGTTATTGGCCCTGTGTAGCCGCTGGCGCAGCCTGCGCTCGGCTGCGCAGCGGCCGCAAACCCAGGTAACGCGGTGTATCAGACCGAACGCGATCACCGGTTTTACGACGGCTGCGCCGCCGATCGCAGGCTGCGCCAGCGGCTACAGGGAGATGCGCCTGTTATCGACTTTCCCCCGTAGAAACGCCAAAGCCGCAGCTCACGCTGCGGCCTTTTTCTGCCCCGAGGCATCAGCGCCTGTGGCGCAGGTGCCCGATCAACTGGCTGAGCCTGCTGCGATAGCTGCATAACCAAGGCGTTATTGGCCCTGTGTAGCCGCTGGCGCAGCCTGCGCCCGGCTGCGCAGCGGCCGCAAACCCAGGCAACGCGGTGTATCAGACCGAATGCGATAGCCGGTTTTACGACGGCTGCGCCGCCGAGCGCAGGCTGCGCCAGCGGCTACAGGGAGATGCGCCTGTTATCGAACTTCCACCCCGCAGAAACACCAAAGCTGCAGCTCACGCTGCGGCTTTTTTCTGCCCCAAGGTATCAGCGCCCGTGGCGCAGGCGCCCGATCAACTGGCCAGAACCTGCTGCGACAGCTGCACAACCAAGGCGTTATTGGCCCTATGTAGCCGCTGGCGCAGCCTGCGCCCGGCTGCGCAGCGGCCGCAAACCCAGGCAGCGCGGTGTATCAGACCGAACGGGATAGCCGGTTTTACGACGGCTACGCCGCCGAGCGCAGGCTGCGCCAGCGGCTACAGGGAGATGGGCCTGTTATCGAATTTCCCCCGTAGAAACGCCAAAGCCGCAGCTCACGCTGCGGCTTTTTTTGTCCCCGGGGTATCAGCGCCTGTGGCGCAGGCGCCCGATCAATGCATCCAGGCTGAGCTTGCCCGGGCCTTGGAACAGCAGCGGCAGCAGCGCCGCCAGGTAGATCACCGGCAGCTTGAAGTTGCCGTGGCCCTTGTTGCTGATGGCGTAACCCTGGGCCAGCTCGCTCAGGGTCGACCAGTCCGCCGGCCAGTGCACGGCGGCGGTGGCGACCACTGTGACCACAATCAGCACCAGTGCGGCGAAGCGGGTGCCCAGGCCCAGCAGCAGCGCCAGGGCGCACAGCAGCTCGGCCCACATCGACAGCTGCCAGTTCAGGCTTGCCGGCAGCTGGTCGAAGGGAAACGGGAAGGCGGACTGGATTTCCTGGAACCAGTTTTCACCCTGCCATTTTTCCAGGCCCGACTCGAAGAACTCCCAGGCCAGCAGCAGGCGCAAGCTGAGGAGCGCGACCCAGGGGGAGACGCGATTGAGCTGGCGTTGCAGCCCGTCGAGGGCGGATGAAAGCGTGAGGATCATGGGGTGGATCTCCGGTGTTAAGTGGGGAGTGCAAAAGCGGCGCAGCCTGCGGCAGCGGCTACAGGGGGGGTATCAGCTCAGCGTGGGCTCAGGGCCTGGCGTTGCCGGCGTTTGTTGGCCTGGGCCAGCTTGCCCAGCAGGTTGATCGTCATGGCCGAGCAGGTGATGGCGAAGGGCAGCAGGTACCAGGCGCTCAGCGGAATGCGTTTGAAATTGGAGAAAGCGAATATCGCGGCGATCACCCACATGCCGGTGGTGTGCAGGCGTTTCCAGGCGACACGGCTGAGCAGCGACGCCGGGCCTTTGAACGAGGTCAGGGTCAGCAGCAGGATGAATAGGTAACCCACGGACCCGGGCAGGTTACCCAGGGTGCTGCGGCCGGGCCAGAACTCCGGGTTCAGTTGCCCGTAGCTGTAGATCAGCAGCGCGTGGACCAGGTGCGAGAAGGCGAACGCCAGGCCGATGAAACGGCGCTCGCGCACCAGCGCCTGGCCCAGCGGCGAGGGCAGCAGCACGGCGAATGCCGAAGCCGTGAAGGCCAGCAGAAACAGCACGAAGGACGAACGCGCGGTGGCGCGGATGGCGCTGCGGGTGGCCTCGACCAGGTCCGGCTCGAGCAGCAGGATCAGCGCGGTCATCAGCAGCACGGCGGCGGCCAGCAGGCTGAACAGCCGCCAGCCGTGGAAACGCGAGGGGAGGGATTGAGTGGGCATGAGAGGCTCCTTGAGGTTGGGCGCCGCTGTCGCGGCGTGTCCCAGGAGTCTTGCAAGGCCGTGTATATCGGCTGTGTCGGCAAAGGGCGGTTATGTATGCCTGTGTAGCAAAGTGTTCAGAGACTGGCTTTGCTGCTGACCAGGATCAGCTCGGCGCACAGGCCGCCCCCTTCGCGATTGCTCAGGCGCAGCGAGCCGCCCAGGGCCACCGCCAGTTGCTGGGCGATGGCCAGGCCCAGGCCGGTGCCGCCGGTGTCGCGGTTGCGCGAACTTTCCACCCGATAGAACGGCTTGAGCACTTCGGCCAGCTGTTCTTCGCTGATCCCCGGGCCACGGTCGAGGACCTTGACCGACAGGCGATCGCCAGCCTGTGCCTGGACCTCGATCCGCGCCGCGCCGGAGAACTTCAGCGCGTTGTCCACCAGGTTCACCAGGACCCGGCGCAAGGCGTGGGGACGGGTGTCGATCAGCGCGCCGTTCTTGCCCGCCAACTCGACGTCCTGGCCAGTGTCCTGGTAGTCGAACACCAGGCTGTCGAGAAACGCGTCCAGGTCGATCCGGCAACTGGACTCGGTGGCGCCATGGATGCTGCGGGCATAGGCCACGCCTTCGCGCACCAGGTGCTCCATTTCACTCAGGTCGTTCCACAGTTTGTCCTTCTCGGCGGACTCGTCCATGAACTCGGCGCGCAGTTTCATGCGGGTGATCGGCGTCTGCAGGTCGTGGGAGATCGCCGCCAGCAGTTGCATGCGCTCCTTGAGGTAGGCGCCGATTCGCGCCTGCAGGGCATTGAAGGCCTTGGCCGCGTGCACCACTTCGATCGGGCCCTTTTCGTCCAGGTGTACGCCGTGGGTGTTGGGGTCGAGGCTGTCCACCGCCTGGGCCAGCCGGGTCAGCGGGCGCACGGCGATGCGCACCGCCAGCCAGGCGCAGAGGATCAACACCAGCAACTGCCCCAGCAGCACCGCCGGCAGCCAGGGCGACATCGGTGTCAGCGCCGGGCGCACGTCGATGGTCACCGGGCTGCCGTCGGCCAGGCGCAGGTGGGCCTGGTAGTGCTGGCGCGGCCCGGGAATGTTGTTGAACGCCAGGTCGTAGTCGCGGCCGAGGGCGTTCTTGATCGAGTACACCGAGACCGGTACATCCTCGCCGTCCAGGGGCTGGCCGGGTTCGCCGGCGCTGAGCAGGTAGCCATAGTTGCGCCGTTGCAGGCGTTGCAGCCAGGCGGGGCGCTCGGCGGCGGGCAGGCGGTCGAGGATGGCGATGGAGGTCGAGACGTCGCTCTCCAGGTTGCCGAGCATGGTCATCTTGGCGCTCTGGTAGCGCTCGTAGGACTGCGCGGCGAACGACAGGCCCTGGGCCAGCGCCAGGCCGATCAGGAAGATCAGCGACAGCCGCGAGGCGAGGGTGCGCGGCCAGTGCAACGCCAGCTTCATGACGCGGCCTCGAGGATCTCCACCGGCAGCGAGAACACATAGCCCTCGCTGCGCACGGTCTTGATGTAGGCCGGTTCGCGGGCGTCGTCCAGCAGGCGCTGGCGCAGGCGGCTGACCAGCAGGTCGATGGAACGGTCGAACAGGTCGGCGTCGCGGCCCTGGGTCAGGTTGAGCAACTGGTCGCGGTTGAGCACCCGTTGCGGGTGGTCGAGGAACACCCGCAGCAAGCGGTATTCGGCGCCGCTCAGGGCGACCATGGTGCCGTCCTGGTCCAGCAGGTGGCGCGCGGTGGTGTCCAGGCGCCAGCGGCCGAAGCCCAGCAGGCGGCCGCTCTCGGTGACCACCAGGTTCGGCGGCAGCATGCGCGTGCGGCGCAGCACGGCATTGATTCGCGCCAGCAGCTCGCGGGCGGCGAACGGCTTGACCAGGTAATCGTCGGCGCCCATCTCCAGGCCGATGATGCGGTCGGTCTCGTCGTTGCGCGCGGTGAGCATCAGCACCGGCGTGGCCTTGTGCTTGCCGGCGCGCAGCTCGCGGCACAGCAGCAGGCCATCGTCGCCGGGCAGCATGATGTCGAGCACGATCAGGTCCACCGGGGTGGTTTCCAGGAAGCTGCGCATCTGCCGGCCGTCAGCCACGACCGTGGTGCGCAGGCCGTTCTTTTTCAGGTAGTTGCCTACCAGCTCTCTGATTTCGCGGTCGTCATCGACTATCAATACGTGATCGACATGATCCATGGGGCTGCCTCTGTATAGGGTCGTGCTGCCTAGTTTATAGGGCCCGGGCGGGCCTGCCTGCGGGCTTTTGTATTGCAGTGTATCTGGCGCCTGGTTGAACACACGGCGATGCAAAACAAGGTTTTTCCGGCGTTTTTGTATCGCTCTGTATCCCCCGGCGGCGTGGATACGCAGGGAGACCGCAAGGGCGGTTTGCCGACACAAGCGCGATACCTCCCGCGCATTCAATGGGCTCCATCGAGGCACAGCTACTGCCTCGCCACCCAAACCCATTGTCGCCCGAGGAACACATCATGAAACGCACCGCCCTCTACGCCGCCTGCCTGTTCGCCGCCCTGAACATCTGCACCCTGTCGGCCCGCGCCGAAAGCAACGTGCAGGCCCAGACCTACCGCTACGGCACCCAGCTGGATATCCAGAAGGTCCTGTCGATGACCGAAGACGCCGAGCCGAGCTGCGGCGTGGTCAATGCCCGCATGACCTACCTCGATTCCCAGGGCCGCACCCAGGCCCTGGATTACCGCAAGTTCGCCAACAACTGTAACGACGGCAACTGAACACACTCCCTGTCCTATCACCCTGTTCGCCATGAGGATTCGCCCATGAACGCCCTGAAAAGCTCCCTGCTTGCCCTGACCTTGACCCTGGCCGGCGTGGCCGTGGATGCCAGCGCCGCCGACTCATCCTGTGCGACCTGCTTCCAGCTCAGCCCGCTCTCAAGTGCCAGCCCCTTGAAGGCTGCCACCTTGAAAGCGAGCACCTTGAAAGCCGGCACCTTGCAGACGCACAGCTGGCTGGCCGAAGGCGGCTACGAGCGCACCCCGCAGGGGATGCGCGCCGACCACCAGGCCTGAACCGGGCCTGCCACCCCTGGATACGCCCGCCGCCGATGGCGGGCGGACATTGACCGATCACAGGTGATGCCATGTTGCTCATAGCGTTTCTCGGCGGGGTCCTGACCATCCTCAGCCCCTGCATTCTTCCGGTGGTGCCGTTCCTGTTCGCCCGGGCCGACCGCTCGCGCGGCTCGCTGCTGCTGACCCTCGGTGGCATGGCACTGACCTTTGCCCTGGTGTCGAGCCTGGCGGTGGTCAGCAGCGACTGGATCGTCCGTGCCAACGGTATCGGGCGCCAGCTGGCGCTGATCGTGCTGGGGCTGTTCGCCTTGTCGCTGATCTTTGCCCGCTTCGGCAACTGGCTGGCGCGGCCCTGGGTCAGCCTGGGCAATCGCCTGGATGGCCTGCGCCTCGACCGGGCGCGCCAGCTTTCCGGGCCACTGGCGGCGCTGTTGCTCGGGGTGGCCACCGGCTTGCTCTGGGCGCCCTGTGCCGGGCCGATTCTCGGGGTGATCCTGACCGGCGCCATGCTGCAGGGGGCCAGCGCCCAGACCAGCCTGTTGCTGCTGGCCTACGGCTTGGGCAGTGCCTTGTCCCTGGGGCTGCTGATCTTCGCTGGAAGAGGGCTGGTCAACCGGCTCAAGCCATCCCTGCCGGCCACCGCCTGGTTGCGCCGCGCCGCCGGTTACCTGGTGTTGCTGGCGGTCGTGGCGATCGGCAGCGGGGTGGACGACCGTCTGTTGGCCAGCACTTCATCGCAAGGCGGCGCGGCCCTCGAGCAAGGCCTGCTGAAGAGCGTGCCCAAGGCCCTGGACTACCTGATCGACAAGGCTGGCGCGGCGCCCGTCGAGACGCTGCCGAGCAAGGGCCCGATGCCTTCGTTGAGTGGCGCGGTGCAATGGCTGAATTCGCCGCCGCTGGACGCCGAGGCCCTGCGCGGCAAGGTGGTGCTGGTGGATTTCTGGACCTACGACTGCATCAACTGCCAGCACAGCCTGCCCTATGTGAATGCCTGGGCGAAAAAGTACGCCAAGGACGGGCTGGTGGTGATCGGTGTGCACACCCCGGAGTACGCCTTCGAAAAGGTCATCGACAACGTCAAGGCCCAGGTGCGCAAGCTGGATATCGGCTACCCGGTGGCCATCGACAATGACTACGCGATCTGGCGCGCCTTCGACAACCAGTACTGGCCGGCCCACTACTTTATCGACGCCCGCGGGCAGGTGCGCTACAGCCACTTTGGCGAAGGGAGTTATGACGCGCAGGAGCAGGTGATCCAGCAGTTGTTGCGGGAGGCCAAGGCGTCGTGAGGGGCAGGGTTGCCGGTCGGGGATTTGCGGGGCGGTGAGTCAGTGACACCGCGTTGCCCCCAATCGCCGGCAAGCCTGGCTCCTACAGGTTTGCGGCGCATGCCGGATTTGCGGCGAACACCGAACCTGTAGGAGCAGCCGGTCGACGCTCGATTGCTCGCGAGGCGTCCTGCCTGACGCCCCGCGCAGCCCCGATCGCCGACAAGCCAGCTCCTACAACCACCACCGCAGCAGGAAAAAGAACGCCATGCTCAGCAGCATGCTGAGCAGGGTGTTGCGGGTGTAGATCACCAGGACGATGGCCACCAGCGAGCTGATCAGGTACGGGTTGTCGTAGGCCAGGTTCAGCTGGTGTTCGGGCATGAACACGATCGGCCCGCAGATCGCCGTGAGCATGCCCGGTACGGCAAACCCGAGGAACTGCCGGGCGTTGCTGCTCAGGCGCACCGGCAGGCGCGGTTCGAGAAACACATAGCGGTTGAGAAACACCAGCAAGCCCATGCCGAAAATCACTGCCCAGACCATCATGTGCGCTCCCGGTAGAACTTGTTGCAGAGAAAACCCGCGGTCATGCCCAGCAGGCCCGACAGCACCAGGGCCGAGCCCCATTGCCAGTAGCTGAACAACACCGAGCAGAACAGCGACACCGCCACGCAGACCAGGGTCGGCACATTGCGCACCAGCGGGGTGATCAGGGCGATAAAGGTGGCGGCGATGGAGAAGTCCAGGCCCAGGTGTTCGAGCCCGGGAATGGCGCGCCCGAGGACAATGCCCGCCAGGGTGAACAGGTTCCAGGCGATATAGAAGGTCAGGCCCACGCCGAGGGCGTACCAGCGGTCGAACTGCTGCTTGTCGTGCTGGCTGGTCAGGGCGAACAGCTCGTCGGTGAGCAGGAAGCCCAGGCCGACCCGCCAGCGCCCCGGCAGCGGCGAAATCACCGAGCGCAGGCTCATGCCGTACAGCAGGTGCTGGGAGGTCAGCAGCAGGGTGGTGAGCAGGATCGAGAATATCCCCGCGCCGCCCTTGAGCATGCCGATCGCCACCAGTTGCGCGGCGCCGGCGAAGACGATGCTCGACAAACCCTGGCCTTGCAGGGGCGTGAGATTGGCCTCGATGGCCATGGAACCCGCCAACAGGCCCCAGGGCGCGGTGGCCAGGGACAGCGGCATGATGGCAACGGCGCCGCGCAGGAATGCGGCGCGGGGAAGATGAACGCTGGACATGACAGCCTGCAATCAAGGAACGGACACCGACTGTGCCAGCCCGCAGCGGGAATGGCTTGAACGATCTTGCGCACTTGCCGCCAACGACCATTTTTTATTGCCAGGCCCAGGTTTGCCTCTGTAGGAGCGAAGCTTGCTCGCGAGACGTCGTGTCAGGCACACCGCATCATCCCAATCGCCGGCAAGCCTGGCTCCTACAGAAGCGAGTGTTCGCTACAAATCCCGCATTCGCCTGGTCATTCCGTAGACGCTGCCCGTCGGCCATGGCGCCAACCCGATCTGTCTGCTAAAACGCTTCGCTAGCATCGGCCAGCTTCCCCGCGGGAGGCGGCCTGTCATCTTCCTGCAACAGCCCCGTGCCAAGAAAGGTGTCTGGCCGATACCGGCCAGGTCGCTACGGGGCCGTTCACCTACCGCCCCATCCCAAGGAGAGGGTCTATGAGAAAACTTTTCGCAACCGCGGCGCTGGCCGCGCTGATGATCTGCACCGTCGGTGTCAGCCAGGCACGGGAGGCGCGGCAGCAGCGCGACTCGGTCGCCGGGGTGTTCGACTACTACCTGTTGTCGCTGTCCTGGTCGCCGACCTTTTGCCTGACCCATCCGGAAAACGAGCAGTGCTCGGGCAAGGGCTACGGTTTTGTCCTGCATGGCCTGTGGCCGCAATACGCCAAGGGTGGCTGGCCGGAATCCTGCCCGCCCTTGACCCAGCTGACCGCCGAAGAACGGGCCAAGGGCCTGACCCTGTTCCCGACGGCCAAGCTGATGGAGCATGAATGGAGTAAGCACGGCACCTGCAGCGGGCTGGGCGCCATGGGCTACCTGGAGAGCTCCGACCAGGCCCTGGGCAAGGTGAAGATTCCTGAGGTGCTGGAACCTTCGACCACCGTGCATTACTTCGAGGCCCGGGAGATCGAGCAGCTGTTTCGCCAGGCCAACCCGGGCATTCCCGAAAAGGGCGTAGCGGTGTTGTGCAGCGGCCCGGAACTCTCCGAAGTGCGGGTCTGCCTGGACAAGAACCTGGGCTTCGGCGCCTGTGGCAAGGGCGTGCGCACCCAGTGCCGCAAAGGCGATATCCGCGTACCGCCGATTCGCTGACCGGCGAGCGGCCAGGGGGAGGCGGCATAGGCAGGCCTGAGCAGCTAGGGTTGCAAGACGCCCGTCTTCCTCCAAGGAGCCCATGATGCTGCATATCCGCACCCCCCTGATCCTGCATCCCGGGTTGTCCACGGCCACCCGGCGCATCTGGCTCAAGCTGGAAAACCTGCAACCCAGTGGCTCGTTCAAGATGCGCGGCCTGGGCCTGCTCTGCTCCCAGGCGGCCCAGCAGGGCAAGCGCCGCGTGGTCTGTCCCTCCGGCGGCAATGCCGGGCTGGCCACCGCGGTGGCGGCGGCCAGCCTCGGCCTGCAAGCCTGCATCGTGGTGCCGCAGACCACCCCGCAAACCACCCGCGAACGCATCGCCCGGGCCGGCGCCGAGGTGCTGGTGCACGGCCAGGTCTGGGACCAGGCCAACGAGCGCGCGCTGCAACTGAGCAGCGACGCCGACAGCGAATACGTGCCGGCCTTCGACCACCCGGTGCTGTGGCAAGGGCACAGCAGCATGGTCGATGAAATCCTCGAAGACTGTCCGCAGGTCGACACCATCGTCGCGTCGGTGGGCGGCGGTGGCTTGCTGGCCGGCATCCTCACCGGCCTGTTGCGCCATCAGCGCCAGGACTGCCGGATCATCGCCTGCGAAACCACCGGCAGCGCTTCCTTTGCCGCCGGGCTGGCGGCCGGGCACCCGGTCAAGTTGGCGAAGATCGACACCGTCGCCAGTTCCCTCGGCGCGGCCCAGGTGGCGGCCTGGCCGTTGCAGCAGATCCAGGGTTTTGCCTATCAGTCGCTGGTGTTGTCGGATGCCGAGGCGATCCTCGGCGTGGTGCGTTATGCCGACGATCTGCGCCAGTTGGTGGAGCCGGCCTGCGGCGTCTCGCTGGCGGTGGCCTACCTCGATCACCCGGCCATCGCCGCAGCGCGGGACGTGGTGATCGTGGTGTGCGGCGGCGTCAGCATCAGCGCCCGCCAGGTGGCGGACTGGGGCGCATCGCTGTAGGGCTGAAAGCCTCTGGTGTATGCTAGCCGACCTGTTGTACCTGTGGTTTTACGGAGGGTTCGAATGGACGCCACCACATTGTTTCTGTACGTCGTCACCGTCAGCGCGGTGATGATGACCCCGGGGCCGTCGATGTTGCTGGCTCTCAATAACGGTGCCACCCATGGCATGCGCATCGCCGGTTGCGGCATGGCTGGCGCGATGCTGTCCGACCTGCTGCTGATCGGTGCGGTGGGCTGCGGCCTGGGGGCGTTGCTGCAAGCTTCCGAGCAGCTGTTTTCCATCGTCAAGTGGGGCGGTGCTGCGTACCTGCTGTACCTGGCCTGGGTGCTGTGGAAGGCGCCGACCCAGGCTCTGGCCGCGCAGACAGGCGGCAGTGCCAGCAGCGGGCGCGGGGCGTTTGTGCGGTCGTTGCTGGTGGGGTTGTCGAACCCCAAGGGGCTGCTGTTTTTCTCCGCCTTCCTGCCGCAGTTCGTACGCCCCGATGAGCCGGTGGCGCAGCAGTACCTGATCCTGGCGCTGGTCAGCACGGCGATCAATTGCGTGATGATGGCGACCTATGCCTTTGGCGGGCGCTACGCCATGCGCACCTTCTCCGCGCGGGCGATGCTGTGGATCAACCGCAGCTGCGCCGGCATGCTCGCGGTCCTGGCGGTGGGCCTGAGCCTGTATCGGCGCAGCGATATACGCTGAGGCTGCATTGACCCGATAGACCGGCGTCCTGCTTCTGTAGGAGCAGCCGGTCGACGCTCGATTGCTGGCGATAGATACGCTGCGGTACATCTGACACACCGCCTCGCGAGCAAGCTTCGCTCCTACAGAAGATGTCTTCGGGCAGTTTGCGTGCGAAGTGTTGTGTCAGGCACACCGCGTTGCTGCAATCGCCGGCAAGCCTGGCTCCTACAGAAGAGGTCTTCGCGCAGCTTGTGCGGCACACCGCCAGAAACCTCTTAGAACCTCAAGGTCGCGCCGCTGGTCAGCCAGCGGTCGCGGCCTTCGTTCAACTGGCCGCCCAGCACCAGGTCGAGGTCCAGGTTTGCTCCCAGATGCAGGCGTGGCCCGGCTTGCCAGGCCTGTTCGCCGCCGCGCTGGCCGTATCGTTCGGCGACCAGGGTCAGGCGTTCGCCCAGGTCGTATTCGAAGCCGCTGCCCCAGGTCCAGCGATGGTTCTGCTGGCCGTCGTCATAGGCGTGGGCCCAGCCGGCGTTGAAGTTCAGGCGCAGGCTTTGCAGGGGCTGGTAGGTCAGGGGCAGGCTGATGTCGCCACCGTCGAACGCATGGCCGCGGTCGAGGGCGAAATGCGCGGACGTCGCCAGCGCCAGTTGCAGGCCCAGGTCTTCGCGGTTCCACAGTTGCGCCTTGAGCTGCGGGCTCAGCTGGGTTTCGCCGTGGCCGTCCTCGCGACTGCGCTCGAGGGCGGCGCCCACCTGCAACCAGGGCAGGCCGGCGAAGGTGCAGGCCGGGGAGAACACCGCGCCATGGTTGGAGCCCTGGTGACGCAGGCTCTGGTACCAGATATCCAGGTTGCATTCCCCCGGGGCGTTGATCGCGCCGTCGTCCACCCCATAGGCGCCGCCCGCGGCGTTGGCCTTGGCGACCAGGGTCAGCAGGCCGATCAGGCTCAGGGTGAGGGTGAGGGTGACGAACATCAGGTTGCGTCGCAGCATGCGCCGTTTCGCCGGGGGCAGGTCGCGGGTGAGGCTGGCGAAGCGGTTGTGGCGGGAAGGGTTGTACTTGGACATGACGGTTCTCGCTAAGGCATGGGAAGCGGCCGCGCTGCGCGGGCCGCTCCGTGGTCGAGTGGGGAACAGGGTCATTGCCAGTCGCTCACTGACAGGGTCTGGATGCCGGTGGCCCTGGCCAGGGCCACCAGCTCTTCGGTGTCGTCGCCGCCGGGCAGGGCGATGACCAGGTCGGGCCGGCTGTCGCGCAGCATGAAGGCGTTGCGCAGGCGTTCGGCGAGCTTGCCGTGCAGCTGCCAGTTGGCCGGGTAACGCACGATGTCGGCGCCGATTTCCCGGCCCCAGTCTTCTATCTCCGCGCCGAGGAACTGGCTGCCGCCGTGGATCAGCACCTGCACTTCATGCAGGCGCTGAAAGGCGTCGAGTACCCGCCGGCACAGCTGGACGTCGGCGTAATGGCGCCCCGCGCAGATCAGGACACGCATCGTGCGCGCTCCTGCGCCGTCGGCTGGATGCTCAACGGGTTGTCCAGCAGCACGTCGCCCAGCTCGGCGTTATCCAGGTCGCGCTCGCCGGCCCGCTCCAGCGCCGGATAGGCCAGGGCCGCGATGTGGTGGTGCACGCGCCGGTAGTCGCGCAGCACCCGCTGGAAAATGTCGCCGGATTCGGCCCAGGCCGTGCGGTCTTCGCGCAGGCTGCGAAAGTGCTCGCGGCTGGCGTCGGCTTCCAGCCGCCTGACCAGTTCCTTGCGGTTCACCAACTGGTGGGCGTTGGCCAGGTCTTCGCGCAGGAACACCGTGATCGCCAGGCTCAGGCTGTCCACCACGGCCTGGTGCAGAGGCTCGATGCAATCCAGCTCGAACACCGAGAACTGCTCGCCACGCCGCAGCCGGCGCGCCGCCAGCTGGGTCAGGCTGCTGGAGAGGATGTCGCCGGCGTGTTCCAGGTTGATCACGAACAGCAGGATCTCCTGGGCGCGGTCGGCGTCCTGGTCGCTGATGCCGTCCTGGCCGATGTCCGCCAGGTAGGCGCGGATCGCCGCGCTGAGCAGGTCCAGCGACTGGTCGATGCGCCGCACTTCATCGGCGCCGGCCGGGGTCGAGGCCTGGAACAGGCGCAGCACCCGATCGAGCATCAGCGACAGCATGTCGGCCAGGCGCAGGGCTTCGCGGGCGGCGTTGGACAGGCCGATATTGGCCACCGCCAGGCCGGCTTCGTCCAGGTAGTGCGGCATGCCCGGGTCGACGTCGCGCGGCGGCTCCGGCAGCAGGCGGTTGAGCAGGGTTGCCATGGGCCCGGTCAGGCCGATGAACAGCAGGGCCAGTACCAGGTTGAACAGGCTGTGCAGGTACACCACCTGCAGGCTGGCATCGAGGGTGGCGACCGGCGCGCTCTGGGCGATCCAGGGCAGGCACGGCAGCAGCGCGGCGGCACCGCACAGGCGCACCAGCAGATTGCCCAGGGGCAGGCGCCGGGCGACGCTGGAGTCGGCGTTGAGCAGCGACGGCAGGGCGCCGCCGATATTGATCCCCAGCACCAGGGCCATGGCGGTCACCGAGGACAGCAGCCCGGTGGCGGCCAGTGACGCCACCAGCAGCACCACGGCGACGCTGGAATGGCACAGCCAGGTCAGCAACGCCGCCGTCAGCAGGGCGATCAGCAGGTCGCCGTCGAGGCCACGCATCAGCGCGGCGAACACCGGCGTGCCTTCCACTTCGCCCAGGGTGCTGCCGAGCATGCGCAGGGCCAGCAGCATCAGCCCCAGGCCGATCAGCGCGCAGCCGAGGCTTTCAAAGCGCGAGTCGTCGCGCAGGCGGAACACGATAAAGCCCGCCAGCAGCACCAGCGGCGTGAGGATCGAGATATCGACGCTGAGCAGTTGCACCACCAGGGTCGAGCCGATATTGGCCCCGAGCATCACCGCCAGCGCGGGGGCCAGGCCCAGGGTGCCGGTGGCGGTAAAGGAGCTGGCCATCAGGCTCACCGCGGTGCTGCTTTGCAGGACCCCGGTGATGGCGATGCCGGACAGCAGGGCCATCCAGCGGTTGTTCAGGTGCTGCCCCAGCCACTGGCGCAACTGGGTGCCGAAGCCGCGCAGCAGCGCCGAGGAAATCATCTGGGTGCCCCACAGCAGCAGGGCGATGGAGCCGGCGAGGTTGATCAGCAGAGTAGTTCCCGACATGAGGACTCTCCCTTGTGTGTTTCATGGCTTGGCGGATCGCAGCAGGCGGATGCAGCGGCGATGAATGGCGCTGGCAAGGCCCAGCAGCAGGCGAATGGCAGCGCGGCTCAACAGGCTTCTGGCATACAGGCGGATGCCGACCAGGGTGATCAGGGTGGCGATGCCTTCCAGGGTGCTGACCAGCAGGGCGCGCAAGGTGCGCTCGCCGCGGGCCAGCAGCTCGGTGATAGGTTTCATGGTGGATGCTCCACTTGGCTGGGCCAGACAGGGGCGTGGCCGTACGGTCTGGCGCCGCGTTGCGGCTTTCGCGAGCAAGCTCGCTCCTACAAGGACAGTTGCAACCTGTAGGAGCAGCCGGTCGACGCTCGATTGCTCGCGATGGCCGCGCCGCTAACCGTCAGCCCTCAGAACCATTGCTTGAAGCGACGGATGTAGAGGGTCTTCATGGTCTGGGCGACGATGCAGTAGCACAGCAGGGTGCCGACCAGCCAAGGGAAGTATTCCCACGGCAGCGGTACCAGGCCGACCATTTCACCCAGCGGCGAGAACGGCACGTAGATCCCCAGGGCCATCACCAGGCCGGTCATCAGCATCACCGGCAGCGCCGCGGTGCTCTGGATGAACGGGATCTTCTGGGTGCGCAGCATGTGCACCACCAGGGTCTGCGAGAGCAGGCCTTCGATGAACCAGCCGGACTGGAACAGCGCGGCCATTTCCACGCTGTTGGCGGCGAACACGAACCACATCAGGGCGTAGGTGGTGATGTCGAAGATCGACGAGGTCGGCCCGATCCACAGCATGAAGCGCCCGATGTTCTTGGCGTCCCACTTGCGCGGCTTGCGCAGGAACTCCTTGTCCATCTTGTCCCACGGCAGCGACAGCTGGGAGATGTCGTACATCAGGTTCTGCAGCAGCAGGTGGATCGCCAGCATCGGCAGGAACGGGATGAACGCGCTGGCCACCAGCACCGAGAACACGTTGCCGAAGTTGGAACTGGCAGTCATGTTCAGGTACTTCATGATGTTGCCGAAGGTCTCGCGGCCCTTGATCACGCCTTCTTCCAGGACCATCAGGCTCTTTTCCAGGAGGATGATGTCCGCCGATTCCTTGGCGATGTCGGTGCCGCTGTCCACCGAGATACCGACGTCGGCGTCACGCAGCGCCGGGGCGTCGTTGATCCCGTCGCCGAGGAAGCCCACGGTATGCCCGTTGGCCTGCAGGGCCTTGAGCACCCGGGATTTCTGCAGCGGGGTGAGCTTGGCGAACACCGTGCGTTCTTCCACCAGGCGCGCAAGCACTGCATCGTCCATATGCTCGATATCGCGCCCGAGCAGCGGCTGGCCGACTTCCAGGCCGACCTCGCGGCAGATCTTCGCGGTGACGATCGGGTTGTCGCCGGTCAGCACCTTCACCGTCACGCCGTTCTCGCGCAGCGCGGCGATGGCCGGGCCGGCGGTTTCCTTGGGCGGATCGAGGAAGGTCAGGAAGCCTTCGATGATCAGCTCGCGCTCGTCGCTGGCGCTGTACTGCTGGCGGGTCTGCCCCGGCGCCAGGTCGCGGGTGCCGACCAGCAGCACGCGGAAGCCGTCGCGGTTGTATTCCTCGGCCTGCTCCAGCAGCGCCGCCCGGCGCCCGGCGTCGAGGGCCACCGTGACGCCGTCCTGGCGTACCCGGGTGGCGGTGTCGAGCATTTCCTCGACCGCGCCCTTGCACACCAGCAGGTGATGGCCGCTGGCGTCGGCGAGGATCACCGAGAGGCGCCGGCGGACGAAATCGAACGGCAGTTCATCGACCTTGCTCCAGGTGTCGGGCGCGCTGAACTTCGGGTTGTTTTCGGCGTAGCTCACCACCGCGCGGTCCATCAGGTTCTTCATGCCGCTC
This sequence comes from Pseudomonas sp. RW409, assembly GCF_003184125.1. Lineage (NCBI taxonomy): Bacteria > Pseudomonadati > Pseudomonadota > Gammaproteobacteria > Pseudomonadales > Pseudomonadaceae > Pseudomonas > Pseudomonas sp. RW409. The sequence goes on along the minus strand of NZ_QHHP01000041.1, from coordinate 819,452 downwards.
TGGTGGTAGCTGTTGAGCCAGGCCAGTTGCAGCACCTGGTCGCAGCGGCTGCCGCTGATATCGACGTGGTGCTCGAGGATGATCCGGTCCTGGGTCAGGGTGCCGGTCTTGTCGGTGCACAGCACGTCCATGGCGCCGAAGTTCTGGATCGCGTTGAGGCGCTTGACCACCACCTTGCGCTTGGCCATGGCCGCGGCGCCCTTGGCCAGGTTGGCGCTGACGATCATCGGCAGCATTTCCGGGGTCAGGCCGACGGCCACCGCCAGGGCGAACATGAAGGCTTCGGCCCAGTCACCCTTGGTGAAGCCGTTGATCAGCAGCACCACCGGCACCATCACCAGCATGAAGCGGATCAGCAGCCAACTGACGCTGTTCACCCCGCGGTCGAAGGCGGTCTGGGTCCGCGAGCCGACGATGGAGCGCGCCAGGGAACCGAAGTAGGTGCGCGACCCGGTGGCCACCACCACCGCGGTGGCGGTGCCGCTGACCACGTTGGTGCCCATGAAGCAGATGTTCGGCAGGTCGAGCAGGTCCTGCTGGTCGGCAGCAGCTGTGCGGTGGGCGGATTTCTCCTGCACCGCGCCCAGGGTGTCGTACTTCTCCACCGGCAGCGCCTCGCCGGTCAGCACCGCCTGGCTGATGAACAGGTCGCGGGATTCGATCAGGCGGATATCGGCGGGGATCATGTCGCCGGCCGACAGCTGCACGATGTCGCCGACCACCAGGTCGCGCATCGGCACTTCGCGCAGCGCGGCTTTCATGCCCATCTGCTCGCGGCGCAGCACGGTGGCGGTGGTCCGCACCATGGCCTTGAGCGCCTCGGCGGCCTTGGCCGAGCGGTATTCCTGCCAGAAGCGCATCAGGCCGCTGACCAGGACCATGACCAGGACGATGATCACCCCGGTCAGGTCGGTTTCCTCGCCGGACTGCAGGGGCAGCCAGAAGTCTGTGAAGAAGCTGATGCCGGTCAGGGTCATCAGCACATAGATGAACGGGTTGTTGAAGGCTTGCAGCAATTGCACCAGGGCGTGGGGCGGCCGGTCGTGGGCCACCTCGTTGAAGCCGTCGCGCTGCAGGCGGCCTTCGGCGTCGAGTTCGGTCAGGCCGTTGGCGTTCGACTTGACGTTGTCCAGGGTCACGCCAAGGCTGTTCTGCGCTTCGCGGGCGGCCCGCATCGACAGCCGGGTGTCGTCGCGGGTGGGGTTTTGCGAGGAGGAGGTGCGGGTTTTTACCGTAGTCATTACGTGTGCTCCTGCCGCAGGCTTGCGGCACGACACACAGACCACTCACCTATTCAAAGACGAGCGAACGTATGTCGAGCCGCAAGTAAGCGATCGATTCAGGTAGTTGCGTTTTATTGGTTTTAACGTTCGCCGCCTATTCACTGGGCATGAATAGACGACGAACCTACTACTGGCTTCGTCCATAACAGTTACCACCAACTTTTAGTTTTAAGCAGGCAATAGGAAGTTGCCGAATTCCTTATTAAGGAAAACGTTCCAGAAGGACTTGAAAGTGCCTTCGGTTGAACTAGAAGTGCGAGTCCCGGGACAGGCTCAGCAGCAGGCCGGCCCGCATCAGGAGGCCGGCCAGGCTCCGACTCTGAGGGTCCTGGCTGTCGTCGAAACTCCAGCGTTGCTGGAGCCGGCAGGTGACCGGGCAGACGCGCCAGTTGGCCCGCGGCCGGGTTTGCGAGGAGGGGGTGGAATACAGGGTGGCGACCCGGGAAACGCCCGCGCGCTCAGCGCAGGGCTTGACCCGCATGGTCGATGCAAAGGCGCGTACGCCGGGCATTACAGTGGATTTGAAGTTCATAACAGTTGCCTCGCGACCGGACTGGCTCCGGTGAAGGCAAGTTACGAAGGAGCGTCAAGCTCTAGCGCAGCTCACCCGACCGAAAAGTCGAGTCCCGTCATTTTCTGGGTTAAGTGCCCAGCCTTGCGCAAGCGCATCGACCAGACAGCGTCTAGATACTGTGTCCATTGGCTTCTTTAGTGAGTTGAAAAAAGGCCGGTTTGGCCGGCCCGCGCAATTTACTCAGGCCAACCTGTCAAGTCAAGATTAAATTGCCACGAATCATATGTTCGTTCAGCTTTAAGTAAGGTCTGTATCGGGACTCAGATAAATGAAGGGGCAAGTTATATAGGGCAGTCTTGAATAACTGGCATTGAAACAATTCACGCGATAGTTATTGTGCGGCAGCCATTGAATAACAGACCGAGGCGCATTGCGCGCCCCGGTGGTTATATCAGTCGAGGATCAGGTGCGGCAGGAAGCGGCTGGAGTCCTTGGTGATCAGGCTGTCGTCTTCGCGCACGCCGATGCCGGCGGCCTGGTCGCCGATGACCCAGGAGCCGATCAGGGTGTAGCTGTCGCCAAAGCGCGGCAGCGGGGCGAAGGACTGCAGGATGTAGGGCGCGTCGGTGTAGGGGCCATCTTCCTTGACCACCTCGTCCTGCGGGGTGCGCAACTCGATGTTGGCGCCTTCGCGGGAAAAGAACGGCTTGCGCACCCAGCCCTTGGGCACATCGCGCTGCGGGTGCAGGTCCAGGTGCGTCTCCAGCAGGTTCGGGTGGCCCGGGTGAGCCTCCCAGAGCAGCGGCAGGATGCCCTTGTTGGAGAGGATGGATTTCCACGCCGGTTCGAAGAACTGCGTGTCGCTGGCGGCGATCGCCGCGCCGAAGGGTTCGTGGAAGATGAACTCCCAGGCGTGCAGCTTGAACAGGTGCGGGATCCAGCGGTCCTGCAGGTCGACGAAGCGGCCTTCGGCGGTGAGGCCGATGTCTTCCACGTCGATATGCCGCGACTCGATGCCGGCCTTTTCCGCGATCAGGCGCAGGTAGTCGGTGGTGGCGCGGTCTTCCACCGAGTCCTTCATCGAGGCGAAGTAGAACGGGCGCTCGATCCCCAGCTGGGCGAAGGCCTGGTGCAGCCGGGTGTCGATGCTGTTGAACTGGTCGGCATGCCGCGGCAGCACGCCGCGCTCGATGTTCTGCTCCAGCCAGCCCCATTGGAACGCCGCGGTTTCATAGAGGCTGGTGGGCGTGTCGTAGTTGAGCTCCAGCAGCTTGGCCGGGCCCTGGCCGTTATAGGAAAAATCCAGGCGGCCATAGAGGTGCGGGTGACCCTCGAGCCATGAAGTGCGGATCATGTCGTAGAAGGCCGGCGGAATGCTCAGGCGATCCAGCAGGGCCTCGCTGCGCACCACCCGGTCCACCAGGTCCATGCACATCTCATGGATTTCGGTGGTCGGGTCTTCCAGGTCGTCCTCGATCTGCTTGAGGCTGAACTGGTAGTAGGCGCTTTCGTCCCAGTAGGCTTCGCCGTCGATGGTGTGGAACAGGAAGCCGAGTTTTTCCGCGGTCTGTCGCCAGTCCGGGCGTTCGTTGCAGAGGATCTTCTTCATGGCGCGCTTCCTTAGCTGCTCGAGCGTCCCGAACTCCAGCTCGAGGAGCTGGAGCCGCCCCAGCCGCTGCGGGCACTGGCCTGGCTGCCGAAGCCGCCACGGGAGGTAGAGGAGGACACCGACATCGGTCGGGTGGTGGTCCGGAAGCCGCTGCCCGACTGCGCCTGGCGCGACTTGGAGAAGGTCGAGCCGCTGGCGATGCGCTGGTTGAGCGTCGAGTTGGCGTAGCTGCCGCGGTCGTCGCGATAGCGGTAGACCGGCTCGGAGTAATAGTTGCGGCTACCGCCGCTGAGCAGGTTGCCGATCAGCAGGCCGGTGAGCAGGCCGCTGTCGATACTGCTGAGCGACGAACCCTGTCCGGCTCCGGGGCTGACCCCGGCCGCCGCCAACTGCTCGCGGGTGAAGGCGCCCTGGGCGTTGATTTCAAAGCCGCCCAGCTTCGGCACGAACTTGCCGTTGGAATCTACCTGGCACCAGTTTTCGACGAAGTCGGCATCGCAATCGGCCTGGTTGTCGTAGACCGGCGCCTGGGCGCGGTGCTCCGCCATGGCCTTGATATAGGCATCGGAGCAGACGTCCACGGCGATCTTGCCGTCCACGCATTCCTGCACCGACTGGAAGTTGAATTTCTGCTGGACCGCGAGGGTCTCCGGCTCCGAGTTGCAGCCCGAGATCGCCAGCGCCACCGAGGCGGCCAGGGAGAGCTGAACGTATTGGCTTCGTTTCATCGAGGGCTCCGTGCGGTCGATCAGTTCTGCGAAGGGGTCATGCAGGCGGCGTTGAGCAGGCCGACGCTGATGGCCACGGCGGCGACGTAGATGCCGGCGGCGATTTCACCGTTGCGGATGCGCTGCGAAGTGCCCTTGAGCACCAGGCTGGTCATCAGGAACGCCAGCAGTTGCACCACGGCGGCGATCAGCGCCCAGACGGCGAAGTCCAGCAGGCTGATGGAGTAGGCGATGACATTGCTCGCCGGGATGGCGAAGCCGATGATGGCGCCGCCCAGGGCGATGGCGGCGGAGATGTTGCCCTCGCGGATCAGCTGGAACTCCTTGTGTGGCGTCAGGCGGGTGTAGACGAACTGGAACAGGGCGAACAGCACGGCCGCGCCGAGGATGTAGGTCAGGAAACCGACCACGGCGAATTTGTTCAGGGAAATGGAAAGGGCTTCAAGCATGGGTTCTGGTCCTTGTCAGAGGGTTTGCAGGTCGGTCATGTACAGGGAAATGCCCAGTGAGGTCACCAGGCTGACGCTGCCGTCGGCGTATTGCTCCACGGAAAACAGCAGGAATTCGCGGCGATTGGTCAGGCCGGTGTCGCGGGCATAGAGCATCGAGTGGCTTTCGAAGGCGAAGGTCTCGTCCGGCTTGGACACCTGCTCGCGCAGCGGCACCAGCTCGGTCTGCCCGGCTTCGGTACCCCATTCGCGCTGGTACTCGACGCCGTCGAGGCTGTAGGTGGGCTGGCCGATCAGGCTGTCCGGGCCGGCCAGGCGGCGCAGCTCGGCTTCGCTGTTGACGGCCTGGTTGCTCAGGTAGTTGAACAGGATGATCGATTTGACCTGGCCGTCGATGCCGCCGCTGGTGTGCACCTGCAGCCAGTAGTCCTCGTCGTCCAGGTAGTAGCGCGACAGCCATTCGGACTGGCCCAGGTCCACCAGGCCTTCGCTGTAGACCGCCTGGTCGCCGGGAATCGCCACGCGGCTGTTGTCGGCGAGCAGCAGCTTGAGGCTGGCATCGAAGCGGATGCCCGCGCCCATGCTCAGGCCCAGTGGGCCGGTGGCGAAACTCGAGCTTGTGGTGGCCGGGGCCTGCAGCCCCAGAAAGCGTTTAAACCATCCCATTGTCGATGTCCTTGAGGCGGCTGGAAGCGATGTAGAAGAGTTCGCCGCCCTGGATCCGCGTATCGCTGTGCGGGTTGATCTGCGGGTGTTGCGCGCCGCGGGCGCGGTAGCCGATCAGGGTGGCGTTGTAGCGTTCCTTGAGGTGTACGTAGAGTTCGGCGAAACGGCCCTCGTAAGTCTCGGGCAGGCGCATGACGTATTGGGTGGCGCCCTGGCCGACGCACAGCAGTTCGTTGATCACCACCGAGGAGCCCGGGTCCTGGGAGGAGCGCACCAGCATCTCGATGGCCATACTCGAGGTGCACTCCAGCTTTGGTGCGTAGGAGGCGGCCAGGGTGGCGATTTCACTGTCGTTGAAGTGGGCGACCACATGGCCGGCGGGGCGCAGCTGGTTGATCGCCAGCACGCTGGCCAGGGTCAGGTCGTCGGAGCTGGTGCGCACCAGCACCCGTTCGGCGCCGGGCACTCCGGCGCGCAACAGCAGGGCCGCGGACGACAGGCTTTCGCCCCTGACGAAGGCGGCCTTGCCCTGCATCGGGTTCTCGTCGAGGGTCGCGTCGCAGATGACGATCAGGTTGTCGTTGGAGGTTTCGTCCTGCAGCAGCAATTCGATCACCCGCTCACTGGACGCGCCTTCCCAGCCGACCAGCACGGTATGCCCGGTCTGGCCGGTGAAGTCGCCTTTGCCTTTCATGCCTTTTCTCCATAGGTCCATAACGCTGCTGGTGGTCTTGCCGATGGCCGCGGTCAGCAGCGCGATGCCGCCGAGCATCACCCACACGGCGACGAAGACCCGGCCTGCGGCGGATTGCGGCGACAGGTCGCCATAACCCACGGTCAGGGTGGTGGTGAAATAGAAGTAGATGAAGGTCGCGGGCGCGGTGAGGTGCTGCTCGCCCAGGGCCACCAGGCCGAGATAGGAGGTCGCGGCATGCACGCCGAGCGCGATGGCCAGGCCCATCCAGCCGAAGCGCTGGAAGAAGGTGGCCGCGTATACCCGAAGCAAGATGAAAATCGACATCGAATCCCTGATTTCCTGTTGAACTGATCTATCCATGATGCAGCGCGCCGTGCCCGGGCAAGGCATGGCTCATTGCCGCGCGGCATTAGACATCGGCTTGGCGCCGGATAAAAGCATTTTTGCTGCGATGAACCCCGCGAAGGCGCCAAAGATGTGCCCTTCGAAGGAAACCCCGGCCCGTGGCAGGAACCCCAGGACCAGGCCGGAATACAGGAACATCGTCACCGCGGCGGCCAGCAGGCTGCTCCAGCTGCGCAATAACCAGGCGCGGGTGAGGATGTAGGCCCACAGGCCGAAGACCCAGGCGCTGGCGCCGACATGGATGCCCCTGAAGCCGAACAGCCAGACCAGGGCGCCGCCGAGCAGGACGATGATCAGGCTGACCACCACGAAGCGCCGCTGGCCTTCGGCGATCACCATGGCGCCGAGGATCAGCAAGGGCACCAGGTTGGCGGTCAGGTGGGTAAAGGAACCGTGGAGAAAGGGCGAGGTGAGTATCCCCGGCAAACCCTGCAGGGTACGCGGGATCAGGCCGAGGATATTCAGGCTGTAGCCGCTCAGGCTGTTGAGCACCTGTACGGCGATCATCACCAGGGCCAGGCCCGCCAGGGTCTTGAAACCGTTTGCAACCGCCATCGAGGCCCTCCCATAGGCCAGAAAAAGGGCGCAGGGTGCTTAAGCGCAGGTGATCCATTGTAGGAGCGCAGCTTGCTCGCGATGATCGTTAACGATACCGCGTACTGACTGGATGAGCGCGGCGCTCTCCAGTCCATCGCGAGCAAGCTCGCTCCTACAGTTTCCGTGGCATTGCACCGCGTGCCTTTTTTACTGCTCCAGGAGCCTTACTCGGCCGACTTCTGTTTCTTCAGTCGCTCGAGGATCGCGTTGGCGCTGCCCTGGTCCGGCACGATGTTGGCTTCGCGCAGGCGGCGTTCCAGGTCGTTGCCGTTGCTCGCATCGGCCAGTTGCTCCTGGGCTTCCATTTCCGCCGCGCGCTGATCCTGGCGGGCCTGCAGGCGGTTCAGGGTGTTGACTGCGGTTTCCAGCTTGCCGTTGGCGCCGCCGCTGGCGATCGAGGCGCTGACCTGGGCCTTCTGCACGCTTTCCCGGGCCTTGGCCATGTCCACTTGCTGGCGCAGGCTGCGGATGCGCGCCTCGGCCTTGCCGATGTCCTTGCGCATATTCTCGGCGTAGGCGCCGAATTCGCTGGCTTGCTTCTGCTCCGCTTCCAGGCCGGTGGTCAGGGTCGAGATGGCTTCGGCGACTTCCAGGGCCAGGTCTTCGCGGTTGGCCTGCAGCGAGGCGAGGGCCTTGGATTCCAGGTCGGCGATCTTCGCGGTGAATTCGCTGACCCGCTCAGTGGACAGCTTGTGCTTGGCCATGATGGTGACCAGCTCGCGCTTGGCGTTGGACAGGGCGTTGTCGGCGTCGCGGATTTCCTGGTCGAGGATGCGCAGGGCCTGCTGGTCGGCGATGCTTTCGCCGACTTCGTTGGCGCCACCGCGCAGGGCGGTGAACAGTTTGTTCCAGATGGACTGAGTCATGTAGGCGTACTCCGGATTCTCGGCAATCAGTTGAAGAAGCTTTCGAAGGCTTCGGTGGCGCGTTGGACGTTGTCTACCAGGGTCTTGACCTCGGTCACCACGTTGGTCAGGTTCGAGCTGGCGCTCAGGGCGCCGAACATGTTGTAGACGGTCTGGCCGTTGGGCATGGACTCGATGCCGATCGAGGACAGGGGGAACATCTCCCGGCTGCGCAGCACCGCGTCATTGAAGCGGGCGACGTCGTTGATCGACTCCAGGTCTACCAGCACGGTGTCGACGATGATCTGCTCGCCGACCACCGCGATGTAGATCGGCAGGCCGCCGAAGTCGTGCATTTCCAGCTTGATGCTTGGCTCGGCGCCTTGAATCAGGCTCAGGCCGATTTCGTTCGAGGTCACTTCGTCCAGGGCCTGCAAGGCGCTGAAGAGGCGGTCGATGGTCCAGTTCTCACCTGCGATCATGTCATTCTCCAATACCGGTGCGCCGCCGATCAGGGGTTGGCGCAGCTTCTTCTCAATGTGCTTGAGCACGCTCCGGTTTTCCGGAAGTACCCAGGTTTCGTGTTTCACATAACCAGCGGCACTCAGGCCCGCGCGCATCTGCTTCATGTAGAAGCTCGACGGCTTCTTGGCGGAAGCCTTGCTGCTGGGGGCCCTGTTGCTGGAAGCTTTCGAGCGCTCTCCTTGTCGACTCTCTGAGGAAGCCGGTAGGTCAGCAGGCTGACTGGCCGGGAGGGTCTTTTTCATGGGGTGACTCCGTTGTGCACGTATCACGCGTGAGAACATTACAGGGGATTTTGTTACGACTCAATGGCTCACGCGTGATATTTTTCGATGCATCGAAAAAATAGCTGGACGGCTCTGGAACGGTGGTTTCCAGCGGTAAAGCGAGGTTTCCGGGGTTCAATTCAAGCTCGCCAGCCGCGGGCGCAAGCGTTCGACCTGGGCATCGCGGCGATAGCTGATGCGCCAGTGCTCGGTGTCCAGAAGGCTCATTGAATCCATGCCGGGGCGGTCCTTGTGCGGCGGGTGAGGCTGTTGATGATCGCGCTTCGATCATCGCCCGGGCGATGTCGGGGTGTGGAATTTATACAGGGTGCAGGGATAGCCGTCTGCCGTGATCGGATGACAACTGTAGGCGTCGCCGGTGAGCGCGGGAATGACCCGGGCCCAGAAATCCCGGGCCGGCCGGTTGTCGTCGATGTGGACGACCTGCCAGTGCCCGGGCAGCTGTTCCAGCAGTTGCCTCACCACCTGCCGGCCGATGCCGCGACCGCGAAAGCGCCGGGCCACGAAGAAGTAGGCGAGGTTGTACTGCACCTCGGCCAGTTTCACCTTGTCGTCCACCGTGGCGAAACCTGCCAGTTCGCCATCGACCCGGATCAGGTAGGGGCGCGTGGCCGCCTCGCGCCAGTATTCGAGCAACGGACGGATCTCGAACAGACCGTGGCGGCCGAGTTTGAGCGGCAGCCACTCGCTGAGTTCGTACAGGTAGAACTGCATCAGGTTTTCGATGCATTGCAGCTCGTCGCGCTGGGCCGGGTGCAGTTCGATCTGGCTCATGGTTCCAGGCTCCGCACGGTGTCGGTGGGCGAGACGGCCTTGGCCGCGAAGTAGTGTTCGGCGCTGAGGCTGTACAGCAGGCTGGGGGCCAGGCCGGGGAAGTCGTCCAGTTCGCCGTCGCGGGTCAGGCCCAGGCGTTCCAGGGCGCGGCGCGACGGCAGGTTGTCGGGGCGTACCAGGCCGATCACCTGTTCCTTGCCCAGCACGCGGAACGCCAGGTGCAGCGCGGCGCCGGCCATTTCGCTGGCGTAACCCTGGCCCCAGGCCTCGACGGCGAAGCGAAAGTACAGGTTCAGCCCGCTGCGCTCGCCGAAGCGGCTGTGCATGACGCCGCCGAACCCCAGCACCCGTTCGGGCTGGGCGCGGTCGCAGACCACCCAATAGCCGAAACCCTGGTCCTGCCAGTGTTGTATCCAGCCCTGCAACCGGTGCTGGCAGCTCTCGCGGCTGTCGGGACCGGCCGGGTTGTAGCGCTGGGTCCGTGGGTCGCTGTGGATCAGGTGGGTGACGTCCAGGTCGGCGGCCGTTGGCGCGCGCAACAGCAGGCGGGCGGTGAGGGTGGTCGCGGAAGGGGGAGCATCGGGCATAGGGTTCGTCCGTACGCGAGGGGGGTATTTTTCTTCAATACACTGGGCGGCCTGCGCACTTACCTTGGTCACCGGACTCTCCGATTGATCCTTTGAAGGTGTGTGATGAGCGTAGTGTTTTCCATGGCGGCCTTCGCGCTAGCCTCTTCGATTACCCCCGGCCCGGTCAATATCGTGGCCCTGAGTTCCGGCGCGCAGTTCGGCTTTCGCGCCAGCCTGCGGCATGTCGGTGGCGCGACCCTGGGTTTTGTCCTGTTGCTGGTGCTGATCGGCCTGGGCCTGCATGAGCTGTTGCGGCTGTGGCCGTTCCTGACCCGCGGCATCCAGCTGTTCGGGGTGGCCTTCCTGTTGTTCATGGCCTGGAAGCTGGCGCTGGACGACGGCCGGCTGGGCAGCGACGACCAGGCCAAGGCGCCGTCGGCCTGGTACGGCGCGATCATGCAATGGCTCAACCCCAAGGCCTGGCTGGCCTGCGTCGCCGGCATGGGCGCGTTTGCCGCCAATGGCGAGGCGCTGCTGGTGTGGCAATTCGCGCTGGTGTACTTCGTGATCTGCTACTTGTCGATTGCCTGTTGGGCCTACGCCGGGACGTTTTTGCGCCAGTACCTGAGCAACCCGAAGGGCATGCGTCTGTTCAACCGCAGCATGGCGGCGCTGCTGGTGGCGAGTGCGGTGTATCTGTTGTTGCCTTGAGAGGGCGTTGGCCGGTCTAGCCTTATCGCGAGCAAGCTCGCTCCTACAGGATTCATGTGTTCTGTAGGAGCGAGCTTGCTCGCGATGAGGGCCACCGGGGGCGACGCATCACCCGCGATATTGCCCCGGCGTCGCCGCCAGGTGCTGCTTGAAGGCGCGCTGGAAATGCGCCTGGTCGGCGAAACCGGCTTCCAGGGCCACGTCGGCGATCGGCTCGCCGTCACGCAGCCGGGTCTGGGCGAACTGCACCCGCTGGTTGACCACGAAGGCGTGGGGCGTCATGCCGTAATGCTGCTTGAAGGCGCGGATCAGGTAGGACGGCGACAGCTCGGCGGCCTGGCAGATTTCCTCCAGCTTCAGCGAACGGGTGCAGTGTTGGCGAATGTAGTCGGCGGCCCGTTGCAGCTTCTGATTGCTCTCGCGCGGTGGCCGGCTGGCCGGGTTCAGGCGTTGTTGCAGGTCGCTGAAAAACGCCACCGCGGCGCTGTGTTTTTGCAGGACTTCGGCCTGTTCGTCCACCAGCACTTCATACAGGCGGTTGAGCCCGGCATAGAGCTCGGGGTCGTCGCTGTGGGGCGTGGAAAAGGCGCGAAAGCCCTGGTCCTGGCTGAACCCCAGCTGATGCTGCAGGTCGGTCAGCCAGGGGGTGTCGACATAGAGCATGAGATACGACCAGGGCTGGTCGTCGATCGGGTTGCAGGCGTGCACTTCGCCGGGGTTCATCAGCACTACGGTGCCGGCGCTGATGCGAAACCGCGCTTGCTCGTGCAGGTAGGTGCTGTGCCCGGCGGTGATGGCGCCGATGGAGAAATGTTCGTGGGCATGCCGGGCGTAACAGACCTTGCGCCCGTCGGCGATCGAGCGGGCCTCGATAAAGGGCAGCGCCGCATCGCGCCAGAACTGCGGGGCGGTATCGAGGCTGGGGCTCAAGCTCGGCTTCATCAAAGGTATCCCATCGGCAAGCGTCGGCCTGCGAGTGTATTAGGTCTCGCCGGCGAAGGCTCGCTCCAGCGCGGCGATATCGAGTTTTTTCATCTGCAGCAGGGCCTGCATCACCCGCTGCGACTTGGCCGTGTCGGGGTCGGTCATCCAGTGGTTCAGCGCGCAGGGCACGATCTGCCAGGACAATCCGAACTTGTCCTTGAGCCAGCCGCACTGTTGGGCCTGGGGATCGCCGCCGTAGGACAGGGCGCTCCAGAAATGATCGATTTCGCCCTGGTTCTGGCAGTTGACCTGCAGCGAAACCGCTTCGTTGAACTGGAACACCGGGCCGCCGTTGAGGCCGGTGAAGGTCTGGCCATCGAGCTCGAAGGACACGGTCATCACCGAGCCTTCCGGGCGGCCGTGGAACTCGAAGCCGGCCTTGCCGTAGTGGGTGAGGGCGGTGATGCGCGAGTGCTCGAAGACCGAACAGTAGAACTGGGCGGCGGCTTCGGCCTGATGGTCGAACCACAGGCAGGGGGTGATGCGATGAATGTGCGACATGACGGTTCTCCTCGGCGGATGGTCCATGCTTGAGCAAGCGTAGCCAGCCCGGGGGCGGCCGGGACTGCCGTAGATCGACAAAGCGCAGCCGGGCGAGGAGCGGTATCGAGCCGGCGCATCCGGCTCAGGATCGCCGCCCTTGCTCGGCGACCCAGGCGTTGGCCATGTCGATGAAGGCGCGCAGTTTCGGCTGGCTCTGGGTGCGGCTGGGAAAGTACAGGTACAGGCCCGAACTCAGCGGGACGAACGGTTGCAGCACAGACTCCAGGCGCCCGCTGGCCAGGTCGTCGGCCACCTCGAAGTCGCAGGCGTAGGCCAGCCCCTGTCCGCCCCGCGCCATGGCGACCAGCAAGTGCCGATCGTTGACCACCAGCGCACCCTCGACGCCGACGGTGAAATCCCGCCCGTTGCGCCGGAACTCCCAGCGGTGGGTCGTGCCCGAGGTGAGGAAGCGAAAGCCGATGCCCTGGTGCCGGGTCAGTTCTTCCGGGGTCTGCGGCCTGCCGGCCCGGGCGAAATAGTCCGGGGAGCCCACCACCGACCATTGCAGGTCCGGGGTCAGGCGCACGGCGACCATGTCCTTTTCGATCGACTCGCCCAGGCGGATACCGGCATCGAAGCCCTCGCTGACCAGGTCGACCGTGGCATCGTCCAGGGAAATCTCCAGCCTGACGTCGGGATAGGCCGCGCGATAGCGCGAGACCAGGGGTTCGATCAGCAGCTTGCCGGACAGCCGTGGCGCGGTCAGGCGCAAGGTGCCCATCGGCCGGTCGCGATAGCTGCCCAGCACCGCCAGGGCGTCGCCGATTTCACTGGCGGCCGGGCGCAGGCGGATGAACAGGCTGCTGCCGGCTTCCGTCAGGGCCACGCGGCGGGTGGTGCGCTGGAACAGCAGCACCCCGGTACGCCGCTCCAGGGTCTTTACCGCATGGCTCACGGCAGTCGGGGTCACCCCCAGTTGGCTGGCGGCGAGGGTGAAGCTCTTGTGTTCGGCGACGGCGAGAAACTCGGTCAGGCCGTCGAAAGGGTCCTGGTTCATTGCAAGGCCATTATGAAAGACACGTTCATAGTGCTTGTAGCACGGAGCCATTTTTCTCACCAATGTTCCTGCGTACCTTGTGCTCACCCACTCCTTACAAGGTACTGATCATGACTGCTCAAACCCCTTTCAAACGTGTCTGGCTGATCACCGGGGCTTCCCGTGGCATCGGCGCAAAAATCACCGCTGCGGCCCTGGCCCACGGCGATGCGGTGGTGGCCACCGCGCGCAATGCCCAGTCGCTCAGCGAGCGTTTCGGCGCGCAGCCGGGCCTGCTGGCGGCGCAGCTGGATGTCACCGACGAGGCCCAGGCCCGCGACGTGGCGCAGATGGCCGTCGAGCATTTCGGCCGCATCGACGTGCTGGTCAACAACGCCGGTTTCGGCCTGCTCGGCGCGGTGGAGGAGGCCAGCGGCGACGAGATCCGCCGGGTCTATGAAACCAACGTGTTCGGCCTGCTCAATGTCACCCGCGGGGTGCTGCCGCACATGCGCGCCGCCCGCAGCGGTCATGTGATCAATATCTCGTCGATCGGCGGCTATCAGTCGGGGCCGGGCTACGGGGTCTACTGCTCGACCAAGTTCGCCGTCGAAGGCTTGAGCGAAGCCCTGCACAGCGAGCTGGCGCCTTTGGGCGTGAAGGTCACGGTGGTCGAGCCGGGCTACTTCCGCACCGACTTCCTCGATGGCAATTCGTTGCTGGAGTCGCCGGCCTCGATCGCCGACTACACGACCACCGTTGGCCAGGTACGCCAGCAGGCCAAGGCCTATAACCAGCAGCAGCCGGGCGATCCGGACAAGCTGGCGCAGGCGATGATCGCCCTGGTCGAAGCCGAGCAACCGCCGCTGCGCCTGCCCCTGGGCACTGACACCCTGGGCGCCATCGCGGCGAAGAACGCCTACGTCGAGCAGGAAACCGCGACCTGGCGGGCGCTGTCGGCCTCCACCGATTTCTGATGCTGCGCTCATCGCCCGGCCGCCCCGTCCAGGCCGGCTGGGCGTGACCGGCGGTCGCAGAATCCGGCCTGTTCGGCAAACTGCGCTTAGCTGTATGGAAAACCTCGCGGCGCGCGTAGGCCTTCGGCCACAGCGACGCCGCTCCAGGATCCCGTGAATCCTGTCCCCCCTCGGCCTGAGGAGCTATACATGCTGACACTCAATATCAACGGCAAGGACCAGCAGCTCGAGGTGCCCGCGGACATGCCGCTGCTCTGGGTGCTGCGCGATGTGGCGCACCTGACCGGCACCAAGTTCGGCTGCGGCATGGCGCAATGCGGCGCCTGCACCGTGCATGTCGACGGCGCGCCGCTGCGTTCCTGCGTGACCCCGGCCGCGGCGGTGGCCAACGGGCAGAAAATCCTCACCATCGAAGGCCTGTCGACGGACGGCTCGCACCCGGTGCAGCGCGCCTGGGCCGAGCTGGACGTGGTGCAGTGCGGTTACTGCCAGTCGGGGCAGATCATGTCGGCCGCGGCCTTGCTGGCGAAGATCCCGTCGCCCACCGACAGCGATATCGACCAGGCGCTGTCCGGCAATATCTGCCGCTGTGGCACCTACCCACGGATCCGCGCGGCGGTCAAACGCGCCGCCGAAATCGGCTGAGTCGGCATTAAGAGGGACAAGGCATGATCACTGCGTCGCGTCGTGGATTTCTCAAAGGGGGTGCGCTGCTCGGCGGTGGCCTGGTGGTGGCGTTCGTCATCCCGGGGGCCAATCGTTTTGCCCGGGCGGCGAGCGAAGAATTCGTGCCCAATGCGTTCTTGCGCATCGCTCCGGACGGCATGGTCACCGTGGTGCTCGGCCATTCGGAAATGGGCCAGGGCATCTGGACCGGGCTGTCGATGCTGATCGCCGAGGAGCTGGATGCCGACTGGTCGAAGATCCGTGTCGAGCACGCGCCGGCCGCCGCGGTGTATGGCTTGCCGGCGTTCGGCGGGATGCAGATCACCGGCGGTTCGACCTCGACCTGGATGGAGTTTGACCGCTATCGCCAGGCCGGCGCCGCAGCGCGCCAGATGCTGATCGAAGCCGCGGCCAAGCGCCTGCAGGTGGCGCCCTCGACCTTGCACACCGAGCAGGGCTGGGTGGTGGCCGGGAAGCAGCGCCTGAGCTACGGCGACCTGGCCAACGAAGCCGGGCAACTGCCGGTGCCGGACCCGGCCTCGCTGCACTTGAAGGAGGCCAAGGACTGGCGGCTGATCGGTAAGCCGACCAAGCGCTTGGATACGCCGGAGAAAATAACCGGCCGCGCGCAATTCGGCATGGACATGTATTTCGACGGCCTGCTGACCGCCGTGGTCCTGCGTTCGCCGGTGTTCGGCGGCACGCTCAAGTCGTTCGATCCCCAGGCGGCGCTGGCGGTGCCCGGGGTGATCAAGGTGCTCCAGGTGCCCACGGGCGTGGCGGTGGTCGCCGAGCATTACTGGGCGGCCAAGCAGGGGCGCGATGCGCTCAAGGCCGAATGGGACCTGGGGCCGAACGCCAACATGAGCAGCGAAAGCCTGATGCAGAGCTTTCGCAAGCTGGCGCTGACCCCCGGGACCAAGGTCGCCGAGGCCGGCGATGCGGCCGGGACCATGGCCAAGGCGGCGCAGGTGATCAAGGCCGAATACAGCGTGCCGTACCTGGCCCATGCGCCGATGGAGCCGCTCAACTGCACGGTGCGCATCGGCGCCGACAAGTGCGAGATCTGGACCGGCACCCAGTTCCAGACCCTGGACCAGATGGTCGCGTCGAAGATCACCGGGCTCAAGCCGGAACAGGTACAGATCCATACGCAATTTCTGGGCGGCGGTTTCGGCCGCCGGGCCAACCCGACCTCGGACTTCGTCAGCGAAGCGGTGGAGGTGGCCAAGGCCGCCGCCGCCCCGGTGAAAACTGTCTGGTCGCGGGAAGACGATGTGCGCGGCGGCTACTTCCGCTCAGCGTTCCTGCACCAGGCGCAGGTCGGCCTGGACGCCCAGGGCCTGCCGCTGGCCTGGCAGCATGTGCTGGTGGGGCAGTCGATCATGGCCGGCACCTCGTTCGAGGCCAGCTTCGTCAAGAACGGCATCGACAACACTTCGGTCGAGGGCCTGGCGGACGGGCCTTACCTGAAGGGCACGCCGAACCACCGGGTCGACCTGCATTCGCCGATGACCGGCATCACCGTGCTGTGGATGCGCTCCGTGGGCCACACCCATACCGCGTTCGTCGTCGAGTCGTTGATCGACGAGATGGCCGACGCGGTGGGCAAGGATCCGGTGGAATACCGCCGCATCCTGCTCAAGGATCACCCGCGGCACCTGGGCGTGCTCAACCTGGCGGTGGAGAAGGCCGGCTGGGGCAAGCCCGTGCCCAACGGCCATGCCTTGGGCGTGGCGGTGCACGAGTCCTTCGGCAGCTACGTGGCGCAGGTGGTCGAGGTGTCCCAGGAGGCCGAGCGGATTCGCGTGCACCGGGTGGTCTGTGCGGTGGATTGCGGCATCGCGGTGAACCCGCAGAGCATCGTCGCGCAGATGGAGTCGGGCATCACCTTCGGCCTGGGCATGGCCCTGCACAGCCGCATTTCCTTCAAGGACGGCCGGGTGGTGCAGTCCAACTATCACGACTTCCAGGTGTTGCGCCTGAACGAGATGCCCCAGGTCGAGGTGCATATAGTCGCCAGTACCGACAAGCCCGGCGGTATCGGCGAGACGGGCGTGCCGCCCACGGCGCCGGCGGTGGCCAACGCGGTGTTCGCCCTGACCGGCCAGCGGCTGCGCGAGCTGCCGTTGCAACTGGCGGGGGTGTGAGATGAAACGCCACCTGTTCCTCGGTTCGCTGATCCTGGTCGGCCTGGGCGGTTATGCCTCGGACCTGTTCGCCGCCGATGAACCGGCGCTGGCGGCGTTCGCGACGGTGCAGAAGGTGTTCCAGAGCCCGCGCTGCCAGAATTGCCATATTCCCGGGGATGCGCCCTTGCAGTTCGACGCCGGCACGCCCCATGCCATGGCCGTGGTCCGTGGCCTGGACGGCAAGGGCGCGGCGGGGCTGCCGTGCTCTACCTGCCATGGCGAAAGCAACCCGCCGGCCAGCTATGGCCCGCACATGCCGCCGGGGGCGCCGCACTGGAGCCTGCCGCCGGCGGCACACAAGATGGCCTGGATCGGCCTGCCGGCCGACCGCCTGTGCCAGATGATCAAGGACAAGGCCAGCAACGGCGACCGCGACTTTGCCGCGCTGATCAAGCATGTCAGCGAAGACAAGCTGGTGCTCTGGGGCTGGAACCCCGGTGGCAACCGCGCGCCGGTACCGGTGCCCCATGAGGTGTTCGTCAGCCAGTTCAAGCTCTGGGCCGAGGCGGGCGGACCCTGCCCGGCGGTCGGAAGTTGACGCCAGGGGCACCCTGGGAGGGCTGGTTGTGGGGCAGTCGCAGGCCCCGGCAACTAAGCTCTATAGGAGTTACCCGCCAATGGAGTGTGCGATGTTTTCCCCAGACAAGCCTGTCCAGGCACCGGACCAGGTGCCATCCCCGGAGGCGGACGACCCGTCCCGGCAACTGTTGCGCGATCAGAACCGCCGGGCCGAGCAGGAGCTGGCCGCGGTGCAGGTAGCCAACCTCGATAAACTGACCCTGCTGCCCAACCCCCACGGCTTTGCAGTGCTGGCCGGCGATGCATTGCAGGCCTGCAAGGACCTTAACTGCCCGGCGACCTTGCTGCTGTTCGACCTCGACGATATCTACCGCATCGCCCGCGCTTACGGGGCGGAAGAAGGCGAGGCGGCGCTCAAGACCTTCGCCGACGGCCTGCGCATCGCCTTTCGCGAAAGCGACGTGGTCGGGCATCTGGAGTACCAGCGTTTCGCGGTACTGCTGACCGGCTCGGAACGGGTGGAAAAACTGGCGATCATCGCTCGCCTGCAGGCCATCCTCGACGAGCGCACCGCCACCCAGCAGTGCATTTACGACATCTGTTTCAGCATCGGCCAGATCGAGTTCGATCCGGCCCAGCCGGCCGATGTGGAAACCTTGCTGGCGGAAGCCGACAAGACCATGAGCAGGCCGGGCCTCGGGCCGCAGATAAAGGACTAGGCGCTGATCCAGCCCGCTGCGTGGGCTGGACGGGGAGAAAGTCCAGCCAATAAAAAACCGCCCTCAGGCGGTTTTTTATTGGCCGGTTGTCACTCGGCGGCCGGCACCAGGAACGCGGCTTCGAGCAACTGCCGGGTGTAGGGATGCTGCGGCGCGGCGAAGATATCTTGCGCGTCGCCCTGTTCCACCACCTGGCCATGCTTGACCACCATCAACTGATGGCTCAGGGCCTTGACCACCGCCAGGTCGTGGCTGATGAACAGGTAGGTCAGGTTGTACTTGGCCTGCAGCTTGCGCAGCAGTTCTACCACCTGGCGCTGTACGGTGCGGTCGAGGGCCGAGGTCGGCTCGTCCAGCAGGATCAGCGCCGGCTTGAGTACCAGGGCGCGGGCGATGGCGATGCGCTGGCGCTGGCCACCGGAGAACTCGTGGGGGTAGCGATGCCGGGTTTCCGGGTCCAGGCCGACTTCCTTGAGCGCCTCGATGATTGCCTGTTCCTGCTCGGCGGCGGTGCCGATCTTGTGGATGCGCAGGCCTTCGCCGACGATCTGGCTCACGCACATGCGCGGGCTGAGGCTGCCGAAAGGGTCCTGGAACACCACCTGCATCTCCCGGCGCAACGGCCGCACCTGCTGCTGCGACAGGCCGTCCAGCTGCTTGCCTTCGAAGCGGATGGCGCCCTTGCTGGCGATCAGCCGCAGGATCGCCAGGCCCAGGGTGGACTTGCCCGAGCCGCTTTCGCCGACGATGCCCAGGGTCTGGCCCTGGGGCAGGCTGAAGTTGATGCCATCCACCGCCTTCACATGGTCGACGGTGTGGCGCAGCAGGCCTTTCTTGATCGGGAACCAGACCTTCAGGTCCTCGACCTGCAACAGCGGCGGGCCGACCACATTGGTCGCCGGCTTGCCGCTGGGCTCGGCCGCCAGCAGTTCGCGGGTGTAGGGATGCTGCGGCGCGCGGAACAGCTCTTCGCAGGGCGCCTGCTCGACAATGCAGCCGCGCTGCATCACGCAGACGCGGTGGGCGATGCGCCGGACCAGGTTGAGGTCGTGGCTGATCAGCAGCAAGGCCATCCCCAGGCGCGCCTGCAACTCCTTGAGCAGTTCGAGGATCTTCAACTGCACGGTGACGTCGAGGGCGGTGGTCGGCTCGTCGGCGATCAGCAGCTCCGGCTCGTTGGCCAGGGCCATGGCGATCATCACCCGTTGCCGCTGGCCGCCGGACAGCTCGTGGGGCAGGGCCTTGAGGCGCTTGTGCGGCTCGGGGATGCCCACCAGATCCAGCAGCTCCAAGGTGCGCTGGGTCGCGACCTTGCCGGTCAGGCCCTTGTGCAGGCCCAGCACCTCGTTGATCTGCTTCTCGATGCTGTGCAGCGGGTTGAGCGAGGTCATGGGCTCCTGGAAGATCATGGCGATGCGGTTACCGCGGATATGGCGGATGGTCTTCTCTTTCTGGGTCAGCAGATCCTGGCCGGCGTAGTGGATAGTGCCGGACGGATGACGGGCCAGCGGGTAGGGCAGCAGGCGCAGGATCGAGTGCGCGGTCACCGATTTGCCTGAGCCGCTTTCGCCCACCAGAGCCAGGGTTTCGCCGCGCTTGATGTCGAAGCTGATGCCCTCGACCACCCGTTGCTGGTGCTCGCCGACGACAAATTCGACGGCGAGGTCGCGGACTTCGATCAAATTGTCCTGATTCATCTCATTTCCTCGGGTCGAAGGCATCGCGAGCGGACTCGCCGATGAATACCAGCAGGCTCAACATGATCGCCAGCACGGCAAAGGCACTGATGCCCAGCCACGGCGCCTGCAGGTTGGATTTGCCCTGGGCCACCAGTTCGCCCAGGGACGGCGCGCCGGGCGGCAGGCCGAAACCGAGGAAGTCGAGGGCGGTCAGGGTGCCGATGGCGCCGGTGAGGATGAAGGGCATGAAGGTCATGGTCGAGACCATGGCGTTGGGCAGGATGTGGCGGAACATGATGGCGCCGTTCTGCATGCCCAGGGCGCGGGCGGCGCGCACGTATTCCAGGTTGCGCCCGCGCAGGAACTCGGCGCGCACCACGTCCACCAGGCTCATCCAGGAGAACAGCAGCATGATCCCCAGCAGCCACCAGAAGTTCGGCTGCACGAAACTGGCAAGGATGATCAGCAGGTACAGCACCGGCAGCCCGGACCAGATCTCCAGGAAACGCTGCCCGGCCAGGTCGACCCAGCCGCCATAGAAACCCTGCAGCGCCCCGGCGATGACGCCGATGATCGAACTGAGGATGGTCAGGGTCAGGGCGAACAGCACCGAGACCCGGAAGCCATAGATCACCCGCGCCAGCACGTCGCGGCCCTGGTCGTCGGTGCCCAGCAGGTTGTCCGCCGAGGGCGGCGCGGGGGCGGGGACCTTCAGGTCGTAGTTGATGCTCTGGTAGCTGAACGGGATCGGCGCCCACAGCACCCAGGCGTCCTTGGCCGCCAGCAGCTCGCGGATGTACGGGCTCTTGTAGTTGGCCTCCAGGGGGAACTCGCCGCCGAAGGTGGTTTCCGGGTAACGCTTGAGCGCCGGGAAGTACCAGCCGTCGTCATAGTGCACCACCAGCGGCTTGTCGTTGGCGATCAGCTCGGCGCCAAGGCTCAGGCCGAACAGGACCAGGAACAGCCACAGCGACCACCAGCCGCGCTTGTTGGCCTTGAACAGTTCGAAGCGCCGACGATTGAGGGGGGACAGGTTCATCTCAATGCTCCCGGCTTTCGAAGTCGATGCGTGGGTCGACCAGGGTGTAGGTCAAATCGCCGATCAGTTTCACCACCAGCCCCAGCAGGGTGAAGATGAACAGGGTGCCGAACACCACCGGGTAATCGCGGTTGATCGCCGCCTCGAAGCTCATCAGGCCCAGGCCGTCGAGGGAGAAGATCACCTCCACCAGCAAGGATCCGGTAAAGAAGATGCCGATGAAGGCCGAGGGGAAACCGGCGATCACCAGCAGCATGGCGTTGCGGAACACATGGCCGTAGAGCACGCGGCGCTTGGTCAGGCCCTTGGCCCTGGCAGTGATCACGTACTGCTTGTTGATCTCGTCGAGGAAGCTGTTCTTGGTCAGCAGGGTCATGGTGGCGAAGTTGCCGATCACCAGGGCGGTCACCGGCAGGGTCAGGTGCCAGAAGTAGTCGAGGATCTTGCCGCCCCAGCTCAGTTGGTCGAAGTTGTTCGAGGTCAGGCCGCGCAGCGGGAACCAGTCGAAATAACTGCCGCCGGCGAACATCACGATCAGCAGGATGGCGAACAGGAACGCCGGGATCGCGTAGCCGACGATGATCGCCGAGCTGGTCCAGACGTCGAAGTGGCTGCCGTGGCGGGTGGCCTTGGCGATCCCCAGGGGGATCGACACCAGGTACATGATCAGGGTGCTCCACAGCCCCAGGGAAATGGACACCGGGAGTTTCTCGCGGATCAGGTCGACCACCTTGGCGTCGCGGAAGAAGCTGTCGCCGAAATCCAGGGTGGCGTAGTTCTTGATCATGATCCACAGGCGTTCCGGCGCCGACTTGTCGAAGCCGTACATCTTCTCGATTTCCTTGACCAGGGCCGGGTCCAGGCCCTGGGCGCCACGGTAGCTGGAACCTGCCACCGAGACTTCGGCGCCGCCGCCGGCGATGCGGCTGGTGGCGCCCTCGAAACCCTCGAGCTTGGCGATCATCTGTTCCACCGGGCCGCCGGGCGCGGCCTGGATGATCACGAAGTTGATCAGCAGGATGCCGAACAGGGTAGGGATGATCAGCAGCAGTCGCCGCAGAATGTAGGCCAGCATCTTATTGCTCCACGCCGGCGGGGGCGGCCTGCGAGTGGGTGTCCGGGGTCACGGCCGGCTTGGCGTCGGGCTTGATCCACCAGGTCTGGGTGCCGATGTCATATTTGGGCGAGACCTTCGGGTGGCCGATATGGTCCCAGTAGGCCACGCGCCAGGTCTTGATGTGCCAGTTGGGAATCACGTAGTAGCCCCATTGCAGCACCCGGTCGAGGGCGCGGGCATGGGCCACCAGGCTCTTGCGCGAGTCGGCGTTGATCAGGTCTTCCACCAGCGCATCGATGGTCGGGTCCTTGAGGCCGATGAAGTTGCGGCTGCCGGGGTTGTCGGCGCTGGAGGACTTCCAGTATTCGCGCTGCTCGTTGCCGGGCGAACTCGATTGCGGGAAGCCGCCGACCACCATGTCGAAGTCCCGCGAGCGCAGGCGGTTGATGTACTGGGAAACGTCGACCCGGCGGATCACCAGGTCGATCCCGAGGTCCGCGAGGTTGCGCTTGAACGGCAGCAATATGCGCTCGAACTCGGTCTGGGCCAGCAGGAACTCGATCACCACCGGCTTGCCCTGGGCGTCGACCATCTTGTCGTCGACGATGCGCCAGCCGGCTTCCTGCAACAGCTGGTAGGCCTGGCGCTGCTGGGCGCGGATCATGCCGCTGCCATCGCACACCGAGGGCTGGAAGGCTTCAGTGAAGACCTGGTCGGGGATCTTGCCGCGCAGCGGTTCGAGGATCTGCAGTTCGTCGGCGTCGGGCAGGCCGGTGGCGGCCATTTCCGAGTTCTCGAAGTAGCTGCGGGTGCGGGTGTAGGCACCGTTGAACAGTTGTTTGTTGGTCCACTCGAAGTCCAGCAGCAGGCTCAGGGCCTTGCGCACCCGCACATCCTGGAACAGCGGGCGGCGGAGGTTGTAGACGAAGCCCTGCATGCCGGTGGGGTTGCCGTTGGGGATCTGTTCCTTGATCAGCCGGCCTTCGCTCACGGCCGGGATGTTGTAGGCGTTGGCCCAGTTCTTCGCGCTGGTTTCCAGCCAGTAGTCGAACTGCCCGGCCTTGAGGGCTTCCAGGGCCACGGTGTTGTCGCGGAAATAGTCGGTGGCCATGACGTCGAAGTTGAACTGGCCGCGGTTGATCGGCAGGTCCTTGCCCCAGTAGTCCTTGACCCGCTCATAGCGCACCGAGCGTCCGGCCTTGACCTCGGCCACCTTGTACGGGCCGCTGCCGAGGGGGATTTCCAGGTTGCCCTTGGAAAAGTCGCGGTGCTCCCACCAGTGCTTGGGCAGTATCGACAGCTGCCCGAGGATCAGCGGCAGCTCGCGGTTGTTCTTGTGCTTGAACTTGAACAGCACCTTGAGCGGGTCTTCGGCGATCACGTCGTCGACATCAGCGTAGTAGCCGCGGTACATCGGCGCGCCGGCCTTCATCAGGGTCTGGAAGCTGAACACCACGTCTTCGGCGCGGATCGGCTGGCCGTCGTGGAAACGCGCCTCGGGGCGCAGGTAGAAACGCACCCAGCTGTTGTCCGGGGCCTTCTCGATCTGCCCGGCAATCAGGCCGTACTCGGTGAAGGGTTCGTCCAGGCTCTGGCGCATCAGGGTGTCGTAGATCAGGCCGATATTGTCCGCCGGCACGCCTTTGTTGATGAACGGGTTGAGGCTGTCGAAGCCGCCGAAACCGGACTCGCGGAAGGTACCGCCCTTGGGTGCGTCCGGGTTGACGTAGTCGAAGTGCTTGAAGGTCGCCGGGTACTTCGGCGGTTCGTTGTACAGGGTCAGGGCGTGTTGCGGGGCGGCCTGGGCGAGGCAGGCGATTCCCGTCAGCAGCACGCCGCCGGCCCACGGGAGCAGGGCACGCAGGGGCATCATTGGGCTTTCTCCAGAGACTTCAGCCACCAGGCGCTCAGGCCCAGCTGGTAGGGCGGCGTGGTGACGAAGGCGAACCGGTTGCGGTACGCCAGGCGATGATAGTTGAGGTACCAGTTGGGGATGATGTAGTGCTGCCACAGCAGCACCCGATCCAGGGCCCGACCGGCGGCCAGTTGCTCGTCGCGGCTCTGCGCGGCGAGCAATTGTTCCAGCAGGTGATCGACGATGGGGTTGTCGATGCCTGCATAGTTCTTGCTGCCCTTGACCCCGACCTGGCTGGAGTGGAAGTACTGCCATTGCTCCAGGCCCGGGCTCAGGGTCTGGTTCAGGGTCATGAGGATCATGTCGAAATCGAACTGGTCCAGGCGTTGTTTGTACTGCGCCCGGTCCACGGTGCGCAGGCGTGCGTCGATGCCGATGCTGGCCAGGTTCTCGACGTAGGGCTGGAGGATCCGTTCCAGGTTCGGGTTGACCAGCAACAGCTCGAAGCGCAGCGGTTGCCCGTTGCTGTCGAGCAGGCGCTGGCCGTTGAGCTTCCAGCCGGCTTCGGCGAGCAGGCCCAGGGCCTGGCGCAGAGTCGCCCGCGGGATGCCGCGGCCATCGGTCTGCGGCAGGCTGAAGGGCTGGGTGAACAGGCTGGCGGGCAACTGCTCGCGGTAGGGCGAGAGCAGCAGCCATTCATGGCCGACCGGCAGGCCCGTGGCGGAGAACTCGCTGTTGGGGTAGTAGCTGGTCGCGCGCTTGTAGGCGCCGCTGAACAGGGTGCGGTTGGTCCACTCGAAGTCGAACATCAGGCCCAGGGCTTCGCGCACCTTACGGTCGGCGAAGATCGCCCGGCGGCTGTTCATGAACAGGCCCTGGGTCTGGGTCGGGATCTGGTGCGCCACCTGGGCCTTGATGATGTCGCCGCGATTGACCGCGGGGAAGTTGTAGCCATTGGCCCAGTTCTTTGCCTGGTGCTCGATGTAGATGTCGAACTCGCCGGCCTTGAAGGCTTCGAAGGCGACGTCGCTGTCACGGTAGAACTCCACCGCGACCTTGTTGAAATTGTTGAAGCCGCGATTGACCGGCAGGTCCTTGCCCCAGTAGTCCTTGACCCGCTCGAACAGCAGCGAGCGCCCCGGTTGCACCCGGGTGATGCGGTAGGGGCCGCTGCCCAGCGGCGGCTCGAAGGTGGTGGCCTTGAAGTCGCGGTCTTTCCAGTAGTGCTGCGGCAGCACCGGCAACTCGCCCAGGCGCAGGATCAGCAGCGGGTTGCCGGAGCGCTTGAACACGAAGCGGATGCGCTGTGGGCCGAGGATGTCCACGCGCTGCACTTCCTGCAGGTTGGTGCGGTATTGCGGGTGGCCTTCCTTGAGCAGCAGCCGGTAGGAAAACGCCACATCGTAGGCGGTGATCGGGTGGCCGTCGTGGAAACGCGCCTCGGGGCGCAGGTTGAACACTACCCAGCTGCGGTCTTCGCTGTATTCGACGGAGCGGGCGATCAGGCCGTAGCTGGAAGTCGGCTCGTCGCCGGACGGCGCGTACTGGCCGGTGCCGACCATCAGCGGCTCGTTCAGCTCGTTGACCCCGTATTGCAGGAAGTTGGGCGTGGAAACCGGGCTGCTGCCCTTGAAGGTGTAGGGGTTGAGGGTGTCGAAGGTGCCAAACGCCATGACCCGCAAGGTCCCGCCTTTGGGCGCGGTGGGGTTGACCCAGTCGTAATGGGTGAATTTGGCGGGGTACTTGAGCGTGCCGAACTGCGCGTAACCATGACTTTCAGTGATCGTTGCGCCTGCGGGAAAGCTCAAGGCCAGACTGATTAGGGACAGGAGGAGGGGACGCATCAAGGCAGAGATCCGATCCAGGCGGCTTGGGCTTTGTGCTCCGTACAGTAACAGCTTGTATCGACAGGAAAAAGGCCGCCCCGGGCTGGCCGCGACATTTGCTTGCCGCCGCTGGATACGCCGCAATCTGTAGCCGCTGCCGAAGGCTGCGATCGACCGGTACGGTCGCGGGGATCTTCAGGGCGCAGGAGGGCCTGCGGCCCTATCGCAGCCTGCGGCAGCGGCTACAGATAGGGCTCTGGGGATTAGTGAGGCAGGTAGACGGTCAGCATCTGGCCTGGCTTGAGGGCCTGGCCGGCGCGGGGATTCCAGCGCTTGAGGTGTTGCATCTCGACGTTGAAGCGCTTGGCCACCATGTACAGCGAATCGCCTTGCTTGACCTTGTACTGGGTCGACTTCTTGTCGGCGCTGGCGACCAGGGTCTTCTTGCCGGAAGCCTTGGCGCTGGTCTTGCTGCTGCCCTTGGCTTTGCTGGTGTCCTGCATGACCAGGGTCTGGCCGACCTTGAGCTGCTTGCCGCTCAGCTTGTTCCAGCGTTGCAGGTCCTTGACGTCGACCTTGTTGGCCTTGGCGATCTGCGACAGGTTATCGCCACGCTTGACCCGGTAGTTGCGCTTGGCCTGGGCCATTTCGCGACTGTCGGCACCCTCGAACACCGGCTTGAACGAACGCTGGCTGATCAGCTCCTCGGGCTTCATGGTCGACAGGCTGGCGCTCAGCAGTTGCGCCTTGGACGTCGGCACCAGCAGATGCTGGGGACCGTCGATGGTGGTGCGCTGCTTGAAGGCCGGGTTGAGCTGGAACAGTTCGTCCTCGTCGATGTTGGCCACCGCGGCGACCTTGGACAGGTCCATGCGCTGGTTGATTTCGACGACCTGGAAGTAGGGTTCGTTGGCGATCGGGTTCAGGTTGACGCCATAGGCTTCGGGCGCCAGCACCACCTGGGACAGGGCCAGCAGCTTGGGCACGTAGGCCTGGGTTTCCGACGGCAGCGGCAGGTTCCAGTAGTCGGTGGGCAGGCCGAGCTTCTCGTTGCGCTCGATGGCCCGGCTGACCGTGCCTTCGCCGGCGTTGTAGGCCGCCAGGGCCAGCAGCCAGTCGCCGTTGAACATGTCGTGCAGGCGGGTCAGGTAATCCATGGCCGCAGTGGTCGAGGCGGTGATATCGCGACGGCCATCATAGAAGCGGGTCTGGCGCAGGTTGAAGGAACGACCGGTGGACGGAATGAACTGCCACAGGCCCACCGCGTCGGCCCGGGAATAGGCCATCGGGTTGTAGGCGCTCTCGATCACTGGCAGCAGGGCCAGCTCCAGCGGCATGTTGCGTTCTTCAAGGCGCTCGACGATGTAATGGATATAGAGGCTGCCGCGTTCGCTGGCATTCTCGAGAAACGATGGATTGCTGGCGAACCACAGGCGTTGCTGTTCGATGCGCGGGTTGACGCCGATGCCTTCCTGCAACTGGAAACCTTCGCGCATGCGCTCCCAGACGTCCTGGGGCAATTGCGGGCTGGGTTTTTCATTCAGCCAGATGGGTTTCTGCTTGATGCGGGCGTTGAAATTCTGGGTGTGCGAAGCGTCGGTTTGCGGGACGTGGCTCGTGCTTTGGCAGCCCGCCAGAGTGGCGGACACAGCCACCGCGATGGCTTGAGCCAACCGCGTCAATGCGTCTGAATTGATGGATTTACGAATAGATGACGACATTGGCTGGAAGTAAGTTCCGGGCAAAAATGTCGGGCGATTCTAGAAAGCGCACCCGGTGCGGTCAACCATTCAGAATTTTCGTACCAACTCGCAGCCTGCTTAGAACTTATCTTTCCAAGCCCGCAAGGCAGCAAAAACCGCACTCTGAGCCCGGTTATCGAGGCCATTCCGTTCGTCCGCTTTTTGTTTAACGGATGTTTCACCGGTACGCAGGAAGGGATTGGTGAGCTTTTCCAGGGCCAGGGTGGAAGGCAGGGTCATGCGGCCGTTTTCCCGCAGTTCGCTGACTTTGCGCAGGCGCTCGGCGATGTCCGGGTTATCCGGTTCCACCGCCTGGGCAAAACGCAGGTTGCTCAGGGTGTATTCGTGGGTGCAATACACCAGGGTGTCTTCGGGCAGCGCGGCCAGGCGGCTCAGGGAATGGTGCATCTGCTCCGGCGTGCCCTCGAACAGGCGCCCGCACCCGGCGGCGAACAAGGTGTCGCCGCAAAACAGCAGGCCGTGATGGTAGTAGGCAATATGCCCCAGGGTATGCCCGGGCACCGCGTAGATGTCGAAGTCCCAGCCAAGGATGCTGGCGCGGTCGTTGTCGTGCAGGGCCACGTCGCGCCCCGGGATGTTTTCGTTGGCCGGGCCCCAGACCTTGGCGCCGCTGGCTTTTTTCAGCTGTTCGACACCGCCGACATGGTCGTGGTGGTGATGGGTCACCAGGATATCGCTCAGCACCCAGCCCGGATGTTCGGCAAGCCAGGCCTGTACCGGTGCGGCGTCACCCGGGTCGACCACTGCGCAACGCTGATGGCGATGGTCCTGTAACAACCAGATGTAGTTATCGGTGAACGCGGGCAGGGCACTGATCTGTATCATCGTTGGAGTCGCCAAGCGGAAAACATTGGCGCATCTTAGAACTTCTTGGCGGGTTGGAGAATGCAATGACCGATAAAGCGTTCGCTCAGGCCGATCCTGACTGGCTGGCCCTGATCAGTGCCGCCCGTGAGTGGCTGTCCGGGCCACTGGGGCAATTTCTGCTGGATGAAGAACGGCGCATGCTCGACGACGAGCTGGGGCGCTTCTTCGGCGGCTACCTGGTGCATTATGGCCCGTCGGCGCAAACCCCGCCGACGGCGCCCCAGGTGCAGCGCAATGTACGCCTGGGCGCGCCGCTGCCCGGCGTCGAGATCGTCTGCGAGGAGCAGGCCTGGCCGCTCAGTGAGCACGCCGCCGATGTGGTGGTGCTGCAGCACGGTCTGGATTTCTGCCTGTCGCCCCACGGCCTGCTGCGCGAAGCCGCCAGCGCCGTGCGACCGGGTGGGCACCTGTTGATCGTCGGTATCAATCCCTGGAGCAGTTGGGGCCTGCGCCATGTGTTCGCCCATGACGCCTTGCGCAAGGCGCGCTGCATTTCCCCGTCGCGGGTCGCCGACTGGTTGAACCTGCTGGGCTTCGCGCTGGAGAAACGCCGCTTCGGGTGCTATCGTCCGCCGCTTGCCTCGGCGGCCTGGCAGGCTCGGTTGGCCGGCTGGGAGCGCAAGGCCGGTGACTGGCAACTGTCCGGCGGCGGCTTCTACCTGCTGGTGGCACGCAAGATAGTGGTCGGCCTGCGCCCGGTGCGCCAGGTACGCCGCGAGCCGATGGGCAAGCTGGTGCCGCTGCCGATGGCCAAGGTCAACCGCCGGCACAGCGAACCCCCTCTTTAATTTAGCCGGGCCGAACCTGCCCGGCTTGGGCGTTGTCGATCGACGATCGGCAAGCCACAGGTATTTTCGATTGGAAGTCTGGCATGAGCGATAGCGTAGAAATCTTCACCGACGGCGCCTGCAAGGGCAATCCTGGCCCGGGGGGCTGGGGCGCACTGCTGGTGTTCAAGGGCGTGGAGAAGGAACTCTGGGGCGGCGAAGCCAACACCACCAACAACCGCATGGAGCTGATGGCGGCAATCCGCGGCCTGGAAGAGCTCAAGCGCGAGTGCCAGGTGATCCTGGTCACCGACTCGCAGTACGTGATGAAGGGCATCAACGAGTGGATGGCCAACTGGAAAAAGCGCGGCTGGAAAACCGCGGCCAAGGAGCCGGTGAAAAATGCCGACCTGTGGCAGCAGCTCGATGAGCAGGTCAACCGCCACCAGGTCACCTGGAAATGGGTGCGCGGCCATACCGGCCACCACGGCAACGAACGGGCCGACCAACTGGCCAACCGCGGCGTCGACGAGGTGCGCGGTTACAAACAGGCCTGATGCCCTGAACGGGTAGTCAGTCGCAACGCAGCGGCCGTTCGAGCCGCTGCTTCATGTCCCGCATCGCGCGGGGCGAATCCACCAGCACCGCGTCCATCTTCAGGCAGGCGGCCGCCTGGTAATCCTCGGCCGTATTGACCCCGATCGCCAGCATCCGCACCTTGCCCCGGGACTGGAAGCAATCCACCGCCGCGGGCGTCCACAGCCGGGCATCCACCTTCGAACGGGCTTCACCCAGGGTGAAAGTCTCGACCAACTGCACCGGGCGCCGGTACTCGAAAGCCACCCAGCTGGCTGGCGCCGGCGGCGTGGTACAGCTGTGGGCCAGGGCGACACTCGCCAGGCGATCCCGGGTGTTGTCCCGGGACTCGAACAGCCGCGCCTGCGGATAGTGTGCGAACGCCTGCTGGTAGCCGGCATCGGTGGAGTAGATCAGCACCCGGTTCCAGGCGTGCAGCTGTTCCAGCAACTGCGCGACCGCCTGGGCCTGGGGCGCGGCGGGCAGGGCCTTCATGTCGAGAATGACCGGCACGGCGTCGGGGATCGCCGCCAGCGCCTGCTGTAGCGAGGGGATGCTCACCGCCTGGGAGCGAAAGGGAAATGTCACCTGGCCATCGGCCGCGGTCTGCTTGAAGTTCCAGCCGGCATTCAGTGTTTGCAACTGTGCCAGGGTTTTCTCGCTGACCGCGCCGGAGGCCGGGGTATTGGCGCTCAGGTCCGCCGGTCGGTACAGCACCGGCACGCCGTCGCGGCTCAGTTGCACCGTCAGCCAGAGCATGTCTGCACGGTTGCGCAGGGCGTTGTCGATGGCCAGCAGGGTGTTCTCGGGAAAGTCTGCGGCGCCGCCGCGATGGGCGACGATCAAGGGGGCTTGCCCGGCGTCGGGCTCCGTTGCTGGCAGGGAAGAGCAGCCACTGATGAAGGCCGCGGCCAACAGCAGTGGGAGCATCTGTCGAGTCTTGAGCATGGGAGGGCGGTTTCCTGGAAATGAGTGCAAGGCCGGGTGCCAGCCCTGCCCGCCTGAGTGGGCCGTACAGTAGCGCAATGGCCGCGCTCATTTAAACAAACGCGTGGTGCTCGGGGTGAATGAGTGGCCCTGTTCCGGGGCGATCAAAGGGTGAGGATGGCGCTGGCCAGTTGCAGGTCGGAGTACTGTGGGTTGCCGAGCGTCTGGCGAATGTGCCGCATCGCTGCTTCCAGCTGGGCGCCGCGGATCTCGCCGGCGCTGGCGACAAAGGCCGCGGCATCGGTCCTGGCGGCGAGCACCAGTTTGTCGTCCTTGAAGGAACTGGTGGCTTTCGAACTGCCTTCGGTCGTGCTCAAGGCCAGGCTCATGGTGATGTCGGTACTGATCACCAGGCTGGTGGCCTGGCCGATGTCGGCGAACAGGCAGGTGCAAAACAAAAAGGCCAGGCGGGTTTTACAGGTAGTCATGGCAGGGTGGAGTCCGCTAAAAATATCGTCGCGCACCCTAACAAGCCCCTGTGCGGCAAACTGCATGAGCTTTGCGAATGATTGTTAAAAACTGCGCACGCCGGGGCCAGGCGAATCCGCCATGCGTGCCATGCCGCGAGAGCGTGCTAAAATCCCGCGCCTTGAAAGACTTCCACCGTTGAGAACTGACCCCTGATGGCCAACAGATCTGTTGTACTCGATACCGAAACCACCGGCATGCCGGTGACCGACGGCCACCGGATCATTGAAATCGGTTGCGTCGAGTTGATCGGACGGCGCCTGACCGGTCGGCATTTCCACGTCTACCTGCAACCGGATCGCGAGAGCGACGAGGGCGCGATCGGCGTCCACGGCATCACCAACGAGTTCCTGGTGGGCAAGCCGCGCTTCGCCGAAGTCGCCGACGAGTTCTTCGAGTTCATCCAGGGCGCGCAGCTGATCATCCACAACGCGGCGTTCGACGTTGGCTTCATCAACAACGAATTCGCCCTGATGGGCCAGCACGACCGCGCCGACATCACCCAGCACTGCACCATCCTCGACACCCTGTTGATGGCCCGGGAACGTCACCCCGGCCAGCGCAACAGCCTCGATGCCTTGTGCAAGCGCTATGACGTCGACAACTCCGGCCGTGAACTGCACGGCGCCTTGCTCGACTCGGAGATTCTCGCCGACGTCTACCTGACCATGACCGGCGGCCAGACCAGCCTGTCCCTGGCCGGCAACGCCTCGGACGGTAACGGCAGCGAAGGTTCGGGCAACCGCGCCAGCGAAATCCGGCGTCTGTCGGCGGATCGCCAGCGTGGGCGGGTCATTCGCGCCAGCGAAGCCGAACTGGCCGAGCACCAGGTGCGTCTCGAAATCATCGCCAAATCTGCCGGGGCCCCGGCGCTCTGGACCCAGCTGGCCGAAGCCAAGGCCCAGCAACAGTAGTTGTTCGTGGGCGACCTTTTGTTACAGGAGGTCGTTGACGGGGTTACGCGCCGGCCCCCGAGCTTCTACCCTGAGATGATTGGCGGGCCCTTGTCCGCCGCCTCAGGATGCCTGGTGCCATGTACAAAGACCTGAAATTCCCCGTCCTTATCGTGCATCGCGACATCAAGGCCGACACTGTCGCCGGCGACCGGGTGCGGGGGATCGCCAGGGAGCTGGAGCAGGAAGGCTTCAGTATCTTTTCCGCAGTGGACTATGCCGAAGGGCGCCTGGTGGCCTCGACCCATCACGGCCTGGCCTGCATGCTGATCGCCGCCGAAGGCGCCGGGGAAAACACCCACCTGCTGCAGAACATGGTGGAACTGATCCGCCTGGCCCGGGTGCGCGCGCCGAACCTGCCGATCTTTGCCCTGGGCGAGCAGGTGACCCTGGAAAACGCCCCGGCCGACGCCATGAGCGAGCTCAATCAGCTGCGCGGCATTCTTTACCTGTTCGAAGACACCGTGCCGTTTCTGGCGCGGCAGGTGGCGCGGGCGGCGCGCAATTACCTCGATGGCCTGTTGCCGCCTTTCTTCAAGGCGCTGGTGCAGCATACGGCCGACTCCAATTATTCCTGGCACACCCCGGGGCACGGCGGTGGCGTGGCCTATCGCAAGAGCCCGGTAGGCCAGGCGTTCCATCAGTTCTTCGGCGAGAACACCTTGCGTTCGGACCTGTCGGTGTCGGTCCCGGAGCTGGGCTCGCTGCTCGATCACACCGGGCCCCTGGCGGAAGCCGAGGCGCGGGCGGCGCGCAATTTCGGCGCCGACCACACCTTTTTCGTGATCAACGGCACCTCGACCGCCAACAAGATCGTCTGGCATTCCATGGTCGGTCGCGATGACCTGGTGCTGGTGGATCGCAACTGCCACAAGTCGGTGCTGCACTCGATCATCATGACCGGCGCCATCCCGCTGTTCCTCTGTCCGGAGCGCAATGAGCTGGGGATCATCGGCCCGATCCCGCTGAGCGAATTCAGCCGCGAGTCGATCCAGGCCAAGATCGACGCCAACCCGCTGACCCGGGGCCGGCCGGCCAAGGTCAAGCTGGCGGTGGTCACCAACTCGACCTACGACGGCCTCTGCTACAACGCCGAACTGATCAAGCAGAGCCTGGGCAACAGCGTCGAGGTGCTGCATTTCGACGAGGCCTGGTACGCCTACGCGGCCTTCCATGAGTTCTTCGAGGGACGCTACGGCATGGGCACCTCGCGCAGCGCCGACAGCCCGCTGGTGTTCACCACCCATTCCACCCACAAGCTGCTGGCGGCCTTCAGCCAGGCCTCGATGATCCATGTGCAGGACGGCGGTGCCCGGCAGCTGGATCGCGACCGCTTCAACGAAGCCTTCATGATGCACATCTCCACCTCGCCGCAGTACAGCATCATCGCCTCGCTGGACGTGGCCTCGGCGATGATGGAAGGGCCGGCGGGGCGTTCGCTGCTGCAGGAAATGTTCGACGAGGCCCTGAGCTTCCGCCGGGCCCTGGCCAACCTGCGCCAGCACATCGCCGCGGACGACTGGTGGTTTTCCATCTGGCAGCCGGAGCGGGTAGAAGGCATCGACCAGGTCAGCACCGCGGACTGGCTGCTGGAGCCGGAAGGCGAGTGGCACGGGTTCGCCGGGGTGACCGACGACTATGTGCTGCTGGACCCGATCAAGGTCACCCTGGTGATGCCCGGGCTCACCGCTGGCGGTGCCCTGAGCGAGCGCGGGATACCGGCGGCGGTGGTCAGCAAGTTTCTCTGGGAGCGCGGCCTGGTGGTGGAAAAGACCGGCCTGTATTCGTTCCTGGTGCTGTTTTCCATGGGCATCACCAAAGGCAAGTGGAGCACGCTGCTGACCGAACTGCTGGAGTTCAAGCGCAACTACGACGCCAATGTCAGCCTCGCCGCCTGCCTGCCGAGCATCGCCCAGCAAGACATGGCGCGCTACCAGGGCATGGGCCTGCGCGACCTCTGCGATCAGTTGCATGCCTGCTACCGCAGCAATGCCACGGCCAAGCACCTCAAGCGCATGTACACCGTGCTGCCGGAGGTGGCGATGAAGCCCGCCGACGCCTACGATCAGTTGGTGCGGGGCGAGGTCGAGGCGGTCTCCATCGATGCCCTCGCCGGGCGGGTGGCGGCGGTGATGCTGGTGCCATACCCGCCGGGTATTCCGCTGATCATGCCGGGCGAGCGCTTCACCGAGTCGACCCGCTCGATCATCGATTACCTGGCTTTCGCCCGTACGTTCGATAGTAGCTTTCCCGGCTTTGTCGCGGATGTGCATGGATTGCAGCATGAAGACGAAGGCAATGGGCGGCAGTACACCGTCGATTGCATCAAGGTTTGAGGACGTTTCCCGCTATGCAGCCAATGATCAATCCCAAGTACCCCGGCCTGTCGGTACGTGTCGCCGACGACGGTTTCGCCGCGTATGTCTGGGGTAGCGACTTCAGCTTCGAGGTCAGCGCCTATGCCCAGGCACAGAGCGAGCAGGTGGTGGCCAAGTGGCCGCTGCATCACATCACCCCGTACCGCAAGTGCTACGGCATCGACCCCGAAGAATTCAGCAGCTATCGCGACGCCGCCGACAGCGCGGTGTTCATGGCCTACCTGGACGACGAGCCGGTCGGCCATGTGGTGGTCAGCACCAACTGGAACGGTTACGCCCATATCGACGAGCTGGCGGTGCACGCGCCGGCGCGGCGCCACGGGGTGGCCAAGGCTTTGCTGGATGTGGCGCAGTTCTGGAGTCGCAAGAAAAAACTGCCGGGCATCATGCTCGAGACCCAGAACAACAACCTGGGGGCCTGCCGCTTGTACGAGCGCTGCGGTTATGTGGTCGGCGGCATCGATCATCTGCGTTACCGCGGGATCGATCCGACCACCGCCGAGGTGGCGATTTTCTGGTATCGGCTGTTCAACGACGAGCTGGCGCGGGAAACCGGGGTCTAGCCGGCCAGCATGCCTTCAGCCTTTTCCGTCAGGGTTTCCAGCAGCGCCTCCAGGGTGGGCGAGGAGGGGGTGCCGCTGCGGGTCAGGGCATAGAGGGTGACCGGGATCGGTGGCGACAGCGGGCAGACGTCCAGGCCGCCCTCGCGCGCGCCCAGTGCGGTGAAGGGGTCGACAATCGCCAGGCCTTCGCCGGCCTCGACCATGCTGCGCATCATTTGGTGGGTTTGCACCCGGGTGTGGATAGTCGGGCTCGGGCGCAGGTTCTGCAGCTTGCTGTCCAGGGCCACGCTCAGCGGGTCCTGGCCTTCCAGGCCGACCATGGCCTGGCCCGCCAGGTCCTGCAGGGAAATATACTTCTGCTTCGGTTGCAGCCAGCCGTGCGGGGCCAGCAGTTGCAGCTTGCCCTGGGCCAGGGCGACGCACTGGATATCGGGGTGATCGGGGTTGTGCAGGCTCAGGCCCAGGTCGCCTTCGCGCAGCAACAGGCTCTTGACCATGTCGCGGGTGCCCTGGCTGGCGAGGTTGCACGGGGTGTCGGGAAAACGCCGGCGCAGGGCGGCGATGCTCTGTGGCAACAGTTGCTGGGCCAGGGGCGGGGTGCCGATGATGCGCAAGGGCGGCGCCTGGTATTGCTTCAGGCTGTCGGCCAGGCGTTGCACGGGTTCGAAGGCGTCATACAGGGTGGCGATCGCCGGCTGTAGCTCGCGGGCCTCCCGGGTGGCTTGCAGGCGTCCGCGGACACTGGCGAAGAGCATGAAACCCGATTGGCTTTCGGCGTCGCGCAGGATCGTTTCCACCTCGGCCACCGGCAGTTGCAGCAGCTCGGCGGCCGTGCCCAGGTGTCCGGTTTGCAGGAGCGCCTGAATCACTTCGATATGACGTAAACGCATGCTTGAAGTCCATGTCCAGCCGGTGAGGGATTCACACTGAATCCTAACTCATGTCCGCGCATATGACTTCTGCTCATAACGGCACGTTATGAAGGAAGGATGGTCTCGGGTTCGCGAATGAGGGTGACGCCCGATTGCACGAGGAGAAACTGGTTGTCGTCCATTTTGTTGACGCGGTCGCCAATGGCCAGGCGATAGGTGGTAACGGGCTCCGAGCCGGCGATGCCGTCTGGCGACGGGGTGGATTCCTGGAACTCATGCACCGAATAGACCCGGCCTTCCGCGTCCCTGGCATGAAATTGTCCGACGAGTACTGCTGCCATCTTTAGAGCCTCTGGAGATAAACACTCAATTTGCGGTCCTGTAGACCGTGCCTGGGCGAAGTAAGTTTAGCGGCGGAAAAAAAATAGTCCGCGGTCCTGATTGCAACTGGCGTGCAGCGGCGTGGAGCCTGGAAAAGCCCACGGAATTTCCTGCGGCAGGTGGTTGTGGGCAGGGTGGATCATCTATAACTATCAGCCTCCTTAACCAGAAGTCGGGGATTCACTATGAGCAACGTCTACACGATTGCAGTGCTGGTTGGCAGCCTGAGAAAGGCCTCGATCAACCGGAAAGTGGCGCTGGCCCTGGCCGAACTGGCGCCGGCCAACCTGCGGTTGCAGATTGTCGAGATCGGCGACCTGCCGCTCTACAACGAAGACATCGATGTAGACCCGCCGGCCGCCTACAAGGTGTTCCGCGAGCAGGTCAGCGCCGCCGATGCCGTGCTGTTCGTCACTCCGGAATACAACCGCTCGGTTCCCGCACCCATGAAAAACGCCATCGACGTGGGGTCGCGCCCCTACGGCAAGAGCGCCTGGAACGGCAAGCCGGGGGCGGTGATCAGCGCATCCCCGGGCGCTATCGGCGGTTTTGGCGCCAACCATCACCTGCGCCAGTCCCTGGTGTTCCTCAATGTACCGTGCATGCAGCAGCCGGAAGCCTACCTGAGCGGCGCCGGTTCGGCCTTCGACGAGGCGGGCAAGCTGTCCGAGTCGCTCAAGCCGTTCCTGGAGAAGTTCATCAACGCCTACGCGCAGTGGGTCGAGCAGCACAAAAAGCTCTGATCCTGGCACCGCGGGAGTCGGCCAGCCGGCTTCCGCGGGTGATGGGATATTCCTCTCGTCGTGAGAAAAGCGCTTTACCGCATATCTGAATATTCATATATTCGCCGCTCCAACTGCCTGGAGTGGCCCTGGTGTCCGACGCTCTCAACCCCGCCGAACTGTTCAAGGCGCTTGCCGACGAAACCCGCAGTCGCATCGCCTTGCTCGTGACCCGCGAAGGCGAGTTGTGTGTCTGTGAGTTGACCGCCGCCCTGGGCCAGAGCCAGCCGAAGATCTCCCGGCACCTGGCGCTGTTGCGCAGTTGCGGCCTGCTGGCCGATCGCCGCCAGGGGCAATGGATCTACTACCGGCTGCACCCGCAATTGTCACCCTGGGTGACCACATTGCTGCAGGACACGCTGGAGGCCAACAGCCCCTGGCTGCAGGCTGACCTGCAACGCTTGCAGACCATGGCCGATCGCCCCGATCGCCCCGTGCGCTGCTGCTGAATTCCCATCCACCTCACTTTTCCTGTTCAAGGCTGCCCGGCATGCTGACTGCTTCATTGATTTTCCTGCTGACCATTACCCTGGTGATCTGGCAGCCCAAGGGCCTCGGCGTGGGCTGGAGCGCGGTGTTCGGCGCGGTGCTGGCGTTGCTGTTCGGGGTGGTACAACTGACGGACATTCCGGTGGTCTGGCAGATCATCTGGAACGCCACCGGCACCTTCGTGGCCTTGATCATCATCAGCCTGCTGCTCGACGAGGCCGGGTTTTTCGCCTGGGCGGCCTTGCATGTGGCGCGCTGGGGGCAGGGCAGCGGGCGCAAGCTGTTTGCCTTCATGGTGCTGCTGGGGGCGCTGGTGTCGGCGCTGTTCGCCAACGACGGGGCGGCGCTGATTCTCACGCCGATCGTGATTTCCATGCTGCTGGCGTTGCGCTTCTCCCGGGCGGCGACCCTGGCGTTCGTCATGGGCGCCGGGTTCATCGCCGATACCGCGAGCCTGCCGCTGGTGGTGTCGAACCTGGTGAACATCGTTTCCGCGGACTTCTTCAATATCGGCTTCAACCAGTACGCCGCGGTGATGCTGCCGGTGAACCTGGTCAGCGTGGCCGCGACCCTGGCGGTGCTGCTGTGGTTCTTCCGCCGCGACATTCCGCAGGCCTACAACCCCGAGGAACTGGAGCCGCCCGCCAGCGCGATCCACGACAAGGCCACCTTCGTCGCCGGCTGGTGGGTGCTGGTCATCCTGCTGCTGGGCTGTTTTGCCCTGGAGCCGCTGGGCATTCCCATCAGCGCGATTTCGGCGGTGTGCGCGGCCTTGCTGCTGGGCATCGCGGCCAAGGGCCACAAGATTTCGACGCGCAAGGTGCTCAAGGAAGCGCCGTGGCAGATCGTGATTTTCTCCCTCGGCATGTACCTGGTGGTGTACGGCCTGCGTAATGCCGGGCTGACCACCCACCTGGCCGGCTGGCTCGACCGCTTCGCCGACTACGGCATCTGGGGCGCGGCCATGGGCACCGGGCTGCTGACCGCCGTCCTGTCATCGATCATGAACAACTTGCCGACGGTGCTGATCGGCGCGCTGTCCATCGACGCCAGCCAGGCCAGCGGCGTGGTCAAGGACGCGATGATCTACGCCAACGTGATCGGCAGCGACCTGGGGCCGAAGATCACTCCGATCGGCAGCCTGGCCACCTTGCTCTGGCTGCACGTGCTGGATCGCAAGGACATCCATATCGGCTGGGGCCGCTACTTCAAGGTCGGCATCGTGCTGACCCTGCCGGTGCTGCTGGTGACCCTGGCGGCGCTGGCCCTGCGCTTGTCGGTGATGTGAGGGGCAGGTTCGTATTCGTCGAAAACCCGCATCCACCACGTAACCTGTAGGAGCGAGCTTGCTCGCGAAGTGTCGTATCTGGCACCCCGCGTTGCCCCTGTCGCGAGCAAGCTCGCTCCTACAGGTTCGGTGTTTGGCGCAGTTGAAGGAGTTATAGAAGCTCAACTCGCCCCTGGCACA
The DNA here is from genome assembly GCF_003184125.1 of Pseudomonas sp. RW409. NCBI lineage: Bacteria > Pseudomonadati > Pseudomonadota > Gammaproteobacteria > Pseudomonadales > Pseudomonadaceae > Pseudomonas > Pseudomonas sp. RW409. Next base: position 780,450 of record NZ_QHHP01000041.1, on the reverse strand, counting down.
TTCGGCCAGAGGTCCGCCACCAGGAACAGGCGTTCGGTTTCCTCCCAGTCGCCGGCGCGGTTTTCCGTGAGGCGCACCAGCAGTTGCGCCGGGGCGTGCGGGTCGAGTTCCTCCAGCCAGGCTTGCAGCTGCGGGGCGCTCCAGGTTTGTTCCGCCGGGTAGGACGCGGGCGCCAGCCAGGCCTGGCGTGGCAAGGGTTGCCAGCGCCCGGGCGGGCTTTGCGCGATAAAGGCCGGCCAGTCGCGCTGGTGCAGCCAACGCCCGCGCAGGTGCTGCGGGTGGGCGCCGCGGGGCGGTTGCGTGGTGCCGGGCCAGGGGTAGAGCAGGTAGCCGCCGAGCCACAGGTGGGCGCTGAAGTCCTGGATATCCATGGCCGCCAGCACTTCCAGGCTGTCGGCGCGGGCGGAGATCGGCAACTGGTGTTCGTTCAGGTGCGCCAGCTTGCGGTCCAGGCGATCGTGGCAGCCGGGGCCCAGCCACAACGCGGTGTTCGCGCCGTTGCCATGTTGCGGGCCGAGGTAGAGCTTGATCGCCAGTTCCAGATGGTGAATGCCGTCGCGATCGCGCAGCAGCATGTCCAGTTCGCCCAGGGTGTGGCCGGCGCGACGGATCGGCAGGTTGGCCGCCAGCAGCTCGACGCCGGGCGCGTGCTGTACGGCAAATTGCCACAGGCGTTCGTAGTACAGCCCCAGGCGTTTGGTCGGCCCGAGGGCCAGCCAGCGGCGCAGGGCGCGGCTGTCCTGGTCCAGCTGGCGCAACCAGTGCGCCAGCAACTGCGGCGCCTGCACCCAGTCGCTGCCGGCCAGTGGATGGCGCTGCGGCCAGGGCGTCTGGTCGAGCATCGGCGGCGCGAGGATGACCCAGGCCAGGTCGCGCACTTCGGGGTGGCGCAACTGGCGGGGGAGGTCGAGCAAGCCGGGAAACAGGATCATTCTGCGAGCATAGCGCCTAACGTCGAGGCTGAAAGGATTTTGTCTATGGCCGGCTTTCGCCCATAATCTCTGCTTTGCCCGTCCCAGAACCCCTGCAGGAGCCCCATGGAGCAATTTCGCAATATCGGCATTATCGGTCGCTTGGGCAGTTCCCAGGTGCTGGACACAGTTCGCCGACTGAAAAAGTTTCTGCTCGCCCGCCACCTGCATGTGATCCTCGAAGACACCATCGCCGAAGTGCTGCCCGGCCACGGCCTGCAGACCTCCTCGCGCAAGCTGCTCGGCGAAGTCTGCGACATGGTGATCGTGGTCGGCGGCGACGGCAGCCTGCTGGGCGCGGCCCGCGCCCTGGCGCGCCACAACATTCCGGTGCTGGGGATCAACCGCGGCAGCCTGGGCTTCCTCACCGACATTCGTCCGGACGAGCTGGAAGTCAAGGTCGCCGAAGTCCTCGACGGCCATTACCTGGTGGAAAACCGTTTCCTGCTGCAGGCCGAAGTGCGGCGCCACGCCGAAGCCATCGGCCAGGGCGACGCACTGAACGATGTGGTGCTGCACCCGGGCAAGTCGACGCGGATGATCGAGTTCGAGATCTACATCGACGGCCAGTTCGTCTGCAGCCAGAAGGCCGACGGCCTGATCGTCGCCACGCCGACCGGCTCCACCGCCTACGCCTTGTCCGCCGGCGGGCCGATCATGCATCCCAAGCTCGACGCCATTGTGATTGTGCCGATGTACCCCCATACCTTGTCGGGAAGGCCGATCGTGGTCGATGGCAACAGCGAGCTGAAAATCGTCGTGTCCAAGGATATGCAGATCTACCCGCAGGTTTCCTGCGACGGGCAGAACCATTTCACCTGTGCCCCCGGTGACACCATCACTGTCAGCAAGAAGGCGCAGAAACTGCGCCTGATCCATCCGCTGGACCACAACTATTACGAGGTCTGCCGGACCAAGCTCGGCTGGGGCAGCCGACTGGGTGGTGGAGGCGACTGATGCTCGATCCCGCGCGAAGTTATGACCTGATCGGTGATGTGCACGGTTGCGCCCTGACCCTCGAACACCTGCTGGACAAGCTCGGTTATCGCAAGCAGGGCGGCGTCTGGCGGCATCCGTCGCGCATGGCGGTGTTCCTCGGCGACATCATCGACCGCGGCCCACGGATCCGCGAAGCCTTGCACATCGTCCACGACATGGTCGAGGCCGGCCAGGCGCTGTGCGTCATGGGTAACCATGAGTTCAACGCCCTGGGCTGGGTCACCCCGGCAGCGCCCGGCGGCGGCAGGCATTTCGTGCGCGAACACACGCCGCGCCATGCCCGGCTGATCAATGAGACCCTGGCGCAATTCGAGCAGTACCCCAAGGACTGGCACGATTTCCTCGACTGGTTCTACCAGATGCCGCTGTTCATCGACGCCGGGCGTTTTCGCGTGGTGCATGCCTGCTGGGACGCCGGCCTGATCGAACCGCTGCGGGCGCAATACCCCGACGGCTGCATCGACGAGCACTTCCTCCAGGCCTCGGCGGTACCCGGCAGCTTCGCCAATAACGTGTTCGACCGCCTGCTGCGCGGCACCGACATGCGCCTGCCCCATGGCCTGACCATGACCAGCGGCGATGGCCTGACCCGTTCGTTCTTCCGCACCAAGTTCTGGGAAGACGACCCGCAGACCTACGGCGACATCGTGTTCCAGCCCGATGCGCTGCCCGAGCCGGTAGCTCGCACGCCGCTGTCCTCGGCGGAGAAAAACAACCTGCTGCGCTACGGCGTCGATGAGCCGTTGCTGTTCGTCGGCCATTACTGGCGCAGCGGCAAACCGGCGCCGATTCGCTCGAACCTGGCCTGCCTGGATTACAGCGCGGTGCTCTACGGCAAGCTGGTGGCTTATCGCCTGGACCAGGAAACCCGCCTGGACCCGGACAAATTCGTCTGGGTCTATGTCGAGCGACCGGAGGAGCAGCAATGAGTGCGGTTGCGGTATTGCGTCTGCCGTTGAATGTGGACCTGAGTGGCTTCGTCAAACTGTTGCAGCGCATGCAGGTGCCGCACCGGGTCAGCGAGGAAGCGGGGGAGCAGGTGCTCTGGGTGCCGGATGCCATCAGCGAGGACGTGCGTTCGTTGTACGAGCGTTTTCCGGCGGGCGATCCCGAGCAGCAACTGGACATCCCCGAGGCCGGCGCCGCCCTGCGTCGTCCGGGGTTCGTCGAGCAACTGCGGCGTAGCCCGGCCACCGCGCTGATCTTGCTGCTGAGCCTGATTGTTGCCGCCTTGACTTTGCTCGGTGAAAACCTTGGCACCCTGCGCTGGCTGACTTTCCTCGAGTTCCGCGTGGTCGGCGACTACATCCAGTTCACGCCCCTGGCCGACAGCCTGGCGGCGGGGCAGTGGTGGCGCCTGGTCACGCCGATGCTGATTCACTTCGGCTTCCTGCACATCGCCATGAACGGCATGTGGTACTGGGAGCTGGGGCGGCGCATCGAACAGCGCCAGGGCAGCATCAACCTGCTGGGCCTGACGTTGCTGTTCAGCCTGGTGTCGAACTACGCGCAATACCTGTTCAGCGGGCCGAGCCTGTTCGGCGGCCTGTCCGGCGTGCTCTACGGCCTGCTCGGGCATTGCTGGATCTATCAGTTGCTGTCGCCCAACCCGGCCTATCGCCTGCCTCGCGGAGTCCTGGCGATGATGCTGGTGTGGTTGCTGATCTGTATGTCGGGGCTGATCTCGGTGATCGGCTTCGGTGAAATCGCCAACGCCGCCCACGTCGGCGGGTTGCTCGTCGGATGCCTCACAGGTTTGTTGGGCGGCTTGTACAGTCGCCGTAAACTGGCCCTCTAATGCTGGAGACCGCTTATGTCGTCGTTTGTTGAAATGATTGAAAACATCACCCCGGACATCTACCAGAGCCTGAAACTGGCGGTAGAGATCGGCAAATGGTCCGATGGCCGCAAGCTCACCGCCGAGCAGCGCGAGTTGTCCCTGCAGGCGATGATCGCCTGGGAAATGCAGAACCTGCCCGAAGAGCAGCGCACCGGCTACATGGGCCCGCAGGAGTGTGCCTCGAAGTCGATCGAAGTGCCGAACATCCTGTTCAAGTCGGATGCCATCCATTGATCGAAATTGGCCGTGGCTCCATCAGTAAAATGTCGGCGCGCCTGGACGGGGCGGATGTCCAGTACGCCTTTCGTCTTGGCGACACCGAGGTGCCGGTCAATCCATTGATCGGCAGCACTGTGCGCCTGGAATACCTGGGGGCGATCCACTGCACCCATTGCGGGCGCAAGACCAAGACCAGCTTCAGCCAGGGTTACTGCTACCCGTGCATGACCAAGCTGGCCCAGTGCGATGTCTGCATCATGAGCCCGGAACGCTGCCACTACGACGCCGGCACTTGCCGCGAGCCGTCCTGGGGCGAGCAGTTCTGCATGACCGACCACGTGGTGTACCTGGCCAACTCGTCGGGGATCAAGGTCGGCATTACCCGCGCCACCCAGCTACCGACCCGCTGGCTCGACCAGGGCGCCAGCCAGGCGTTGCCGATCATGCGCGTGGCGACCCGCCAGCAGTCCGGTTTCGTCGAGGACCTGTTCCGCACCCAGGTGGCCGACAAGACCAACTGGCGCGCCTTGCTCAAGGGCGACGCCGAGGCGGTGGACCTGGCGCAGGTGCGCGACCAGCTGTTCGCCTCCTGCGCCGAGGGCCTGCGCGCCTTGCAGGAACGCTTCGGCCTGCAGGCGATCCAACCGGTCAGCGATGTCGAGCCGATCGAGATCCGCTACCCGGTCGAGCAGTACCCGGCCAAGATCGTCAGCTTCAACCTGGACAAGAACCCGATTGCCGAAGGCACGCTGCTGGGGATCAAGGGCCAATACCTGATCTTCGATACCGGCGTGATCAACATTCGTAAATACACGGCCTACCAGCTCGCCGTGCATCAGTAGAAGGATTCGACGCATGCGCACCGAACAACCGAAGATGATTTACCTGAAGGACTATCAGGCGCCCGAGTACCTGATCGACGAAACACACCTGACCTTCGAGTTGTTCGAGGACCACAGCCTGGTCCATGCGCAACTGGTGATGCGCCGCAATCCGGTGCATGGTGGCGGCCTGCCGCCGCTGGTGCTCGACGGCCAGCAGATGGAGCTGCTGTCGGTGTCCCTGGGCGACCGCGAGCTGACGGCCGCGGATTACCAGCTGAATGCCAACCACCTGACCCTGCAGCCGACCAGCGAATCCTTCACAGTCGACACCAGCGTCAAGATCCACCCGGAAAGCAACACCGCCCTGGAAGGCCTGTACAAGTCCAGCGGCATGTTCTGCACCCAGTGCGAGGCCGAGGGCTTTCGCAAGATCACGTACTACCTCGACCGCCCGGACGTGATGAGCAAGTTCACCACCACAGTGGTGGCCGAGCAGCACAGCTATCCGGTGCTGTTGTCCAACGGCAACCCGATCGCCAGCGGGCCGGGCGAAGACGGCCGGCACTGGGCGACCTGGGAAGACCCGTTCATGAAACCGGCCTACCTGTTCGCCCTGGTAGCGGGCGATCTGTGGTGTGTCGAGGACAGCTTCACCACCATGAACCAGCGCGAGGTCGCGCTGCGCATCTACGTCGAGCCGGAAAACATCGACAAGTGCCAGCACGCCATGACCAGCCTGAAGAAGTCCATGCGCTGGGATGAACAGACCTATGGCCGTGAGTACGACCTGGACATCTTCATGATCGTCGCGGTCAACGACTTCAACATGGGCGCCATGGAAAACAAGGGCCTCAACATCTTCAACTCCAGCGCCGTGCTGGCCCGCGCCGAGACCGCCACCGACGCCGCGCACCAGCGGGTCGAGGCGATCGTCGCCCACGAATACTTCCACAACTGGTCGGGCAACCGCGTGACCTGCCGCGACTGGTTCCAGCTGTCGCTCAAGGAAGGCTTCACGGTATTCCGCGATGCCGGCTTCTCCTCGGACATGAACTCGCGCACGGTCAAGCGCATCCAGGACGTGGCCTACCTGCGCACCCACCAGTTCGCCGAAGACGCCGGCCCCATGGCTCACGCCGTGCGCCCGGAAAGTTTTATCGAGATCTCCAACTTCTACACCCTGACCGTGTACGAGAAGGGCTCGGAAGTGGTCGGCATGATCCGCACCCTGGTGGGCGCCGAAGGCTTCCGCAAGGGCAGCGACCTGTACTTCGAGCGCCACGACGGCCAGGCCGTGACCTGCGACGATTTCGTCAAGGCCATGGAAGACGCCAACGGCATCGACCTCGCCCAGTTCAAGCGCTGGTACAGCCAGGCCGGCACCCCGCGCCTGGCGGTCAGCGAGGCCTATGATGCGGCGGCGAAGACCTACAGCCTGACCTTCCGCCAGAGCTGCCCGCAAACCCCGGACAAGGTGGAAAAGCTGCCGTTCGTGATTCCGGTCGAGCTGGGCCTGCTGGACGCCAAGGGCGCGGCCATTGCCCTGCGCCTGGCCGGCGAAGCCGCCGCGCAAGGCACTTCGCGGGTGATCTCGGTGACCGAGGCCGAGCAGACCTTCACCTTCGTCGACATCGCCGAACAACCGCTGCCGTCCTTGCTGCGCGGCTTCTCGGCGCCGGTGAAGCTGAGCTTCCCGTACAACCGCGACCAGCTGATGTTCCTCATGCAGCACGACAGCGACGGCTTCAACCGTTGGGACGCCGGCCAGCAACTGGCGGTGCAGGTGCTGCAAGACCTGATTGCCCAGCACCAGCAGGGCCAGGCACTGGTGCTGGACCAGCGTCTGGTCACCGCGCTGGCGACGCTACTGGCCGATGACAGCCTGGACCAGGCCATGGTCGCGGAAATGCTCTCGCTGCCGGGCGAGGCCTACCTGACCGAGATCAGCGAAGTGGCGGATGTCGAGGCCATTCATGCGGCGCGCGAGTTCGCTCGCCAGCAATTGGCCGATAGCCTGTTCGACGCGCTGTGGAAGCGTTACCAGGCCAATCGCGAGGTCTCTCGGAGCACCGACTATGTCGCCGAGTCCGCGCACTTCGCCCGTCGCGCCCTGCAAAACATCGCGCTGTCGTACCTGATGCTCACCGAGAAGCCGCAAGTGCTGGCGGCGGCCATCGAACAGTTCGACGCCGCCGACAACATGACCGAGCGCCTGACAGCGCTGGCGGTGCTGGTCAACTCGCCGTTCGAGGCCGAGAAGGCCAAGGCCCTGGCGGTGTTCGCCGAGCACTTCAAGGACAACGCCCTGGTCATGGACCAGTGGTTCAGCGTCCAGGCCGGCAGCACGCTGCCGGGCGGGCTGGAGCGGGTCAAGGCGCTGATGCAGCACCCGGCGTTCAACATCAAGAACCCGAACAAGGTGCGCGCCCTGATCGGCGCCTTCGCCGGCCAGAACCTGATCAACTTCCACGCCGCGGACGGCTCCGGCTACCGTTTCCTGGCCGACCTGGTGATCCAGCTCAACGGCTTCAACCCGCAGATCGCCTCGCGGCAACTGGCGCCGCTGACCCGCTGGCGCAAATACGACAGCGCCCGCCAGGCGCTGATGAAAGGCGAGCTGGAACGCATCCGCGCCTCCGGTGAGCTGTCCAGCGATGTGTTCGAAGTGGTCAGCAAAAGCCTGGCCTGACCCTTGTAGGAGCGAGCTTGCTCGCGAAAAAACTCAAGCCAACGCGCGGCCCCAGATGCCGCGCGTTGTCGTTCAGGTCTTATCGCGAGCAATCGAGCGTCGACCGGCCGCTCCTACAGGGGAGTGGAGCTGTCCGGCTCGCTCTGCAAGGCTTCAGGCAGATCCCGGTGATAGTTCTGCGCGCCGATGGCGTGCAGGATGCCGACCCGTTCAAGCTTGGTGTGGACCTTGAGGTTGGCTTCGCACAGCTTCACCACAATCCCGCGCTTGTGCAGTTGGCCTATCACTTCCTCCAGCATCTGCAAGCCCGTGATGTCCATGAAAGGCACGTGTCTCAGGCGAATGATCAGCACCTGCGGGTCGCTGTGGGTCTGCGCCAGCGCGCGCTCGAAAGTCTCCGCGGCACCGAAGAACAGCGGCCCCTCGATGGTGTAGATCAGCACGCCCGGTGGCAGATGCAATTGGCCGTTGCCGTGCAGCTCGTGTTGCAGGTCCTGCTCCACCACCTGTTGCACCTCCACCGAGGAGGCCATGCGCCGCAGGAAGTGCAGCATCGCCAGGATCACCCCGATATTCACCGCGATCACCAGATCGCTGAACACCGTGAGGACAAAGGTAGCCAGCAGAATCGCCACGTCCGCCCGGGGCGCCCGTTGCACCATGCGCTTGAAGTGGTGCAGTTCGCTCATGTTGTAGGCCACCACGAACAGGATCGCCGCCAGGGCGCACAGCGGGATATTGGCCGCCAGTGGCGCGAGAAACAGGATGATCAGCACCAGGACCAGCGCGTGGATGATGCCCGCCAGCGGGCTGCTGCCGCCGTTGCGGATATTGGTTGCGGTGCGGGCAATCGCGCCGGTGGCGGCGAATCCGCCGAACAGCGGGGTGGCCAGGTTGGCGATGCCCTGGCCGATCAGTTCCTGGTTGGAGTCGTGGCGGGTGCCGGCCATGCCGTCGGCCACCACCGCCGACAACAGCGACTCGATGGCGCCGAGCATGGCGATGGCGAAGGCCGGACCGATCAGGTCCAGCACTCGCGGCAGGCTGATTTCAGGCAGCTGCAACGCCGGCAACCCCTGGGGAATACCGCCGAAGGCGCTGCCGATGGTGGCCACGCCGTCGAACTGGAACAGGGACTGCAGGGCCGTGGCCAGGGTCATGGCGACCAGGGGCGCCGGCAGGCGTTTGAGCTGCGCGATCCTCGGCACGCCCCACAACAGCGCCAGGCTGAGCAGGGCCAGCAAGGTGGTGGCCAGGTGCAGGTCGGGCAGGGCTTGCAGCAGGTGCCAGAGCTTCTGGTGGAAGTACTCGCCGCCGACGGCGGGCAGGCCGAAGAAGTCCTTCCACTGGCTGACCCAGATGATCACCCCGATCCCGGCGGTAAAGCCGAGTATCACCGGGTCCGGGATGAACTTGATCAGCGCCCCGAGGCGACTGATGCCCAGCAGGAACAGGATGATCCCGGCCATCATGGTCGCCAGTTGCAGGCCGTCGACCCCGTACTTGGCAGTGACCCCGGCCAGAATCACGATAAAGGCCCCGGTGGGACCGGCGATCTGCAAGCGGCTGCCGCCGAACAGCGACACCAGCAGGCCGCCGACGATGGCGGTGTAGATCCCCTGTTCGGGCTTGACCCCGGAGGCGATGGCGAAGGCCATGGCCAGGGGCAGCGCCACCACGCCGACAATCACCCCGGACACCAGGTTGCGGGCCCAGTGCGCGCGTCCCAGCAATCCGGCTTTCCACGCCTCGCGTATGGCAATCATGGCTCACTCCCGACATCCGACTCGCAGATCACGCTGCTCATCATAGCCAAAGCCAGGAGGCGCGGCCCATGGCCTGAGTCAGTCTTTGCGCGGCTATCGGCTGCAGCCACTGGGATCGAGGAGTGCAGTCCGCGGCGTTGGTGTTCTTGCCTCAGCTACGCTTCGTACACCACCCCCAGTATCGACTGAGCAGTCAGGTTCCAGGCTGGGGCGATGGTTAACAAAAGATAACGTGGCGTCGATTGTCAGACGTTTCGAAAGCCCGATAGGATAGGTCAGCTTCCGAAGGGGCTCTAGATTGCAGGTTTCAGGACATTGTCCTAACCGCCCCGAACGGCGCCCTGTAAAGGTTGAACGACCTAACAATAATAAATGGGGGAGAGGTCTATGAGTGAGCCTGTCATGGGTGTGAGTTCCTGCCGCCCGCCGGCCTTGCGCAGATTTGCGTTGCTGGCTACAGCGCTCTCGCTGTTGGGGGTCGCCCTGTTGTCGGCCCCGGTCCAGGCCGCCGCGTCCGCGGCGGACACTGTCTATTCCACCGAATCGGCCAAGGCCAGCAAGGGCCTGATGCTCGATGTCGTGCATGCCGGTCCGCGCCTGGTCGCCGTCGGCGATCGCGGGCACATTCTCTATTCCGACGATCAGGGCCAGACCTGGACCCAGGCCAAGGTGCCGACCCGGCAGCTGCTGACCGCGGTGTATTTCGTCGATGCCAAGCACGGTTGGGCCGTCGGCCACGATGCCCAGGTGCTCGCCAGCGAAGACGGTGGCCTGACCTGGACCAAGCAATTCGAAGACCTCAAGCGTGAAGCACCGCTGCTGGACGTGTGGTTCCAGGACACCAGCAACGGCTTTGCCGTGGGCGCCTACGGCGCGCTGCTGGCCACCACCGACGGCGGTAAAACCTGGGAAGACGCCAGCGACCGCCTGGACAACGAAGACCAGTACCACCTCAACGCCATCGCTGCGGTGAAGGATTCCGGCCTGTTCATCGTCGGCGAGCAGGGCAGCATGTTCCGCTCCGCCGACTGGGGACAAACCTGGGAACGCCTCGAAGGCCCTTATGAAGGTTCGTTCTTCGGCGTGATCGGCACCGCCCAGCCCGCCACGCTGCTGGCCTACGGCCTGCGCGGCAACCTCTATCGCTCCACCGACTTCGGCAGCACCTGGGAGCAGGTCGAACTCAAGGCCGCCCGCGGCAGCCTGGAGTTCGGCCTGTCCGGCGCCACGCTGCTGGACGACGGTTCGCTGGTGATCGTCGGCAACGGCGGCAGCGTGGTGCGCAGCACCGACAACGGCGTGACCTTCAGCGTCTACAACCGTCCGGACCGGATCTCCCTGGCAGCGGTGACGGCAGCCGGCAATGGCAACCTGATTCTGGCGGGGCAGGGCGGTGTGCGCTCGACCTCGTCGAATGGCGCCGATCTCGGAAAATAATCAGGGCAAGCAAGCCGGGCCAATAATAAGAAGGCGGGAACACTTCCATGAGCAGTCATCAAACCGACAAGGCGACGTTTCTCGAGCGTCTGATTTTCAACAACCGCCCGGCAGTGATCATCATCTGCCTGCTGGTCAGCGTTTTCCTGTTCTGGCAGGCCACGCTGATCAAACCGTCCACCAGCTTCGAAAAAATGATCCCGCTCGAGCATCCCTTCATCGAGAAGATGATGGAGCATCGCAACGACCTGGCGAACCTGGGCAACACCGTGCGCATCTCGGTGGAGGCCAAGGACGGTGACATCTTCACCAAGGACTACATGGAGACACTGCGGCAGATCCACGACGAGGTGTTCTACATCTCCGGCGTCGACCGCTCGGGCCTCAAGTCGCTGTGGAGCCCCAGCGTGCGCTGGACCGAGGTGACGGAAGAGGGCTTCGCCGGCGGCGAAGTGATCCCGCAGAGCTACAACGGCTCGGCCGACAGCCTCGATCTGCTGCGCAACAACGTGCTCAAGTCGGGCCAGGTCGGGCGCCTGGTGGCCAACGACTTCAAGTCGAGCATCGTCGACATTCCGCTGCTGGAGTCCTACCCGGACCCGCAGGACCAGGGCAAGCTGCTGGCCCTGGACTACCAGAAGTTCTCCCATGAGCTTGAAGAAAAGATCCGCGACAAGTTCGAGGCGCAGAACCCCAATGTGAAGATCCACATCGTCGGTTTCGCCAAGAAGGTCGGCGACCTGATCGACGGCCTGATCATGGTGGTGATGTTCTTCGGCGTCGCCTTCCTGATCACCCTGGTGCTGCTGTACTGGTTTACCTGGTGCATCCGCAGCACCATCGCCGTGCTCATCACCACCCTGGTGGCGGTGGTCTGGCAACTGGGCCTGATGCACGCCGTGGGCTTCGGCCTCGACCCCTATTCGATGCTGGTGCCGTTCCTGATCTTCGCCATCGGCATTTCCCACGGCGTGCAGAAAATCAACGGTATCGCCCTGCAATCCAGCGGTGCCGACAACGCCCTGACCGCGGCCCGGCGTACCTTCCGCCAGCTGTTCCTGCCGGGGATGATCGCGATCCTCGCCGACGCCGTGGGCTTCATCACCCTGCTGATCATCGACATCGGGGTGATTCGCGAGCTGGCCATCGGCGCGTCCATCGGCGTGGCGGTGATCGTATTCACCAACCTGATCCTGCTGCCGGTGGCGATTTCCTATGTCGGCATCAGCAAGCGCGCAATCGAGCGCAGCAAGAGGGACGCTACCCGCGAGCATCCGTTCTGGCGCCTGCTGTCGAACTTCGCCAGCCCGAAAGTCGCCCCGGTGTCGATCTTCCTGGCCCTGCTGGCCTTCGGTGGCGGCCTCTGGTACAGCCAGAACCTGAAGATCGGCGACCTCGACCAGGGCGCGCCGGAGCTGCGTCCGGACTCGCGCTACAACAAGGACAACAACTTCATCATCAACAACTATTCCACCAGTTCCGACGTGCTGGTGGTGATGGTCAAGACCGCCTCCGAAGGCTGCTCGCGCTACGAAGCCATGGCGCCGATCGATGAGCTGATGTGGAAGATGCAGAACACCGAGGGCGTGCAATCGGCGATTTCCCTGGTGACCGTGTCCAAGCAGATGATCAAGGGCATGAACGAGGGCAACCTGAAATGGGAAACCCTGTCGCGCAACCCGGATGTGCTGAACAACTCCATCGCCCGTGCCGATGGCCTGTACAACAACAATTGCTCGCTGGCGCCGGTGCTGATCTTCCTCAACGACCACAAGGCCGAGACCCTCGACCGCGCGGTGCATGCGGTGCAGGAGTTCGCCAAGGAACACAACAAGGACGGCCTGGAGTTCCTGCTGGCGGCGGGTAACGCCGGGATCGAGGCGGCCACCAACGAAGTGATCAAGCGCTCGGAACTGACCATCCTGGTACTGGTGTACATCTGCGTGGCGGTGATGTGCATGATCACCTTCCGCTCCTGGGCGGCGACCCTGTGCATCGTGTTGCCGCTGGTGCTGACCTCGGTGCTGGGCAACGCGCTGATGGCGTTCATGGGCATCGGCGTCAAGGTCGCGACCTTGCCGGTGGTGGCGCTCGGGGTGGGGATCGGCGTGGACTACGGGATCTACATCTACAGCCGCCTGGAAAGTTTCCTGCGTGCCGGCCTGCCGTTGCAGGAGGCCTACTACCAGACCCTGAAATCCACCGGCAAGGCGGTGCTGTTCACTGGCCTGTGCCTGGCCATCGGCGTCGCCACCTGGATCTTCTCGGCCATCAAGTTCCAGGCCGACATGGGCCTGATGCTGACCTTCATGCTCCTGTGGAACATGTTCGGCGCGTTGTGGCTGCTGCCGGCGCTGGCGCGATTCCTGATCAAGCCGGAAAAACTGGCGGGGCAGAAGGGCCACTCGCTGTTCGCCCACTAATCCCCTAAGCTCCAAGCAAAACCGCGACCCAGGTCGCGGTTTTTTATTGCCCGGCCAGACACCACCGGCCCCTGTAGCCGCTGCCGAGCCCGCGAGGCTGCGATCGACCGGCACGCTCGCAGCGGTGTTCCTGGTGCAGGAGGGCCTTCGGCCCTGGCGCAGCTGCGCCAGCGGCTACAGAATTTGTAGCAATGGTTCGTGCGAACTTTGCAATGCCACTACAGCCGCGCCGCGCCGGACCCGCTATCATGGCCGCTTTCCATTGCTGACTGACGACTATGACTGCCGCTACAGACACTTTGCTGACTGCCCTCCAAGCCTGCGACATGCTGGAAATCGACGGGCTGCATGCCTTCGACTTCACCCTTGACGACCAACAGCTGCTGATCGAATGCATGGACGGCCGTGCGGCCAAGCGCTGGAGTTTCAGCCTGGCCCAGGTCAACGCCGCGACCTTCGACGACACCCTGCAAAGCTGGACCATCGTCGGCGACTCCGGTGAGCACCGCCTGGTGTGCATGAGTGCTTTCAGTGCCCGTAACGATGAGGAGGATGAACATGAGGATGCGTAACTTCTGGCCACTGCTGATGGCTGGCAGTATCGGCGCCATGGCCGTGCAGGCCGCGCCGGTCGAGACCCAGGAACTGCTGGTCGGTTCCTACACCCAGGGCCAGAGCGAAGGCATCTACCGCCTCAAGTTCGACGGTCGCACCGGCAAGATCGAGGCCAAGCCGCTGCAGGTGGTCAAGAGCGCCAACCCGTCCTGGCTGACCCTGTCCAAGGACCAGAAGCAGCTGTTCGTGGTCAATGAGAACGGGCCTGGGCAAGCCGACCCGATCGGCCGGGTCAGCAGCTTCAGCATCGAAGCCAAGAGCCGCAAGCTGAACCCGATCAACCAGGTGCAGAGCCTGGGCAACGAGCCGACGCACTCGAGCCTGAGCGGCGATGGTCGCTACCTGTTCGTCAGCAACTACTCGGTGGTTGCGGATCCGGGCGGCAGCCTCGCGGTGTTGCCGGTCGGTACCGATGGCAAGCTGTCGCCGGTGGTCCAGCTCAGCAGCCACCCAGGCAGCCGGGTCAACCCCGAGCGCCAGGTGGCGGCCCACGTGCATTCGGTGGTGTCGTCGCCGGACGGCCAGTTCGTGTTCGCCAGCGACCTGGGCGCGGACAAGGTCTTCGTCTACCGCTACGACCCCAAGGCCAACGCCGAACGCCCACTGACCGCGGCCGAGCCGGCGTTCGTCGAGCTGCCGCCGGGCAGCGGCCCGCGCCACCTGCTGTTCAGCGCCGATGGCAAGCACGCCTACCTGACCCTGGAAATGAGCGCCCAGGTGGCGGTGTTCGACTACCAGGACGGCAAGCTGACCCAGAAGCAGATCCTCGACTTGACCAGCGGCGGCAAGGACAAGAAGGCGGCGGGTGCGCTGCATGCTTCCAAGGACGGCAAGTACCTGTACGTGAGCAACCGCGGCACGGCCAATCAGTTGCTGGTGTTCGCCATCGACGAAGCCACCGGCCAGCTCAAGGAGATCCAGCGGCGTTCGGTGGAGGGCGATCACCCGCGTGAGTTCAGCCTCGATCCGAGCAACAAGTACGTGCTGATCGGCAACCAGAAGAGCAACGAAATCGTGGTGATCGAGCGCGACGCCAAGACCGGTTTCCTCGGCAAGACCGTGCAGAAACTGCCGTTCGATTCACCCAGCGATATCAAATTCCTGGTGCGTCAATAGGCCGCAGGCCCCGGTTGACGGGGCCTGCGCCTTTCTATTAATGACGCTGATATCTGCTACTGCTGGAAAAAATTTCAACCCGCCAACCCTCGGGCGTAGTTTTGCTTCACGGCCCGGCGCATCAAGGCTTCCGGGCAAACAAGCCGACTGCATACGAGGGTTACCCAATGAACTTCAATCTCTTCTCCGTGATCGCCGCTTCCGCCATCTCCGCTACCGTGGCCCTGCCAGCCAGCGCCAACGTGGAAATCAGCGAGAAAAAATCCGCGACCAACACCTACACCCAGAAATACCTGCAACAGAGCGCCAACTTCTACGCCGCGCTGGATCACAAGATCCAACACTGAAATTCCCCGCACCGCCCAGGTATGCAGGAGCGAAGTCACTGGCTTCCCTGAATGGACTCGTTCATCCGGTGGATCAGCAGTGATGTCGCTCCTGCATTACCTGTATGCGACGTTTTCCCCCATGCCAGGCAAATTAGCTTGGTAATGTCATATCGCCATATGTTTAAATTTGACGCTAATTAATTGACTCCTCCTTTCCAAGGATCGACAGCATGGCGATGCGTCTGGCAGTGGTTCTTCTGTTCCTCTATTCCACCCCGATTCTCTCGGCTGCCCAGCCCATTGAAGGCGAGCCGGAAACCTCCCGCGAGCGAATGCTGACCCTGCTTGAGGATTGATTGGCCGCGGACCAACGATCAATCCAACTGATGGTGACTATGCACCGAGGTTGTTTCTGCGTCGGGCGTTTTTAACGGATTCTGTGGGCACTGAAACATGCCCACGGAGACCACCATGGCCCACTCGATCCTCACCTCTGCCAAGCGCGGCGCCTATGTCGCCATTGGCCTGTACCTGGCCATGGTCCTCCTGGTCAGCCTCTCGGCCCAGACCCCGTCGACGGTGCAACCGCCGATCCAGGTCGCTTACCCGGCCATCCAGTTCGAACACCGCGCGCAAGCCGCCGAACAGGTTCCTGATGCGGGAGTGGCGCTGCTATGAAAGGACGCAGGTTCTGGGTCATTGCCGTCCTGGCGTTCATGACCAATGGCGCTTTCTTGCTGGGGATCGGGCAGGGCTCGGCGGGCTCGCTGGCCCGGGCCATCGAATGCAATCACAACATCGCCCACAACATTGAAACCGCCAAGGCCCAGGGCCTGCTGGCCGGCAACCCGCCAGCCAAACCCAGGGCCGCGTTCTTCGGCCCGTTCAGCGTCGATTGCTCGGCGTTGCAGATGTGCAGTGTGCTGAGTTGAACGCAACACAGTCTTCTGTAGGAGCTGCCGGTCGACGCTCGATTGCTCGCGATCGCTGCGCAGCAGCGCTCTATCCATCGCATCGCGTTATCGTTGCGGATTTATCGCGAGCAAGCTTCGCTCCTACATAACAGGTGTCAGGCTCAGGCCTTGGCCATGACCGCGACAAACAGCTCCGACTCCAGGAACCGCTGCAACCAGCGCTGCAAATGCCGGTAAGGCGTCTGCGCAAACCACTCGCGATCGACATGGGCGAACTGCCGCACGAAAGGCGCCAGGGCCATGTCCGCCAGGCTCGGGTGATCTGCCAGCAGGTAATCGTGCTGGCTCAACAGTTCATCCAGCTGCCGTAGAAATACTTCCCCCTGACTGCGGTAATGCTCCATCGGCTGTTCGGGGTAACGCTCGGCGTATTTGTAGCGATTGAGGTGCAGCTTGAACACTTGGTCGTTTTCCGCGATCAGCGCCTCGATCCGTTGCTGCGCCGGCCCATCGTCCTTCAGCAGCCAATCCTGCGGATCGTGCTGGGCCAGGGCCCAGCGCATGATGTCCAGGCTTTCGTCGATCACCCGTCCGTCAGCGTTGAGCACCGGCACCGTGCCCTTGGGCGACAGCGCCAGCATCTCGGCCGGCTTGGCCTTGAGGTTGACCTCGACTATCTCCAGCGGCACTCCGCTGTAGCGCAGCGCGAGGCGGGCGCGCATGGCGTAGGGGCAGCGGCGGAACGAATACAAAGTATTCATTTCACCTCCAGGGTGCTCAGGCCATTGCCTTGGCGCCGTACCTGGATCTGCACCGGAATCCGCTCGTGCATTTCCTGCACATGGGAAATCACCGCCACCTTGCGGCCCTGGGCCTGCAAGCCGTCGAGGGCGTCCATCGCCAGTTGCAGGGATTCCGGATCGAGGCTGCCGAAGCCTTCGTCGATAAACAGCGACTCGATCTTCAGCGTGCTGGAGGCCATGGACGCCAGGCCCAGGGCCAGCGCCAGGGACACCAGGAAGGTCTCGCCGCCGGACAGGGAGTGCACCGAGCGCAGCTCATCGCCCATTTCCGTGTCCATCACCAGCAGGCCGAGCATGCTGCCGCCGCGCTTGAGGCGATAGCGCCGCACCAGCTGGCGCAGTTGCGCGTTGGCGTGATGCACCAGCAGATCGAGGTTGTAGGCCTGGGCGATCTTGCGGAAGGTGTCGCCGCTGGCCGAGCCGATCAAGGCATTGAGCCGCGCCCAGCGTTGCCATTCGGCGTAGGCCTGGGCGATCTGCTCGCCCAGCGCCTGGTTGGCGTCTTGCCGGCGCTGGTCCTCGGTCTGCTGGGCGCGCAGTTCGGCGCTCAGCTGTTCGCTGGCGGCCAGCTGGCTGTGCAGTTCACTCAGGGCGCTGGCCAGTTGTTCGGCGTCGAGCTGGCCGTCGTGCTGGGCCTGATGGCTGTGCAGGCGTTGCTCGCGTTCGGTGACCAGGACCTTGGCCTGTTCCACCGCCTTTTCGCGCTCTTGCAGTTGTTGGCGCAACGCGGCGACCTGCTGGTCGTCGAGGCTGAGCAACTGTTCCAGGCCGCCGTCGTCCAGCTCCGGGTGCTGCTGGCGCCAGTCGGCGATCTTGCTGCCCAGCGCCTGCTGTTCGGCTTCCAGGGCCAGCAGGCGTTCCTCCTTGCCTTGCAGTTCCGCGCCCAGTTGCACCAGCAGGCTGCGGACCTCCTGCAACTGCTGGTTGGCCTGCACATCGGCGGCGCGCGCCTGTTCCACGGCCTGTTCCAGATGCTGCTGCCACTGCTCGGCACTGGCGTGTTCGCCCAGCAGTTGCGCGAGCTTGTTGCGGGCGGCCTGCTGTTGCTCGGCCAGGGTATTGAACTGCTCCTGGGCGGCTTGCAGTTGCTGCACGCGGGTCTGCTGGCGGTCCTGTTCCTTGTCCAGGGCCAGCTGGCGCTGTTGTTGTTCCTGCTGTTCTTCCTTCTGCTGGTCGAGCTGTTCCAGGCGCTGCATGACCTGCTGGTCGATCTGCATAAAGGTCGCGGCCGGGTCGCTGCGCAGGGCTTCGAGGGTATCGGCCGGCAGCAGGGTGGCGAAGGCCGACAGCTCTTCCTCCAGGCGCTGGCGATCCGCGCCCAGCTGCTGTTGCTGCTGGGTCAGCTGTTGCGTGGCTTCCTGGCTGGCCTCGACCGCCGCTTGCAGTTGCTGTTGCAGGCGCCCGGCATCCTTTTGCAGTTTCAGCAGGGCGCCTTGGCGCTGTTCGTCCTGCTGGATGCTTTGGTTCAGCTGGCTCAGTTGCTGGTTCAGCCAGGCGTCGCGCTTGCCGGCGTCCTGGTCGAGCAGCGCCGCCGACAGCGGATGGGCTTCGATACTCGGCGCCAGGGCCTGCTGCTGGCTTGCCAGTTGCTCCTGTTGCTGGAGGAATTCCTTTTGCTGGGCGATCAGGCCGCCGACCTGGCTGCGCAGTTCGGCGAGCTTTTCCTTGAGTTCATCCACCGCCTTGCGCGCGTTGGCTTCTTCGCTTTCGTCGTGGCGACCCAGGCTCTGCAACAGCGCCTCGGGCTGATGGTAGGGGTGCTCGTGGCTGCCGCAGACCGGGCAGGGCTGGTCGTCCTGCAACTGCTCGCGCAGCTCTTCGACACTGGCGCTACGCGCCAGGCGCTGGCGTTCCAGCAGTTGCTGGGTCACCGTCAGGGTCTGTTCGGCGATCGTCAGTTCGGCCTTGCTCTGCAAGCCGATCCGGTTCAGTTCTTCGCGCTGGCGTGCGGCGGTCTGCAGCTTGTCCGCCAGTTCCGCGCCGCGCTTGTCCAGTTCCTGCTGGCTGGCCCACAGCCGCGCCAGTTCTTCGAAGGCGCGCTGTTGCTTGCGGTTGTCCTGCAGCAGGTCGCTGAGGATCTGCAACTGTTCGGCCACCGCATGGGGCTCGGCGCCGGCCTCGCTGTACAGCACTTGCAGCTCATCGCGTTGTGCGGCCAACTGCTGCGCCGCGCTGGCGGCCCGTTGTTGCAGGCCGGGCAGTTCTTCCTGGCCCTTGTTCAGCCGGTTGCCAGCCAGCATCAGCTGTTGCAGGCGATCGCGGTAGGCATTCCAAGCATCGCTCAGCGGCGCCAGATGGGTGCTGTGTTCCAGCTGTTCGGCAATCCGCTGCAGGCGTTCGCCCACCAGGCGCTGCTGTTCGAGCATGGCCTGGGTCGCCTGCTGGCCTTGTTCGCTGGCCTGTTGCAGTTTGTCCTTGAGCTCGCCGGCTTCGCCGCAGGTCTTGCCCAGGTGGGCGAGGGTGCTTTGCTCGGCAAAGGCCTCGCGCAGCAGCGGGGCGCCGGCGCTTTGCTGTTCCTGGGCGGCGAGCAACGCGGCCTGGGCCGTGCTCAGTTGTTGCTCCAGTTCGCCCTGGCGTTTTTGCTCTGCGCCTTGTTGCTGGCGCTGTTGCCGGATCTGCTCGCGCAGCGGCGTCAGTTGCTGGTTCAGTTCCACCTGCCGGGCGAACTGATGGCGTTGCGGCGCCAGCTGTTCCAGGCGGGTCAGCCTGGTCCGCTCGCTGCCCAGGCCTTCCCAGGTCGTTTGCGCCTGTTGCAGTTGCTCGGCGGCGCTCCGCTGCTGGTCCTGCAGCTGCTGCAGTTCCTTGAGCCAGGCGTGTTGCAGCTCCAGTTGCTTGAGCTGCGCCTGCTGGGCCTTGAGCTGCTGCTGGGCGGCGTCGAAGCGCTGGTCCAGCTCGGCGCGGGCCTCGGGCTCCAGCGGGGTGATGCCGCTGGCCTGGGCCTTGAGGGTCTTGTGCTGTTCCTCGGCTTCCTTGCTCTTGCTGTAGGCGCGCCGCCCGAGCTGGCTGTAGATCGAGGTGTTGGTGAGCTTTTCCAGCAGCTCGCTGCGTTCCTTGTCGTCGGCCTTGAGGAAGGCGCTGAACTCGCTCTGGGCCAGCATCACCGCGCGGGTGAACTGCTCGAAGTTGAGCCCCAGCTTGGCTTCGATCAACTGCTCGTAGTCGCGCTTCTGGCTGGCCAGCAGTTGATTGCTGTCCAGGTCGTGCAGGCTCTGCTTGCTGGCCTGCAGCTTGCCGTTGGCCTTGTCCCGGGCGCGGTTGGTTTCCCAGCGGGCGCGGTAGCGATGGCCGTCGATGCCGACGAAGTCGACCTCGGCGTAACCGCTGCCGGTGCCACGGCGCAGCAGGGTGCGCGGGTCGCTGGTGAGCATTTCGCTGTCCACCTCCGGCACCTTGGTTTCGCGGCCGATATTGTTCAGCCGCGGCACCGCGCCGAACAGCGCCAGGCACAGCGCATCGAGCAGGGTGCTCTTGCCGGCGCCAGTGGGCCCGGTGATGGCGAACAGCCCGGCGCTGGCCAGGGGTTCGGCGCTGAAGTCGATTTCAAAGGGGCCGGCCAGGGAGGCCAGGTTCTTCAGGCGGATGGCAAGAATCTTCATGGCTGCTCCTCCTCGTGCTGCACTTCCTGGAGCAGTTGCGCGAAGTCCTTGAGGGTCTGTTCGTCCACCTCGCTGCCGTAGCTGTCCAGCCAGGCGCGGCTGAACAGGTCCTGCGGGCTGAGCTGGTCCAGCTCCACCAGTTGCGCGGCGCCGTCGTCGCCCTCGCGTCCACCATTGCCGGCGTATTCGGCGGCAATCCGCACCAGGCGCACGGCCTTGCCCTGCAGGGCGCTTTCCACTTGCTGGCGCAGGTCTGGTTGCGGCTCGTCCAGGCGCACCCGTACTTCCAGCCAGGGCTGGCGCTGCTCTTCGGCCAACAGGTCGATGTCCGGCAGTTCTTCCAGTTGCAGCAGGATCTCCGCCAGTGGCGCCGGGCCCAGGCGTTGCAGGTTGACCGCCCGCGGGATCAGCCGCGGCTCGACGCTGACCAGGGTTTCGCCGTCGAGCTGGATATCGAGGATCTGGTGCTGGTAGTCGATCTCCGAGAACGACAGCGGAATCGGCGAGCCGCTGTAGCGGATGCGTTCCTCGCCGTTGACCTTCTGCGGCTTGTGCAGATGCCCCAGGGCCACGTAGCTGATGCTCGGGCCGAACAGACTGGCGGGCAGGGCCTCGGCATTGCCGATGATCAGGCTGCGCTCGGAGTCTTCCGACACCGAACCGCCGGCCATGTGCGCGTGACTGATGGCGACCAGCGCCTGGCCTGGCTGACGTTTGGCGTTGGCCGCGGCGATCAGCCACTCATGCACCTGGCCGATACCGCGCAGGTAATCGTCGCCCAGGTGCGGGCCGGTGACTTCCGCCGGCCGCAGGAACGGCAGCGCCAGGCACCAACCGGCAATCGCGCCGCTGGCATCGGGCAACGGCAGCAACAGACGCTCGCTGTCCAGTTGCCCGTCGTCCAGCCACAGCACCCGGCCCAGGGCATGGGTGCGCAGACGCCGCATCAAGGGCGCCGGCAACTCGATGCGCGAACCGGAGTCATGGTTGCCGGCGATCATCACAATGGTCAGGCCGGGCTGCTGTTCATGGGCACTGACAATAAAGTCGTACAGCCGCTCCTGGGCTTTGACCGGCGGATTGACCGTGTCAAAGATATCGCCAGCGATCAGCAGTACGTCAGGGCTGTGCAGCGCCAGCTGGCGCAACAGCCATTCAAGAAAGCAAGCATGCTCGAAATCGCGTTCCTGGCCATGGAGGTTCTGCCCCAGGTGCCAGTCGGAGGTGTGAAACAGACGCAAGGCAAACTCCGCAAACAATCAGGTGAGCCGCAGGGAAGAGGAGAGCGGCGTGAGGGGGGAGAGTTTAATGGTAAATCGGGTGTGGGGCTTGGTTGGATGTGTAGATGGAAGCTGTAGAAGAGGCTGCTTTTGACTGTGGATTCAACCGGTCGATGCAACAGATTGGCTAAATCGTTCAGCGGGCGTTTCGTAGTTTAGTGTTTTCCGAGGACGACTGTTCAACTGCCTTGCCACTTCATTGAGCGTGGCTTGCGAGTGCTCCGCCAGGTCGGTCCCTTTCGGGAAGTACTGCCTTAACAACCCGTTGGTGTTCTCATTCGATCCCCGTTGCCAGGGACGATGGGGGTCGCAGAAGTAGACCTTGATGTCGGTCGCCACCGTAAAACGCTTATGGTCAGCCATCTCTTTGCCGCGATCCCACGTCAGCGATTGGTAGAGTTCCTCGGGGAGTTCGCGGGCGTTTTCGATCAGGGCGCTGATGACCGTCTCGGTATCCTTACCGGCCAACTTCACCAGCATCACGTAGCGGGTATTTCGCTCAACAAGAGTGGCGATCTGGCTGTTCCTGCTGCCGCACAGCAGGTCACCTTCCCAGTGACCAGGCACCGCCCGATCCTTAGCCGTGGCCGGGCGTTCGCGGATGGATACCGCGTCTGTGATTCGGCCGTGATTTTCTTTCTTCTGCGTGTGATGTCGCGAGCGACGCATGGCTCTCGTGCGCCGTAAATGCTCAAGCAACTCCTTCTTCAGGGCCCCGCGAGCCTGTATGAAGAGGGTGCGATAGATCGTCTCGTGTGACACCTGATAGCTCGTATCATCCGGGTAGGTGCGCTTCAGCCAGCCGGCAATTTGTTCCGGTGACCACTGCAATTGAAGCTTGTCTGCAACAATTTGCGCCACCGCTCGGTTCTCAACAAGCTTGCAGACCTTGGGTCGATGGGCGCGATCCCAGGCCGCCTGATCAGCTCGATTAGCCCGGTAGCCTCCTTGGCCACCGTTGCGTCTGATCTCACGACTGATCGTAGAGGCTGCTCGCCCTAGCAGCGCGGCTATGGAACGGATCGAGTTACCTGCCACCACTGCCCGCGAAATCTCTTCGCGTTCAGCCAACGTCAGGGCCAATCTGGACCTGCGCCGTACAGCGGGTCTAATACCCCCTGTTTCCGCCAGGATGCGCTGTACCGATGAGTGGTTTCGATCAAATAGTTGGGCGATCTGCTGGAGAGAGTCGCCTTTCTGCCAGTGATCCCACATCAGTTTCTTCTGGCTTTCGGTGTAATAGATCCGAGGTCTCTGCTTCATCTGCAACACTCCTTCTGCTTACACAGAATTTAGTTGTGTTGCATCGACCGGTTGAATCCACAACTCGATGTAGTCATTCGTCGCGGGCTGCTATCGGCCATTTACTGCCATTCGGGACCGGCAGCAATCGGCCAAATACTGCCATTAGTGAAAGTGGGCTATTCGGTGAATTGGGTTCCAGGGCAACAGCTACTCAGCCCTGAGGATACGAGTAGAACCGCATCAGCCGTAGACCGTCCAGTAGCCTTTCATGCAGGGCGACGAACTCGACTGGTATCTCTGGATGGCGGACACCCGAACTGGCGACTGTACTCTCGGCTGAATTGCGATGGGCTTTCGTAGCCCACTCGATAACATGCACTCGCCACATCCAGCCCTTCGCCGAGTATCAGTCGGCGGGCTTCCTGCAGACGAAGTTGTTTCTGATACTGCAGCGGACTCATCGCGGTCACTGCCTTGAAGTGGTGATGCAAAGTAGAACTGCCCAAATTGGCTACCCGTGCAAGTTCTTCGATGCGCAAGGGGTGGGTGTAATGGTTGTTCAACCAATCGATTGCCCGCGTCACCCGCCGCATTTGTGAATCACCGAGGGCAAGCTCATACAGGCGGCTACCGTGCACGCCTCGCAGGAGGCGGTAATACAACTCCCGCAGGGCGAGCGGAGCCAGCATGCCGATGTCCTTCGGCGTCTCCAGCAGACGTACCAGCCTAAGCATTGTTTCCAGCAGGGGAACATCGACTTTCTCAAGGAAAAGGCCACGCTCCGGTTCGTCCGGGACGCCCGTCGGGGGAGCATCGGCAATGACCTGGGCAATTTCCGTGGCCTCGAAATCAAGACGGATACACAGGTAAGGCGCCTCCGGGCTGGCCATCAGCACGCGACCGGAAACTGGAAGTGTCACCGATACCACCAGGTAACTGAGCGGGTCGTACAGATAATGGTCGTCACCCACGCCGATTTCTTTTTGTCCTTGCACGATCAGGCAAAGTGCCGGCTTGTGGACGGTATGGATAAGCTCCGAGGGGGCGTCAAAACGAATGACATGCAGGGGCGCTATGGCGGTCTCATAGATCCCGGGTGTCGTAAACCGTTGCGTCAGTAAGCGAACCAGTTCGTCACGGTATATGGCTGTGTTCTGAAGGATGAAAGCATCGCTCTGTTCCATTTCAAGGCTCTCACACGTATTCATGAGCATCTGCCTGGTGGCTGTCCAGGCAGACCATATTCACCCGACATCATCAAATTGCTCATTGCCGATAGAGGATCATGCCGGCGTGATACAGCACATCGTCATGAAAGTGCCCATCGGCGGTGAAGCCGCTATCGTCCCAGTACTGGATGTAGTCACCCACTATTTCGTAGCGGCCTTGATAGGCGCTCTTATTTTTACCACGGGCCTCGTCGTAACGCCCAGTTGCCAGAAGCTCGTGACGGATGAATCCATCAGCGGTTACCCACATACCTGCGTAACGATGATCGGGAGTGGCTCGTTTAGCATTTTTCATAGGGCTTCTCCTCGATTGCATGCTTAGCCGATACGACCCAGGGCAGTTTGGCTTGAGCCGTCTTCGGCAACGCGAAAACCCGGTGTGCGGTCACTGCCGCCCTCACTTACGCGCATGCCGGGAGTGTGGTCCGAGCCACCCTCGGCAACCCTGAACCCGGGTGTGCGGTCACTGCCACCTTCAGTCACCCGCATGCCGGGAGTTCGGTCGGCCCCGTCTGCGGCCAGGTAAAGGCTGGTGGAGGAGAGATTGACCGCGCAAGCAACGATCGCGCTCATAGCCAGTGAAATGGAAAGCCGGTTTGCGTTTTTCATTGTTCAGTCCTCATCGATGTTGTTCAGCTGAATGGCCTGCCATGGCCTGTTTCTGCATCTGTTGCGTGTTTTCAGATTACGTAGCCGAGCGGAGGGGGGTTAGGTCGAAACTGTCGCAGATTTGCCTGATCCTCTCGGGCTTGCCGAGAATGCCCGGCGGCGCCTTCCAGCGGAGGCTCACCCGGCCGTGACGGTCATGCCTCCGTCTGCCATGACCACCGAACCGACCAGGAAGCTGGCACGATCCGAGGCGATGAACGCGACCACTTCAGCAATTTCTTCCGGCCGTGCGGCGCGGCCGATCGGCGCGGCTTCGCCATGTTTGGCGAGAAAAGCAGGGCCATCGTCGACCACATTGTTGAGGATGTTGGTCACCACATCCCCAACACCGACAGCATTGACGCGGATGCCGTGGGCGATGACCTCAAGCGCAAGGGTTCGCGTCAGTTGGGCAAGCGCACCTTTGGAGGCGGTGTAGGCGGAAATAGTGGGGAAGGCGAAGTAGGAGGCATAGGACGCGATGTTGACGATCGAGCCGGATTTATTTGGCATCATCGCTTTGACCGCTTCCCGGCTATGCAGAAATGCCGCTGTAGCATTGACCGCCTGAATGCGCTCCCAATCTTCGCGGGTCATGTCGATGACCAGTTTGTTGATGATGATGCCGGCGTTATTGACCAGGATGTCCAGCCGACCGAATTGCTCGACGGCCAATGCGACCGCACGCTCGGCGGCACCGTCCTGAGTGATGTCGGCCACCAGTGGTACCAGGCCGGGGCAGGCCAGCGCCTCCACCTCAGGGTTTATATCTTCGGCGATGACCTTGGCGCCGCGGGCGTGCAGCAACAGTGCGATTGCCTTGCCGATGCCACTGGCCGCGCCAGTGACCAAGGCGACTTTACCTGCCACTTCGTTTGGCATGCTGTTCTTGATATCGGTCATGATTTTCTCCAGCGTTGTGATCGAGTAGGGGGTGAGCCGTGTCGGCACCTGCAAGGCGCTGTCATCGGCGACGGGCCTACTGTCTCGCAGCGAGGCGAAGTCGGCTTTCGTGGGCTTGCCCAGGCTGTCGGGATTTTGCGCCGAATGTTAAGTGAGGAAGGTTCGGCGCTCGGTTCAACGAGCGGGAAAAGCTCGATATCATCGATCCGGTCTCATCGCGCAGAGGTCGGGCAAGCGCCTGGAGAGTGGTTGAAGCCTGTCTGACTTTGCACAGTCGAGTATGAAAAGGACATGTTCATGGCGAATACCGGGTTAACGTCCCTCGAACAGATGTCGACATTCTCGCCAGGCTTGCGCATCACCGGGGAGTCGATGCGTGAATACCTGCCAGGCGAGCCGCAGGCTTTACCGCAGTGCCCGGAAATCAAGGACATTGTGATTCAGCTGTTTACCCATCGCAGCGTCATTGAGCCCATTCTCGTGCCTGCGGTGGTGGAACCGCTGGTCGTCCTGGTTCTGGCGGGGGCGGCGAGGGTGGAGGAGCGCGTACTGGGTGGGGAGTGGGAAGCGGCAGAGGTCAGCGCCGGCGATTTTTTTCTCACCAGTTCTGATGAGCCGTATGAAATGCGGTGGCAGACTCACGGGGGTGACACCTTCGAAGTCATGCACCTTTATCTGGGGTTACCGCTGATCGAGCAAGCGTCACGGGAGCTGTTGGGTGAGCACGCCGGGCCAGTGCGTTTGCGCGATGTTTCAGGGGCACGGGACGGGCGCGTCGCGTCTGTCATGGAGCAGTTGCGCACCGAACTGGTTGTAGAGCGCTCGCCCAGCTCCCTTTTCGTCCGTTCTCTGGCACAGGCGCTGGCCGTACATCTGGTGCGCAGCTATCTCGCCGATATCCAGCCTGGGCGTCGGGTCAACGCCTTGCAAGCGTACAAGCTGCGCAAAGTGACTGACGCCATGAGTGAGCATCTAGGCGCTGAGTTCAGCTTGGCGAGGCTGGCCAGGCTTGCCGAGCTGAGTGAGTACCACTTCAGCCGCATGTTCAAGCGTGCGACGGGACTGTCGCCCTCCCAGTACTTTATCCGCTTGCGCATAGTTCGCGCGCGGCAGCTGTTGCTCGAGACCCGGCGTAGCGTCATCGACGTCGGGCTGGAGGTCGGCTACTCAAGCCCCAGTCACTTCTCTCAGGTGTTTCGTCGCGAGGTGGGCGTAACGCCCAGTAAGTTCCGAGGTGCATGAGTGTCTTTCCGTGACAGGTTTTGCGGGTGATGCACACAGACACGAATAGGCAAAAGGTGCGCAGGTTTTGGCACGCGTCGACCAGGCCAGTGCCCTTAACCTTTCCGACGTACCCCGCAGCAACATCCGCGTTATCAGCGGTTGGAGCTGAAACTTCAATGCATACAGCAGGAGCTACGGATATGTCGAACATCAAAAACAAAGTCGTACTGATTACCGGGGCAAGCAGTGGTATTGGCGAAGCGGCGGCCAGGCTGATCGCCGCCAAAGGTGCCCGTGTGGTACTCGGTGCCCGCCGTACCGAGCGTCTGGAAAAACTTGTGAGCGAGATCCAGGCCGAAGGTGGCTCGGCAAGTGCCTGCGCACTGGACGTTACGGATCTGGAGTCCATGCATGCGTTCGTGGCGTTCGCCAAGGCGCAACATGGCAAAGTTGATGTGATCATCAACAACGCGGGCGTGATGCCCCTGTCTCCCTTGGCCTCGTTAAAGGTCAACGAGTGGAACCAGATGCTCGATGTCAACGTTCGCGGGGTGCTGCACGGTATTGCCGCCGTCTTGCCGGGCATGGAGGCGCAAGGGTCCGGTCAAGTCATCAATATTTCGTCGATCGGCGGCCTTGCGGTCTCTCCGACAGCCGCGGTGTACTGCGCGACAAAATTCGCAGTCAGGGCAATCTCAGATGGCCTGCGGCAGGAAACGGACAAGATCCGGGTCACCGTGGTGTGCCCGGGTGTCGTCGAATCTGAACTGGCCGATACGATTTCCGATGAGGTGGCGCGAGAGGAAATGAAAGCCTTCCGTCGTGTGGCGCTCAACGCAGACGCTATTGCACGAGCGCTCGCCTATGCCATCGAACAGCCCGACGATGTTGATGTAAGTGAGATTGTGGTTCGTCCGACTGCCAGCCCACACTGAGCAGTCTTGAGTGGAAGGCGTGCTTTGGTTCCGAGGCAGTTGTTCATGAACGGCTGCTTTTGT